>JASBVF010000001.1 GCA_030147525.1 Bacteroidota bacterium
CGTCGCAGTTGTTGTCGATGCCGTCGCAGACTTCAACAGCGCCAGGGTTGATGGCCGGATCGCTGTCGTGGCAGTCGCCCTCGCAGACCATATAGCCCTCCTCGTCCGCATCCACTTCGCCGGCCAGCAGTTCGCCATCGCAGTTGTTGTCGATGCCGTCGCAGACTTCAACAGCGCCAGGGTTGATGGCCGGATCGCTGTCGTCGCAGTCGCCCTCGCAGACCATATAGCCGTCCTCGTCCGCATCCACTTCGCCGGCCAGTAGTTCGCCGTCGCAGTTGTTGTCGATGCCGTCGCAGACTTCGGTGGCACCGGGGTTGATGTCGGGATCGCTGTCGTCGCAGTCGCCCTCGCAGACCATGTAGCCGTCCTCGTCCGCATCCACTTCACCGGCCAGCAGTTCGCCGTCGCAGTTGTTGTCGATGCCGTCGCAGATTTCGGTGGCTGCGGGGTTGATGTCGGGATCGCTGTCGTCGCAGTCGCCCTCGCAGACCATGTAGCCGTCCTCGTCCGCATCCACTTCACCGGCCAGCAGTTCGCCGTCGCAGTTGTTGTCGATGCCGTCGCAGATTTCGGTGGCTGCGGGATTGATAGTTGCATCCGTATCATCGCAATCATCCCCTCCACATGCAGAGTCGTAAAAACCATCTAAATCAGTATCCAAGCACAAAGAACCACAATCCTTAGAATCCGGGCCACTGAAGGTCCAACCGTAGTCGTCTATCAGAGATTGTCGTGCAGCTTCACCATTGCAATATTTTAATTGATAAACCCCTATGGTTACATTGGGTTTCACAGACTGCGATGCCCAACCGATGAGGGTGTTGTCGTAGTTGGTGATAGACATTCCGGCCGATAGAAACATATCCCCCAAGTCAGTCGGGACATTGGTCATGTTCCAGCTACTTAAATTCTGGTCAAATGAATAGGCTTGGAAGAACATGGCTTTCATAAAAGTGGCACCGGTGATATCCCAGCCACTTATATCCTGATTGAAAGCAGAAGCCTGGTAAAACATTATTCCCAGATTTGTCACATTGGATACATTCCAGGCACTTATGTTCCCATTAAATAAATCTGCTTGTTGAAACATGTTGCCCATGTCCGTTACATTGGACACATTCCAACTATTTAAGTCCTGATTAAAAGCATCGGCTTCAGCGAACATGCTGTTCATGTTGGTCACATTAGACACATTCCAACCATTTATATCCTGGTTGAAAGCAGAAGCCTGGTAAAACATGCCCCCCATATTCGTCACATTAGTCGGTTGCCAGGTACTAATATTTCCATTGAAGGTAGACGCTACCGAAAACATGGATTGCATAGTCGTCACGTTGGATACATCCCAACCGCTCAGGTCCTGATTAAAAGCAGCGGCATTAGCGAACATGCTGTTCATGTCGGTCACGTTAGACACATTCCAACTATTCAGGGGTTTATTAAAAGAAGATGCATTTTGAAACATTTGGAACATATTGGTCACATTTGATACATCCCATGTACTTATGTCCCCATTGAAGGAGGTAGCGTAGGCAAACATGGCTCGCATAGTCGTCACACTGGACACATCCCAATTGTTCAAATCCTGATTAAAGGAGCTTGCACCAAAGAACATTAATTCCATGGTGGTCACATTGCTCACATCCCACCCGCTGATATCCCCATTGAAATTAAGGGCGCTTTGAAACATGGCGTTCATATTGGTGACGTTAGCTATGTTAGGCAGGTCGGTTGCATTGTAGGTTAAATTGGTTGCTGTATTATATGCGCTTTCCATTCTCGACCAGACAATGTCTCCCCATTGGTCAATGGACAGAATTTTTTCATTGTCGATAAAACCATTGAAATGAATACCCGGAAAGGTGCCACGAATCCGAATCGTATAAATGCCGGCTGCACCAAAATCGTGGGTTACATTGCCTGTGATCCCAAATTCGTCAAAGTTACCGTCATTATCCCAGTCCACATCGTAATTGTAAGTTTCACCGGAATAGGTGGGGATAGTAATGGAATTATCGTTAGAAATTCCCGGATTGTCTGTTTTCCAGGTGGTTATATAGGGGGCCTGACCTGTTGCAGGGTTACTTGCTAAAAGTAAAAGGACAGATAATAATCCAAAAAGGAAAAAAATCTTTTTTGGATAAATCTTTTCTATGGGATGGTTCGCAACTGATCCCAAGGTGCTTAGCTTGTTCATAATTATTGTGTTTAAGTGATGAAAAAGCCTACCGATACAAACTGTATTGGTAGTGAGTCATGACGAATCAGTCCGGCAAAAAATAACAAGTCGGCGAGCCCCTTTCTGGGTAAGGACTGATGGTGACTTGTTCCTGTCAGCCTGACTGATTTCCGGTAGCTAACCTAAAAGTTCCCCGCCGGGCAGGCATGGAGATTTTCGTTCCGGGCATGGAGGTTTTGGTCAAATACATAAAATAGGAGATTCAGTCCATCTGAACTGTTTGAAAAAAAAGACATTAACTAATTGAAAAACAACTACTTGAGACTTTGAACTGGTGGTTCGCCAAATTCTTCTGAAAACATGCGGGAAAAATAGAAGGGATCGTTAAAGCCGACGGTGTAGGCCACTTCGGAGACGTTCATGCCCGAAGTTTGGAGGAGTTCCCTGCCCTTGTACAGGCGATAGCTTCTCACGTAAGCTACAATAGACTGGCCGGTGAGTGCTTTGACCTTTCGGTACAATTGGGATTGGCTCATGTGCAATACCTTGCAAAGTTGGGGTATTTCGAAGTTGGCGTCAGCAAGGTGTTCTTCAATAATTTCATTCACCTTTTTTAGAAAGGCATCTTCGATTTGGGCTTCTTTTCCGACCACTAAAGCTCCCTTCTGGATAGGCGCCTGGTGGAATTTGAAGGATTTCCCTCCAGCATACCGGATTTGCAATTTCCTCCTCAACTCGATGAGTTTTTCCAACCGGACCATCAATTCTTTTTTCTGGAAGGGCTTTGCGAGGTAAACATCTGCCCCCTGTTCCAGTCCTCTGATCCTGGAGTCGACATCTGTCTTGGCAGTAAGCAGTATAATGGGGATATGGCTGGTTCGTTCGTCGTTTTTCAAAAATTGGGTGACCTCATAACCGTCTTTTTCCGGCATCATCACATCGCTGATGATGATATCGGGTACAGTTTCCAGGGCCTTTTCGATGCCCAATTGCCCGTTCTCTGCCCAGATGACAGTGTACAGGTTTTGCAGACAGGTACGGATATAAATCGCCACATCGGCATTGTCTTCGATGAGGAGGGCCAACGGGGGGACATAGTTTTCTGAAAGATCTGTCTTACTAATGGAAGACATTTGTTCAATATCCTCACCTTTTGTAGCCAACTCAGGTTTTGTTCCCAATGGTAAATCAAGGCTTCGGGCTGAGGACTTCCGAATGGGGAGATAGACGGTGAATTCAGCCCCCTCACCGGGCTCACTTTTCACCGAAATACGCCCGCCCATTAATTCCACCAGCTCTTTAGTGAGGGCCAAACCTATACCGGTGCCTTCACCGGTCCGGGTATGCGTGTCGTCCACCTGGTAAAAACGGTTGAAGATGTTCTTGATATGTTCTGCAGAAATACCCGTGCCGGAGTTCCAGATCTTTATCTGTAGAAAATGCTCATTGTCACCGTTGGTACCTGAAGTGTTGGTAGTACCTGCCACCTCATTGACATTGAAGACGACCTTTCCGCCCTTCGGAGTGAATTTGAGGGCATTGGACAGCAGATTGTAAATGATTTGCTGCATTTTTTCCCGGTCGTAGTCCATCTCCAGCGATTTCACTTCCGGCCAGAAGGTCAATTTGATCCGTCTGGTTTCAGCATTTGAATAAAAATTGTCCGAAAGGTATTGCAGGAAACTTATCACATTGCCCAGTTCCCATTGCACCTGCATTTTTCCGCTGTCGATTTTCGACAGGTCGAGCATCTGGTTGACAAGGCGGAGCAGGTTGCCGGTGTTGCGCAGGATGAGCTCTTTAGCTTTTGCGGGCTGCTTTTCTATTTCTTCTGCCATGCCGGAGATGACCGTCAGTGGGGTACGGAACTCGTGGGTGATATTGGTGTACAGTTTTGTCTTGAGCGCATCAATTTCTCGAAGGCGTAACATGTCGGCCGTCTCCCTTAGTTTACGGATCTGGTATGTGCGGACAAAATTCAAAAAGGATAGGATGGCCAGTCCGTAAAGGCAAAAGGCCCACCAAGAAAGGTACATAGGACGTATGACATGAATTGGAATGGCCAGTTCCTTCTTCGACCAGACCCCTGAGTAGCCTTGTCCGGCAACGTGGAGCGTGTATTTCCCATAAGGTAATCCGCTGATGCGCAGCAAAGGTTCTCTTAGATAGGCCCATTCTCCATCGAATCCTTCAATCTGATATTTGTAATGGTTGGCAGGTTGTCGATAATCCAGCAGGGCAAACTCCAGGCGGAAGAACTTATCGCCCGGACGCAGGGCGATGTTCCCACTAGCGAGCAGTTCGGGTGTGAGGTCGGTCAGTTTATTCTTTTTGGCCAGAAACTGGTAATAACCCGTTACTTGCAGGGGGATCTGCTCTGCTGACAGGTCCGTTTCAAAATCACGGGGATGGAAGGCTGTCAGGCCGTCTACCCCTCCAAAATACATGCGTCCATCTTTACCCTTAAAGCTGGCTACCCGGTTGAATTCATTGTGGGCAATGCCATCTTTGACAGAAAAGACATTGACAAAGCGGGTCTCTTGATTGAACCGCATCAGTCCATTGTCGGTACTTACCCAGAGATTACCGAATTCATCCGGGAGGATACAGTATATGGTATTGGAAGGCAGTCCATCCTGTATGGTAATTGATTGAAAATCATTGTTTGTCCGGTCCCAGCGCAGCAGGCCCTCCCCGTTGGTGGCCAGCCAGAATATGCCCTCCGGATCTTCGTAAAGATCCCGTAAGTCAGAGAACGGTATCCGGTGTTGTTCATCCACGATATCCCCAGTCCCATAAAAATCGGTGATGCAAAGCTCTTTGGAGATACGGTAACATCCCGCACTGCCTACAGCCCAATAGTGTTGGTCCTGATGGCTGAAAATAATCCGGTAAATATTGCCGGATTGAGGTACTATCTGGCCACAGGCTGGAACCGGGCTGAATTTGTTGTCCCGCATGTCCCAAACCCAAAGCGTCCCATCCTCGTTGCCTAAAAGATATCGCTGATCTGGTAAAGGGAATTCAGCCCAAAACAGAATCCTCTTTGGATTTCCATTGACAAAATCATGCCTCGCGAAATAATTTTCGGAAACTTTCTTGTCCGATATTTCCACGGAACGAAAAACACCGCCAATCATATTGATTTTTCCATCCCTTCTGTCAAAGCAATGAACCCAATCATACTGTTGGTTAAACAGCGTCTGGTAGGACCGTTCCTCCTGTTGATAATAAACCGCTCCAAAATGCCCCCCCTATCCAAACGTTTCCTACCGTGTCTGCTAAAATGCACCTCACCTGGTTGCCTAAGGGGTTTTGAGTATCATAAGCCTCTTTGTTGAAAAGCACCTCAAACCGTTTGTAAGAAGGCGTAAACTTGTGGAGCCCATCGGGCGTGCATACCCAGTAATTGCCCTGCCGATCGCTAAAGAAGGAAAGGTTTTTTGAAAATGTATGGAGTTCATAGGGGAACGGCAGCAAGGGGGTGCACCGATAGTCTTTGAAAACAAAAAGGCCACTTTTCAGCGGCAGTAAGATAGATGGGCCAAATTTGTCGTTCCAGCGCCCTCCCAAATAATCCAGATTGTTTAAAACTGAGTAGGTAAGAGCATCGCAAGGCTTATATTCTATTTCCGGACCTCCGTCCTGCGTGTATTTTTCAATTATCAATTGGTAGGAACTGTCTTTTTTGCCAGGCGAGACAAATTCCAACAACCCTTCTTCATTAATGTAAGATATTTTTTTGTTAGCGTCATTGTTTATGAAAAGCAGGTTTCCCAAAAAGAAATATAAATCATTGAAAGCTATGCTTGCTCCATTGGCGTGTGGCGTGTAGGTGGAGTAGCCCAATAGTTTTTCTACCGTTTGGTCCGTTTTCACCACTAACTGAAACCCTTTTTCCTCCGTAAAACGATAGACAAGGTTTGGCTTGACCAGAAGATGTATGTCTCTCTGCTCATTGGGCATTAAGTAGCTGATTCCATTTTGGTCAAAGGGCAACTCTGGAAATTTCTCTTCCAGGGGTATGACTTTTTTACCGATAGGGTCGTAAATGTCAATTTTTCCGTCTGTATGGTAGGACCCTTCCACATCCCCGTAGGTTATCCAGAGATTGCCATTTTTGTCTTCCGCCAATCCAACCACCCGGTTGCGCTGGAGGCCATCCCGTTTGGTCAGTAGTGTGAATTTTTTTCCATCATACCGGTTGAGTCCGTTGCGGGTACCAAACCACAAAAACCCTTTCTGGTCTTGAAGCCCGCAGAGCACTTCTCTACTGGCCAGTCCATCTTCCACACTGAGGCGTTGATGATTGAATTGCAGGACCTGTGCTTGTACCAGGAAGGGGAAAGTACAATGCAAAATGAAAATGCCTAGCGCAAACCCTTTTTTCAATAAGTTCATATCTTCGAGGTCTGAAGCAGAAGTGGTTCGTCCCATAAAATTTGTAATTCATGATTTCGTTTTGAGAGGATTCCAACCATAAAAAAAACCACTCACCCCCTTCACAAATATATCTTTTTCGTTCAAAAAGCCAATGAAAACAACGAACCAAAATTCATTGAGCAATTGAACAAAAGTGATTTGTACGGCTTCAAGGAATCGCCTTTCCATGCGGGGGAAGCTGCCACGGATGCGGACGGTATAAGTACCTGCCGTACCGTAATCATGGGTGATCCACCCGGCTGGAACCTTACCTGGATTGGTTCATAAAGGAGTACGGGGTAATGTGACAACTACCGCTATATGCATCACTTTCAGCCAGGTAAATATGCAGACGGCGGTTTCCCAAAATGGTTGCGGAAACTGCGGGAGAAGGCGGCATCTTGTTAGCCCACGGCGTAGGCCACCTCGGCGACGGTGAGGTGTTTCCCCGTTTCGAGCAGGCGACGACGGGGGTGGAATGTCGTCACGCCGTTCTGGTAGCCAAAATAAAGCTGGCCGCTTTTTGATTGGAAATGCGAGATGCGGTTGAACTCGTAATGCGGCAGCCCATCGCCGGGCAGGAAGGTCCTCGACAATTGAGAGGTTTTGTTGAACTGGATGATGCCATAGTCACTGCTCATCCAGAGGTTGCCAAATTCGCCTGGGTAAACAGGACGATGTCTTCCGGTCGGAACAGGTTCAGTCCGTTGATGCCGGCAAAGAGTAATTGGCCGCCTGGCCCGATTGAATACGTCCCGGTATTATCATTTAGTTCAATTCATAAACAACGCTGGTGCCAGTACCGCCCCTATTTACTGTGGCCCTCACATCGAGCAGCGCTAGCTGACCACTGCTGAGCCGAAAAAGAAACAGTTGGTGGAAACGATGGCCACAGTTTTGAACCAGACCCTTGCCGCATAAGGTAAATCATCCAAAAATGTTATATTTGTCCAACCTCAATCAGCAAGCTGAATTTCCTAACTGAGAACCCTTGACAAGTGCACACAAACTCTGCTCATTCATCTGTCTGTGGCTGCTTTTCTCCTTCCAATCAGCTCCCCAGGATTTTGCTGTTCAGACCCAATTTTACGGCATAGAAGAAGGCCTCTCCCACCGGGATGTGCAATGTATCCATCAGGATCGGGAAGGCTTCATCTGGTTGGGCACCAAGTACGGGCTCAACCGCTTCGATGGCTATCAATTCACCTGGTACACCGAGGAAAAAAATGGGCTGCAGAGCAATGAAATCAACCATATCCTGGAAGATTCAGATGGCCGGCTTTGGTTGTTCTACACGGGAGCTTACCTCGGCAGGACCCCACAATCCATTGATATTCTTGACCCCCTGACCGAAGCGGCCATTTCCTTTGAGCGTACCTTTGGGCAACTTGCCCCCTTTACCGTCACGGATGTCAAATGTTTTGGGCAAAATGGACAGGGAGCACCCGTGTTCGTGACGGAGAACGAGTTGCACATCCTGGCAGACGGGCAGTTCAAAACCTTGTCCGTTGATCTGGGCAGGCCCCAATCCGTAGTAGAAGTCCACGGTATGCCGGGAGGTGAATTTCTACTGCTCTTGGACAAAAGAGGCGGGCTGGATTTCGAGGTACTGATCATCGGCAAGGACGGTAGCACGCTGCACCGGTATCCCCACAAAAGAGCCATTGAACTAGCTGCTTACCACCAGGGACGGGAAGGATTTAAACTCTTTGAGTTCGGTACGGAAGGGCACGGGGCCGCCTTACACATGCGGTTCTTTCAAGTAAATGCTACCGGGCTGCAAACCGAAGATACCATTGCCACGCAGGTTTTCTCAAAGCAAGCCATCCAGTGGATCCGCCCTGCCAACCACATTGGCAAGGCTGGGAGTTATTATTGGACCGTTGACGGCCTTGGTCATTTACGACTCCTCCCCTCCAATGGTTCCCTTCCTGAACTAACCTTGCAGCAGGACCACCTGAAATACACGACCGACTTTTTTTTTGACAAAGATGATGGCCTGTGGGTGTCCACCCAGTTTGGCTTGTACCGGTTCAGGTTGCACGAATTCAAGTTTCGTAAATTGCTTACCACAGCCCCGGGCCAGTTGTTTCCCTGCCGGCGGATGGTCGTTAATGACCAAAACCAGCTTTTTGTCATGATTGAAAATGGGCAGGGTATCTGGAAAGTGGACTTGAATACCATGGAGCAGGTGCAGGCCATTGACCTTTCGAGCACCAAGCAGTCCCTCGGCATGGATGCGGCCGGTCACCTGCTTTTTATCCGGGACAAAAAACTCCACTTTGTGGACCCGGTCACGCTCCGGACAGTCAAAACATTCGACATTGAGCCGCCGCCTGCCAACGATGCCTGGACCATCCACAAAGACAAGTACGGAAAAATCTGGTTCGATGACCGGGGACGGGGCAGCCTGCGATATGTTTTCCGGGACAGCCTGGTCGACATCCGGGACTGGGACCAGGATATCGAAAACTTCCAGGTCTATCAATTTTTTGAGGAACCTTCGGACACGACCTGGGTGGTGACGAACGGCGGGCTCTACACGATGGACATCAAAACCGGCCGGATGTTCGAGCGTTTCTGGAAAGGTGGTACGGGAACCTACCGCCTCCCTTTTGACAACATCCATCATTTGCACAAAGATGAAAATGGTGGCTTCTGGCTGGCCACCGCAGGCAACGGCCTGGTCAACTGGCACCCGCAAAAAGGTGTCATCCAACGTGTCACCCGGGCCGATGGCCTGCCCAACAATACCCTGTATGCCGTGTACGAGGACGAGCGCTCCAACCTTTGGCTTGCTACCGACAATGGCATTGCCACTTTTAACAAATTGACCAAACAGGTCAGGGGATATAGTGAAAAGGACGGACTCAGCCATCCTGAATTCAACCGCATTGCACATTGCCGGGATAACCAGGGCAATATTTTTTTCGGCAGTTTAAACGGGATCACTGCATTTGATCCTAAAGATTTTTATGGGGACACCGTCCGGTTGCAGGCCCCTTTGATCATTACCCAATTTCAACAATTCGACGGGGAATCAGGCAAACTATTGGACAAAACAGCCAGGTTGACACAAACCAGCACCATTGTTCTCAACCCCGCTGACCGCTTCTTCCGCCTGGAATTTGCCCTCCTGGATTTTGACGGCAATGAAAATATCCAGTATGCCTACCGAATTGAAAAGGAAGACCATGACTGGACCTATCAAAAGGAAAATGCCTTGCGGATGAGCCGTCTTCCATACGGGCATCACCTCCTGCGGATAAAAGGCCAATCTGGCAATGGACAATGGTCGGAAAACGAACTCGCTATCAGGATCAGGGTCGTCCGGCCGCTGTACCTGCGCTCCTGGTTCCTGCTACTGGCAGTGCTGGTCACTTTGTTTTTGCTGCTGTTGTTGCACAAATGGCGGACTTTTGAAATAAAGGCCAGAAAAAAAGAACTGGAACAAACGGTAGAAGAAAGAACGCAGCAAATCCAGGCGGACAAAGAAACCATTGAGCGGCAGGCCAGGGAACTGAAATCTTTGGAACAGTTCAAATCCCGCTTGTTTGCCAATATCTCCCACGAATTGCGAACTCCGTTAACCCTGATCCTGGGGCCGATTGGTTCTGCTTTGCGGTCGGGCACTCTCGACCCCCGGAACTCGGGCTTGCTGCAAAAAGCTCAACAAAGCGGCCGTGACCTGCTAAAACTCATCAGCAGCATCCTCGACCTTTCAAGGCTGGAGGCAGGAAAAATGCTCGTTCATCCAGCAACCATTCACCTGCATTCTTTTTTACAGCAAACGGTAGCGGCCTTTACTTCCCATGCCGAGCGGCTACAGGTTCAACTGACCGTCGAATACCATGCCCGGGAAGATCTTCGTATCGAATTCGACCTGGAAAAACTCAAGGCCATCCTTCAGAACTTCCTGTCCAATGCACTGAAGTTCACCCCGGCAGGTGGGCTGGTAGTGGTGAGCGTGGTCGACCTGGCGCATTCCATCCGCCTGTCGGTGGCCGATACCGGGCGGGGCATCCACGCCAAGGACCTGCCGCACATCTTCGACCGCTTCTACCAGGCCGCACACGACCACGAAGGCGCTTCCCACATGCCGGAAGAAGGCGGCACCGGCCTGGGGCTGGCGCTGTGCCGGGAATTTGCCGACTTGCTCAAGGCGGGTATTTGGGCAGAAAGCCCAGATCCCGGATCCGGCAAGGGAAGCATTTTTTATTTTCAGTTTGCCAAAAAAGAAGTGCTGAAGACGGTGGACACTGCGGAGGAAATGAAAAACGGAATGGTTGCAGGGCCGTTAGCACGTCCGGTAAAGCCATCTACACTTGCCATCGCATCGGCCAGCATCCTGGTCGTCGAAGACGATTACAACCTGCGGGAATACCTCGAAACCATCCTTTCCCCCTATTGTCAGGTGAATACCGTGGAAAACGGGCAAGCCGCCCTGGACTGGTTAAACGCTTCCCCCCAGGCACCAGCGGACCTCATTCTCTCCGACCTGATGATGCCCGTGATGGATGGATTTCAATTGCTGAAAAGGCTGAAAGGCTCCGATCGCTGGCGGCACATCCCCGTTATCATCCTCACGGCCAGGGCGGATATCAGGAACAAGCTCAAAGCCCTGCGCATTGGGGTGGATGATTATTTGACAAAACCCTTTGACGAGGAAGAGTTGCTGGCCCGGATCAACAACCTCCTGAAATTTGCCCGGGTCCGAACGGACAGGTTCGCGCTACAGTCGAAAGAACATGGGCTGTCGGCGGATATGGAGAAACCCGTGCTGGATGCAGCCGATAACAAATGGCTGGAAAAAGTTGAATCCGTTTTTATGAAAAAGCTCCATGAAGAGCAGTTTAGCATGGAATGGGCAGCCGGGCAAATGTACCTCAGCTTGCGGCAATTCCGGCGGCGCCTCAAAAAGGCTACCGGCATGACCCCCATCGAATACCTGCGGGAAATGCGCCTCCAAATGGCCAGGGATCTACTCTTGTCCGGCCAGTACCTCACCATCAAAGAAGTCTGCTTTAAAGTCGGGTTCCATGATGCCCACTATTTTTCCCAACGCTACCTCGAGCGGTTTGGGAAACTGCCTTCGGCGTACCTGAATTAGCGTCGCTTACCCAATAATGTCCCTATTTGTTAGCAACGATGTCCCTTTTGTCAGCAACGATGTCCTTTTTATCAGACTTGTCTGACCTTATTTTTAGGACGACCCTGACAAACCGGTTGTTATTCAAAAATTCAATTCACAACCATGCATGCGAAAAGCAAAGATGATTACCCTACACTTTTCTGCATCCTTGAAATAACCATCATGAACGACAACTCCGCCAGTTCAATTTTGACTAGGTTGCATTGGCCAAAGGTAAGATCTGGAACTTGTTTACGGGAGGATGGTATTGGGATATAGCTACGTAAAAGCGGATACTCCGGCGCCATCCTCCCTGTTCTTTGATCTTATCTAAGCTTCATGTCACAATACTTTTTATGTACCGGGCAAAATTGAATTTTAATAACATTATTGGCGGCCCCGCCGCCAGGCACCTTCGGAAAGGGCGCCTGTTTGGAAAAGCACCAGCCGATGTTCCAAACAAACGTCCTGCCCCATTTCAACCCACTGCCGGTGGCGGCAGGTTGATTTGAAGTTTTGTCCCGGATCCAAACATGCTTAAATCAAATTATCATGAAAGAAAAATTATTAAAAATCGGGACAATGCGGTTTACATACCGCTTTTCTAACACCCTGAGCTTATTGGCAATAGGGGCATGCCTGATGTTTCAGGCAACAGTCACTGCACAGCTGACCTACACACCAGGGCCTCAACTCAGTATACCTGATTGGTACGACGGTAATGATAGAGTCCGAATTGCGGATGTAGACAATGACGGCGACCAGGATATCGTGATGGGTTATCTGTTTTTTAACGACGGTGCCGGCAATTTTACCAGCAGCGGACAGGATATGGGGAGAGGTATATTTGCCGACCTGGATGGAGACGGTGACCAGGATTGGATCTGTTACGCCCCTAAGGGTGGCTCACCTGCCACACAATATGGAACCTATCAAAACGATGGCAATGGTAATTTTACCTTTTGGGCCAATTCCTATGACAGCCCCTCAGGTAATTGGCCGCGCCCCTTAAATTTTTCTATCCGATGGTACGGAGCAACCATTGGTGATGTAAATGGTGATGGTGTTGATGAATTGGTCGTAGCAAGAAGTCCTTACAGCATTAATGTGTTTTTTTCTGATGGCGATGGCACGTTCACGTACGGTCCGGATATTGATGCACCAAGTTGGGATGAAGGTTGTGCACTTGCTGATTTGGATGCGGATGGAGACCTGGATCTATTGACTTTATCTGCTTCCTATACTTATAAACGAATCTGGGAAAATGATGGTGCTGGTGCCTACACTATGACAGGTTTCGTTTTTAACCAATATTATATTTGGCTGCCCCAATTTGGTGATGTAAACGGGGATGGTAAAATGGATATGGTGATGGCACATATCGGAGGTGGCTCTCCTGGCTATGTTTTTTCGGGGAATAATGATTTTACTTTTACTTCCCAATATGTGGAATATGTTGCAGGGGGCGGATATAGTAGTTTGGTTGCCTTAAAAGACATGGATTTTGACGGGGATTTGGATTTTTGTGGCGCCAAGTACATAAGGTTAAACGACGGAAGTGGCATGCCTGGCATTACGGTACCGGTTCATCCCTCAGGTAGCGTTAACTACTCCGCAATAGCGGATTTGGACGGTGATCTTGATTTTGATTATGTTCTTTTTAATGGATATACCCCGGGGATTGGATACATTTACCTGGCCAGCGGTGCAGCCCCACCCAACACAGCCCCCGATTGCAGCGGCGCAGCCATTGCCGACCAATCCGCTGATGCCGGTTGCGAAGCGACTATCAACGAAACGATGGTCACCGGTGTCACCGATTCCGATGGCGACCCGCTAACCATTACGGTAAGCCCCACTACGCTCGTTCTCGGAGCGAATAACGTAACCGTAACCGCTGACGACGGCAACGGTGGCACCTGTACCACGGACATTACAGTCAATGTGGCGGATAATGCACCTCCCGTCATGTTTTGCAAAAACATTGCTGCTGAACTCGATGCGTATGGCGAAGCAAGCATATCGGGAGCCGACATAGACGATGGCAGTTACGACAATTGCAGCGGTGCTTTAAGTCTGAGCCTTACCGGACAAACTACCTTCGATTGCGATGATTTGGACGAAACCTTTTCCGTCACCCTCTCAGCGGATGATGGCAATGGCAACATTGGCTATTGCACTGCCGAGGTTACCATATCCGACGACACCTTGCCGGACGATGATTGCGACGGCGTATCCAATGTTTGCGACAACTACCCGGGAGGTGACGACAGTGTGGATTATTGGCCACTTGACCAAAACGGGAATCCTGTTGGAGATGGCATTCCGGATGTCGGACAGCTTTTGAATTACAACCAGTACGACCCGGCCTGGCATTGTGGGAACAATAAGATCTTGGTGGTTCACAACGTGGCGAACAACCCGACCGAAATCTGCATCAACATAAATGCCTTACCTGCCCACTTCGGCCATGACGATTTTGTGGGGCCTTACCTGCCACCTTGCAACGGCCAGAACCTTGCTGCCCCCGGTACCGGCTTTAACGCTACTACCCCCACTGCCGAACTGGAAGTGTTCCCGAACCCGGCCGGCGACGTGCTTAACATCCACCTGCACGGCACCCAGGACCGCACGGCGCTGACCATCCACGGCCAACTCGGCCAGGTCGTCTGGTCGATGGAACTGGAAGAGGGCCAGGACATGCTGGTGCTTGACCTGACGGACGCCCGCTTCACCAGCGGTATCTATTTCGTGAGCGCCCTCACCGACGGTGTAAGGCTGACAAAGCGGCTGGTCATTGCCAGGTGATCATAACCTGAACTTAGACGTCGGCAGGGGTTTCGAACCCCTGCCGACAATCATGGTCCTGTCTTGCCATCCTTCGTTGTCGCAAGTTTGAAATCTGGTAGGTGTCAAAAGAAGCAGTGCCAGGTTGCCACAAGCGTAAAAACAGGACGATGCTCCCCGACCCTGATGAAAACAAAGAACACCCTGCCGGGCGACACTCATTTCATTTTTAAAGTGAGAAGCCGTCCGGGCAGGTTTTTAGAACCCAATTTCTCACCTTTAAAATGAAATGTCATGAAAAAGAAAAAAATAAGCACTTGTGCAAAATGGTTGCAGAACCTTCTTTTAATGAACTTCCGGGCCGGTTCCATGATCCGGTTCCTGCTATTTGCTGCTTTCTGCTTTAGCGGTATCACTCTCTATGCGCAGAACACCTGACAGGGTGATGACGCAACCAACCCTACCCATTGGCATGTAGGCGAAAACTGGTCAACGGGAAGCGTTCCTACTAGTTCCGATGATGTCATCATCCCCGATGTCACCAACGACCCGGTCATCAGTACGGCGGCCGTGGCTAAATCAGTCCATGTACAATCAGGTGGGAAGGCATATCCGAGGTCTTTGTATTGGCTGCCCAGGCCATGGAGCACCGGCGGGTCTTTTCCGGCAAAGTAAAACCCGGCCACCGAGGTAAAAACGGCAAAATCCCCACCGTCCGTATACCCGGCAATTTTCATGAAATACGAAAAGTCGATATTCCATTTTTTGTAGCGAAGTGCTTCCGCATTTGGGACCAGTTGCCCGGCGGGGGTTGCTTCGTAAAACTGGAATTTCCCCTCTTCGGAAATTTGCGCCATACTGACCCATTTTTCGTTGGGGCTGTTTTTGGCCGTGTAGAAAAAGACATGATCCGTCGGCTGTCGTAAAGGGAAAGTGTAGACCTCCTCTCCCTTTTCATTGACGGCAAACACCATGCGGCCCGCTGCTCCGTCCCCTGTCCTCATGGCACTGAACCAAAAGTAGCCGTTGGGCGACCAGTGGAACTTGTCCACCCTGCTGTACCGGTTCCGCAGCGGCACTGTCGAAAAATCTCCGCTACCGGTGTAAGTCACCAGCTCCCCTGCTTCGGTCAGCAATACCAAGGTGCCATCTTGTTTCTGCGCCACGCTAATGATATCGGTAGGCAGGAGGTCGGTCTTGTCCGCAAATCGAACCTCGAACCGTTCCACTTCTGATCGGACGGGATGGAACAGGTCAATGCCGGTGAGCTTGAACGTATTGAAAGAGGAATAGCCGTACAAGAGCCAGAACATACCGTCGCTGTCCTCATAAAAAGCGGTGATGCGGTTGGACTGTAGCCCGTGTTTTTCCTGGGTGATCCATTTGAAACGGTACCCGTCGAAGCGGTTGAGGCCGTAATCCGTGGCAAACCACATCAGGCCCCGGCGGTCTTGTAGGGAGTAATGGACGTTGCGGTGGGAGAGGCCTTCTTCCAGGCCGAAGTGCTGTACCTCGACATAAAAACCTTGCGCTGCCAGTTGCAAGGCAAACAGCAACCAAAACAAAATGAACGGGAAGTGTTTGTTTGTTTGTGTCAAGTGTATCCTGAAATTCAGCAGGCTGAATGAGGTTTTAGCAAATTTAACATTTTTGCATTTTGTACCCAAACAGGAAGAACAGGTTTACTCCAACCTACCCGCCGCCCAGCGCAATCCAGCTTCCGCTTTCATCAACTCGGCCTGTAATTTCGCCAGTTTCAACTCCGCTTCGATGAGCTTGTTTTCCCGGGAGTTGACGAGAAAGAGTGAGCTTTCACCGATGGCGAATTTGACGTTCTCGGCTTCGAGCAGGGCAGCATAGTTATCCCGCATTTGTGAAGCGAGCTGGATTTGTTGGTTGAGGTTTCGAAGGTCGTTCTGGTATGCAGCGATTTTGTTGCGGATTTCCTGGCGCTTTTGCGAGAGGTCGTAGTTGGTATCGACAATCTTCAGGTTGGCGAGTTGCAGGCTGCCCCTCTCCTTGCGCAGGAAAATCGGGAAGCCGGCCGAGATGCCGAACTTGTAGTTTTCACGAAAAAGATCTGCAAAATTTCCGTCTTCACCGGGTTGGAGGTCGAGGCCATCACCGAGCAGGTTGTAGCTCACGTCCAGGCGGGGTTTGAGTTGTTCGGCTTTGAGCCGGCGCTCCACTTCCAGCTGCTGAAGTTTAAACTCGTAGCCTTGCACGGCCGGATGCTGCGCTGCCATTTCATCGGGCGAGGCATCGAGCAGGGCGGGCAATTGTGGTAGCAGGCTTAACTGCACCGGGCGCTGCGTGGTGTCGAACGGCACGGGCAGGTCGTTTTCCCAAAAAAAGTTCTGCAAATCGAGCATCGTATTTCGAAAAACCACCCGGGCGTCGTTGCGCTGAAGGCTGCGATCCTGCACCTGGATGAGTGCTTCCAGGGTGTCGACGGCCGGCTTGTCACCCGCTTCGTAACTTTCCCGGAGACCGATGAGGCGTACTGTGGCAACCTGCACTGCCTCCTCGTAAGTTTGCAACCAGGCGTTGGCGAGTGCCCAGTTCCAGTAGGCTTTGGCAGCGTCGAGCAGGAGGTCGTTGCGGATGTTGTGTTGCTCGGCCTGGTTGGCTTGTCGTAAAATTTTTGCCTGAAACAAGTTGGCCCGCCGCTCGTCGATCATCATCCCCTGCAGCAGCGGCAAAGTGAAACCGAGCACGGCCTGACCGTCGGACGGCAGCTTGTTTTCAGGATTCAAAAAAACGCCACTGGTGTAGTTGTAGCCCAGCTTGCCTTCGATGCCATACCAGGTGGGAATTTTCAGCCCGCCTTCCCCGATGTTGAAATAGTTTTTCCCATCGAAAGATTTGCGCTCCCAATCGCCATAGAGTTTGGGATCGAAGCCGCCACGAGCAGCCAGCAGGGCGGCACGGGCCTGGTCTGTGAGCAGGTTGGCCTGCCTTGCTACGGGGTGTTGGGTGCGTACTTTATCGAGAAAGGATTCGGGCGTCAGAATGGCGTTTTGACCAAAAGAAAAAAAAGGTAAAAGAAGAAATATCAGCAACAGCCATGCATGAGAGCAGCCGCCCGTATCTGTCGAAACTTTTATCATCGTCAACTTCTTGTTCATTTTTTCTCAGCTTTCGGTTTATCTCCTTCCGGCGCATAAAAGTCCGGCGGAAACCCGTTCAGCTTTCGCCAAATCTCATACCATAGCGGCACATCGTTCAGCAGCGCTATGGCCTGAGCACCTCCTCCTGGCCGCAACGCTTCAGGCCAGGGTTTTGATGGGTTGCTGGGAGCTACGAGGATGCGAAAAGCGCCGTTCATGCCAATGTTGTTGTCAATGGCGACGACCTCACCTTCGAAGGTTCCGTAGGTTAGATTCGGCCAACCGGAAAAAACGAAGGCAGGCCAGCCGTCAAAGATGAAATTCACTTCGTTGCCCATGCCTATGAGGGGCAGATCGATTGGTTTCACGTACATTTCAACAGCCAGTTCGGCATTGGCAGGCATGATGCTGACAACGGCTTCTCCCTCCTTCACCGTCTCACCGATACCGGTGATGATGGCCTGGGTGATGTAGCAATCCTGCGGGGCAGTGATGTAGTAAAATCCCCTGCGCTGCCGGTAATTTTCTAAATCAACCTGCAATTTCTGAAGCTTGCCTTCGGCGTCGTAGCGGCTGCTAAGAGCGGTAAACTTGTCCGACTCGGCCTTTGCAATTTTGTTGGCATATTCGTTTTGCACATTGATGAGATCAAGCCGGGCGTTGTCGAGTTCGTTGCGGCTGGTAAGCAACTTATTTTCGATCGCCACCTTTTTGGCTACCGTTTCCTGCACTTTCAGGTTTTTGTCTTCCAGGTCGGTGAGCGACTTGAGGCCTTTGCCGTAGAGTTCCTGCGTCCGGTTGAATTGCTTTTGTGCCGTTTCCAGATCGATGACAGCACGGGAGAGTTCGATGCTGTCAGACTGAATTTTCAGCTGGTATTGCTGCACTTTGTTCTGCAATTGTTCTTTTTTGAAAATCAGCTCCTGGCGCATGGCTGCTATCTGATTTTCCAGCGCAGCAACTTTGGACTGGTAGCTACCGATGCTCCCTTCCGTAGCCTGTACCTGCTGGCCAGCCCGGTTGACAAGGTTGGGATCGAAGTATTCTGTTTTGATCTCGGAAAGGTGAACGATCGTATCGCCTTTTTTCACCAGCTGTCCTTCCCGAACGTACCATGACTCCACCCGGCCGGCAATGGTCGAATGGATAGTTTGCGGCCGTTGCTCAGGGCGAAGCGTGGTAACCTGACCCCTGGTTTGAATGTTCTGCGTCCAAGGCAGAAAAAGCAAAATGACGAACACCAGCAACGAGCTAAGCAGCCAGCGCTTGAATAAGCGGTTGGCCTTTGGCAGACCGGTTTTCTGAAACGACTTGTAACGGCTCGTATCAACCCGGTCAAGAATGGTATTTTCTGAAATATTGAGCATGAGATTTTACACAATTTCAAAGATAGTAATTAACACCCGCCAACAGTCCCCAGGAAATATTCCGGCCCAGTTCCCTGGCCACGCCTTCCGGTTTGTTCACTTTTACCATACCCCACATACCACGTATTTCCACCGTGAAGGTCATTTTTTCACCCAAAGGTAAAGCTCCTCCCATACAGGCAATCAGGTCGGTATCAAAGCGGCGGAAATTGGCTGTTTCAAAAATGGAGCCTTCCGGATAGTCCGTTTTTTCCTGCATCAGGTAATCAACAGAGACACCGCCACCGGCAATGAATTTTGATTTTCCCTTGGTAGAATATCGAAGCAACACCGGCAGGCTGAGGTAATCGAGGCGGTAGTCGTTGCCCCATTCAGCCTCTCCGGGGAAGGGTTCAGGGGCTGTTTGCTCGCCTTTTGCGCCTTTGCGCTCCAGGTTTACCTCCAGGCGCATGACCACATTTTCAGTCAGGTAATGACTAACGTGAACGCCTCCCATGAACCCCAGGCGATACTCATAACTTTGGTCACCGGTAAGCGATGAAATATTCTCCCCCAAGTGAAGGCCAAAAGCCCAATTCTGTCCATCGGCATCCGTCAGCCCCAATCCAAATACAAGTAGTAAAACGGGTAAAATTTTTACAGGCTTCATGGTGTATATTTTTTAAAAACTTAATAATCAACTTGCTTTGAACACATTTTGAAAATGCCTTCCCTTTTTAATTTCTTCAAAACTCCCTATTTCCACTACCCTGCCTTCATCCAAAATAACCACCCGGTCGCAATTGGATGCCAGCACCGGGTCATCAGATACCGCCAGCAAAGTACAGTTGTTGGAACGGTCAGTCAGGATCTTCGCCAGCCGCTCCCGCTCCTCCCGGTCGAGAATGGCAAAAGGTTCCTCAATCGCAATCAGGGCAGGCCTTGAAGCGAAGCAGCGGGCAAGCAGGATTTTTGAAACAATGCTGCGGGGCAGGTTTTTCCCTGTGGGCAACAGCAAGGTGTCGTATCCGTCAGCCAGGCGTTTTACAAAATCGCTGAGGCCTGCCTTCTCAACTGCTCCAATCACATCTTCCAGCGTTACGTCATGGTGACCCATCGAAATATTTTCCATCAAAGTGCCCTGAAAAATATCCTCCTCCTGCGGCATCATATCTCCAATATGTGCCCGTAGACTCACGATGTCAAGGTTGCGTAAGGGAATTTTATTAAACTCCATGGATCCTTTGAAGTCGGTGTAGATACCGGCGACAATATGTAGCAGGGTGGATTTACCTGCCCCATTGTAACCCGCTATACAGACCTTTTCACCAGCCTCAACGGAAAGGCTTATCTTGTTCAGTGTCGGTCTTTCTGCATCCGGAAACTGGTAGCTCACATCCCTTAACTCAAAGGCGACCCCTTTTTCACAGCCCAGATCTTCAAATGGAATCCCCTGTTCGCTTTCAATGGCCATGTCAGTCAGGCTGCCCAGTTTTTCCAGCGCCGTAAGTACATCGTAAATCACATCCATCGTTAGTATCAACTTCTCGACCGAAGCAGTGATAAGGATCACGACGATCTCTGCAGCTACGAATTGCCCTAGGTTGATGCGATTCTCGATTACCAGCAAACTGCCAAGAATCAACAAACCTCCCGTCACTACCACTTTGAATGCGACAATGCTGCTGAACTGCGTAACGAGTACCCGGAAGTGCTTTTTTCGAGCATCGAGATAGCCACTGACAAGACCATCCGTGCGTTTAAGCGGCAGGTCGCTCCGCCCGGCCAGCTTGAAAGTACCCATCGTACGGGCCAGTTCTTCCAGCCAGTATGCAACTTCATATTTGTATTTCGATTCTTTCAAACTTGTCGCCAACCCTTGTGGCCCTGTCAGCCGGAAAATCAGTGCCACGAAAACCAGCAGGATCAAACCAAAAGCAATGAAAAGCGGGTGATAAAACGACAGCAGCAGCAGCCCAAAAAATATTTGTAATACCCCTGTTGAAAAATCCATCAGAATTTTCGGGATTCCTTTCTGGAGCGTAAGTGTGTCAAAAAACCGATTGACCAATTCCGGCGCATACTCCCTGTAAACAGCTTCGAATTTGATCTTAGGCAAGCGGTAAGCGATATCGAACGCCGAGCGGGTGAAAATGCGCTGCTGGATAGTTTCCGTAACGGTCAGTTGCATTACTTTGAGAATACCTGTCAGCGCCGTACCAACCGTGACCACCACAATCAGCAGTACCCAGGAACTGGAAATATTTCCCCCGGCAATGAGCCCGATGATAGCCTGCACACCCAGCGGCAGGGTTAGCGCTATCAGCCCCGAAAAAACGGCGTAGATGTAGATATACGTGATATCCTTTTTGTCTAATTCCAGCAGTTTAAAAAATCGCTGAATGGGATGCATAATTCAGGTTTTACGTTTATTGGTAATTGGCAAAATAGATATTCCGCCTGAAAGTTTTAAGGTGCCGATAATCTAATCCAATTTTAATTTTTCCCCGGTGGAAATCTGCATACGGCGAGCCGCTGTTTTTTATGAAACAATAACCAACGCTCCTGTTGCCCAACTTTACCGTCGGGAAAACAAAAGTCCCTCTGCTAAACTCTATTGTCAACATCCGGCTATTTTTGCACATACATTTTAAATTCAATTAATCCTCTGACTCATCATGAATACCAAAAAATTACATTTTCTCTTCCTTTTCGTCACTTTTTCCTTTTTTACAAAAGCCCAACCCGGCGACCTGGGCAACTGGTTCATCTACTTCGGACACGCTAAGCTGACACCGGAGTGGGGCATCTGGGCCGAAAGTCAGCATCGGAATTACAACTTCGCCGGCGACCTCGAGCAGTTCTTCGTCCGCTCTGCCGTCACCTACGATTTTGTGGGAACGGGCGCACAGGTTGCGCTGGGCTACGGTTTTTTCCGTACAGAAAACTACATTGGTAACACGGATGAAAAACGAGGTTTCAACGAAAACCGCATTTACCAGCAACTCATCACCAGCCAGCGGTTCGGCAGACTTTACATGACTCACCGGTACCGGCTCGAGGAACGCTTCGTACAGGACGATTTTAAAATTCGCTTTCGCTACTTCCTTGGTCTGAACCTATGCCTGAACAAGCCCGAACGCACCACCGGAACGGTTTACCTTTCAGCTTACAACGAACTGTTTATCAATGCAGTATCACCCGTTTTTGACCGAAACCGGGTTTACGGAGCGCTGGGCTACGTCATCAGCCCCGGCCTGAGAGCAGAGACCGGACTGATGTATCAACTGTTCGAAAACAGGCGACGGCCGCAGTGGCAAATTGTACTTTTTCACAACCTCGATTTCTCAAAACGAGATGATTAAATATGAAAAAATCAAGCTTATTTGTTTTTCTTTTGGCGGTCTTCGGTCAAACTCTTTTGGCTCAAAAAATTGAAATGGAAAAAAGGATTCCCGAGCAGGATTTTCCGCCAGCCGCCATTGATTGGCTGAACGACAAATTCGGCGACCGGAAGTGCAATCGTTTCTACCTCGAGTCGGATGGCGACACCACCAATTTTGAGGCAAAATTCAAGTGGCATAAATCCTGCTACAGCGTGGAATTCCTGAATGACGGATCACTGAAAGACATTGAAAAGCGGGTGAAATTTAAGGAAATACCCGCCGCTGTTCAGGCCAGCATCAACAAACAGTTTCAAGAAGATTTTAAAAAATTCAAACTGAAAAAGGTGCAGGAGCAAACGCTTCCCGGGCGGTTGGAGAAACGCTACGAAGTTGAAATAAAAGGCAAAAACGAAGAAGGAACCGCTTTTTTTGAATACCTCTTCGAATCGGATGGCCGCCTGGTCATGCGTCGCAAGATCATTTTACCAACCAACAACATCACGCTGTACTGATGATCAAAAAACTAATCTGCCTGGCCCCGCTGGCGTTACTCGTCCAACTGACCGTGCAAGCGCAGAATGTAAGCCTGTACGGTGTGGTACCAAACGTCCAGATTGATGGAAAACTGACCGGCAGGCTGGACTATTTTTTTCAGACCGGCAGCGAGATTATTTTTCTTGAACACACCGGCGGAGATAAACGGAACGCTGCTGAAATGCTCACGCTCGACCTTTCCGGCGGCGTGAATTTTGATGCGGGTCCCGACTGGAATTTTGCCTTTAGCCTTGTCGCTCGCCGCCGTCAGCCTTTCACCGAAATGGCCGGCAAAGAAATCCGGCCCTGGCAGCAGGTTACTCACATTACCCGGTTCGGCAAATACCGCCTGCGCAATCGGCTGCGAACAGAGCAACGTTTTGTGCAAAGGCAGGATGATGACGATTTTGAATTTGACCTGCGCCTGCGCTACCGGCTTTCGCTCGATTTCCCGCTGGAGGGCGAAAGACTTGATGACCGGGAGTTTTACCTCAACACTTCGGCTGAATGGCTCGTCACGCCCACCCGTGAGCGGTTTATTTTTTACAGTAACCCAAGAGGGTATGCCGGGCTGGGCTATCGTTTCAATGAAAAAAGCAAACTGGAAACGGGGCCGGAATTGCGCAACCGGAATATCAGCGAGGAAGGCAGCGAAGAATATATCTGGTACTGGCGTTTGACCTGGGTGAAAACAATTTAACCACCGGCGGCCAGCCGCCTGGTCATCAGTTCCTCCACTTTGCGCAGCAGGTGTTTGGGTGAAAGCGCCCGCCAGTTTACGTCATTAAGTTTACCTCCAAAGCTAACGTAGTAGTGAAGATTTGTTTCCCGCATTTCTTCCTCAACGTGTTGAAGCAGGTTCAGCATACAAATCCAGCCGCCTTCGTCCTTCACATCATCGTACCACTCCTCGTAGTAGCAGTCATCGGAGGCATGGAAGTTGAGAACATTTTCACCAATGATGATAAATTTATTGATGCCGGATTGAATGAACTCATCGGCCACATCCCGTTTGAGAAACATCACGTCGTTATGCAGGCAGTCGTTCCATTCGCCGAGCATTTCGAAAATGGCATAGCCCCGGTCGTAGTCGGCGTAGAGCACCTTCATGTAAAGCGTTTGGGAGCCAAACTCATCCCACTGCGGGTGGATGAAATAGTTGTAAATTTTCTGGGTGTAGTAAAACTCCTCATAGATCCGGCCGTAGAACGGGGAGTTCCGGTCTTCAGCAGATTCGTAGTGATCTCTCCAGCGGTGATATGGTTCGATGTCGTGCATTTACAGCGAAATTGCAGGTATTAAACAATAGCGTTTTTGGCTGAGGGGAAATGTTTGATAACCAATTTGCGGCAATAATTGTTTAGGTTTTGGCAGTCGGAAATTTTAGTCAAAATTAGGATTCCGGCAGTCAGTCTGAAAAATAATTCATGCTAAAAATTGTCCTCACCGGACCGGAAAGCACCGGAAAAACGACGCTGGCACAGCAGCTTGCCAGGCACTTCGGCACGATCTGGGTGCCGGAGTTCGCACGCAGCTATCTGGACGATCTGCACCGGCCTTATGAACAGCATGACTTACTCGAAATAGCCAAAGGGCAGGTGGAACTGGAGGAAAGTTTTTCAAAAAAAGCAAACGGCCTGCTGTTTCTCGACACCAGCCTGGAAGTCATCAAGGTTTGGTCGGAAGTTCGGTACGGCAGATGCCATCCGTGGATTTTGGAGCAGTGTCAGCAGCGACGTCACGACCTTTACCTGCTCTGTCAACCAGATGTACCCTGGGCTTTCGACCCTCAACGGGAGAACCCGGGCGACCGGGAGTTTTTGTTTGAAATTTACCGAAAAGAGCTCACAGCTCTCAATGCTGAATTTGTTGAACTGGCAGGCGTGAACCGCCACCGCTTTCAAAATGCCGTCAACACAATTAGTATTTTTTTAAAAAGCTGATTTTCAACAATATGTCAAATTCTCAATCCTCAACACCCAAAGCTCAATCCCCTGTTCTACTTTTCGATGGCGTTTGCAACCTCTGCAATGCCACCGTCCAGTTCGTCATCCGCCAGGATCCGGAAGGCATCTTCCAATTCGCTTCTCTGCAATCGGAAGCAGGTCAGGCATTTTTAAAAAAATTCAAATTGCCAACGGATGAACTTAACACAGTGGTGTTGGTGGACGACGGCAAAGCCTACACCCGCTCGGATGTGGTTTTACAGATTTCGAAAAAACTGGGTGGCTGGTGGCGGTTGATGCAGTTATTTTACATAGTTCCCCGCCCTGTTCGCAATATCGTGTACGACTGGATAGCCAGGAATCGCTACCGCTGGTTCGGAAAAAAAGACGAATGCTGGCTGCCAACGCCTGAATTGAAGCGCCGTTTTTTGTCTTAATGTCAAATTCCTACCAGAAGAACAAGTTCTTCTTTTTTTTAAAAACCTTTCTTACAGATTGCTGTTAATACGACTCGTTTGAGGAAAACACATGGTTCAAAAGCCGGAAGCGGTTTGAGAATTTTGAAAATACGCTCGATCAAGTTTTAAGCATAAGATTAATGATTTTAGTTGGTGAAAAAGGATCCCGGCAGGCCTCGTTGCCTGACCGGGATTTTCTTTTTTCAATTTTTCGGAGCAGGCACATCTTTGAACAGCCCGCCATGTTGCATGGCAGCATGTTTTCCACCAAAACGGTATGCCGCCGAAACGCTCACCAGGTAATCAGCGAAGGCTGCATCACCGTGGCGATCATTTCTGATGTCGTAAACACTCTTCACCCGGTTCCGATAAAGCGCAACCGGTACGCTGAGTGAGAGAGTGGCATTTTTATACGAATAAAAAATGCCCGGCTCGGCGGAAATCACGTAACCCGGCCGGCGGAAACCTTCCTCTTTTCCAATCAAATCTCTGGCCGGTACGCCCTCAATCCGGCCGCCCAGGTTGAACACGACATTTGATTGCGGCAGCACAACGTAACTCAAACCCAACCTCGCCGAATACTGGTCAGCGACCGAATGATAGGCAATGAGCGGGTCAACGTTTGCGAGCGTTCCCCTCGTCAGCGTATTGTTCGTGTTGCGGGGGTTGAAGAGATAAAAACCGCTGAAATAAGCCGAAACTTTGTGAGCAATAGAATGAAAACCCTGCAACTCCATGTTGAAACCCCAGCCGCCATCACCTAACTGGATGGACTGGTCCACAGCCCGTTGAATGGTGTAGTCCTGGCCGTTTTCATCAAGTTTGTGAAAATTCCCCTGCACGTTTGATTTGCCGGTAGGAGCCTTGACGCCCAATCCAATCGAAAGGTTACTGCTCATGAATTTTTCCGGATCGAACAGCCAGTAAGTACCGGATACCCGCAAATCGCCGATACCGCTGGCATCGGTATGAAAACGCTGTTGCTGTGGATTGGCTTCAATTGAGTTGCCGTAATGCTCGTAAAGCGAAGAGCGGTCGTAAAAATTGACCGGGAGGTTGACGTTGATTGAAAAACGGTTGCTAAGACCATAGGACAATCCGAAGTCTGCTGTGTGAGCGTAGTTGACCACTTCTGTGTTATTAGCCACCCGTTCGGTTTCCTCATGGGAGCCACGGAAGTGGCGGAAGGATTTGAAATAACGGTAACCCAGCGAGGCCTGCCATTGCCCCTTACCCAGCGAAATGAGATTATTGCCACCTACGGCCATGCCCGTGCAGCCCATGCCGCCACGAATAGCGACGCAACCCTGCGACTGCCCGTTTTTCACCAAAAAAAATGTTGAAAAGAAAAGTATAAAGACGAAAGTGATTCTTGCATTCATATTTCGAATGAAAATTGTTTGCCATCGGCTTGCAGCCCCGACCTTGCATGTGCAGGACGGCAAGCCGATCTGGCGGTGTTTAAAAATGGATGATTAAATTTTATTGCCGTTCGCAGCGAGGTGTGGAAGTGCAAAAATTTCAGCAGATGAAACTGCAAAAACGTACTCTTCCCTTACTCAAAGAGACGACAAACAAGACCAACGTTGACGAAAGATTGCCCGGTTCAAACTGCGTCGGGCGGTGGGGTGAGTAGCGAAATAAAAAGTTGATGGTGAAGTGCAGAGTGTTGAAAATTAGAAGACGGAACGACCGCAACCTTTGCAACCGGGAGTTCAATTGCCGGAATAGTAAAATCCTGGTGCAGGCTTTTAAGTTGCGCTGCTTTTTCATTCTGTTCCTGCTGCGACTGTTGCTGGCGGGTAACTTGCTCGTAGCTCACGTCGCTGGAATCTTGCGAAAGGGCGTAGTAAACCGTTTCATCATTGATTTCTTTGGAAAAAGCAAAGAAGTCGCTATAGATGTAACCCCTCGGTGTGAGATTCTCTTCTTGCAGGATTTTAACGACTGCCTCCACACCGGTTTCCTCCATGACGGTGGTGGCAATGGCCTGCTCCGCCTCATCCATCCGGTGTTCAATTTCGATCAAATAGCTAACCTCGAAGTACACATGACCACCGATCCACTGGCAGGTGGATACGGTAAGCAGTAGCCATGCGTAGAATTTTTTCATATTTCGAGGATGAAATTCGGTGCAATGTAGGGGTATTTTTACAAAAATGCTAAGCTCCTTTCAACCGCTCCTTCAACGCCATCATCTCATCCCGGTACCCTGCTGCAGAAATAAAATCCAAATCCTTCGCCGCTTTCCGCATTTTATCTTCCGTTTCGGCGATCAGCCGTTCGATCTGATCACGGGTCATGTATTGCACCACCGGATCGGCAGCGATACTGAGGGTTTCCGGCTCGACGTAGTACTCCCGTTTGCCCCGAATGTCGAGGACGGAGGAGCGGGCAAGGATTTGTTCCTTCGTTTTGGCCAGGGTCTGCGGCGTGATGCCATGCTCCTCATTGTAAGCAATCTGGATGGCACGGCGGCGGTTCGTTTCATCGATGGTGCGCTGCATAGACTCCGTTATTTTATCAGCATAAAAAATGACGAGGCCGTTGACGTTTCGGGCAGCACGCCCTGCCGTCTGGGTGAGGGAGCGGTCGTTTCGAAGAAAACCTTCCTTGTCGGCGTCGAGGATGGCGACGAGTGAAACTTCGGGCAGATCCAGCCCCTCCCGCAGCAGGTTGACGCCGATGAGCACGTCGAACTCGCCGAGTTGCAGGTCCCGCAGGATTTCCACCCGCTCCAGCGTTTCCACTTCGGAGTGGATGTAGCGGACTTTGATATCGAGCTTGGTTAAATATTTGGCCAACTCTTCAGCCATGCGTTTGGTGAGTGTGGTAACGAGTACCCGCTCGTCTTTCCCGATGCGCTCGTCAATTTCATCCAGCAAATCGTCCACTTGGTTGATGCTGGGCCGCACTTCGATGGGCGGATCGAGCAGCCCGGTCGGGCGGATGACCTGCTCGACGATGACGCCGCCCGTCTGCTCCATTTCATAGTCGCCGGGCGTGGCACTGACAAAAACGACCTGGTTCACCTGGCTTTCAAATTCGGTAAAATTGAGCGGGCGGTTGTCCATTGCCGAAGGCAACCGAAAGCCCCAGTTGACGAGGTTGAGCTTGCGGGCACGGTCGCCGCCCCACATGCCCCGCACCTGCGGAATGGTGACGTGGCTCTCGTCCACGATCATCAAATAATCGTCGGGGAAATAGTCGAGCAGGCAAAACGGGCGGGTGCCCGGCTTACGGCCGTCGAAGAAGCGGGAGTAGTTTTCCACGCCGCTGCAGTAGCCCAGTTCCTTGATCATTTCGAGGTCAAACATGGTGCGCTCTTTGATGCGCTTGGCTTCGAGGTAGCGTTGTTCTTTTTCAAAATATTTCGTCTGTTCGAACATCTCATCCTCGATTTCACGGATGATCTCGGCCATGCGTTCCTTCGGGGCGATGTAAAGATTGGCCGGGAAAATGGCGGCGTTCGGCAGTCGCTCGATCGTCTTGCCGCTTTCGATTTCGAGGCGCTCGATCGTTTCGATTTCATCGCCGAAAAAAGTCACCCGGTAGCCATAGTCCACGTAGGGCAGGTTGATGTCCACAGTGTCGCCCCGCACCCTGAAGGTGGCTCTTTTGAAATCATGCTCAGTGCGGGAGTACAGGCTTTCGACGAGTTTATACAAAAAAACATTCCTCGACACTGCTTGCCCCTCGTGGATGCGGATGATGGCGGTGGTGTAATCCTCCGGGTTGCCCATACCGTAGATGCAGGAAACGGAGGCCACAATGATGATGTCCCTCCGTCCGCTCAGTAGCGATGAGGTAGCCCGCAGGCGAAGTTTATCCACCTCTTCGTTGATGCTCAGGTCTTTTTCGATGAATGTATCGGTGACAGAAATGTAGGCTTCAGGCTGGTAGTAATCGTAGTAGCTGACGAAATACTCGACGGCATTTTCAGGAAAAAACTCCCGAAACTCGCCATAAAGCTGCGCCGTCAGGGTTTTATTGTGCGTGAGGATGAGCACAGGCTTGTCGAGCTGGGCGATGACGTTGGCCATCGTGAAGGTCTTTCCGGAACCGGTAACACCGAGCAGTACCTGCGCCCGGTCGCCGTTCTGCACGCCTTCGACCAACTGGCGGATCGCTTGCGGCTGGTCGCCCGTGGGTTTGTAATTTGATTCTAAATGAAAAATGGACATCGGGTGGAATGGGTTTGTAAAAGTGGAAGAGAGGGAACAAAGATAAAACATGGCAGGTTGAAGAATGTAGCACAATCCCCGGAATTATTGGGTATTTTTGCACACCAGGTAACCAGCGACTTATAACGTCAATGCATGTCTACATCATGGAGTACCCTCGATTTGACCGGACAAAATTCAAACAACAAAGTTTTCAGGAAGCAGATCATCAATTGACTTACTGGCTTTCTAAAACACCTGCAGAACGATTACGGTCAGCCTACTATCTCATCTGTGCAGCCTGGAATTTAGACTTTCAACATCCACCTCGTATCGATAAAACAAAATTTTCGATGCGCAAACACGATGCTTGATGAGCAATATCTTTCACCCGGATTTTCAGGATTTCATTCGAGCTTTAAACGACAACGGCGTGGATTATATCCTCCTCGGCGGGTATGCCGTCATACTGCATGGCTATCCGGAGATATGGATATCTGGGTACGGGAAACTAAAGACAACTATGTTAAAATCGTGGCTGCGTTCCGGCAATTCGGAATGCCGGTGTTTGATATGACAGAGGATAATTTTTTGAAAAACCCGGACACGGATGTTTTCACTTTCGGCTCATCGCCCGTCAGCATTGATCTGATGACTTATGCCAAAGGGCTGGATTTCGGGATGGCTTTTCAAAAAGCAGAAATTCATGATTTAGAGGGCCTGAACGTAAGAGTCATTCATATCAATGACCTTCTTCAAGCAAAAGCCGCCTCTGGCCGCGCAAAAGATAAAGACGATATCGAGCACTTGAAAAAAAAATAAGCTGCTGAATACGCTTACCAAATTCTCACTTCCTCCCACCCCGGTTCGGCGGCCTGTTTCCCCGGCGACTCCGGCTCTCATCCCGGTCGCTTTTAATGATAAAACCCTTCTTGCCGGATGTTTCCTTGAAAATGGAAGAGGACCACTTTTCCTGTTTTTCCTTTGACTTGTCCTGTTTCTCAGCAGCCGGCTTATTTTCCTGTGGCGCAGGTTTTTGCTTTTCAGTCTGCTGCGGCCGTGGTTCCCTCGGCTGGTTGGCATCATTGGAAGAACGGCGTGGCGGACGGTTACGACGCCTGTTGGATGACCGGCGGCTGTTCCGGCTTTGTTTTTCCTCCCTTGGCTTTTCTTCCTGAGAGCCGGACGCTTCCGCCGCTGCGTTTTCCTGCCTGCCGGACGAACGCTGCGGCCGGTTTCTTTGCGGCTGGGAAGACCGGCGATCGTCCCGGCGCTGACGCTCCTGCTGAGGTGGCGTGTCATCTTCGAAACGCTGGCCTAGTGGATATGGGTGATCTTCCACGATTGGAATTTTGAGACCGATCAAGCGTTGAATATCCCGCAGGTAGGCTTTTTCTTCTTCGTCGCAAAATGAAAAAGCAATGCCGCTGGCCCCGGCCCTCCCCGTCCGACCGATGCGGTGGACGTAGGTTTCGGGAATGTTCGGCAGGTCGAAATTGACCACGTGTGTCAACTCGTCGATGTCAATGCCACGGGCAGCAATGTCAGTTGCGACCAGCACCCGGATTTCTCCTGTTTTAAAATTTTGCAGCGCATTCTGCCTGGCCGTTTGAGACTTATTCCCATGAATGGCCATGGCACTGATGCCGGATCGGTTCAGGTCCTGGGCTACCCGGTTGGCGCCGTGCTTGGTTCGGGTAAAAACAAGCGCATTGTTCACACCCGCGTTGTTCAGCAGGTGAAGCAGCAGGCGACGTTTCTGTCTTTTATCCACAAAAAAGACGGATTGCTCGATGGCCTCAACGGTCGTAGAGACGGGCGTAACCGCCACTTTGATGGGGTCTGTGAGGATGTCGTTGGCCAGCTTTGCAATTTCAGGGGGCATGGTGGCGGAGAAAAACAGCGTCTGGCGCTTCTCCGGCAATTGTTTGATCACACGGCGTACATCGTGAATGAAGCCCATGTCCAGCATGCGGTCGGCCTCGTCGAGCACGAAGATTTCGACGTCTTTCAAAGAAACAAATCCCTGGTTCATCAGGTCGAGCAGGCGGCCCGGCGTAGCAACGAGGATGTCCACGCCACGGCGGAGCGCTTCCACCTGCGGGTTTTGCCCGACACCGCCGAAGATGACGAGCTTACGCAGTCGCATGTGCCGGCCGTATGCTTTGAAGCTTTCTTCGATCTGGATGGCCAGTTCCCGGGTAGGCGTCAGGATGAGGGCTTTGATGGGCCGCTCCTTTTGTCGGGAAAGGTGCTCGCCATGCAGCGTTTGTAAAATAGGCAGGGCGAACGCAGCCGTTTTACCCGTACCGGTCTGTGCGCAGGCCAGCAAATCCCGGCCTTTAAGCGAGTGCGGTATGGACTGTGCCTGAATGGGTGTCGGCGATTCGTATCCTTCTTCTTGTAGTGCCCGGAGTAGGGATTCTTCGAGGTTGAGTTCCTTAAATGTCATGTATTTTATTTGAATTTGCCGGATTCTTAGTGTTTTGGCGTTTTGGCAGTTTGTGCTAAATTTTAAATTACATCCCCTGCTTCTCCAATACGCTAACGTACTAAAACGCCAACTGATCTTCTTTCAACGTAAAAACTGCTGCTGAGTTCTAACACCTTCAGCGCCTTACTTTTAAGTTGTGATGTTTAAAGCACAAAGGTGAAGATTTTTCAGGGGAGTTGGGAGAGCCGCTAATTTATTGATCCAGGTTCAGCTCAACCGACCTTCAGCTCGTACAACATCAGCTCCTCCTCATCATTCGGGATGGATATCATTTTTGAAAAACGCAGCCCCAGCTTTTCAATCAGTTTTTGCGAAGCAACATTTTCTCTGGTCGTGATGGCGCTGATCTGTGGGAGCTTGAACTGGTGAATGCCCGCTTCCAGGATTTTTTTAGCACTTTCAAAAGCAAAGCCCTGTTTTTCGTAAAGCGGAAGAAAGGCAAAGCCGATATCCACCCCTTCCAAACCTTCACGGTCGTACAGCCCACAAGTGCCCATACTGACGCCGTCTGATTTCCGAATGACCGTGTAATTGCCAAAACCCAGACGTTGTAACTGAGGCGTCATTTTTTGCCGAACGTAGGCGGCCGCATCTTCAGCCGTCCTGATATTTCTGTCGCCGATGTATTTTATCCACTTCGGCGTATTCATTAGCTCCACTAAAAAACCGGCATCCTCTTCGGCGGTGGGCCGAAGGATCAGGCGCTCAGTTTCAAAATGCAGGTAAGTAGTAGCTGTCATGTCCCTTGAGTTATCCGATTGAGTTTCCTCACTGTATTGGCTTAATTTTTTTTGAAAAATGAAAACCTCATGCCCCCATCATCACCAGCTTGCTCAGTTCCTCGTTGGATAAATTCCCGATCCAATTCTCACCCGTAGCCACGGTCAGATTGGCCAGATCTTTTTTCATCTTCAGCATTTCATCGATTTTTTCCTCAAAAGTGCCCTGTGTGATCATGCGCCAGACCATCACATTTTTCTCCTGCCCGATGCGGTAGGCCCGATCAGTAGCCTGTGCCTCCACAGCAGGATTCCACCAGAGGTCGTAGTGGATGACATTGCTGGCGGCTGTCAGGTTGAGTCCGGTACCACCGGCCTTCAGCGAGAGGATGAAAGTATCAGCGAAGGGGTCGTTCTGGAAAGCCTCAACCATTTTGTCGCGGTGAGGGCGGGGCGTGCCGCCGTGCAAAAAGAGGGGTTCTTTTCCGTAGGTGTCAGCGAGAAAACCCATAATCAACTCGCCCATTTCACGGTATTGGGTGAAGATGAGCGTTTTCTCATTGTTCTCGTAGATGGTGTCGAGCAGGCTGAGCAAGAGGTCAGCTTTGCCGGAAAGAGCAGGAGAGGAATTACCTTTTTTCAAAAACTGGAATGGGTGATTGCAAATCTGCTTGAGCGCCGTGATCATCTTCAGCACCAGGCCCTGCCGCTTAATGTCATTGCCCTCTCCATAAATCTGATCCATACTTTCACGCACGACAGATTCGTAGATGGCGGCCTGCTCCGGCGTCAGGTTGGCGTAGCTGTTGTTTTCAATTTTTTCAGGCAGATCAGCGATAATGGATTTGTCGGATTTTAGGCGGCGCAGAATGAACGGGGCCGTTATTTTTTTAAACAACTCCGCCTGATGTTGATTGTGCTCTTTCTGGATGGGCTTGGCGAAGGTTTCAGCGAACTGTTTCGGCGAACCGAGATAGCCGTGATTCGTAAAATCCATGATGCTCCAGAATTCCGAAAGCCGGTTCTCCACCGGTGTACCACTCATGGCGATCCGCACCGTGGCCGGAATGGACTTCACTGCCTTGGTCTGGGCTGTACCGGCATTTTTAATATTTTGCGCCTCATCGATGACGGTGCAGTACCACTCCATTTTTTGCAGCAAATCCAGTTCACTGCGCACGATGCCGTACGTAGTAATAATTACGTCGGGATTGACGACTCCAAGCGAACGTTTTTGGCCATGATAGACAGCAGCTACTAATGCGGGAGCGAATTTTTCAATCTCCTTCTGCCAGTTAGTCAGCAGCGAAGTGGGTACGACGACGAGGGCTTTCTTTTTTTTCAAAAGCCCTTCTTCCTTGAACTTCAACAGCGTCGCAATTACCTGGAGCGTTTTACCCAATCCCATGTCATCGGCGATGAGACTGCCAAAGCCAAGCCGGGAATTTTTCAGCATCCAGTCGTATCCCGTAAGCTGGTAGGGGCGAAGAGTAGCCTGCAGGCCTTCCGGCAGGGGTACTTCGTCCGGCTGAACGAGCTCACGGATGAGCGCCTTCGCCTCGGGCGACAAGCCGATTTTCACGCCCTCGTATTCCTGGGCCAGCAGCACCTGCAACGCCTGAAAACCGTTGAGCCGGGGCGGGTCGTCAAGTTTGTTGAAAAGCTTGATCAGTTCGTCCTCATCGATGAGAATGTAACGGTCCTTCAGTTTGACAATGCCGTTGAGGTTAGTGACCATTTTTTCAAAATCACTCACCGGTAAAAACTGGTCGCCGATCGCCACCTGCCAGTTGAACTGCATGAGGTCACCAAAACTGATGAAGGAACCTTCGTTTTTGGAAGGTGACTTTTTCGCCAGCAAAGTAGCCTGAGGCCGCACGAGATGTTTCAGCGATTTTGGTAACAGAATACGAATGCCAAACAGACTGAGTGCCGGCAGCATTTTTAACAAAACTTCGACGAACGTCTGTCCGTCGTACAGCAGTTGCAGGTCGCCCTCTTCTTCCACGATTTCGGAGAGGTGCGGGAAGTAATCGGCCAGCAACATCACGTCCTTGAGTACATCGTAACGTACCGATTCGTATTGTTTTTCTTTTAAAATAGCACTAAGTGGCAAGGGCGTCTGCAAGGGTTCCGGCCGGTACTCGACCATGAGCTGAATGCCGAACTTGCCATCCATGTCTGCCACTTTCACCAGCGGCACGTAGTCTTTGTGGGTCAGGTAAAAATTGTTGAGCCAAAGCTGGACCAACTGCGGGGTGTCAGGGTTCGGAAATTTTACAGGTCTGCCGTCCGTAGTGAACCTGAAAAATTGCACCAGCGGCTCCGGGTCGTAGCCCGATGTTTCCATAATGCTGTGCCCGATAAAAAAGGAACTAAGCGAGTTGAGGGCTTCCGTTGGCGACTGCGTCATTCCTGCTTTGCCAGCGTTCAGGACCAGTAAATCAGGAGGGAGCTTCCCGGCTAATTTTTCAAACAAGGCCTTCACCTCCTGTTGAATGACGGCAGGCACCCAGCGAATGCGGAAAGTACCGGGTTCGCATTCCAGCAGCTGCGGCATGATGGCACCCTGCTTTGCCAGCATCAGCGAAAAATAGAACACATCGTACAGCGCTACGGTATTGGGATGAGTTCTTCGCAAAACCTCAGGATCCCACGCCAGCAGGATCTGGATGAGATCTTCCGTACTGCTATGTTTCAGCAGCTTCTCTTTGCCTTTTTTATCGTGTACCCGCAGATCACGCAGAAAGAGATTGTGATCAAAAACGAGTTGCAGACGATCTTCCGGTTCGATGGAGTAGGTCAGCTTCCGTGGCACCACATTCCCGCTGAGAAGTTTGGCAGCCGACCGGCTTGTTCCGGCATAAAGTTTTTCGATGACGGCTTTAAAATCGCCATCGAAGAACAGGGGCCTGGGCTTGAACAGTGTCAAAATGTCCGGCCCGGCATCAGGTATGGTGGTGAAATCAAGGGGTTCGGCGTCCGGCCTGGTAACCTCGGTTTTTTTAGCGGAGGAAGGGGCATCTGCAATCAGGTCAGCCGCCTTGGTGATGCGTTCGGCTTTTTTATCTGCGATGTGAATGCGTTTGCCTTCCAGTTCTTTCACCAGGTCCAGCCCGTGCAATTCAAAAACGAGGAAGGGGTTTCGGTCAATTTCTTCAGCGACGGTGTAGGTGACGGCGGCGAGGTGTTTACATGGCACGGCCCAATCGGGGCAGGAGCAGTCCATGCTAAAGTCTTTCCAGCTTTTTGGGAAAACATGAATATCGTTTAACTCAGCGAAATCGAGCAATTCGGTCGGAAGTTCTCTGTTAAGGAGCCGGGCGACCAAAGCGGGGTTCCGGGCGACCTCGTTGACAAGACGCTGTTGCTCCGCTTTTGAAAACACAGGCACGATAATCTGGACACGATACGGATTGGGGCGGGTGCCCTGTACTTTTGCTTCAATGCGATTGCCGGTGACTTTCACGGAGCGAACTTTGCCGGTATTGGCATAGCTCCGGCCACGAGGCAGGCGGTTACTGAAATCGATGTTGGAGAGTGAATTAAGCCACTGTTGCCCCCACCAGGTGGAGCCGTAAGATTTTTTTGCCATTAAACAGGTCCGGTTTTTTCAAAATGCAATGCTTCGGGTTTCAAGAAGAAACCACCATGTAATTTTTGTGAACCTGAAAGCTCTCCGGACAGTTTGCTCATAATATTAGTCAAGCGAGCTGTTGCCAAGCTTCCAATCGTAGGGGCGGTTTTTCAGTTCTTCCAGTTTTTCCTTCAGTTTTTGATCGATCAGCTCTTTTTGCAAAACGATTCTGGCATTGACGAGATGGGCACCTGTTTCGGTATCATACTTCACCTTGCTTTTCGTTTCGTTGGAGAGTAAGGTCACTTTTTCGAGGTTACTCATTTCATAAACATGCTCATGTTCATGCAACAGGTAGTCGTAGGGGCTGCGGTAAGAAATAAGTTTCACAAAGATAGGCGCCGTTTCAATGGCAATAAACAATAAAGTAATAAAAATGCTGGCATACCAAATCGCATCGCTTTTTTGTGAAAGCCTGGAAAGGGCATCAATACGAGCGGCCATTCCATTGTATTTGTTGCGGTCGAGGCCCGCAATGTCGGCATAAATGGCGGAATCCAGGGCTACGATGGCTAATTCTTTTTCCCGGATCAGGGGAAGTGTTTGAGCAATCAGGCTGTCAAGTTCGGCCTGCGCTTTGTCAGCGTCCGCTTTTTTGGCCCGGTAGATCGGGCCCAGATTTTTCTGGCCGGAGCCGCCGGTCCCATCCGCTTCCCGCTGGGCAATGATGGCGAGGGTATCACGGGCGGCAGCTTTTTCACTGATTTCATTTTTCAGCTGCGCAATTTGCTGCTGCTGCGCCTCAATCTCGATAGCATACCTTTCCTTCACACCGTTCTCCTGATCTTTGAAAACCTCCTGCTCCATCGTCACCAGTTCGGCAGAGATTTCTTTTTCAAAAATCTTCAATTCCAGTGGTTTTGAAATAACCACGGCCAGCAGCACGGCCAACATCAACCTCGGCACAGCCACCATCAAATCACGCCACCATTTGCCGTAACTTTTCATGCTCAACACGATGTAACGGTCAAGGTTAAAAATCATTAACCCCCAAACCAACCCGAACGTGATGGCCATGAAGTAGGAATCAAACACCGTGAAAAGCGCATAGGCCGAGGAGAAAAAAGCCAGTACGCCGGTGAAAAATACCGTGGCGCCAATACCTGCATATTTATTTTCGTCGGAAGGGCATTGCTCCAGAATTGCGTCAGTAACGCCGGAACAAACGAGAAAGAATTTTTTCAGTCGGGACATGGTGATGAATTTTAGTTGGATGATTTTGGCATTGGGAAATGAGACATCCGATTTAACTTCAAAAAAAGTGGAAATGTTGGGTGAGCAGGGAGTTTTTTCGATAGAATGAAAAACAAGGTAGATAGATTGATTTATAAAATGTTCAACCTGCTGTGTTATTCCATTTTATCCAACAACTCTTTGAACCTGGGATGGTCACGAATGCTGTTGAGGTTTCCATCGTTTTCATACCACCCCCGTTGCTTGAATCCGGCTGCGAAACACTGCTCCAGGTAATGTAATGCTTCCTGTTCCTTGTTCAACATGGCGGTAATGCATGCTGCATTGTAAAGCAGCATGGGATCGTCCGGCTCGAGGGCCAGCGCCCGCCGCAGCCAGTCGAGTCCTTTCCCCGTCTCACCATTTGCAATCAATGCACTGGCGCCAAGGTAGAGCGCACGAATATCGGTTGGATTGTGCTGGAGTTGTTTTTCAACGATCGAAACACCGGTTTGCCTGGCTTTTGCTGCCAATACAGTGATGCCCAGATTTTCGTAAGCCTGGGAAGCCAGCAGCACAGACTGGTAATCATCAGGCCGGTAGCGACTGGCTTCGTCAAACAAGCGGGCCGCTTTGTCCATTTTTCCCTGCGAAAAACAAGCCCTGGCGTAATGATACCATGCCTCAAAAAGGGAAGGGTTTAACTCAATGGCTTTTTCAAATGCTGCTGCTGCTTTTTTGTATTGCTTTTTGATAGTGAGAGCCACCCCCCGTGACGCATGAGCCTCGGCCATTTGCGGAGCAAGCTCCATGGCTTGCAGGCTGGCAAGGATGGCTTCTTTCAAATTGTCTTCTGAATTCTGATCGTACATGTACAGGTAGGAGTAACAATCAGCCAAACCAGCGTAAGCAAGTGCGTACTCTTCGTCGATTTCGATGGCTTTTTGAAACATCTTCAAGGCCTGCTTCACAGAACTCCGGCTAAACTGGTAGTAGGAATGCCTGCCTTTCAGGTAAAAATCGTAGGCTTCGACGTTGCTGGTTTGTCGTTTTTGGATGTCGTGTTCCCGTTCGGGCACGAGCTTGATTTCCAATGCACTGACGATATTTTGGGCAATTTCATCCTGCAACTCAAAAACATCCTTGAGCTGCCGGTCGAAGCGGCCTGACCAGATGTTGGTGCCGGTTTCGGCATTTACCAACTCCACGGAAATTCTTAGTTGCCTGTCTTTTTTCCGGACCGTCCCTTCCAACACAGCACTGGCGCCGAGCAATCTGCCTTTCTCCCGAACATCGAGCCGTTTGCCCTTCAGGGCAAAGGAAGAAGAACGGGACACAACGCTGAGGCCTGCCGTATTGTCCAGTGCCAGAATGATTTCCTCAGAGATGCCTTCACAAAAATAATCCTGGCCAGGATCGTCACTTAGGTTGACAAATGGCATCACTGCCACATTTGCCTTGGTGGTACCAAGCCTTAGCGGAGGGAAATCATTTTCAATGCCGGAAATCACGAGTTGGTACAAATGATCTGTTTTTTCAAAATCCTTCAGTTGCACCTTTCCGACTTCTTCAAGCGAAACGCCGGGTGGCAGATCACCCTTAACTCTGTCATGGACTTTTTTTGAAATGAGCACCTGTCCTCCATGCCCGATATTACAAATTCGGGAAGCCCGGTGAACTTCAAGCCCGGTAAAGCCAGAATTAGTTGCCAGCGCATGACCGTGGTGAATGCCGATCCGTACTTTCAGGCCAACTTCCCTGGCCCAGTTCTTAGATGCAAAATCCTTTTGGATAGTCGCTGCTGCGGCAACAGCTTGCTGCGGTTGATTGAACACAATGAAAAAACCATCCCCGGAAGTATCAATTTCTTTCCCGTTAAATTTATTGTGAGCCATGCGGATGACAGTCCGGTGCCGCTCAAGCACTGATGCGTAGGACTCTCCCAATTGCTGCGCCAGCCGGGTAGAGCCTTCAATGTCGCTGAAGAAAAAGGTTTTCTTGTTTTTTTGTGATTTTTTCATCCGACGATTAAGCATCAGCGAGGCAGCATTTGACAGGAAAATGAAGCTGACCCGCCACTAAAATCGACAGCGAAGATAGCGAGGTATTTGTTTTGAAGGGTAAGTTGTTCGAAAAGGCCCGTTTTTGAAGCTGCTTTATGCAAAAAAAGAATCGCCCCGATGGCAGACGTGAGCCTCGTTGAAGGTCGAAAGGTCCAGTGTTAAAATAAAGCTGTCATCCTGAATCGACAGTAAAAATTCCGACCTGAAATACTGACAAACTTCCAGCGCTACTTCAGTTGGATAAATTTCGAGACAAATGGCGAGGGAAAGTTGCATGGCTCCTTTTTCGTGTTGCCCCCAGTTGAATCCGGTAACACTGTAACTTTTGACCTTCAGGCTTTTATTCAATTGAAGGAGTTTATGATTGAGCCAGACTTTGGGCGGGGACGAAGCATTTACATCACGAATACCTTTGAGGTGGATCGAGTTAGAGAGTTTGGTCATAGCAGTTGAATTTCCTTTGGTTTTGTTCTTTTTTGAATCTGCGCCAAAATATGTCCCGGGCCACAATTGAGAAAAGATTTGTTTTCGGTATTCGTTAAAAATTGATGTGTTTGTCAATCAGGATCTTTTAATCCATGCTCAGGGCAAGCTGATTTTTAGGATGCGGCCAATTTCTCCCGGAACTAAAATTTCTATCTTTATCCCAGGTAATACCAACCCATACCATGATAAAACACTTTACCAAAATAGCCGGTACCGGTAAGTTTTTCAACTTCCGGCTTAGCACTTCCTCGCCAGAAAAAAAGGCAGCAGACTTCAACCGCCTCAACCTCATCTACGGTGAAAACGGCAGCGGTAAAACTACGCTTTCGCTCATTCTGCGTTCGCTGCGTGGGGACGATGATTTGTTGTCAAAAAAACGCTCCTTCGACCGCAGCGTGCCGCAGGAAATTGAAGTGGCTGTAGACGGAATGCCGCTGCCGCAGTATGTTTTTAAAAATGAAAAATGGAATCAGCACCTGCCCGGCATCGAGGTTTTCGACGTGCATTTCATCAATGAAAACATTTACACCGGGCTTGAAATCCAGTCTTCGCACCGGAAAAATCTTTTCGAAGTCATCATGGGCCGGCAGGGCGTCCACCTGAAATCTGAAATCCAGGTGATCAAAGAGCGCATTCAGAAGGGAAACAAAATGACCCGTGAAACCACCCGTGAGATCGAGGCCGTCACCGGCCAGGTGTTCAGCGCCGGGGAGTTTGCCGGCATGAAAGCCGAGCCGGACATCGAAGCTAAAATTGCGGAAAAAGAACATGAAATTGAGGCAGGCCGCCATCACCAGGATATTTTACAAAAAGCTTATCTGGCTGAAATACCCACCCTGGAGCCGGGTTTTTCATTCGAAGAAGCCGAGGCCATTTTAACGCAGTCGATCGACGGCATTTCAGAAAAATACCTCGCCCAATTCAGCGAACACAAGGCCCGCCTCGGCATGGGCGCCCAATCGGAAGACTGGATTAAGCAGGGCTATGAAGCCATTCACGACGATGCCTGCCCGTTTTGCCAGCGGCCATTTGACGACACGGTGCAAGTGCTGGAAGCCTACCGCCAGTATTTTAATGAAAGTTACAACCGCCTCATCGAAGGCATCGCCCGGCTGAAGGGTGTTCTCAATAACTTTAATCCCGAAGCCCGGCTGCTCGAAATCGAAAATGCCATCCGCTCCAACCTGACGCTGATCGATTTTTGGAAAACTTATCTCACCAAGCCACCGGAACTTCACTCCTTGCTGAGTGAAAAACAAGGCTTGCTGGAAGCTTTTGAACAACTCCGGAATTGTTTTCAGGATAAAACAGCCAACCCGGTGCAGGCGCAGGATACCGTTTCGTTGACTTCTTTTAAAAAAAGCGTTGATCAAATCAACCGGCTCATTGCAGGATTTAACGCCGGCATTTCCGGCTTCAACAGCAGCATTTCGCTCATGAAAGCCAACGAAGGCCCCGATCTTTCGCAGCTTGAAACGGAGTTGAAACAATTGCAGGTTTTACAAAAAAGGGATGAGCCAGAAATGGCCACGCTGTGCGAAAACCTGCTCATCTACGAAGACGCCCTTGAAAAGCTCAAAAAAATGAAGGACGACAAACAGGCCCGGCTCGACCAGTCCAAAAATGAGGTTTTCAACCGGCATCTCACGATCCTCAACCGGCACCTTCAGGCTTTCGCTCCCTACCTTGAATTGCGCAAGCTGACCAGCGTTTACATCGGCAGCAGTACGGAGCCGTCCGTAAGGTTTGCCCTTTGCATACGGGGCGAAGAGGTCGTGCAGAAAGATGATCCTGAGCGGCCGTCCGTAAAATATTCCCTCAGTGAAGGCGATAAAAATGCCCTGGCCCTGGCTTTCTTCCTGGCCAGCCTGGAACTGGATCCCCAGCTTTCAGAAAAAATCATCGTCGTGGACGATCCCGTTTCCCATTTTGATGAAAAACGAAGAACGGTCCTGTTGAAACACCTGGTTCGTTTCGGCCAGTTGAGCCGGCAGTTGTTTTTGCTGACGCATGATTTGGCTGTGGCGGATGCTTTTAAAAAAATGGCCGGGAAGGGTTCGCTGTCGGTGGGTCAGTTCAGGCTGGAGGAAATGGAGGGGACGGCGGTGATTTCGGGCTGGAGGGAATGGTGAGGGTGTTTATTATCGCTGCAACAACACTGCGGCACCATAAACGAACCCGTCTCCCGAAAATACGGATACCCGTTCCCGCTGAAATAAAACTTTCTCTGCTTGCGGTAGTAGTCGGCAATTCCATTTATTGTTGCGGCAAAGTATAGCTGAACCTTGAACCTTGATGAGCAATTTCGGCAGGGCTTGGAAGCTTCTGATTTCTGCGATTAGCCAATTGCTTAAAAGCCTTATTCGCTGTTCTGTTTGCGTACCAGAAATTTCTTTAGCTTTACCTCAACTCTTGCAAAAACTAATCAACGATATGAAAACATCCTTTCTGTTATTCTGCTCAGCACTTTTATCTTGTTTTTTTCTTCAAGCCCAATCCATTGATTTTCAGCCGCTACCCAGTTCACCTGAAGGTTCAGCTACACTGGCGGAACTTATTGGGGACCAACAGGGTAACCTCTACGCCATATTCCCCGCCAATTTCGACACCAACGGCGGCTATTTCTGCCGCTCTCAGGATAGCGGGGTATCTTGGCAAAAAATGAATTATGCGCTTCGTGACATGAGCCTTGCGCCCGATGGTACGCTATACAGGCTACAAGCTGACAACCTTTTTCGCTCACATGACCAAGGTTTCACCTGGTCACTGGCGCATAGCAATGCCTGGCTGAATTCTACGAGCCGTATCCTAATCACCTCGGCAGGAACACTGCTGGCAGCCGATAACCCCGGCATTAGCCGCTCTACCGACCAGGGCGAAACCTGGCAAAACGTGCCTTTGCCTACCAGTGCCACAAGTTATTTGTTTACTGTGCCCGATGGCACGGCTTATGCTTTTTCCCCTAAGCAAGTTGGCAATGATTATTGGAATGATGTGTTCCGCTCTACTGACGACGGTTTGACTTGGCAACTCGTAGGCGAGCTACCTGATATTTTTTTCGATGGCTTCCTGTTTCAGACAACTTCCGGCCGGCTGGTGAAGGGCGACGACGACCTGAAGGGGATTTATTATTCTGATAACCAAGGGGCTAATTGGACAAAGTGTGACCAAATTGGCTTTGGAAACATCCGTGCCCAATCCATCATTCAACAACCTTCCGGCAGGATTTGGATAACCACTTCCAACTCATGGCGGTACTACTCCGACGACGATGGCAACACATGGATGAAGGGCGGCCCCAGCGGTGCGGGAGACCCGCTTACATACCTTTGGCAAATGCCTGATGGCAGCGTATGGGGCAATTTCTCCTATTCCCTTTTCAAAGCAAATGATGACACACTCGAAAGCTGGACATTTATAAGCCTGGGAATCCAAGAGCCGCTTGTGCTCGACATGAAGGCGCTCGACGAGCAGCGGCTTTATGTCTGCACTACGGCAGGAATGTTTCGCACGTTGGACGGTGGGAACACCTGGACACATTTTTTTCAGCAGCCTATTTATTCTAAATGGCTCGGCAGGAACACTGCGCAATTTTGCCTCGATGACCTTGGAAACGTCGTGTTGGCAGACGGCAACCGACTTTGGCGCATCGAGCCGCAAACAGGCGCCGCAACTGACATTACTCCGCCCGGCTTGCAGACGCTACCTGGCTTAACAAATGGCATGGAAACTATCGCCCGGCTTCCCGACGGCGATTTGGTGGCAGGAACTTCTAAAAATTTTCGCTCCAGCGACAATGGCGAGACCTGGACCTTATTCAGTCCCAGCCTTGGCTCATTTACAGGATTTATTACTAAAATACTCGAAACTCATTATGTCTCAGACACTGCATGGATACTCAACGATGATACCGTAATTGACTTCTGGTACAATCCCGTCACTGACCAAGCCCGCCCAATTACCATTTTCAACATCAATACATTGGAAGGAACTACGGTGGATGCCAATGGCGGTATTCACACCATGTTGAATAACTTCAATGACCCAGCCTATTGTTTTTCCGATGATTTCGGAACCAATTGGGAATGTGTTTACGATAAACCGTTCTGGTTATTGGGCGAAATGATAGTCAATCTGGCAGGGCAAATTTTTGTACTTTCGGATTTTGGACTTTACGCATCAGAAGACGAAGGGCATAACTGGAACCTCATTTTTCAAGCCAATGCCCCTCACCCAAACCACGTCCGGCGTTTCTGCCATTCACCCAACCAATACCTTTTCATTGCGCCCACTGGGTTGGGTATCCATCGCTCTGCCCTGCCGGCCGTTTCCCAAACCTTGAAACGAACCATCACTTCCAACGAACCTGTGCTACTTGTTTTCCCAAACCCGTCTGTTAACGGCAATGTGTATGTAGAAATCCCGGATTGGTTATCCGGCAACGATTCGGAGGTACTGTTGACGGATTTATGGGGTAAGGTCCTGCACCGTGAAAAAGCTGTTGGCAAAAGTATCCTTTTGAATTTGGAAGAGTTTGCGCCAGGGATTTATTTTATCACATGGAGAAGCAAAAAGGGAGAAGTTTCTTCGAAATGGGTGAAGATGGATCCATGATAAAAATCAATGAGGGCAGGGAGACGAACCCTGCCCTCATTGAGAGCCTCAATCCCTCCAACAACACGTCGGCACCATAAACAAATTCGTCTCCCGGAAATTCGAAGGTGCATTCCCGTTTTTGGCAACTCACTCTTCAGCTAAATCCCTGATTTGCTCATAAAAGCTGTCCTTTATCCAAAACTCCGCTTTGGTTCTGAGTTCGTCCACCACTGACATGACGGAGGGGAGAAGCCCGGCTTGTTTTGCTTTCAGCAGGATTCCGATAAGTCCAATGGAGGAAATGCCCATTTCATCAGCTATCTTCCAGCCCCTGCGCTCGTCAATCAGGAGGAAATCAGCAGAAAGTTCTTTTGCCAAAGCAATGGCCTCCGCTTCTCCTTCATCTAATTTTTCCAATAATTGTTGAACGAGTGCGGCATTTTCCGGGGCTTTTATTTCAAACCAATTGGCGGTAGTATAAGCTGAAATATCTTCCCCGAAATCTTCCAGGGCCAGTACTTCAGCGTGTACTTTAGGAGGTACAATGACAACTTGGTACATATCCCTCAGCAGCGAAAGTCTGCCAATCAAAATCAGGTTGCTGATAGGGGAAGTGTCGCTTACAATGAGCATTTAAGACAAATTCAATTTCTTCATATCCGCCTTCAATTCCTCAATGCCGTAGTGGATAGGGATTTTGCGGCGGGCGAGCTCTCGTTGCATTTGCATCCTGTGAAGACCGGCGAGGCGGGCTGCCTGTGCCATGGTCAAGCGCTCTTGTTGAAAAAGCAAAATGGCCAGTTCGAGCTTCACCTGCGCTGCTGTCAGGTGCACTTCTTCAAGATAAGTATCAGGAATGTAAACAACCATTTTCGATGAATTTTAATCAAAGATAAACTAACCCAAGGGAACTTCAAACCATTCCTCAATCTCTCCAACAACACTGCGGCACCATAAACGAATTGGTCTCCTGAAAATACGGATACCCATTCCCACTCCCCGGTTGCTCGAAATAAAACTTCGTCCGTTTCCTATCGTAATTGCCAATTTCGTTCATCGTGGCGGCGTCGTAGAGGCGGCCGTTCACCATCGTGTATTTCACGAACTCCGAATTGCGGATGTCCTGCAAGGGGTTTTTATCCAACACAATCAGGTCGGCGAGTTTGCCGGGTTTGATGGAGCCGAGTTGCTCGTCCATGCCGAGAGAGATGGCGCCGTTGATGGTGGCGCAGCGCAGCGCCTCCATGTTCGTCATACCGCCTTGTTGCAGCATCCAGAGTTCCCAGTGGGCGCCGAGGCCCTGCAACTGCCCGTGGGCGCCGAGGTTGATTTTCACGCCGGCGTCGGTCAGTTTTTTCAAACTTTTTGAAGTCAGAATATGCCCGTTTTCATACTCCTCCTCCGGCACCATCGTGCGGTGGCGGGCACGGCTGTCCACCACGCCACGGGGCGTGAAGGCGAGCAGGCGCTCCTTTTCCCAGACGTTGGTGTGTTGGTACCAGTAGTACTCGCCGCTGATGCTGCCGTAGTTGACGACGAGCGTGGGCGTGTTGTGCGTCTTCGTGGCGGCCCAGAGCGTGGTCACGTCCTTGTAGAGCGGCACCACGGGGATGTTGTGCTCGACGGTGGTGTGCCCGTCCACGACCATGCTCATGTTGTGGAAGAAAAACGAGCCGCCCTCCGGCACCACCTGTATGCCGAGTTCACGGGCTGCCTGCATCACCTGCTGGCGCTGGTTGCGGCGGGGCTGGTTGTAGCTTTTCACCGAAAAAGCGCCGTAGGCAGCCGTGCGGCGCAGGGCAGATTTGGCGTCGTCGAGCGAGTTGACGGTGGCTTTGAAATCGCCGTCGGCACCGTAGAGGATGGTGCCGGTGCTGAACAGACGTGGGCCGACCATGAAGCCCGCCTTGATGAGTTCGGAGTTGGCAAAAACCATCTCCGTGTTGGCGCTGGGGTCGTGCATGGTGGTGACGCCGTAGGCGAGGTTGGCGTAGTACTCCCACTGCTTTTGCGGGCTGAGGCCGTAGCGGAAATTGCCGCTGTGGGCGTGGGCGTCGATGATGCCGGGCATGATGGTTTTGCCGGTGCAGTCAATGACTTTGGCGTTGCGGGGCAGGCTCACCCGTGCGCCGACTTCCCTGATGACGTTGCCCTCGACCAGCACCGTGCCTTTTTCAATCACCGAGTTGCCTTCCATCGTGATGATACGGGCATTGGTGAAGGCGACCAGCCCCTGCGGTTTATCCATCGGCAGGGTGAGGTTGATTTTTAAACCAACGGAATCCATCGGCGGCAGGCTGTCCAATGACCCTTCCAGAAATTTAAAACGCTCGGTGAGGTCGTCGCTGAAATACTCGTTGCCAAGGGTCCAGTGCAGGGTTTTGCTGTCGGCGCTCCAGTGGATGTTGATGCCGGCGTCCCGTGCCACCTGTGCGACGGGCACGGCTTTGGTACCGCTCGTCAGCCCGACTTTTTTGCCTGTTTTGGGGAATGGGGCGACATAGACCTTGTACAGTTCCGACCAAGCCACCCAGTTGTTGTCGGGGCTGATGACGTAGCGCTGGGCGTATTTGCCGTCGAAATGTTCCTTTTTGTCCTCGCCGTTCAGGTCAACGCTCTCCACGCTTTTGGTGAGGCTACCAAAGAGGTAGCCACCTTTTTGGTAAAATACCCGTTTGCCGTCGGCGCTGAATTGCGGGAAGCTGCCGTTCGGGGTGAGCAGTTTGGGCTCGCTGCTTCCGTCGGCGGATATGAGGTAGATGCCAGGCTCTTTGCAATGCGTGTAGCCTTGGTGCGAGTTGCCGTCTTCTTTTTGGTAAACAATCCATTTGCCGTCGGGGGAGAAGGAGGGGGTGCGGTAGATGGCTTTTTCTTTGGTCAAAGACCAAACCTGGTTAGCATCCATATTAAATCTTCTGATGCTCCCCATTTCCTCATCATCCCAAGTGACATAAACCAATGAATTGCCATTGGGTGAAAAAGCTGGCTCAAATTCAAAGCTTCCTTTTTTACCCCAGCGGTCTAAATTTTGTAATTCCTCCGCGTTGCCGTTGGGCAAATCCTGTTTCCACAATTTTCCAACTGCGTTGAAAACAACATATTTCCCATCCGGCGAAGTCACTGCATGTCTGACTACTTTCACATCCATATTTTCCGTAAAAGCTTTCTGCTTCGGACGATGTGTCTCCGCCACCTTCATATCCACATCCACCGTGAAAGGAATCTCCACCACCTTCGCCGGTTTCTCCATGCCGAGGCCGACGGGCACTCGCCAAATTTTACCCAAACCCTGAATCACGATTTCATTGTCGGCAGGCATCCAGTCGAAGCCGGGGTAGGTGCCGAAGATGGTCCATGCCTCCTGCTGGTCTTTGCTCAGTTGGTCGAATAGGGGCCACTCTTCGCCCGTGCGCAGGTCGTGGACGTACAGCACGGTCTTCGTGCGTACCCGCTTGATGTAGGCGAGCAGGTTGCCGTCGTTCGATACCTGCGGGCGGGTAGCGCCGCCGGGGCCGGTGATGACGTCCTCCACTTTGCCCTCCTTCCGGTCGTAGCGTTTGATGACAAAAATCTGGCTGTTCGGGTCTTTGTTGTATTGAAAATAGCCGCCGGGGTACATGTCCTCGCTGAAATAGACGTACCTGCCGTCGGGCGAGACGCTCGGCTCGTTTACGTCCTGCTGGTCGTTTTTACGCTCGGTGAGTTGTAGCCCCTCGCCGCCAGTGATGTGGTACATCCACATTTCGCCCGCCCCGAGCGAGCGCCCCGAGGTGAAGTGCTTGCGTGCCACGATGTACTGGTTGTCAATCCAGACACCGTTGTTGAGCAGGCGGAAATCTTCTTTGGTGATTTGTTTGGCGTCCGTGCCGCCTGCCTGTCCGGCAGACAAGTCCGCATTCATCACCCAGCAGTTGTCGCCGCCGCCGGCATCGGAGGTGAAAAGGATTTTCTTGCCGTCGGGCGAGAAGCGGGGCTGTACTTCCCATGCGATGCCTTGGCGCAATGGCGTTGCCTTGCCACCGGTGATGGGCATTTTATAAATATCGCCGAGCATGTCGAAGACGATGGTTTTGCCATCCGGACTGACGTCGAGGTTCAGCCATGTGCCTTCATTAGTGGTGAACTGGACGGGTTTCCAGTTCCAGCCTTCGCCGGGGGGATTGTTGACGTCCCAGTCTTTTTTGTCGGATTTTTTGTCTTGGGCGGTTAGGGTGAATGCTGCGAGGAGCAGGAGGGAAGTGAGTTTGAGTTTCATGTAACTTGGAATTTTTTGAGGGGTGAAGGTAGGGAATGTCGGTGTATCTTTGAGCTTGACGCCTGACTCCATTCAACTTTGAAAAACTGATTGACATGAAAAAATCAATCTTGCTCTTCTTTTTAAGCGCCAGCCTGATTGGCATTGGTAATTGCCAAACACAAGACTCAGTAACCATCGCCGGTAAAATAGACGGCCATTCCAAATTTTCAGAACACCAGTTTGTAAAAGCGGCTGTGGATGATATCGTTGCCGGTGACCAAATCATGTTCATGTCTCCGGTCAGGGAGGAAGGTCGTTTCAATCTGAAAATCAGTCTCGATGCGCCACAAACTTTTTACTTCGTCTATGCCAACCAGCACGTAACGGTTTTTGCTCAACCGGGGGATAGTCTGTTTTTAACTTTCCCTGCGTTTGCGTTTGAGGGCGAAAGCGGAGATACGCTTGCCGAAGACTTTACCATATTCAGCGGCGACAACCGGGAGTTGAACAGTCTTATTTCAAATTATATAGCTTATAAATTTCCTGTCCAGCATGAATTCTATTCCTCGTTTAAGGAGAAGAATGAGTTACAAAAAGAGGAATATAAAGTCCTGTTTCAAGATTACAGGGAAGCCCGATACCAGTTGCTCCAAAAATTCATCGCTGAAAAAAAAGAAGTGCCGGACAGGTTCCGACAATGGGCAACTTTTGAAATTGACTACGAATATGGCAATGGCTTGCTTTTATATTGGTTCCAGCATATCAGGGATACGTTCCCGGATAATTGGTTCGATTTCATCAAAAAACTGCCACTCGACCCGCCGGGGGCATCCATGAGCGGCACCTATAAATCTTATTTTCATCATCTTGGAATGTTCAGGAACCGAAGGTTTTCCAGCGCTGAACCTGTTGCCTCCATGCGGAAAAACAAGGAAAATTATACGGGCGTTCTCATTGACAGCATCGTTCAGCATTCCAATGGCTATGCAAGGGAGCTTTTTCTGACGCATATGTTCGGTTCCGCAGCGGGGCATCCCGCGTCCAGGGAAAGTCATGTCCCATTTTTGCCCCGTTTTTTTGAAGAAGTCAGGGACGAACGTTGCAGGGCGCATATTCAAAGAATTTATGGCTTGTCGGAAGAGGCTGCAATTCCTGAAAATTTATTGGAAAAACTCAAGCGTTTAGAAGTGCCGGATTCCACGAGGGAAGTACTGCCTTTGTTGCTTGAGAAACATAAAGGAAAGGTGGTTGTCCTCGATTTTTGGGCGACCTGGTGCGGCCCATGTTTGGGAGAATTGAAAATGTTTTACCCGGAATTCGTAGCCAAATTCAAGCAGGATGACGTGGTCTTTATATTTTTGGCGAACACCTCGCCAAAAGATACCTGGCAACGGATGGTCAGCGAATTTCAGTTTGAAGGGGAACACCATTTATTGACCAATAGCCAATATGCCGTTTTACAGGGATTGTTTCAAATTTCAGGCATTCCTCACCATGTGCTGATTGGTAAAAATGGGGAAGTAGTGGAGAACAAGGCCAGCTTATCGGAAGAAAGCATCAGGAAGCTTTTGGAATGATTAAAATTCTGGTGGACAAAGCGTTCCAATTATGTGGGGATAGTGAGTTTGAGTTTCATGTAACCTGGATTTCTTGAGGGGTGAAGGCAGGGAGTTTTGAGAGAAATGAAACGGTTGAACCCGTTTCCGGCAACTTGCTACGATGCAGTCCACAACTGAAGCAGTGGGTTAAAAAAGATGCTGTAAAAGCTGCACATCCCTGTCCCGAAATCAGAATCTCCCCACACTTCTTATTTTCGCCCCATGAAACAAACCGAGATCATCAAAACCGTTCTCCCGGCCGAGTGGGCGCCCCAAAGCGCCGTCCAACTCACCTGGCCTCACGAAGATACCGACTGGGCGCCTTACCTGGAGGAGGCCGAGCAGTGCTTCGCCGAAATCGCCAACGCCATTGCGGAGCGGCAAAAACTGCTCATCGTTTGCAAGAGCGCTGATGCGGTCAGGCCGTTTTTGAAAAAAGAACTTTTGAAAAACGTCCGCTTCGCCGAAATACCCACGAACGACACCTGGGCACGGGATCACGGGCCGATCACCATTTTCCGGAACGGAACGCCCGTGCTGCTCGATTTCAAATTTAACGGTTGGGGGCTGAAATTCCCGGCGGACAAGGACAACCTCATCACGGGCCGGCTTTTCAAATCAGGGCTGATCTCGCTGGTGGCGGATTACGAAAACCAGCTCAACTTCGTACTCGAAGGCGGCGGCATCGAGTCCGACGGGCAGGGCACCATCCTCACCACGTCGGAGTGCCTGCTATCGCCGAACCGGAATGGCGCTTTTTCAAAAAAAGAAATCGAGGAGAAGCTGAAGGAATTTTTCGGGGCGGAGCGCATCCTCTGGGTCGAAAACGGCTACCTCGCCGGCGACGACACTGACAGCCACATCGACACGCTTGCCCGGTTTTGCGACCCGCAAACCATCGCCTACGTGAAATGCACTGACCCGTCGGATGAACACTTTGAGGCGCTCGGACGTATGGAAAGTGAATTGCAGGCGCTTCGGCAAGCGGATGGTTCGCCGTACCGGCTCGTGGTACTGCCGATGGCCGATGCAGTGTACTTCGAGGGCGACCGGCTGCCGGCCACTTACGCCAACTTTTTGATCATGAATGATGTTGTGCTGCTGCCGTTTTACGGTTCGGAAAAAGACGCTGAGGCGAAGCGCATTTTAGAAACAGTTTTTCCCGGAAGGGAGGTCATCGGTATCAATTGTTTGCCGCTGATCAAACAACACGGGTCGTTGCATTGCGTGACGATGCAGTACCCGGTCAACGTCGTTTTATGAAAAAAAATAAAATCCTGAAAGCCGGGCTGGTACAGCAGTCCAACTCGGCGGACATCGAACAAAATATTCAGAAACTGGAAGCCAACATCCGGGATTGCGCAGCGAAAGGCGCTGAGTTGGTGCTGTTGCAGGAACTGCACAATTCGCTGTATTTCTGCCAGGTGGAGGACACGGATGTTTTCGATCTGGCCGAGCCGATCCCCGGCCCGTCCACGGAGCGCTTCGGCAAGCTGGCGAAGGAACTGGGTATCGTGCTGGTGACTTCGCTTTTTGAAAAACGGGCCCCCGGCATTTACCACAACACCGCCGTTGTTTTTGAAAAAGACGGCAGCATCGCCGGCACCTACCGCAAAATGCACATCCCCGACGACCCGGCTTACTACGAAAAATTTTACTTCACCCCCGGCGACCTCGGTTTCGAACCGATCGACACGTCTGTGGGTAGGCTCGGCGTACTGGTTTGCTGGGATCAATGGTATCCGGAGGGCGCCCGCCTCATGGCCATGCGGGGCGCCGATATGCTAATCTATCCGACGGCTATCGGCTGGGAGTCCACTGACACGCCGGAGGAAAAGCAGCGCCAGCAGGACGCCTGGATTATTTCACAGCGGGGCCATGCCGTGGCAAATGGCTTACCCGTACTTTCCATCAACCGCATTGGGCACGAACCTGACCCGTCAGGAAATACGAACGGCATCCAGTTTTGGGGGCACAGTTTCGTGGCGGGGCCGCAGGGCGAGTTTGTGGCCAAAGCCTCCTCGGAGCGGGAGGAAAACATCATCGTGGACGTTGACCTGGGCCGCTCGGAGGACGTCCGGCGCATCTGGCCGTTCTTCCGGGACCGGCGCATCGATGCTTACGGGCAGATTGTGCGGCGGTTTATTGATTGAAACGAGCTTTAGCTCACCTTTTTTTCGGGTAGGTCAAACGCTTTCGGCTCGTGCTCGAAGCCGTGGTGTTTGTGAGAGCCGTCGCAGAAAGGTTTGTTGACGGACTGGCCGCAGCGGCAAAGGGAGAGGATGGTACGGCCGCCGAGGCCGTAGTTGTTGCCTTCCGGGTCTTTGATTTCAAAATCGCCGTCAATTTTGAGGGAACCGTTTTTCATCACGGTGATCTTTACTTTTTCCATGGTATATCGTTTTGGTGGCAAAGCTAACTTTTTCCACCAGACCACATTGACTTGCCGAATGGTGTTCTAAATTCTGATTTTGCTCAGACGTTCGAGATCACGTTTAGTGTCTTTCTCCTTGATGGTTTCCCGCTTGTCGAAGGATTTTTTACCCTGGCCAAGGACGATTTCCACTTTCACCAGATTGCGATCCGAAAAATAGACCCGGTAGGGGATGAGGGTCAAACCTTTCTCTTTCACCCGGCGCTCCAGTTTTTTCAGTTCGGATCTGTGGAGCAGGAGTTTCCGGTCACGGCGGGTTTCCTGCGCACCCTGAGTGGCATTGTCGTATTCCTTGATGTACATGCTTTTGATGTACAATTCGCCGTCTACGAAATGACAGTAAGCATCAGACAGGTTGACATGGCCACTGCGAACGGATTTGATCTCCGGTCCCTGCAATACGATGCCAGCCTCGTGTTTTGACAAAAACTGATACTCGTACGAAGCCCGGCGATTCACTATTTCCTTGGTTTTACCCTTACTCATTTTGTTGCGTAATTATTTTTTTCATCAAAAACCCGAAAGGTTCATTTAAGTTTCACGGCAGTGCCATAAGCCAGAAATTCAGCGCAGCCCTGCATGACCATCGAAGTGGTGAAACGGACATTGATGACGGCATCGGCGCCAATGCGCTCGGCATCGGCCAACATGCGGGAAATGGCCTGTTCCCGGGCAGTGGACATGAGTTTGGTGTACTCCGGGATTTCACCACCGACCAGATTACGAAACACAGCACCGATGTCACGCCCGATGTTTCTGGCCCTGACGGTGCTGCCCCTGGCGATGTCAATCACTTCATTGATTTCCCTGCCGGGAATAAAATTGGTGGTCGACAGGATGATGTCTTCATTTTTCATAATTAATTATTTTTTTCGAGTTTAAAATGCGCTGACCCTCACCAGCAGAACAATGCCAAATATAATCAGCGCAATGCCTGCAATCCGCCTCATCCATAGGATAAAATTGGGCTTGAGCCATCGGCGGATGAACTTAGCCAGCGCTACCTTAATCAAATCGGTAGCGACGATGGTGCCGATGAGGCCACCATAAAAAAGCCAGGCCTCGTTGGGTTGGAGTTCTTTTTCGGTAAAAAGCATACCGGACACGCCGATCCAGAAAAAAAAAGTAAAGGGATTGACCGTATTGATCAAAAAGCCTTTCAACCACAGTGAAAAATAGGAGGAATAGCGAATCGCTTTTCGTTCAAAATTCTCCATCGGCGGTGTTTTCAGCACCAAAGCGCCAATTCCGAAGACCAATAAAATAATGCCTCCGGCAATTCCGAGGGTCAACTCAAGCCCGTCCCATTTCGTCAACTCAGCCACGTATGAAATGCCGAAATAAGTAGCCAGAATGAAGAGGCCGTCGCTGACCCAGATGCCAAAACCAACTGCCCATCCTGCACGAAACCCTTGTTCAATGCTGGTCTGCACCAATGTAAATAAAATCGGACCGGCAAGAATACTTAAGGCAAGGCCGAATTTTATGCCGTTAAAAAGTATCTCCATAACAGATTGATCATCCGGCAATTGGGGCTTTAGATGTTAGTTTTAAAAATATCTGGAAACAGATTAACTAAAAACAGATGCAACCAACCTTCGCCTGCCTCCGTTATTCCTGAATTCGCAAAGATAAATTCCTTGCCAGGTGCCCAGATTCAATTTTCCTCCCGTAATCGGGATGGTAACCGAAGCGCCAACCAGCGAAGATTTGATGTGAGCGGGCATGTCGTCAGGCCCTTCAATGGTATGCGTAAGATAGGGTTCGTTTTCACGTACGAGCCGGTTGAAAATACTTTCAAAATCTACCCGTACCGAGGGGTCTGCATTTTCGTTAATGGTCAACCCGGCGGAGGTGTGTTTGATGAAAAGGTGTAGAAGCCCAGCTTGCGGAAGCGGCTCAATTTGCCGTAAAACCTCCCTTGTCACCAGGTGAAATCCCCGTTCGTAAGCCGGGAGTACAAATTCCGTTTGGTTTACCATTTTTAAAAAAAATTAATGCGATCGAAGGAAAGCAAATGTAGCAAGTTTGACGGTTACGCCACATTTTGGGAGCAGGTTGATTGCACTTGAAGGTGAAATTGGGCAAGGGGCAGACACTCGTTTGAAGCCCTGCACCGCAATAAATTATTAATTTATGGCATATTTTTGGATTGATTAATATTTACTCTTAGTAAAACACCTTCAAAGTCCTTGAAAACATTGATTTATTAAATTTTTTCATAAAGTGAAAAAATGACTTAAAAAGACTTCTACCCGTTCCCCCACTGGACTTTTTCATGTTTTCTTGCTTATTTTTGGAAAAAATTTTACCAATACAATCACTGTGGATGAGGCTATTAATAGAACACAAACCACGAAGACGTAATGCTGAAACAACAACTTACTCAAAAGTTACAACAGAAATTATCGCCGCAGCAAATTCAGTTAATGAAGCTGCTGCAGATACCGACTGCCATCCTTGATCAAAGAATTAAAGAGGAGCTCGAAGCGAACCCTGCTCTTGATGAAGGCGACCTTACCGAAGATGAGTTCGGGGAAATCGGAAGAACGACTGAAGAATCTAAATCAGAAGGCGACCAGCAAGAAGGCGAAGTTGATGATCTCGAACGGGACGAAACTCCACCTGATGAGGAAGTGCCGCTCGATGACTACCTGAATGACTACATGGATGACGACGAGGCCAGCTACAAATATCAAAGCGAACCTTACGGAACCATGCAGGATGATGAGAACAGGACTTTGCCCATTGCCGTTGAAAATACTTTTCACGAATACCTGGAGCAACAGCTTGGCATGCTTGATTTCAAAGAGGAACGAGAGGAAATCATTGCACGTCAAATCGTCGGAAGCATCGATGACGACGGCTATCTTCGCCGGGAAATTGATGCAATCCTTGATGACCTCATCTTTTCTCAAAACATCAGCGCTACTGCTAAAGAAGTGAATTACTGGCTAAGTAAAATCCAGCGGTTCGACCCACCGGGTATCGGCGCAAGAAATCTTCAGGAATGCCTGCTTCTGCAATTGGAAAATAAACTGGCCAGGCCGGAAATCGGTTTCGAAGAAAAACTCGTCCTGCAAATTTCAAGAAGGCTCATTGCCCAGTATTTCGATGAGTTTACAAAAAAACACTATCAGCGATTACAACGCCAACTGGGGCTGGCAGAAGAAGAGGACTTAAAAGAGGCCATTGATGAAATTCTGAAGCTTAACCCCAAGCCCGCCAGCGGCTACGTTTCAAGCACACGCAATCCGCACTATATCGTTCCTGATTTTATCATTATCAACAACGATGGCGAACTTGAGCTTACGCTCAACTCACGCAATGCTCCCGACCTCCACATCAACAACCAGTACCGGGAAATGCTGCGTGCTTACAAGCACACGGTGCAGGGCAGACGTGCGACGAAACAGGAGAAAGAAGCCATCATGTTTATCAAACAGAAGATTGACAGCGCCAAGTGGTTCATTGATGCCATCCGACAGCGGCAGCAAACGATGTTCAATACGATGTACGCTATCATGAACTATCAGTACGACTATTTCGTGAGCGGTGATCAGAAACGGCTGCGGCCCATGATCCTGAAAGATATTGCCGACATCACAGGACTCGATATTTCCACCGTTTCGAGGGTGGCGAACAGCAAATTTGTCCAGACGGAGTTTGGCACCAAGCGCCTGAAAGATTTTTTCTCTGAAAGTCTTCAAACGCAGGACGGCGAAGAGGTTTCGACCCTGGAAGTGAAGAAAATTCTGACGGATATCATCAGCGGCGAAGACAAGAGAAAGCCATACTCTGATGAAAAGTTGAAAAACCTGCTTCAGAAAAAAGGCTACAACATTGCCCGGCGTACCGTCGCCAAGTACCGGGAACAGTTAAACATCCCGGTTGCAAGACTTAGAAAGGAATTGTAGCCTTCCACACCGGCACAAAAAACGGGGCATACCGAAAAATTCGGTATGCCCCGTTTTTTGTGCCGGTGGCTCAGGTTTAATAGCCGCCTTTCCGGTCCCGCTTAGTTACAGGGATAGGATTTTCCATATCTACATCCATGTCAGTAGCTACCCGAAACTCTACTCTTCGATTCATGACGCTACTTCCATTGGAAGGCACGAGCGGCTCATCCTCGCCGTTATAGTTCAGTACCAAACGGCTGCGAGCTATACCATGTACCGTAACGAGGTGATCAATGGCGGCTTTCGCTCTTTTAAAAGATAAATCCAGATTGTAAGCATTAGAGGCAGTTTTATCCGTAAACCCAGTCACGACTACCCGGATTTGCGGGTTCGACTTCATCACCTTTGCTATACTGGCCAAGCTTCCGTAATCTGCATACCGAATTTTGTAACTGTCAATGCCAAAGTGAATAATGGGCAAAAACCAGTTCGTAATTCCACCTCCGGACAAACTTCCCGACTCTGAATACTCTCTCAGCTTGTTGTCAATAATCCGTTCTACATCATCCTCAGTGGTGAAAGGCTTGTCGCCGGGTTGCTGAATAATGACTCTTTTCCCCTTCGCAATGTAAGGCTCGTCATCCTGAAAATTGGGAATTCCGTCGTTATCGCTGTCGAGTGCAACTCCACGTGTATCAACGGCTACACCCGGCGGCGTGTTATTATCTGCATCGAGCAAATCAATCACACCATCGCCGTCGGTATCTGTAAGGTCAAAGGGTTGGCGGTTCTTCAACTCGGTGATGTCCTGGATAATAATATCCATTGGGTTGACCCAGTACAGTGGTTCTGCCAGTTTCTCCTTATTTCCGAGGTTAAAATTAAGGCGCACACTAGAGTAAACGAGTATGTCATTATCCTGCCTGGATACTCCATCCAACAGATCGGCTTTATTTCCAAAAATGGCTTGTCCTTTTGTTTCAAAACCAAGATTGAACCGCTCATTCACTCTGAAAGCCAGCCCTAACCCAAAATCAGCATGTGTTTGAACAGCCGGATCAACGGACCTGAGTTGGGAGTTAGGTTTTTTTATTGCATCTACCTCAAACCGGGTTACGCCTCCTCCAACAAACCCATAAAGGTTGGTTTTTCTGTTTGGCATATTATTCCAAACCAGATTATTTATCGAAACCAGCAACTGGGCAGAGCCGGACTGAACGGTCGTCTCCGCTACCCCATCTTCTTTGTCGTCAAATTTCAATACCGTATACATACCCTCGCCCCGCATCGAAAAGACATAGTCGATCGCCCGGCGAATGTGGAAACCGGCGCCCCAGTTTGGAGTGAAATCTATATCTGCCAATGAAAGAGCGGCGCCTCCATGCAGGCCAAATTCCCACATATGGGCAGGCGTAGCACGGTAAGGAGCAGGCTGTGAAGGAGACTCATTCTGAGATGTGCCTGCAAAAGGCAACAGGAATCCGAGGGATAAGGCAAGGAAAAATGCCCTGTTGAAGTTAGTCATAGGATTAAGAATATTAGGTGAATAATCGGTTTAAAAAAACTGGTCTTAATCGCTCAAGTGTGATGAGAGGGCTATGCAAATATAACCTATTCGGGAAATAGTGCCAAATAGCACTATTTCCCTCGGTTCACTATACGTAAAAATTGCTTATTTAGATTTCCTACACGGCCACTTTTCCTATTTCCATCAACTTATGCAATGCTATTTCAAGGGCCTCTGATGAAATATGAGTCAATTGAGGGCTAAAACTGTGTACTTCTGACAGCGCCTGCCGTATCGTTCCTGACACATCCTGAAAAATGGCTTCATCTGTCATCTCCGCACTCGGCTGCATGAGGTAAGCAAACACCCTTGCCATGCCGCAATTAGCGATAAAATCCGGAATCAGGCTGAGGTTCTGGTCTGCAAACCCGGCAGTAGGGCCAAAGAATATGCCATCATCAACAAACGGTACGTTTGCTCCGCAGGATACCACCTCAATTCCGCCTGCTATAAGATCGTCAACCTGCTGTCGGGTCACAAGTTTTGATGCAGCGCCGGGGATGAAAATATCTGCACCGAGCGTCCAGATTTGCTCGTTTGTTTCAGCAAACGACAGCATGCCCGGAGCTACCAGTTGATTGCGTGTCTTATTTACAAAAAGGGTTTTGATTTCTTCCAGGCCCATACCTTCCGGACGAATTACGCCACATGCCCGGTCAATAATCCCTATTATTTTAACCCCCTCAACAGCCAGATAGCAGGCAGCCGCAGAGGCCACATTCCCCCAACCCTGAATGATAGCAGTCTTTCCTTTCAGATTGCATTTTTTAAAAATATCGTAATAATGACGCACCGACTCCGCCACACCGTAACCCGTAATCATATCAGCCACTGCATACTTGAACGGTCCGTCGGGAACGTACCTCGTATCTTCCACGACTTTCGAGCAACCATAGCGCAGCTGTCCCAGTATTTTGATTTTTTCACCACTTGATGTGCCACTGAAATGACCATTCACAATTCCCTCCTGCGGATGCCACAATCCCAGCGCTTCCGTGATGGGAATGACATCTTTGAGTTCATCAACATTGAGGTCGCCGCCCGTGCCGTAGTAATTTTTCAGAATAGGAAAAGCCGCCCGGTACCAACGCTTCAACACCTCCTCCCGGCGGGGGTCATTGGGGTCAAAATCGATCCCCGATTTCGCACCGCCGATGTCCGGTCCGGCTACTGAGAATTTTATTTCCATCGTTTTAGCCAACGAAACAACTTCCTCTTTCGTGAGGCCCTGCCGCATCCTCGTACCTCCTCCCGCTGCACCATTGCGAAGCGAGTTAATGACGATCCAGCCCCGTGCACCGGTTTCCGCATCGTTCCATTCAAATACAATCTCTGGTTCTTTTTCTTTGTACTTTTTAAGCAATTCCTGCATGAGTTGAATTTTGGTTAGGTGAAAAATGACCGGCAAAAGTACATCGCCGAATCCTGCAATTGTAAAAACACTCGGCCCAAAAATCCCGATTGTTTACTTTTGCCAGTCTTAGCCCTGAGTTTCCGGGCTTCGGTTTCATTTTTTGAAACAATAAAAAATCAAGACAACCAGAACCTATGCTTGACAACTGGCTGCGGCCCATCCATTCCGATCTCATCGATGAACTCGAACTTGAAAAAGAACAGTTTGGATCAAAAATCAAAAGTCACCAGCACAAACTTCCCTCGCTGAGAGACGTCAGCGTTGCCATCATTGGCATCGGAGAAGCAGAAGCCGATGCCGTCCGGCGGGAGCTTTACCCCATGAGTTTTCCCTTCGGTAAAATGAAAATCGCCGACCTCGGCAACGTCCGCAAAGCGGAAAATTCCTTCATCATCCCACTTTTGCAGGAGTTGCTGGACAGTAAAATTTGCCCCATCATCATCGGCCACGACGGCAATTTCACCCAGGCCCAGTTCAAAGCCCACAACGCCGTCCAGTCTTCCGTCAGCCTCGTGACCGTCAACGAATCCATCCCGTTTCACCCTACCCAGGGCGAACTGAAGGGCAACTACCTCAACCCCATTTTAAACAACAAAAACCGCCTGTTTCACTTCAGCGCTATCGGCAGCCAGTCCCATTTTGTGGACGAAGCAGTTTTCATGGAACTCGAATCACGAGACTTCGACTGCATCCGCCTCGGCAAAGCCAAGGCCAGCCTCGCCGAACTCGAACCCTACATCCGGGACGCCGACCTCGTGAGTTTTGACTTAAATTCCCTGAAATCATCGGAAGCGCCGGGTGTCGAAAATGCCTCGCCCAGCGGCTTTTTCTCCGAAGACGCCTGCCAGATCAGCCGCTACGCCGGCATGAGCGACAAACTGACTTCTATCGGTTTTTTTGGTTTTAAAAAAGACCTCGACCCCGGCAGGCAAACTGCCATGACGCTGGCCCAACTCGCCTGGTATTTCATCGATGGATTTTGCAACCGGAAAAACGACTTCCCCGCTTCCATGGACGACCTCGTCGAGTACATCGTCGATTTCAAAGGCCACGACTACCATCTCACTTTCTGGAAAAGCAACAAAACCGGCCGCTGGTGGCTGCAAGTGCCCGCCAAAACGAAGAAAAAACACGAACGCCACCGCCTCATCCCCTGCTCGCACAGCGATTACCTGCTGGCCTGCAACGAAGAACTCCCTGCCAGGCTGATGAATGCCATGAAGCGGTTTTCGTGAGTTTACATTTCATTTGAATAAAAAATTTAACGGCAAAACGCCTGCTTCACATTTTTTTCACGGTTTCTCCCGTGTCCGTCTTTTTTATTGTGAAAACGATAACCAAACCCCTGTCCCAATTAACAAATTCCTGCCGTCAATAGGGCGTCAATCATCCGGCGGCGACCCGGAAATCCGTTTTCCGAACCGCCCTCAACTTTAAAAATCTGACGGTCATGCAAACAACAATGAAAACCACTGCCTTCGCTTTATTCATGCTTTTTACCCTCGCAGCCCAGGCACAGAAAATATCCCTCGGCCTGAAAGGCGGCGCTCAGCAGGCCAACGTCGCAGCGCCCGATTTCATCGAAGACGCATCTTTCATCCCTGATTTTAAACCCATCACTACCGCCAACTTCGGCGTGGTTTCGGAGATCGAACTGCACCCGAACTTCGCCATCCAACCGGAATTATCTTACGTGATGAAAGGCTTCAAAGTCCACGAAAATTTTGATGTGGACCTGTTCAACGTGCCACTGCCCATGGGCGTCACGGCGATTTCAAAATTCCATTACCTCGAAATGCCCGTGCTTGCCAAGGCAAAATTTGGCAATTTTTACCTGCTGGCTGGTCCCACATTCGGCTATGCGATGGGCGGAAGACTGGAAACCCGTGCCCGTGCGCTGATTGAATTTGACTTATTTGACACAAAAATCGACCTCGACGAGGTAGGCTACGAGCGCTGGGAAATCGGTGGCATGGCCGGTGCAGGAGTCTCTGTTCCCGTCGGCAACGGCGGCCAGATTTTTCTCGACGCCCGCTACTCGCACGGTTTCACCCAGGCCTATGACATTCCCGTTGTGCGTGAAAAAGTACAGCACAAAAACTTCGGCCTGAATGTCGGTTTCATGCTGCCTATCGGCAAGAAAGCCCCTGCCGGCCTGCGGCCGTAAATCTGTTTTTCAAAAAAAAAATGGCTGTCGGTATCGAACCGGCAGCCATTTTTTTTTTGAAAAAACTTCTCAATCAGCCTTCGTAATAAATCCGGTAAATCGCATTCGCAAAATCATCCGACACGAGCATCGAGCCGTCGGGCAGGTGTTCCAGATCGACAGGGCGGCCCCACACCTCATCCGCCGTTTCATCCAGCCAGCCGGAAGCGAAAGGCTCGTAGCTCGTCGCACGGTTTCCGTCAAGCGTCACGAGTGTCACCCGGTAGCCGATTTTTTTGCTGCGGTTCCAGGAGCCGTGTTCGGCGATCAAAATCTGATGCTTGTACTGCTGCGGGAACATTTCACCCGTGTAAAACTCGACGCCGAGCGGAGCGGTGTGCGGCCCGAGTTTTTGCACCGGTGGCGTGAAATCGCTACACGGGCGTTTGTTCCCGAATCGGTCGTCCGGCAGGTCGCCCTGGTGGCAGTATGGGTAGCCGAAATGCATGCCGTCCTGCGGGGCGTGGTTGAGTTCGCAGGCGGGTAGGTCGTCGCCCATCCAGTCACGGCCGTTGTCTGTGAACCAGAGCTCGCCCGTCACCGGGTGCCAGGTGAAACCCACCGTGTTGCGGATGCCGTGCTGCACTACTTCCCGGTTTACCCCTTTGGGGCCCGAGCCGTCGGGATTGATCCGGGTGATGGAGGCGAAAATTTCATCGTCCTCTTCGCAAATGTTGCACGGGGCGCCAACGGGCACGTAGAGTTTCCCATCAGGCCCGAAGGCGATGTACTTCCAGCCGTGGTGCGTCTTCGACGGGTAATTATCGTTGACGACGACGGGCTTTGGCGGGTTGGCCAGTTGGCTTTCGATGTTTTCAAATTTCAAAATCCGGCTCACCTCGGCCACGTAGAGGTCGCCGTCCCGGAAGGCGACGCCGTTCGGCATCTTCAGGCCGGTGGCCAGCACGTATTTTTTATCGATTTTAAAATCGCCATCCTCGTCCCGCAGGGCATACACGCTGCCCTTGTCACGGGTGCCGACGAAGAGTGTGCCGTTGGGCGAACGGGCCATCGAGCGGGCATTTTCCACATCGCTGGCGTACACTTCGATTTTGAAGCCGTCCGGCAGTTTTATTTTTTTCAAATAATCATCCAAAACGGAGGGGTTTTCCTCAATTTCCTTCGCCGCTTTTTTATCCGGAAAATTGACCGAATTGCAGTTGAGGATCGTGAAAACGAGCAGGAGCAGGAGCCAGGTATTATTTTTCATGGTGAAATGTTTGGTTGAAAATGAGTGACTAATTTAAAAGGTGAAACCGGCGGTTGGGTTTAAATTTTCCTTCAATTTCCAATTTCAAAAAATTTCCAAATTTCAATTCCTACCCCCAAGCCCGCCGCAAAAACCGCAGCCAGTTCCCGTGCATGATGCCGGAAATTTCATCTTCCGAATATCCCCGCTTGCTGAGGATCGCCGGGATTTTCTGCAAATCCGCAATCGTCTCCAGGTCGTAAGGCATTTGCTCTGTGCCAAAGCCGCCGTCCATGTCCGAGCCGATGCCCACGTGGTGAGCGTTCCCGGCAATCTGGCAGATGTGGTCGAGGTGGTCGACGGCGGCTTCGAGATTGCAGTTCATTTCCCTGGCCGTCGATTTTTTGCGGACCCAGCCGGGCACCACCATCCACGCATCGAAGACGAGGCCGATCACGGCATTTTTTTCGATCAAAATTTTAATCATCTCATCGCTGAACTGCCGGTTGTGATCCACGAGCGCACGGCAGTTGTTGTGGCTCGCCCACACGTTTCCGTGAAAGTGAGCCATCGCCTGCCAGAATGCATCGTCGCAGAGGTGCGTGGCGTCGAGGATGAGGTTCAGCCGCTCCATTTCTTTGAGCAACGCCAGGCCTGCCACGCCCATTTTACCGGTGGCATCCGTTCCGTTGGCGTAGCGTCCGGGACCGTAGTGACCCGGTCCGACAGCCCGCAGTCCATACTGCCAGGCCCGTTCGAGATGCCCAACAGTGACGAGCGAATCGGCGCCTTCCAGGCTGAGGATGTAACCGATGGGTTTGCCGTCGTTGGGCTGGCCGTCGTTCCAAAGTTGGAGGTGGGCTTCCAGCGAGGGCAGGTCTTTCACCATCGTCAATTCGCCGGCTTCTTCCATCGATTTGTACCAGGTAAGTTGGCCCTGTGTGTGCGCCCAGGCCTGTTCAGGCGAGTGCCAGCCGGGCAGCGGGTTGTCCGGCGTCACGAACCGTGCGATCTGCGTGGCGACGACGAGGCCGATGTTTCCCTTGCGGAGTTCGGGAAGGGAGACGGTGCCGTTGCCACGGTCGGGCTTGTCGGTCAGATCTTTTTCCCGCTCACGAATGGCCCGGACGGGCTGGCGGAGGTCACGGTTCCAGTCCATGGCGTTCATGGCGAGGTCGAGGTGGGCGTCGAGGATGAACATGGTGACTGTTTTTTATGAACGCTGAGACACGGAGACGCAGAGCTAAACTCAAAAACTCTGCGTCTCCGTGTCTCAGCGTTTATCTTACTTGAGTAGTGTTTTTGAAAACAACGCATAAATCCGCCGGTACTCATCCGTCCAGCTACTCGGCTCTACGAAGCCGTGATCTTCGAGCGGGAAGACGGCGAACTCCCAGTTTTCCTTTTTCAACTCGATCAACCGCTGCGCCAGCCGCACCACGTCCTGGAACTGCACGTTCACGTCGATCATCCCGTGCAGGATGAGCAGGTGATCCTGCAAACCCTCCGCATGGTAGATCGGCGAACTGCGCCGGTAGGCGATGCTGTCCTCCACCGGGGTGTTGAGGATGTTGGAGGTATAGCCGTGATTGTAGTGCGCCCAATCGGTGACGGAGCGCAGGGCTGCGCCGCTTTTGAAAACACCGGGGGCCGTGAACTGCGCCATCAGCGTGATGAAGCCGCCGTAACTGCCCCCGTAAATTCCGATGCGGTCAGCGTCGATGCCGTGCGCTTCGGCGAGGTAGCGGGCGCCGTCCACCTGGTCGCTGAGGTCCTTGCCGCCCATGTGGCGATAGATGGCCGTGCGCCAGTCACGCCCGTAGCCGTCACTGCCCCGGTAGTCGATATCGAGCACGGTAAAGCCATTGTCGGCCAGCAGGTTGTGAAACATGAACTCCCGGTAGTAGCTGCTCCACCAGCGGTGCACGTTTTGCAGGTAGCCTGCGCCATGTACAAAAATGACGGCAGCACCGTTGCGTTTGTCCGCAGAAGGGCGGTAGAGGCGGGCGGGCACTTCCGCCCCGTCGCTGGCTTTGAACCGGACGAGTTCCGGCTCCCGCCAGGGGTATTTTTGAAATTCAGCGGTCGTGGATTTGGTCAGTTGCATCATGGCAGCGCCGGGCTGGTTCGGCATGAGGTAAAGCTCCCAGGGCTTATTCGAGTAGGAGTAGCGAACGGCCAGCCATTTTTCATCGGGCGACATTTCGACCTCGTGGTTGCCGGGCAGCGTCGTGATTTTTTGCATTTCACCGCCTTCCACCGGCATTTTATAAAAATGATGTTCGAACGGCGTCTCCCGGTTGGAGGTAATCCAGAAAAACTTTTTGTCGTTGGACAGCCGGGCGTCCCGGATCTCGAACTTGCCACTGGTCAGCGCCTTTTTTTCGCCCGTCCCCACGTTCACGGTGTAGAGGTGCGAGTAGCCGGTAGCTTCCGACTGAAACCAGACCTGTTTGCCGCCGGGCAGCCAGCCGATGTTGCCCATCGAAAAATTCCAGTTGGAAATGCCGGGACCGCCGACCCAGGCCTCGTCCCGCTGGCGGTCGAGGAGTTTCAAACCGCCGGTGGACAAGTCGAGCAGCATGATCCAGCGGTCTTTGTTGTCCTGCGATTTGACGACGATCACGGCCTTGCCGTCCTCCGAAAACACGGGGCCGAGCCAGATGACCTTGCGTGGATTTTTATATTTTTCTTCAAACGGCACTGTGTCCCGGTGGTATTCCCGTAAAAATTCGGGCTTGTCGTAGATGCCCTCGATCTGTTTCACATCCAAGAGGTACACCGTGTCCCGTTCCCGGTCGTAGATGCCCATTTCCGTTTCGTCCTGCGGCGAGCCGACTTTGGAGCGGGAGCGCAGTTGCTCCACCTGCCCAGATTCGGTGACGTAGCTGGGCACCTCGGTCGGTTTGTCGTCGGCGGAGGTGGTGAGCCGGAAAGTCACGAAGCGTCCATCCGGAGTGATGCCGAGGCTGGACAGGCGTTTTTCACCAAAAAAATACGGCTTCGGGCGCTTCGGGTCGAGGGCTTCACGACGGTATTTTTGCGTTTCACGGGTCGCCTTGCGCTCAGCCAAGATGTCGAACAGCGCAAGCTGGTCGTCTTCCAGCCACTGGTCTTGCGGGCTTTTCTTTTTTTCTTTCCGGTCGCTGCCTTTTTTGAAATCAGTCAACTGCTCCGTCGTTCCTGCGGCGATGCTCCAGGCGTAGAGGTTGTTGTCTTTTTGAAAAATGATCTTCGACTCGTCGCCGGAAAACTCCGGACTGCCCTCCCAGTCGAGCGTATTTGTGACCTGGATTTTTTTGCCGGTGGCAATGTCAAGCAGGAACAGGTCGCCGTTTTTGCTGTACACTTTTTTGGTGCGGGCACGGTTGTAGCTGCCACGGCCGGTTTGGGCCACGAGTTCCTCACGGGTCAGTTTGGCGGGAGCGCCGGGTTTGCCGTCCTTGCCCAGCACGATTTTGTAAGTGCTTCGCAACGTGTCCCCGTCGGGATTCCAGGAGAAAAAAATGGTGCGGCTATCCTCCGACCAATCGGCGCCGTCGGGCAGGTAGCCGACGAATTTTTCGCCCTGCATGATCTGCTCAATCGTAAGGACTGAGGCGTTGGGAACAGGCTGGGCCTGCATTTTTACGAAGAAAAAAATGGTGAAAGCCAGGAGGGCGGAAAGGTATCTCATGTTCGGTCAGTTTTATTTTGATGAAATCAGGCGGGTAAAATTAAAATTTCGCCCGAAAGTCTCCCCGGCTTCGGGCGAAAAGGTCAGGGCAGCGGCGTTTGCGGGCAGGTTTAACAATATTTTATCAGCACCTCCAACCATCCTTTTTGCCCCGGCTCGTTACTTTTGAGGTATGACTTTTTTCAAAAACATTTCACAAAAAAAATCTTGAGCTAATGAAAATTTCACACTTTTTTCTGCTTTTTGCTGCCTTTTTCGTGGCCGCCTGTAGCGACGATGACAATCCGGTGCCAGATAATGTACTTCGCCTGGACGGCGAAAATGTATCCGGCCCGGTACTCGTTACCGGCGAACATGAATTGGCTGTACATTTCAACACGAATATAATGGCGGATTTTGCAGGCCGGCAATTGACAGAAATCGAATTTTTTGTCGGGGAAACGCTTCCTGCAAACTGTAGAGTCAGGGTCTATAATGGCGGCACAAGTGCACCCGGCACCCAGATTTATGAATTCGATGTGACCAACGGACTGCAAACCCTGAGATGGAACAAGCATATACTTGCTACTCCCATCGATCTGAACGGGGGTGATCTTTGGCTTAGTGTTTTCGTCATGTTGAACAGCGAACAGCGACCCATCGGCTGCGATGCCGGACCTCGCAAAGACGGCGGCGACTGGCTTTTCTCAAGTACCGACGGTCAATGGAGAACATTCCAGGCCCGCACTAATGAAAGCGTCAACTGGAACATCCGGGGGACGGTGGAGTGAATTGGTAAATTAGTGGATTGGTAAATTGGTTGAACCGGCGGGCGCCGGTTCAACCAATTTTTTTTTGACATTTATGAAATGCATCGAGCGGCTGATGAATGCTTTTACCTTTTTATTTGGCTGTCGGGAGTCTCAGCAATAATTTTTTTCAATCATCTGCCGGTGGTGTATTTCATGCCCGGCGATGATGTAGGCGATGGAAAGCGGCGTAAAAGTGTAGCCGCCGGCCGTGCCTTCCCTGTCCCACATTTCATCGGTAAAATTTTCGAACAGTTGGAGGGTAGCATCCCTGACGGCTGCGTATTCCCTGACGAGTGCGGCAGGCAGCCGCTGGGGTGCGCCTGAAAATTTCACCAGTTCGTCCTGTTCAAAACCGGGCAACGGCGTCGTATCGTTGCGGGCGATGCGAAGCGCCCGGTAGGTGAAGATGCGCTCGAAGTCAATGAGATGACCGATCATTTCGGCAAGTGTCCACTTACCGGGAGCGTAGGCGTGTTCCCATTTCTCCCAGCCGATGGTTTCGAGGAAACGGATCATTTCCGTTTTATTCCGAGCCAGCAAAGCGACAATATCCTCATCCCGGACGGAGTCAATATAGCGCTTGAAGACCGGGTTGAATGTGGTTTCTTCGGGCCTGTGGATAGTCATTACGGTATGGTTCATGACACTAGTTTTTCATGTGGTTTACGGTCAGTTTCTTTTTTTCAAAATGATCATAACTACCGTTGCAGTTGAACCAAAGGTGACCGATATCCATCAAAAATCTGATGACATTCATCAAATGAATCCATGACTTTGGACAACCGGCAAGGATTTCTGCGCTGAAATGAGTTTTATGCGAGGGAAGATTTCAGTTTTGGAAATTGCTGTTTTGCCAGACACACCAATTTTTTTCAGAATTTAGCGGACAAGAAAAAGTACTGCATGTCAAATCAAAATACCGGGAACCCGCTTAAAGAAAAAATCCACGAAATCATCTTTGAAGCAGACACGCCGCCAGGCAAAGCCTTTGACATAGCCTTACTGGTGGCGATTGTAGCGAGTGTACTGGCAGTTATTCTGGAGAGTGTCAGTGAGTATCAGGCCAAAATAGGCGGAGTACTTTACGTGCTTGAATGGATCTTTACCATATTTTTCACCATCGAATACCTCCTGCGCCTGTACTGTGTTTACAAACCGCTTAAATATGCTACCAGCTTTTTCGGCATCATTGACCTGCTGGCGATTCTTCCTACTTACCTCAGCCTTTTCTTCCTGGGGGCTCAGACGTTGCTGGTGATCAGGATTTTACGTTTGATGCGGATTTTCAGAATATTTAAACTGGGACACTTTCTGATCGAAGGTGCAGTCATCATTCGTTCGTTAAGGGCAAGCCGGGCGAAAATCACGGTATTCCTGCTCTTCATTTTGCTGATGGTCACCATCATCGGATCAGTTATGTACCTGGTGGAAGGTGCACAGGGAAATGAAGGTTTCAGCAGCATTCCCCGGGGTATTTACTGGGCCATTGTTACATTGACTACCGTTGGCTACGGCGATATTACTCCCATCACAGAACTGGGCCAACTACTCTCCGCAATGGTAATGATTCTAGGCTATGCCGTATTGGCAGTACCGACTGGTATCGTCTCCGCTGAGATGATCCGGACATCCCGAAAGAACAATACGCAATCATGCCGCTACTGCGGACAGGAGGGCCATGATGATGACGCTGTTTTTTGCAAACACTGTGGTGAAAAACTGAATACTAAATGACTGCCCTGCCAGATACTGGCAATGCTTTTCCATGTTTTAGGGATAAAAAAATGGGCGTCCGCTTTCGGACGCCCATTTTTTTATTTTTTTTTTATTTTGAAGATTACTTATCAAATCTAAGTTCTTGAATCGTGTACTTCCCGCCACTTACTTTCATGTAAATGTAAACCCGGAACGTTCCGGTGGAAGCAGTCAAATTACCAATGCAATACTCAGAATCCTGTCCTTTCGAAGTACCCTGATGCACCTGGCTGAACTTGGACGGTTTGTTTGCAGCGAAGAAATTCTTCACTACTTTAACAGCATCGGCTTTGGAGTAGGTCTCCTCTTTGTCCATCACGGCAACTTCGACATTGGCGTCAAAATATTGACCGAGCATGTCAGCATTTCCGTCGCTGATGGCTTTGGTGATAGCGCTGATATTGAGGTCATCGAGATTCACCATCGCAAGTGACGGAGCCAAAAGAATGACAAACAAGAAATTTTTCATGGTATAAAAGTTTTATGAACGTTTTCGACCCGTAGCCCCGAAAGGCCATCTCCATCGAGTCTGCGAAGTTCCTTCTTTTAAATCAAACGAGCAAAATTTTAAATATGTTCGTTTGACTGGCTTTTGACGAATCCGGTGATCAAGAGTAACGAAATGAAAAGTTAAGACTTTTTCGGGCCATTTGGCATCGAAAGCAGGTACTTAACCATGGGCTGTCGATAATGGGTCTGTACCAACTTTCAAATCAACAAATTCGAATCGGGCAATCAAGAAACAGAAGCCAGTTTAAAAACAACGGTTAAAATGAGGTTACTGCAAATTAAGTGACACATTTAACGAACCAGCCCACCTGGTTCGTATTTGAAGAAAGTTTTTCCCCGTTCGTTAAACAATTTCCCTTGCGGCTGCTTTTTCAAAAAGTGACAGGTTACCCCCGGAAAGTTCCTATTTTTGCGATGCCTCTTCCGAATAAGCCATTACACATTTCTTCTAAAATTCAATTCGAAAATGAATACCAAACGTTGCGCTTTGATCATCCTCGACGGCTGGGGACATGGCCAGAAATACGATGCCGACGCCATCGCCCATGCCAATACCCCCGTCATGAATAATTTGTACAAAAAATACCCCAACTCAGAATTGGTCACCTTCGGTGAAATGGTCGGCCTGCCGGAAGGGCAAATGGGTAACTCCGAAGTCGGCCACCTCAATATTGGCGCCGGTCGGATCGTGTACCAGGAGCTGGCCCGCATCAACAAGTCAATTCGGGATGGAGAACTTCAGCAGCATCCTGTTCTGATGGAAGCATTCCGCTACGCAAAAGAACACGGAAAATCTGTCCATTTTATCGGGTTGCTCTCCGATGGAGGTGTGCATTCTCACATTGACCATCTCAAAGCTCTCTGCGATGCTACCCAACAGCAAGGTTTAAAAAAAGTCTTCGTTCATGCCTTCATGGACGGACGGGATACAGACCCGAAAGGTGGTGCAGGATACTTGAAGAATTTAACACAAAGCATTGATAATCAAGAAGTTAAAATCTCATCTGTCATTGGACGTTATTACGCCATGGACCGTGACAAGCGCTGGGAAAGAGTAAAAATAGCCTACGATTTGCTGGTGAAAGGCGAGGGAGAAAAGTCCAGCGACCCAATTGCCACCGTCAAAAAACGCTACGAAGCAGGTGAGACGGATGAATTTTTGAAACCCATTGTCTGCACGGACGAAAACGGGCAACCTGTCGCAAAAATTCAGGATGGCGATGTCCTGATTTGTTTCAACTTCCGCACCGACCGGCCCCGTGAAATTTCTATCGTCCTGACGCAAAAAGACATGCCGGATTACGATATGAAAAAGCTCGACCTTCACTACGTGACTATGACACGCTACGATGAGACTTTTCAAAATATCAAAGTCGTTTTTGAAAAAGACAATCTGACTAACACGCTCGGTGAAGTTATTTCAAAAGAAGGCATGACTCAGGTACGTATCGCCGAGACGGAAAAATATCCGCACGTAACTTTCTTTTTCTCCGGTGGGAGAGAGGAGCCATTTGAAGGAGAGCGCCGCATCATGATCCCATCTCCGAAAGTGCCTACCTACGATTTACAGCCTGAGATGAGCGCTGTCGAAATCACGGATGCCATTATCGCCGATATCGAAAAACACCAACCTAATTTCATTTGTTTGAACTACGCTAACGCCGACATGGTCGGACACACGGGTGTTTGGGAAGCAGCCATCAAAGCTGCCGAAACGGTGGACACCTGCCTTGGCAGACTGCTCGACACAGCACTAGAGCACGACTACGAAGCCATTGTCATTGCTGATCACGGCAACTCGGACTACCTCATCAACGAGGACGGTACGCCAAACACCGCTCACTCGATGAATCCGGTGCCTTGCGTCTACGTGAGTAAAAAGCCGGGGGAGGCAGTTTTGAAAAATGGAAAACTTGGCGACCTCGCTCCGACAATCCTCAAACTAATGGGCGTTGAACCACCCAAAGAAATGGACGGTGAGGTATTGGTCGTTCCGGTGACCACATCTGTAGAAGTTTAATCTTTCAAACTGAAAAAATTAAAGTGATAAAACTTAACTTTTTGAAAAGCAAAAACGGGATGAACAGCGCTAAGAACGTTGTTCATCTTGTTTTCACCATCGCTCTTTTTGCTTTCGCAGGATGTTCGAACACCCCGGTCGATGTCAAACTCACCGAGCAGTTGTACTTCGATTTAAAAGGTTACTTCGATTCGGAAGTCCAACGACTCACTAAATTTCAGAAGGTAAAAAAAACAGCCACGGTGGATGGGCAGCAGGAGGAGCGAACGATTGACTCCCTGAATTTCGAAGAGGAACTCAAGATTTTTTCGAACGCAGACATTAACCGGGCAGCCTGGTCCGACAAGTACGAAATTGACAGCGTGTTTAATCAACAGCAGCAGCTCGTTCAGCTCAACTATACTTCCAAAGACGAAGATTTGCGTACAAAGAAAATCTCGATTGATTTTGAAGCGAACGCCATATCTAAAATTTTTATTGAAAACAGTACCTCCAGTGCCGTTGCCGATACGAAACAACTGTTGACTTATGAGCCCGAAGTGGGGTACACCATTGAAAGCCACCAGAAAGTTTCCTTCACCGACGACAATACTTTTTTAGTAGAGGTCAGATTTTTAAAAAACTGAATTTACTTCCTCGCCACGTACACGCCTGAAAGTATTACCAACATTCCTGCAAAGTGAAAAATGGTAATCACTTCCCCATCGAAAGCTCCCAGCAAAATGGCAACCATCGGCGTCAGGTAACTCACCGTCGAGGCGAACAGCGCATTCGTCATCTTGATCAGCTTAAAATAAAACAGTGAGCCAAGCACCGTTCCGAAGACGGCAAGCAGGCAAAGATACCCCAGGGATACCCAGGCTTTTTCGTCATACTCAAAAACCTGAACAAAATCAGACCCCGCTAAAAAAAGCATCGCCGGGATACCCACCATGGAATACGAAACGGCACTGATGGTCAGCGATCGCATTTCCGAAAGGTAATTTTTGATGACGTTGGTGCTCAATCCATAAAAAAGACAGGCCAGCACTACGAGCAAGCCAAATTGAAATCCGGTCCATTCACCACCGTCCTTGTCCATGAGCAAGAGCCAGACAGCTCCGGCCAGACCCATCAAAACGCCGGTAATTTTCGTCCAGGTAGCTGTTGTTTTAAAAAAAGAAATACCAATGAGCAGGGTAGCGAGCGGCGTAAGTGAACTAAGTACTCCCGTTAGCGAACTGCTGATTTTCGTCTGTGCCGTAGCGAAAAGCAACGCAGGGAAAAAACTGCCCACAAACCCTACGAGGGCCAGGTACTTCCATTTCGACCAATCAACTTTTTTTCTTTGAAAAATAAAAAACGGCAAAAAACAGAGGAACGTCACGGACATCCTAACGCAAGCTACCTGCTGAGAGGTGAAGGACACCAGACCTTTTTTTATCAAAAAATAGGAAGAGCCCCAGGTCAGGGCAAGCACAAGCAAGATGAGCCAGGAAACTACGGACACCCCGCCTAATTCTCTTTCATACTTCCGCTGAGTTCGTTCTTTGATTTCCATATTTTTCTTAGAGCAATGCACGAAGCAATTAAAAATCAAAAGCCGGAAAGCATTACACAGCGCTTCCCGGCTTCCGATGTTCCACGTGGAACAACTCAAACACAAAATTGATGTTAGTGTTTAAAATTCATTCAGCAGCCAATCCTTGAAGGGCTCATACGCTACACCCAGTCGCTTGGCACGTTTTTCTTTATTTGCCAAAATAGCCAACCTTTCGGGCACGTCGATTTTTTGTTGCAAAATTGATTCTACATCCGGCAAAAACTTTGAGGGGTGAGCTGTCTCCAAAATTACCCCGTTGAAATTACCCGGATTGTCTTTTTGAAACTGCCTGAAAGCGAGGTAACCCACCGCACCATGCGGATCAATGACGTAGTTGTATTTTTCAAATACCTCCCTGACTGCCGCCATTGTTTCTTCATCGCTGAAAGCGTAGCCAGAAATCTCCTCTTTTAAATTGTTCCACGTGGAACAATACAAATCAAGCATGCGGGCAAAATTAGAAGGATTACCAACATCCATCGCATTCGAAAGGGTAGGGACTGAAGGCCGTGGCGTGTACACGCCAGACTTCAAATATTCAGGCACGACGTCGTTCACATTTGTTGCTGCGATAAACCTGTGGATGGGCAACCCCATTCTTTTTGCAAAAAGCCCGGCAGTGAGGTTGCCAAAATTGCCACTGGGGACACAGAACACGACTGGTCTGCCATTGTCCACCAATTGTTTGAACGCTTCAAAATAATAAAAGGACTGCGGGATCAACCGGGCGATATTGATTGAGTTGGCTGAGCTGAGCCTGATTTTAGCAGTCAAATTTTCATCCAGAAAAGCCTTTTTCACCAAAGCCTGGCAATCGTCGAAAGTACCGTCGACCTCAATGGCAGAAACATTTTCTCCAAGTGTGGTCAATTGTTTTTCCTGTAAGTGACTCACTTTGCCAGAAGGGTAGAGGATGACCACCCGAATACCGGGTGTTTTAAAAAAACCTGCTGCCACTGCTCCGCCTGTGTCTCCGGAAGTCGCAACGAGGATCACCAATTCCCGATCATCTCCACGATTAAAGTAGCTCATCAACTGGGCCATAAATCGGGCCCCAAAATCTTTGAAGGCCAGTGATGGTCCATGAAACAACTCAAGAATGTTCGTTTCATCATCCAAACTAACCACAGGCGCCGGAAAGGTGATTGAGTTTTCGATAATCTCTCTCAAGTCATTTTCAGGAATAGCGCCGGTGAAAAGGTGTTTACAGATTTCAAAACCAATGTCCTGAAAGGAGTAGTCTTTAAGGTTTTTGATAAAACTATCAGGCAGGCGTGGAAGCGATTCAGGCATGTAAAGCCCGTTATCCTCAGGCAAACCTTTGAAAACAGCCTCTTTGAGTGAGACGAATTTAGCCGTATTTTTTGTGCTGTAAAGTTTCATTGTTGTTTCATGCTGCGCAACTCCCACTTCGTAAAAACGAATAAGGAGTTGCGGGTTACAGTTTTACCGCCCCTTCCTGATTGATGGGCGAGATAAAAAGTTCGTGCCCGATTCCGGCAGTTGAAAAAATGCGCTTCATCGCTTCGCCTGCGTTTTCAGCAATCTGTTTGCTGGCGGCCAACGCAAATATTGAAGGCCCCGCTCCGGAAATGCTACATCCTAAAGCCCCTGCCTTCAAGGCCGTTTCTTTCACTTCGTAGAAATGCGGGATCAGCCTCGCCCTTTGTGGTTCAATAATCACATCCTGTAAAGCCCGTCCAATCAAGCCGATATCTGAATTATACATTCCGATGATGAAAGCGCCAAGATTGGCATTTTGTTGGATAAATTTCTTCAGCGGCACGGCGTCACTCAGAATACTTCGAGCATCTTTTGTCAAAACTTCCACCTGCGGGTAAATCACAGCAGCGTACATTCCATCCGGCACTGGCAATCGGTGAACGTCTAATGACTCGTGATCACGCACGAGCAACAAGCCTCCAAGCAGGCAGGGCGCCACATTATCCGCATGCATTCCACCTGAAGCCAGAAACTCTCCCTGCATGGCAAAGGGGAGCAAATCTTTTTTCTTCAAAGGCCTTCCAAGCAATTCATTGACAGCAAAAACGCCTGCCACGGCACTCGCTGCGCTACTGCCTAAGCCGCTACCGATAGGCATCTTTTTATGTAACTCCATTTCAATGCCTCGCCCATCTTCTCCCAAATGCTCCAGTAATTTCAAAGCAGAAAATCCGGCCGTGTTTTTCACCGGGTCGTAAGGCAATTTACCTCCTGCTCCGGTAATTTCTGTGATACGCAGTCCGGGTTCGTCAGAAAAACGAACAATGACTTCATCGCCTGGGCGATCCAGGGCAAATCCCATGATATCGAAACCGACTGCAGCATTACCTACAGAAGCCGGGGCAAAAACTTTTATTTCAGCATTCATTTATGACAAGTAGTTTCCAATGCGAATAATTTCGGCAAAAACACCGGCAGCTGTAACTTCAGCGCCAGCGCCAGGGCCACGAACCACCAAAGGGCGCTCCTTGTAGCGCTCCGTTGTGAAAACAATCATGTTGTCACTTCCGCTCAGTGAATAAAACGGATGTGAGGAGTCTACAGCTTTCAGGCCGATACTTGCCATTCCGTTATCGAGGCTGGCGATCATTCGGAGCACCTTGCCTTCCTTCGCTGCTTTGGCAGCTATTTGAGAAAAGTGATCGTCTGACTTTTCCAATTCTTCAAAAAATGCTTCGACGCTGTCTGCTTCCTCAGCAGCTTTTGGAAGGATACTTTCTATTTTTACTTCAGCGGCTTCCAGCGCCAGGCCGGTTTCCCGGGCCAGGATGATCAATTTCCGGCGAACGTCAGCACCGCCAATGTCTTCCCGGGGGTCAGGTTCCGTGTAGCCCAGTTTTTTTGCTTCCCTGACGATTTCACTAAACTTCATCCCTTCCTTGAATTGATTAAAAATGAAGGACATTGTACCCGAAAGCACACCCTCTATTTTTATGATCCGGTCGCCGGATGCAATCAAATCTTCCAGCGTTGATAAGACCGGCAGACCGGCTCCAACGTTCGTTTCATATAAAAACTGTACTCCACGCCTGGTAGCAATGTTTTTTAGCCGCTGGTACTGCAGGTAAGAGGAAGACGTGGAGATTTTATTCGGCGTCGAAATGGAAATACTGCTTTCGAGAATGGTTTCATAAAAATGCGCTACTTGTTCGTTCGCTGTGTTGTCCACAAAAATGGTATTTGAAAGGTTCAGGCTTTTCATTTTTTGGATAAACCCGGCCAGGTCTACAGGTTCGCCATTCGAGACCAAATCCTCCTTCCAGCTGTCGAGCGCAATTCCGTCTTCGTTGAACAGCATTTTCTTGCTGTTTGCCAAACCCACAATCCGAACTTCGAGGCTGCGTTTTTCTTTCAAATATTTCGCCTGCGCCTTTACCTGTTCGATCAGTGTCGAACCAATCAACCCTACGCCGACCATGAATAAATGAAGCTCTTTCGTATCCGACAGAAAGAATGCCTCGTGCAGCGCATTCATGGCCTTCGCTTCGTCAGAATAAGAAACTACGACTGAAATATTCAGCTCTGAAGACCCCTGAGCTATGGCTACCACATTCACACCGTTTTTACCGAGTGCCTGAAACATCCGCCCGGCGATACCGGGGCGGTAGCGCATATTTTCACCAATGATCGCCACAACGGAAAGGTCCATCTCGACCTTCACCGGCTCGACCATCTTCTTCTCCATTTCATACTCGAACTCGCTTTCCACCTGCTGTCTTGCTTTTTCTGCCAGGTCCGGCGGAATGGCAAAAGTAATGGAGTGTTCCGACGAACCCTGGGTAATCAAAATGATATTGATCCCCGCAGCAGCCAGGCTCCCAAACAAGCGCCCTGCAATACCCGGAACACCGAACATGCCACCGCCCTGCAGTGTCAGCAAAGCCACTTTATTGATGGATGAGATTCCAGTGACGGCATGTCCGGTGGGGTCTCGTTTATCGGTGACGTATGTCCCCTCAAAAGATGGATTAAATGTATTTTTAATATAAAGCGGAATACGTTTTTGCAGCGCCGGTTGCAGGGTTGGTGGATAGATGACCTTCGCCCCAAAGTGGGACATTTCCATTGCTTCGGCATAGGTCATTTTGGGAACGGTGAATGCTTTTTTCACCTTTCTCGGGTCGGCTGTAAGTACGCCATCCACATCGGTCCAGATTTCAATGGCAGAAGCATTCAACCCTGCCGCAATGATGGCAGCGGTGTAATCCGAACCGCCACGGCCCAACGTGGTAGTCAGGTCGTCTTTTGTTGAGCCAATAAATCCTGTAACTACCTGAATTTCAGGATGTTGTAGATAATACTGCTTGATGAGCGGATAGGATGCCGCAAAGTCAACCCTTGCTCCACCGAAGCTGTCATTTGTTCGGATAATTTTCCGGGCATCGAGGAAAGAGGAAGGGATTCCTGCCTGCTGCAAAGTATTGGCAATGATGTACGAAGAGCTTCGTTCTCCAAAACTCACCACGTAGTCCATGGTTCGTGGAGAAGCTTCCCGCACAAGAAAAACGCCGTTGAGTACATTGCCGAGCGATTCGTGGCTTTGCGCCATTTCCAATTGTACCTGCTGACAAAGCGGACCTTCCATCAATGCGGTGATGGCATCCTGGTGCCGTTGTTTAAATTGTTGAAAAAGGTCCCGGTAAGTTTCGTCGCCGTTTGAAGCTCGTTTGCTCATTTCAAGCAAACTATCCGTCACGCCGCTAAAAGCAGAGAATACGACCGTGAAGCGTTCGCCTTTGCTGTAATAGTTTTTCAGAATTTCGATCAGACCTTTGATACGCTCGGGCGTACCTACGGAGCTTCCGCCAAATTTTAAGACTCTCATGGGAGGATACGGGTTTGGGAATTTAAGGTTCAATTCGTTAAGGCAGGAAGGCAAAGATACCATTTCAGCCAATTCGACGAATTAAGTTTTTTGTCAATTCATTATTTTTCACCCTATTACGAAAAATAAGTGCCAAAAGTGGCGGTTTTCGAAAATCGGGAGTTATTTTTACTCGCCTGGCCATAAATTTCCGGCCAGCCAACGAAACCCTGAATTTCAATCTATGGAAAACTACCCGCCCGCTCCTTACCTGCCCATCACTGCATGGGCTGAAGATGACCGCCCCCGTGAAAAACTCCTGAACAAAGGCAGGCTTTCCCTTTCCGATGCTGAACTGATTGCTATTCTGATCGGCTCCGGCTCCAGAAACGAATCGGCGGTAGATCTTGCAAAAAAAATTCTCAACTCCGTTGAACGAAACCTAAACGAACTCAGTAAGCTCAGTCTGACAGAGCTGATGAAATTCAAAGGAATCGGCGAGGCCAAAGCCATCACTATTGCTGCAGCCCTTGAGTTGGGCCGGCGGCGCCAGACTTCCGACTTTCTGGAATTGCCCGTCATTCGGGGTAGCCAGGATGCTTTTCGGGCCATTGCTCCTGTTTTACAGGATTTACCGCATGAAGAGTTCTGGATTTTGGTTTTAAACAAAGGGAATAAAGTGTTAGGAAAAGAGCAGGTGAGTGTCGGAGGAACGGATGCCACCATCGTCGACGCCAGAATTGTTTTCAGAAAAGCCATCGAAGCCAAGGCTATTTCTATCATTGTTTCCCACAACCACCCTTCCGGAACCATGCGCCCAAGCCAGGCCGACATTGAGCTAACCCGCAAGCTGAAAAATGCAGGCGAGATGCTTGGCATCCCTGTTCTTGATCACCTGATCATTGTTGACAAAGGATACTACAGTTTTGCCGACGAAGGAATGATGTAATTCGATGTTAAAAAAAATAAATCCATGCACGCTGAAGCCTGTTTTCGCATAACGACGGGAATACATACCTTTGCTTTTTAGCCTTGAAATTATTTGTTTAAAAAAAATCAATCAAATCATGACCGGCAGCGGCATGTTTTGAAAAAAATAGAGGAGATACCTCACCCTGACTTGAGCGAGCATGGCAGCTAAAAAAAAATCCAATCAACTAAGTTTCAATTTAGGCAACGATGACAGGATACCTAAATTAATAGGTGTGCTGCTGATGTTCCTGTCGGCCTATCTATTCATTGCTTTCGCATCCTATCTGTTCACCTGGACAGACGACTACGACGACGTAAACAGCAAACCGCTGGGCGAACTTTTCAGTGAAGGTTTTCAGGCTTCCAATCTTTTGGGCCGGTTGGGAGCTATCGTTTCAAATACCTTTTTCTGGTGGGGATTCGGGCTGCCGTCTTTCATCCTGGCATACCTGGTTGCCATATACGGTTGGTCAATGGTGAAACGAGTACCGATTCGGGTACACCGTTCGCTGCTTCGGCAGTCAATTGTCATCCTGCTACTGTCCTCTGTTTTTCTGGAGTTTATTTTTGGAGAAGCAGTTTTTCCGTGGGGCGGCGCTTTCGGAGAGGCTGTAAGTGTGTGGATGACGAGTTTTGTGGGCGTCCTTGGCATGATCGTCTTGTTCCTCTTTATTTTTATAGGTATAATAGTTTGGTTCGTCAACCCCAACTTCAACGAACTCACCCCTCAGAAAGCCTGGTATGAGACGAAGCTTTGGTTCAGTGACATTCTGAACCGCCGCTACACCGGCCGCAAAACGAAACCTGCCACCTCCGGTAATCCGACACCGGCCCGACCTCCTTCACAGCCACTACGACCAACAACCCCAACAGCAGAAAAAGTTGAAAACGGCCAGGTGAACTTCAGCCTGGAGGAAGACAGCAACAAACCGGAAAAACCTAAAACACTCAAGCCGGGAGATTCTGATTTTGAGATTGATGATTCTTCCGAAGATGGAGCCGGCTCGCCGGAACTGGAAGAGACTAAAGTTCAACCCGCCGGACCTGCCCCGCAGGCTTCCCTCTTCCCCGACATCCAGGCTACGAAGCCTAACGAAAATTTCAGTGAGCCTTACGACCCGACGCTGGAACTCTCCTCCTACGAGTATCCCGTACTCGCCTTGCTAAAAGATTACGCAGATCAAAAAGTCGAGATTGACCGGTCGGAGCTCGAAGCAAACAAAGACCAGATCGTCGAGACTTTGCTGAATTATAAAATTGAAATCGTCAAAATACGGGCAACGATCGGCCCGACGGTTACACTATACGAAATTGTGCCTGCCCCCGGCGTTCGTATTTCACGAATCAAAAACCTGGAAGATGACATCGCCCTCAGCCTTGCCGCTTTGGGTATTCGTATCATCGCCCCAATTCCCGGCCGTGGGACAATCGGTATCGAGGTGCCGAACAAGAACAAGCAAATCGTAGCGCTGAAGGAATTGTTGATGCATGAAAAATTCAAGCGCTCCAAAATGGACCTACCCATTGCCCTCGGTAAGTCTATCGCCAATGAAGTTTTTGTGGTGGACCTCGCCAAGATGCCCCACCTGCTCATCGCAGGGGCTACCGGCCAGGGTAAGTCGGTGGGTATCAACGCCGTCATTCTTTCTATTTTATATAAAAAACATCCCTCTCAGGTCAAACTGGTTTTGATCGACCCTAAAAAAGTTGAGCTTTTCCCCTACGCTCGTTTGCTGTACCATTTTCTGGCCTTCCTTCCAGAGCAGGAGGAACCAATTACAACAGAAACCAACAAGGTCGTTTACACCCTCAATTCGCTCTGCATTGAAATGGACACCCGGTACGACCTGATGAAAAAAGCGCACGCCCGAAACATCACGGAGTACAACGAGAAATTCGTTGCCCGAAAACTGAACCCAAACAACGGGCACAAATTCATGCCGTTCATCGTGCTGGTGATTGATGAGTTTGCCGACCTGATCATGACGGCTGGTAAAGAAATCGAGTTACCCATCGGCCGTTTGGCGCAACTGGCTCGGGCAGTCGGGATTCACCTGGTCATTGCCACACAGCGCCCGTCTGTCAATATCATCACCGGTGTGATCAAGGCTAACTTCCCGGCACGTATCGCCTATAAAGTTTCTGCGAAGGTTGATTCACGTACCATCCTCGACGCCAGCGGCGCCGAACAATTGGTAGGCCGGGGTGACATGTTGTTCTCAGTCGGAGGCGACATGGTCCGCCTGCAATGTGCATTCGTCGATACGCCCGAAGTGGAAGACGTAATCAATTTCATCGCTGATCAACGAGGCTATCCTGATCCTTACCACCTCCCTGAATTCCACGGAGACGAAGACGGACTGGGTGAGCCGGGTGCCTTCGACCCCAACGATGTGGACGAAATGATGGAGGATGCAGCCCGCTTAGTAGTACAAAGTCAGCACGGTTCAACGTCCATGATTCAGCGCCGTTTGAAACTGGGTTATAACCGCGCCGGACGTATTATGGATCAATTAGAAGCGATAGGCGTGGTAGGGCCTTCAGAAGGAAGTAAGCCTAGAGAAGTTTTAATATATGACGAGATGGAATTGGAACGGTATTTGGACACATGGAAAAATAGGAAATAGGAGGCTCCTTGGCAAGTGTAAGATTCGTCAAGGACTAATTAAGCCCGTCGGACTTTCGTTCGCCGGGCTTTTTTCTTTTTTTGTAAAATAACTTTTCTGCTCATTTATATTTCACCTCTGTCAAAAACAACCCATGGGCCGGCACACTCCAGCTTTTTTCAAGCGAAGTCTGTTGCTCCAGTGCCTGCCTGACCGAATCCGGTGAAATTTTACCCAAGCCTACATTCAGGCACATACCCACTATCAACCTGACCATGCCCCTGAGAAAGCGGTTGGCCGAGATGTGATAAACCCACCTGCCAGTCTTCTCATCAACGACCCATTCCGAATGCATCAGGTCGCATTCCATCGTTTTCGCATCGTTATTTGTTTTGCAAAATGGGGCAAACTCGCCAAACTTCGTCAGCAAGGCAGCCGCCTCCTGCACCAGTTCAAACCTTGGTTTTTCAGCAAAGGGGAAATGCCAGGCCGTTTTTATTTCAAAAGGATTTTTTTCGAAAAAAAGATGATACTCATAGCTCCGGCGAATAGCATCAAAGCGTGCATGAGCCGATTCCTCTACTTCGAAAATTTGCCGGATTGCAATGTCCTGCGGTAAAAATTTATTGACACGATTGAGAAAGGCCTTCGGAAAATTTCCCTCAAAATCAAAATGCATGAAATATTGGCTTGCATGAACGCCGGTGTCTGTTCGGCCGCATCCGACTATTTCGATCTCCGTTCCGAGTATCGTAGAAAGAGCTTGTTCGATCGTCTCCTGGACAGATGCGGCATTTGGTTGTTTTTGCCAGCCGTTGTAATTCGTGCCATTGTAGGCAAGCTCAGTAAAGTAGCGCATGCCGAAAGGTAGGAATTTCCTAAAAATAGAAATGCACCCGCAAACAAACTTTGCAGGTGCATCTTTACGAGTTCGATTAAATCCTATCAGCCAATGACAGCGTTGTCCTTCGCCATCGATTTGGCATACATCCAGGCTGCTCCGGCAAGTGCCAGGTCTTTCAATAATCCACTCATCGACATGCTGGCAGCCATTTCATCAGCAGCATTGGCTACACCAGCTGCATGAACGAGCAGGGCCGTCAGCAGCAAAAAGACTCCAAGCAAAACCGTAGCAAGTTTATCCATTTTGCCAATGATGATGCTGACAGCACCAGCTATCAGCGCTAAACCAGTGACATAAATAATAAATGAACCGCCAAATGGGGCCATGCCTGCCATCGCATCGGCATTCATCAGGTGCATGACTCCAAAAATTGCGAATGGAACAGCGAACAAATACTTCCCGGCGTTAAGAACTGCATTCATAATTAAAAATTTTAGTTGGTTAATACTGTTTTGAATGATGTATCTACAATGATACGCAGTGAAGGTATGTCTTTAATTTTTTATTTAAAACAAAATGCGGAACATTGAACCAAAAAATATGTAATCACCGGTACAATATTTTAAAAAAGCAGTGTAGTGAAAAGCAAAACGCCTCCCGGTTTGATTCCGAAAGGCGTTTTGTTTTACTTTTTACACCTGAAAGAAAGTCATTGCCCAAAACACAGAAACTTAAACCTCCGCTTCAGATATAGTTTTTCCCTATGCCGCTTTCAACAAGCCAAACTTTGATTTATCGAGCCGCTCCATGGCGTAACTTTCCGTCACTTTGAATTCTCTTGTTTCACGATCAGAAGGCAGCTCAAACATCGCATCTTTCATGACTGCTTCGCAAATGGACCGAAGCCCTCTTGCGCCCAGTTTGAAATCCAGCGCTTTGCTGGCAATGTAGTCAATCGCTTCATTGGTAAAACTGATACGAATGCCTTCCAGTGCAAATAGTTTGGTGTACTGCTTGAGCAGCGCATTTCTCGGCTCGGTAAGAATACGGCGGAGTGTCTCATGGTCAAGTGGCTCAAGGTAAGTCGCTACCGGTAGGCGGCCCACCAGCTCAGGAATCAGGCCAAAACGCTTGAGGTCCTGGTGGTTGACGTATTTGATGAGATTATCTCTGTCAATGATGTTATTTTCTTCTGCTTTAAACCCGATCACATGGGTATTCATCCGCCGGGCGATGTGCTTCTCGATACCGTCGAAAGCACCTCCGCAGATGAAAAGAATATTGTGCGTATTGACTTTCACCAATTTCTGCTCCGGGTGTTTGCGACCTCCCTGTGGCGGAACGTTTACGTCTGTACCTTCCAGCATTTTCAACATTCCCTGCTGAACGCCCTCGCCGGATACGTCACGTGTGATGGATGGGTTGTCGCTCTTTCGTGCAATTTTATCTATCTCATCAATGTAAACGATGCCTCTTTCTGCAGCCTCAACATCGTAGTCGCACACCTGAAGCAGGCGTGAAAGAATACTTTCGACATCTTCACCAACGTACCCCGCTTCTGTGAAAACTGTGGCATCCACGATGGCGAAGGGGACATTGAGAAATTTGGCGATGGTTTTAGCCATCAGGGTTTTTCCGGTACCCGTTTCACCTACAAAAAGTAAATTGGATTTTTCAATTTCGATATCATCCTGAATGACTTGCCCAAGCCGTTTGTAATGATTGTAAACAGCTACGGAAAGCGTTTTTTTTGCTTCCTCCTGTCCGATGACATATTGATCAAGATGGGTTTTAATCGCCTTTGGGGTCAGATCTTCGGGGAGCCTGAAGTCCTTAGCTTTCGGAGTAGGTGTTGCATGTTGTTTTTTGTTGCCATATAATTCCTCCTCAACGATATCGACTGCTTGCTCCACGCAAACCTCACAGATATGGCCCTCGATCCCGGCTATCAGAATAAGCGCCTCGGACTTGTCTTTTCCGCAGAATGAACAACGGTAACTTTGTTTACTTCGCCGCATTTGACTTTTATTTGATCGAAACAAAAAAGAAAGAAATCAATGGATTGAAAGTCAATGAATTAACTCCTGAAATCCTTGGTCTTAAATATTTCGCTAACCAGTTCTTATTAAATTTCAAAGTCCAAGGCCTGACACAGGACCTTGAACTTTGATTTTTTTTACTTGCGATTAAGCCTTCTTCAACTGAGGGCGCTCCAGCACCTCATCGATCAGACCGTATGTTTTGGATTCGTTTGCGGTCATCCAGTTATCCCGGTCACAGTCTTTCTCAATCGTTTCGTATTCCTGGCCTGTGTGGCTTGCCAGAATTTCATAGAGATCTTTTTGCATTGCTTTGATCAGGCGGTAAGAAATTTCCATGTCCGTCACCTGTCCCTGCATTCCACCCAACGGCTGGTGAATCATCACCCGGGAATGCGGAAGACCGGTACGCTTTCCTTTCGTACCTGCGCACAACAATACTGCACCCATGGAAGCAGCAATACCTGTACAAATAGTGCCTACATCCGGTGAAATATATTGCATGGTATCATAAATACCGAGGCCTGCCGTCACTGAGCCACCCGGGCTGTTGACGTACATTTGTACATCACGCTTGTTGTCGGTAGAGTCCAGAAACAACATTTGCGCCTGCACCACATTGGCTACGTAATCATTAATGGGAACGCCCAGAAATATGATGCGGTCCATCATCAAACGGGAGAAAACGTCGAGGCCAACGATGTTCATCGGTCTTTCTTCAATAACATTTGGGGTGAAGCCCTGGATGTTAGGAGCGGCCGAATGCGTTTTTTCAGCATAGTGCTCAAGGTGCATGGTACTCATGCCAAGGTGCTTGGTAGCGTATTTGAGGAATTCGTCTTTGTGAAACATAAAATATGTGAGTTTTTTCGTTAGGGTTGGATTCATGACTCATTGCCATGAATCCAAATGACGTTATTAGAACGCCTTTTTTTAAATGTGGTTGAAATAAATTAAAAATCAACTACCCTCCCCCACACTATTCTTCTTCGTCAGACGCCAGGTTCGGGTTTTTCAACTTAGCCTGTCTCTCCTCTTCCTCCATGATGGCCTGGTACTTTTCAGTGAATTCACTTTCTGAAATTTTGATGTCTTTCAGCGTCACTGACTCCTTGAATTTTTTCAACAACTTATCCGTCAGCAGGTCACTAACCAGGCTATTCAACTGGTCAGTGTCTTCCATCATTCGCTGAACGATGGGGTCAAGCATGTCCTGCTGGTAGTAGCCGCCGAAGTAGCTGGCCACCCGATTGTAGGCGAGGTCACGGATTTCCGCTTCCTCAACCTTGAAATCATACTGCTTGTAAAGTTTGTTTTTGATCAAACTCCAGCGCATATCATCAGCAAAACTTTCATAGTCGGCGAGGATTCTTTCCGCATCTTTCTCATGACCGACCTTCAACCAGCGCTTGATAAAATCATCGGGTAAGGGCATGGTCTCACGGTTCATTTCGATCAAACGGCTGCGCATGTCCCTAAACACCAGCGAATCGGCCTGGCCCTGGAAGCTCAGTCCCATATTTTCAGCCAGTTTTTTGCGTGCTTCCTCTTCGGTAGAAACTTCGCCTTCACCAAACACCTCATCAAATAACTTCTGGTTCATCTCGGCTGGCGTCAGGCGGCTCACCTTTTCGATGACGGCTTCGTACATCTCACCGGTTTCAGTACCTTCTTCAATGTCAGTTTGGGTGAAATTGAGCAGGTATTTTTTTACTTGTTCCTGGCTGGCACCATCTTCCAGTTCGTACACATTGAAGCGGATAGTGTCACCCTTCTTTTTGGTTAAAACTTCCTCCTTGACGGGGCCCTCCGTGATACGATTCACAAGAATAGAAAAAGTCGTTTTCCAGCCATCTTCCTTAGGCGCATCGCCATCCAGTTCAACAGCATTCAACGTAATCATGTCCTCTTCTTCGATGGTGTCCTCCGTTTCGTTGCGTTCGCCCCTGCGCTTGCGAATGTACTCAAGGCGCTCGTCCACCTTCTCGGTAGGAATTTCCACCTTAAAAATTTCGAACTCGGTGTCGCTGTCTACCCCCTTCACTTCGAAATCCGGCGCTTTACCCAAATCAAATTTAAAAATATAATCCTTAAAATTATTCGGGTCAAATTCTACTGCCTCCTGGTCATCCGTTGGGATAGGCTGGCCCAGGAAAGTGACCTCCTCGCTATTCATCACCGCGGATACTTCCTGTTGGAGCATTTCCGTCACGATATCACTGAGCAGGCCTTTGCCGTACATTTTTTTCAAAAACCCGGTTGGCGTTTTGCCCTTGCGAAAACCTTTAATGGCCGCCTTATCTTTGATTTTGTTGAGCTCTTTTTTGAACTTAGGTTCGTAGTCGTCTTTTGCAATGTTGACAGTGAGCACAGCATTCAGTGCATCAATATCCTTTCTGGCTACTTTAGGCATGAGTGTATTTACTTTTAATGAAATAGATTAGGAAGGGAGGGTGTGCAGTTTAAGCGTAAAAAGGTTTAATAGCTTCAGCACCAAAGGTTTAACCTTTAAAACGCATCTACTATTAAACCTCCTCCAAAAAAAGTGCGGGTGGAGGGACTCGAACCCCCACGCCTCGCGGCTCCAGATCCTAAGTCTGGCGCGTCTACCAATTTCGCCACACCCGCAACTAACTGATTATCAAATAGAAATTTTTGCCCTTCGGAAAAAGTGGGGCAAAGATAAACACCTTTTTGGGAAATTGAGTTTTGGAGCGTTTCAAAATATTTTCCTCCGAAAGGTTGAAGTCCATGAAAAAAAACAATTTTTCAAAAACTGGTCGCATTTTAGCAGCGCAAGACGTTTAAAAGAGAAATTATTTAGTTTTGTAAAAAGGTCATTGCAAGGTTCGTTCCCTGATCTGACGTTTTTATTCATCAATATTCACTAGCATTATGCCAGCTTCTGCCGCTCCGTCCATTAACCAAGACGACCACCTGTTGATTCAACGGGCGTACCGGCAACTTCTGCGTACGCTCCAAAACAAAATGGACACGCTGGACAAGGAGCAAATCCGGCACGCCTTCGAACTGGCGGCCAACGCCCATTCCAAACAGCGCCGCAAATCTGGAGAACCTTACATCCTCCACCCCATCGAAGTTGCTCGCATATGCATCGACGAAATCGGCCTTGGCCCTACCGCCGCCGTCTGCGCCCTCCTTCATGACGTCGTTGAAGACACCGACTATACCCTGGACGATATTCAAAAAGAATTTGGTGAAAAAATAGCCCTTATCGTTGACGGCCTGACCAAACTGGATGGGTCCACCACCTTTGAAAGCCCGCAGGCTGAAAATTTCAGGAAAGTTCTCAGCACGCTGGTCATGGATGTGAGGGTCGTGCTCATCAAAATGGCCGACCGCCTGCACAACATGCGTACTTTGGGCTCCATGCCTCGCCACAAACAATTGAAAATTGCGGCAGAAACCAGCTACATCTACGCCCCTCTTGCCCACCGGCTGGGCCTCTACAATATCCGGTCGGAGTTCCAGGACCTTTGCCTCAAAATCACTGAACCGGAAGCCTACGAGGAAATTGCCCACCAGCTCAACGTAACACAGAGCGAACGGGAACGCTACATCAATGAATTCCTGAAGCCCATCCAGCAGCAATTGGATGAAATCGGCGTGCCCTATCGTTGCTTCGGCCGAGCCAAATCCGTCTCTTCCATTTATAATAAAATAAAAACCAAGCACACCCCATTCGAAGAAATCTACGACATCTTCGCCGTCCGCATTGTTGTGGATGTAGAACGCAGGCGGGAAAAAACACTGTGCTGGATGGTTTACTCCATCGTCACGGATATTTACAAGCCCATCCCAGAACGACTCAAGGATTGGGTAACGGTGCCAAAATCTAATGCCTACGAATCACTCCACACCACCGTCATCGGCCCTGGCGGCCGTTTCGTGGAAGTGCAAATCCGAAGCGAACGGATGGATGAAATTGCCGAACGTGGCTTCGCCGCTCACTGGAAGTACAAAGGCATCAACAACCAGCCCGACGTTTATGAAAAGTGGCTCGACCAAGTGCGGGAATTGCTGGAAAACCCCAACTCTGATGCGCTGGAGTTCATCAGCGATTTCAAAAACAACCTCTACTCCGAAGAAATTTATGTCGTGACGCCCCGCGGCGACATGATCAACCTGCCGAAAGGCGCCACCGCTCTCGACTTTGCCTTCCACATTCACACCGACATCGGCTACCACTGCAAATCGGTGAAGGTGAACAACCGCATCGTGCCCATGGGCTACAAACTCAACATGGGCGACCAGCTGGAAGTGATTACCGACCGGAATCAAAAACCCAACGAAAGCTGGCTCCGAATCGTGGTTACAGGAAAAGCACGCTCGAAAATCCGTTCCGCCATGAAGGAGGAACGTCGCAAAAAAGGCGAACTCGGCAGGGAAGCCCTCGAGCGCAAGTTCAACAACATGAAAGTGAACTTCGAGCAGGGGGTGGAAACTTTGGTTAAATATTTCAACCTCCAATCACACGTCGACCTCTACTTCGCCATTTCCACCGGTGAAATCAACCTGATCGATACGCTCAAAAATTTTGACGTCAAGGAGCAAAAATTAATTGAAACCCAAACGCCGGCCGCCGCTCCAGCCGCCGCCCCTGAGAAAAAACCGGAGGTAACCCGTCAGCGCATTTCACCCAAAACAAAAATCCTGGTAAACGGAGAACCCGCCGAGCTTTACCACTACAAACTCGCCAACTGCTGCAACCCCGTGCAGGGTGACGACATTTTCGCCTTCCTCACTTCAACCGAAGGGCTGAAAATCCACCGGGCCAACTGCCCAAACGCCACCAACCTGCTCGCCAAATACGGCTACCGGGTGATGAAGGCCGAATGGGTCGTGAGTACTGACAACACGTTCGTGGCCGACCTCATGATTACGGGTGTGGACGAAGGTGTCGGCGTAATCGAACGATTGACGAAGGAAATTTCAGGCCTCAGCGTAAACATTCGTTCCTTCCACATCGAAGGGGGCGACGAGGGATACTACGAAGGAAAAATCAGCCTCCTCGTGGCCAACAAGGATCAGCTTCACATCGTCATGCGGGCACTGAAAAAACTGGATTTTGTGGAAACCGTGAACCGAATCGACTGATGGCGCAAGGTTGGCAGATCGCACTGATCGCTGTGCCGCTCGGGCTGGCAGCATTTTACGTTTTTATCATTTTCAGATACCTGTACGGCTGGCGCTTGTTGCCTGAATGGAACATTCCGGCAGGGTTTCAGCCCAAAACAAAAGTCAGCGTTCTCATTCCCGCCCGCAACGAAGCCGGCAACATCCTCGCCTGCCTCGAATCCATCTCACAGCAGTCCTACCCCACTCCACTCTTCGAGGTCATCGTGTTGGACGATCACTCCGAGGATGACACATTTTTTTTGGTGAAAAATTTCTCCCAAACCCGGAACAACGTGCGCATCGTGCGCCTGAACGATTTTGTCAAATCCGGCGATACGCAGTCTTTCAAGAAAAAAGCCATCGAAACGGGCATCAGCCTCGCTGCCGGGGAGCTCATCGTCACCACCGACGCTGATTGCATCGTGCAGCGGGACTGGCTGGCACTGCTGGTTTCCTTTTTTGAAAAAAAACAAGCCAAATTCATTGCTGCACCCGTCAATTTTTATGGTGAAAAAAACCTACTCGAACGTTTTCAGTCACTCGATTTCCTGGGTATGATGTGCGTTACCGGCGCTGGCATCCACCTGCGAACGAACCAAATGTGCAACGGCGCCAACCTCTCCTACCCCAGGCAGGTATTTCACGAAGTAGGAGGTTTTGAAGGCATCGACCACCTTGCCAGCGGCGACGACATGTTGCTCATGCAGAAAATAGCCGCCCACCACCCTTCCGGAATTTATTTTTTAAAAAATCAAAACGCTACTGTTTTCACCCAGGCCAAACCAGACTGGAAATCTTTCCTCTCGCAACGGCTTCGATGGGCCACCAAATCGGCGAGCTACCAGGATTGGCGGGTGACGGCCATCCTCGGCATGGTATTTTTATTCTGTTGGGCAATCGTTCTCAGCCCGTTGGCAGTAGTTTTTTTGGGGTGGAAAATGGCAGCTTTTGCAACCACGCTGTTTTTAGTAAAAACCATCGCCGATTACTTTTTTTTGGGTGAAATGGCCCGCTACTTCCGTCGCCAGGATTTGATGAAAAGTTTCCTCGCTTCGCAGCTGCTGCACCTGGCATACATTGTCTGCGTAGGCACCCTGGCAAACCTGATCAAACGCTACGAATGGAAAGGCCGCAGGGTGAAGTAACATTGACGGAACGAGAGTTTTTCTGTAAGTTTGAAAAAATTAACTGCATAAAATGGAGCATCACCACGAAGAACATTCAAACGTTGAGCACCTCTACCGAATGGTCGTCGAGTACGACCGGAAGGGCGATGTGTACAACGCAGTGAAGCTCTGCAAGCGGCTGGCAAAACTGGCTCCCGACTGGTCAGCGCCCTTCGCCTTCCTGGGCCGGATGTATCGGTCGAGGCAGGAATGGAAACCGACTTTTCATTACTGCCTGCGGGCGGTAGAGCACAATCCTTTCGATGAAAATTTGTGGGAAACGCTCGGCCTCGCTGCCACTGCCATCGGCGAATGGGAAACCGCCCGCTACGCCTGGAACCAACTGGGTTTTCATTTTAAAAAAACTGATGAAGAATTACACCTCGACCTCGGCATAGTGCCGGTTCGGCTGAATCCTTTCACCCAGCCGGAAATCGTTGCCGTTCGCAGGATCGACCCTGTTCGTGCAATCATTGAAAGTATTCCGCAGCCATCTTCGGGCAGGCGTTACAAAGATTTGGTTTTGATTGAAAGCAAGCCAAATGCACGGCTGGTTCAGCAAAACAAAAAGCTGCCGATCCACGATGAGCTGCAACTGCTGAAACAGTCGCCCTGGCAGACCTTCGCTACCCTTCTTCACACCGATTCGCAACGAGACGTTGACACGCTCGCCAACCTGTGCCTGGAGACTAACCTCGGCTTCGACAACTGGTCGAACGCCAGCCGTTTTTTTCAACCTAACCTCCACGAGAAAGTCTCCGAATATTTTGATCACTCCATTTTCGGCAAGTTGGAGCGGGATAATTTTCTGGTGGCCATCGCTTCACGTAATTCCAAAGCTGTGACGGATGTTTTAAAAAAATGGGAAGTCATTACGCTGAAAAAATGGGACGAACCGGAGTGCTTGTTTTAATGAAATTCAGATTTGTCAATTTTTCAGGATTTGATAAATCTTGCCGGTCAAAAGCCTATCACTCACACGCAAACACGTGAAAAAAAATACTTCGAAAAAATACCTGTCCAAAACGGACGCACTCGCCAAACTCCAAAGCTACTGCGCCTACCAGGAGCGCTGCCACCGGGAAGTTCGCAGCAAACTGCTCAACCTCGGTATCTACGGCGATGACCTCGAAGAAATCATCGCCAGCCTCATCGAAGAAAATTTTCTGAACGAAGAACGCTACGCCCGCTCTTTTGCCCGTGGTAAATTCCGCATGAAACAGTGGGGCCGCAACCGAATCGTCCGGGAGCTAAAAATGCGGGACATTTCAGACTACTGCATCCGCAAGGCGATGACGGAAATTGACGAGGAGGAATATTTGAAAACACTGGAAGCTGTGCTGGAAAGGCAGGCTGAAAAAGTCAAGGCGGACAACGATTTTGCGAAGCAAAACAAACTGGCGCAGTACGCCATTCAACAGCGGGGGTTTGAAGCAGAGCTGGTGTGGGATGCTGTAAAAAAAATGGCTGAGTGAAAACACCCAGCCATTCCGAATTATTCCGATGGATTTTTTATTGATTGGAGCCCAGCACTTCTTTACCGCTCAATTCATTGAACCGGTCAAGACCACACTGCAGGAAGTTGGAATACTCCTCCGAGTCCGGCGTGTAACCAACGGGGCTGTTCAACATTTTCCCGTCGGGCGATAGCAGGACGTAGTAAGGCTGGGAGTTATTTTCAAAAGTTTCTGTCTGGAGGTACTGCCACTTGTGGCCGGTTGTGCGCAGTTTGAACGTGCCGCCTGTTTTCACAGGTAAAACTTTTTGCTCGGCCTCGGGCAGTTCGATTTTTTCATCCACGTAGAGTGAGATGAGCACAAATTCATCTTTCAAAAACTTATACACCTCCGGTTCCGGCCAGACGTGCTCTTCCATCTTGCGGCAATTCACGCAGGCATGGCCGGTAAAATCAATCATGATCGGTTTGTTCATCTTTCGGGCGTAGGCCAGCCCTTGTTCGTAATCTTTAAAACAGTCCAGGTTTTGCGGACACTCCTTCGGGTAAAACCAGCTGTAACCGGCAGGCGGCGCCAAGCCACTGAGCAGTTTCAACGGGCGAAGCGAGCCGGCGCTTTCGTCGTAAATGAAACCCGTTGCCAGGTAAGCAGCGAAGGCGAATGACAGGACTCCGGTGACGATGCGTGCAGGTGCCAGTTTTTTAATGGGCGAATCGTGCGGGAATTTGATTTTTCCAAAAAGATAAAAACCCATTGCCACGAAAACGAGGATCCACAACAGCAGGAACGGCTCGATTTTCAGCAGGCCCCAATGCTTTACGAGGTCGGCATTTGACAAAAACTTAAGCGCCAGCGCCAACTCCAGGAAGCCGAGTACGACCTTCACAGTCGTCATCCATCCACCGGATTTTGGTAACGAATTCAACCAACTCGGGAAGGCAGCGAACAGGCCAAACGGCAGTGCCAGCGCCAATCCGAAGCCTCCCATGCCCGCCGAAAGTTGCCAGGCTCCGCCTTCGGAAGACAGCGCTCCGGCCAGCAAGGAGCCGAGAATCGGACCGGTGCAGGAGAACGAAACCAAGGCCAGGGTGAGGGCCATGAAAAAGATACCAATGGCGCCGCCCACACCTTCCGCAGCGGCCGCTTTGTTGGCCCAGCTTGCGGGTAGCGTCAGTTCGTAGTAGCCAAAAAACGAAAAGGCAAACACCAAGAAAATGACGAAAAAGGCGATGTTCAGCCAGACGTTGGTTGAGATTTCATTTAAAATACCAGGGCTGACAGAGTCAAGCAGGTGAAACGGAATGCTCAGCAACAGATACACCAGCAGAATGTAAAATCCGTACATGAAGGCATTGACCAGCCCTTTTTTCTTGTTTTCGCTGCCTTTGGTGAAAAAACTTACCGTCAGCGGGATCATCGGGAACACGCAGGGCGTGAGCAAGGCCAGCAATCCTCCGAGAAAACCGAGGATAAAAATCGCCCAGATGCCTTTGCCTTCTTTTTCTTCCACTACGCTGCCGCACGAGGCTGCCGTGGTTTTATCAATTTCCGGAAGTCCGGCCTCTGTTAATTCAACCTGACCAGCCGCATCCACGGGCATGGTAGCCGTCAGTGTGGCAGGAATTACACGAAACGGAACTTCCTTGGCCGGCAGGCAACGTGCGTCGTCGCAAGTCATAAAATACACCTGCCCGGTGACGGGCTGCGAGGGGTCCGTGACTTTTATTTTTTGGTTAAAAACAACTTCCTCCTTGAACTTGATGACGTTCATGCCGAACATTTCATCGAAGCCTTCGACTTTGTGGGCGCTTTTTTCCACTGCCTTGCCGAGTACTTCGACATTCGGGTTTTCTGGAAATTCAACCGCTGTCGGTTCCGGTCCGTCCTCTTCGATGTGCTGCGAGTAGATATACCAGCCTTTTTCCATGGTGGCTTTTAAGGCGAGGTTGTACTCCTGCTCGTTGATTTTTTCGACGGTCAACGACCATTTCACCGGGTCGAAAATGCCGTCGTTCGAAGTGGATTGAACGGGAGGTACGATGGTTTCGGTGGTAGGTTCGAGCGGTGTTTCCGGAGTAGCTGCGGTTTTTTCCTGTGCTTTGGCAGGGTCAGCTTTCTCGGTTGAGGCAGCTTTTTCAGTTTTGCCGGCGTCATTTTTTAGCGTAAAAGAAAAATCCACTTCCTTCGGTGGCAGGCAGCGTTCGCTATCGCAAGTCATGAATTCGAGGTAGCCGGTGATGGGCTTGGAGAAATCTGCGACTTTTACTTTTTGGGTGAAAACGACCTTGTCGGAAAACTTGATGACTTTCATGTTGTCAAACAAGGGGTCGTTCAGTTCCTTCCGGTGGTCGGATGTTTCAACATTTTTACCCACCAGTGAAAAATGGGTGCCTTTCTCGTAATTAAAACTCGTCTTGATCGGCCCATCATCGCTTTCCAGATACTGCGAATACACATACCAGCCACTCTCGATGTTAGCCGTGAATTTCAGATTGTATTCAGAGTCGTTGACTTTTTCAGAGGAAAAACTCCACTTGACGGGATCGAAGATCTGCCCGTAGGCGAGGGCTGTGAAGAAAAGCAAAGCCGAAAATATCGCTGTCTTTTTCATGACGAAGATTTGTTGAAATTTTAGTTGGAAAACCAACTTTTAGGTGTTCGTAAAACCGGGTTTCAAAAAAGTACGCAAAGCTACGGTCTTGAGGCAAAAGGCAAAAAATAAGCGGGGAAATGGTCAGCGTCTGACCTTATTCCAGGCCAAACCGGAAATTTACCTCTGCCGGTGGCAGGCATTTCTCATTGTCGCAAGTCATAAATTCGAGGTAACCGGTCAGTGCAGTCGGTGATTTTACCCTGATTCGCTGCGTGAAAGTCGGTTCGCCGCTGAATTTTACGATGTTCATGGCAAACAAGTCGTCGTAGCCTTCATACTTGCGGCCTTCCTCTGTAGCTTTCCCGATGAGTTCCACGTTTGCGTTTTCTTCAAAATTGAAAGAGGTGCGAATGGGTCCGTCGTCAGATTCCAGATATTGAGAGTACACGTACCAACCGTCCTGAATATGGGCGGTGAAGATGAGATCGTACTCGCCGTCTGTCACTTTTTTGGCTTCATACGACCACTTGACAGGATTCATCTGACCGAAAACAGCGCCGGCAGCAAGCAAGGCCACGGCAAAAAAGAGTAATTTTTTCATGTGCATAATTTTGAATTTCAGGGAAGTCTGCAAAAATAATGCGCCAAACCTTCTCAGGTTGTGGCGCACCGGAACGATAATATTTTTTTAACGACAGTTTTAACAAAATGTATACCGCCGAATGTGACTCAAGTCATTGTTGATTAAAACCAACCTGCTCCAAGAGCCTCCCTGAATGGCCAGGGAATGCCTGCCAAGAGTACGATCAATGCACTGAGAAAGTAAATGAAGGCTGACCTGAATTTCTGCGAATCTTCGATCGCTTTTTTTGAGCGGGTGTACCCGATCGTGATGAGTACGATGGCCAGCAACATCATTACGCTATGTTCTACTGTAAAAAAACGAGTGACGGCCTCACTCATAGTTTCGGCTGTAAATTGAACCTTCGGACTGATGAAATACATCACGAGTCCGAGTATGAGCTGGACGTGAGCGGAAATCATGGTAAAAAGATTCAGCTTCCGGTCGCCATCAGTGAAAGGGGCATTGGAGCGCCATTTCAACAAAGCTTTAAACATCGCAACCACAAGTAACAACAGAACGACCCAGCGAAGGCCGGAATGTGCATGCAATAATCCATTGTACATAAGTCTTTAATTTTAGGTGAGTTGTTTACAAATGTTATGTTTTCAGGTTGGCTGAAATTTGAAGGTCAAACCCTTTCAAAAAACCACCAAGCCGGCTTTTCTCTTTTTTTTACGGTGTAATTTTTCTCGATGTATTTCTGAATGTGATCCGTTGCCTCTTCGATGCTGTCGGTTAGTTTCACCAACTTCAGGTCTTCCGGAGAGATGGTTTTTTCCTGAACCATCAGCAACAGGTAGTCCATCAATGGAGAGTAGTACTCCGTGCCGATCAAAACGACCGGGAAATTATGTATTATTTTGGTTTGCACGAGGGTAAGTGTTTCAAACATCTCATCCATCGTACCCCAGCCGCCGGGCATAATCACGAAAGCGTAGGAATATTTCAGCAAAAGCACCTTGCGCACGAAAAAGTAGCGGAGTGTAACGGATTTGTGCAAGTATGGGTTTTCATGTTGCTCGAAAGGCAGCACAATATTGACGCCAACGGATTTTCCGCCCGCTTCGAAGGCTCCACGGTTAGCAGCTTCCATGATTCCCGGGCCGCCGCCGGTCATTGTGGTGAAACCCATCTGGGCAATTGCCTTTCCTACCTCTCTGGCTTTTTCGTAATGCGGGTGCCCTTCCTTGAACCGTGCAGAACCGAACACCGTGATGCAGGGTCCAATGAAGTGGAGCGCCCGAAACCCTTTGATAAACTGAAAAAACACTCTGAATGCAAAAGCCAGCTCCGTGTGGCGGTTTTTGGGGCCCTCGAGGTAATGAACTTCACCCGGGGCTAATTTTGGTAATGAATTCCTGGAAGAAGCAGACATAAAACTCAATTGTTTTTAGGTGGATCTTTTGAAAACTTTGAAGACTTGTTAGGAACACCTCATAACCATGTTGGTTTTTTTATCATACACCTGCACCGTCAAAAGATCAACGGTTTAAACCCCAACACCAGTTGCCAGATGATCGCGACCACTGAGAGTACCGGGTACAATACCCGGCGAATAAAAAATTTTAATTTCATCCTGTTAGGCCGAAAACCCATCGCTTCCAGGATGTCGGTGTACAGGATTTTATCATCCTCTTCATCCAGGTTGTGCAGGTTGTTCATCAGGCAGCGGCCAAAAATGGCAAACTGTAAATGAACAATAGCATAAGTCGCCAGAACCAGCGGCCACCAAAATAAAAACGGAAGCGCCCAGGCTGAAATGGTGATCAGGAGGTGAATCCAGAAAATAAAGTTAAGCTCGCTTTGTGTGGAAGTAGCCATCTTTTTCATGGGCTGAAAGATAGTGGGACGAAATCAAAACAAAGGAAAATCCTACCAGTTATTTACCTCAAAGGATTCAAATTTTAATAAGCCTACGGCAAAGTCGCCCCAGTCTTTTACTTTCGCTTTTTTTGTAAAAAAGAATTGGAGCCTAAGATTTGGGCATACTTTCTTGTTTTACAAAAAGCTCACAATCAAAAATGATGGAAGGAAATTTCAGAAAAAACATCCAAACAGGGCAGCTTGTCCGGGTAGTTCAAAAGCAGGACCAGCGTTCCGGTGAACTGACTGAAGGTATCGTTGTGGCCATTTTAACGAAATCACCACAACACCCGCACGGCATCAAAGTCAGGCTGGATACGGGCGAGGTGGGCCGCGTAAAAGAAATCGTACCGGAAGACGAGTAAAACTGAATGGCCAGGCCATCGCCAATTCCTGCCAATTTTACTGCACCTTATCATTTTCTCATTTATTAAAATACCAATGAAAATCACACTTTTCTCTGCCAATCAATTCGAAAGAAAATACATCGAACAGGCCAATGCCGGCCGCCACGAACTTTTATACGTCCCCACTTACCTCACCCCGGAGACCGCCATTCTGGCTAAAGACTCGGATGCAGTCGCAATTTTTGTGAATGACAACGGCTCAGCTGAGGTGCTGCAGCAGTTGCACGAATACGGAGTGCGATACGTTGCCTGCCGCTCAGCGGGCTTTAACCATGTGGATTTACAGGTGGCAGAAGAGCTTGGGCTGAAAGTGGCGAATGTGCCGGAGTATTCACCCTACTCGGTGGCCGAACACACCGTCGCCCTCATGCTGGCCCTCAACCGGAAACTGGTGAAAGCCCACAGCCGGGTGCGTGACCTGAATTTTTCTCTCGAAGGACTCACCGGTTTCGACATGCATGGAAAAACCGTCGGAATCATCGGCGCTGGAATCATCGGCGGCAAAGTAGCGAAGATACTGAACGGCTTCGGCTGCCACCTCCTCGGCTTCGACCTGCACCCCAACGAGGAACTGACCGAACGCTACGGCATGGAATACACGGACCTCGACGAGCTGTGCCGCCGCTCCGACATCATCACGCTGCATGCTCCGCTGAACAAGCATACACATCACCTGGTGAACCGGGAACGGATCGGAAAAATGAAGAAGGGCGTCATGCTGATCAATACGAGCCGTGGTGGTTTGGTGGACACGGTAGCCGTCATCGATGGTTTGAAAAAAGGGTATATCGCCTATCTCGGACTGGATGTTTACGAAGAAGAAAAAGGTCTGTTTTTCGAGGATCACTCCGATGGCATTTTGCAGGACGACGTGATTGCACGCCTGCTGACTTTCCCGAACGTGCTCATCACCAGCCATCAGGCATTCCTGACTGACTCGGCGCTGAAAAACATCGCCGATACGACTTTTTACAATCTCAATTGTTGGGTGGATGGGACAAAAAGCAAGTACGAGTTAACATGAAAAATACTTTTTTCACAAAATCGTAAAAAACAAACATTGACGAAGCTGCCATGCCTGCCAATGCTCAAAATATTGGATATTTGTGCCGCAGAAATTGGCCGTTTTTCAAAATATAACAACATGACTACGCAAACCGAAGCTCCAAAGCAAGATTACTACTGGGTAGACGACCGGGAACCACACTTCCAGCGCCGGAAGGAAATTCTGAAAAAACACCCGGAAGTCACCAAGCTTTTCGGAGTCAACCCTCGCCTGAAATACTGGACAGTTGCACTTGTGGCAATCCAGCTCACGGTAGCGCTTTTCATCGGGCAGCTGCATTGGTTGCCATTCATCCTGGTGACGTATCTCGTGGGGGCGACGATCGCCCATGCGTTGTTTTTGGCCATTCATGAAATCACGCACGACCTGGCTTTTAAATCGAAAAAAAGCAACAACATACTGGCCCTGATCGCCAACCTGCCCATCGTGTTCCCTTACGCCATGTCGTTCAAAACCTACCACGCCCTGCACCACTGGGACCAGGGCAAAGACGGCATCGACGTGGACATCCCGACGGAAGCCGAGGCCAAACTTTTCAAAGGTTTCATCGGAAAATTCCTGTGGTTCCTCAACCAGATCGTTTTTTACGCTGCAAGGCCGGTGTTTGTAAAACCGATCAAACTGGAAAAATGGCAGATTTACAACCTCATTTTCCAAGTGGCGGTCATGGCGATTTTCCTGCCGATCGCTGGTTGGTCAGGCGTGATTTACCTGCTGCTTTCGCTGGTGCTGGCGGGCAGCCTCCACCCTACTTCGGGGCATTTCATTTCAGAGCATTACGTTTTCCATGAAGGCCAGGAGACCTACTCCTACTACGGCCCGCTGAACCTGATCACGTTCAACGTCGGTTATCACAACGAACACCACGACTTCCCGACCATCCCCGGCAGCCGCCTGCCGGAGTTAAAAAAACTGGCGCCGGAGTACTACGATAACTTGCACTCCTACAACTCCTGGACGAAAGTGATCGTGGATTTTCTTTTTAGGAAGGATGTGACGTTGTATTCAAGGACGAAGCGGAAGTAATTTCAAAAAAAATGGCGGCCACGATGGCCGCCATTTTTTTTAGTAAACTTCACTTAATCCTGATCAAACACTACTAGTGTTAAGCCACTGCAAATCCCGACAATTCACGTTTATATGGCGCATGAAACCCCAGCACAATATCAGATTTCGGAACTCCTGCATCCAGCAATCGTTGTACGATCGGCACGTCTGTGGCATCGTGTTGCACCCATATTTTACCGTCTTTTATATCCATTTGAAAAACGATGTAATACACCCGCTTCCGGTTTTCAAAACCGTGACGGAGCAATTGATAAACATTACGCTTTTCATCAAAAACCAATTGATTTTCGATGTCAGGCAGGTTTGCAGGTTTTATTTTAGCGTATTCTTCAAGCAATTCCTGTACTACTCTACGGTAATCTTTTATTTTTTCCATAAGACAATGGTTTTGGTATCTCCATTTGCAACAACTAATTTCATATCAAGTTCTGCAATAACCATTTTGGGCAAACGGCAATTTGAAAACTTCCTCATAGGTGTCTTCAAGAATTCCGACAAAAAGTTTACGCTCAGGATCCTTTTCCTTCAATGCCCGGCGGTAGTCAACAAATTGTCCGACTGCAAGGTGAAAATCATACACCTTCGAATAACCAGCAAAGCTTTTTATTTCAACGGCAATTTTTTCTCCTCCTTTTTCGGCAGCTACCAACTCCTCCGCACCAAGATCTATTTCCATTTCGAAACCACCAACCTGAATAGGATATGGATCATGCGTGATTTTCCAACCATCTTTTTCAAGGGCTTTACGAACGATTTGATGGATGAGGTCTCTGGCCATGGTTTAACTTTTGACAAAAATAACCTAATCCTGCTTCAATTTTTTTACCATCGTCAAAATCGTCGCCAGCGCCACTGTCTCGCCTGTTTCATCGTACACATCCACGAGGAATTTTACAATGCCTTTGGCAACGTCCTCCTCGCTCTTTTTCTCCTGGTCAATTTTTTCTTTCACTGTAAAACGCACTCCGATCGTCATGCCGGGGTAAACCGGTTTGGTGAAGCGGCACTCGTCGATGCCGTAGTTCAACAGCACGGGGCCTTTTTTCGGGTCGACGAAAAGACCGGCGGCTTTGGATAAAACAAAGTAACCATGCGCCACCCGCTGCTCGAAAATGGTGCCTTCCAGCGAAGTGGAGTCCATGTGGGCGTAGAAGTTGTCGCCGCTCACGTTGGCGAAATTGGTGATGTCCGCCTCGGTGACAGTGTGCCTGGCGGTGACGACTGTCTCGCCGATTTCCAGTTCCTCGAAGTGTTTGCGGAAAACGTGGACGGGCTTTTCGGTCTGCCGTCCGCCATACTGGTACTGGTTTGTCACGGCAGTGATGAAGGTCGGGTGGCCCTGGATGGCGGTGGTTTGGAGGTAGTGCTTCACGCCCCTTGCGCCGCCGAGTTCTTCGCCGCCGCCAGCCCGGCCGGGGCCTCCGTGCATGAGTTGCGGGAGCGGCGAGCCGTGGCCCGTGCTTTCTTTTGCGCAGCTTTCATTTAAAATCAAAATGCGGCCGTGGTAGGGCGCCGAGCCGATGACGTAGTCCCGTGCGATGCGCTCGTCGGCGGTGACGATGCTGCTGACGAGCGAGCCTTTGCCCATGTTCGCAATTTCGATGGCCTCGTCCAGCGAGCGGTACGGCATGATCGTACTCACCGGTCCGAAGGCTTCGATGTTGTGCGAGTCCTGTTTTTTAAACGGATCGTCGTTAAGGAAAATGATGGGGTTGAAAAACGCCCCCTTGCTCCGGTCAGCTCCGATGACTTCGAAATCATCCAGGTTGCCGATAACGATATCGGTGCCGGCGTTCAATTCCTCCACCCGGCGGCGCACTTCCTCCACCTGCACTTTGTGAACGAGGCTGCCCATGCGCACTCCCTCTACCTGCGGGTCGCCGATGGGCGTGGTGGCGATGCGTTTGCCGAGGGCGATTTGCACGTCTTCGACCAGTTTTTCCGGCACGAGGATGCGGCGCACGGCGGTACATTTTTGACCTGCCTTCGTCACGATTTCACGATGGACTTCTTTGATGAAAATGTCAAACTCCGGTGTACCCGGCACAGCGTCTTCGCCAAGTACGGAAGCGTTGAGACTATCGGCTTCCATGTTGAACGGCACGGCATTTTCGATGATTTGCGGCAGCGATTTCAGCATCCGGCCCGTAACGGCCGAGCCGGTGAAGGTGACCACGTCCTGCGAAGTGACGGGGTCGAGGATGCCGACGCCCGTGCCGCAGACGAGTTGCAGCGCCCCCTCCGGCAGGATGCCCGAGTTGATGATGTCTTTCACCATCTGCTGGGTTAGGAAGCTGGTCAGCTCGGAAGGTTTGACGATGGACGGCATGCCGGCCAGAAAGGTCGGTGCCAGTTTTTCCAGCATCCCCCAAATCGGGAAGTTGAAGGCATTGATGTGGATAGCAACCCCGTGCCTTGGCGACAGGATGTGGTGCCCCATGAAGGTGCCTTCCTTCGAAGATTTCACCGCCTCGCCGTCAACGTAGAAAGTTTCGTTGCCAAACTTACGCCGCAGACTGGCATAGGCGAACAGCGTCCCGATACCGCCTTCGATGTCCACCCAGCTATCCACTTTGGTAGCGCCGGTGGCGTAGCTGAGCGGGTAGTAGCTCTTGCGCCGCTCGTGGAGGAAGAGCGCCAGTTTTTTCAGCATGAGTCCCCGCTGGTAGAAAGTCATTTTGCGGAGGCCAGGGCCGCCGGTTTTTCTTGCATAGTTGGCGATCTCAGCATAGTCGAGGCCCTCACTGCCTGCGGTAGCGATGAGTTCGCCGGTGATGGCGTTGAATTGTTCAGTGCCTTTTCCCTGGTGGGGGTGCCAGGCGCCGAGGGTGTAATTGTGGAGGTTTTGCATGGTTAGGAAAATTTTTCAGCTAAAGTTGATTAGATGCGAAATTAAGACCTTTCACTTCATTCAATTAAATTTTCACTGCTCACTCCTTTCCTTTGTGAAAAAATAGCATCATGAAAAACTCCCCCACTCCCCCCACCGCCATCGTCACCGGCGGCGCCCAGGGCATCGGCAAAGGCATCACCATACATTTGTTAAAAGCCGGCTACCAGGTGTTTATTTGGGAAATCGATGTTGAAGCCGGCGAGGAAACTGTTGCCGAATTTTCCGGTTTGGGTACAATCCAATTTTTGCCTTGTAATGTCGCTGAAGAAGCACAAGTCATCAGTACATTGGAAGAAGTGAAATCACGGGCCGGCCGCCTGGACCTGCTCGTCAACAACGCCGGTATCGGACGCTTCAAGCCACTGGCAGAACTGTCCCTCGACGACTGGAACGCCGTGATCGGCACGAACCTGACCGGCACGTTCCTCTGCTCGAAATACTGCGCACCGCTGCTGCGGGAGAGCAAAGGCGCTATCGTGAACATTGCCTCCACCCGGGCACACATGTCGGAGCCAAATACGGAAGCTTACTCGGCCTCGAAAGGCGGCGTGCTGGCTCTGACGCATGCGCTGGCCATCAGCCTGGGTCCGGAGGTGCGGGTGAATTGCATCAGCCCCGGTTGGATCGACGTAAGTTTTTACCGGAAAAAAAGTGAACGAGAACAGGAACAACACCCCGTTGACCGCATCGGAACACCGGATGATATCGCTGAGATGGTACTTTTTCTGGCCGGTGAAAAGGCGGGTTTCATTACCGGGCAGGAGTTCATCATCGATGGGGGTATGACCCGGAAGATGATTTATGTGTGACTTTTTTGAAGAAAAATCTATTCTAAAACGCCGCTGCGTTTCTTTTTTACGTAGTGCACCCCGGCGCCGTACACCCAGCCGACGGTACCACGCTTGGTTTTCACTTTCACGTAAGGTTCGTCGGCCATTTCCTTCCCAAGGTTGACCTCGTAGGTACTATCGGTGACTTCGTCTTGGTAGTAAACTTCATCGAAAAGTTTCAGTTCTCCGAGTAACTCACCTTTTAGTCCGGGCGTTTTGCGGAGTTTGAGTTTATCGATGATGACATAAAGTTTTGAGCCCTGAGTTTCCTGTGATGGAGCTGGTTGAGCGGCAACAGGTTGTGTAGCAGCAGCTTTTGTAGTATCAGCACCGGCTGGTGACGGCGTGTTGACGGCGGGCAGTTTAGCAGCGTTGGCAAGACTGTCTTCCTTTGCTTCAATGGCAGCCTCGTCCTGGGCTTGTTCTTTATGAGAGTTGCATTTAGAGATGGCCCACATCAGGAAAATAATGGCAAATATTCCGATGATAATGTACTCGAATTTTGAAAGTAATCCTTTCATCTTTTTTAAGGGTTTAAATTAAGTTTGCAGTTAGCTTTTACCGCTTGGCCGTTCGCCGCCCAAGCTAAAGGCAGACAACTAAAAAGCCAATAGCAAAAGTAATGAAAGACCTTGTTTATAAAGTAGCATTGACCAAAATACCCCTCGTTGGGGCGGTAACGGCCAAAAACCTGGTCAGTTATTGCGGTGGAGTCCGGGAGATATTTGAAGCTAATAAAAATCAGCTCACTAAAATTCCCGGTATCGGTGAACAGATTGCTCGTAATGTTTTGCATCAAAACGTTTTAGAAGAAGCAGAACGGGAAATTGAATACCTGGAGCAGCATGGTATTCAGCCGCTTTTTTACCTGGATAAAAATTACCCCCAACGGCTGCGCCCTTTCGCCGATGCGCCAGTGATGCTTTACTACAAAGGAACTGCCAATTTGAATCATCACCGTACGATTGGCATTGTTGGTACGAGAACACCGTCTCCACACGGACTGAAGATCTGCGAAGAGTTAGTCGAGGGTTTTCTTCCCTACAAGCCGATCATTGTCAGTGGACTGGCTTACGGCATTGACATTGCAGCGCACCGAAAATGCATGGAAAAAGGGATGGAAACAGTGGCTGTTTTAGGTCATGGGTTGTCGAGAATCTATCCGCAACAGCACCTGAAAACAGCCATGGAAATGACGGAGCAGGGCGGATTACTGACTGAGTTTGCAAGCCATGTGGGGCCAGAGCGGGAAAATTTTCCGATGCGAAACCGCATTGTTGCTGGCATGTGCGATGCTGTGGTAGTGGTGGAAACGGCAACCCGTGGCGGCTCCATCATCACTGCCCAACAGGCAAATGGTTACAACCGGGACGTTTTTGCCGTTCCGGGAAGGATCAAGGATAAGTTTTCGCAGGGCTGTCATTTTTTAATTAAAAACAACATGGCATCCCTGGTTGAAAGCGCAGGTGATGTAGCCAAAGTACTTCGATGGCCAGAAAAAGACGAAGAAAAAAATGGAAAGTCGGCCCAACCAGCTTTGTTTTATGAATTAACCGAACCTGAAAAAACCATCGTTGATATTCTTCAGCAAGCTGAAGAAATTGGAGTAGACCAACTGAGCTATCAATCCAAAATTTCGAACAGTGAACTGGCCTCCTTGCTGCTGAATCTGGAATTTAAAGGGCTCGTTCGTTCACTGCCGGGTAAGCGGTATGTGCTTTGCTGACAGTTTCATGTTATTGTTTTTCAATACTTTGTGTGAGCTAACGAGGCGTTTTAACTAATTTCACCCCGAATTTACAATCACCCTTTTTTATGAAAAAACTATTGTTTTTAGCGCTCCTTTTTGCTGTGGCTGCCTGCCATACGAAGCAGGTGAACGACGCCAACAAACTGGAAAACACTATTTTTCCGGAGGATACAATCGCTTTTACCCCACCTAAAAATATCATCCTGATGATCGGCGATGGCATGGGGCTGACACAGATCACCGCCGGGATGTACGCTAACGGGAACAAGCTCAACCTTGAGCAATTCAAATTCATCGGGCTTCATAAATCTTACGCCAGTAATGATTTGGTTACTGACTCTGCCGCCGGGGCAACGGCTTTCTCCTGCGGGGTGAAAACTTACAACGGCGCTATCGGCGTTGACAAAGATGTGAAGCGCATCAGGACGATCCTGGAGGAAGCCGAATTTACCGGCATGGCTACCGGTTTGGTGGTTACTTCATCTATTACCCATGCGACGCCGGCCAGTTTTTACGCACATCAAAAAGACAGGAGCATGATGGAAGAAATTGCCGCTGATATGATGGCGGTGGATGTTGATTTTTTTGTGGGCGGTGGTCTGAAGTATTTCATCCGGCGGAAGGACGAACGTAACCTACTGAGCGAACTGGCAAACAAAGGCTACGTGATATCAAATTTCATTGATCAGGAATTCAATGATATTTCGATTGATTTCAATAAAAAATTTGGCTACTTCACCGCCAACGAAGAGCCTCTGCCAAAATCGCAGGGCAGAGATTATTTCGTGCAGGCAAGCCAGACTGCGGTGACCTATTTGTCCAGCCAGCAGCAAAAAGGCTTTTTCCTCATGATCGAAGGAGCGCAGATTGACTGGGGAGGCCATGCCAACGACTCAGATTACATTATTTCTGAAATGATTGAATTTGACGAAGCTATCGGCGCTGTACTGGAGTTTGCAAAACAAGACGGAGAGACGCTCGTGATTGTCACTGCTGATCATGAAACAGGAGGGTTTGCTATCAATCCAGGCTCGACCATAGATAGCATTATTCCCGCTTTTACCACTGATAAACACACTGCAGCTTTGATCCCGGTTTTTGCTTTTGGTCCTGGAGCTGAGCTTTTTACCGGTATTTATGAAAATACAGCCATTCACCGGAAAATGAGAAAAGCACTTGGTTTTATAAAAACATGAAAGCAAAAAACCACCAGAAAAGAAGCAGCCGGAAGGAAGTGATCAACTTCAATCCGGCTGCTGGTATAAACCCGAGAACTATGAAAAGACAAAACTACATTCTGAACTAATCGGCTTTGGCTATCAGTTTTTCGAGCTTTCTTTAACTACTATTCTCTATGAAAAAAACGAAGATTAAATTTTAAAAAACCGGTTTTGGGTTTTGTGCAGCTGATTATTTTAACTAACCCTGAAGCTGACCGAGCCAATCCAACCATTTTCTGTATAAACTGCCGCACGATAGTAACCCGGCTCCAATTTCTGCTCAAGAGGATAGGTGAAACCTAACCGCTGTGTGCTTGTCACATTAACTTCTTTCACTTGTTGAGACACGACTTCTGATTTTTTATCAGCAGGTCCCACTTTTACAGGTTTATTATTTTTACCGGAAATGGGCGTCCCTTTGTTATCTGTGATAGCGAGGTAAATTTTCTGCACTCCGTGCATATTTTCCGGTACATCCATCAGGTCGAAACTGATGCTCAACTCTCTGGCCTTTTTACCTTTCACAGTAAGTTTGTCATTGCGTTTTTCAACTTCCACCCGGAAGGCGCTTGCCCGAATACCCCCGGGAGCAATGGCTTCCTGAATCGATTTGAGGTTCTGGCTCATCACGGTGAGTTCGCCCACTTTGTCCACCAATACCTGATTCTCATTTTTCACTTTGCGTAGCTCACCGCTGAGGCGCTCATTTTCAGCACGAAGACTCTCATTCTCCTTTTGAAGTGCTGAAAGTTCTGCTTCCAGGTTAATTTTTGCAGTCCTCATCATCTGGATATCTTTTTTCAATCCTTCCAGATTTTTACGGTCCAGCGTCTGTTGCTTTTTGATTTTTCCAAGTTCAGCACTTTTCTCAGCGATCACTTTTTCATTCAATTCCACCGTACCTTTTAACTGACCATTTTCAGCCATTGCGAGGTCATAAGTTTGTTTCAGGTTGTCCAATTGGGCAGCAAGCAGGCCTTTTTCAACCAGAAGTGATTCCTTTTCCATCTCTATGGCATTCCGCTCCAGTTCTCTGTTAGTGGACGCATTCCAAAAGTAGGCGCTGGAAGCAATGGAGAAAGCAAGAAGGCCGGTAACTGCCACTGAGTATAACTTGATATTTTTTTCCATTTTCATAAAATTGTTGTTCTGTTTTTTTGATGATTAAATTGAACGACACAAAGATGGGGGTGCCCCCTTTAAAGGGCGATTAAGCTGAAATTAAATGGTTATTAAACTGTAAAGAAAAAATTGGCAGGTAATTAACAGGCGAAAAAAATTCTATCTATTTCAAAATGAGCTACTTACGGTTTATTTTCGATTAAATTTAATTAAATATCAATAAAAAAGCCCCGGCAGATGCATTCTGCCGGGGCTTTAAATTTAGGAGTATGTTTAGTGCTTGCTTTTGTTTTTTATCAAATTTGATGACATTAAAGTAGTGGTGCAATAACCAATGCTACAACCGACATCAATTTCAGCAGGATGTTCAATGAAGGACCGGAGGTATCTTTGAAAGGATCTCCTACCGTATCTCCAACCACTGTTGCTTTGTGTGGGTCAGAACCTTTGTAGTACATTTTGCCGTTGATTTCAACGCCTTCTTCAAACATCTTCTTGGCATTGTCCCATGCACCACCGGCGTTAGACTGGAAAATGGCCATCAACACACCAGTAACTGTTACACCCGCCAGCAAACCGCCGAGCATTTGTGCGCCTAATAAGCTACCATCGCCAAGACCAACGAGGCCGGGCGTCAAACCAACCACAACTGGTACCAATACCGCCAGCAAACCTGGTCTTACCATTTCACGAATAGATGCCTTTGTTGAAATTTCAACGCACTTGCCGTATTCTGCTTTACCATGAGCTTCGACAAATGTTTTTTCATCTTCCTTGCTCCAGTCTTTACGATCTTTTCCATCATTCTTTTTCATGACAGCCAAAGCTGCCTTCAATTCAGGAATATCAGCAAACTGACGGCGTACTTCCTGAATCATATCCATAGCTGCACGGCCAACCGCACCCATCGAAAGTGCAGAGAACAGGAAAGGCAACATGCCTCCCACAAACAATGCAGCGGTTACGTATGGATTGGTCACGTCGATGCCTGTTAACTTAGCATCCTGGTGTGACATGTTGTAAGCTGTAACGAAAGCAGCAAACAAAGCCAAGGCCGTCAAAGCCGCAGAACCAATTGCGAAGCCTTTTCCAATAGCCGCCGTGGTGTTACCAACGGCATCGAGTTTGTCGGTGCGGCCACGCACTTCTTTGGGCAGTTCGCTCATTTCAGCAATACCACCTGCGTTGTCGGAGATAGGTCCGTAAGCATCCACAGCAAGCTGAATGCCTGTGTTGGAAAGCATACCAACCGCAGCGATAGCGATACCATATAAACCGGCGAAGGTGTAAGAACCCACGATAGCTACCGCAAGGATCAGGATCGGAATCGCCGTTGATTGCATACCGACACCTAAACCAGCAATAATATTCGTAGCTGAACCTGTGATGGATTGATCTACGATGCTTCTCACCGGCTTGGTACCTGTGCCAGTGTAGTATTCCGTAATTAACCCTATTCCCAAGCCACCTGCAAGTCCAAAGATTACGGCCCAGAAGATACCCATTGAGGTATAAGTAGTTCCTTCATGGCTCCAGGTTTCGGGAAGCATCCAATTCACGATTAAAAATGTGGCAGCAAGCATAAGGGCAGAGGATAAAAACTCGCCCCGATTCAATGCTTTTTGTGGATCACCACCTTCTTTAACTCTCACGAAAAAAGTACCAATCACGGAAGTAAGAATACCAACACCTGCCAAAAGCAGCGGTAATAACACGGCATTCAACCCACCGAATTCATTCGTATTTTCAAATCCGGCAACATTAATAAAAACAGCCCCCAATACCATCGTACCGATAATGGAACCAACGTAGGACTCAAAAAGGTCGGCGCCCATACCGGCTACGTCACCAACATTATCGCCAACGTTATCGGCAATGGTCGCAGGGTTCAATGGATGATCTTCAGGGATACCGGCTTCTACTTTACCCACGAGGTCAGCGCCTACGTCTGCTGCTTTGGTGTAAATACCTCCGCCCACACGTGCAAAAAGTGCGATGGAAGATGCACCAAAAGAAAAGCCAGTAATGACGGTGATAACTTTTGCAATGTCCCATCCCATGTTTGAATAGGCAAGGAAAAGCGCACCCAAACCAACAACGCCCAAACCAACAACGCCCATACCCATAACCGAGCCGCCTGCGAAGGCAACTTCAAGCGCTTTGCCCAGGCTGCTTCTTGCAGCGTTGGTAGTTCTGACGTTAGCTTTGGTGGCTACTTTCATACCAATGAAACCAGCCAAACCGGAACAAAAAGCCCCAACAATAAATGACAAACCAACAAGTGGTGACGAACCTTCTGTATTACCACTGACAGCCAGCAAAATGGCAACAATTGCCACAAAAATTGCCAGCACTTTGTATTCTGCTCTAAGAAATGCCATTGCCCCATCCTGGATAGCGGCTGCAATGCTTTTCATCAGATCTGTCCCTTCATCCTGTTTGCTTACCCAGGAAGTTTTCCAGAACGTGTACAGCAGGCCTATTACCCCCAGTACAGGAATCAAGTAAATTAAATTCTGCCCCATAATTTTTTGTTGTTTAGTTGAATTTTGATAAAATGGTTAGATGAGCCTGAGGCCTGAAATACGAAAGGTTCAATGATCCTGTTTCCGAAAAAACCAGAAAAAAATATGGAACATTGAACCTCGACTTTTCCAGGTCTTTCGTTTTGACCGGCAAAAGTAGAACAAAACTTATTTTTGGCCAAACTGATTGATAATTAGGGCATTCGAAAGGGATGGCTTCATTTATAAAATGCAAGGATTAAAATCACCCTTTTTAAAATACGAACCTTCTTCACGGTGCCTCCAGCACAAATCCGGACCCGTGAACATTCACAATCCGGATTCGCTCATCTTTAGACAAATACTTGCGAAGGCGGGATATGAATACATCCATGCTCTTGCGGGCCAGGAAGTCCTGCCTGCCCCAGATTTTTTCCAAAACAACCTCCCGGCTGACGAGATGGCCCTTTTTTTCGCACAACGTTTTTAAAAGCCTGGACTCCATCTCAGTTAAATCCATCCGGTCATTTTCAAATTGGAGATAGCGTTTTTCACCATTAAATATATAGTCGCCGATTTGGTACACGGTATGGTTCCCCGGCCCGGCAGCTGTTACTTCAGCACCCGTGCGTTTCAAGACTGCATGAATGCGGGCCACCAGTTCCTCCTCATTCACGGGTTTGATGATGTAATCATCAGCGCCGGCTCTGAATCCTTTCACGACGTCGGTGTGCAAGGATTTGGCTGTGAGGAAAATGACGGGGAGATCAGGCCGGCGATTGCGAAGCAACTCAGCCACGGTCAAGCCGTCGAGCGCCGGCATCATCACATCGAGCAGGCAGAGATCGTATCGATCTTCGTTGAACATGCGAAGTGCTTCCACTCCGTCTTTTGCCCAATGCACCTCAAAATTTCGGCTAAGCAAAAATTCAGTGAGCAGGAAACCCAGCGTTTCGTCGTCTTCGGCAAGCAGGATTTTAGTTTGCATAGTCAGATGGTTGTACTTTTGCGAACTTAATGACTTTGGACGTGTTCCTTTTTCCTAATTACGATTCACTACAATGCAACGACAAGTTGAAGCTTTTCTGCCGACCGATTGGGGAAATTTTAACATTATCGCCTACGCTAATTCGCCTGACGATTTGACGCCTCATGTGGCTTTGGTTCATGAAAAATTTGATCCTTCAAAGCCGGTCCTCGTTCGCATTCACTCGGAGTGCCTTACCGGAGACCTTTTTCATTCTCGCCGATGCGACTGTGGAGAGCAGTTGGCTAAGGCCGTGGAGTTAGCTAATTTGCAGGGAGGCGTTGTCGTTTACCTCCGCCAGGAAGGAAGAGGTATCGGGCTAATCAATAAACTCAAAGCTTACAACCTCCAGGACAAAGGCCTCAATACTGCTGATGCCAATACCCATCTCGGCTTTGAAGTGGATGCCCGGCAGTATGACCTTGCTGTGGAAATTCTAAACGATCTCGGCATCGACCGCATTCACCTTATCACTAACAATCCGCTGAAGATTGAAGCCATTGAAAACTCCGGTATCGAAATCGTGAGCAGGGTACCACTGCTCATCGAACCAAAAAAAGAAAATCAGTCCTACCTTCGAACAAAGCGGGAGCTGATGGGACACCTGATCAATATTTGATTTTACAAATCAATTTTCATCCACACCGGACAATGGTCGGAGTGTTTTACTTCGCCCAGGTGCCGTACATCAATAACTTTTTCCTTTAAATTATTCGTGACTGACTGATAGTCAATCCTCCATCCTTTGTTGTTGGCTCTGGCGTTGGCCCGGTAGCTCCACCAGCTGTATTCCGTTTTTTCGGGATGCACCTGCCGGAAAGCATCCGTAAATCCATTACCGAACCACTTGGTCATCCAGGCCCGCTCTTCAGGTAAAAAACCGGAAGAGTTTTGATTGGTCTTTGGGCTATGGATATCATTTTCAGTGTGGGCAATGTTATAGTCGCCTACCACAATTAATTTAGAGCGCTCTTTTTTCAGCTCCTCAACCCAGTAAAAAAAGTCATCGAGGAATTCATATTTTACCTGCTGCCGGATATCGCCGGTGGTACCGGATGGAAAATAGCAATTCAGCAAGGTCCAGTCACCAAAATCTGTACGGATGATACGGCCTTCCTGGTCGTACTTTTCAATTCCGCAACCTTCCACCACCCTGTCGGGCTGAACCTTCGAGAGCGTAACGACGCCACTGTAGCCTTTTTTTTCGGCTGAATGCCAGTAGTGGTGGTACCCAAGTTTTTCAGCAAAAGCAAAGTCAACCTGCTCAGGCTGGGCTTTCGATTCCTGAAGGCAGATGATATCCGGGTTTTCCTCTGCGAGCCACTGGTCAAAACTTTTATTGATGGCTGCACGAATGCCGTTAACGTTGTAGGAAATTATAGAGATGGGCATAGTTTTGATTTTTGTGGCGCAAACTTAGGGAAATGCAGGGAGGAAGAATAACGCACGGATTGAATGGAAGATGGAAAAGTTTTTTAAATTTCGCCGGAGCTGCCTCCCACCTTTAAGTTTTTTAAATTTTGAAAACTATGCAATTAAAGAACACCCGGCTTAGCCTTTTCTTTTTAGCTGCTTTCGCAATCGGTCTTTCCGCTCAATCTAAAATCTCCCGTATAGAACCGCCCAATTGGTGGGCCGGCATGCAAAACCCGAAAGTACAGTTGCTGATTTATGGTGAAAAAATTGGCGATCTAAACCCAGGCATCAACTACCCCGGCATCAGCATTGAACGGGTAATCAAAGTGAAAAACGACAATTACCTGTTCGTGGATCTGTTGATTGAAAAGACAGCAAAACCGGGCACATTGCAGCTCGACTTTTCAAAAGATGGAAAACTCATCGAATCGCATAATTGGCCACTTTTACAACGAGCGCCCGGTTCCGCTCAACGCACCGGTTTCGATAATTCCGATGTACTTTACCTCATTACGCCGGATCGCTTCGCTAACGGCGATCCTACTAATGACGCCATGCCGGGTATGAGGGAAAAACCCAACCGCTCCTTCCCGGGAGGCCGGCACGGCGGCGATATCGAAGGCATCAGGCAGCAGCTGGATTACCTCAAGGATATGGGCTTCACCGCCATTTGGGTCAATCCCGTTCTAGAAAATGACATGGAGCGATATTCCTACCATGGCTATTCTACCACTGATTTTTATAAAGTTGACCCTCGCTTCGGTTCTAATGAAGCCTACCGGCAGTTGGCATCCGAAGCCAAAGCCAAAGGAATTAAGATCATCATGGACATGATCGTAAATCATTGTGGGTCAGAACACTGGTGGATGAAAGACCTCCCCTGCGACGATTGGATAAATACCTGGCCTACCTACACGGAAACCAACCACCGAAAGTCGGCCATGCAAGACCCCTACGTTTCAACTATCGATAAAAAAACATTTACTGATGGCTGGTTCGTGCCTACCATGCCCGACCTCAATCAACGCAATGAGCTGATGGCTAACTACCTCACTCAAAATACCATCTGGTGGGTAGAATACGCCGATATTTCCGGCATCCGGATGGACACTTACCCCTACCCGGACGAAGATTACATGAGCGAATGGACCAGGAGGGTGATGGAGGAATACCCTCATTTTAACATCGTCGGGGAGGAATGGAACGAGAATCCGGCCATCGTTGCCTACTGGCAAAAAGGAAAAATAAACCCAAATGGTTACACCTCCCAATTGAAAAGCCTGATGGATTTTCCCGTACAAATGGCACTTGCCAAAGCACTCCAAAAAGACGGCAACTGGAATATTTTGTACGAAACCGTAGCCCAGGACTTCCTCTACGCTGATCCCCTCAATCTCGTTACGCTACCCGACAACCACGACATGCCACGCTTTTTTGCGCAGGTGGGTGAAGATTTTGGACTTTTTAAACTGGGAATTGCTTTCACGCTAACAGTAAGAGGCATCCCTCAGATTTTTTACGGTACTGAAATTTTGATGACCAGCCCGAGAGAGCGAAATGACGGCATCATCCGGAGCGACTTCCCCGGCGGCTGGGCCGGCGACAAAGTGAATGGTTTCACTGGTCAGGGACTGTCAAAACAACAAACGGAAGCTCGTGATTTTCTTAAAAAAATCTTGCGGTGGCGCCTGCGTTCAAGCGCCGTTCAGACCGGTAAAATGATGCATTTTGCTCCGCAAAATGACGTCTATGTTTTTTTTAGATACGACCAGCAACAGCGGGTCATGGTTATTTTAAATAAAAATGAATCGGTTCAAATGCTGAATTTGGATAGATTTGCCGAAATGCTTCATGGCGTGAGCGAAGGGAAGGATGTTCTGACCGATGTTACTTACGAGCTTAAAAAGAAACTGGAACTACCCGCTAAAACGCCACTCATCCTTGAACTGAAATAAAATTTTATCAAAAAAATATCCAGTGAAATAATGGCAAAACCCTCATCAAAATAATCCAAATCATTGAACTTTGCCACTCGAAATTTAAGATATTATGCACTCATTCTTCATACCCATTGCATTCCCGGACAAGGGAGACCCGCAGGAAAACCTGATAATACTTGCCGCCGACTCCGGCGGCACCAAAACCCACATGGCGCTTTTTCAGGTAAAAAACGGCGCACTTTCCATCATTCGGGAAAATATTTACAAATCGCAGGATTGGGCTTCTTTCACCGATATGGTGCTTGATTTTGGAGTGACTTCACCGAAACCTGACAGAATAAGCTTCGCCGTCGCAGGGCCGGTACAGGATGGAAAAGTGCAAATGACCAACCTCAACTGGATCATCGACAGCCAGGAGTTGAAGGAAAAAACCGGTGTGGATAACGTTTTTCTTATCAACGATTTGAAAGCCATCGCTTACGGACTTGCCGCACTCGAACCTGCCGATTTGGTTGAAGTTTACATGCCGGATAACCGGCAGGAAGGAAACGCCGCCATCATTGCACCCGGAACCGGACTCGGCGAAGCCGGACTTTTCTGGGACGGCGAGGAGCTTCATCCATTCGACACGGAAGGCGGCCATACGGATTTTGCCTCCCGCAGCGAACTCGACGATGAGCTTTTTTATGTTTTACAAAAAAAACATGGTCATGTGAGCTGGGAGAGGGTCGTTTCAGGTATGGGTATCGTAACAATTTACGAGTTTCTGAGAGATGTAAAAAAGCAGGAAGAGCCCGAATGGCTGAGGGAAAAAATGAAACAAGGCGACAAAGCAGGCCACATCGGTCAGGCAGCGAAAGAAGGTTGCCCGATTTGCGTGGAAACTATCCGGCTGTTTGTGCACTACCTTGCCGTGGAAGCTTCTAACCTGGCTCTGAAAATGAAGTGTACCGGTGGTCTTTTCATCGGGGGAGGTATTCCGCCGAAAGTATGGAATGATTCACTGCAAACATATTTCCTCGAACACTTTTTCCAGGTAGGCCGTCTGCGTCCTTTGCTGGAGGCAATGCCAATTTACCTGATCACCAACCAGCAATCGGCACTGCTGGGAGCTGCCTATTTTGGAACTTTTGGTGTTGCTCAAAATACAGCACCTCAGGTAGCCTGAATTAAAAAACTACCCTGCCCATCCTTCCCGGTCGAGGCTGCGGTATTGAATGGCTTCGGCAATGTGTTCGATTTTGATGTCCGGGCTTCCGGCAAGATCTGCGCTTGTGCGGGCGACCTTCAGGATTCGGTCGTAGGCTCTGGCGGATAGTTTCTGCACTTCCATTGCTTTTTTCAACAGGGCAGTACCCGCCGTATTCAGTTGGCATACTTCCCGCACCAACCGGCTTGGCATTTGTGCGTTGCAAAAAATTCCTTTGTAATTTTTGAAGCGTTCTTCCTGTATCTCTCTCGATTTCACAACTGCCTCGGCGATTTCCTTGCTGGTTTTCGAGGTAACTTCGTACTTCGAAAGTTCTTCGTAGGAAACCGGCGTCACTTCCACATGCAAGTCAATCCGGTCCAGCAGCGGTCCTGAGATTTTACTCAAATAACGCTTCACCACGCCAGGGCCGCAAACACACTCCTTCGACGGGTGATTGTAATATCCGCAAGGGCAGGGATTCATCGAGGCAACGAGCATAAAATTGGCGGGATAGTCAATCGTCACTTTTGCCCGTGAAATCGTTACCCTCCGCTCTTCCATCGGTTGACGCATCACTTCCAGCACAGAACGCTTAAACTCCGGCAATTCATCCAAAAATAAAACACCGTTGTGAGCCAGGGAAATTTCTCCCGGCATAGGGTTTGAGCCTCCGCCTACCAATGCCACATCGCTGATGGTGTGATGAGGCGAACGAAACGGACGATTGGAAATCAGGGAAGCTTCAGCTGGTAAAATACCGGAAACGGAGTGGATTTTTGTCGTTTCCAGTGCCTCAAAAAGTGAAAGTTGTGGAAGTATGGTCGGCATTCTCCTTGCCAGCATCGTCTTACCAGCTCCCGGCGGACCTATTAATATAGCATTGTGTCCACCCGCCGCTGCAATTTCGAGCGCTCGTTTTACATTTTCCTGGCCTTTCACATCAGAAAAATCGACGGTGAAAATCTCACGGTTTTCAGCAAATTCCGCCCTGGTATCCACCACAGTGGGGTCCAGCTGTATCCGGCCATTAAGAAAATCAACAGCTTCCAGGAGGTTATTTACACCATATACTTCCAGGTTGTTGACGATGGCCGCTTCCCTGGCATTTTGTTTTGGTAAAATAATGCCCTTAAACTTTTCCGCCCTGGCCTGAATGGCGATGGGCAAGGCACCCTTGATGGGCCGCAGGCTGCCGTCGAGCGACAACTCCCCCATCATGATATACTTGTCGAGATCCTTGTTGGTAATCTGTTCGGTGGCGGCAAGAATGCCCACGGCAATAGGCAAGTCGTAGGCAGATCCTTCTTTTCGGATGTCGGCCGGCGCCAGATTGACGACCATTTTCATCCGCATCATCTGGTATTGGCTGGTTTTAATGGCGGATTCGATTCTTTGAAATCCTTCCTTTACTGCGATATCCGGAAGCCCTACCAAAAAATAGAACGGACCGTTTCCACTGGGTTGTCCTCCTGCATTTACTTCAACGGTAATGGTTTGAGCGTCGACGCCATGAACGGCTGAGGCATAGGTTTTTACGAGCATTGAGTCTTCTCATTTATGTTTTTAGGAAGTTTTTTAGCGGGCCTAAATTATCGCAATTTTTCATTTTGGTGAAAAACATTTGAAAGATCGATTCCGCATTTCTGACTCTTTAGAAAAGTGTAGGCGGTTCAGGGATTTCGAAATGCAGTTCCGGGGAGTTATTCACCACGGAATTTACCAGCTCCGACACACGGTACATTTTTATGGGACAGCCTGGCGGCGTCTGCATCAGGTTGGCTATTTCATCCAAATCGTCGGTCTCCAGCCAGCGTTTTTGCGATTCGGGATCGGTAAGTATCACAGGCATTCTGTTGTGAATGAATGAAACATCTTCGTTTGCGTCAGTGGTGATGATGGAAAAAGTTTTCAAGCCGTAGTCTCCGCTATACCAGATATCCCAGATACCTGCAAACAACATCAACTCACCATTTTCCAGAAAAATACGATAGGGAATTTTCCTGACGCCTTCTCTGCGCCATTCATAAAAACTATCGGCGGGGATCAGGCAGCGCCGCTTGCGGATAGGAATGCGGAAAGATGGTTTTGTTTCGATGCCCTCCCGACGGGCGTTGATGAGACGTCCGGTATTTTTACCGTCATTTGACCAGTGTGGAACAAGCCCCCAGGTCAGGTATTGCAGTCGCTCCGGTTGATCGTCCGTTACCACATAAGCATGTTGGGTAGGTGCAATATTGTAACTGACACGTAAAGTTTCGGTAGTTTCCACAAAAGGCAGCTGCTGTTGCAATTTTTCTTTGGATGTGGCCAGTGAAAAACGTCCGCACATGTTTAAGCTGGTAGTTTATTTAGTAAAACGGGATGTTTGTAATGTTGTAAAATATTTCACCGCCTTTCCTGTCCACCAACACTATTCCACAACAAAGAACAGGTCCTCCACAACAGATATTTGGAAGCAAAAACAAATCGTTTGGAGGGGTTCAATCCTGTTTTAAACACCTCTAAAAAATAATTTTCATAAAGGTATAAAAATCAGAGGGTTGGCAAAACGCTCTTTCAACAGAATATGTGGGAAAAGATGTGAAGAGTGAGCTATGTTATGAACAGTTATTAAGATCGAGCGTTTACCTCGCAATTTTTCAGGTACACATCAAAGTAATATTGTGTGAAACCATCGATGGTTATTGACATTTACACAGCTCTTGTTAGTGTGTTAAAATCAAAAATTTTTCATCATCCAGTCTTCTCCACAAGCTGTGAATAAGTTTACAAGTACTTGATATTGAATTTACATAGCTGTTAGTCGCGTGTGAATAACCTGTACCTAAAACAGGAGTTATTAAATCCGAAATTCTCCGTTCTTTTTTTCTCAACGTACTAACACCCTTAATAATAAGGGGCTTAAATTTTTTTAAAAAATAAAATCATTAAAACTATTAGAACTGACTTTCCCGTGAATCTCCGTCAAACAAAACAATTTAGTTTTGCTTCGGTCTTTCAAGCTTCGTTTCAGGGGGTTTATGATTTTCAGAAATGCCTCAGTTCAAGGTTTGATTGTGCACGATTACAGTTTAAAATATGAGTACTTTACAAAAAAACATAGCTAAACCGGTCCGGCTTTGGTTGCTGGCCGGCGTCGTCATGGTATTCTTTCAGGTTGTCATTGGCGGCGTAACCCGTTTGACGGATTCCGGCCTTTCGATTACTGAATGGGCCGTGATTCAAGGTACACTGCCGCCGCTTAACGAAGCGGAATGGTTAGAAGCATTTGAGAAATATCAAGTTGCAGCAAAAAAGCAATTCGAAACGCTGCATGCGGATATGGCACTCAGCGAATTCAAAGTGATTTTTTTCTGGGAGTATGCACACCGGCTTTGGGCCAGGCTGATGGGTTTTGTTTTTCTCTTTCCTTTTCTTTGGTTTTTGTGGAAAAAACAATTGCCCGGATGGCTGCTCAGGCGGTTGGGTATAGTCATAGTACTGGCGGCATTAGCGGCAGTGTTTGGCTGGATCATGGTGGCAAGTGGATTGAATAATGATAGCCGCACCTGGGTGAGTGCCTACAAACTCATTATTCACCTGGGCATAGCCACGACTCTGTTCGGATATCTTTTCTGGACCTGGCTGCGGGCTGACCAGCCAGAAACCGCTGACAGTGGCCTGGGAGGGCTTAGGCGGTTCGGTTGGGTTGTAGCCTTGGTATTGTTTGTTCAGATTATATTCGGCGGGCTGATGGCGGGAATGAGGGCAGGACTGATTCATCCTTATTTTCCGGTTTTTGTAGAGGGAAACCGTTTTTGGGAGGCGCTCAGTGCTCCTACGACTGCAGGAATCGACCAAATCGTGGATTATGAGCCGTATCTATTTGTCAAAGCTGTCGTACAAATATTACATCGCAGTACTGCATGGATTCTAAGCGGCTTGATTATTTTCTTTTTTCTGAAAATGAAAAAACACACAATTTCAAGCCGTCTGAAATTAGGAGGGAATTTATTGGTTTTCATGCTCTTAGTGCAGTTTTTATTGGGCGTTTTCACAGTTATCAACAGTATTGGACGAATTCCACTGCTATGGGGAGTGGTGCATCAGGCTGGGGCTTTATTACTTTTAGCAGTAGTTTTATTTGTAAATTATCAGTTTACACAGCGAAAAACAGCTTGATGTGGAAAAATATGTGGATTTTAATTTCAAATTTGAAAAGGTTATAAAATCCTTAATTAACTACTTGTAAATCAAGTGGTTAATTAATCACCTTAAATCTAACCCTGTTTTATGAAAATGTGGATAAAGTGTGGAATAACGACTATTTCCCAATTATTTTTGCCGCATCTGACAATTGAGTTATTGTTGATTTGATAAGACAGGATATTTTCACTAATTTATAGATTTAGATAATGTTGATTTTTGGAAATTAACAAATGTGGAAAAGTTTGTGGAAAACTAATTTAGAGTAAATGAAACATTGAGTATGTTGCGTCAGGTGTTTAGAAACGATACGCAGAACATTCATGACAAATTTCACTTTTATAGTTAATCATTGGAATTGTTGTGCTGAACTGAAAAGACTATTTTTGCCCAATCAATTATTACAATCAGGTACTAAATGGATTATCCAGTCATTGAAGAAGGTGGGTTTAAATACATAGAAACGAAAGGCGGAGAGCAAAACCTCTTATTGCTTCACGGTCTGTTTGGAGCGCTGAGCAATTTCAATGGTATTCTCCATCATTTCGGGACCTCGTATAACGTGGTCGTTCCTATTCTCCCGATTTTTGAAATGCCGCTTCGCAAACTTTCCGTCTCCGGCCTAGTCGATCACGTGGCAAAATTTGTTGAAAAAAAAGGCTACAAAAACGTCCACGTACTCGGCAATTCGCTGGGCGGGCACATATCGTTGCTCTACGCCCTCGCCCATCCTAAAAAGATTGCATCTATCACGCTGACCGGCAGCTCCGGGCTTTTTGAAAGCGCCATGGGCAGCACTTTTCCCAAGCGTGGCGATTATGATTTTATCAAAAAGAAAACGGAAGCTACGTTTTACAATCCCGAAGTCGCTACCAAAGAACTGGTGGACGAAGTATTCGACACCGTCAATGACCGGAACAAAGCCATCCGGGTGATCGCCACTGCCAAATCGGCCATCCGCCACAACCTGCGGGATAAACTGAATCAAATCAAAGCGCCCGCTCTACTGATCTGGGGGAAAGAAGACAATGTCACGCCTGCTTTCGTCGGTGAGGAATTTCATAAACTTATGCCCAACTCCCGGCTCCACATGCTTGAAGAATGTGGCCATGCGCCGATGATGGAACATCCGAAGATTTTCAACCAACATCTGGAAGAGTTCTTGACGGAAGTGACCGTCGCCGCCTGATTTTCAAATCAAATCCTTGCAGGCCCGGTACACATCGCCCCAGTCTTTCCGCTCTTTCACGACTGTTTCCAGGTATTCCAGCCAGATATTTTTATCCTGAACCGGATCTTTTACGATCGCACCTGTGATACCGGCTGCCAGGTCGTGTGCTTTCAACACGCCGTCGCCAAAGTGAACAGCCAGCGCCTGCCCGCTGTGCACCACTGAAATTGCTTCGGCGGTGCTGAGGGTGCTGCTGGGCATTTTGAGTTTCGTGCGGCCGTCTTCCGTTTTTCCGCTTCGCAATTCCCTGAAAATAGTCACCAGCCGCTGGATTTCCTTCACCGGTGCCGATGCTGCAGGCAGTTCTAGCGACTGCCCGATTTTTTCCACACGGGTTTTCACAATATTGACTTCCTCCTCCAAAGAATTTGGCAGCGGCATAACCACCGTGTTGAAACGGCGGCGCAGGGCGCTCGACAGTTCGTTGATACCCCGATCCCGGTCGTTGGCGGTAGCGATCACGTTGAAACCCCGCTGCGCCTGCACTTCCGAACCCAACTCCGGAATCGGCAGCGTTTTTTCCGATAAAACAGTGATCAATGTATCCTGCACGTCGCTGGGAATGCGGGTGAGTTCTTCCACTCTTGCGATTTTGCCGTCCCGCATGGCATTCATTACGGGGCTGGATACGAGTGCTTTTTCTGACGGACCTTCGGCCAACAGGCGGGCATAATTCCAGCCGTAGCGGAGGGCTTCTTCGTTCATGCCTGCGGTGCCTTGCACAAGTAGCGTCGAGTCGCCGGAAATAGCAGCAGCGAGATGCTCCGACACCCAGGTTTTCGCCGTGCCGGGAATGCCGATGAGCAGCAACGCCCGGTCAGTAGCCAGCGTCGCCACGGCGATTTCGATGAGGCGGCGGTTGCCAAAATATTTGGGTTCGATTTCCGTACCGTCGTCCAGTTTTCCGCCGAGCAGGTAACTGACGACTGCCCAGGGGGAGAGCTTCCAGTTCGACGGGCGGGGCTTGTTGTCCAGTTTGGTCAGCGCCTCAAGTTCTGTGGCGTAGATTTGTTCGGCGTGGGGGCGTAGGATTTGGAGGTTTGACATGCAGGTTTGTTTAGAATAGAATTAATGAAAAATGAACAATTCAAAACGAATTGACGCAATTTTCACAAATTCAGTCAACTTGTTGACTGAATTTAGCCGAATTCGGTCAATTCAGGTTAAAACTACTCGTTTTCCACAAACAACTCACTCGCTACCCCATCCGCCAAAAATTTCCCTTTCGCCGTCAGTTTGAAAACAGATTCGGTGCGTTCCACGATCCCTTCCGACAGGTACGGCTCCACATTTTTTAAAAAATGCGACTCGAAACCCAGCTCGTCGATTTTTTTCAAATCGCAGCCCCACATCGTGCGAAGGGAAGTCATCACGTATTCGTTGTAGCGTTGTTCCGGTGTGAGGATTTCTTTTTCGAAAGGAATTTTTCCCTCGTTTAGCGAACGAAGGTAGGCAGCATTGTTCGCCACGTTCCACTGGCGGCTGAGGCCATCGAACGAGTGCGCTGACGGGCCGATGCCCAGGTATTTTGCACCTTTCCAGTAGCTCGAATTGTGGCGGGAATGCCAGCCCGGCTTCGCAAAATTTGAAATTTCGTAGTGCTCGAATCCCTGCGCTTCCGTTTGTTTCACCAAAAATTCAAACTGCCGGGCAGCCTGCTCCTCGTCCACGGGGCGTGCCTTGCCGGTGTTGACGAAATGTGCCAGTGCCGTTTTTTCCTCCACCGTCAGGCAGTAGCTGGAGAGGTGCGGTATTTCAAAATCAAAAACCTGCTGCAGGTTGGCGGCCCACTGCGCATCGGAAGTGGTCGGAGAGCCGTAGATCAGATCCACGGTCAGGTTTTCGAAGCCGGCATCCTGGACGTTTTGAACGCAGGCGAGCGCTTCACGGGCGTTGTGTGCCCGGTTCATAAATTTTAAATCCTCCTCTGAAAACGACTGGATGCCGATGCTGAAACGGTTGACCAGCGTTTGACGCAACTCCCTGATTTTCTGCGGAGTAAGGTCATCGGGGTTGGCTTCCAGCGTGATTTCAAGTTCGTCAGGCCTGGTTGGGTAATGTTTAAAAATTTTATCAAAAAACAAATCCAGATCCCGCCGGTCGAGCAGCGAAGGTGTGCCGCCGCCGAAGTAGATCGTCTCGACGGGTTCGCCGCTAAGGTACGCCTGTTGCAATTCGAGCTCCCGGAGCATGGCGGCCACCATCTCGTCCTTGTACTTCAGCGAAGTGGAAAAGTGAAAATTGCAGTAATGACAGGCCTGCTTGCAAAACGGGATGTGAAAGTAAATTCCGGCCATGTAGTTTTTTCTTTTTTGGCTACTGAAACAACTCAGGAGGCGATTTGGTAAAATCCGGCGGCAACTTTTCCCATCACCTCCGCTTTTTCTTCGGGTGAAAAATGCTCGAAGTAGCGCCGGACGATGCCTAATACGTCGCCGTAGCTGCCCGCCACTAGGCTCACCGGCCAATCGGAGCCGAACATCAGCCGCCGGGTGCCGAACACTTCCGTCACCAGGTCGAGGTAGGGCACGAAGTCCTGGTATTTCCAGTTTTTCCAATCCGCTTCGGTGACCATACCGGAAATTTTACAAAAAACATTTTCCTGCTTCGCAATCTCTCGCATCATCGTTGCCCAACCGTCAAATTTGCTGTCCCGGATGTAGGGTTTGGCGAGGTGGTCAATCACGAATTTTTGATGGGGAAACCGCCGCACGAAATCCAGCACAGCCCCGAGCTGGTGCGGAAAAACCAGGATGTCGTAGGTGAAACCGTGCGATTCCAGCGCCGCAATACCCCGGCAGAAATTTTTGCGAAGCAAAAAATTCACGTCCCGCTCCGCCTGCACGATGTGGCGGAAACCGGCCAGTTTTTCAAATTTTGAAAAATAGTCCAACCGCTCGCCAACGTTATCAGCCTGCAGGTCCACCCAACCAACAACGGCTTTGATAAAATCATGTTTTTCAGCGAGTTGCAGTAAAAAATGAGTCTCTGCTTCCGACTGGTCGGCCTGCACAGCGACGCAACCTTCCACATCGTGGGCATCGAGTTCGGGTTTCAGATCGGCGGGCAGGAAGTTCCGCCGGATGACTTTCATCGAGTCGTCGATCCAGGCGTCCCGCACGGGGTCGAAGTGCCAGAAATGTTGGTGGGCGTCGAGGGTCATGCAGCTGAATTTTTGTGCTGCTAAAGGTCGGAAATTTTCCAAACGACCATGCATTTGTCAGCAAAAACGCCGTCCATCTCCGTACACTGCTCGTTGATTTCCGCTACTAGTTCCGGGAAGTTGAAGGGTGGTTTGAAAAAATTCAGGGGCCGCCAGCCGCCAGTCGGGATGTCCAAATTTTCCGGTTCTTCGTGAAAATGCGTGGTGGCGAGGTAAGTCGCTCCGCTTCGTTTGATGTTGGCCAGTGCGGCGTGAATATCATCGAATGAAAGATGCACGAGGCAGTCCCGGCAAAAAATCAGGTCGCATTTAGGGAGCGGATCTGAGAGTAAATTGAGGTGAAGGAAGTGGCGATTTTCGCTGGCAAAGCGGGCATTGTTTTTTTCAACCAAAGCCTGCACGATATCACCGCCGGTGTATTTTATGTTTTGAAAATCAACATGTTGCATCCAGTTGAAGTCGCCGCAGGGCAGGTCGAGGAAGGATTTCACGCCCAGCTTTTTCAAAAGAGATGGCAATTCGGCGGCAAGAACTTTGGTTTGTTCGATGGAGGAACCTTCACCGGAGACGGACTCGGGGTTTTTTACCAGCCAAGCCTGCGTATCGTGGATTTTGGTGAAAACTTCGGCTACGTCCAGCCCTTCCAGTTCTTGTTTCTTAGCGTAAGTGTAGAGATGGGCCCTGGATGTTGATTTCATTGGTGGAGGATTGGCTCCCGCAGATTGAGCAGATGTGCGCAGCTTTTTCAGCTATCAGCGCAATCTGCGGGAGAATATTTTAAATATGCAACGCCCGGTTATCCGTCGCAGCCAGCGCCGCTTCCTTCACCGCTTCCGCAAAGGTCGGGTGCGCATGGCTCATGCGGGCGCAGTCTTCCGCTGAGGCCCGGAATTCCATGAGCGCAACGGCTTCGGCGATCAAATCAGCGACCCTTGCGCCGACCATGTGCATGCCGAGAATTTCATCCGTTTCCTTGTGGGCGAGGATTTTTACCATGCCCTCCGTGTCGGTGCTGGCACGGGCACGGCCGAGGGCTTTCATCGGAAATTTACCGGATTTGTAAGGCACGCCGGCCTCCTTCAATTGCTCCTCAGTCTGACCGACGCCAGCTACTTCCGGCCAGGTGTACACCACGCCAGGGATGAGGTTGTAGTCGATGTGCGGGTGCTGCCCGGCGATGGTTTCGGCGACGAAAACGCCTTCCTCTTCGGCTTTGTGGGCAAGCATAGCGCCCTGCACTACGTCGCCGATGGCGTAGATGCCGGGGACGTTGGTTTGCAAATGTTTGTCCACCTTGATGCGGCCTTTTTCATCTTTCTCGACGCCGGCATTTTCCAGGCCGAGGTTATCAGTGTAAGGCCTGCGGCCAATGGCGACGAGGCAGTAGTCGGCTTCGAGGTTGAAGGTATCTTCGCTGTCACGCTTCTGCACTTCCACGACGACGCCTTTTTTCGTAGCTTTCACGGTGTTCACTTTGTGTTTGAGGTGAAATTTCATCCCCAAACCCTTCAGCGCCCGCTGCAATTCCTTGCTGCAATCGCCGTCCATGCCTGCAATGATGCGGTCGAGGAATTCCACAACTTCCACTTCGGTACCCAGGCGTGCGTACACGGAACCAAGTTCCAGCCCGATCACGCCGGCGCCGATGATGACCATGCGCTTCGGCACGGCTTCGATGTTGAGCGCTTCGGTGGAGGTAATGACTCGTTTTTTATCGTAATTGAAAGCCTCCGGCACGATGGGTTTGGAGCCGGTGGCAATGATGGTTTTGTCCGTTTCGATTTCTTCCTTCGAGCCGTCCGGCTTGGCGATGCTGATTTTATTGGCGCTAACGAACGAACCGTGGCCGGTGAAGACGTCGATTTTATTTTTTTTCATCAAAAAATCGATGCCTTTGGTAGTTTGCTCCACCACTTCGTTTTTGCGCTTGATCATCTGCGGCATGTTGACCTTGAGGTCTTTCAGGTTGATGCCGTGCAGTTCGAATTTTTCTTTGGCGTTGTGGTAGTGTTCGGAGCTGTCGAGCAGTGCTTTTGAGGGAATGCAACCCACGTTGAGGCAAGTGCCGCCGAGGGTGTTATAGCGTTCGATGAGGGCAGTTTTCATGCCCAGCTGAGCGCAACGGATGGCGGCCACATAGCCGCCGGGGCCGGAGCCGATGACGGTAACGTCGTATTTCATTTTGTTAAAAATTTTTATTCAAAAGTAAACCTGCCAGCAAGCCGGATGGAATGCTGGCAGGTTTGTGTTTTTTTTTGTTTGAACACCTCTCAGGCGGGGTGGTTTGGATTAGTCCTGTTTATCTTCTCCACCTTTTCCTTTTCCACCCCGGCCCCTGTTCCGGCGGTTTTTACCCCGGTTGCGGCCTCCGCCACCTTCCTTTTTTTCACCGGATTGCTGTTTTGGAGCCTGAGCTTCCGGCGTTTTGGGTTGGTTGGACTTATCTCCATCCTGCCTTTGACCTCTGTTGCGGCCTCTGCCCCGGCTTTTTCCTCTGCCGCCTTCCCTTTTTTCGGAGGGGGCATCAGGTTTCTGAGTTTGCTCGTTTGGTTTTTCACTGCGGTTTTGAGGTTCATTTCTACCGCCCCGGTCCCGGTCTCTGTTCCGTTTTTTCTTTTTGCGCCGGTGTCTTTCTTCCGGAGGAAGTTCGATGACTCCGGTGACATCCCCGACACCAAAATCGGGCTCTTCGGTTCGTTCGATTTCCTGAAGTACCTGCAAGACGGCCAGATCATCGGGAAATTCTCCCCTGCGATTTTTTTCCCGCACGGAGCGTACCTGCTCAAGGTCGAGCGCGTACATGCGGCCCCGGCCGTGTTCGTGCTCGTAACCGTAGTACATGAGGCCTTTGAAAATATCCGTTTTCACCAAAACGGCAATGCCATGCTTGGTTTTCAGCTTCTCGGCATCTTCCGGGAAGTTAGAAAGCGCCTCCATGTAGGTGTCCAGCTCATAATTCAGGCAGCATTTCAATCGGCCGCACTGACCTGAAAGCTTTGCCTGGTTGATGGCCAGATTCTGGTAACGGGCCGCAGCAGTGGACACTGTGCGGTATGAGGTGAGCCAGGTGGAACAGCAAAGCTCACGGCCGCATGGGCCGAGGCCGCCGACCCTGGCTGACTCTTGCCTTGCGCCAATCTGGCGCATTTCAATTTTGATTTTAAATTCTTTTGCGAAATGACGGATCAGCTCACGGAAATCAACCCGGCCATCGGCGGTGTAGTAAAAAGTTGCTTTTTTTCCATCACCCTGAAACTCGACGTCGCCGATTTTCATATTCAGCTTGAGGGTTCGGGCAATGGCCCTTGCCCGGATCATGGTGGGGATTTCGGAGCTTCTCACCTCGTCGAGCTTTTCCAGGTCCCGCTCGTTTGCCTTGCGAATTACTTTTGGAAAAAAACCATCTTCAGGTACCCGTTTCTTCCGCATTTGCAGGCGAACAAGTTCGCCGGAAAGCGAGATACGGCCTACATCACAGCCGGACTGTGTGTCCACGACGACCATGTCGCCGGTAGCTGCTCTTGTGAACGGTTGGTTATAATAAAACGCCTTTCTGGCGCCATTTTTAAAACTGACCTCTACGACGTTAAAGGTTTCAACGTCTTCAATTTCCATGGTGGCGAGCCAGTCGTAAGTATTGAGCCGGTTGCAGCCTCCGGTGCTGCAGTTTCCGTTGCTTCTACACCCGATGGGTTGTCCGTCTTTCAGATTAACTGAACATCCTGCACATGCCATTTTCTATTCGGATTGAGTAGGAATCGAGAATTGAGAATTGAGAATTGAGAATGAAATACCGTGGCAACATTCTCAATTTTCCATTCTCAATTTTCCATTCTCAAAATTTTATTCAATTTAATTGATACATCCAGAAAAAGTAGTTTCTGGTTGGCATTTCGTTCTATGAAATAGGCACAATCGTTAAATAATTCAGCGATGCGCTCTACTTGCCCAAAACTGATAATTTTACTGAGGTTCTGGGCGGTTTTTAATTCGTTTGACAACAGCCTTACCTTCATGCTGCCGGTCGTTTTAAAGACCATGTATTCCCGCATAAAATGCAGGGCGTATTGTAAAAATTGTTTTTGGTTTTCACGGCCCAGCCCGGCAAAATTTTCAACCCAGCCTGCCATATCTACACCATTTCCAAGGTAGCATTTCCGCATCCAGTCAAGGAACAGGGCTGAGTTATCATTTTCAGGTTGTCCGGCAATTTTCAGGGCTTCATTGAAATCTCCATCTGCCAGTTGGGCAGCGGCCCGGGCTTTTTCCGGTGAAAAATTTTTCATCTGAACAAGCCCCTGTTCAACGTCCTCATCAGTCAGACGGTTAACCTTGATCAGCTGGCACCTCGAAAGGATGGTGTTCAAAATCAGCTCCTGATTTTGCGCAACGAGGATGAGCAGCGTGTCGTCCGGTGGTTCTTCGATGAGTTTCAGCAGGCGATTACCCTCCTTGCCGAGGTATTCAGGCAGCCACATGATGAGGATTTTATAGCGGCCTTCAAATGTTTTCAAGCTGAGCTTCCGGATGATGTTTACGCACTCTTCCTTGTTGATGTTCCCTTGCTTGTTTTCGGCGCCGATTCGCTGGAGCCATTGGTTGACGTCGAGGTAGGGGTTTTCAGGAATTGCCGTCCGCCATTCGGCGAGGTGCATGTCGCTGGTCACGTTGGTTCCTACCGTCGGGTAGGAGAAATGCAGGTCGGGGTGGATCAGTTTTTCCACTTTCAGACAATTCCTGCACGTGCCACAAGCGTCGCCGTCCGATTTGTTTTCACAAAGCGCATACTGCGCAAACGCTATCGCCAATGCCAGATCGCCACTCCCCTGCATCCCCAGCAAAAGCAAGGCATGCGGGATGCGTTCATGGTCTGCCATGCGCCGCAAAAGGTTTTTGGCAGTTGACTGGCCGATAACGTTTTTAAATAACATTCGATTACTGATTGCTGGTTAATTGTGCCTTAGTGAGCTAACAATCAATTGTTTAACCATTCTAAAATTTCATCATCCAAGGGACTTACGGAGGAAGGAAGGTATTTGACGATATGGCCTTGCTCGTCGAGAAGATATTTTTGAAAATTCCAGGTAACCTGACTGTCGAGGACGCCATTTTCGGATTTTTTCGTCAGCCACTGGTAAACCGGGTGTGTTTTTATGTCAATTTTTGCTGCAATGGGAAACGTTACCCCAAACCGCCGGGTACAAAACGCCCGGATTTCTTCATTCGATCCCGGTTCCTGGCCGCCAAAGTTGTTGGCGGGGAAGCCGACTATAACTAATTTATCCTCAAACTCCTCGAATATTTCCTGCAATTGCTGGTATTGCGGCGTGAAGCCGCATTCGGAAGCAACATTGACCACTATGATTTTTTTACCGGCAAATTCGGCAAAATCAATTTCTTCGTCTTCTATTCCTTCTACCTTGAATGTATGAATCGTGTTCACTTGTTTTTTTCCATTGAAAATTTTGAACAGGTCAAAGGTAAGAGAATTTGATTTTTGGAAGGTAGTTTTTATCGTTGTTGATGCCGGATGGCTGCTGGCCGGGGTTTCAGAAAATGCCGGTCGGAAGAAAAAGCCTGCAACGAAACAATTAACAATTATTCGCAATGAAAGCATCTGTAGAAATAAGCATGTATCCGCTCGACGCTGAGTATGGAACGGCCATTCTGAAGTTTATCCAGCGCCTGCGGCAGCATGAGGGCCTCGAGGTGCAGACAAACACGATGAGCTCCCAAATTTTTGGTGACTATGACGTGGTCATGGCCGCTCTCACGAAGGAAATGAAAACTTCATTTGAAGAGGATAAAGCCATCGTGATGGTAATGAAAGTGGTAAATCTCGACCTGAAGCCTTAATTTTTCAGAGTTCCCGTTTCCACAATCTTCCGGCGATGAGCGTGTTGAAAATCGTCTCCTGTAAGCTCCGGCTTACCGGGATTCGCTTGTCTTTAATAACAAGCTGATTGCCATCCACCAACTCTACTTTTTCGAGGGAAACCAGAAACGACCGGTGTACCCGGAGGAATCGCTCGGGCGGCAACTCTTTTTCCAACTGCTTGAGTGATAGCAGGGTGAGGTAGCGTTTTTGAACGGTGTAGATGAAAACGTAATCTTTTTCACTTTCGAAAAACAGCACATCGTCAAGTTTGATTTTGATGAACTGGCCATCACTTTTGATGAAAAAATAATCCTGTCCGGTGTTGGTTGGTTTGGGTGTAGCAGGCTGGCGCTGCATTTCAAAAAAAGATTTAGCCTTATTGGCAGCTTTCAAAAAACGCTGGAAAGAAATAGGCTTCACAAGGTAGTCCAGTGCATTTAGCTCAAAACCTTCAATGGCGTAATCGCGGTAAGCAGTCGTGAAAATAACTGCCGGAGGGTTTTCGAGGGAGCGAACGAACTCCGTCCCGGTGAGGTCGGGCATTTGGATGTCCAGAAACAACAGGTCCACCTCTTTTTTGTGTAAAACTTCATTCGCTTCAATTGCACTTTTGCAAGAGTCGACCAATGAAAGAAAAGGCGTTTGCTCAACATAGCCGGCCATTCCTTTGCGGGCTACCGGCTCGTCATCTACTACCAAGCATTTGATTGTCATTGTAAATTGATTTTTAGATCAGCCTCATAAGTATTTCCATCATCTTTCAGGTCGAGTTGATGACGGTTCGGGTAGGTCAGATCGAGGCGCCGTTGAACATTTTTTAACCCGATTCCACCTGTTCCCTCTTGGAATCGTTTGTTGGGATTGATGGTATTTTTAGTTGAAAAAGTGAGCAGGCCATTCTCGATACTTAGCCGGATATCTACTTTGTAACCCTTTGAGTTCGAACTATGTTTGAAAGCATTTTCAACAAAAGGGATCAGTAACATGGGGGCAATTTGGTATCCGTTGACCTGCTCGGGAAGTTCGCATTGCAGGTCGAGTAGTTCCTCGTCGTGGCGAAGGCGCTGCAATTCGATGTAATTTTCAAGGTATTCCACTTCTTTCCCGAGGTCGATCCAATCCTTGTTGTAGTCGTAAAGCTGGTGGCTGAGTGTGTCCGAAAATTTTAGCAGGGCTTCTTTCGCACGTTCGTCTTCTTTTTGCTCCATCAAAAAATAAATCGTGTTGAGCGTATTAAAAATGAAGTGTGGATTGATCTGGGATTTTAGCATCTCCAGTTCGCCTTCCAGGTTCTTTTTTTCAAGTTGAACAGCGTAGTTATTTCTTTCGTGCCACTGCTGAATGAACTTGAAAGCTGTCGTAAAAGCCACCAGTACGGTCGTGTCAACTGCCAGTGTGAAAGTGCCTTCCCATGAAAAATAGTATTCTCTGGGTGAAATAAAGTTCCGGAGGAAAACATTCACCAGCCAGGCGTTTAAGATGATGATGGCAAAAATGCTGAAAGTGTAAAACCAATGCCGTTTTTGTTTGATTAAATACTTGGGAATCCAATAGTAGTAGTTGAAATAAACGACCCCCATCGAGCCAAGCACTGTGGGAAGGTTGAAGTTTTCACGGAACTGAGAGATGAAAACCACATCCTGCATACTGGCAAAAACCCAGTAAATCAGCCAGAAAGTGGCGTGAAAAGCCAGTGAGTTAATAGGTAAAGTTTGTGGTTGTTGTTCCATGCGTTCCGAAGTCATTCACAAAATTAGCAGGTTGCTGTTTTGGGAAAAAACTAATTTTGTCATTCATTTTGAAACGTTTTTATCAAATAAAAAAGCACAACACAGGCATTGTGCGGCAGTTTTACCATGAAAAAAAGAGCTATTCCACTCGTCGATCTTTCAGAATTTACCCAGGGTGCTCCCGGACAGCGGGAAGCATTCGTGTCCAAATTAGGCAATGCTTTTCATGAAATTGGTTTCGTGGGCGTCGTCAACCACGGGATTCCGAAGCAATTAATTGATGATTTTTACGCAGCCTCGAAGGCGTTCTTCGCCCTTCCGCAGGAGGTCAAGAAAAAATATGAAATTGAAGGTTTGGCAGGCCAGCGGGGCTACACTTCCTTCGGGAAAGAGCACGCCAAGCATTCTACGGTAGCTGATTTGAAAGAATTTTTCCAGATCGGTCAGGAGGTTGAGGAAGGTGAAGTGCCGCCTGAACACTATCCACCCAACGTAGTCGTGGAGGAGCAGCCCGAGTTTTCGAAACTGGGCCGGCAGCTTTACGAAGCTTTCGAAAAGTCAGGTGGTGAGTTGCTGCGTGCCATCGCCATCCACCTGAATCTGGACGAGAAGTATTTCGATCAGTACATTCACAACGGCAACAGCATTCTCAGAGCGATTTTTTACCCGCCTATAACGCAGGAACCTGCCTCAGCCATCCGGGCTGAACAGCACGAAGACATCAACCTGATTACCCTGCTTGTTGGAGCTTCGGCAGGTGGGTTGCAGGTACTTACTAAAGATAATGAGTGGCTGGAAGTAGTGCCGGAGCAGGACGAAATTGTCATCAATGTCGGTGACATGCTTCAGCGCCTGACCAACAACTATTTGAAATCCACTACGCACCGGGTCGTTAATCCGCCGAAGGAAGAATGGCATAACCCAAGGTTGTCCATTCCGTTTTTCCTGCATCCTCGCAGCGATATGGACCTGACTTGTCTGAAGGCCTGTGTGACCGATGAGCGGCCGTTGGCTTACGAGCCGATCACAGCAGGCGAGTATTTGAATGAGCGCCTGAGAGAGATTGGGTTAAAAAAGTAGGAGGATAAACTTACGGCCTCGTGAAGGTGTTACGTTCGGGAATTTAAATGAAAGGTTAAACCTTTCAGGCAATTGACAATCTTATGACCTGATATTTGGCCGTTGAATTTGATTTACTTTACTTTTGTTGAACTTTTTTATCAATGAATTGCGTGTTGAGAAACATTGCCCACATTTCGAGCAAGCCTCGAAACCACAATTCAAAAAATCTTTTATCATGACCAATATTTTTCTGTTTTTGGGAAATCTGAACATGACAGAATTACTTGTCATTCTTGGTGTTGTACTTCTGTTGTTTGGCGGTAAAAAAATTCCTGAGCTGATGCGCGGCGTCGGAAAAGGTATCCGTGAATTCAACAACGCCCGTCATTCCATCGAAGAGGAAATTAAAGAAGGAATGAAAGAAGTGGACAAGAAGAAAATTGAAGAAAAGAAAGCCGCTGAGTAGTAGTAGGCGAGTAGGCGAGTAGGCGAGTAAGCCGGTAGGCAGGTAAAGCAGCCCGGATAAAAATGGCTGGCATTTACTCGCCTACCAGCTTACTCGCCTGCCGGCCTACTTCCCGTCCTGCTTCGCAAAAACCTTTTTCAGCAAATCCGTCGTACGAGCCGCAACATTGGTGCGGATATTTTTCTCCTCATTTTCCACCATGCCGAACAGGCCTTTCAGCGCTTCTTTCGTTACGTAGTCATCCAGGTCCGGATTCGCATTTTCCACAAAAGGAATTTTATTGTAGGCGTTGACAGCGTCCCGCCAGTACTTCCGTGCGTCAAACTTGTCGAGTGACTGAACGATCACCGGGTTGAACTCCTGGTAGAGCGGATCGTAGGTTGTCCGGTTCAGGTAGCTGGTGGCTGCATTGTCAGGTCCCATCAAAATATCCATGGCATCACTGAAAGTCATCTGCCTGATAGCGGTAACGAAAATCGGCTTCGCCCGCTTTGCTGCATCTTCAGCGCCCCGGTTGATCCGTTCCAATATTTCATTTTCCACATTGGTGAAGCCAGGGACATTGCGCAGCTTGTCAGCTACTTTCCTTGCTTCAGGCGGCAAAAGAATTTTGTACTGACTGGCAAAATATCCATCCTTTTTCGAGAGGGCATCGGCCCCTTTGCTGATTCCGATTTCAAGTGCCTGCTTCAGGCCGGAGGAAACTTCGGCAGAAGTCAACTCTCCTGCGCCAAGTGTTTCGAGGGCTTTTTGCAACGAAGCCGGATCGCAGGCGGTCAACTGAAAACAGACGAGGAGGAGCATAATTTTTTTAATCATTGTATCAATTTTGGTGAAATAGATCTGACATTGTTGAAACGGCAAAAGTCCAGGCAGGTCAGTTATTGAAATGTTATTCTTCGAAATTAAAGCGTGAAAAACTCCAGGCATTCCCGGCAGAGGCACTGGTCGCCGTATTGCGTTTGCAGTTGTTCCTGTGTTTTTTTAAAAATCAGCGTATCCATGCACCAACAGGAACTGTCGCTGTAACAAAGCATGGGCCTGTGGCAGCGGGCGCAACTTTTCTGGAAATTCCCGTCCACTTCCACCCGTGCAGCATCTACCCGGCCACCGAGTGGCGGATTTAGTTTTTTAATACTGACTGTTAACTCCCGGATGTTCCTGAACTGATGTTTGATGTCAAGCGCAATGCGGCCGGCAACAGCTTCAATCAGTTTTGAGCGCCTGCGCATGTTTGCCTCGCAAATCAGGTAAATGGTTTCGTAGTTGATGGTTTTGTACAAATCATCGTCTACGGCTGCTCGGGTGAAGGACGTCTTAATCGTCACATCTACCACGTACTCGCCACCGATAATCTGTTCTTCTTCGTAAAATCCGTGATAAGCATAAAAGCGCATCCCTTCCAGGGCAATGACTGACATTTTTCAATCTGTTTAAAAGTAACGGAGAATTAGGGAGTTCAAAAGTAGAAAAACTTTACTTTCTGTTGACGGGCAAAGCAATTGTTGATCAATTACTTCTGCTGAAAGTATGACGGCAAATTCGTACTTTTGCGGCGCAAAATAAGGCACCCTAACCACAGAATGTAAGGTCGAATTTTGAATACAAAACCCGAAACCTCTGAGTAATCGTTTTTTCAAATGTTTTCTATTCAAAATTTCCCTTCTTCATCAAATTCCAAATATGCATCACACGACTAACGGCACGGCTACTGCCACCAAAAAAGCGAAAGAGGATCGCTACCAACATCATGACTATTACCTCATGGACGAATTGCTGAGCGAGGAGCATCTACTGGCTCGTGAAGCCGTCCGTGCCTGGGTGAAAGCGGAAGTTTCCCCCATCATCGAAGATTACTCTAACAAAGCAGAATGCCCCACCCATCTTTTCAAAGGGTTGGCGGAAATCGGCGCATTCGGTCCCAGTCTCCCGGCTGAGTACGGCTGCGGTGGTATGGATGAAATTGCCTACGGCGTCATCATGCAGGAACTGGAACGGGGCGACTCCGGCGTTCGCTCGATGGCCTCAGTGCAAGGTTCACTTGTCATGTATCCGATCTACAGGTTTGGTTCGGAAGAGCAAAAGCGTTACTACCTGCCAAAACTGGCCAGCGGCGAACTTATCGGTTGCTTCGGTTTGACGGAACCCGATCATGGTTCTAACCCTGCAGGTATGATTTCTAATATAAAAGATGACGGAGATGCCTACATCCTGAACGGCGCAAAAATGTGGATTACCAATTCGCCACTGGCCGACATTGCTGTTGTTTGGGCAAAAAATGAAGAAGGCAAAATCATTGGAATGATCGTCGAGAAAGGCATGAAAGGTTTTTCCGCGCCCGAAATTCACGGTAAATGGTCTTTGCGTGCTTCCATTACCGGGGAGTTGATCTTTGAAGATGTGAGAGTGCCAAAGAAAAATATTTTACCCAACGTGCAAGGATTGAAAGGCCCGCTCTCATGTTTGTCCAAAGCCCGTTACGGTATTGCCTGGGGTGCTATCGGCGCTGCGTTGGATTGCTACGATACGGCACTGCGTTATTCTCAGGAGCGCATCCAATTTGGTCGCCCCATCGGAGGTTTTCAGTTGACGCAGAAAAAACTGGCGGAAATGATCACCGAGATCACCAAGGCACAACTGCTGACCTGGCGCCTTGGCTCATTGGCGAATGATGGACGGGCAACGCCTGCTCAAATTTCGATGGCGAAACGAAATAATGTCTACACGGCGCTGACAGTCGCCCGGGAAGCAAGACAAATTCTTGGCGGCATGGGTATCACAAACGAGTACCCGATCATGCGTCATATGATGAACCTGGAAACCGTACTGACTTACGAAGGTACGCATGACATTCACCTGCTGATTACAGGTATGGATGTTACAGGTTTCAATGCGTTTTCATAAAAACTGCCTGAGTGGTGTAAGGGTTAACAGTAGTTTTCCCTTACGCCATTTCAGCATTAGCCCTCAAAGAGCTCCATCCTGCCGAAAAAGTGTATTTTAAAACAACCCTAACATCTTCAGCAAACTATTCACCCGGCGAGCACGTTACAAGCTTTTGAGAAAATTTACTTTTGAAACTAAAAGGCGAACAATGAAAAGTTCGGTATTTATATTCCTACTTCCGTTCATTTTTACAAGTCAAAACCTTCTCAGTCAGGGTGATCCCATCGTGCTCATCAATCCATCATTTGAAGGCATTGCCGGAGAGGGTAGCTTGAACGGAGCTTTGCCGAGAGGTTGGTTTGACTGTGGTTTTCCTGGAGAAACGGTGCCGGATGTTCATCCCAAGGAGGGCAGTGCATTCCAGGTAACGAAAGAGCCATTTGATGGCAACACCTACATTGGCATGGTGGTCAGGGAAAACGATACCTGGGAGCGTATCTCACAGCGCTTAAGTGCACCGATAGAAGGCGGAAAATGCTACGAATTCAGCATCTCATTGTGCCGGTCCGAGTTGTACGTAAGCCTTAGCCGGTTAGATGGTGAAATGAAAAATTACACAAAGCCCGCCAAGCTTCGGATTTGGGGCGGCTCCAGCTATTGCGAACGGAATGAATTATTGGCAGAAAGTTCTTTGGTTGCGAATACCCGATGGCTGAAGTATAATTTCAGGTTTGAACCCAACCAGACTCACAATTTCATTGTGTTTGAGGTTTTTTATAAAACCCCTTCTCCATTCCCTTACAACGGTAATATTTTGCTTGACGATGCTTCCAACATCTTTCCTGTTCCCTGCAAGGAGATACCCGTTCTGGTGGATAAGCCTGAGCCGAAGGAAAAAGAGGTGAAAAAAGCAGAACCATTACCTGAGAAAAAAGACACGCCTGCCGTTGCTACCAAAAGAAAAATCCTGACAGAGTTGGATAGAAGTAAACTGCGCAGAGGTCAAATTATTAAAATTGAGCAGATTTACTTTTTGGCCGATAGCCCTACCATCATTGATTCCTCTTACGAAGTGCTCGATGAGCTTCAACAGTTTCTTGCTGAAAACAAGGATGTAAAAATTGAAATTGGAGGGCACACCAACGGGCTTCCCGAACATGAGTATTGCGACAAGCTTTCAACCTCACGTGCAAAAGCTGTCGTTGATTACCTGAATCGAAAAGGAATTCCTTTATCTCAGCTTAATTACAAGGGTTATGGAAAACGCCGGCCCATCGCCCCCAACAATACGGAAAAAGGGCGGGTCAAAAATCAGCGGGTTGAGGTCAAAATTTTGAGTTTTAACGGATAATTTTCAATATCAGCTATTATGCGAAGTTATTTTTTAGTCGTGTGTCTGTTTGCTTTTTTCTCTGGGACCATCAAAGGGCAGGATGAGGCAGTACCTATTGTTTTAAAAAATCCATCGTTTGAGGCAGTGCCGGTTGAAGGAGGGAAAAATATGCGATTTTCTTTGGATAACTGGCTGGATTGCGGAGCTGTAGGCCAGACTCCACCCGATATTCATCCGGTGCCGGGTGGTGGCCAGTTTGGTGTCACCCAAAAGCCTGCTGATGGAGTTAGTTACCTGGGAATGGTAGTCCGGAGTGACGGAACATGGGAAACTGTTTCACAAAAGCTTGAATCTCCGCTACTGGAAGGCAAATGCTACGAGTTTACCATCAGCCTCTGCCGCTCTGAGAAATATTTGAGTGGTTCTTCGATTGATGAAACTCAGGAGTTTGAATATACCACTCCAGCCAGGCTCAGGATATGGGGGGGAGTAGGTTGCAACAAAGCCGAGTTACTTGCCGAAAGCTCATTGGTGATCAGTTACCGCTGGCTGGAGTACAACTTTCGGTTTGAACCTAAAAGTGCCCATAGTTATATCATTTTGGAGGCGTATTATGACTCTCAAACGCCTAGCCGCCGTTACAATGGCAACATCCTGCTTGACAAGGCCTCGGCCATTATTCCGGTTCCGTGCAAAGTGGTGGAGCCGGAAGTGGAAGAGCCAATAGTTGAGGAACCCGTGGTTGAAGAACCTGTAGTGGAAGAGCCTGTGAAAAAGCCTAAGATTTTGCAGGAACTGGAGCGGGAAAAGCTCAGGGAGGGCCAAACTATCCGAATTGATCAGCTGTATTTTGCAGCCGACAGTTCAGCTATTTCAAGCAATTCTTCCGAGGTTTTGGCGGAAATTTATGACTTCCTTGCCAGTAATCCCGAGGTGGTCGTGGAGATCGGCGGGCACACCAACGGTATCCCTTCCCATGAATATTGCGACCGGCTCTCAACGGAGCGGGCGAAAGCTGTCGTCGATTATTTGACAGAAAAAGGAATACCCCGCAAACGGCTGGAATACAAAGGATACGGAAAACGAAACCCCGTCGATACCAATAAAACATCCGCCGGGCGAAAGAAAAACCAGCGGGTGGAAATCAAAATACTTAGCTTTAACGGCTAAAAAAAAGGAACGAGCGTCGCTCGTTCCTTTTTTTAATTTTAGACAAAAAGTATCTCAGATCTTTCCGCATTTATCGGCCAGCCACGCCTTTTCCTCCTGGTTCAGCAGCGGTGACATTTTTTCAAAAACCTCCTCGTGATAGCGGTTAAGCCAAGCCCGTTCATCCTTGCTCAACATACTTTTTTCAACCAAAGTCAAGTCAATCGGGAAAAGTGTCAGTGTTTCGAATTTGTAAAATTTCCCGAACTCATTTTCCACATCTTCCACGCAAAGTATCAGATTTTCGATCCTGATTCCATGCTTCCCGGCTTTATAAATTCCGGGCTCATTGGAGGTCACTGTTCCCGGCTCAATGGCGACTCCTGTTTTTGCAGAGCTTACCGGGGAGATGCCATGTGGTCCTTCGTGCACGTTGAGGAAAAAGCCAATGCCGTGGCCTGTACCATGGCCATAGTTCAGATGATGTTGCCAGAGTGCCATGCGGGCGAGTGTGTCAAGCTGCACACCGGTCGTGCCCTTTGGGAATTTTGTATTGTCGAGTGCGATATGTCCTTTCAAAACAAGGGTGAAATCGGCTTTTTGCTCCTCCGTTGGTTGGCTCAGCGCAATGGTTCGGGTGATGTCGGTGGTGCCGTCGAGATATTGTCCGCCAGAGTCGAGTAACAGGATGCCTCCTTTTTCAATGCTGGCGCAAGTTTCGTATTCCGGTTTGTAGTGAACGATGGCTCCGTTAGCATTGTAACCGACGATGGCATCGAAACTTTCACCATAATATTTTTCCTGTTCTTTACGAAACCCTGCCAGTTTTTTAGCTACCTCAGCTTCCGGTACCGGGCGCTCGTCCAGCGTTTTCTCCAGCCAGCGGAACAGGCGAAGCAGCGCAACTCCGTCCCGGATCATGACATTTCTGAAATGCCCGATTTCCGTTGGGTTTTTAACAGCTTTCAAGGCCGCAATGATATTCCCGCTTTCTTTGATTTTTTCCTGTGAAATGGCAGCGTAACACTGATTGCTGGTGGTGCCTTTATCCAGCGAAATAGTTTTTCCTTCAGGTAGGTTTTTTAAAAAAGCTTCGACCTGGTCGTAAGGCTTGATCATTACGCTGTCGTTGTTCAGTTTTTCTTTCAGGCTATCCGGCACTTTCGTTGTTTCGATGAAAAGCCAGGCTGCATCTTTCCCGACAATTGCGTAAGCATAAAAAACCGGGTTGCATTCAACGTCGTAGCCCCGCAGGTTAAACAGCCAGGCGATATCGTCAAGTGTGGAGATGAGGTGAAAGTCGGTATTGCCCATTTTATCACGAACCTGCTGCAGTTTAGCTTCTCTGCTTACTCCTGCATATTTCAGTTCATGCTCGAAAACAGGGTTTTGAGGTAGCGTTGGCCTGTCTTTCCAGGCTTCGCCTATCAAATCTACATTCGTATCGAGTTCGATATTTTTATCGTAAAAATGTTTCGCCAGTTGTCTTACCTGCCCAACGGAGAATAACCTGCCATCCAGTCCGACCTTGCTGCCTGATGGAAGGTTTTCTTTCATCCAGTCGAGGTGTTCGGGTGTGTGCGGCACGATGAGTTTGTGTAACTCTACCCCACTCCCCTTCAGTTGTTTTTCAGCTTGAATGAAATAGCGGCTGTCTGTCCAGAGCCCAGCATGATCATTCGTGATGACCACCGTGCCAGCAGAGCCTGAGAAGCCGGAAACCCATTGCCGGGATTTCCAGTGATCAGCAACGTACTCGCTCTGATGAGGGTCGCTGGAAGGGATGATGTAAGCTGCGAGCCCTTGTTTTTGAAGGGCTGAGCGGAGGTCTTGGAGTTTTACCTGGGTAGTGGCCATGAGTTAAAAGTTTTGATAAAAAGCAAATCTCGTATTGAGGGCTGAATCAGCCAAAAAAAAGAGAGGTTTTTGACGAAACCGCCAAAAACCTCTGCATTTATTCTGAAAACGGGAGTGATGAAACTACCCGTTTCGAAAAGTCGAAATTAACCGTTCATCGAAGCGAGGAACTCGTCGTTGCTTCTGGTTCCCTGCATGTGTTTGAGCAGGAATTCCATAGCTTCCTCCGGCTTCATATCTGCCAGGTGGTTGCGCATGATAAACATCCGCTGAAGCGTATCCTTGTCCAGAAGCAGATCTTCCCGGCGGGTGCTTGACTTGGTAAGGTCAACGGCAGGATACAGACGCTTGTTGGCCAGGCTGCGGTCGAGCTGGAGTTCCATGTTACCGGTACCTTTAAATTCTTCGAAGATCACACTATCCATTTTTGACCCGGTATCAATCAGGGCCGTAGCCAGGATAGTCAGTGAGCCGCCGCCTTCGATGTTACGGGCAGCACCGAAAAATTTCTTTGGCTTGTGCAATGCGTTGGCTTCCACACCACCGGACAGTACCTTACCACTGGCAGGCGCAACCGTGTTGTAAGCCCGTGCCAAACGGGTGATGGAGTCAAGAAGAATTACCACGTCGTGGCCGCATTCGACCAGGCGCTTGGCTTTTTCCAGAACAATACCGGCTACCCGCACGTGGTTGTCGGCAGGTTCGTCGAAAGTAGAAGCTACTACTTCTGCGTTTACGCTGCGCTTAAAATCTGTTACCTCCTCAGGGCGCTCATCGACCAGCAGGACGATGATGTAGCTCTCAGGGTGGTTTTTAGAAATGGCGTTTGCCACGTCTTTGAGCAGGAATGTTTTACCGGTTTTTGGCTGAGCGACGATGAGGCCACGCTGGCCTTTTCCGATAGGGGAGAACAGGTCGATAATTCTGGTGCTGAAATCCCTGCCGGTCGGCGACATGCAAAGCGTGTATTTCTCGTTCGGGAACAATGGCGTGAGGTAATCGAAAGGTACCCGGTCCCGGATATCTTTCGGGTCAAGGCCGTTGATTTTTGAAACCCGCAGTAGGGCAAAATATTTTTCGCCTTCTTTCGGAGGGCGGATAGCTCCCTTCACTGTGTCGCCTGTACGAAGACCAAAAAGTTTGATTTGTGATGGCGAAACGTAAATGTCGTCAGGTGAAGTAAGGTAGTTGTAATCTGAGGAGCGGAGGAATCCGTAGCCGTCGGGCATCATTTCAAGGATACCTTCACCTTCGATGATACCATCCAGTTCGATATCGAATTTTTCGGATTGTTTGCTATCTCTTGGAGAGTCGTCATCGGAATTTGAGGGGGCGTCAACATTGACGTTCGGAGCATCTTTGCTTCTGCCTCTTGGTGCCGGAGTCTCTGCGACCTCATCAGTGTCGTCATCAAAGTCGTCAGCTTCAATCGGGTCGAGCTTTACTTTTTTAGACTGAGGGACATTATCCCTTCTGGGTTGATTGCGAGGGTTTCGGTCGCCTTCGTTATCTCTTCTGGGCCGGGCGTTGCTGTCTTCAGAACGACCCTGAGATCTTCCGATGGGCTCCCGTTTCTCGGCGGGCCGGTCCTCTCCGCCGTCGCCATTATTGGAGCGTTGGTTTTTCTTTCCGGTGACAGCTTGTTGATCCAGAATTTTGTAGATCAAATCCTGTTTGGCCAACCGCCGGAATCCATTGACGCCCAGGCGTTCAGCGATCTCCCTGAGTTCAGGGACAAGCATGTCGTTCAGTTGCAAAATATCGTACATGATCTGATAAAGATAATTTTAAGGAAAGCACAAAACACAGTGTTGGATCAGGTCTTAAAAAACCATTAATTGCGTTTTTGCAAATCAGTTTGCCGTATTACATACCGAAGAAATAAGCTTACGGAAATAGTGTTTCTTTCAACAGTATGAAATAGAATAGCTTTTAGTGAATAGGTTTGTTGTAAAAAGAATGTGTATTGAAATTTAACCATCAGGTTAAAGAGTTTCCGCAGGGAAAGGCGGCTTCGATTTTTTTCTGGGGATGCTCCGGATGGGGCTAAAACCAATTTTTTGGTGTACATCACATCTCAAGCTCCTCAACTCATCTCGGTCTCAACATTGTTTTACATGTTCTGAATTAAAAGGGAAATGTGAATGGAGTTGCAATTCTGAAGTTCCTCGGATAACAGCAGCTAAAACAAGTGGCGTGATGAACGGTGCGCCGCAAAAATACGTACAAGTTTCAATTATCAAATACTAACTTTGCCAAAAAGTTTTTTTTTGAGATAATTTTTTTATTTGTTAATGTTTTATTTGTAAAAAATTATCAGAGAACAACTTGCTGACTTTCTATCACTTGCAAAAAAAATAAGCCCAAATTACAAAGGTTAAAGTAGTGGAAAACGCAGCATTTTATAACAAAAATTTATTCCATTTAAAACAGTAATTAGATGCTAAAAGTTGTTGGAAATCAACTTTTCTAGTCATTGCTACTGGCTTCATTTGGTAATTTGAAACAAAGTCTATGCTGGAACTAAGCTTTATCAGATCTAACAAAGAACGAGTTATTCAAGGGCTGAAAACCCGAAATTTCACAGATGAAAATTTAAAAGTGGTTGACGAAATTCTTGCGCTCGATGAAGTGAGAAGAAATTCACAAACCGAATTGGACAATAATCTTGCCGAATCCAAGCAGCTTTCCAATGAAATCGGCGGCTTGTACAAGCAGGGCAAGCGGGAAGAAGCCGATTCGATGAAGGAGCAGGTTGCCAGGCTGAAAGAGCAAAGCAAGGAACTGGAATCGAGAATGAAGGAGGCTGTTGAAAAAATTGAAGAACTTTTGCTCGGGGTTCCCAATATTCCGCATGAATCCGTTCCTGTCGGCACGACGGCTGATGACAACGAGGTTTTTAAAGCCTGGGAAAATCCCTTACCTGACCTTGGCCCGGATGCGCTTCCTCATTGGGAACTGGCTAAAAAATATAACATTTTCGACCTTGACCTGGGGGTCAAACTGACAGGGTCAGGTTTTCCGGTTTACCGGGGCAAAGGTGCCAGGCTCGAGCGTGCGCTCATCAATTTTTTTCTCGACGAAGCAACGAATGCAGGGTACGAAGAAATAGCTCCGCCCCTCATGGTTAACCACGATACAGCCAAAGCTACCGGTCAATTGCCTGATAAGGAAGGTCAGATGTACTACGTTGAACGGGACGACCTATATCTGATTCCCACGGCTGAAGTACCAGTGACCAACCTGTACCGGGATGTCATCGTGGATGAAAAGGATTTTCCGATAAAACTCACGGGTTACACCCCTTGCTTCCGCCGGGAGGCTGGCTCTTACGGCGCTCATGTGCGAGGACTCAACCGGGTGCATCAGTTCGATAAGGTTGAAATAGTTCAGATCGCTCACCCCGATAGTTCTTACGAGCAGTTGAATCAAATGCTGGCGCACGTTTCCGGTCTGCTGGATAAACTCGAATTACCCTACCGCATTCTCCGGCTATGTGGTGGCGATATGGGTTTTACTTCGGCGCTTACTTTTGACTTCGAAGTATGGTCAGCAGCTCAGAAACGGTGGCTGGAAGTTAGTTCCGTTTCAAACTTTGAAACTTATCAGAGCAACCGTCTGAAAGTGCGTTTCAAAGATGGAAAACAAACCCGCCTCGCACACACGCTCAACGGCAGTGCACTGGCGCTGGCTCGAATTGTAGCGGCCTTGTTGGAGAATAACCAAACGCCGGAAGGTATTCAGATTCCTGAAGTACTGAAGCCCTACACCCGGTTTGAAATGATTGATTAGATTTTTTTATCAAAATATGAATGGCTGAGCGATGATTCTTCGTTCAGCTTTTTTTTTACCGCTTAAGTTTTTCAAAATGAAAAAGATTGATATTCTTCAGATTGGCCTTGGCCCGCTCGGTATCAAGATTGCTAATTTTATTGCCAGGCGGGAGGGTTTGACCACTATTGCCGCTGTTGATAAAAATCCGGAGCTGATTGGTAAAGACCTTGGTGAACTCTGTGGCGGTGAAGCCTCCGGAATCATCATCCGGGGAGATATTGCGGAAGCGATCAAAAAAGTAAAACCACATGTGGCCGTGCTGACGACTGTGTCGGACCTGGAGCGAATTGCGCTACAGATCGAGGAGATTGTCAAGCATGGTATCCCGGTCGTGTCGACCTGCGAAGAGTTGAGTTTTCCCTGGAAAACCGCTCCGGAACTGGCCAGAAGGATCAACCAGGCAGCCATTGCCAGTAACGTAGCGGTCTTGGGCACAGGTGTCAATCCGGGGTATCTGATGGATGCCCTACCCACTTTTCTTACCGCCGTTTGTCAGGATGTTAAAGCGATTTCTGTTAACCGTTTTCAAAATGCACAGTTTCGCAGGATACCGTTTCAGCAAAAAATAGGCGCCGGACTTACTCCCGAAGAGTTTGAAAAAAAGAAAAATGATGGCTCCCTGCGCCATGTTGGCCTTACCGAAAGTATTCATCTCATCGCTCATCGAATGGGCTGGCAGCTGGACAAAACGGAGGATATCATCACACCGGTCATTGCGCAAAAAAACATCGATACGCCCGTCATGACGATTTCGAAAGGCAACGCTGCCGGCGTCAGACAGGTAGGTAACGGATACGTGGGGGATGAGGTGAAAATTAAACTCACCTTTCAGGCTACCGTCGGCGAACCGGAGAGCTTCGATGAGGTAATTGTCCACGGGACGCCCCACATTCACTCGAAAATTTCAGGTGGGGTGAATGGAGACATAGCAACCTGTGCCATTACCCTGAACGCCATTCCTCAGGTATTGCGCAGTGCTGCAGGCCTGAAAACCATGGTAGATGTTCCGCCGATATCCTTTTTCGGAGGCTGAGCGGGTTAATGTTTTTCTGAATTTCAACGAATAAAAAAGCCCGGAATCACTTTGATCGCCGGGCTTTTTTATTTCATAAAAATTGCCATTCAGCTTTTCAAGCTGAGCAATGCCACCGTCTCCACGTGGTGGGTGTGCGGGAACATGTCAACCGGCTGTATTTTAATCAGCTCATATTTTTGGCTCAACAAATTCAGGTCACGAGCCTGCGTGGCAGGGTTGCAACTCACGTATACAATTTTTGGAGCCTCCAGTTGAAGGAACATTTTTACCACATCGGCATGCATGCCTGCCCGGGGCGGGTCCGTGATGACGAGGTCGGGCTTACCATGTTTTTCGGCAAACTCGGCTGTGAGGATGTTTTTAACATCGCCTGCGTAAAATGTGCAGTTCTCCGTGTTGTTCATCCGGGCATTTTCTTCAGCATCGACAATGGCTTCGGGTACTTCCTCGATCCCCACAACGTGCTTGCAGTATTTTGCCACGTAAAGTGCGATGCTGCCGACACCGGTGTAGAGGTCGTATACGTTTTCGTTGCCGGTAAGTCCGGCGAACTCAACGACTTTGTCGTAGAGCACTTTGGCTTGCCAGGAGTTGGTCTGAAAAAATGACTTTGGGCCGATTTTGAAACGAACGTGACCGAGCTGTTCCTCGATGTACGGCTTGCCGTGATGGCAAATCATTTCCAGGTCGCCCACGTAATCGTTCATTTTTGGGTTGATGCAGTAGAAAACACTGGTGAGCTGCGGAATTTTTTCGATAATTTCATCGAGATAGGGCTTGATTTTCTTTTGATCATTTTTGAAAAAACTCACGATAAGCATCAGCTCGCCGATGCTCGTCAGGCGAATCATGATGTGTCTCATGAATCCCTCATTCGCCCGCAGGTCGTAAAAATCAAGCCCATGCTTGATGGCAATATTTTTGGCAGTGATGCGAAGCTCGTTGGAGGGTTCTTCCTGCAGCCAGCAGTGTTTGATATCTACAATTTTATCGAAAGCCCCAGGACGGTGAAAGCCCAGCACGTCTTCCCGGTTGGAGGTTCCCGCCTCCATTTCTTCCTTCGTGATCCAGCGTTTGTTGGAAAATGCGTACTCGAGTTTGTTGCGGTAGTAGGTAGTTTTTTCAGCAGGAATGATGGGTAAAAACTCCTGCGCTTTCACCTTGGCAATGCGCTGGATGGAGTCACGGACCACAAGTTCCTTGTGATGGACCTGGCCTTCGTAGCTCAGGTGTTGCCAGCGGCAGCCGCCGCACAGGTGAAAATGTTCACAAAATGGCTCGACCCGGTCTTCTGAAAGTTTATGGTAGTGGATGGCGTAGCCGTCCAGGAATTCCGGTTTTTTCTTTACAATCCTCACATCCACCACGTCGCCAGGTGCTACGTGCTCCACAAAAATGACCCGGTTACTGGCATCTCTGCCAACGCCCCGGCCTTTGTCGGCCACGCCGGTGATTTCCACTTCGGGGATGATGATTGGCTTTCTGATCTTTTTTTTCATTGTTCAAAATCTGTGAGCGGCGAATTTCCGTATGTTTTTCTACAAACCCGACTTAACTCAATTTTTTTCATTTAAAACAAGTAACAAAAATGCGAAAACTGACACTAACGTGTAACGAAGCAGAAGTTTGCTTCCTGCGTTTCACCAAAAATAAACCTCGAGCCAAGTCATGAAAACACTACACTTGTCCATCGAACTTTCTTCCATTGTCCTCGAATCATCAGGCCAGCCCATGGGTATCGGCGAATGGTTGGGTAAAGTGAAAAATGTGCTGACCCGTCATGCAACTGTGGTCGGAAACCTGAACGGGAGCCGCCTCCAGCGTCAGCTAAGCCTGGGCGAAGACCTCCGCCTGAGTGAGTATCAGTTTGATTGCGAAAATTGCTCCCTCCAGTTTGAGCTCATCCGCTTTCAGCCTCGCGGCGAATGGCAGGTGAAGGGATTTCGTTTTGTCTGAGGCTTTTTCTTCGGTGAATAGTGCCGGACCACGTTTCACAACTATTTCAAAAAATTATCTTTGGGCAAAACTGAATACCAGCTATGCTCGAAGTTCTCGGACGTTTCCACCTCGTTGCCCTGCATTTGCCCATCGGTTTTCTCCTGCTCGCATTTTTGATGGAGTTGGCGGCCCGCCGTTCCTCCCCGGCATTGCGGCCTGCCGTCAGGTTTTCATTGTTCTGGGGCATGGCAAGTGCCCTGCCGGTTGCCGGGCTGGGTTACCTGCTTTCACTGGACGGCGGCTATGATGAAAACCTCCTCTTCTGGCACCAATGGCTGGGCTTCGCCACTGCCGGCCTGTCCGTGACGCTTTATTTTTTGTATCAAAAAAATCACTCTTCAAAATTCTACCTGCCACTTTTCGGTCTGACCGTATTGGCGCTGACGCTGACCGGCCACTTCGGCGGTTCGCTCACGCACGGCAGCGGTTTTTTATTTGAAAACAAAAAAACTGAGGGCGCTGAAGCGGCTCCCATCGTCAACATTGACAGTGCGCTGGTCTTCACGGACATTGTGCTGCCGGTTTTAAAAAATAAATGCGGCGGCTGCCACAACCCCTCCAAGCGCAAGGGCGGCCTTGTCATTTTGACAAAAGAAGACATCCTGAAAGGCGGCGATCTGGGCCCCGCTATTTTGCCCGGCCAAACTGCCGAAAGTCCGCTCCTTCAAAGCATTCAGCTCCCGCTCGATGACGAGTATCACATGCCGCCCAAAGGCAAAAAACAACTTACTGACGAAGAAAAAACATTGCTGGAATGGTGGGTGAAAGCTGGCGCTCCATTCGAAAAAACAGTTACTGAATCCTCCATGCCTGAGGTTTTACTCGCTTCGCTGACAGCAAAGGCTCAACGAAAAATCAGTCCGCTTGCCTCACTGAATCCCGGCCCGGTCAGCCAGGGAACGCTGAATAACCTGAGGAATCAGGGCATTGCGGTGTACCCGCTGGCAGAGGGAAGTCCGTTTCTGCAGGTTTCGTTTTCGGATAAAAAAGATCTATCGGAAGATGTTTTGAAAAAATTAAAAAAAGTGAGTGAAAACATCGTTCAGCTTGACCTTGCCAACTCTAACCTTGACGACGCACTGCTCGCCGTCGTGAAAGATTTGCCTCACCTGAACCGCCTCCACCTGGAGCGAACCGCCGTGACAGATGCGGGGTTGAAAAATTTGTCCCACCTTCAATTTCTCGAATACCTCAATTTGTATCAAACCGCTGTGACAGATGCTGGGCTCGAACAACTCCGGCTGCTCCCAAACCTGAAGTCTGTGTACCTCTGGCAAACGGCGGTGACGGAGCAGGGGGTCGCCAAATTTGCATCACTGAAGCCGGAAATTTTCATCAACAGGGGGGTGGAAAACGACTCGATGTTTGGAGAGGTGGGGTTGAAGCCTCCGGTTTTCAAGACGGCGCAGGAGCTGTTCACTGACACGGTGTCGGTTGAGCTTGAGGCCGGTTTTGGCAACGCTGAAATCCGCTACACCACCGATGGTACAGACCCCGACAGCACCAGCAGAATTTTCCGGTCGCCCATCTTGCTCAACGCTTCTGCCGAAGTGAAAGCGAAGGCATTCAAGGAGGGCTGGACGCCGAGCGGCATTGCCTCCCGGCAATTTGTCAAGGTGCGTTACAAACCGAAAGACATCCGTCTTGCCAGTCAGCCGGCCGAACGCTACGCCGCCGGTGGCGCCAGAGCACTTACTGATTTTAAAAAAGGCGGCCAGAACTTCCGCAACGAAGGATGGCTGGGTTTTGAGGGTAAAAACTGCATGGCAACACTCGATTTGGGTGAAACCTCCGATGTGTCGAGGGTAACGGTGGGAGCAATTGAGGATACCGGCGCTTGGATTTTTTTCCCGCAAGGCCTGCGGATTTCCGTCTCGTCTGACGGGATAAATTTCAAAAAAGTTAAAGAAGCTGCCTACCAGGTAGCGGAGGCCCCGACGCAGCCGTCAACCAAAATTTTCACTGAAGGTTTTGATCAAGTTCAGGCTCGCTACGTTAAAGTGGAAGTGCTCAGTGTTTTGAAAAACCCGAAGTGGCATCCGGGCGCAGGGAGACCCTGCTGGGTTTTCGTCGATGAAATTTTGGTCGAGTAACTTTTTTTGGTCGCTGAACTATGGACTGGAAGTGACTGTTTTTTGAAATACCGTCTTGAAAAAGTAATCGTTTAAAAAATGGCGAAGTGGCTGCGAAGAAAGTATTTTGTCGAAAAACAAATCCGGAATAGCTTTGCAGGTGTTTATTTTTCGCCAGTTTTTTAAAAATTCGTTCACAAAAAAATAGCTGAGAAAATGGATATGTTTTATTTCATCATCGCCGGTGCGCTTTCCCTGGTTGGAATGTTGGTCAGCGGCCGTTTAAAAAGTAAATTTCAGAAATACAGCCAGGTAGGGCTTCGCTCAGGCATGAGTGGTAAGGAAGTAGCAGAAGCTATGCTTGAGCACTACGGCATCAGGGATGTGAAGATCACGATGGGGCAGGGTTTTCTTTCCGATCACTACAACCCGATGACGAAGGTCGTCAACCTCAGCCCCGATGTGTACCAGGGGCGAAGCGTAGCCGCTGCCGCAGTGGCTGCCCACGAATGCGGCCACGCCGTACAGCATGACACAGCTTACGCCTGGCTGAAAATGCGGTCGGCGCTGGTGCCGGTTGTAAACGTAGCTGCAACTGCACAACAATGGTTGTTGATTGGTGCATTTTTACTGCTCAACTCTTTTCCTCAGCTGATGCTTATCACGATTATTGCCTTTGCTGCAACAACTTTGTTTTCGTTCATTACGCTGCCGGTAGAGTTTGACGCCAGCCGCCGTGCTTTGGTGTGGTTGAATGAAAGTGGCGTGACCCGAGGCGCTGAACACGACGGTGCAAAAGATGCGCTCTGGTGGGCGGCGATGACTTACGTTTCTGCGGCGCTTTCTTCGCTGGTCATGGTGCTTTACCTCGTGCTGCGGTACATGGCTGCGTCGAGAGATTAATTTCAGAATTTGAGGAAATAAAAAAGGTCATCACGAGCGCTCGTGATGACCTTTTTTATTTCAAAAACGAAAGGAATTAACTGAACATCGCCAGCAGAAAAGTGAGCACAGTTGCTGCAAACCCGACCATAAAAATATTGTAGGAAACCGTGAGAAACCGGTATTTTTTATCGAGTACTTTTCCGAGGTGGTAGAGGTCACGGGTCATGTTTCCGTAGAGCAGTTCGCTATCCTGAAACATTTCATCCATCAATTCCTCGTAGCGTTCCAGCTTCAGGTTAACAAAATTCCCAAAAAACATCAGGTTGCGTTTGGCCTCCTTCAGCGGCGTAGCATCGTTGATGACGGAGGTGATTTTCGGGCGTGCGGCCAGCACGGCAAAAATGAGCGAGGCAAGCCCCGTGACAACAAAAATGACTGCGGGCATGAGTACTGCCGGGTTGGTTTCCGTCATGTTCCGGTAGGAAATCACGGAAATAACGACAGAGATCAGAATGGCATTCACGCTGATCATGATGTTGGCCTTGTTGTCGGCGATGGCGCTGAGGTTGATGTGCGTACGGTAGTTCGTCCGGAAAAAAGTTTGTGCGCCGGGCGACAGCCGCCTCTTCAGGCTTTTGAATTTTTTTTCCTGATTTTCATCGCTGCCGGAGCTTTTTCCTTTGCGTTTTTCGAGTTGTTCTTTGAGTACCACCATGTGATTGGCCACTACCGGTTCGTACATCACCTTGGCCTGGGAGGTGAAAAACCGGGCATTGAGAAGTTGTTGGATTTGAAACTGAGCCCACTCATCTCTGGAGAAATGCCGGTTTAAAAGTAATTCCTGCTCCAGGCGCATCAGCGGGGAGTTTTCAAAAAATTGGCTGCCAAACTGCACCGCACGCACGGCATCAGAGAGGAGTTGGCCCTCGGTAGTTTTGGGTGTTTGTTCTGAGAAAAAGGATTTGAGGGCTGCGATGATACCTGATTTCTTTTCGGATGAAAACCGGTGGGCAGCAAAAAATTTTTCAGCGAGTTCAATACTTTTCGCTTCGGGATCCTGGTAATCAAACAGGTAACCCACGTTCACAAACCAAGCTGCCAGCTCCGCTTTTTCCCACTCTGCTTCAGCGAAACCATTGGCCTGGGCAAGGCTGTTAACCGTTTTCGCAATGTCCATGGTTTGCCGGTAAGTGCGGAAAACAAGGCGTGGATCATTTTTTTGATTAAAAAGATGAAGAACGAATTGCTGCGCCAAGGTTGCAATGTCAGTTTGAGAAATGAGAGATTCAGATGGGTGTAGTTTCTGACTCATGGTATTGTGTCTGTTTGCAAGGCAAGTTAAAACGATTTATTTTAAAAAAAGTATATTTGAAGTGTTTATTGCCTGTGCTCCGTTTTTTCAAAGTCTTTGAGTAACTTTGGGAATGATCGCTTTCCGGACTGAAAATTCAAGCCAAAAAAATAATTGATGAAAAAAATCTGATACCTCAGCACGTTTTTTCGTCTCAACAATTGACAGTCTTTCCGACAACAACTTTTTACAATAAAATCAAAGATCTAAAATGACAAATTTATTAGACTTATTGAGCGGTCAACTGGATGACAATCTTATCGACAACCTCAGCTCTAAAATTGGCGGTGCCGACCGCCAGCAAACTGCTACTGCCGCACAAGGCATCATGTCCACCCTCATCAGTGGTCTGGCTAAAAATGCATCAACGCCCGAAGGTGCTGCAAGCCTCGCCAGTGCTCTTGACCGCGACCACGACGGCAGCGTCCTCGACGACCTGATGGGCATGCTCGGCGGTCAGGCTCAACCCCAGCAGGCCCGTGCGCTTAACGGTTCAGGCATCATCAAGCACATTCTGGGCGACAAACAAAGTGGTGCTGTCGACATGATCAGCAAAACCAGCGGGCTCGACAGTGAAAAAACCGGTAACCTCATGACGATGATCGCACCGATGGTGATGGGGCTGCTCGGTAAGCAGAAAAAACAAAGCGGGCTCGACATCGGTGGCCTCATGGGACTGCTCAGCGGCACTGTTTCCCAACAAAAACAATCCGGTAATCCGTTGATGGACATGGCTACTCGTTTCCTTGACAAAGATGGTGACGGCAGCGCTGTGGATGATATCGCAGGCATGGTCGGCAAAGGGTTGCTTGGTAAACTTTTCGGAAGAAGATAATTTTAAAATTTCCTGATTTCAACAACTGAAATCAAATAAAATCAGCAGAAGGGCGTGAAGTGATTTACGCCCTTTTTTATTTTGGTCGAATGAAAAAATCTTTGCCTTACCTCGCTGTTTCACCGGATGTGGAAGAAGCCATTGCCAGCGGCCAGCCTGTCGTTGCGCTCGAAAGTACCATCATTTCTCACGGCATGCCCTATCCCGAAAACGTGGAAACAGCCCTCCATGTTGAGCAGGCTGTTCGTGAAAGCGGCGCTGTGCCTGCTACCATTGCCATTCTCGGCGGCAAGCTCAAAGCTGGCCTTAGCGAAGCTGAAATCACCCACCTCGGCAAAACCGGAAGGGAAGTCGTGAAAACCAGCCGAAGGGACATCCCTTTTATCTTAGCCAGAGAAATTTCGGGAGCAACTACCGTGGCCTCCACCATGATCATCGCTGAAATGGCAGGCATTCGCATCTTCGCCACCGGAGGCATCGGCGGCGTTCATCGGGGCGCTGCAGAGACAATGGATATTTCGGCAGATTTGCAGGAATTGGCCAACACGAGCGTGGCGGTCGTTTGTGCCGGCGCAAAATCAATCCTCGACATCGGCCTCACGCTCGAATACCTCGAAACTCACGGGGTGCCTGTCGTCGGGTTCGGCACGGATGAGTTCCCGGCATTTTACACCCGCCGCTCCGGCTTCGGCGTGGATTACCGGGTGGACTCGCCGGAGGAATTGGCGAAAGCCCTGAAAATAAAGTGGGAAGCGGGTCTGAAAGGCGGCGTTATCATCGCCAATCCCATCCCCGAAGCTCACGAACCAACCGTCGCTCCCATCCAGCAGGCGACGGAGGCAGCACTTTCCGAAGCGCAGCGACTGGGTGTGAAAGGCAAAGAAATCACACCGTTTTTACTCGCAAAAATCAAAGAATTGACGGGCGGGGAAAGCCTGCGGGCCAATGTTGATTTGGTTTTGAATAATGCAAGGCTTGCAGCTAAATTAGCAGTTGCATTTGCAGAGAACAGCGAGCCCTCACAAACACCCAAACACTAAAACACACAAACTTCACTTGCTTCGTTTTTTGAAAAAATTTAGCAGCGAAGTCACATAGTTTTCGTCTGTACGGATGCTCACGAAGTCCGTCCCGCTCTTGGCGAAAGTGCTTTTAAAATAGCTGAAGTTTTCATTGAACCATCCGGTATGCCGGTCCCGTAAATGTTTGGAAGAGGTGTCGAGCCAGGTCATTTCCCCGGTCTCAGCATCTTTGGCTCTCACCAGGCCGATGTTTGGTATTTCCTGTTCCCGAGGGTCGAAAATATGAACGCCCACCACATCGTGGCGGCGGGAAGCGATGCGCAGCGGGGCTTCGTAGTTTCGGGTCATGAAATCGGAGAGCACGAAGCAGATGCTGCGTTTTTTTACCACGTTGTTGAAGTAGCGCAGCGCCTCGCCAAGGTCGGTGCCATTGTCCTCGGGGTGAAAATCGATCAGCTCCCGGATGATGCGCAGGATGTGGGAGCGACCTTTTTTCGGCGGGATGAATTTTTCGATTTTATCGGTAAAAAAAATGACGCCCACCTTGTCGTTGTTCTGGATGGCGCTGAAGGAAAGCACGGCGCTGATTTCCGTGATGATGCCCTGCTTGAGTTGGTTGACCGTACCGAAGTAGGCGCTCTGGCTCACGTCGATGAGCAGCATGACGGTGAGTTCCCGCTCCTCCTCGAAAATTTTAACGAAAGGAATTCCCGTGCGGGCTGTCACGTTCCAGTCGATGTTGCGCACGTCGTCGCCGAACTGGTAACTGCGCACCTCGCTGAACGACATGCCCCGGCCCTTGAAGGCGCTGTGGTACTCGCCGGAGAACATCTGCTTGCTCAGGCCCTTCGTCTTAATCTCGATCTTGCGTACTTTTTTGAGGAGTTCGGTAGTGTCCATGTCAGTAAGCGGTTTACAGTTTGCAGTGAGGTAGGGTTAAATTTCGCTGCCGGCTTTTAGTTTCAGGTTTTCAAATTTCACATTATTTCTCAATAAATCCTGGTAAATCATCTCAATCCCCTCCGCTTTTTTCACCACATTCGTGATGCTCACCGTCTGCACCCGGTCGTGGCGGTTCATGATGAAACCGTTCCAGGTATCGCCCTCGCCGCCGGTCCGGTGGAATTTTTGGATGGCCTCCAGGCTGAAATCCTCCCGCCCGTCGAGCCAGTCACGGAACCAATCCTGCCGCATCTCCCCCGCCTCGCCGGGGTAGAGGGTGGCTGACGACCAAAGGTATTTTCCACCGGGATCCAACCGGCGGATGTGGGTCTGTTTTTCGTCCCAGCGCAATTCGTAAGGCTGCCCATCGTCCACGATCACGAACGTGAACGGCTCCATGCCCTCGAAGTCATATTTTTCAAAAAACGAACCCGCCGACGGAAAGGTAAAGAAATCGAGTACCATCAGCCCCCGGCTACGGCGGTAGGGGGGCTGGTGTTTGTGTTTTTCGAAAGCGCCGTTCAGCAGGCACACCACCCGGTTATCTTCCGAAGCGGCAATCCAGGTGCCCCCGGCAGCAGTATCTCTCGGAAAAATCATTCCGACACCGGTTTCGTCGCTCCACGTGAGGTGTTGCGGCGAGCGGGCGGCGTTTTCGTCCCGGTTGGAGGTGAGGATGAATTGGCCGTCAGGTTGCGGTATGTAGGTTACGGTACACATTTTTTAAATTGGGAATCCTTGAGTTGGCAGTTAGCAGATCCGAGCGCTGCTTTTTTCGGAATTTTCAAGATCAGAAACGCTCCGGACTTGTCAGAAGTTTGGCGTTAGCTTGGCATTTTCCCACACGTTGACTGCTAAAGCCCTCACCATTCCTCCGTTTTCAACTGCTCGTACAATTTCATGCCCTTGCCGTATAGCGTTTTGATATGGCTTGGCATGATCAGTTTTTTGTCCTGGTACAGAATCAGGAAAAAGCCGATGCTTTCCAGGTGCCAGTTTTTTTCGACGGTAAAAAACCGCATGACAGCCTCGTTGCTCATCGTGCGACGGATGCGATCCTCGTCTTCGCCCTGCAGCAGGTAGCGGTCAGAGAACTCCGGGTGTTCCTCAAAATCAATGTCCTGCATGCCCAGCCAGGCGCCGATTTTATGAAAAAAATGCTCCGGCTTGAGCAGCATCTGCGGCATGGCCAGTTGCTTTGACTGGATGAAAAAGACGCTTTGATGATATGTGTGAGAAGATTTTCCGGTGCTGATGGTGTAGCGATAGTCGAACACGTTGATTTTTTCTTCCATCAGGCTGCTGGTTTTGGTCAAAATATTCGAGATGGTCTTTCTTCCTCCAGTCCGGAACAACTTGAAATCACGCAGCAAGGCGATCATGCGATATTCATCTTTTTCCTCAAAATCCATCCCTAACTCGAAGGCTGCTGCCCTGAGTTGTTCCGTTCGTTCCCTTAATTTAGCCTTGCTTAAAATAGACATAATAAAACCTTACGGGTTGATTTTCAATAATTTACCACTTGTCTGGACGCTGTTTTTTTCATCCGAAACACGGTAAAAATACTGTCCTCCGCTCAAAGCTGACAAGTCGATGGACTCAGTCTGTGATTGGTTCAGTTGGATGTTTTTGGTTAAAACAAGCGCTCCGTTTGTGTTGAAAATTTGCAAGTGATACTTTCCGGGGACAAAGTTTCTCAACTCAAATTTCACTTCGCTGATCACCGGATTTGGTGAAACCAAAACAAGGGTCTCGTCAGCTTTCAGGTTGTTCACATTACTCAGCACTCCATTGTTTTTGAAACGGACTTGCTGGGCGTTCGTGCCTGAATCATCCATCGTAACTACGGCGATGGCTTCTTTTGCCTCGTTGCTGAAAAAATTGTAGGTAATGACGGTGTCTTTGCCCAGCCCGGCAAAATTACCGCCGGCGATGATGAAGTCCGTCACGTCCTGCCAGCCGAAAATCGGCACTTTAGCATCCACACGTGTTTCACGAAACTCTGTCCTTTTCTCCCGCAGCACGGGGTACGTTCCGCCGGGAATCGCCAGATTGCCGTAGGCATCCACAAAATCATTGCGCTGGGTCGTTACCCTCACACGGATGGAATCGGGCAAAATCGGAAGGTTGAGGCTGTCGAGAAATCCGCCGGGGATGTCAGCTGTGGCGAATGGCACGAGCACGGCGGATGAGGAACTGAAAGTTGCCGGAAAAGTCAGCGGTGCGTGGCGTTCCGGAATGGGCGATGTGAATTTGAACAAAGTCATGACCCCTACTCCTGCCGGGTCGGGCCCGTTGAAGCCCAACGTTTCGAAAGCATTGGGGCTGACATTGTAGTAAGTTTCGCCGCCAACGCCGCCCGCTGTGAAAAGCTCGGCATTGGGAAAACTGGCTGCTGCGTTGCCTTCGCTGGCGGGCTGATATACGGTTTCCTGCTCCAGCGAAATGGCCAGTTGGGTAAAATCCCAGTCGAAGGGGCCGCCTGCCTGCGTGATTGTGACGCCGGTAGGGGCAATGTCAATGATGGTTTTCAACTTGTCCCCTGCTGCCGGAAAATAGTCATCGGCAGTGATGGTAATTTGAGCAGTAAGCCAGCTGGAAGCCAGGGCGAGAACGAGCAATGTGAGTAAATTTTTCATTTCAAAAAATTGAATAGACAATTTGAGTTTCGTGAAATTTTGGAGAAAGTGAGTTCAAAGATAAGCTGAAATGATATTCGTAATCCTGAAAGATCGAAACGGAACTGTCGCCGGCAGACATTAACAAAAAATGTGTCGCTCATTTCAATGCCCGTTCTTTCTGCATACCCCTGATTTTGAAAAATAGGATAATAAAAGACAGGCTCAGCGTCAGGCCGTTAGCGAGAATAATCGGCAGGTCATTTTTGAGCAAACCATAGATGAACCAGCACAAAGTTCCGAACACCAACATCAGAAACATACCCAATGACAGATCGGTTGTGCTTCGGGTTTTCCAGGTTTTTACCACTTGAGGGACAAAAGCGCCGGTCGTCAAAGAAGCGGCAAGCAGGCCGAGTAAGGTTGTAAAATCCATACGTCAATCTTTTTTTGGTGTGTTCTTTACCAGTTCGATGAAACCGTTGATCGCTTCGTTCGGTACGGTCACGGCCAGGTTGTAGTGCCGGATTTTCCAGCCATCAGCTGTTTTTTGTAAAACTCCGCTGCCCCGGCAAACGCCCATCCACGTGTCAAGCAATTCCTCGAACCAGGCCGTCTGCCCATCGGCGGAAAGGTAAACCTGCCGGTCGTGTGGAGTGAAAGCCCAGGCGGTTTCCCGTTCGAAATATTTTTTCGACCACTCCCGCATATCGTCCCGCAGCCAGCGTTCGCTCGCATCGGTGCCGAGGTAGATGCCGTCGGGCGCCATGCTGCCAAAAAACACGTCCTCGTCAGCCACGGCTGCTGCGTGGTGCCATGCGTCCATCAGTTCGTTGATGTCAGCTTCGGCCATGTTGGGTTCCGTCTGGCAGCCTGTACGGCGGCGGGTATCGGTGATCTGGGTGATTTTCCAGCCGTTTTCACTTTTGAAAAGCTGGAAGGCGTTGACGCCGCAGTGGCTCATTTTTTCACCCTGAAAAAACGTGTACTCAGTCCAGGCCGTAGCCAGGCGGCCGTCGATATTCACGTCGTAGCTCCAGATGCGTTCGTCCCAGACCTGATCGTGAGGTGTTCCGACGGCTTCAACGAATTTTTCGATGCCCTCCGATCGAAGCGCAGGCTGACCGTCCTGTCCGGTGAATATCGTTTGCAGCCTTGCAGAAGCATCAAAAACGGAACTGACGGCAGCGCTGTCTCCGGAACGCATGCCATCGAACATTTTTTGAATGACGGCGATGACGGCTGTTTTTTCGCCGGAGGATTGTGCCAAAAGCGAGCCAGTGGCCAGGAGGAAAACAGGGAGGAATAATTTTTTGATCATGAAAAAACTTTTACTGATTTCTGCCCCGAAAGTCCGAATTTTCCGCCAAACTCTTTAAAAAATGACGGAACTGCTTCGCCAGGCCTACGATCCCGACACTTTTCGCAGGGAAGGCCACCGCCTCGTTGAATTGCTGGCTGATTACCTGACACACATCCGCCAGCCCGATTCTCCGGAAAAAGTACTGCATCACGTAACCCCCGATGAACTGTACGAGCGCTGGCAGGCTGACCTTGCCACCGGGCCGCATCCGCAGGTGAGTGATTTTTTTGAAAAAATTCTTCATGACACCATTCACATGCACCACCCGAAGTACCTGGGCCACCAAACTTCGAATGTGGCGCCGATGGCAGCGCTGGCCGAGCTATTAGGCGGACTGCTCGATCCCGGCATGGGCGTGTACGAGCAGGGAACTTCCGGTGTTGCCCTCGAACGGCTGCTGGTGAAGGAACTGGCGCTGACGATGGGCTGGGGTGAAAACTCCGAAGGGTTTCTCACCTCCGGCGGCACGCTGGGCAACCTCACCGCCCTGCTTTGCGCCCGGCAGGTGATGATCGAACGGGACGTTTGGGAGCATGGATTTGAAGGACGGCAGTACGGATTTTTAGTTTCCTCTGAGGCGCACTACTCCGTGGCAAGGGCAGTGAATGTGATGGGAATGGGTAGCCGGGGTGTGGTGCAAGTGCCTGTCAATCAGCATTTTCAAATGGAGACGGATCAGTTGGAGTCCTGTTTCCGGAAAGCGGAAAATGACGGTGTGAAAATCATTGGCGTTGTTGCAAGTTCCTGTTCCACGGCCACCGGCAGCTTCGACCCGATCGACGAAATTGCTGATTTTTGCGAAGCGAAAAACCTCTGGCTCCACGTCGACGGAGCGCACGGCGGCTGCGCTGTTTTTTCAAAAAAATACCGTCACCTGCTTCGGGGCATCGAACGGGCTGACAGCATGATTCTTGATTTTCATAAAATGCTGATGACGCCCAAACTCGTTACGGCAGTGGCTTTTCGCCGGGGCGAGCACTCCTACCAGACATTTAACCAAAAAGCCTCCTACCTCTGGGACAAAGACGAAGGCCGGGAGTGGTTCAACCTCGCCAAACGCACCTTCGAGCTGACGAAAAGTTTTATGAGCGTGCGGGTGTACGCACTTTGGCGTACCTACGGGCCGGAGCTTTTTGCTGAAAACGTGGAGCGGCTTTTTGATTTGGGAAAAACGTTTGCCCGGCTCATCGCTGAGGAGGGGGACTTTGAAATGCCGGTGAGTGAGCCGGAGTGTAACATCCTCTGTTTCAGGTACCTGATGAAAAACTGGAGTGAGGAGAAGATTGAACTGGTCAACGCTGCGGTTCGGGAAGCGTTGGTCAGGGAGGGTGAGTTTTTTATCGTTCAAACCAAGGTGCAGGGTAGGCTCTACCTCCGCACGACGCTGATGAATCCACTGACGACGGAGCGGGAGTTGACCGGGCTTTTGAAAAAAGTCAGGGAATTAGCACTTGGGTTTGTTGATTAATTCAAAAAGCTCAAGATTCGAAAACCTGCTACTTTGAACCTTGAGCTTTTTTAAACCGATTTTCAGCGTTTTACCACCCGGTACCTGCGTAAAACTTTTCTGTTGCCTTTGACGATGGCGAGATATTTCCCTGGTTTTAAATGATTGGTTTTCAATGATTTGAGGTATTCGCCGGGTTCCTGGTTCGGAATTTCGAGGCGGGAAACTTCCTGAAACTTCGTGTTGACAATGCGGATGACCACATTGCAGGGGTGATCCACGGTGTATTTCACCACCACATCACCACTGACAGCGTCGGGCATGACCATCGGGCAATCGTCCCAGTTTTCCAGTTCATTTTCTTCCGGGGAGGGAGATTCCTGTGCAGCGAGTTTTGAAGGCGGTTCTTTTTGAAAACCGCCACGTGCAGCCAGCATTTCCTGCCCCATTCCGGGTATGCCTGAGCCGTGCTGCGAGATATGGATGACGTCGCCGGTGGGTGGATTCCAGATGGAGAGTCCTCTTGGCGCCAGGAAAATATTTTCCGGCCTCACTTCGCCTACTTTTTGAGCGCCATCGGTTTTGATGGTGCGAACCTCTATTTTTTCACGATCAATAAAAATCCAGTTAAATTGATTAAAACTACCGCTGGCCCGGGTCCAGTTTTTATCGTCGTTGTTATCCCGCAGCGGAGCACCCCAGCAGCCTTCGCCGACGTACACCGTGCCGGTCTCGTCATCCCGAATGAAACCCTGGTCGCTGCCGGGTCCATTGTCTGGACGAATGGGGAAGGTACTTTTGACCACGTGAGCATCGCACTCCACGACGAGGTTCATGTTGTATTTGTGAAACAGCGGAGCCCAGTAAGCCACCTGGTCATTTTTCTCCGGCTTTCGTTCGGTATGTGGTCGCATAGGGTGGTGGTATTGTGCCAACCTCCAGGTTATGTGGCCGCTGCTGCGCAAGTCTTTTTCCAGCCAGTTCCGTTGATCACCGCCGGCAGGAATCATGGTATTCAGCGTGTAGATTCTTACGAGATTTCCGCCAAGGTTAAAGGCATAAAATGCGCCGGGTATTTTAAGGTCAAAAAGGTCAGCAAGGGTTTGGTTACTTTCTTCGTGGTTTCCTCTAGTGACGATGATGGGCGTGATGCGGCCGTCCCTGGCGATGGTCAGCTGCCAGTCATCCATCCATTCGAGCCATTCTTCGGGTGAGTCATTTTGGGTGAAATCGCCGCCGAAGAGGACGCAATGCGGACGAAGTTTGGCTACAAGCAGGTTGGCGTCCTGCCTGGCTTCCCGGTGGTTGCGGGAGTCACCGCCTGCGATAATTGACAGCCTCTTGTCGGGCGTATTGGGGGCAGTGGTGAAAAACATACGCCTGCTAAGCCCCTCACTGTCTTTGATGATGAAATAGTAGGTGACATTTGGAATCAGCCCGGTCAGCCGTACGAAGTGGTTATTCATGCCTTTGGCCAGCTGGACGTGATCGGGGCGCTTGCTGATGCCGTACTCGCCGACGTTGGCGCCGAAGTCATTTACATCGAGGTACAGAATAGGGTTTTCACCTGATGCCTGATGCCAGGCGATGACAATCGATGAGGAGGGGTTGTCATACCAAATGGCCCGGAATTTTTCAGCAAGGGCGTTTGCATCCAGGGCAAAGGCGGATAACAGCAGAATGAGATGTGTAGTCAGGACTGGGTTTTTCAGCATCAATTTCAATTTTGCACGGGAGCCAGGCACCCGGTTTACATTCACCAAACTACTCGTTTGAGGCGATTATTTTATCGTTTTTGAAAAAAGCGGATTAAAATTTAAGCGGTAATGCGTCGGTTGGATATACGAAGTACCGGGTTAAAGGTTTTTACAGGATGTTTTATTGTAACTTCGCACCGTTTTTTTGTAAGGGTTCATTTGGGAGGTGAATTTAAAAACCTGTTGGAAAGCAAAAGGTTTTACACTCCAAATTCCCATTTTTGTTAAAAATCAATCTCCCTCGGCGGGAGTTCCAACACAAAAATATTTAAACGTCTAAGTAATTATGATGAAAGATACAGCAATTTTCAACCTCATCGACCGTGAGCTCGACCGCCAGCGCAAAGGTATCGAGTTAATTGCATCTGAAAATTTTACCAGTGAGACCGTTATCCGGGCGATGGGTTCCTGTCTGACCAATAAATATGCTGAAGGATACCCCGGCAAACGCTACTACGGCGGTTGCGAGATCGTGGACGAAGTGGAGCAACTGGCCATCGATAGGTTGAAAGAATTGTTCGGCGCCGAGTATGCGAATGTTCAGCCTCACGCCGGGGCTCAGGCCAATGCAGCCGTTTTTCTGGCCATTTTGGAGGCCGGCGATAAAATTCTGGGCTTAAATCTTGCTCATGGCGGCCACCTTTCTCATGGCTCGCCTGTGAATTTTTCAGGTAAAGTTTTTCAGCCGTTTTTCTACGGCGTGGAGGAAGCTACCGGCCTGATCGACATGGATAAAGTCGAGGAAATTGCATTGAAAGAGCAGCCCCGGCTCATCGTTTGCGGAGCCTCTGCTTATTCCAGGGATTGGGATTACAAGCGTTTCCGGGAGATTGCCGATAAAGTTGGCGCCTTGTTGCTCGCCGATATTGCCCACCCTGCCGGATTGATCGCAGCCGGACTGCTCAACAGCCCCATGGAGTATTGCCATATCGTGACTTCCACCACGCACAAAACACTGCGTGGGCCTCGTGGCGGCATCATCATGATGGGTAAAAATTTTGATAACCCGTGGGGCCGCACTACCAGGAAAGGTACTGTGATCAAAATGTCCAGTATTTTAAACAGTGGTGTTTTCCCGGGCATGCAGGGCGGTCCACTGGAGCATGTCATCGCTGCCAAGGCTGTAGCTTTCAACGAAGCATTGCAACCTGAATTTAAAGTGTATGCATCGCAAGTGATTAAAAACGCCCAGGCGATGGCATCTGCTTTTACCGAAAAAGGCTACAAAATCATCTCCGGCGGTACTGATAATCACCTGATGCTGATCGACTTGCGATCAAAAAATGTTACCGGAAAACAGGCTGAAGAGGCGCTTGTCCAGGCGGATATCACGGTTAACAAGAACATGGTGCCATTTGACACGCAATCGCCGATGGTGACTTCCGGCATCCGTGTCGGTACAGCAGCCATCACGACCCGTGGTTTGGATGAAGCCGGCTGCCGCAAGGTGGTGGATTGGATTGACAACATCATTACCAATGTGGAAAATGAGGAGTTGATCACTGCTACCCGCATGGAAATCAATCAGTTCATGCAGCAGTTTCCGCTGTATGAGTCCGCAGAAAAATCTGTTTTTGCATAAAATAAACTTCGGCAAAAGTAGAAGGCAGGGGGTTCGGGCAAGTACATCTAAAAGCTTACCAGCCCCCTGCCGGCTTGCCTCTTTTAAAATTTGAACGAAGCGACCTATACCATCCGGCTGCCTCAGTTCGAAGGCCCGTTCGACCTGCTGCTATTTTTCATAGAGCGGGATGAGCTGGATATTTACAATATTCCAATTGCTAAAATAACGGATGATTTTCTCGATTACATCCGGCACATGGAGGCGTTGAATGTGGATCTGGCCAGCGAGTTCATACTCGTTGCAGCTACCCTGTGCCGCATCAAGGCAAAATTACTGCTGCCGCGTAAGCCGGTGGATGAGGAGGGCAATGAAATAGACCCCCGTGAAGAACTCGTTCAGCGACTGCTGGAATACAAGCGTTACAAAAGCGTTTTGGACGAAATGCGGCGGATGGAGGAAGAGCGGGCATTGCGGGAGCACCGGGGAAACGTGAGCCGGGAACTAAGACAAATAGCCTCCACAGCGTTGGTGGATGTAGAACTGGAAAGCCTGACTTTGTTCAAGCTGTTGAAAACTTTCGAGCGGTTGGTGCGAAAAATGGAGGAGGAAGGCAAGCAGCATGTCGTGCACACGATCATGCGTTTTAACTACTCCATCGACGAGCAGCAGGACTATATTTTTTCAAAACTGAAGCCCGGTAAAAAAACAGATTTCAGTACACTTTTCCTGAAACTTGAAAACAGGATTCACGCAATCGTCACGTTCCTGGGGCTGCTGGAATTATTGAATATGCAGCGGGTGGTTCTTGTCCAGGGCCTCGGCATCAACAACTTCTGGCTAACATTGCCTGAAAAAGAAGAGGCCTCACCTGAAACTGAACAGGCTACTGAAAACTAAAGTCCTGTTTCCAGTAGCCTGACTCTCTCCAAAAGAAGTATAAACTTTAATTCGACTTCATCATTGAGTTCCGGTTTTCCAGCAATTGATCCATCTGCTGAATGTGAATATCCATCTGCGGGAATGGAATATTGAGGCCGGCTTCATTGAAGGCTTCATATACCTTTTCATTGATCTCGAAATGGACAGGCCAGTAATGTTCAGCCTTTACCCACACCCGAACGGTCAGGTTAACGGAGCTGTCGCCAAGCTCGGCCAATTGGATAAAAGGCGGCTCCTCCTTGAGTATTCTCTCGTCGTTGGTGAGTAGCTCCGTAAGCACTTCCCTGGCTTTTTGAACACTGTCGCCATAGCCTATACCAAATGTCCAGATTATCTTTCTTTTTTCCTGGGTTGAAAAATTCTCCATAGCGTTAGTAGCCAGGCCGCCATTCGGAACAATCACTTCGTGGTTGTCGGGAGTCAGTAGAATTGTGTTAAAAATCTGAATTTCTTTCACGGTACCCGAGAATCCCTGTGCTTTAATGAAATGCCCAACTTTGAATGGCTTGAAGAGCAGGATGAGCACGCCGCCTGCAAAATTTTGCAGCGTACCACTGAGCGCCATACCGATAGCCAAACCGGCTGCACCAATAATAGCAATGAAGGAAGTCATTTGAATACCTACCGTACCCAACGCTGCCAGAACGAGCAGTACACGAAGCAGTACCCTCACCGTCGTGAGTAAAAACGGGCGCAGATTTGCATCTACTTCGGAGCGTTCCATCGTTTTTCGGGTCGCTGAGACGAGCAGATTAATGACCCAGCTACCGACTACCAGAATAAATATTGCGAGTAAAACTTTAGGTCCGTAAACAGAGAGGATGTTTGAAAAGTCGATCATGGATGTCTTAATTTTATTGATGTGTTGAGGTGAAAAAAGAAACAGCTGACAACTGTCAGGCCGTCAACTAACATTGTTTTTAATGGGTGAGCCCCTGAAATGTTTATTAGGAAAACAAAAAAAACCTTGCCTGAAGTTACTCCTGGCAAGGTTTCATCCGCATGAGTTAAACCTGAAAGAACAGTTTTAACGGATGGAAAAAATGCATTCGCACAAAGGCCTTCCGGAATTCTGGCTCATCTGCGAGGCGTTTATTTTTATTTGAAATTGGCCGGGGCCTTGTTTTAATTACTCAACATCACCGGCATCACCAACATCAAAATCTCCTCGCCTTCCGTCTCCTCAACCGGTAGCAGAATGCCTGCACGGGAGGGAGATGAAAGTTCCATTTTTACATCGTCGGATTCCAGTACACCGAGCATTTCAATCAAAAACTTCGCATTGAAACCGATGGTCAGCGGGTTGCCTTCGTAATTGCAGGGCAGTTGTTCGGCAGCTTCGTTGCTGAAATCAAGGTCCTGAGCCGATACTGTCAGGCTGTCCGGTGAAATATCGAGAATGACCTGGTTGGTCGTTTTATTGGCATAAATAGCGATGCGCTTGAGAGAGCTTTGCAAATCAGATCGTTTGATGGACAGGGTGTTGGGATTGTCGACCGGGATAACGGCATTGTAATCCGGATACCGTGCATCAATCAGGCGGCAAACCAGGTGCGTTTCACCAAAAGTGAAGAATGCATTGGCTTTATCGAAGGCCATTTTTACCTCAGCTTCTTCCGGCAAAGCATTTTTAAGCAGGTTCAGTGCTTTTTTGGGAATGATGAAAGAGGTTGCCACTTCGCTGTTGATGTTCATAAAATTGTAGCGAACCAGCTTGTGGGCATCCGTGGCAACAAATGTCAGTTTGTTAAAATCCAGTGTTACGAACACGCCGGTCATGGCCGGGCGCAGCTCGTCGTTGCTGGTAGCGAACAGTGTTTTGTTGATAGCTTTTGTCAAAGTGCTGGCAGGCACGGTTACCGTATCGACTCTGTCCGACTCGGGGATTCGTGGGTAGTCTTGGCCGTTTTCACCGGCGAGACGGTATTTGCCGTAGGCGGAAGTGATCGTAATGCCAAACGTTTCGTCATCCACCGCAATGGTGATGGGCTGGTCTGGCAAAGCTTTCAAAGTGTCGAGCAGAATTTTGGCAGGTACGGCCACGATTCCGTCCCCGTCCGACATCACTTCAATTCGATTGGTGATGGAAGTTTCAAGGTCGGTAGCTGCGATGGTTAATTCGTTTTTTTTGATCGTAAACAAAAAATCATCGAGGATGGGCAGTACAGGGCTGGTTGCAATGGCGCCACTGGCAATCTGCAAATGTTTTAGCAACTCGGAAGAAGAAACGCTGAATTTCATAGAAAGCTTTGATTTCGTTGGATTTGCGCAAAAATAAATTTTGATGCAATATAAGTTGGCAAAAGTAATTAACACTATGTGGATAAAATAGCGAAGGCGTGAATTGTGACGATTAGTATTGCATTTTTAAAAATATTCTAACTTGGTTTCGAAAATTCAATCCAGGTGAAATCATGTTGAAATATTCCAATTTTAAGGCGCCTTCTCTATTCCCGGTGATCGCTCTCTGCACGATCTTTTTGCTTCCAAATTTTATCCTGGCTCAAATCCAGGATAATTTTTCTGACGGTAACCTGACCGAAAATCCTTCCTGGCAGGGAGATGTGAATAAGTTTCTGGTGAATGCATCCCTTCAGCTGCAACTGAATGCCCCGGATGCCGGTAATTCTATCCTTTATCTTCCGACAGAAATCAGCGACAGTGCCGTTTGGGAAATTTATTTCCGCCTGGACTTTGACCCATCCAACTCCAATCGTCTGCGCATTTACCTGCAATCCGATTCGGAAAACCTGCTCGCCGGCAGCGGCTACTACCTCCTGGCCGGCGAGGACGGCTCTGCCGATGCTATCAAATTTTACCGGCAGGATGCGGGCACTGCCGTGCTGCTGGCTACAGCTGCTCCGGGGGCCATTGCCCTGTCGCCCAAGGTTCGGTTGCGTATGATCCGGTTGGTCGGTGGCGTTTGGAAGCTTGCGACGGATTACACCGGTGGCGGCAATTTTAGTCAGGAATTTGAAGTGGTGGACGCAATCTATGGAGGCGGTAGTCACTTTTTCGGGCTGCACTGCGTTTACACGGCTACCCGGAAGGATAAATTTTTCTTCGACGATGTGCTCGTCGAGCCGCTGCTACCTGATACCCAACCGCCGGTTTTACTTTCCGTAACACCCGTCTCGCCGACTGAAGTGGATGTTTTTTTTAATGAAACTTTGGATGAAATGACGGCTTCAGAGCCTTCCAATTTCACGATCAACAATGGTATCGGTGAGCCTGCTGCTGCTTTTTTGGATGTTTTTGATAAAACGCTGGTCCATCTTTCACTGGCAAATACATTGGTTAACCTGACGGATTATGAACTGACCGTCAACGGTTTAGCTGATTTGAGCGGAAATATTGGCGGGCCGCAGCAGGCGAATTTCAGCTACATTGAAATAGCGAAAGCTGAAGCGTTCGATATTTTGATCAATGAAATTATGGCCGACCCCACTCCGCAGGTAGGGCTGCCCGATCTGGAGTTCATCGAGCTGTACAATCGCAGCAATAAGGTTATTGACCTGACGGGGTTTGGGTTTTCAAGTGGAGGAACGCCCCAGGTTTTTCCTTCTTATCAAATGCTTCCCGGTAGTTACCTGCTTGTTTGCGCCGACTCAAAAAAGAATTTACTTACACCCTACGGCGACGTGGTTGGGCTTGCTTCTTTCCCGGCGTTGGTCAACAGCGGGGATGACCTCACGCTGTCGGGGCCGGACGGTGCAGTTATTCACTACGTCAATTATGCGCTGTCCTGGTACGGAAATGCTCAAAAGGCCGAGGGCGGCTGGACGCTGGAACTCATCAACCCGCTGGCCCCTTGCGAAGCCGAAAGCAATTGGCGGGCCTCCACAAATTTATCCGGAGGAACGCCCGGCCAGCCCAATTCCGTGCTGAATGTCCAACCCGACGACAAGAGTCCGGACCTGGTGCGGGTTTTCGCAGCGCCTGACACACCTGACGAGGTACAGCTTTTTTTCAGTGAAAGGATGGATGCCGTGAGCGCTGCAGATCCTGCAAATTATCAAATTTCGCCCGCTGTACCTGTTGCTACTGCCACTTTGCTACAGCCGCTTGGAAATGCAGTCCTTCTGAAACTGGCAGCTCCGTTGCAAAAAAGCGTCGAATACGAAGTTCTGGTTTTAAAAAATGCAACCGACTGCACGGGCAACAGTGTGGGCGCAGCCGACCGGCTGAAGCTCGCCCTGCCAGACCTCATGGAACCGCAAGACCTGGTCATCAATGAAATTTTATTTAATCCTGAAACAGGCGGGGTGGATTTCGTAGAGGTGTACAATCGTTCTGAGAAAATTTTTAATCTCGGTGATTTGCTGATCGGCAATCTCCGTGAGGGAAAGGATACGGTCATCAGGCAGGTACAGGCAGCCCGGTTGATTTTCCCGGGAGGTTACGCTGTTTTTACTCCCAATCCTGACGACCTGCTGGCTCGCTACACCGTTGAAAACAAGGATGCGCTCATCGCCAACGAACTGCCTGCGTTTAATAACGATGCCGGAAATGTTACCATTTTCACCGTGGAGCCCGCAGGTGCTGTCATCATCGATGCTTTCAACTACGAAGAGGATTTTCACCATCCACTCCTGGATGTTGTGAAAGGCGTTTCGCTTGAGCGCCTGGACCCCGCCCGCCCGACTCAGGACAGGGCCAACTGGCACTCAGCCGCTTCGCTGGCCGGCTTTGCAACACCTACTTACCGGAATTCTCAACTGCTTGAAAGTCAAGCTGCTGTGGATGATTTTTTTGAAATTTCCGAGTCCACTTTTTCACCGGACGGTGATGGATTCAAAGACTTTTTGATTATCAATTATCGCCTGGATAAACCTGGCTATGCTGCCAAAGTGAAAATCTTCGACAGTGAGGGCAGGCCGGTGAAGTTACTCGCAAACAACGAGCAACTGCTGACCGAGGGCTTTCTTCGCTGGGATGGAGACATTGACGGAGGAGGTAAGGGCAGAATCGGCATTTATGTGGTGTGGATTGAAATTTTTCATCCGGACGGCACCATCCGAACTTTTAAAAAAACGTGCGTGCTGGCAGGTAGGCTTTGACTAAAAAAAGCGGCACCGCCGGAGCAGCAACCGCTTTTTTGAAACAGGTAGGTTCAAAATCCTTCGTTCGGCAAAAGCAGGGTCTGCCAGAAGGAAGTTTACGATTCCTATGCGAGAGAGCGAAGGTTTTACAGGTTTCTCTCCAGGTAGTTTTTTAGTGAAACCAGTTGTTAAAAATGATAGTACAAATATCGGCGGCTGAGAAAAATGCTACACACAGCGCAAAAGTGTTTCTGTGACGTTAAAAACAGTTAATCTGTGGTTAAAAAGGCTTAATCTATTGGCATCCGGGCAACCATACTGTTTAATTTTTCGCCCGTATTTAAAGTAGGGGACAGTATTGAAAAACAGCATCTTCATTTCAAATACATCTCCATCAACATCTAAAGTCATTTTATGAAAACGCTAAAGATTTTTGCTTTCACTTTGTTGGGTCTGTTCATGCTCAGTTCCTGCAGCAGCAGACTGACCTATTTCACCCAGGACCTTCAAAATCAGTACCGCTGGTCGGATGACGAACTAAGAAAAATACAGTTTTATTTATCCAGGGATGTGGTGCTGAAACGGGAACTGACCGGTGGATCTTCCGATATTGTTTCCGGTAAAATTAAAGTGGAAGACGGCCGAAGAATTGAGGAAGTCGTGATCCGGAAAGGCACGCCCGGTGCTTTCATTTTTAGTCCGAAGTCAGAGCGGTTTGCTGTCAGTTTTGAAGATAACGACGATAATTTCCTGATGTTCGGGCCAAGTCCGAAATACAGCGATCGATTCGTTGTGCTGGCGTCTGACTGGGACCGGCGCAGTGGCGAAGTGACTTACGGGGGCAAAAAATGGAGGGTCTCTTCCGAGGCGGCGTACGCTGCGTTGCTGGTGGATTTGAGGAAGATCAGCAAGGTGGACGTCAACTCCAGGGTCGCCAAAGGCCGGAAGGTAAATTGAGCCGGCAAGCTTCAACGCAGGAAGGAACGGTAAGCCAAATACTTACCCTTCCTTTTTTTCTTCTTTTAAAAAAAGCCTTAGAAAATTCAGGGCGAAGTAGCCTGTGTACTGAATATTTCTCATTCGATCCCTTCCCAATTGCAGTTTTTTTGTAAGAATTCTATCCTTGTTTCCGACGGCAATCCAGATAGTGCCGACGGGTTTTTCAGGCGTCCCTCCGTCAGGTCCTGCAATACCTGAAGTGGCAACTGCAATGTCGGCTTTCAGTAAGCTGAGGGCGCCAGTTACCATTTCCTGCACTGTTTGTTCGCTTACCGCTCCGAAGGACTTCAGGGTTTCAGCTTTGACGCCCAACTGTTCCATTTTTACTTCATTTGCATACGAAACAACGCTGCCAAGATAGTACGCAGAAGAGCCGGGAACTGAAGTGATGAGGTGGGCAAGGTAGCCGCCTGAACAGCTTTCCGCCGTGGCGAGCGTCAGACCTTTGGCTTTTAGTGTTTTGCCGATAGCACTTTCGAGTGTATCATCATCGTAGCCTGCAATCAATTCAAGCGGAAGCAGGGATTCCATTTCGCTGAATTTTTCCCGGAGTGTTTTTTTGATAAAAACTTCGTCCTGATGCGAAACGGTCAGCCGAAGCCGCACTCTGCCAATGGCAGGAAGGTAGGCGAGTTTTACAGATACCGGCAGGCTGTCTTCAAAATTTTTCAGATACTCTGCAATGGTGGATTCTCCCTCGCCGGCGGTGAGCAAAGTTCGGTGAGCGGAAGGCAGCGAGTTGAATCGTTGCTGGAGGCGGGGCATTACCTCGTACTCCATGAGGTATTCCATTTCAAATGGTACGCCGGGCATGGAAACAACTACGGTGTTATTTTCTTCGAACCACATACCTGGCGCCGAGCCCATTTTATTGGGTAAAATAGTGGCGTTTTGTGGCATCCAGCATTGGTCTTTCACCGCATCGGAAATCGGTTTGCCCAGCCGCTGCCAAATCCTGGTGATGCGTTCGAAAGTTGGGTCGTGAAAGACGAAGCCTGCACCATAAAAATCGGCGATGGCTTTTTTGGTAATGTCGTCTTTCGTGGGGCCGAGCCCCCCGGTAACCAGGACAATGTCAGCTGTATGAGATGCAATTTTTAAGGCCTGAATGATGCCGTCATGATCGTCTCCGACGGTTGTTTTGCCGGTAACTTTGGCCCCGATTTCAAGCAGGAACTGGGCCATTCGGGCGGAGTTTGTGTCAATCACCTGCCCGATAAGCAGCTCATCGCCAATGGTGAGGATGTGAACAGTCATTTTTTTTATCGTTTGGGTTGGCTGTTTTTTATAAAAAACTGATTTCTTTCAAATTAAAAACCTCCTCGACTTCCTGCCTTGCAATTCGCAGTCTTCCCGTTTCGTCGATGCCCTTGATTATTCCGGTAAAAATTTCACCGGAGGGCTTTTTAAAAAGACTTTTCGTTCCGAATCGATAAAGGTGACGTAGGTAATCTTGCTGCAAAGGAAAGATTTTCCCTGATTTTAATTGAAGGTAACGGTGCTCAACACACTGACAAAGCGAATGAACCAAAGGAATCAGTTCCGCTTCCCGATTTGTTTCGAGGAAGAAGGAAGTAGGGTTTGGAGGATTGGATAAAAACGTCTTTTGGTTGACGTTGACCCCGATCCCTGCAACTGTGGAGCGTATATGGTTGTTATGGAGGGAGTTTTGAAGTAAAATACCTGCAATTTTCCGGTCGTTCACGTAAATATCGTTGGGCCATTTGATCGTTACACCGTCTCCAAGATGCTCTGCCACAAAATCCCGGACGGCGAGCGAAATGGCCTGACTTAGTTGAAATTGATGCTGAATTTGCAGGAATTCAGGATAAAGTAAAATGCTAAGCGAGATGTTTTTGCCAGGTTCGCTTTCCCAGTTACTGCCAATTTGTCCTCTTCCTTCGGTTTGGTTGAAGGTCGAAATGACAGTTCCCTCGGGTGGTTTGTTTTTTGATAAGAGAGAAAAAGCATAAGCATTTGTGGATGCAGCCTGTGGCAAATCGTGGATGACCTGCCCTACAAACAAGGTGTTGGGTCTTCTCAAAAGAAAAAAATTCGTACTTTTATCCTTTCAAAATGCAGCCATCCCGGTGGATGGCAAAATTGAAATTTCTAAAAGTATAATTTCATAATCAACCGGTGACAAGGACGCTGAAAATGAACATGCCGGATGTCCAGCGTCCTGAGTCCAAAAGTAAATAAATCTCTATTTTGAGTACAAAAGTTGCTGTAAAAAGAAATCTCCCCTCTGTCGAAGACCTGAACAATCTGATTATTGACAGTATCCAGGATATCAAAGGTAAAAATATCGTAAAACTCGACCTACGCAAGCTGGATGATGCACCTACTGATTTTTTCATCATCTGCGAGGGCGACTCCAATACCCAGGTCAAGGCGATCTCCGAAAATATTTATAAACGACTGAAACAGGAAGACGGCCAGGTGCCGGTTCATGTTGAAGGTAAGCAAAATGCCCGCTGGATATGCATGGACTATTTTTACACAGTTGTGCATGTTTTCTATCGTGAAACCAGAGAGTTTTACGGGCTGGAAGAGTTGTGGAGCGATGCAAAATTTACGGAATACGAAAACCTGTAAGTCGGTGTAATTTTATATCACATCGAAAACAATCACCGGGCGCAGGGATATTTTGCAACGAACTGCAGCTTTGTTTGTTTTCTGTGGAAAATTTGAAGAACAAAAGGGGTAAATGGAAAATAACCAGGATAATAATAATAAAAACGGCTCAAAATTCAATGCTTATTGGATTTACGGAGTGGTAGCACTTTTCTTAATTGCGCTTCAGCTGGTCAATCTGCCCAGTGCTGCAAGTGATCCGATAACATTCGAGCAGTTTGCTGAAATGGCCAGGGAAGGCGATGTGGAAAAACTTGAAGTGCTCAACCAGAAAGTGGCTCAAGTTTACCTTGAGGAAGAAGCTATTGCCAAGGATAAGTACAAGGATGCTTCCAAAAATTCCTTTGGTAAAAACCGGCCTCACTACACTTTCGACATCGGTTCACTTGAATATTTTGCTCCCGAACTTAAAAGTTTGAACGCCACATTGGCAGCAGAGGGGAAAGATCAGATACCAGTTGCTTTCGTTGAAAAAACCAACTGGATCGGCCCGATCCTCGGTTGGCTTCTGCCGGTAGCCATCGTGGTGGCTATTTGGATTTTCATCATGCGCAGAGTTAGTGGAGGGGCAGGTGGCCCTGGCGCTCAACTGTTTAATATCGGAAAGTCGAAGGCTACCTTATTTGATCAAAACTCAAAAGTAAATATCACTTTCGCCGACGTGGCCGGACTTGATGAAGCCAAAGAAGAGGTAATGGAGGTGGTTGACTTTTTGAAGAATCCTAAAAAATATACCGCCCTCGGAGGTAAAATTCCAAAAGGCGTCGTGCTGATCGGCCCACCCGGCACCGGTAAAACATTGCTGGCGAAAGCTGTTGCCGGTGAGGCAGGTGTGCCATTCTTCTCGATCTCCGGCTCTGATTTCGTTGAAATGTTTGTAGGTGTAGGAGCGTCCAGGGTTCGTGACTTATTCCGGCAGGCTCGTGAAAAAGCACCATGCATTGTCTTCATTGATGAAATTGATGCCATAGGGCGTGCCCGTGGTCGCAACAGTATTCAAGGTGGCAACGATGAGCGGGAAAATACCCTCAACCAGTTGCTGGTTGAAATGGATGGTTTCCCAACGGACAAAGGCGTAATTCTGATGGCAGCAACCAACCGCCCTGATGTACTTGACTCTGCCTTGATGCGACCCGGTCGTTTCGATCGTCAAATTGGCATCGACCGCCCCGATCTCAAGGGCCGGGAAGCCATTTTCAAAGTGCACTTGCAGAATATCAAAATCGCACAGAGTGTCGATCCGCATGAGTTGTCAGAAATGACACCCGGTTTTGCAGGTGCTGAAATTGCCAATGTTTGTAACGAAGCAGCACTTATTGCCGCTCGCCGCAACAAGGAAGAAGTGGACATGGATGACTTCAATTATGCCCTTGACCGGGTCATTGGCGGACTTGAGAAAAAGAATAAACTCATTTCACCGGAAGAGAAGGAAATTATTGCATTTCATGAGGCTGGTCATGCTGTTTGTGGCTGGTTTCTTGAGCATGCCTCGCCATTGGTGAAGGTGACTATTGTCCCCAGAGGGATTGGTACGCTTGGGTTTGCACAGTATCTTCCAAAAGATGAGTATATCACCCGCACTGAGCAATTGCTCGACCGGATGTGTATGACATTTGGAGGTCGTGCTGCTGAGGAGATAGTATTTGGTAAGATTTCTACCGGCGCCCAGAATGACCTTGATCAGGTTACGAAAATGGCTTACAGTATGGTAGCTGTTTTTGGGATGAATGAAAAAGTGGGACAGGTTTCATTTTACGGCATGCAAAACGATTCATTCATGAAGCCCTACTCCGATGAAACAGCAGGGATGATTGATGACGAGGTACGCCGCTTGGTCAGTTCACAATTCGAGCGGGCTAAAAACCTGCTCCGTGAAAAACGCAAGGAACTGGATGCACTGGCAAATCAGTTGCTCGAAAAAGAAGTATTGCTGAAATCAGATGTTGAAAAACTGATAGGTCTTCGCCCGCACCCGATTGAAGGGGAAAAATATGCACACCATCAGAATGGAGCGCATGGGAAAGAAGACGTGAATAACGAGTCAGAAAATATTGCCGAAGAGGCAAGTGAAGTAGCCGGAGATAGTAATTGAGGCTACAAGCTATCTTTCAGAAAATGAAAAAGCGGCATCGAATTTACTTTCGGTGCCGCTTTTTTGTTGGTGGAGAGTGCCTGAGTTGAATCAATGATCCTCCCTGATTCCGCACGGGAAAACAGTTCTGCAGAAACAAAAAAAGTCCTGCACAAACGCACAGGACTTTTAGTAGTGGAGAATACCGGAGTCGAACCGGTGACCTCTTGCATGCCATGCAAGCGCTCTAGCCAGCTGAGCTAATCCCCCAAATTTTAAGCAGGTGTTCGGTCAAATATGCCGGTAGGCAAGTATCTGTGAGAATGCTGCTTTTTTCAAAAAAACGAACTTCTTCGTTTGCGGGTGCAAAAATAAGCGTTTTTATGAAACCAAGAACAAACCTGCTACATTTTTAGCAATAAGATATAGCTCTCCACTCCTGCATAATGTTTGCCTTTAAGATTTTACTCATTTGAAAACGTCCATTTCACCAACTCCTTCAGGCTCGCTTTTTTACCATAAAGCAAAATACCCACCCGGTAAATCCTGCCCGATAGCCAAACAAAAAACACTGCCGAACCCAGCAGCATGACAATCGAAACGATCAGTTCCCAAAGCGGCGGCTCGAACGCCAGCCTGGCCGGCATGATGACCGGAGAAAACAGCGGAATGATCGACATCCAGGTAGCCAGCGGGCTGGTCGGGTTGTCAATCACTGGGCTGATGAGGATGATGGAGATAATGATGGGCGCCATGGCCACAATGGTAAGCGATTGACTTTCGCCCATGTCGTCGCCCATGGCCGAGCCAACGGCGGCGAACAGCGAGGAGTAGATGAAATAGCCACCGAGGAAATAAACCAGGAAAATCGGGATGATGTAGCCCCAGTTCTGACTGGTAATCATGGAAAAAATTTCTGCCGACTGGTTCATCATTTCTGCCTGCTGTGGTGGCTGCCCCATCGGGTTCATGGCGTTTTGCGCAGCGGCAGGGTCCACGTTGAGAAAAATACCGGCTACGGAAGTCAGGACGATGGTCAGGACAATCCAGATGATCATCTGCGTAAGACCGACAGCACTGACACCAATGATTTTGCCCATCATCAACTGGAAGGGTTTGACGGATGAAATAATGACCTCGACGATGCGGTTGGTTTTTTCCTCCATCACCGAGCGCATGATCATGGTGCCATAAAAAATCAGGACGATGTAAATGATGAAACCGGCAATGAAACCGATGGCCGTAGCTACGCCGGCGCTGTTCTTTTTATCTGTTTCGACCAGTTCGCCATTTTCGTTGAACGCTACTTCCCTTTGTTCGAGCGAAACTTTGGTTTTGAAACCCTCCATCACCTCTTCGCTGTAACCCGCCGCTTTGACTTTGTGATCTTCTACCTGGCCGGCTATCCTGTCTTCAATGCTTTTCATAGCGCCAAGCGAGAGCTGCCCTTCCGAGAAGTAGGTGATTTTCAGTTTTTTAATCGTGTCCTGGAAAGATGGAATGTAGAGTACGCCATCAAATCCCCGGCCCTTGTAGGTGGCCTTTAGCACATCGATCGGGTCAGTCATCAGAACGAAGGTCACCCGTGCGGAGGTGTCTTCCGGTGCGGTGAAAACGCCGGAATCATCCTTCACGGCTACGGTTGTCTGTTCCTTCCCGGCAAAAACCGCCACGAGGGCCGGCACGGTGAAAATTGCCACAAAAATCAGCGGTGAGATCAGGGTGATGAGGATGAAACTTTTCTTTTTTACCCTTGTCAGGTATTCCCGTTCGATGATGAGCCAAAGTTTATTCATGTTGAATTGGGTTGAATTTTTTGAATGAAATACCGATTCTGTTCACTGATTGGACAAGCCAACCTGCCGGATGAAAATTTCGTTGATGCTCGGCAAAATTTCGTTGAACGAGCGGATGTGTACCCCCTGCCGGATGAGGTAGCGCAGGATTTCGTTCGAGTCACTGCCGTCGTTGACCTGCACGGTCAGCGTATGATCATTTTTCGATTTGATGTCGAAATCGACGTTGGCGGCATCGGTGGCGTCCAGCCCGGCAGGCAAGTCGCCCGTGTATTCTATTTTAAAAAGATTTTCTTTGAAACGCTGCTTCACGTCTTTTACCTGGCCTTCGAGTACGTTTTTCCCTTTGTTAATCAACACGATATGCTCGCACATTTCCTCCACCTGCTCCATACGGTGGGTTGAAAAAATAATGCTGATACCCTTACGGTTCAACTCCCGGATTTCATCTTTAATCAGGTTGGAGTTGATCGGATCGAGGCCGCTGAACGGCTCGTCGAGGATGAGCAGTTTGGGTTTGTGCAGTACCGTGGCGATGAATTGTACTTTTTGCTGCATGCCTTTCGAAAGCTCGTCAATTTTTTTGTCCCACCAATCTTTGATGTCGAGGCGCTCGAACCAGTAGCGAAGTTCCTGCTTCGTTTCGGCGGCGGAGAGGCCTTTCAGGCGGGCGAGGTAGGTTAGTTGCTCGCCGACTTTCATTTTTTTGTAAAGCCCCCGCTCCTCCGGCATGTAGCCGATCTGTTCGGGGTGGCGGTTGTTGAGCGGTTCGCCGTCGAGCCAGATTTTGCCATTGTCGGCACGGGTGATGGTGGTGATGATGCGGATGAGGGAGGTTTTGCCGGCACCGTTGGGGCCGAGCATACCGAAAATCACGCCTTTTGGAATTTCAAAGCTGACGTGATCGACGGCAGTAAAGTTGCCGTACGTTTTGACGACGCTCTCCAGTCGAAGGATGCTCATGTTTTTCGTTGTGAGTTTGTGAGGAAATTTTGCGTTGGCCAAAATAGTTTTTTTGATAACAAACGGACAGGGACAATTCTATCGGCGATGGATTTTTTTCGATAAAATGGTTTTGAAATGTTTACCAAACAATATCCTTGCTGTTAGATTTTAGGGTAAATATCATTTGAAAACACTGATTAAAAATAGCGTCAAAGCACTTGAATTTCAGTATTTTAGCCGGGTAAACAACCCAAAATGAAAGCTATCACCACACGTCGTCTTGCCGCTATCCTCTTTGCCGACATTGCCGGATATACAGCCATGATGCAGCAGGACGAACAAGCTACTTTGGAAAAACTCGCCTGCTTTAAACAAATCCTGCAAGAGAAAACGATTGAATTCCACGGAGATATCGTCCAATATTACGGCGACGGTTGCCTTGTGATTTTTGACAGCCCTTTGTCAGCGGTGAATTGCGCCGAATCTTTGCAAAAAGCATACAGTGGAGAGGCCGGCGTGCCCATTCGCATCGGTATCCATCTTGGCGACCTGGTTTTTAAAGAAGGTAATGTACTGGGGGATAGCATCAATATCGCTTCCCGAATCGAAAGCCTGGGCATAACCGGAGCGATTTTGCTCTCGAATTCCGTTCGCAATCAGATCAAAAACCACCCTAAATTCCGCCTCGTTTCCCTCGGTCATTTTGATTTCAAAAACGTGGACGAGCCGATGGAAATTTTTGCCCTGGCCAATGACGGGCTGCCCGTGCCCGGCAGGGAAGCAATGGAGGAAGTGGGAAAATTGAAGCCCGCTCAACCACAAAAATCTACTTCGCTCTTGAAAGCGAACTGGAAAGCGATCGCCGGCGCCGTGGTTTTCCTGGTGGCAATCGTGCTGCTTGCGCAGCATTTCAAAAATCGTGAACCGGCCACAGCCGGGCAACAAACGGAATGGACGACCTCCCTCGTCGTTCTTCCTTTTGAAAACCTCAACGGCGACCCTGCCCAGGACTACCTCTCCGACGGCATCTCCAACGCCATTCGCTCCAAACTGGCAGGCATCAAAAAACTGAAAGTCGTCCCCCGCTCATCCAGCATGTTTTACAAAAATCAACGATTATCGCTTCCGCAAATCGGGCAGGAACTGGAGGTAAATACGGTACTTGAAGGAACCTTGCAGCACCTGGGCGATAACCTGCAAATCACCGTGATGCTGGGCGACGCCAAACAGAACAAACTGATCTGGTCGCCGCCTGTCTTCAACACCAAAATGGACGAGATCCTGTCGTTCCAGGAACTGGTTGCGAAAGAAGTAGCCAGCCAGCTCAGGCTCGAATTATCCGTGCAGGAAGAGAAAAAACTGGTAAAAAGGTACACCGACGACCCGGAGGTGTACGAGTTGAGTCTGATGGCCGAAAGCACCGGCGACGAAAATCTGTGGAGGCAGGTCATTGAAATGGATTCGAATTACGTGCCTGCTTACGTTGCTTTGGCATTTGAGGCGATGACCCAGGGCATTTGGACCGGCTTGGCCAACCCGGATTCCAGTCTGAAAATTTCAAAAAAATATCTGAAAAAAGCCCTGGAACTTGACCCTGAGAATGGCGATGCGATAGCCATGTCTGCCCGTTATAAATTCTACTGGGAGTGGGACTTTGAGGGGGCAGAAAAAGATTTCCTCAAAGCTATAGAATCCAGTGAATACGCTCTTTGGCCATATATCAACCTGCTCTTTATGACCGGCAGGCTGGAAGAGGCTAACGAAAAAGCCCGGGGTTTGGAATCGCCGGAATTCTTGCCGATTCGATGGAATGCAAAAGGGATTGTTTTGTCATTGATAGGAAAACATGAGGAAGCCATCAGGTATCAAAAAATTGCCATCAAAAAAGCACCTGAGCAGTCGTCTTTATACTTGGATTTAGGACGGCTCTACGTGTATGCAGGTTACCCCGATTCTGCCATTCAGGTGCTGGAAAGGAGCATGGAAATAGCAGGTTACCAGCCTCCCATCACGCTGGGTCTGCTTGGTATCGCCTATTTCAAAACCGGAAAAGAAGCTAAGGCAAATGACATGCTGAACGAACTGAATGAACGCTGGGAACGCACCGGACCCTCCGGAAGTCCTGCCTTTTGCTCCGCAATGGTTTACGCTGCCATAGGTGGAAAAGAACAAGCGTTCGAATGGCTGGAAAAATCATTCAAGGCACATGAGATCGAAATGATCTGGCTGAAAATGGAACCTGCTTTCAAGTCCCTGAAAAATGATCCAAGATATCAGAGCCTGCTGGATCGGGTCGGTTTTCCGAAGGAAATAAAGCACTAAATCATTCAGTCAAAAACACCCTGATTGCCTACCTTTCCCCAAAATTTCCAAACATGAAAAAACTGCTACTCCTGCTTCTCGTCCTCCCGTTTTTTCTTTTTTCCTGTAAAAAAACGCACGACGTAGCCCTCACGGCAGGCATGACCCTCACCGAATCCGTCACCCTCCGCCAGGACACCTTCCACCTCGCAGGGGCCGACAGCCTGAATCAGCCCGTGCTCACTATCGAAGGTGAAAACATCACGGTGGACTTCAACGGCGCCATTCTCGACGGCGGCGAGGGCAAACCGTGGCCCGACGAATTCAGAGGCACGGCCATTTTGATCAAAGGCAAAAACATCACGCTCAAAAACGCCGTCGTGCGGGGATTCAAAGTCGCCGTCATGGCCGAAGGCGTGGACAGCCTGCGGCTGCTCGACTGCGATTTTAGCTACAACTGGCGGCCCCGCCTCAAGAGCATCCGGGAGCGGGAAGACTTCAGCGACTGGCTCAGTTACCACCAAAACGACAAGGACGAGTGGCTGCGCTACGGCGCTGCGATGTACCTTAAAAATTGCCAACACGCCCTCGTCCGGGGCGTCACCGTCACCGGCGGTATGAACGGGCTGATGCTTACCGGCTGCAACGACGGGCTGTTTTACAACAACACGATTAATTTCAACTCCGGCGTCGGCATCGGCCTGTACCGCAGCAGCCGCAACCGGGTGATGCACAACCGCCTCGACTGGAACGTGCGTGGCTACTCCCACGGATTTTACCAACGGGGTCAGGACTCGGCGGCCATCCTCGTGTACGAGCAGAGCAGCGAAAATACTTTCGCCTACAACTCGGCCACCCACTCCGGCGACGGCTTTTTCCTCTGGGCCGGGCAAACGACGATGGACACCGGCGAGGGCGGCTGCAACGACAACCTGCTCTATCGCAACGATTTTTCCTACGCCCCGACGAACGGTATCGAGGTTACCTTCAGCCGGAATAAAATTGTGGCGAACCGGATGACCGAGTGCCGCTACGGCATCTGGGGCGGATACAGCTACGAGTCGCTGATGCTGGGCAACCGGATCGACAGTTGCGACTTTGGCATCGCCATCGAGCATGGGCAGCAGAATACGATTGTGGGGAATGAATTTCACAATTGTGAAACGGGCGTTCAGCTCTGGCAACGAGCCAGCCAACCTGCCGATTGGGGCTACGCCCAAAACCGGGACGTGTCGAGCCGGGACTACCAGATTGGCGGCAACTTTTTTCAAAATGTAAAAAATCCGCTCCGCATCAGCAGCACGAAAAAAGTGGCCATCAACGACGACAATCAGTTTGGCGGTTTTGAAAAACTGCTCGTGACGGAGCAACCCAACGAGGAGTTTTTCTTCGTAAAAAATGACGTGCAAGGTACAGACGGCTGGGCCGATGCCGCCGGTTTTAAAAACGAAAACCGCATCGTGAACGAGCTGCCCGGAATCCGGCTGCCGGTGGAAGAAATTCAAAAATACAAGGTAGAAAAACTCCCTGACGGCATGGACATCACGCTGCCCTCCGACCAACTCGTAGGCCGCAAATACATCCTCGTAGACGAGTGGGGGCCATACGATTTCCGCTCACCGGCCGTCTGGCTGCGCAACATTGAGGGGGATAAATACACTTTCCTGCTCACAGGGCCGAAAACGGGTAACTGGCGGGCCATCGGTGGGGAAGGCTGGAGCGGAATCAATCAAAAAACCGGCTCGCTCGCCTCCACGGTCGTGGCGACGAAGAAGGAAGGCGCTGAGTTTTTATCGCTGGAATTTGAGTTCATCGGCGAAGCGTTCACCGATCGGTTCGGGAATTTTAATAGAAAAGGCCGGGTGTATCCCTTCGGTTTTACCCGTTTTGAAAAAAAGCTGGACTGGCAGGTGCGCTGGTACAACTATGACGAAGCGACCGACCCGCTGAAAAATTACGAGGCGTTCAAAAATTTGAAAAACCAGCCCGCCGTGAAATCCGAGACTAAAAACGATCTCTACTTCGCCTGGTGGGGAAGCCCCGGCGAGGGCGTGAACGATGACAAATTCGCCACCTTCGCCGAAACGGAGTTCGACATTGCCGAAGGCACCTACCGCATCTCGCTGACCTCCGACGACGGCGGCAAACTTTTTCTTGACGGAAAATTGCTGATCGACCACTGGGATATCCACGAACCTGCCACCGACGAAATCGAGGTAAAACTGGGCGGCAAGCACCGCATCGAGATCGAGCATTTTGATGGCGGCGGCTTCGGGACCTTAGATTTTAGAATAGAAGTGAGAGGTGAGAAGTGAGGTGCCTCACCTCTCACCTCTCGCTCCTCACTTCTCCGAGTGAAGGGCCAGCCGGTTGCCCTCCGAGTCCTCGAAGAGGCACATGAAGCCATGCTCCGGAGAGATTTGTTTTTTCGGCTGGACGATCTTTCCGCCGGCGGCTTCGATGCGATTTTGTACTTCCAGCAGATCGGGGTTGGCATTGAGGTAAACGACGGTGCCGTGCGGGCTGGGTTTGTACCAGGCGCCCCAGCAGATGGAGGCGCCGACCGTTTCAGTGTGTGGAAAAATTCCCATTTTGAAACCTCCCATGTCAATCGTCTCGACCTCCATGTCAAAGATTTTTTCGTAAAAATTCTTCGCCCGGTCGTAGTCGGCGGCGGCGATTTCGAACCAGCCTGTCCATGATCTTTTTGCCATTTCAGTAAAATTTAAGGTGAGGAAATGATGCATGCCTGGGTTGCTCGAAGTTAGGCAGGTTGTACATTTTTTGAAAATAAAAAACGGCGGTTAGCATATCTTTCATGGATGTATTTTTTGAAGGCTAAAAGTAGCCCGACGACCGAAAAATTTTACGGCAAGCTTTTTTCATGGGGGTAGTCAGGAGAAAAAAATGGGAGGCATTCGATGGATTACGGGTGTATTTTACTAATTTAAGTATCTTTGCACCCCTGTCCTAACTGGTAATTCCCTGACGCTAAATTCACTTGACAATAAAATTCAGAACAATATTCTTAAAACTGCTTGAATGGCTGGTTTTTAGGTAAAATTGTTTTAACAAAACTACTACACAAGTATGGATCAGTTTCGTTCATTTAAACACCCATACCCCATCTCTCGAAAATATTCGCAAAAAGTTGCCTACTTCAGCATGGAATTCGCTGTCGATCAGGCATTGAAAATTTACTCGGGAGGTTTAGGCTATTTGGCCGGTTCTCACATGCGAAGCGCTCATGACCTGAAGCAAAATCTGGTTGGCATCGGTATTCTTTGGAAATACGGATACTACGACCAAGTGCGCAGCAGCAATGGTGAAATGGATGTGCTTTTCATGGAGCGCCAATATAATTTTCTGGAAGATACCGGCATTGACTTCGATCTGGCTGTCAACAGTCATAACATTAAAGTCAAAGTTTGGTACTTGCCTCCACACGTTTTTGGTACGGCGCCAATGTTCCTGCTTTCTACGATTCATCCTGAAAATGATTATTTAGCGCAGACCATCTGCCACCGCCTTTACTCAAATAATACGGAGGCAAAAGTCGCTCAGTCCATTCTGCTTGGCATGGGAGGCGCAAAGTTGCTCGATATCATTGGATTCGAGCCGGATGTATACCACCTGAACGAGGCACATGCCCTGCCTGCAGCATTTCACCTCTACGACAAACTTGGCGTATTGGATGAGGTGCGCAAGCGCATCGTTTTTACCACACACACGCCAGTGGAGGCAGGAAATGAAAAACACGATATCTATTTGCTTGAGCGAATGAGCTTTTTTGGCCATGTTTCCCTTTCGGAAGTACGCAGAATCACGGGCATCAGCGATAATGTTTTCAATCATTCACTGGCCGCACTGCGCTTGTCCAGAATGGCCAACGGCGTTTCAAAAATCCACGGAGAAGTGGCTCGTGAGATGTGGCAAGATTACAGCAATATCAGCCCGATCACGCATGTCACTAACTCTCAGAACCATGAATATTGGCATGACGCTGAACTGGACAAAGCGCTCAAGGCCGACAACGATAAAGCGCTGGTAAGCCGTAAAAAAGAGTTGAAACAAAAGCTGTTTGATGTCGTGGTTGATCAAACCGGGAAGCTGTTTGACCCAAATGTGCTGACGCTAGTGTGGGCAAGGCGTTATGCCGGCTACAAGCGTGCGGACTTGATTACCAGGGATTTGGATCATTTTGAAAAATTACTGTCGGATGCGAAGCACCCGATACAGATCATTTGGGCCGGGAAACCCTATCCGATGGATTATGATGCAATCGGCACGTTCAACAAGCTGGTACACTTGTCGAAGAAATATCCGAATGTGGCGGTATTGACCGGGTATGAGCTTTCCCTGTCGAAGTTGTTGAAGCAGGGCAGTGATATCTGGCTCAACAATCCCCGCATTCCACGAGAAGCTTCAGGTACCAGCGGGATGACGGCGGCGATGAATGCCTGTGTGAATTTATCCACATGGGATGGCTGGATTCCAGAATTTGCCAAGCATGGTCACAATTGTTACGTGGTGCCTCAGGCAGAACTTTCATGGCCTGAAGGAATTCAGGATGAGTTTGATCGAAAAAATCTGATGGCTGTATTGGAAAATGAGGTTTTACCGACCTACTATGATAAGCCCAAACGTTGGGATGAGATTGTTAAAGCCAGCATGAGGGAAGTGATTACGTTCTTCGATTCTGACCGGATGGCGGATGAATATTACAAAAATCTCTACAGTGTGGGTGCCAAGAAAATGGCAGCCACAAATTGATAGAATTTTGAAATAAAAAAAACCGGGAAAGGCGACTTCTCCCGGTTTTTTTTTTGACTTTTTTTTCGAAAATTTCAACGGAGGACGGTGATACTTCCGCTGAGGCCATCTTCTTCGCCCTGGCACCTGAACCTGATGCGGTAAAGGAAAACGCCGGGGTTGACGGGCTGACCTTTGTAGGAGCCATCCCATTTTTCCAAGGGATCGGTAGTTTCAAAAACAATATTTCCCCAGCGGTCAAAAATCTGGAAGGCAAGGATTTCACCTGCTACGAACGGGTTGCTGATGCCAAACTTATCGTTCAGGCCATCGCCGTTCGGAGAAAAGGCAGTGGGCAGCAAAATGTCCCTGCAGTCGACGGTTGTTGGGTCAACGACCGTGATACGAATAGAGTCCTTTGCCACACATGGAAATCCGTCTGATAAAGCCAAAGCGTAGGTTGTCGTAATGGTTGGCGTAATCACCGGATTAGATGCGTTGACATCGCTAACGCCAGCGGCTGGCGACCATGAAAAGCCTGAGGCACAGGTCTTGGTGAGGTTTATCTGCACGGAATTTCCGAGGTAAATTGTCGTGTCGTTCGTGCCGGTAGTTTGATTGCCATTGGCAATTTGATCGGGAGCGAGGTAAAGGTCCTCGATATTATCACGGGTCAGCGCACGGTTGTAGAGGCGGATTTCATCAATGAGTCCATTGAAGTCATCAGAGGTGTTGCAATTGCTGCTGCCGACTGTCAGGATTTCGTCGTTTTTTATATTGACACGTTGACCACCCGCCGTATTTGTTTTTCCAATCTCTTTATTGTTGACGTAGAGGGTCGTTGTTCCACCCTTTCTGACAACTACAACATGATACCAGCAGGATTCCGGTAATGTCTTGGTGACAGAGCCATTGATGGCGCCACTTTCAGAAAGCTCAACGTGAAGGATACGGGATGAGGGGGTGTAGCGGATGAAGAAAGCGTTGTCCGGTGAGCAATCAAGCCTTTTTGAAAATAGCGTCTGACTGGCAGCAGTTGAATTGCCGGAAACAGGTTTGAAATAAAAGCTCAGCGAAAAATCGACCGTTGTGAAAGTGGGTTCTATTTTGTTGCCGAATAGAAGAAACCACTCGTCATTTCCGTTGAGGCGTAAAGCATTGCCTTTGACGCCACACTCGCAGGTACCGCCATTTGTAAATACCTGAACGTTCGGATCTCCGAATTCATCAGAGATTTCGCAGCCAGGTTTGTCAAACGACAACCAGGTCACCAGTCCCTGCGAAACCTGTGCGTTGAGGTTGAAATGCAGTAAAAAAAGAAAAATAAAAGAAAGAAATTTCATCATGCTTATCGGTTTAAAACTCGAGCGGCGGCAAAGTTCGTAGATTTGATTGAACTAAGTAACCTGAATGTGAGATAGTTCGCAGCTTGTTGTCAATACGCCGGTTTTTGAAAAAAATAACGAAACGTAAAACGAATAGCATCACATGATATTTTGATAAAAAGGCCACCCCGACGAATTATGTCAAGCAAAAACTAAAAGGAAAGACAGATATTAACAAAATATTTAGTGACCCAAATAACTAACAGACGTTCTTAAATTTGCAGTGTTTCTAACCATAAATTTTAAAAATGAAAAAATTACTGATCATTCTCACTGCTTTCTTCATTGGTGCATCTGCTCAATCGCTCATTGCCCAGCAAGAAAATATGTGGAAAACGCTTTCGAAAATTACTTACAAAAAGGAGTACGATGAAATGCTGGGCTTCAAGGTCGATGTTCCGGTTTTTAGCAAAGAATTGCAAGACCTGGAAGGCAAGGTGGTAACTATCAAGGGCTACATCATTCCTGTTGAAGGTTACAAAAGCCACAAGGAGTTCATCTTTTCAGCGTATCCGTACAACATGTGCTTCTTTTGTGGAGGCGCAGGGCCTGAAACCGTCATGGAGGTGAAAGCAAAAAAGCCGGTGCCGTTTACGGCCGACCCCATCACGATTAAGGGTAAACTTCATCTCAACGCAACCGATATCAACCGGTTGATGTATTCGCTGAGCGACGTGGAGAAAGTTGATTGAGGTGAAGGCTGACGGTCATTTCATTTCTCGTTAATTAAACTTTTTTATCATGAAAAATTTTCTGAAAAACTTATTTGGCAAGACCAAGCAAACCTTCGAAGAGGCTTCTGAAGACATCAGGGAAGTCGTCGATGCTGTAACGGAAGATACTGGTAAGCTGATGGGTGAAGCGAAAGAGAAATTGGCCGAAGCCGAGAAATTCGTAAAAGATGAGTTCACCGAGCATGTCGGAGAACCTTCGGAGCTTATTGCGAAAGCAAAGAAAACCTTGTCGGAGACAGGTGATAAGATCAAAGAAGTTGCAAAAGAGGAGTGGGAAAGCGCTTCCGAAAAATTCGAAGACCTGAAAGAGTCGATAGAGGACAAGGTCAAAGGCGATGATGATGAAGTCTCTGACCTTGCTCCCGATGATAAAAAGAAAGCTCCTGAGGCTTAGTTTTTGTCATCAGAATTGGGCTGACGAAATAACCAGCTCGATCTCCTGCATATAGTTTCGTTTGTCTTTGCTTGGTGCATAGATGAATCCATCCACGAGGACGAGTTCGTTGGTTGCAGGGTTAAGCATGAGGTTGCTGATGAAAGGTCCGCCCATAAAATCGTTTACAATATCCCAGACTCCTCTGGCTTGTACGGTGTATGTATTGTTAACCTGTTTTTTCTCCACGAAAAGAGGAAGGTCTACATCGTTGATTCTCATGTAAGAGTTTGGCTGACGGGTGGTAATTATTTTACCGATTTGATTTCTCAGATCCTTGATGCCTTCCTTCGTTAATTGGTTCTTGTCTGTGTAGGGAATTTTGGTAACCAGAATATTGGCGATGATTTCACGATCATCACTACGGAGCCACATGATGTTGTTGTTTTTATCAAACCGGGCTCTTCTGAACCCACCCGGCACCTGCATTCGTATGCCAAAATTAGCCATTAAGTCAGCTTCAAGGTCAGGGTTTCGTCCAGCCTGGTAGGCCGTTGCCTTCACGGTTTCGCTGTCCTTTTCATTGATTTTCCTGGCTATGGCCGGAAAGTTGTTCGTGATGTTTTTGATCAGCTTTTCCTCTCCAAAGCCGGAGATGTAGAACAAAAGCTGAGACCTGGCCCATTTGTCCTGTCCGACGGTGGTGTTGTAGCCTTTTTCATTTTTGATTTCTGCTATTTTTTCACCGCCCAAGTCAGCTCTCACAACTCTGGAGGTGAGTGAGTTTTCATCATTCAGATCAGCGAGGAAGATGATCGTCCTGAATTCTTTTTTCACCGGCTGGTCAGACAGTGCTTCCGGTGTCATGTGGATAATGTCGAAGATTGGTTCGGGTTGAGGGAGTAAAATATACGGGGCAGTGAAGTAATAGAAAAAAGTATCACCAGCCATACCTTTCCAGAGCGAAGAGTCGGAAATGACGAGCACTTGGTTGATTCTTCCGTGGGCATAATTAAAGGAAGGCTTAGAAGGGTTTGTTAATCTGGATGAATTATTCTGGGCAGGAGTTTGGCGCTCTGTGCCGGGTGAGGAGGAGTTTGTTTCGTAGTTCGTTTCAGGTGCACATCCGAACAGGAATAACAATATAAATACAATTAATATTTTCAGTTGCAACATTTACAAGTATTTTGAGCAAGTTTGTAGATTTGAAAGCAGAACTAAGACTGCTTTCATTACAGGTACAGATGCATAAAGCTCGCTGTTTGGTGGGAAAACAAAAAATGCAGCATCCTGTTTCATGCCACTTTGAAAAGCTCGAATTGAATGCTACGGAACGGAGTTTAAATTTTGAATCAAATTTTCAAACCAGTAGAGTGGAGCCTGAACCTTATCACCTGTTTGAGTGTCGCATTTATAAAATAGATAGTAAAGCCGGAGGTTGTTGCCCACGCAGCTGAGCAGGCTTTCCAGGCGTTGTTGAGCTTCCATAGGGCGTTTTTCAAGCGCCATCATACGCCAAATGTAAAATGCTTCGTCGTGAAGTTCAATGATGTCCAGCAGATCTTCATCCGGCAGATAATTTTCCATGAAATCCCTTGCCAGTAATCCATGATGCCTCCATCTTTTGCCGAGTTTGTATTCTTTGTTTTTAAAGGTGTCGTGTGCCAGCGCTATAATCCGTAATTGCCGGTAGGTGACGGGGTCAGTATTTAACTGATTGATATTGTCCAAAACCTCTCTGACATGCAGCCCAACTTTCCCCTCCGGGTGCCCGAATCGAGGGGCTCCCCAGTTAAAACCCTCCTGGAACTCCGGGGTGCCAATCAGCATAGATTCAAGCGGGGTTTCAGGTTTGATTAGTGGTTCAAAATCAATAACTTTATCGAACATTGGGTTTACAATTCTGCTAAAAGTCTTAAAGGCTAAGGGTAGCAAAGAAAAATTGTTTGAGGACGCCTTCATTGGAGTTGGGTTTTATTTTGGTTCCTTAAAAGTTACTCTTCCCTGGTTTTAGAGGCTAAAATAGGAATATCGCAAGCGATTACTGTAAAAAAAGAAATTCCATTAACGAGCCGCAAGGTCTGTGTTAATGGAAGAAGAGCAGGCTATTCCCTGTTAATTTGTCGTTAAACTGGTTTTAGCCGATAACCGCTGCGATCTGGCAGCGTTTATTTGTGCGTAATGTACTATAAGTAAGGTTAGAAGTCAAATTTTTGTTCATAAACCTAAAAGTCTAAAAAGATGAAGCAGATCATTTCACTTGTTTTCACTGGCATTGTAGGGGGGGTAATTACGCTGGGAGGCTATCTGCTAATTCAGCCGGGCCAAGATGCTTCCGGAGTTGTAAAAAACCAGTACGCCAAGGCGGTCAATAATGTGAATATGAAGCCGGGAATGGTTTTAAATGCGCCGTTTGATTTCACAGAAGCTGCCGAGAAAGCCATGCCTGCTGTTGTGCATATTGCAGCTAAGGAAAGCGCAAAGGCAGCCAAGGAAAAGAATTCAAGAACCGATCCCTGGTCCAATTTCTTTGGTGATGATTCGTTGTTAGAAAATCCTTTTTTCGGCTTTAACATGCCCAAACAAGGCAGTGGTTCAGGAGTAATTTATACGCAGGATGGGTATATAATTACCAACAACCATGTTGTGGAATTTGCTGATGAGGTTGAGGTGACGACATTTGACAACAAAAAATATACGGCACGGATAGTTGGTACTTATCCTGATGGGGATTTAGCTGTTTTAAAAATTGATGCGAACGGGCTTCCAACCATGCGTGCAGCTAATTCGGATGATTCAAAAATAGGAGAGTGGGTTTTGGCAGTTGGCAATCCGCTGGATCTTAATTCTACTGTAACTGCCGGAATCATCAGCGCCAAAGGCAGGGATATCAACATCATCCGGGGCAGGTCTTCCATTGAGTCTTTCATTCAGACGGACGCAGCTGTCAACCCCGGAAACAGTGGCGGCGCTTTAGTGGATGTTTACGGCAGACTGCTTGGTATTAATACCGCCATTGCTACGAAAACGGGCTTCTTTGAAGGGTACTCATTTGCGATACCGATCAATCTTGCCCTTAAAATTGTTGACGATATCATAGAAAACGGCAGCTATAGGCGAGGTTTTCTCGGCATAAATATTGCAGATTTAGATAACGAGACAGCAAAAGAATTAGGATTGAACATTTTTCAGGGCGTTCATGTTGAAAGTGTAGTTGAAGGTGGTGCGGCTCAATACGCCGGCGTTTTGCCTGATGATGTTATAATTGAAATAAATAACAGACCCGTAAAGTCAACCCCCGATTTACTCGAAGTAGTTGGAGGTGCAAAGGAAGGCGATACGGTGACACTGACGGTGAACCGGTTGGGTAAAATCCAAACAATTCCGGTGCTGCTGAAAGGCTCAAACTAAGAAATGACGTAATTCCGCTCTTGCATTTTAAGAGTTTCTTAACAACAGGTCAGCAACATTTTAGAAAAAAGAGCGGTTTATACAGGCATAAAAAGACTTGTTTAAAGTTGGTTTTTCGTTTTGTTTTGATGCGTCTGTCTTGCTTTGCGAGGCAGACGTTTTTGTTTTTTCTCACCTGTGTTTTCTCATTTTAGCCACCTAAAATATAGATGATAAAAATATTTGCTTTGTCCGGGCGAATCGCTTGATCTTGGGTCAATATTTCACCTGAAAAAGCAAACTATGAGAAAACTGATTCACTACCTCGACGACTTTCTCTGTCTTTTCTTCCCACATCTTTGCCTTGCCTGCGAAAAAAATGCTCCTCCCTACGGGGAGTACATTTGCGCCTCCTGCAATGCTACTTTGCCGCTGGCAAACTTCCATTTTGATAAAAATAATCCATTTACGGAGCGACTTTGGGGAAGAGTTGATGTTCACTCTGCTGCCGCACTTTACCTTTTTACCAAGGGTAGCAGGGTTCAAAAACTGATCCATCACCTTAAGTACGACGGTAAAAAAGAGATTGGGTTTTTATTGGGAAAGCAGTTTGGATTCCATTTGAAACGCTCACCCCTGTTCAGCGAGGTTGACCTGATTGTCCCCGTACCACTGCACCCAAGAAAACAAAGAATCAGGGGATATAACCAAAGTGAAATGTTTGCGAATGGATTGTCAGAAAGCATGGGCGTTCCCCACATGAAAAACGGCCTTAAACGCATTATTCATTCCGAATCTCAAACAAAAAAGTCGAGGGAAGATCGAGTGGTAAAAATGAAGGAAGTATTTAATGTCAATCAGCCCGGTATGCTGAAAGGAAAACACATTTTGCTCGTCGATGATGTGATGACAACCGGCGCTACGTTAGAGGTTTGCGCCTCGCAACTGCTGAGTTTGCCTGGAACAAAAGTCAGCATTGCTACGATTGCTATTGCAGTTCATTAGACTTTATGAGGAAACTCAATTTCCTGATAAAGTCTGATGAAGAGACTATGCTTCCACGAGTGTCCCGACTTTTTCGCCGAGAATAATCCGGCCAAGATTTTCCCTGTTATTGATGTCAAAAACAACAATCGGGATATTATTTTCCTTGCAAATCGTGAACGCCGTCATATCCATTACGCCTAAGCCAAGCCGGATGACGTTGGTAAAAGTCAAATGATCGAATTTGGTAGCTGATGGGTCTTTTTCCGGGTCGGCAGAATAGATACCATCTACCCGGGTTCCTTTAAGAATGACGTCGGCATCGATTTCGCTGGCACGGAGTGCGGCAGCTGAGTCAGTCGTAAAATAGGGGTTACCGGTTCCTCCGGAGAAAATGACCACCCTGCCTTTTTCGAGATGCCGGACAGCACGACGGCGGATGTAAGGTTCGGCAATTTGATCCATTTTTATTGCTGAAACCAATCGGGTAAAAACGCCCAGACCCTCCAGCGCACTTTGCAGTGCCATACCATTGATGACTGTTGCCAACATTCCCATGTAGTCTCCCTGTACCCGTTCAATGCCGGATTTGGAAGCCTGCAGGCCTCTGAAAATATTCCCCCCCCCAATAACAACTGCTACTTCAACACCCTGATCAATTAATTCTTTGATTTGCTCAGCATAATATTGAAGCATGGATGGTTCAATGCCATACTCCTGGCTTCCCATTAATGATTCTCCGCTGAGTTTTAAAAGAATTCTTTTGTACTTGATTGCCATTTTTGCAAATTGTTAGTTTTTTACTTCGGGGGCGAAGCTAATGCAAAGGAAAATAGGGGCATAAAAAAAGGCGAATTAATCGCTTAATTCGCCTTTCATGAAAGGGCAATTACCCTAATTCGACGTGCTTGAAGTCCGAAACAGTCAAGTCACTGTCCAGGCTTTTCAAGTATTCCCGAACAGTCATTTTGCTGTCTTTCACGTATGCCTGATTGAGCAACGTGCTTTCCTGGTAAAATTTATTCAACTTACCCAGTGCAATTTTTTCAAGCATAGCTTCAGGCTTACCTTCCTGGCGGGCCTGCTCTTTGCCGATTTCAATTTCTTTCTGGATAATTTCAGCTGAAACGCCGTCTTTATCAACAGCAACAGGACGCATGGCTGCTACCTGCATTGCTACGTCTCTGCCTGCCTCATACAAATCATCGCCGGTCTTGTTCAAACCAACCAATACAGCCGCACGGTTGCCCATGTGGATATAGGGAGAAATCTGCGTGGCTTCGAGACGCTCGTATGTAGCGATTTCAATTTTTTCTCCGATCACACCAATCTGCTCGGTAATTTTATCACCGATGGTGATGCCATTGTACTTCAGGTTGAGCAATGCCTCAGTGGTCTCAGGAAAATTGTCGAGGGCGATTTGTGCGAAATCTCTGGTCATGTTGACGAAGTCGTCGTTTTTAGCAACGAAGTCAGTCTCACAGCTCAATTTCACAATAACACCTCTTTTTTTATCGTCAGAAATCAGGGCGATCACCGCACCTTCCTTCGCTTCACGGTCCGCACGCTTGACGGAGAGTTTCTGGCCTTTCTTACGCAAAATTTCAATTGCTTTTTCCAGATCTCCTTCAGCTTCCATGAGGGCATTTTTGCAATCCATCATGCCCGCACCCGTCATATCACGGAGTTTCTTAACATCAGCGGCTGATAATGTAATCATTTTATTGATTATTAAATGGTTATTAAATGAGTTAGTACTTGTGCGCTTTGACCTTAAGCGGTCGCTTCTTTCTCTTCCGGCTTGGACTGCTTCCGCTCCTCAATTCCTTCACGGATTGCCTCCGTCAGGTAGTTGGTAAGGATAGCGATAGACTTTGAAGCATCGTCATTGGCAGGGATTGGGAAGTCAACCTGATTAGGGTCAGAGTTGGTATCCACCAAAGCAAAAGTCCGGATTCCCAGGCGGTGAGCCTCAGAGATGGCGATATGCTCATGTGAAATATCCACCACGAAAACTGCGGCAGGCAGACGGCCCAGGTTCTCAATACCACCGAACACCTTGTTGAGTTTTTGACGCTCACGGTCAAGGGTTAGACGTTCTTTCTTGGTCATGTTGGAGGCAGTGCCGTCGGCCAACATGCGCTCAATGCTCTGCATTTTCTTAACAGAACGCTTGATGGTTGAAAAGTTAGTCATCATACCACCCAGCCAGCGATCGGTAACGTATGGCATGTCAACAGACTTAGCTGCATTTGCCACGATGTCACGAGCTTGCTTTTTGGTAGCAACAAACAAAATTTTTCTTCCTGATCTGGCGATTGCACGCATTGCATTTGCTGCACGCTCCATGCACTCAGTCGTGCGGTTCAGATCGATAATATGGATGCCTTTACGCTCCATGAAAATATAGGGAGCCATTTTGGGATTCCACTTCTTACGCATGTGACCGAAGTGTACACCGGCATCGAGTAATTCCTGATATGTAGGTTTTGCCATTTTTTTAAAATTACTGTTAGCAATTGAATTTTAGCTGCCGGAAACAAAAAGCCGGTAACCAAAGGACAATAGCCGGATTAACGTTTGGAGAACTGGAAGCTCTTTCTTGCTTTGGGCTTACCGTACTTCTTACGCTCAACCTGGCGAGCGTCACGGGTCAGCAACTTCTTGTCTTTCAAAGGCTTACGGAAATCGGCATTCAATTTTACCAGTGCACGGGAGATACCCATGCGAGCCGCTTCGGCTTGGCCTTTGAAGCCACCGCCATCCACATTGATTTTCAGATCGTAGAGATTGCTCTCCAGGCTTACCGTATTGAAAGGCTCGGTGATAGCTGTCTGAATGTGAATTTGCGGGAAATAATCCTTGTAATCCTTACCATTGACTTTGATGTTGCCTTCACCTTTTGTGAGGTACACCCGAGCAACAGATGCTTTCCTTCTACCTATGGCATTTATCATTTCCATGTTCGAAAATTTTCCTTATTAAAAATTGAAAGGTTCGGGTTTCTGAGCCTGATGAGGATGCTCCTCGCCTGCATAGACAAACAACTTCTTGATCATCGCACGGCCCAGTTTGGTCTTAGGCAGCATGCCACGAACACCGTTTTCAATGACGGCTTCAGGCTTGCGGTCCAGCAAGTTGCGAGCTGTTTCCTTACGCTGACCACCAGGGTAGCCTGTGTAGCGGATGTACTCTTTCAGGTCCAACTTGTTACCGGTGAAACGGATCTTATCCGCATTAACTACGATAACGTAGTCTCCACAATCTACGTGGGGAGTGAAAGAAGGCTTGTGTTTGCCACGCAAAACATGAGCGATGCGTGAAAACAATCGGCCCGCAGTCTGCCCTTCAGCATCCACGACGTACCAATTGTGCACCACTTCTTCTTTCTTCGCTGACGGGGTGTTATAACTCCGAGTATTCACGATTTTTTACGTTTAAGCTGTGATGAAATTTTTTCTATTGAAATGCCTTTTTTCAAGGCGGGTGCAAAGGTAATTTTCTTTCCTTGAATTTCAAGCTCATTTTTCAAAAAAAATCAAAAACTGGTTTCATAACTCACTGAAAAACAGTTAAAATATCGCACAAACTTTTTCAACACCCCTTTTTGAGGGGTATTTCGGGCAGGCTTTTTCTATTGAGATGTGGAAAGTTTTTTGACGGAACATTGAATGAGCAGGGAAGAGCGGATGAGGCAGGTTGAAAAAAAGCGCTTTAGGCCAGGGTTTGACACAAAAAAATAACCTCCTGCAATTGCGTGATGATCAATCAATTACAGGAGGCTATTTTGAAATTTTGATCGAAAACGGAGCTGATCAAAATGTTGGAGGTCGGTAGCGGAGTCGAACCGCTGTACGAGGTTTTGCAGACCTCTGCCTAGCCACTCGGCCAACCGACCTTATTTTAAAAAGCACTTTAGCTTTTTTAAAGCGGATGCAAATGTACAGAGTTTTTTTTAACTATGTCAAATACCGTGTCAAAATCACATTAAATTTCTCCAACTCTGTTCTTGATTCTGCCGGAAGGTGTTGTTTTATTAATGTTTTCGGTCCAAAAATAATTCTGCCGCTTTGATATTTTTTTTGGTTAAACAACTTCCAGTCCTGTCCTCGCTAAAAAAAATTGATGCCAAAATTATCAGGTAACTGCCCTTCTGCTTAGCGAATTAGCAAAACGGTGCCTCGCTTTTCAGTCTGCTTTCCACTTGTCTGGGTGATGCGTATCTGGTAAACGTAAACGCCTTGGGGTAAGTTTTTCACACCTTTTTTTCCATTCCATCCATCCTCGGGCGTTTTTGAGATGAAAACTTCCTGGCCGTAACGGTCAAAAATTCTCATCTCGTAGCTAGCCAAATCCCCCAGAACGATGAGTGGCCTGAACCTTTGGTTAAAACCTTCCGGTGCAAATGCGTTCGGAACCAGGATGCGTACATCCTGTTCGATGCAGGCTGTATTGGATCGGCTGAGGATGGTGAGTTGGCTACCGTCGGGGGTAGTAAGATTTGATTTGGCGAGAATGTAGTAACAGGCCTGCGCTTCTGCAAGGTTCGTTGGGTCAAAGCCATCCTCGAAAGTCGTGGTGGTATTACTGACAGTTCCTATGCTCGAAGCTGACCCGCCAATGATTTTATAAATTTCATAATTGGAGACGGTCGCATTTTGCAAAGTCAGCGGCGTCCAGCTTAGTTGGTTTACGTTGCCAGGCAAACTTTCTCCGCTGAGGAAAATTGTAGAGCCGTAGGTGGACAAAGCAAGGGAGTCGCAATCGTCCAGTGTCTGAATTTTATAAAAAACACTTCCCGCATCGGGTTGGGCGCTGCTGTCGAGATAGTTAGCCTCAGCGGGGAGCGGCAGCTGCGGGACTTGGGAGTTGATGGGCTGATAGTTACTGTTTTGATTGGAGCTTAAAATTTGAACCTCCTTGATTTCTGCGTTCGAATTCCAGCCCCAGGTTATTTCTACCTCGTTGTTTGGGTTGACGGTTACATTTTTTATGAAAAAATCCTTTACTGCCTGAACGATTTCCGCCGTCAGGCAAATTTCATTCGACCTGGAAACCACGCCGGTGCCGGCCTCCACAGCCTGAACAAAAACGCAGTAGGTGTCACCATCATTCAAGTTTTTGAATTCAAATGCCGGTGCGGAGCCGCTGATCGTTTCGGCAAGTGCAGGTGCGCTGCCGTTTACGCTTGCCCAGATTTGCTGTTCACCAATGCCGTTTGGCCAGTTTTGATACAAATTCCAACTCAACTCGATTGACTGGCGGCAAGGGTTCAGGGTTCCCTCCAGAAAAATGGTGCTGTGTTTCAGATCAAAAATACTCGTGTTGCCACACTGGTCGAGCGCCTTAACGAAGTAAGATTCCTGCTGCATGTCCGGCGCTCCGTTGATGTCCTGATAGGTGTTTCCACTGAAAACGGTGTCGATCGGCACCACGCCGACGGGTGTTTCACGATAGACAATATAGCCGAAAACTTCCGGCGAAAGACTGGGCTCCCAAGTGACGAGCACGTTGCCATCGATGACCGAAACGCTTTGAATGGGTGAAATATCAGGCGGCCTGTTGTCCAGGGTATCAGAGGGCAAGGCTGTTTGGCCGGGGCAGTCGTAGTTGCTGAGCAAATAGAAATACCACAACTCGCCGCCCGGGTTAGCAAAAAAATAAAAATCCTGGGCTGGATTGGTGACGGAACTCAGCAGGGAGAAAGGCCCTGCAGGGTTTTGACTTCCCCAGACTTCGTAGCTGTTGAACGGCCCGCAGTTGTTGTTGGGCAGGTTCCAAAACAGGGTATCGCCCCTGACGCACAGAAACTCAGGCGGTTGGATCTGCGCTGAAAGTTGAAATGTGAAAATGAATCCGAATAAAACTATGGTGAAAAATTTTTTCATGCTGCTTGCCGGTTTTGCTATCGCTGTTCGAGGGTTGTCCTGAATTTTTCTTCAAAAGCTTCCATGCTGTAAATGTCCTGCAAAATATAGGTTAGCTGAAGGCTGTCGCTGAACTCCTTGCTGGCGTAAACCAGTCCGAGGCCCTTTGCGTAGATTTCTGTCGCCGGATATTCCTGCTTCCAGTGGCCCTGCAGTTCGTGGTCCACCATTTCCTGAACGTTGAAAATGATGGCAGGATAGCTTTTTCCCTGAAAAACAAACGTTGTGTCCCTGTCAAATTGCCGGTTTCTGACAAAAAGATAAACGGAACTGTCGAGCGGTGATTGCCAGGTGACGGAGGAAAGTAGCACCCCGGCCGGTTGTTTCACCTCAAACGGGAAGACGTTTGCGGCATCGACCCGGGCAGGGATTTGAATTTTCTTCCCGGTCGCAGTGTCTGTCTCGTACGCAATGAAGTCAGAGATAAGCATGCCGTTATTCACTCGCTCTTCCCGTACAAATTGGTCCGGGGAAAATCCGGCATCGTAGGCCATGCCAATCAGGTACTGGCTTTTGTTCTCCCTGATTGATTTGTAATACCAGTAAGCATTGCTTTTTTCGCTGCCGCTGTTCAGTTGGTATTCGTAAACCTTGCCCTCTTCCAGTTTGTCGAGTGGAAAATAATACTGCTCGATGTTGCGTACGCTACCGTCATTTTTACAGGCAAAAAAAACGGTGAGAAGTACAATGAAAACAGCAATGGCCGGGCGAAATATCATGTTTGTAAAATTTTGGAGCTGGTTGATCATGTTTGAATTTGTTGATTTTCAAATGTTTAAAAAATGAAACAACTTCAAACGATACCAAAAGTTTATGCGCCACCCACGATAACGACAATTTCGCCCTTCACATTTTTTTCTTTGAAATAAACAGCCAGGTTGGCCAGTGTGTCCGTGCGGATTTCTTCATGGATTTTGGTCAGCTCACGAGCCACGCAGGCCGGGCGCTCCGGACCGCAGAACTCGCCAAGCTGTTCCAGGCATTTTACCAGGCGGTTGGGCGATTCGTATAAAATAAAGGTGGTGGGCAGGGCCGAGAGGTATTGCAACCTCGTTTGCCTTCCTTTTTTATGAGGTAAAAAACCTTCGAAGTGAAATTTGTCAGAGGGCAGGCCCGACGCAGCTAATGCCGGAACAAAGGCTGTGGGGCCGGGCAGGCATTCCACTCTCACGCCTTCCTGAACACACTCCCTCACCAGCAGGAACCCAGGGTCGGAGATGCCGGGCGTGCCGGCGTCCGAGACAAGTGCGAAAGTGGCGCCGGCTTTGAGTTGGTCGACTACTCCGGATGTAATTTGGTGTTCGTTGAAGGCATGAAAAGCGCCGACGGGCGTTGGAATCTGGAAGTGATTCAGCAGCCGCTTCGTCACCCTGGTGTCTTCCGCCCAGATTTTGTCCACTTCCTTCAAAATTCGCAGTGCCCGCAAGGTGATGTCTTCCAGGTTGCCGATAGGAGTTGGGACGAGGTATAGCATGGACGAGGTATGGGGTATGAGCTAAGGCTGAACTTTACGCCTGACGGCTCATACGGGTTTGATAGAAAAATGATAAATCTCTGTGATCATAATTGGCCAGCAGTTTATGGCAACGTTGACCGGCCGGGCAGTTATCAACCGGCGTTTGCCGGGTTCCGGTTTGAAATATTTTCAAAAATGGAAAAAAGCACGTAAGCAATGATGATAAACGAGAGAGACGCCTCCCACAACCAAATGATCATTGCCAGCGAAACGGCTGCAAAGGTAAACCGAATCTTGTTGTCAGCCCACGTGAGGTTTTTGAGCTTCAGCCCGAACATGGGAAAGTTTGCCACCATCAGCCAGCAAAGCACCGGAATTATGAGATATAAAAAAACAGGGTTGGTGACCAGTTTATCCAGCCCAAAAGATTTGTAATGATAAATCAGCATCAGTCCCACGGTAAACATAGCAGTGGATGGCGTCGGCATTCCGATAAAATTCTCTGTCTGGCGGGTATCAATGTTGAAAACCCCCAACCGTATGGCCGCAAAAAGGGTGATGAGAAACGCCGGTGAAGCTGCCAGCGTTAGTTCGATGGGCAAAACATCGTGGCCGGAGAGCCCTTTCACCAACAGCATGTAGACGATAGCGCCGGGTACAACTCCAAATGAAACCATGTCCGCTAGGGAGTCGAGTTGCTGGCCGAGCGGTGACTTGACTTTGAGCAATCTGGCGCACATTCCATCCAGGTAATCAGCAACACCGCTGGCAAGGCTGAAAAAGAATGCTTGCACAAACTGCCCGTATAGCACGCTCGCCAGTGCACAGCATCCAAAAAATAGATTCAGTAAAGTGATGAAATTCGGAATGTTTTTCTTCATTACCAGTTCGTTGCCCAACGGTTGGGAAATTTCTTAGCGTCTAACTCAGGGACAAAAGTAAGATTCCCCTTAACATCCTCATAACCTTGTAATGTCGGCTTAGCCCCAACAATGTCGTAATTTTGCTAAAACCAAATCGTTACTTTTGAACCTTAAAAGTTACCAAGGGTTTCAGCCGACATAAAAAAACTCACAGCAATGAAAAAACTCTGCTCCCTAAGCCTCCTATTGGCACCTGTTTTTTTTGCAAATGTAATTTTTGCCCAACCTGCAAACGACGAGTGTGCCAGTGCAACTCCGCTCAACGATGTCACAAGCTGGTGCTCGGCATCCGGCGCTTTTTCGAATGCCAATGCCACGCTGAGCAATACGCCTCAGCCCTCTTGTTTTCCTGATGTTACCAGCGATGTCTGGTTTTCTTTTGTAGCGGAAGCTACCACGCTTCAGGTAGCCGTCATCGGAAATACCTCAGGTAACCAGGGACCGGGCGGTACGCTGAACAATCCTCAGTTTGCAGTCTACTCAGGAAGCTGTGGCGGGTTGTTAACAGAAATTGCCTGCGCTTCCGATGGGTTCGGAACGAATATCATCGAGTCTTTCGCCGGGCCGCTTACCGTTGGTGAAACTTACTTCATCAGGGTAGGAGGCAGAGCCGGGAATACCGGTACTTTCAAACTTTGCGTCAATAACTTCAATGCTGTGCCCGACCCCAACGGCGATTGCCCGACCGGTGTCATCCTCTGCGATAAATCTTCTTTCACCGTGGAGAGTCTCGTCGGGACCGGGAATCTGACTAACGAATTCAGCCAAAGCATTTGCATTCAAACTGAATTCGCCTCAGCCTGGTATCGCTGGACCTGCAAAGACCCCGGCTCCCTGACTTTCACGATCACCCCCACAAACCCCTCTGATGATATTGATTTTGCAGTTTTTGAATTGCCGGGCGGCATTGATGATTGTGATAATAAGGTAAAAGTCAGATGTGAAGCTGCAGGAGAAAATGTCGGGCAGCCCTTCTCGAACTGGGAGATTTGCACCGGACCAACCGGTTTGAGTTTGGATGAAACAGATCTGGATGAATTTCCGGGCTGTGCGCCCGGGCAAAATAATTTTGTCGCAGCGCTCGATATGGTTGCCGGCCGCAGCTATGCCCTCATCATCAATAATTTTAGCAATACCGGCAACGGCTTCACCATTGAATTCGGAGGCACGGGCACCTTCCAGGGGCCGGAGGCTGATTTTAATATCGCTCCTCCGGTTGTTTGCGCAGGTAGTGAGGTGACCTTCATTGACGCTTCGAATGCAGTGGAAGGCATCACCAACTGGCAGTGGAACTTCGGGCTTGGTGCTTCTCCCGCGACAGCCACCGGAGAGGGGCCCCATCAGGTAACTTACAACACGCCCGGCCCCAAATCCGTCACTTTGACGATCACGAGCGAAGCCGGATGCATCATCACGGATATTGAACAAATAACAGTCTTGCCGCCGCCGGATGTCACGCCGGAAATAATTGCCGACTACTGCGGGCCCGACGATGCGACGGGCGCCATCAATCTTACGGCCGAAGGGGATGCACTACCCTACCTTTACAACTGGCAAGGGTCTGGTACTTTTTCACCGGATGGGGCACTTTCTGAAATTGAGGTGGGAAGCTACTCCGTTGTCGTGCAGGATGCTAACGGCTGCGAGGAGAACTTTACTTTTGACGTGCCGGAAGGACTGAGTCTTGAAGCCGGCGTCAATCCTGCGGTGCCACCTACCTGCAACGGCGACTCCGACGGCAGCATTTCAATTTCCATTCAAATCGCCAATGAGCCGGTGCAATTCGATTTTGGAAACGGCCTTCAGTCCAGCAATGAGTTGAACAACATTCCTGCCGGTACTTACAATGTTTACGCTATCGATGCGGCAGGCTGCGAAGGTTTTTTTACGATTAACGTCGTGGACTTTCCGCCACTTCAACTAAGTATTGATCCGCTCGACATCAGCTGTTTTGGAGCAATGGATGGCAGCATCACCGTCACGCCATCCGGCGGTGCGGGTGGTTACACTTTTTTATGGAGCAATGGTGAAACAACTGATGTGATTGAAAACCTGGCTGCCGGTGTGTACTCCGTCACCGTTACGGATGAAAACGGCTGCACTGCCGTTGCTGATGCCGATATCATTGAACCAGACGAACTGGCGCTGACTGTAGAGGCAGTGGATGTCATCTGTTTCGGTGATGAAACCGGCGTCATCACCGTCACGGCAATGGGTGGCACGCCTCCCTTTGAGTATAGCGCCGATGGAATCAACTTTCAGGCTGAACCTACCTTGACCGGCCTTGCTGCCGGTAATTACCAGGTTGTGGTACGGGATAGCCGTGGATGTCTTGTTTCGATTGGTGCAGTTATCAATCAACCCTTGCAGCTCGTGGTGGAAGCAGGTGAAAACCAAACCATAGATCTCGGTTACACCGCTGATTTGAGGGGCATTGTTTCTCCTCCGTTCAATCCGGTAGCGCTCACCTGGAATCCTTCAACGACGCTCAGTTGCCCTGACTGCATCGACCCTGTGGCTACTCCATTTCAAACGACAACTTACTACCTCACAGCCGTTGACAGTGCCGGCTGCTCAGCTGTCGATTCGGTCACGATTATTGTGAGCCTGAACCGGCCGATATACATTCCAAATGTTTTTTCTCCTAATGGGGATGGTCTGAACGATTATTTTACCGTGTACGGTGGTCCGGCGGCTCGCTCCATCCGCACGTTGAAAATTTTTGCTCGCTGGGGTAACCTCGTGTACGAGGGCTACAATCTGCCGCTCAACGATGAGTCTTCCGGCTGGGATGGTTTTTTCAAAGGAAAACTGATGGATCCGTCCGTGTTTGCCTACCTGGCTGAAGTGGAGTTTATTGATGGAGTGGTCGTACTTTACGAAGGAGATGTGACCATTTTGCGATAGCGGAAGCTGAGGAGAGATTAAAAAATTGACAAACCACGAAATGCGGGGTTTGTCAATTTTTTTTATCAAAAATCAAGCACGGCCGGTTCAAAACCATTTTTCGCACATTCCAGAAACTGGGTTCCCGTCTCACGGATGGTTTGTGAAATGGGCGTGTAGGAAAAGTCGAATACACCCAGCGACCTGGTGTTGTCGTATTGAAATGAGCGGGAGCTGCTGCGAGCGGTTTGTTTGGTGATGAAGGCTGGCTTTCCTGAAATTTTTGAAGCAAGCCATGCGACCCTCCACGCAGTTTCACGAATGAAGGGGGTCACTTTGATGGCAGGTGGTTTTACTTCCAGGACATTGGCTATTTCAGTAAAAAGAGTTTGAAACGATAAATTTTCGCCATTCAGGATGTATCGCTGGCTGCTGATGTCGCTTTCCATCAGTTGAACGGTGAAGCGGACAACATCCCGCACGTCTACAAATCCAGTTGCACCGCGAGGATAAAATGGCAAACCTTTCCATATTTTATAAAATATATTGCCACTGCTCAGTTTCCCCTGCCAGAATCCGCTGCCAAGCACATTTGATGGGTTGACTATCGCTGCATTTAGTCCTTCAGCTATGCCCCGCCACACTTCCATTTCCGCAAGATGTTTGCTGATACCGTACGGGCTGTTCCAGTTGCCATCCTGCCACTTGGTTTGCTCGTCAATGACCGTGCTGTTGCGGGAGCGGCCCAAAGCGGCGATCGAGCTGACGTGTACCAGCTTCTCGACACCCTCATCCAGCGCAATATTGACGATGTTGGCTGTACCCTCCTGGTTGATTTTCCTCATCCGGAGCTTGTCTGATTCGATAAAAGAAACGATAGCTGCGCTATGATACACCTGATGCACACCGGCCATTGCTTCTCCTAAAGCGGGAAGGTCCAGCAGATCACCTTCGATCCACTCGACTTTATCAGCAATATCTGATACCAAAGCCATGGGACTGTTTTTCCGCTTCAGTGCACGGATATCAGTATAACCCCTGTTGACGAGATGCCGTATCAGGTATGAGCCGATGAAGCCTGTCCCGCCTGTAACAAATATTTTTTTTGTTGACATTATTGAAATGACTTTTCAAGCGGGAAAAGGTATGGAGAAAATTTGAAACAGCTGAGGGCAGGCTGAAAAGATACAGTCTCTGCTAGTTGAGCAGAGAGGCTTACCCGAAAAAGCCGGTATCATTTGGCATGGCAAGAGGGAAATTTCAAAGAGGTTTTACGGCAAAATATCAGGTAAGTGTAGTTTTCACCTGTGTTGAAACAGCTGACAGTGTTTGAAATTGGAAACATTAATACCATTTACGGCTGCCTCGTTCAGGGGTGTATTCAGCAACGATAAAAATACCTCCTCCAAGGATAAATGCTCCAACTGCGATGTAAAGAATTAACATAGTTTTCAGTTTGTTGTGTTTGTTACAAATTAAGTGTTTACAGTCAAAGATTACCTACAAATGGTCATTCAAACGCAAGTGTTTGTTCTGGATACCGCTAAATAAGTTGAAGAAAATATTGGATATGTGGGATGGAATAATGCTCTCTTTCTCTCTAAGGCTGCTAAGTTGGGGAAAAATGTTTTTATCCCAAAATAAATTTGGCAAAAACTTAAAAAATATGTCTTCAAATGCTTCTCTCCATTATTTCAAGATCATTCATCACTGTAGCCTGGTGATTGATGGACTCCTGGTGAATGGCTTTCATCATCAGTGAAATAAACTCTTCGCTCAGGCCGAGAGAGCTTCCCTTTGCCAGCCCATTTTCAAGGATTTCCCGCCAGCGCTCGGGTTGATAAATGGCGATGTTATTTTCTCTTTTGTACCCTGCAATTTGCTCCGCAACATCCATCCGGGCGCTGAGCAGCTCAATTATCTTTTCATCCAGCGAGTCAATTTGCCTGCGCAAATCGCCAAGTTGGTGAAGCAACACCTTATCTGTGGCATTAGGGCGGCGCACGATCAGGTCTTCCATAAGTGCCTGGTATTGTTCCGGCGTTACCTGCTGTTCGGCGTCGCTCCAGGCCTCGTCAGGTGAAGGATGCACCTCGGTCATTAGCCCGTCGAAATTGAGGTCGAGCGCACGTTGGGCTACTTCATGGAGGAGTTCCCTGTTTCCGCAGATGTGGCTGTGGTCGCAGATGATTTGCAACTCAGGAAAAATGATTTTCAGCTCGATAGGCAGCTGCCACAGCGGTACATTGCGGTATTTTACCTCACCATATTTTGAAAAACCCCGGTGTACGACAGCAATGCGCCGGATGCCTGCCTGGTAAATCCGTTCAATAGCGCCGATCCAGAGTTTCAGGTCGGCATTGATGGGGTTTTTAATTAAAACCGGAATGTCGAGTCCCTGCAGCGCATCTGCTAACTCCTGAACGGAAAACGGGTTGACCGTGGTGCGGGCGCCAATCCACAACACGTCGATACCGTGCTTCAGCGCTTCGGCCACATGCTGGCCGTTGGCAACCTCGGTCGTCACCCTCAGGCCGGTTTCCGCTTTTACCCGCTTCAGCCAGGCAAGGCCGGGCTTCCCGACGCCTTCGAATGCTCCCGGCCGTGTGCGGGGCTTCCAGATGCCGGCCCTGAACAGGTCGACCTGCTGGGCGGCAAGAGCATGGGCAGTGGCGAGTACTTGCGCTTCTGTTTCGGCGCTGCATGGGCCGGCGATGAAAATCGGACGTTTTTTAGTCTCAAAAACAGGTTGAAAATGCATGTCGGGTATTGATTTCCAGTGGAAACACCGGCTCGTTGAATCTGTTCAATGCGCTATGCGTCAGGGTACTTGGCTCCGGCTTAGGCTCAGGTGTGCAAGTACCCCGGCGCAGCATCAAAAATCGTCCACGGTTTCGTAAGCCTTGATCACGGCCATTTCACCATCTTTTCCTTCGCTGAAATTTCCGTGCTCCATGCCCAGAATACCGTCGAAACCCCGACTATGAATGTATTTGAAAATATTTTTGTAGTTGATTTCGCCCGTAGTTGGCTCTTTGCGGCCCGGTTCGTCTCCGATCTGGAAGTAGGCGATTTCATCCCAACACAGCTCCATGTTTTTAATCAACCGTCCTTCGTTGCGCTGCATGTGCCACATGTCGAACAGGATTTTGCACGATGGACTGTTCACCGCCTTGCAGAGCAGGTACGTCTGGTCGGAGTAGCGCATGAAAAGGTCGGGTGTGTCACTTAGCGGCTCGAGTACCATGACGAGACCATGCGGTTCGAAAATTTCGGCAGCCCGGCGCAGCGACTCGACAACGTTGGCGGTTTGGATACCAATCGGCAGGCGTCGGTCGTAGTTGCCGGGTACGACGGTCATCCATTTTGCATTCACCCGCTTGGCCACGTCGACGGCTTCATGGCAGGTTTTTAAGAACTTATCCCGCCAGCCTTGGTCGCCTGAAGTGAGTGAAGTCGAAAGCGGCCAATTGTCAAACGCCACGACGAACACACCCATCTGGATGCCAAACGTGGCCATCGTATTGGCCATTTTTTCCTGCAAGGCTACATCACGGCCCATCATTCCATTGTCTTCGAAGGCGGTAAAGCCCATTTCAGCCATGAACTTTAACTGGGCCAGCGGGTCGCTGCCTGCGATCTGTTCGAACATGCCGAGGTGAGGCGCATACTTGAGTTTGAAATGTCGTCTGCCAGTCGAAGGGTTGGCGGCGATTGAAGTTGCACCGCCAGCAGCAACGGCTGCGGTTGAGAGCAGACTGTTTTTCATAAAATTTCTCCTTTTCATGTGTCAGTTTTGTTTTGTTTAAAGTTGGGAAGTGTGTCTGCGAAAGGTAGGAAAAGTTTGGAAAACAGTCAGGCAGTAGCGATGAGTTTAAGGTTTAAACTTTTTGCTACTGCCGATCTGAAATAACCAACAAAAAATTATCAGGGCGAACAGCCAGGGGAACCTTTTTCTCTCATTTCCGGCTTATATTTGCCATGCATCGCAGCTCAGTAGCTTCACTGCAACCCGGAGAGGTGCCGGAGTGGTCGAACGGGACGGTCTCGAAAACCGTTGTACGGGCAACTGTACCGAGGGTTCGAATCCCTCTCTCTCCGCCTGTTTTTCCAATTTCTCAGTTTCCGTGCTCTGCCGCTTCGAACAGGCCGATCTTCGAAATGCACAGCGGCGCCTTCGCTTCGAACTCAATCTTCACTTTTTCCGCTGTCTGGTTTTCAAGACGCAAAATCCGTTTGTAGCCCACCGTCGTGCCGCTGGCCAGCGGTTCCCATTTTTCATTTTTAAAAATAAAAACCCGGAACGAGTCCACTCGTTGCCCCAGCCGGATGTATTCCTGCAGCATCAGCCGGTTGAAGGTGGTCGTTTCACCAAAATCAACCTCCACGCTGGCCGAGAGGACGCTGTCGCCGGTAGCCCAGTAGGTTTCGGGATTGCCGTCGAGCGCATTTTTTGCGGTGAAATTTTTACCCCGCTCGTCGCTGGCCGTGATTTTTTTACCGGCAGTCAAATCCTTTGAAAAGTCCGCCCGGATGACCTCGCCCAGCCGCTGCAACTGCCGTGCATCCGCTTCGTGTACCAGCCCCCGTGTGTCCACGGGCAGGTTGAGCAGCAGCAGGCCGTTGCGGCCGACGGAGTGGTAGTAGATGTCCACGAGTTGGGCGAGTGATTTTACGGCTGTGTCCTGCTCGGGGTGGTAGTACCAGCCCGGCCGGATGCTCACGTCGCACTCGGCGGGTATCCAATGCGTGCCGTCGGCGTGGCCTTCGGTCAATTCTTTGTAGTTGGGCGATCCGGGGTAAAATTCGTCCCGGCGCAGCGGGCTCCAGTTCGTTTCACCGGCAAATCCGTTTTCGTTGCCTACCCACCGCACACCGGGGCCGGCATCGCTGAAGATTACGGCGTTGGGTTGGAGTTCAGCAACAAGGGCGTTGGTCGTGGGCCAGTCGTAGTAGTTTTGGCGATCCACGGTGCGCTCTTCGTCGGCGCCGCCGTACCAGCCCGTACCGCCGTTGGCGCCGTCGAACCAGACTTCGAAGAGGTCGCCGTAGTTGGTCAGCAGTTCCCGAAGCTGGCCCCGGAAATAGTCAAGATACTCCGGTTTGCCATAGTCAGCATGGTTGCGGTCCCAGGGGGATAGGTACAGGCCCATTTTCAGGCCGTACTCCTTGCAGGCGTCGGCGAGCTCCCGCACCACGTCGCCCTGGCCGTTTTTCCAGGGGGAGTTTTTCACCGAATGCTCCGTGAGAGCGCTGGGCCAGAGGCAAAAACCGTCGTGGTGTTTGGCGGTAAGGATGATTCCCTGCATGCCTGCGTCCTTGCACACTTTTGCCCACTGGCGGCAGTCGAGCGCCGAGGGGTTGAACTGTTCGGGCGATTCGCCGCCGGTACCCCACTCCATGTTGGTGAAAGTGTTCATGTTAAAATGGACGAAAGCGTTGAACTCCATTTGCTGCCAAGCGAGTTGGGCCTCAGAGGGTAGCGGGCCAAAGGTTGCGGGCGGTGGCGTGTTTTCACTACAACCAAAAAGGAAAAGCAGTAGGAGAAAGTACAGGTTTTTCATTTTGAAACAAGAAAATTTTATGGGTGGAAAATGACTTTTTTGACCAAAACTGCACCGTCCGTTTTTATTTGTAAAAAATGCAGACCTGCTGCTACCGGCCCGGTTTCCAGTTTTACCAAATCCGCCGCCGGAGCTACGGTAACTTCCGGCCAGCTTTTCAAACGACGGCCACCGGCATCCAGCAACACAACTTCCAGCTGACGGCTGACCGGGGACTCTACCCGAAGCTGTAAACTTCCCCTGACGGGTTGGGAAACCAGTTCGACGGACAGCTCATTTTTTTCAAAATCACCGGCTGCGCTCACCTCCGAAACGGTGCCCTTGCGATATTTCAATTCCCCGTTGGAGTCTGTGTAAATAAGATGAAAAAATCCATTGGCGAAAGCCAGCGAGGGGTACCGCTGGTTGCCTGTTGCTTCTGTCAGGTTGATGAAATTCTGGGTCAAACCGGCAGCCCCGTTTTTCGAAAAAGCGAACATCAGGTCGGTTGAGTTGACGCCGAAGCCACTCTCCTCCCACACCACGCCGATGGTATCATTGGCCCCGGCGATGTTGGGTCGCACCTGCTGCGAGTTGGTGTTGGTCTGCGGAAATTCAAACTCCCAACCCTTCTCCATCGTACCACCGTGCAGGGTGCTGAACGATACCCGGCCGAGACCGGAGGCGCCGCTCATCCAGGCCGTGATGAGGCTGTCGCCGCCGAGCGGTGCGATTTTGATGCCGCTAATCGGGCAGGCGTTGATGTTCCAGTCGGTGGCGTCCACATCGGTGGCAGCTTCGAAGGTGGCGCCGCCATCGCTGCTGCGACTTACCCAGGCGTCCCGAAGGTTGTTGTCGTTGTTGCGGAAGGCCAGCCAGACGTTGTCGTTTTTTGAAAAAATATCGGAGGGACAGCACTCGCAGACGTACTCGCCGTTGGCCGGTTCGCTGGCCACGACGGGTGGGCTGAAGGTAAGGCCGCCGTCCATGGAGCGCATCATCACGTAGCGGGCCTGGGTCTCGTTGGTCAATTCCCGGATGACGCTGACGAGCGGGTTGCCGTTGTCATCGGTAGCGACGGAAGCCAGCGTAGCCCAGTCGCCGGGCGGCGGGTCGAAGACGCTGACGGGCAGTTCGAAGGATTGCCCGCCGTCGGTGGAGCGGACGAGGAAAATGCCGTTGTTGAAATTTTCAAACACTAAAAAAATTGCATCGCCGTGGGTGGCCAAATCCAACCCGCCGAAGCTGTACACCTCGGGGCCAATGCCGTTGGTGTTAATTTGCAGGGGATCGGTGAAGGCGCCGTCGTCCCAGCGGCTGAAATAAATTTTGGCGCCAAGCCCCGATTTGCCCCAGAGTACGGCGGGCGATCCGTCGGAGAGCAGGGCAATGCGGGGGCTATCGTCGCCAAAACTGGCGGTAGCCACGGTGACGGGGCCGGACCAGTGAATGCCATTTTGGGCGTAGGTTGTAAGTGTGAAAAAGGCAAGAATTCCCGGCAGGAGGACTCTTTTAAAAAAAACAATCCTGAACATATTGAGACTGAGCAATGGCATTTGAAAAAAGTTTGAAAATGATCGATGGGTAAAACTACGGAAAGCAACGCAGACTACCCTAAAGCTCACCACTTCACCTTTTTCTTCCGCATGCTGCCTTTCTCCAGGTTTAGAATTTTGCGAAAAAACAATCGCTTCAAGCCATGTGAAGGTGCTTTTTGCTGGGCGACCCGGTAGTGGCGGATGGCTTCTCTCGGGTTTTTTCCTAATCGATAAAATTCGCCGAGTAGTGCGTTGGTCAACCAGTCTTCCAGCAAATGTTCCGAAAACCGGGGTACGCCGTAGAGGTGTTGAATGGCCGCCTGAGGCTGTAAATTCCTTGCCAGTAGCCAGGCAAAGTAAAGATGGTGCTGATAAGCCGGGCGAACTTTCAGCAGGTGGTCGTACAGGTCAAGGATGCTTTCCCAATTGGTAAAACGGGGATGCGGGGCCAGTGTGTGCTCCATAAGTGCCTGCGCCATCAGGTGGTACTCGCTGGTTCTGTCCAACTCGCCGGCTTGTTCAAAAAAATTGACTCCCTTGTCGATCAGGTCAGGATTCCATTTCGAGCGGTTCTTTTCATCAAGGAAAAGAATGGATGGCGAACGGCCCCGGCGTGTATCAAAGCGGGCAGCAAGCATGCAGAGTGCGGACATCAGTGCGGTGGCGGCTGGCGTAGCTGTTTTCGGAAAGGTCAGCAATTGGTAGCCGGTTTGAAAAGCCTGATCGCACATGGCACGCCGGGTAAAAATTGTTTTGCCGCTGTGCTCAAAACCTTCGAGAAAAAGCTGCAGGATGGTTTCAAGTACCGCTGCGAGTCTGTCATTGAAAGTGCGCTCTGAAGGAACAGCCACCTGCACGGCATTTTGTAGCAGTATTTCCGGCGCATTCTCCAGTTCTGAAAGTAGTTCCAGGTCGTCGGAATGCCGGAAGTGCTGAATGTCTTTGGCGGTAAATGTAAAATGAGTTTTAAGCAAAAGCGCCATGCGCAGCCGCAGCGGCAATGCCGGATGGCAGCAGGCAAAAATGACCGCCATGCGGTTTTCGACCACGCTTTCTTCCGAAAATATTTTCTGGATAATGCTTTCCAGACTTTGGCCCATTTCCATGTCGAGTGCTATCGTTCGGGCAAGCCGTTCGGACAGGTTTTGCTGACGAATGGTTTCAAGTACTTTTTCCCGGGCTACCGATAGCAGGAAGTCGGGAATGTCAGGTGGAGTCCGGAAGTAAAACTTAGAGGCGGCTTCGTCGAAAGTGCTATCCACAATTTCGAGAGCCAGGGGCAGGCGGTGCAGTCCTAAAATCCGGACAATTACGGCCAACAGGCGCCGGGATTCGTGCTGTTGAGAGAGGCCTGCGAGGGCTACGGCAGACAGGTGTCGCTTTTTCACAAGGTAGAATGAAGTTGGGGATGAATGCCTCTGCCTTCCGGTGTTTGAATAACCAGAATTTTTTGGCTCAATTGTATGGGAAAATATTGGACCAAATTAAGTCAGCGGCGGAATGTTTTTTATAGTAAAAGAAATTTTTTTCAAAACAGCATTCGACATGCACTGATCAGCAGTGACAGTATATTTCTTCTTACCTGTTATCTTCGCCCAAAAAATCTATCAAAGTGACCAACTTCTTGAAATATTGCCTGCTCTTCTTGATTATTTGTCTTAGCAGCACCGCATCAGCCCAAAAGAAAAACGCCGAATTTGAGTATCACATCCACCGGGCTACAACGCCTGTGAAAGTGGACGGAATACCGGACGACGCTGCCTGGCAGACGGCTCAGGTAGCCACCAATTTTTACCAGGTCCTGCCGATGGACACCGGCAAGGCCATCGTTCGCACCGAAGTGAGAATGCTCTACGACGACGAAAACGTTTACCTGCTGGCTGTCAACTATGAAAAACTCGATGGCCCGTACATGGTCGAGTCCCTGCGCCGGGATTTTAATTTTGGTAAAAACGATAACTTTCTCCTCTTCCTTGATCCCTTCGATGATCAGACGAACGGCTTCACTTTCGGCTCCAATGCCCAGGGTGCCCAGTGGGACGGCCTGCTTTTCGAGGGGGGTAAAGCCGACCTGAGTTGGGAAAACAGATGGACTTCAGCCGTACAGGCTGACGACGACAAATGGGTGTTTGAAATGGCAGTGCCTTTCAAAACCCTGCGCTATAAAAAAGGCATCGACCGCTGGGGCGTCAACTTCAGCCGCCTCGACCTGAAGACCACCGAAAAATCGGCATGGGCGCCCGTACCCCGCCAGTTCCCGACGGCGTCGCTGGCCTACACGGGTGTGCTCGTCTGGGACGAAGCGCCGCCCTCCGCCGGCGCCAACGTTTCGATCATCCCCTACGCACTCGGCGGCCTGAGCAAGGACTACGAAGCCGGTACGGATACCGATTTCAAAAAAGATATCGGTGTGGATGCCAAAGTGGCGCTTACCTCTTCCCTCAATCTCGACCTGACGGTGAACCCCGATTTTTCACAGGTGGAAGTGGATGTGCAGCAGACCAACCTCGATCGTTTCGAGCTGTTTTTTCCCGAACGGCGGCAGTTTTTTCTGGAAAATGCAGACCTGTTCGGCAATTTCGGTTACGGTACGCTACGGCCGTTTTTTTCGAGAAGAATCGGCCTGAATGCACCGATCCGCTTCGGCGCACGCCTCAGCGGAAAGCTGAATAAAAACTGGCGTATCGGCGCCATGAACATGCAGACAGGCGAGGATGGCAACGGCACGCCTGCGCAGAACTTCAGCGTGCTTTCTCTGCAACGGCGGGTGTTTGCACGCTCCAACGTGTCGGCCATTTTTGTGAACAAAGAAACGTTTGACTACGATAAAGTCGAAGACACCGATGCCATCAAACGTTACAACCGCAACCTTGGCTTCGAGTACAATCTTGCTTCGCAAAATAACAAGTGGACGGGCAAGCTGCTTTTTTTGAAATCTTTCAGCCCTGGTTCTACGGGCGACGACCGGATACTGGCGGGCAACCTCGCCTACAGCGCCAGGGGCGGGTATTTCAACCTGCAAGCTGAAAGCGTGGGCGAGAACTTCCGGGCCGAGACGGGCTTTGTGCCCCGCACCGGATACAACCGGATTGGTGGCACGGCAGGGTTGATTTTTTTCCCAAAATCCAGTTGGATTCTGAGCCATGGTCCGCAGTCGTTTTACCAGGTGATTTTTGATGAAAACATGCGGTACGTCGAAAGCGAACTGCCAATAATTTACAAGGTAAACTTCCTAAACCGCAGCGAATTCACCATCTGGACGGCTTACGATTTTCAGGAGTTGCTCCGGCCTTTCGACCCCACGAATTTTGCCGGCGACACGCTGGCAGCCGGCACCAAACACACCTGGAAATCTTTCGGTACGGAATTCGTTTCCAAACCGCAAAGTCGTTTTACATGGTCGGCCAACACCCGATACGGCGGCTACTACGCCGGTGGCACACGTCTTCGGCTGGGCGGAGAAGCCGGCTACCGTTTCCAGCCCTACGTAGCCATCAGCATGGCAGCGCAATACAACCATATCGAATTTCAGGAAAACAAAGACCTGCCTGCGGGTTTGAAAAACCGGGATTTCGACCTCTGGCTGGTCGGCCCACGCATTGACGTGACGGTGACGAACAAGCTTTTTTTCACCAATTTCATCCAGTACAACAACCAGGCGAAAAACGTGAACCTGAACCTCCGGCTGCAGTGGCGCTACAGCCCTGCGTCGGACTTGTTTATCGTTTACACGAACAATTACCTGTCGGATTTCACCGAAGTACGCAACCGGGCGCTGGTGTTGAAGTTTACGTACTGGTGGAATGTGTGATAGGGCAGGTTGAAAGGTGTAAGGGTTTAAAAGTTTATAAAATGCTAACCTGGGAAGAATTTGAAAAAGTAGAAATGCGGGTGGGCACCATCCTCGAAGTGCATGATTTTCCAAAAGCAAAAAATCCCGCCTGGCAACTGACCATCGATTTCGGCGAACTGGGCATCAAAAAAAGCTCAGCGCAGATCACCCAACTTTACCCTGCCAAAGAAGAACTGGTGGGCAAACAGGTGATCGCCGTGGTGAATTTCCCGCCGAAGCAAATCGCCAATTTTATCTCCGAATGCCTCGTGCTGGGCGTCGTCGGCGAGGGCAAGGAAGTGACCCTGCTGCAACCGGAGCGCCCGGTGGAAAATGGGCTTCGTATTGCCTGATTTTCATCATCGGCCATTGTGTTCAACAGGGGTCAGGTCTGCCATCTATGTTACCACTCCAAATAGGTTATATTTCCTGCGGGGATAGCCACATTTTTTCATTGTCTGTGGCAAAATTGAATAGTAAGCGAAGATTTTGGCATGCGCCGCATCGGGTTTTGATATATGTCACCTTGTGTCTTTGAGGAATATCATTTTAAAGAAAGGGTAGTATCCTGAATATTGAGGTATAATCCTCCTCAATGACGAAAGAAAATATTGGTAAAATATTCCTCCAAGTTCTCCTGCAGGTGACTATTGTATTTATTCTTGTTTTTGTCACCTTGCCTTCGGCCAGAAGTCAGACCCCGGTTTTTGTAATTGATACGCTACAGCCGGAATACAACCTGAATGATTTTCTGAGCGTTTGGGAAGACAGTTCCGGAAAGGCAGTTTTTAAAACCGTTAATTCGCCGGCTACCAGCGAATTTTTTCAACCTTACAGTAAGGTACAGCCACTTCACAACCTGAGAGGAGTTTTCTGGGGTAAAATTACCATCGCCAATCATTTCAAACAACCGGGCCTTTTGAACAACTGGTTCCTCTTTACGGGAAACGGAAGTTACATTGATGTCTTTGTGACAGATTGGGGCGGCCGCCTTCTGGAGCACCTGAAAACCGGTGAACTCGTGCCAGCCCATGAAAAAAAACTGGCCACCGGCAACCGGGTCGAACGGGTGCCGTTTTCGCTGTCAGCTGGCGATACGGCGATAGTTTTCATTCGGCTGCAAGTGGTAGACTACCATCCGCCCCACTTCAATTTACGGCTTGTTCAAAACGACTATCCGGATACGCACGAGGCTTTTGCAAGAACGCGGGCTGATTGGTTCTTCCTTGGATTTCTGGGCGCAATCATGATTTTCAGTTTATTACTTTTCATAACCACCCGTGACCGGGCATTTCTTTTCCATGCTTTATTTCTCTTTTCGGCTATCGTTTTTATGCTCGATATTTTTGGCTTGATACCTGATTTGCCCGTGCTGCGGGATCATCCGAAATGGGCGAACTACCTCAATTATCTGGCCTTGACCTGTTGGGACATTTTTCTGCTTCAGTTTTTCAGAAGCTACATGCACCTGGAAGTGTCACTACCCCGATGGGATAAGATTTTGAAATGGTTGATCCGTTTACGGATTGGCTTTTTCCTCCTGATCTTCACATTTTTTGTCATTACTTTCAATGAAGTACTGAATGACCATATTACCATTTTGTACGTCGCATTGCACTACCTGGTAGTCATCGCTTTTTTAGTTGCGCTAGCACGGCTACAGAAGGCAAGGGCTAATTTCCTGATCGCTGCAACGCTGTGTTTTATGGTTGGTTTAGGCGTTAATGCCTACTGGATTGCGAACGAAATTCCGGTGGACCGCCTGTTTTCCGAGGGGGCGATGATAGGTGAAGTTTTACTTTTCTCCATCGGTTTGGCTTACCGCATGAAGCAATTGAGAGAAGAGGAAAAAGAAGCCCATCGACTGAAAGACCTGGACGAACTGAAAAATCAACTGTTCGCTAACATCACACACGAATTTCGCACACCACTCACGCTCATCAACGGTATGGTGGAAATGCTGCAGCAAAAAACCACCGGGATGACCCTACGGCAGTTGCAATGCATCCGGCAGAACAGCGACCAACTGCTACAGCTGGTCAACAGGCTGCTCGATCTGGCTAAAATCGAATCGGGACATCTTCAAATCAACCCTGCGAGAGACGACTTCGTGGCCTATCTTCGCCAGCTCGTAGAGTTTTACCAGCCGCTGGCAGGCAGAAAGGAAATTACCCTTCGTTTTCTCACTTCGCTGCCGTCTATGAACATGGATTTTGACGCTGAAATCATGCGGCAAATTTTCACCAACCTGCTTTCTAACGCACTTAAATTTACTCCCGTGAAAGGTAGCGTTACAATTTCCGTCAAAAAAAACAGTGCAAGCACAAAGGAAGAGATCACCGTTGAAGTAAGCGATACCGGAGTGGGTATACCAGCAGCCGAATTAGCCCAAATTTTTGATCGTTTTTACCAGTCTGAAAATTCAGCATCGCATCATGGGTTGGGAACGGGGATCGGGCTGGCGCTAACTCAGGAACTTGTACTGCTGACGGGGGGAAACATCGAAGTTAGGAGCAAGCAGGGAGAAGGCACTACGTTTATCGTGACTTTGCCAGTGACCCAATTGGCTCAAAACAATGGAGGTCAGCCGGCCCATGCCCGCCAACCGGAACTTTGGCGACCTGAAATACCCGAATTTTTCCCAACTCCGACCCAGGCTGAAAAACCGACCGCATATAAAAACCTGGTCCTCGTCATTGAAGACAATCCACACATTGTGGAGTACCTGCGTTCTTTGTTGGAATATCACTTCGAAGTAGAGTCTGCCTTCAATGGTAAGGACGGTATCGACCTTGCCCTCGAGACTATTCCTGACCTCATTATCTGCGATGTCATCATGCCGGAAATGTCCGGTTTTGAAGTTTTGAAAATCCTCAAAAAAGATGACCGGACCAGCCACATTCCAATCGTACTGTTGACAGCGCTTGCCTCGGTGAAAGACCGCATCGAAGGCCTGGAACGAGGGGCTGATGCCTACCTGGGTAAGCCCTTTGAGGGGAGGGAACTGCTCGCCATTCTCAACAATCTGCTGGAGCATCGTCAGCAGTTGCAGGCTTTTTTTAAAAATAAAACGGGTGTCCAGTCAGGTACGCAAAAAGAAATTGCTCCTCCTGAGGATAAGTTTTTAATCACCCTGAAAAACATACTTGAAGCCCACCTCTCCGATGAGGATTTCGGAATTCTTCAACTGCGAAGGGCTATGGCCGTTAGCCGAACCCAATTGCATCGAAAACTGAAGGCGCTCACAGGTATGAGCGCTACGGAATTTATTAACTATACCCGATTGCAAAAAGCAACGGATTTGTTAAGTAACCCTGACTTGCATATTGGTGAAATCGCCTACGAAACCGGCTTTAAAGATCCGAACTATTTCACCCGGCTCTTTGTGAAACTATTTGGAAAAACACCTACCGATTATCGTCGTGAACTGATGGATGACGCTCCCGCCGCTTAGTGTTTAAAATGTCACCTTGTGTCACTAAAAGTATTGGTAATGAATGGGTTAGAAATCATTTTTTAGAAAGGAAACAATGGTGCTAAAGAAAATTTGACCACTTAAGACGATCATGCTGTACACGTGTACATATGTCCTAACCTCTCGGGAAGAGTTGGTGGTAAATTTGAATCACCGCAAGAGAAAAACCCCGGAAAACCAGAGCCCCGAAAAACCTTTTTAAACTAAAATCCAATTACCATGAAAAAGACACTTTTTATCGTTGGGGCTTTTTCTCTATTTATTCATGTTGTCCTATCGGGACAAGAAATCAATCGATCTGCCCCTAAGGCATGGATTGATCTGACAAGTAACCGGACAATTTCAGCGGTTTACCTCTATCAAGTAAGGGACTCATCTATTGCTATCTCGAATGTTCTGACCACGCAGGAACCGATAGATTTTAATGTAAATCATGTTGAGTCAATAAGTATTAAAAATGGTGAAAATGTGTTGCCAGGACTAGCAATCGGGATGCGGGTCGGTGCTGTTATTGGTGGGATTGTAGGTTTGGCCAGTTTACCAAAATGTGATAAGGACGATGGATGGTGTGAGTTGGGGAATGCGCTCGTTGGTCAATATGTGATAGCTTATTATTCCGCAGGATTTGGGCTTGGAGGCGGACTCGTCGGAGGCGTTCTTGGAGCAAACGCAGCTTTAAGAATTCCCATCAATGGTAGCTACGAAAAATACCATAAACAAAAAGAAAAATTGAGGCAGTATTCTGTTTTAAAATAACTACCCCCACGGAAGCTGTGAGCTTTAACCCTTATCTTTTAGCACAAAAAACACTATGGCAGCTCTGCGCTGCCATAGTGGTGGGTTAATATTGAAATAAGAAAGGTATTGTAAAAATGCCTAACTGCCATCATGCCAAAATCTTGAATCCCGTATACTTAAGTTCTTCGGTTCACAAGGTCGAATAATGATGGCCAATTTTCTTATTTGAAAAAGGCGACTTTTTAAAACCCATCGCACCCGATCGGCGACCCGTCCGGCAAATCTGGCGTTTTCACCGGCTGAAAATCCTTCGGACGCTGGCGGAACTGACTGATTTCGTTGAGCATGTACACGAGGTGCGCCCTGCGTTCGTCTATTTTTTCACCCTCCAACTCCCGCACAAAATCATTGGCTATCTGGTCGAGTTCGTAGAGTGCCAAGGCTGTCACCTGTTGGTTCCCGGTCTTGTCGGCGGCGAGGGCTATGAGGTGTTTCACCGCAAGTTTTTCCACCATCCACGCAATTTCTTCCCGATAAACCGTTTCACGAGGGTTAAAAAATGCCCGTGACAGCAGCTGCCCGATGACGTAATTCACGGACATAATTCGCTGTGGGTCTGCCGCTTTTTGCTCGATCAGACGAGCCAGCCGTTCCTGGTTGAGCAGGAAACTGATCGTGTTGTCCGCCGAACTTTCCGCCGCTGCGAAGGGATCGAAAACGAGGCCCATGTCGCTGTTGAACGTCTCCCGGTCACGTCCGTAACCGATGGGCTGAGGAGGAATAACGGCCCGCACGTTGGCAGGAATTTCAAGAAAACGGGTGTCGAGCGTTTCGAGCAGAGCAAGCAGGGCTTCCTGCTGGGTTTTGTCGTCTACCGGCGTCACCTTCCAGGCGTCGTTGGCTTTTGTTTCAAAACCCTTCACCGTGTAAGTGTAATTCACGCCGCCAATCAATTTTGAAACGGCCTCCACCTGGTAGCGTTGGGCGAGGTAGAGCGGCACGAGGATGCGTTCGAGTTCGGCGAGGGGCGTGCCGCTGGGGATGTTGTTTAACCCAAAATTTCTGATTGCTGCTTCCCGCACCTTTGCAAGCCTCCTGAGTTCGTCCACAGGCGAGGAGCCATTGTCCCAAAGGTGAGCCAGGGGCGCTGCGCCACTGGCTGGCCGGGCGTCCTGGTCGGAGAGGTAACGCAGACCGAGGCGGTGGTTTTCCTTTAAAATTTCATCCAAAGCCTGCGCCACGTTGGTTCCCTTCGGAAAATCCTGGTAGCCGTAGAGGATCGTGCGCTTGTCCCACGCTCCGATGCCGGTAGCGTAGGCTTTTGAAAAATCAATGTTCCCGTTTGCATCCAGGGCGATGTAGGGGTGCGGGTAATCCATCACGGAAGCCCGATCGTTGGTGCTGGCGGCGAAGTTGTGCGCCAGTCCAAGCGTGTGGCCGACTTCGTGGGCGGAAAGTTGCCGCAGGCGGGCCAGCGCCATTTCGAGCAGGCGGGGGTCGGGCGTGTCGCCGTTTTCGTAAGCGGCCAGCAGGCCCTGGGCGATCAGGTAATCCTGCCGCACCCGCAGGGAGCCGAGGGTGACTTTGCCCTTGATGATTTCGCCGGTACGTGGGTCGATGACCGAACTGCCATAACTCCAGCCCCTCGTCGAGCGGTGTACCCACTGGATGAGGTTGTAGCGCACGTCCATCGGGTCGGCGTCGGAGGGGAGCATTTTCACCTGGAAAGCATTGCGATAGCCGGCGGCTTCGAAGGCCTGATTCCACCAGCGGGCGCCTTCGAGCAGCGCTGAACGGATGGGTTCAGGCGTGCCGGGATCGAGGTAGTAAACGATGGGTTCGACGGGGTCGCTGATAGCAGCAGACGGGTTTTGTTTTTTCAGCCGGTGCCGGGTGATGAATCGTTTCACGATCGGCTGATCGATGGGTGTAGAGTAGTCGTAGTAGCTCGTTTCAAAATAACCGCTGCGAGGGTCGAAAATCCTCGGCTCGTAGTCGCCGTCGGGCAATTCGACGAAGGAGTGGTGCTGCCGCACGGTGACCACGTCCGGCGTTGGCGTCACGGAGCGGATCCACTCGCCTTCGGGCGTGCCGGTGAAGGTGAGCGTGGCTTCGAATTCTGTGTTTTTCGGAAAATTTTTCGTGCGGGGCAAGTAGATAGCCGAGCGGCTTTCCTCGAGTTTGTAAGTGCCTTGCTTGCGCTGTTTCAGCCGGGCGATGACGTTGTGGGCGTCTTGCAGCAGGAATTTCGTGGCGTCAACGAGCACCTTGCCGCCTTCCTCTTTTTCGACGGTGAAACCCCACAACACAGATTGGGCAAATGCCTCCTCGACGGCCAGGCGTTCGTCGGCGTTGGTACTGGTGGCCCGGTAGCCATAGTTGAGGTGGGTGAGCAGCACTTTATTTCCACTTCGTGAAAACTTCACCACCCGCTCCTGTCCGAGTTGTCCCCGGTCGAGGCCGATGTCGTTGGAGCCGATGCCTGCCGGAAGGGAGTTGACGTAGAGAAATTCGACGCCGAAAGTGTCGATTTCAAGCCAGATTTTACCCTCTTTTTCATCCCAGTAGAAAGTGAAATAGCCGGGGAATTTTTGCATTTTTTTCACCTTGTCGGCGAGGGTTGTGTCGGTAGGCTTGGGTGTTCCGGGAGCCGTCACTTTTTGGGTTGGCTTACAGGCCAGGAATAAGAAAATTGGAAGGATGAGTGAGAGGATGTATCGCATGATGTTTTGATTTTGAGGAGGCTAAAATAGGTAGAAGGGCGGGATTTTAAATAAAACAGGTTGATTTTGGGACGACCCAAAATCAACCTGAAACTCAGTCGGGCCAATTCACGCCTTCTTCGCCACGATCACAAATTCCTTCCCGTGCACGTCGACTACGTCCTTGCCATTGGGCAGGTAAGCTTTCATTTTTTTGAATTCGAAGCGGTCGCCAATGGAGAGGCTGCGAAGTTTGGCAGTCATCTCGCTCGTCAGCACGTTGGAATTGGCCGTGTAGGTAGATGTTTTACCGCCATGCGTTACGTGCAGGGTAAACTGGAAAATCCGGGAACCACGGGCGCAGCCGTCCACGCCGAGGGTAGTTTGGCCTTCGAGGTCTTTCTGGGTGACTTCGCCGCCGTATTTCCCTGCGAAAACGACGTAAGCGCCGCCAACGGGGGCAGCATCCAAGCCTGTCATTTCAGTATTCAGCCGGGTGATTTCAGTAAAAGAACAGGTAAACAGCACTGCGGCTGTTGCGAGGAGGAAATTTTTGATGGTACTTTTCATGACTCATATTTTTAGTGAAAAAATTTTATCCAAATTTACTCCCCTTTCACCCCCGGATTTTCAAAAGTAGAGCAACGCCCAGATGAAGGATAGCAACAACCAGTTTGCAGCAAATTTGAAGATCATAGCCCGAAAAAGGCTGTTGCTCTACCTTGGGCAGTTGTTGCTCTGCGGAGGTTTTGTGAATGGCCGAAAGTGGCGATATTTAGCCATTCCGAGTCACCGGCCAACAACCAAAAGCTAATAACCAACCGCATGAAATCCATCGCCATCCACCTGCTTTTCTGGGCGCTGTACATTCTCTCTGAGTACTTCGCCAACATGATGCATATGCGCTCCGGGGATGTATGGCCGTTCTTCCGGGCGGAATTGCTGTCGCTGCCGGCGCTGATGCTGGGTACCTACTTCATTGCGCTGGTGGCCGTTCCGAAGTTTTTAAAAAAAGGAAAATGGCACTGGTTCGTCCTCTCGCTGCTGACCGTGGGGGCGGTCGTGTTTTTTGCCCGTGTCAAATGGCTGGAAGTAGTGAACTACCTGGAACACCAGGAGTACTGGAAAGTACCCGTTTCGAAGGTGCTGAAAAACATCATCCGGGACTACTCGATCATTGCGCTGGCGGTATGCATCTACATCATTGGCGACTACCGCCGCAAACAAAAGCTCAACGAGGAGTTGGCCAAAGCCAAAGCCGAGGCCGAGATCAAACTGCTGAAAGGCCAGCTCCACCCGCATTTCCTCTTTAACTCCCTCAACAACATCTACAGCCTGGCCCTGATGAAATCCGACCTGACGGCGGACAGTATTTTAAAACTCACCGAACTGCTCGACTACCTCGTTTACCGGGCCAACATGGAAAAAGTGGCCCTCTCGAAGGAGGTTCAATTGCTCCGCAACTACGTGGACCTGGAAAAACTGCGCTACGGCGACAAGTTGAAAGTGGACCTGGATTTTGAAATGGAAAATGAAAACCTGATGGTCGCACCGCTCATCCTGCTGCCGTTTGCGGAGAATTGCTTCAAACACGGCGGCGCCGGGGAGGATGGCTTTTTTAAAATAAAAATGAACCTCAAGGCAGACGCTCTTCAGCTCGCTTTCAACATTGCCAATAGTAAAAAAACAGGCCGGAAAAACCAGCACCCCAACGGCGGCGTCGGGCTGGAAAATATTCGCAAAAGGCTTACCTTGCTTTACCCTGGCCGGCATGGGTTGCGGATTCAGGATTTGCCGGAGCGTTACGAAGTGAATTTGAAAATCAACTTTCGGGATGGCGAAGTTTAAATGCTACATCGTGGACGACGAACCCCTGGCGCTCAACGTCATCGAGCAGCACCTGTCGAAGTTTGGCAGCTTCGAAGTTTGCGGCAAAACCACTGACCCCGTCGAAGCCCTTGCCCAAATCAAAAGCCTGCAACCCGACCTGCTCTTCCTCGACATCGAAATGCCGGACATCACCGGGCTGGAACTCATCCGGTCCATGCAGCACCGGCCGCAGATCATCATCACCACCGCCTACCGGGATTTTGCCGTGGAGGGCTTCGAACTCAACGTGCTGGATTACCTGGTGAAACCCATCCCCTTCAACCGCTTCGTCAAGGCTATCGACAAATTTCTGGAATTGAAAACGCCCGCTCCCGCTGCGCCCGAAGTTGCTGGGCCTGCTTCCATTTTCGTAAAATCCGAACGAAAAACCGTCCGGGTAGAGCTGGATGAAATTCTCTACGTGGAAGGGGTGAAGGATTACGTGAAAATCGTTTTACCCCAACAAAAAATCATGACCAAAGTGTCCATCGGCAATTTTTTGAAAGAACTTCCTTCTGATCGATTCATTCAGGTTCACAAATCTTTCATCGTCAACCGCAGTAAAATCACAGCTTTTACTGCGCAGGGAGTAGAATTGGGGGAGCACGTGGTCCCCGTTGGGCGGGTGTACAAAGAAGATTTTTTGAAAGAAATGGAGCGCAGGAATTAGTTTTTTCAAAATGCTTAATTTAGGGGCAAATTCTATCGCCATGCTTCGTGATTTGAAATATCTCTTCGCCTACGTCGCCCCGCTGGCGACCTTTGCAGCAGTACTTTGGCAAGGCTACTGGTCATTTGCCACCGTCATCGTGGCATTCGTGATGATTCCGCTGGTGGAACAATTCAGCGCCGGCACTACCCGCAACCTGACGCCGGAGGAGGAGGAAGCCAAAGCTGCCTCCCCGTTTTTCGACCTGCTGATTTACCTGAATTTACCCATCCTGCTGGCGCTGCTCTGGCTTTATTTTTCTGCGATCGAAAACGGCGGACTGCACGGCTGGGAAATCTCCGGCATGACGCTGAGCATGAGCGTCGTCATGGCCAGCATCGGTATCAACGTGGCCCACGAACTCGGACATCGTTCGAAAAAATATGAGCAGTTGATGGCTAAAATTTTGCTCACCACGACGCTCTACACCCATTTCAACATCGAACACAACCGGGGCCACCACCTCTGGGTTTCCACGCCGGAAGACCCCTCCTCGGCACGACTTGGCGAGAGCCTCTACCGCTTCTGGATACGCTCAACCATCGGCACCTACGTGAATGCATGGAAGCTGGAAAACGAGCGGCTGCGCCGGGCCGGTAAGCCGGTTTTTTCACCCGCCAACGAAATGATCTGGATGGATTTGGGTAAAATATTTTACCTCGGCCTCGTCTGGTATTTTTTCGGATGGGTAGGCGTTGGCTTCGCCGTTTTGATTGCCGTCGGAGGCTTCCTGCAACTCGAAACCGTCAACTACATCGAGCACTACGGCCTGAGCCGCAAGCGTTTACCCTCGGGTTTTTATGAAAAAGTAACGCCCCGGCATTCCTGGAATTCCAACCACGAAATGGGCCGCATTTTCCTCTACGAACTCACCCGCCACTCCGACCACCACTTCAAAGCCACCCGGAAATACCAGGTGCTGCGCCATTTCGATGAAAGCCCGCAACTGCCGCACGGCTACCCGGCTTCCATGCTGATGTCGCTCGTGCCGCCGCTTTGGTTTTCGGTGATGGATAAAAAAGTGCGGGAAGTGCAGGGAGGTGAAGCAGCGACCGTTACAGGATAGTTACACTGATTTTTAGGATGGTTATGATTTTTTATGATCATGGAAAATCATAACCATCCTAAAAATCAGTGTAACCATCACCCCAAAAGTGGTCTACCTTTGCCGCAAAATTTCAAAAAATAATGCTACAAAAACTGCTGATCGTTTCCGCTTTTGCCCTGCTGCTGGCCAGTTGCAGCGACGATGTTATTTATGAAAAAACGCTCGACATCCCCGGCGAATCGTGGGTGTACGGGGATACCCTGAAGTTCGATTTTGACATCGTCGACACGACCAAAACTTACAGCCTGCTCCTCGACGTGACCCACGCCGGCGACTACGGTTTTCAAAACCTGTACGTGCAGTTTCACACGATTTTTCCTTCCGGTAAAAAAGAAACGAAGCTGGTCAGCCTGGAGTTAGCGGCCCAAACCGGCATCTGGAACGGCGAGTGCAGCGGCAATGAATGCAATGTGGAAATTCCCCTGCAATCCAAAGCAGTTTTTAAAGAAACAGGAAAACATACCCTGGCGATAGAACAGTACATGCGTAAGAGTCCGCTCCCCGGCCTGAAAAGTATGTCGCTGAAAATCAAAGTCTTGAAGTAAGTCAGGCTCTCATTTCGGGGTTACCTTCAACAAGGTTCCAAACCTGAGGAAAGCAGCCTTCCAGTTTTCATCCAAACCTTTCCAGTTGTTTTTTCGAAAACGCAGCGCCATTTGATAGTACAGGTTCTGGCTTTTCCAAAGCTCCGGATGAATGCCCAGCAGGCTGAGCGACTCAAGGATGCTGGCAAGTTTGGTCAGCGCCTCCTGGCCCTCTTCGTTTTCCTGAATTTTTTGTAGCTCGATGAAAATTCGTTCTCCCGCACTCAGGTTCAGTCGTTGCGCATCGGTGATGTACACAGACCAGCGGGTAAATTCGCTGGCCAGGAATTGAAGCTCCCGGACATTTAGCTTTCCGTTGTTAAAAAACTGGTGCAGCTGTCGGTTGATCACGAACTGGGTGATGCCTTTCCAGCCCTCGGGCACAGGGATGTCGCTTTTAGCCATGCCGCTCATCAGTTGGTAATTGTCTTCGTAGTAATCCTTGATGACGGTTTCAACAGGCGGGAAGCTCTTTTCCAGAATTTCCTGGTAGATCTTGCGCTTTTCATCTTTGAAAAGGTTTTTAAAAGAAAACTTTTCAGGGCCAAAAACCTGAAGCAGGTTGATCACGTCGCCGAGGTTAGCGCTGCGGAAAGCATCCACCATTTCGTGGTGCATTTTATCGAACTTAGCCCTGGGCATCTCCAGCGAAATGCTACCGATCATGTTTTGCTGACCAAGATACAGCACGGCAAAGCTGAAATATTTTTCAGAGTGGGTAAGGTTCGAAATGACGGTTGTGCGGCCCAGGGCCAACTGTTGGAAGCCGGCAGGGATGCGCTCAAAAACCTCGTTTTTCACTTTGTAATGCAGGAACTCGGCCGTGTCTTCGTAGTCGTTGAAAATAGATGAGGCTGCGTAGTGCATGCCCACGCCGGTGAGCGTCATTTGCGACGGCATCACGTTTTCCAGGAAGCTTTCAGCGCCGTTTTTATAAACATTACTCGGTGCGTTTTCCAATCGCCTGATAAGTTCTGGCGCCAGGCTTTCGCCCGAGTCGTTGTAGTGATGATAGGTTGCCCGCAGGGCATACTGCAAAACCTGATTGGTTTCGATGCCAGAGATTTCAGAAAAAAACCAGGCGCAGCTGGTGTACATCAACATACACTGGCGCTGAATTTCCATCTGCCGGAGCAGCCTGATTTTTTCAGCCTTTGACAGTTCTTTTTTAGCGTGTTTTTTGATGAAAGCATCAACGCTGGCCTCTGATCGGTCGAGGACGACGGTGATGTAATCATTCCTGGCATCCCAGATGTCGTGTACCAATGCGCCGGTCACTTTTTCAAAAACCGGGAGCAGGGTATCCCGCAGCCAGTCGAGCGTATCCCGCAGCGGGCCGCGCCATGCCTGGTTCCAGCCTGGCTGTCCGCCGGTGTTGCAGCCGCAATCCGAGCGCCAGCGCTCTACACCATGCACGCAGCTCCAGGAGCTGTTTTCGTGAATCTGGGCTTCATATTCCGGTGGGAAAAGTTCCAGATACTCACCGTAGTTGGTCACTTTCGCCCAGCCGTTATCTTCAACGAGGCCCAGGCAATGGGCCAGTGCCATTTCACCCCACTGGTGGTGGTGGCCGTAACTTTCGCCATCGGTAGCAATTTGGGAAAGCTGGGGTGTGTCGCTGCCGTCCAGCGCACTGACCATACGCTCGGCGAAGCGCTGACCGCTGTTCAGCAAGCCTTGAAAAGCTACATCTTTGGCAATGATTCCATCATAAAAAAACAGGATGATTTTTTTTCCGGAAGGTAGCTTGCAAAGGTAGGGGCGGCGAGGATCTACGGTTTCGAAGAGTGGAGTCCACTCCTTGGCGCCGATTTTACGACAGGCTTTGGCTTGCCGGGGCGCCAGAATGGTAAATTTTATATCGTGATCAGCAAGCACCTCCAGCGTAGCGGTATCCGCTGCGGTTTCCGGCAGCCACATCCCTTCCGGTTTGCGTTTGAATCGTTTCACAAAATCGGCAATCCCCCAACGCACCTGTGTCACTTTATCCCGTTCGTTGGCCAGCGGCATGATGAGGTGATTGTAAGCCTGTGCGATGGCATTGCCATGACCACTGAAGCGTTCCATACTTATTTTATCGGCTTCCAGGATGGATTCGTAGGCGTAAGGATCGGCTTCCTCCATCCAGGAGAGCAGGGTGGGGCCAAAGTTGAAGCTGATGTGAGCGTAGTTGTTGACGATTTTTGTGATGAAGCCTTTGTCGTCGAGGATACGGGCAGCCGTATTGGGTGCGTAGCACTCGAAATTGATGCGCTCGTTCCAGTCGTGAAACGGGGCGGCGCTGTCCTGCAATTCGATGGTTTCGATCCAGGCGCTTTCACGGGGCGGCTGGTAAAAATGGCCATGAATGCAGACGTATTTATTTTGACGCATGGTGCTTTTGATTGATGATTGCCGGAATTTTGGGGAAGACAAAATTAGAAATTCTGTTGAGAGCAACTTTGGGAAACTTCAATATGCCTGACATCTGCTTTTGTACTTATCTTTGCCCGCTTTTTTTAAAAAAGCGGCTTTTTGTACTTAAATTTTTGACAATCAGTTTTTTACCAAAAAAAATCAGTGCGTTGAACAATGCAGGTTTTACCTGGGTGCGTTTTTTATGAAACCAGTTTGCACATAATCAATCACCTGACCCTGATCATTTTAAAAAAAATTATTCTTCGATGAAAAAACTCTTTTTTCTCCTGCTTTCTATCTCCTTTCTCTGGAGTTGCAGCCCCAAACAGTACAGTGCCATCATCCTGCCGGAAACGGAACACCGGCAACTGGATACGCTTACCATATCGGCACCCCGACCTGATGGAACGGAAACCCCTGAAGCCGAGCCTGACCCCGAAAGCTTTGCCCTGAGTACCTACAACCCCAGCGCCAAGCGGGAAAATGACCTGCTGCACACGAAGCTGGATGTGCGCTTCGACTGGGAAAAGGAGCAGGTGCTCGGCAAAGCCACGCTTTCGCTGAAGCCTTACTTCTACCCCACCAACAAGGTGGTGCTCGACGCCAAGGGCTTCGAATTTCACAAGGTAACTTTTGAGGGTAGCAACGAGCCGCTGAAGTACGAGTACGACGGCAGCCAGGTGACCATCGAATTGGGTAAAAACTATACCCGCAACCAGGAATACAAACTCTACATCGAGTACACCGCTACGCCAGCTGAGTCGGGCGGTAGCGCAGCCATCACTTCTGACAAAGGTTTGTTTTTCATCAATCCCAGGGGTGAGGATGCCGGCAAGCCACAGCAAATCTGGACGCAGGGCGAAACGGAGAACAACTCCCGCTGGTTTCCGACCATCGACAAGCCTAACGAGCGTGCGACGAACGAAATTTATGTGACGGTGGAAGACCGTTTCAAAACGCTTTCCAACGGCGTACTTGTTTCATCTAAAAAAAATACCGACGGCACCCGCACCGACTACTGGAAAATGGATCTGCCGCACGCACCGTATCTCATCATGCTGGCCATCGGTGAATACGCAGTGGTGAAAGATAACTGGAACGGCAAGCTGGTGGAGTATTACGTGGAGCCAAAATTTGAAAAATACGCCCGCAATATTTTCCCTTACACGCCGGAAATGTTGCAGTTTTTTTCTGATAAAACCGGCGTGCCTTACCCCTGGCAGAAGTATTCGCAGGTGGTGGTTCGGGACTACGTTTCCGGAGCCATGGAAAATACCACGGCCGTTATTTTTGGTGAGTTCATGAATGGCACGGACCGTGACCTGATTGACAATTTGACGAATGAAAAAATCGTGGCGCACGAAATGTTCCACCACTGGTTTGGCGATTACGTGACCTGCGAAAGCTGGGCTAACCTGACCCTGAACGAAGGTTTTGCCAACTACAGCGAATACCTCTGGCTGGAGCACAAGTACGGCCGTGACGAGGCAGACTTTCACCGCCTTCAGGAGCAAAGCGGTTACCTGCAGTCAGCTGCGCAAGGCATTCACCCGCTCATCCACTTCGGCTACGAAGACAAGGAAGACATGTTCGATGCACATAGCTACAACAAGGGCGGCCTTGTGTTGCACATGCTGCGCAATTACGTGGGCGATGATGCATTTTTCACGGCGTTTGAAATTTATCTGAAAAAAAATGCCTTTATGGCGGTGGAAGGCCATCAGTTACGCCTCGCTTTCGAAGAGGTGACCGGCGAGGACCTCAACTGGTTTTTCAATCAGTGGTTTTACAGCCAGGGCCACCCGAAACTGAAAATTGACTACGACTACGACGATGAAACGAAGCAGGTGGTCGTGACTGTGGAGCAGACGCAGGATCCTGAAAACATGCCGCCAATTTTTGAATTGCCGGTGACCATCGACATTTACGCCGGAGGTAAAATGACCCGCCAAAACGTACGTATCAACCAGCGCTTGCAAACTTTCACTTTCGATTCGGCCAAAGATCCTGACCTGATCGTTTTCGATGGCGATGGTGTGCTGCTGGCTGAAGTCGAGGAAGAAAAAAGCCTGGATGAATATATTTATCAATTCGAGCATGCCGGTAACTTCCTCCACCGCATCAAGTCATTGAGTAAAATTGCGGACAGCGATTCACCGGAAGCTGAGGCTGTGATGAAGAAGGCATTGGATGAGAAATTCTGGCTGTTCCGGATTTTTGCCATTGATAATGCCGATCTGGAAGACGCAGCGGAGAGTGCAAAAATTGAAAAAATGACAGAGAGTGATCCTCATTCCGATGTACGCCTGACAGCACTGGAAAAAATCGGCGAGACCGGCGATAAAAAATACGCACCGCTGCTCAGCCGGGTAGTTGAAAATGACCCTGCCATTAAGGTTGTTTCTGCCGGTCTGAATGCGTTGCTGGAGGTAGACGAGCCATCGGCCCTGGCCATTGCGGGTAAGCTGGAAAAAGAGAGCAGCGAAGGTATCGTACTGGCGCTTTCCGGCGTATACGCCAAAGCCGGAGACCCGAAGCGGTTGGCTTATTTCGAGCAAAAATTCAATGAGGTGGGCGGGTATGCCCAGTACACGTTTGTGCAGAATTATGCCAAACTGGCTGCTCAGGCCGATGCTGCCGGCATGGTAGCCAGCGCCGCTAACCTGAAGAAGATTGCGATGGATGGTTCCAAGTTTTTCTGGATGCGTTATCTGGCGACGAAGAGTGTCAACGACCTTCACGCTGCGTTGGCAGGCCGAATCAAAAGTGAAACCGATGAGGCTAAAAAAGCAGAAATGCAGAAAAAAGACGAGGAGATTGTAGCTGTCATTGAAGCGATCAAAGCCTGGGAAACTGACGATCGGGTCAAAAATATGTATGCTAAATTTCCAGATCCGGCGCTCAAACCCTGACGACCGGTAATTAAAAGGGGGCATGGGTTAAACCCATGCCCCCTTTTGTTTTTGAAAAAGACCATTTTTTTCCTCTTGTTTTTTCAGGTTCTTTCCGTATCCAGTTTTAATAAAACGCTGATCATCAGCGTGAAACCCAGGAGAGCCGAGCCACCTTTACTGAGAAACGGCAGCGGTATACCAATGATGGGCATCAGGCCCATCGTCATGCCGATGTTGACGAAAAAGTGAACAAACAGAATACTGGCTACCCCGTAAGCGAAAAGCCTGTTGAAATCGGAACGCTGGCGTTCAGCAATAAAAATAATGCGCCAGATAAGCAGGAGGAATAGCGAAATAATGATGACAGTCCCGACGAATCCCTGCTCCTCACCGATGGCACAAAAAATAAAATCAGTGACCTGCTCCGGTACAAAATTACCCTGCGTAAAGTTGCCATCGAGGAAGCCTTTCCCTAATAAGCCACCGGAGCTAATGGCCATTTTGGAATGGTAAAGATTGTAACCTGCGCCCTGCAGGTCCACCTTGGAAGGTCTCAGCCAGACTTCAATTCGCTCCTGTTGGTGTTTTTTCAGGTTATTGAAAGCGAAGCCTGCTGCAAAAGCCAGCAAGCACCCAATCGAGAAAGCGGATATGACGAGGACAGCAAGCCTTTGTTTTTTCTTTGACCAGTGGTAGAATGCCAATCCGATAACTACGCTGACAGAGACAGGGATGACATAGGCCTGAAAACCTTGCTGCATGGCAATGATCGCAAGTGCTGCCATTACGATGAAACCTGCAATCCAATAAATTCTTTTGTCCAGATTCCAAAACAACACGAGTATACTGATAGCCGCAAGCCCAATGATAACATAGCCGGTAGGGTTAACCAGTCCGACCAGCAATACAGCAGCAGCGCTGAATCCAACCGTAAAAACGCTTCCCGGAAAGCCTTCCCTGAACAGCACAATGAAGAAGGAAAGAAATACCATCGCCGATCCGGCATCAGGCTGCAGCAGTATCAGCAGCATGGGAGCAACAAAAAATGCAATGGAATAAAGTTTGGATTTTAATGTGCGCAGGTTGTTTGCGTAAGAGCCCAGGTAGCTGGCCAGAGCGACAGCTGTGCCGAATTTTGCAAATTCAGAAGGCTGCAGGGTGATGCCTCCGCCGAAGTCGAACCAGGAGGTGGCGCCTTTAATGGTTTTACCAAAAATTAAAACCCCAACCAGCAGTAGCATGGAGGCAATGTAAATGATATTGGCAAACGTCCTCCAGAATTTAGCTTCGATGGTGTAAGTAATAAAAAAGACCCCAAACGCAACAGCTACCCAGATCAACTGCTTACCTACCGGCGTATCCAGAAAAGCGAAGAACCCGTTTGAATATTCACCCTGGCCGTAGCCCACAGTGAATATCATGGCCCAGCCAATCGCTACCAAAGCCAGGTAGATGGAAAGTGTAATCCAGTCGATGCTATTTTTACTTCTTTTTGCCATGGTCAATGAGAGAATGAGAGAATGAAGCAATGAGAGAATTCGCTCACGGGTTCATCCTCTCATGCTATTTTAATCTATGTATTCAACTTTTCGTAAAAAGCGGAAGCCTGCCGTCACCTCGAAGGTGATATTGCGGATGGTTCGTTCTGAAATGGTGCGGTTCTGACCAGTGTAAGGATCCCTTACATTGGCGATGGATGGCTGCCTGTACTGAAGTGAAAAATCAGGGTTTACAGTAAATTCCAGCACGGCGCCTACCAACTCTCCAAATGCTACTTCAAGCCCGCCTCCGAGAGTCACGCCATAATTCCATTTTCTTACATAAAAATCGATTGGGTAAAACAGCCCGCCGTTCAATTCATTCAGGTCTTCGTACTCATCGAGGTTAGTGCCAATGGTGTAATCTCCCCGCAGGCCAAACAGGTAGTATGCTTTTGCAGTGTTCGAAATATCGTACTTGCGCTTGCCGCCAAGTGTAAGGGATGCATTTTTAAAAATAAACTGTTGAGCGGGGGGGCGGAAGAAATTACCCGTCGTCGGGTTCAGAAAATTACGGTTGCGGATGGCGCTTCCTTTCAGGTGGTAACCTGCCTGTGCGAAAACGGAGAATTGGGCAGTTTCGTCGGCGCTTTCCACAAATGCGATGCCGTGGTATTTGATCAGCGGATCCTGATCGAAGCCGTTCCAGTTTTGAATGCCCATGGTCAGGCCGCCTTTCAGCCCGAAGGCTGTGCTTTGGGCAAAAGTTCCGGTGCTAAGAATCGAGCTTACAAGAAAAAAAAGTAAAATTTTTATATTCATTTGTCAGATGATTTTCTGAAAGGGCCGGGCATTTGCCCGGCCCTTTCATGTTTCGCAAAAGTATTATTTCACCCTTAAAACCTGTCCGATATTGATATTGGTACTTTTCAATGCGTTCAGGTTCATTAGTTGATCAACGGTCAGGCCATAGCGCCTGGAAATATTGTAAAGTGTATCTCCTTTTACCACGGTATGATAGACGGAAGCCTCGGGCTGCGTGGGCCTGTTGTCGGGCGTCGTTGTCGGCGGCTGAGGCCTTGGTTGCGGGGTAGGGTTCGTGGCAGGTGGCTGAGGTTGCGTGTTTGGGGTTGTTGGTTTTACCGGAGGTTGTTCGGGAGTGATGTCGTCAGACATGAAGTCGTCATCGCCCTCGAGCAGAGGTGGCACGGAGCTTGTTGGTTTGGGTTCGTTCAGCAAGCGGGGCCGTTCACCCTCCTTGATTTTGCAGCCTTTCAGTTTGATGCGTTGGTCGGCCTGAGGTTCAGCATTTTGAGGAATGCGGTTTCGTTTGTAGAGCCTTGTAAGCTTAACGGCGTAAAGCTGGGAAATGTCGAATAAAGTTTCGCCTTCCTGTACGTAATGGAATTTACGTTTTCCCCGGTTGCGGCAGCGCTTGGGTTGAAGAAAAACCCGGTAGCCCTCTGAGAGGGTATCGCTGACCGGAGGAAGTTTTTCATTGTAGCGTGCCAGCCGTTTTACACTGATGTCTGTTTTTATGGAAATATCCTGGACGGTGATTTTGTTGGTGGCAAAAACAACCTTGACGTCGTTTACCCGGCGCAGGTCAAGCCCGGCAATGACGTCTCCCGGTTTGTCAGGTCTTCCGTCCGGAAAAAAGTCTCCGGACATTTGATCCAGCTCATACAGTTTGTAGGTTTCGATGATGCGGATTAGTTTTTCATCATAGTTGGCGCCGGTAGCGTAGCCAGAGGTGCGCAGGCCTCGTGCCCAGCGTTTGTAGTCCGTTGATTTGAGGCGAAAAAGAAAGCCGTAGCGGTTGGCTTTGCGAGGGTCACGCAGGAATTCCGAGTGAGCGATGTAGGAGTCTTCAGCGTTTTTGTATTTTCGAAAACAGGATTTCTGGAGGTTGCCGAATTCGTCGTAGTCATCGTCTTCCTTGTGAAAGGTTTTTCCGCTCCAGCTACCGCCGCATTTGATACCGAAATGGTTGTTTGCCTTGCGGGCAAGCTCACTTCGGCCGGCGTTGGATTCGAGTAGTGCCTGTGCCAGTTTTATACTGGCCGGAATGCCTGCCCGCTCCATTTCACGAATAGCAATTTTCTTATACCTATCAATATAATTAATAAAATCACTGTTCTGGGCGAAAGTGACAGTACAGGTTAAAAAGGTAAAAATCAGTGCAAAAAATTTTCTGTTCATGCGGTCATTATTTAGGAAAAACTGGATAGCAAACGGTCTTGGACAAACCGGTATTGCCCAACGAAGCTAAAGCGGTTTGTGTGCAAAGATAAAAACTGCCCAAGTAGTTTTTATCCAACAAAATTTGCAGGAAAGTTTTACATATTAGTGAACTTATATATTTTAGCACCTCAAAACAAAAAAGCAGGGATTTTACTATTTTAACCACTTCACGTCGTTATTCCACACAAAAAAAACAGAATTAGAAAATCGCAACATGAACACACAAACTCGTCGCTACGTCTTCATCGATTACGAGAACTTGCTACAGGTCAAGTTCAAGAAACTGGAGAAGGTTGCCTCCAGAATATTCGTTTTTATTGAGGCGAGCCAGGAGACAGTCCCGCTTTCCCTGGTCCGACAGGCTCAGCGTTCCGGAAAAAACCTGCGTTGGATTGTAGCCGGAAATTCCGGCAACAGCCGCCTGAACTATCACATTGCCTTTATCATGGGTAAGCTGCACCAGAAACTGGAACGAGACGTGGAGTTCGCAGTCATTTCAAACGACCCGGAGTTCGATCCCCTCATTAATTTCATCAATGCCTCCGGCAGAAATTGCCTTCGGGTAAAACGGAAAAAAGACGAAACCTCTGTATTCCGTGAGTTAAATGTAGACCTCGATCCTACACCCGGGTTCAATGATGATTTCCACCTGCCTTCCCTGCAGGACGATGATGGCGAAATCCCCGTATTGGTGGAAGATGAACTGATTACCCGAACTGCGGAGGAAACGGTTAAGCGTCTCATTCGCTCCGGCAATCGTCCGGAAGAGATTTCAACTCTCAAAAATTACATACTTTTGCACAGTCAGGAACTTTCCCTGCATGGCAATGTCGACCGGATTATTCAAAAAATGAAAGATTCAAACGACATTGAAGTTGACAAGGGAGAGATCATTTACAATTTTTAAATTGCTGATGGTTAGTTGTCGCTCGTTTTTTCATGAAACAATGGCAGTCAGTAATTTACAATCAACATTTTTGGGACTATGCAAACAGAAGAGATTAACTCCACGATGAAGGCAACTGAGGATGCCATGAAGGCAGCCATCGACCACCTTCAGTTTGAACTTACCAAGGTCAGAACCGGTAAAGCTTCTACCTCACTCCTCATCGACATTGCCGTTAATTATTACGGCAACATGACGCCCATCAATCAGGTTGCAAGCGTATCCACAGCAGACGCCCGCACGATCGTTATTCAACCATGGGAAAAGTCAATGCTGGGGCCTATTGAAAAAGCAATTTTTGAAGCAAACCTCGGCATCACTCCAATGAATGACGGCGAGGTTGTCCGCCTCAGTATCCCGCCACTCACCGAAGAGCGGCGCAAAGATTTGGTAAAACAAGCCAAGCATCTGGGAGAAGAAGCCAAGATCAGCCTTCGAAGCTCCCGCCACAAAGCACTGGATACCATCAAAAAAGCTGTGAAAGACGGATATCCGGAAGATGCCGGAAAAAGGAGAGAAAGCGAAGTAGAAGATTTGATAAAAGAATACACGAAGAAAATCGAGCATATGGTGGAATTGAAAGAAAAGGATGTGATGACCGTTTGATTATTCTTTATAAAAATAGGGTTAAAGCCTTTCCGAAGCTTCTGCTTTTGAAAGGCTTTTTCTTTTGTAAAATCACCCGGGAAAATTTTTATCTTGGCCCACTTCACGAAAAAACTTCATGTTTATGAAAAATCAACTACTCACTCTTCTGATCACAGCACTGATCATCTTATCCTGTCAATCCAATCAGTCAACAGACCAAAATGCTGCCACCGAAACGGCTTCCGCTGATTCGACTGCCATGGCCAACACGCTTACCGAAGCTGAAATCGCTGCCGGCTGGAGGCTGCTTTTCGACGGTAAAACCACCAGTCAATGGCGGAAATATGGTGAAGAGGCCTTTCCTGCGCAAGGCTGGGTCGTTCAGGACGGCGCACTCGTCATTCAAAAATCACCTCATCCACGGCCCGAGGGTTTTGGCGGCGACATTATCACGAAAGAATCCTTCGGCAATTTTGAACTGATGCTCGACTTTATGATTACCGATACTTCCAATAGCGGTATCCTCTACCTCGTCACCGAAGAAAAAGGTGTACCCATCTGGCACAATGCTCCTGAATACCAAATCCTGGACAATGCCACCTGGGAAACTATGGGCGCAGTGGACGACATGGCCACCCATAGAACCTGCGACAATTACGACCTGCAAGCTGCCCCCGCCGACTTCATGACCGGCAAGGGAACCTGGAATACTGCTCGCCTCATCGTCAACAACGGACATGTGGAGCACTGGTTAAACGGCAATAAATGCGTCGAATACCAAATCGGCTCTCCGGAATGGGAAGCCATGGTCAAAAAATCAAAATTCAAGGACTATCCAAACTACGGCCGTGCCAAGCAGGGCCCCATCGGGCTACAGGATCACGACCACGAAGTCAGGTTCAGAAATATGAAAATCCGAAATCTTTAATGATAAATGATGAACGATGAATGATAAACCTTAGCCAGGACGCCATTCATCGTTCATCGTTTACCTTTCATCATTAAAAAACTTATGAAACGTAAAATACGCATGGGCATGGTCGGTGGCGGAAGGGGCGCATTCATTGGGGGCGTTCACCGGATGGCAGCTGCGCTCGACGGTGAAATCGAACTCGTTTGCGGAGCCTTCAGTTCCGATCCTGAAAAATCAAGGCTTTCGGGCGAAGATTTTTACCTGTCATCTGACCGGGTGTACGGCAGCTACCAGGAAATGATTGAAAAAGAAAAAATGTTGCCGGAAGGCAAGCGCATGGACTTTGTTTCCATCGTTACGCCCAATCACGTTCACTACGGGCCAGCGCTCATGGCCCTGGAAAACGGCTTTCACGTCGTTTGCGACAAGCCGCTGGCTTTCAACCTGAAAGAAGCGCTTCATCTGGAAACACTGGTGAATCACACCGGTCTCATCTTCGCCCTTACACACAATTACACCGGGTATCCCATGGTGAAACAAGCAAGGGCGATGGTGAAAAACGGTGATATTGGCCAGATAAGAAAAGTAGTGGTCGAGTATCCGCAGGGCTGGCTTTCCACGAAGGTGGAAGATACCGGAAGCAAACAGGCTGGCTGGCGTACCGATCCTAAAAAATCGGGCGTAGCCGGAGCAATGGGTGACATCGGTACGCATGCAGAGAATCTTGCCGAATACATCACCGGTCTGAAAATCACGGAACTCTGCGCCGACATCAGCACCTTCGTTGAAGGCCGCCTGCTCGACGACGATGGCAACGTACTGCTGCATTTCGACAACGGAGCAAAGGGTATTCTTCACGCCAGTCAGATTGCCGCAGGCGAAGAAAATAATCTCAATATCCGGGTGTATGGCACCAAGGCGGGTTTGCAGTGGTTTCAAATGGAGCCTAATTCGCTGTACGTCAAGTGGTTGGACAAACCGCTGGAAGTCCTTCGCACCGGTGTCGGAAATCTGTATCCCGAATCAACAGCCCACACCCGCATCCCTGCCGGGCATCCCGAAGGCTACCTCGAAGCCTTCGCCAATATTTACCGCAACTTCGCCATCTGCGTGAGGGCTCGCCTGGAAGGAAAGGAAGCGCCTGAAGTTTACCGGGATTTCCCCACCGTTCAGGACGGCGTGCGAGGTATGCAGTTCATCGAAAAGGTGATCGAGTCCGGCAAGAGCGACCGGAAGTGGGTGAAGTTTTGAAGGCTAAATTGCGGGATTGTTAGATTGTTGAATTGCTTGATTGTTTTTACCAACACAGCAATCCAACAATCCAACAATCCAACAATCCAACAATTTTCAAATGTCTAATTCTGAAAAAATAGAAGCTAAATCAGCCCCAAAGCCCGTGGGCCTTTATCCTCATGCCCGTAAAGTCGGGAATCTGCTTTTCCTCTCCGGCATTGGCCCCCGTGACCCTGAGACTGACGGTGTGCCGGGCTTGAAGCGTAGCGCCAGCGGTAATTTCATTGAATTTGATTTTGAAGCACAGTGCCACTCTGTTTTTCAAAATGTCCGACGGGTTTTGGAAGACTCCGGCGCCACTTGGGATTCACTGGTAGATGTTACCGTTTTCCTCGTCAACATGGAGCGGGATTTTCACACCTACAACCGCATCTATGCTGAATATTTCAAAGATAACCAACCCTGCCGGACGACGGTCGGCATCTCGGCCCTGCCAACGCCGATTGCGATTGAGCTGAAATGTGTGGCGGTGATTGAGTAGTTTTTTTCTTTTGAAAAATAAAAGCTGCCACGACTTCTCACTCAATCCACCAACCGCCAGTTTACGCCCAGCCGCATCCCGCCGTTGCTCAATCCGAAGGGCAGCGGGTAGCCTGCCGTTTGGTAGTAGTAAGTTTCGGTGGGGAAGGTTAGCAGGTTTTCAATTTTAAAAAAGAAGCGGAAAGTTTTCACCCTGAAGCTCAGGAAAGCGTCAAGCAACGGTGTGAAATCCAGCGTCTGTTCATTTTGCAGGTAAAACTGCCCGGTGAGCGGCTGGTAGCCCGGCGGCCTGTAGCCTGTGGCAAGCCGTGCGTCGAGGCCGATTTTCGTCAGCATCACTTTTTTGAAAATCTTTTTTTCAAAATACAGACTGTGTTTGCTGTAAAAATCGGGCAGCGGCAGCACGCTGGAGGTCGTTTGCTGCAGAGCTGCCCAGTTTTCCAGATGGATCGGGCCGAAGTGGAAGTCTTTTCTGGCCATCAATTGCAGAATGCTGAAAGCTCCGGCTTGCCGGGGCAGGCCGTCCGTGCCGAAGTACACGAGGTTGTTCAGCAAGTGATACTGCCCGGTCACGGAAAAGTGCAAAAAAGGCAGAGAGTACGTCCCTGAAAGGCTGGTTTCCAGCGTTTTAGCGAAATTATTTTTCCAGATTTCTTTTTCTGAAATGTAAAACCGGTGCGCCATCAGTGATGGTGTGTAGAGTTGATTGACTGCCTCCAGCCGCAGGTTTCCGATTTTTTTAAAATTCAAAAACAACTCCCCGCTCAGCCGAAAATCCCCCGCATTTGCTCCCACGCCGAGGTGTGCGTAGGTCTGCACCCGCAGCCGTTCACCCGGCGAAAAATTCAGCCGCCCGGTGAGGAACAGGTTATGGATCGCCTGCGTGTCCACCGGCTCCATGTCCAGGAAATTGACCGAATGCACCAGCCCGACTTCCAGCAGGTCGCTCTCAAGAGGCAGGGCACGGCCGGTCGTGTCGCCCCGTTCCTGCTGCCGGAGTTTGAAAGTTTGGAGTTTGAAAGTGTTCTCCAGTTTTCGCCGTTCGAGGTAGTGGCGCAGGCCCCGGCTGTCCACCAGAAAATCACCGTAGAAAGTCGAATCGGGGCTGGTGTCAGAAAATTTGTACGACTCCGTGCGCCAGGCGATTTGGTGGTAGAGGGTAAAAACCCGTTGATCGTTGATCGTTGCTGGTTGTACGTTGACCGGGGGCCGGGAAGTTCGCAGGCTGTCGGGGATGGCGGGGCGCTGGCCTGGGGCAGGCGGCTGCTGGGCCGGTCCGATGCGGGGTTGGCGCTGGCCGGGTGGAGCCTGCTGGTTGTCCCGTGGAGACTTGGCGGGGGCAGCGTTTTTCAGCGAATCGAGCGTGGTGGAATCTTGCGTGAGGGCATTTTTGGCATCGATTTTTGCCTGGCGTTGTCTTTCTTTATCTGCTTCCCGCTCCGCTTTCCGGTCGGCCCGGCGCTGCTGGCTGGCATCGCTGAAGATGCGGTTGAGGTAAAAATATTGTGTGTAGGCCACTTCCTTGTTGGCGTAGCGAGTGTCCGAAGTTTCGAGGTTGATGAGTACCTGGTAGGGCGGCACGAGCGTGTCGGTGAGCGTTTCCGCTGCTCCGCCGTTGTTTTGCTGTGAAACGGAGTTGGTGACGAAGCTGAAAAAACCGTCGTAATTGCCGTAGGGATTGTGGTACCAAAGCCCGAACGCCACATCGGAGTTGGTGGCTTTTTGAAAATCGTAGGCACCGGCGTTGTTGATCCGGCGATGCTCCAGCGAGAGGTTCAGGCCGTCGGCAAAGTTGCGGCTGAATTTGATGTCGAACAGCGCATCCGCCTGCGTCGGCCCCTGCGAGTAGCCTGCCTGGGTGTACGCCTGCGTGATTTTGTAGTAGCGCACGTCGCTGGTCTGCATCTGGTAAATGTCGAACTGGTGCAGCCCCACGTCGAAGCCCCGGCGCCAGGTGGGTTGAAAAAACAGCGGCCGGGCTGCCGAGCCGAGATTGCCCAGGCTGGCAAAATCCAACTCCCGCTGGCGAATGGGATCGTACTGGTGAAGCGAACTGAGCAGGCTGTCGCCGAAAGGGAAAACCAGGTTCGGATCGTCGGCGAAGAAGAAATAAATTTCGGACGTGTCGAGCGTCAGTCTTTGCGCACCGCCGCCGCCACCCCCTCTCCCGCCGCCGGCGATGTTTCCGATGCTGCCAAAGCCGCCGCTCCCGCCGCCCCGGTTGCCACCAAACTGGGCGAAGGCCTGAACCGACAGGCCCGCCAAGCCTGCTACCAGCAATATTTTAAACCAGATGTGCCGCATATTTTTAAAAAAAACCCAAATCTGAAACGGCGGCAAAGGTAGGGATTCGGGAGGGTTTGCCAGGTGTTAACTTTTAAAAGGCGTAACCGAATTTGAGACCAAGGTCGAAGAATGGATAAGGAATAATTCTTTCCTGGTAGTTGTCATTCGGGTCCCAGAATGTGAATGGACCGCCGTAATCTTCCGAGTGGTTGCTGATCAAAGTTTTATCCTGCAAATCTCGTACGCTGATAAAAGTACCTTTCAAACCAATTCCTCCGTACAACTCGAAAGTTAGCCTATCCGTTAGCCAGATTCTACTACCAAAACTGATGTAGAATGAAAGTGAGTCCTGCCGGTACTTAGCTTTTGTGTATGAAAACTTTTGATTGTTTTTCAAAATCACTACTCCCTTGCCTTCCTCATAAGATTGCAGGGTAAACAAAAGACCGTATCCATAAAAAGGGTTAAAAACCTCCTTCTCTTTTTTACGATGATTCCGGTACTTCCGTTTTTCTAATTTAAGTTTTAAATATTGCCGGTTATCCACACCCTCCAACACTCTGAAATTGTCCTCTTCTTTGGGCAAGGCAGGCTTGGTTTGAAGGCCAAGTTCAAATTGAATTCCTGCGTCATCATTCATCAAGTACTCAACCCCAAGCAGAGCCGAAGGATAATGCGGATTGAAAAAACTGGTGGGCGTGAATTTGATTGCAAATAACTTGGAGTGGTTGGGCGATTGCGAAAAAACCGATTGCGAAGCAAGGAAAAAAATGAGAAGCGGCAGGAGATTTTTCATGCGGTTAAATTTTTTCAAATGTAAGAACTCAGCCCGTTCGATTCAATACCTGTTCGATCCAGGAAATCACATGATGAGATGTTTTGCCAAAATTTGCCAAAAATCTTAGGCCAGTTCCCCAAAATAAACCTGCGTCAAATACCACATCTCCACCTCGCCATTTTCCGCATGTTCGTCAAAAATGGCGTCCAGCGATTTCATCGCCGCTTCGTGGCGGGGATGTTTTTCACCGAAAGCATAAGAACAGGAGAGGTAGCGGCCCCGCACGCCGTCGAGGTCGAAGCGCTGGAGGTAATCGAATTCCCGGTACTCGTAGCCGTTTTTTCCAAAAAAAGGCCCAAGCTGCTCGCTGCCGATTTGCCGGTGGTCAATTTGATCGAGGTCGGTTGAAAAATTGCGAAGAAAATCGTCGTAAGCCCGCATGAACGCCGAGCGCCCGTCGTTGCGGTCGTTCCAGACGATGAGCGCCCGGCCGCCGGGTTTCAGAATGCGCAAAAACTCCCGCCGTGCCGCTTCCCGGTCGAACCAGTGGAAGGCTTGGGCGGCTACGACGAAATCGGCGCAATGGTCGGGCAGATTGGTCGCTTCGGCGGTGCCGTCCACACTTTTCAGTTGGGTGAAATGCCCGAAGAGGCGCTCCGCCGCTTCCCGCATGGGTTGGTTGGGTTCCACGGCGTAGGTGAGGTTGCCGTTTTTTAAAAAATGTTCCGTCAGCTTGCCCGTCCCGGAGCCGATGTCGGCGACGGTGGAATCGCTCGTCAGGCCTAGTTTATTTTTCATAAAATCCAGCAAATAAGGCGGGTAGCCGGGGCGGTAGCGGATGTAATTTTCGACGGTGTGGGAGAAGCGGGTGGTGGAGTCGGTACTCATCATTTTAAGTTTTAGTGTCCGGACTTGCTGCTGCCGGATTTTCCGAAAAAGACGCCAAACTTCACGCCCCCGTCCACAAACGGCAGGTTCCAGCTACCTTCACTTTCATCACGATCGGAAAACCATTCTCTGATAGGTATTATGTTTTCGGTCAATCCGACTGGCTGGTGTTTAATCGTCAATTTTTTAAAGCCAAAACCTCCATAAAACTCAGCAAAAAAATGCCGGGTCAAATACCACTTGATCCCGCCATTCAAAAAAACCACCCAGGCATCTTTTGAAATCCGGGAAGAATCATAACTGTAATCCACATTGTTGAGGCGTACAAAACCGGGCGCCTTGGTGTACCGCTGAGGAATCGTGAGAAAGCCGGTGGCTATGTAGAACGAGACTTCATCGAGCGGCTGTGGATACCATCGTAATTCGCCCCGGTACTTCGCGTATTGCCAGTCTATTTTCTCCGAATTCCAATTGTAAGATGCAATTTCATTGAATTGCAATCCATACTCGAACTGAAGCCCGATTTGTTTCAACGGTCTGACTTCGGCGGCAAACAAAATCGAACCCGTGTTCGGGTTAAACATGCTGGTAGGCGTGACTTTGAGTGAAACCCGGTCGTGCGGCTGGAGGGTATTTTGTGAAAAAACGCATTGCGAAGCGAGGAAAAAAACGAGGAGCGGGGCGAAGTTTTTCATGTTGGTTAATTTTTTTTCTAATTTAAAATTACCTGCCCAATTCCCGAAACCCCTTCCACACAATCTCCAAATCCCGCCAAACGTCGTAGTCCTTCGCATACAAAAAATTCAGCCGCTGGGTAGTCGGCTCATCAAGTTGGCGGCCGGGGAGAGCGTCGAGAGGAGTGAGTACGCCGGGGCGGATGTTGGGCAATTGGTGAATGGTGATTGGTGATTGCCCGCCCGGCTGACCCGGCCGGATAGGGTGACTGGCATAACCGACCCAGCTTTTTTTGCCCAAAAATACCTTGAAGATATTTTTCAAAAAATCCCCCCTATTTTTCACCAAAAACAAAAGGCCAACGGCCAACAGCAAAAAGCCAACAGCCAATAGCAAATCCAGCACCCGCTTGTTCCGCTGCGCCATCGGGCTGGCGATGTTGAAACGGATTTCGATGGTGTACAACTCTCCCGCTGTATCCTTCGAACTGCTGCCGATGATGCTGATGCTTTCCTTCGGAACGATTTTGTAGTCGAGGCCAGGACCGAGGCGGGTCATCCATTGCATGATTTCTTCGGAGCTGACGTCCCGGGAGCAAAAAATTACTTCGTCGATTTTAAAAATCTGAACGACCTCGTCGAGGCGGGTGAGGGATGCCAAAACTTGGTGATTGGTGACTGGTGATGGGTGGTTGGGCGAGACAGTACCGATGTAGTTTTTTCTCACCTGCGCCTGCCCAAGCAGGTTGCGCACCCGCTCGCTTTCCGCCTCCGAGCCAACGATGATGAGGTTGTCTGGGCGAGAGCGGCCAACAGCAAGATTTCCAGTCCGGAAAAAATGAATGAAAGTCCGAAAAGTCACGAGACTGGTGACCGCCCACACAGCGCCCAGCAGCACGATGGCCCGGCTGGGCCGCAGTTCGAGCGGCAGGTAACCGTAGATGGCGGACAGTACGACCGTGCCGATCACCAGACCTCGCACCAGCCGCCGCAGGTTGTAACGCTCGTCGTAGCCGCCAGTGAAAAATACGGAGCCGAGCCACACGACGATGTAAAGCGGGATGTTGAACCAGACGAAAGTGGGATCGTAGTAGCCGGGATCGTCGTAGTAGTAGCGAGCCCAGAAATATTTCAGGCCGATCAGTCCGCCGAAAAGCAGCGCTGCGTCGAGCAGGGGCAGGGCGCTTTTTTTGAAAAAATTCGTGAGCAGCGTCATGCCCGCCCGCAGGTAAATCGCTCCGTAGATCATGGCGATGTAGAGCCGTGCCTGCCGTCCGGAGAAGTGCTTCCGGGCGAAAATGATCATGGCATTGTAGAAAGTGCGGACGTAGTTGAGACTGCCTTTTTTGGTGCTTTCGCCTTTGTAGTGAATGATGGTAGTGCCGGCGAAATAGTAATTTTTGTAGCCCGCCTGCACGATTCGGTAGCTCAGATCGATGTCTTCGCCGTACATGAAAAATGCCTCGTCGAGCAGCCCGATTTTATCCAAAACACTGCGGCGCAGCAGCATGAACGCCCCGGCGAGTACGTCCACCTCGTGGGTTTCGTCCTTGTCGAGGTAGCCGAGGTGGTAGCGATTAAAAATTTTTGATTTAGGGAAAAGCGTGGACAGCCCGAATGTTTTACAAAAAGCCACGAATGGCGAGGGAAAGCCCCGCTTGCTTTCGGGCAAAAACTTGCCGCTGCCGTCGATCATTTTCACGCCGAGGCCGCCTGCCTCCGGGTGTGCTTCCATGAAATCGAGGCAATTTTTGAACGTGTCCTCCCGCACGACGGTGTCGGGGTTGAGCAGCAGGACATATTTTCCGGTGGACTGTCGGATGGCTTGATTGTTGGCGACGGCGAAGCCTGTATTTTGCTGATTGGCGATGAGTTTTACTTCGGGAAATTTCTCCCGCACCATTGCCACGGAGTTGTCAACGGAGTTGTTGTCAACGACAAAAGTTTCCACTTCCAGCCCCGCCGAGGCCTGCCGCACGGACAGCAGGCACTGCTCGAGGAAGTACTGGACGTTGTAGTTGACGATGATGATGGAGAGTTGCATTCAGTGAGTGTTAGGCTTTTTCGATTCCTTCCAAAAATTCCTGCAATGAAAGAATCTTCTTATAGCCTTTTTTACGAAGACCAGCAACCAACACCTCGTCCTTTGAGACTAATTCAATATCAAACTCAATGGAAAGAGCAACGTAAGCCGTGTCCTTTTCATCGATGTCTTTGCAATATCGAAAAGCTTCTACATAGCTGGCAGTAGAAATGAGAAAATTCGGTACGACAATTAAATTGGAAAAGAGTCGAAGTGTAAAAACCCTTAAGGCTTCAGGAGCAAGCTTCGTTTTGTTTAACAGTAAAAGCTGATATTGTTGGATTTCATCCAGGGTGAAATCTGGAACATAAAATGTATTGGCGGCAAATGCCTGAATGTAGATTTCTCTGCCACTAATAACAGCAGAAAATATAGCATTTGCATCCACAACATAAGACCTCATGGAAGGATATCTTTAAGTTTTTCAGACTTGAAGTTATCCCATGCCTTTTGCCTGGCCTCTCGCCAAAGCTCGTCGTTGTCTATCCCGGCTTCGTTTACAGCGGATTGGATTTTTTTTGCAGACAAAACCAGGCGTTCCCATTCTAAAAAACGCATCAATCTTTTCTGGATAGCCTCCAGTCCATATGCTTTTATGATATCGTCGCTGATTTGCAAATTAACGGTCGTCATGTTTTTTATCTTTTTCCACAAATTTACAGGAAAACAATTTATAGTAATGCCATCGTTCCGTTTGCGATAAAATGAAGAGATATTAATCGTTACTCAATTTATACGGCACCCTCGCCACAATACTCCTCCCCAACGTCACCTCATCCGCGTATTCTAACTCACCGCCAAAACTCACGCCACGGGCAATCGAACTCACGTTCACACCCGTGTCCTTCAGTTTTTTCGTAATGTAAAACATCGTCGTGTCGCCCTCGATGGTGGGTGAAATGGCCAGGATGATTTCCTTGATTTCACCTTCGGAAACCCGTTGCATCAGCGAGTCGATCGTCAGTTCGCCAGGGCCGATGCCTTCCAGCGGGTTGATGAGGCCGCCGAGTACGTGGTAGAGCCCCCGGAACTGCGCCGTGTCTTCAATTGCCATCACGTCCCGGATGCTTTCGACGACGCAAACGAGGGAGCGGTCCCGGCGCTTGTCGGCGCAGACGTTGCAGATGGCCTCGTCGCTGAGGTTGTGGCAGATAGTACAGTGCTGAATGTTGCGCCGCATGTTGAGGATGGCTTCCGTGAATTGCTCCGTATTTTCCGCTTCCTTGCCGACGAGGTGGAGCGTGAGACGAAGCGCCGTTTTCCGGCCAATACCGGGCAGACTGGCAAACGCCTCGACGGCTTGTTCTATCAATTTTGATGAAAAATTCATGTGCTGGGTACTTCCGTTAATCGTAGTTTTTCAAAACCAAGCTACCGCTACTTTGTTTGGCTTGATTAAATTTGCGCCGCCTTACCGGATAAAATCAGGTTACATTTGCGACGTTTCTTTTGAAAAAGCGAAATTATTGCATTTTTGCGAAGTTAAGCTTTGTTGCCTGTTGTTCGTTGCCCGCTTCTTCGAATTCATTTCGGATTAATTTTCCTGCGGGTTTTGAAATGGACACCGGCAATGCGGAAATTTACATCGAACAACTTACAATAAAAATCAACAATGGCAGAAGTAATACGCATGCCCCGCATGAGCGACACCATGGAAGAGGGCAATATCGTTGCATGGCACAAAAACGAAGGCGACAAAGTCGAGCCGGGCGATCTCCTCGCTGAGATCGAAACCGACAAAGCCACGATGGACTTCGAAAGCCTTTGGGAAGGTCATCTCCTCCATATTGCTGTGAAAGAAGGCACTGTTCCCGTCGAGGGCGTCATCGCCGTCATCGGTAAAAAAGGCGAAGACTGGAAAGCAGCGCTTGAAGGGGAAGAAGATAACAGTGAAAAAGCTACCTCCAACGGCCACGCGAAAGAAGAATCCTCCTCGAAAAAACAGGAAGAACCTGCCATGGCAGAGTCTTCGTCCGGCTCCGGCGGTGCAGCCAGTGATTCCTCAAGCAGCGAGGGCCGGGTGAAAGCCTCCCCGCTGGCAAAGAGCATTGCGAAGGAAGCCGGCATCGACATCGCAGCCGTGCAAGGCTCCGGAGACGGCGGCCGCATCGTGAAAAAAGACGTGGAAGCCTTCATCGAAAAGAAACCGGAAGCACCAGCTCCGGCTGCTCCTGCTGCTGCTCCGGCAGCACCCGCTCCGCCGCCCATGCCGGTCTTCGCCGTTGGGGCAGAGGATGCTCACGAGGACAAGCCCGTCAGCCAGATGCGCAAGACCATTGCCCGCCGCCTGAGCGAAAGCAAATTCACGGCGCCGCACTTCTACCTCACCATGGAAATCAACATGGACAAGGTCGTCGAGCTTCGCAAACAACTGAACGAGGTGGCAGCTCCCACGAAAATTTCCTTCAACGACCTCGTCGTTAAGGCTGCAGCCGTGGCTTTGCGCAAGCACCCGGCCGTCAACTCCTCCTGGCTGGGCGATAAGATCCGCTACAACAAGCAGGTGAATATCGGCGTGGCTGTTGCTGTGGAAGATGGTCTGCTCGTGCCTGTCATCCGTCATTCGGACATGAAAACGCTGTCGCAGATCAACTACGAGGTGAAAGTTTTCGCTGAAAAAGCCCGCAACAAAAAATTGCAGCCGGATGAAATGAGCGGTAATACCTTCACCATTTCGAACCTCGGCATGTTCGGCATCGAAGAGTTCACCGGCATCATCAATCCGCCGGATGCCTGCATCATGGCCGTGGGCGCCATCATCGAAAAACCGGTGGTGAAAGACGGACAGATTGTGCCCGCCAACATCATGAAAGTGACGCTCTCCTGCGATCACCGGGTGGTAGACGGCGCAACGGGGTCTGAATTTTTACAAACATTCAAAGCCATCCTGGAAGAGCCGGTACGCCTGCTGGTTTGACCTGGATTTTTTGACTGAAATAAAACTACGGAAGCCGGGAAGCGTTTGCTTTCCGGCTTTTCTCGTAGCCCGGAATTCCAATTCCGGGTGTATAATTTCTCAATCACACCCGGAATTGGAATTCCGGGCTACATTTTATGAAAAAAACACTCGTACTCGGCGCATCACCCAATCCGGCACGCTATTCTTACCTGGCAGTCAGCAGCCTGAAAAAGCACGGCCATGAAATCGTCGCCCTCGGCGTGAAGGAGGGAAAAATCGACGGTATTCCCATTGTGAAAGGTATGCCCGAGCTTGAAGAAATCGATACTATCACGCTTTACATCAACCCTTTCCGGCAGGAAGAATACTACGACTACCTTCTCGACCTAAAACCCCGGCGCATGATTTTTAACCCCGGTACGGAAAATTACGCCTTCATGCACCGGGCCAAGCTGGAAGGTGTGGAAGTGCTCGCCGCTTGCACCCTCGTCATGCTTTCGACGGGGCAGTATTGATGAAAATTCTGTTTCTTTGCCCCCGATTTTTGACCAACTTCCATGCAAAACCTTACCGATCAATACCACCAACGACAAGCTCGTTTCACCAAAGAAGCCACAGCACTACGAAAGCGTTACGATCGTATTTCACTGTTACGACTGCTGATTTTTTTCGCTTCAGCAGCAGTCATGGTTTTTCTGTTCAGTGTCCACTGGGCGGTAGCTTTGGGGTTCTTTTTTGTGTTTGTTGGTGGCTTCTACCGGCTAATGGTCTGGCACCAGGCAATGCTTGACAGGGCCAAACATCTGGAGCGGCTTGCCTCCATCAACCAAGAGGAGGCTGCTGCACTCAACTACGAATTCGAGCGCTTCCCTGACGGCGCTGCATACCTGAAACCTGAACACCCCTACGCCCTTGACCTCGATATTTTCGGGCCGTTTTCATTTTTTCAATTTTGCTGCCGTGCAACTTCCGTCATTGGTCAGCAGCGACTGGCAGAGTACCTTTCGAAGCCTGCGGAAGTTTCTGAGATTGAAGCCCGGCAGGAAGCCATCAGCGAACTCTCGCCCCGGCTCGATTGGCGGCAGGATTTTCAGGCCATTGGCAGCGGAATAAAAGACAGCCCCAGGCACCTGAAAATGTTGCGTGACTGGTTGAGCGACGAGGACGTTGTGCGAGGAAACCGGGGGCTGGTAGCCGCCCTGCATATCGCTCCGTGGTGGTTTTTGGCAGTCATGCTGATCTGGTATTTTTTCATTCCATGGCAAATCATGATTTTGCTGCTCCTCCCTCCGGCGCTGATTTTGAAAAAAACAACTGAACGGGTTAACCGCACCCACCTCCGCACAACTTACGCTGGGGAAATGCTCGAGCAGTATGCTCAACTTTTGCAGCACATCGAGTCGCAGAATTTTTCATCGGAAAAACTGGCGGCGCTGAAACAGCCGCTGCTGCCTGCCGGATTGCCTGCTTCCGCCCACATCCGGCGGCTGGCGTACATCATCCGGCAGCTCAACGTGCGGTATAATTTTTTCGCCATTTTCCTGAATATCATCACGTTGTGGGACTTGCGGTGGGTGTACCAATTGGAAAAATGGAAAGCCCGCCTGCACGATCAGCTGCCCGTTTGGTTTGAAACTTTGAGTGAGTTCGAAGCCCTGGCCAGCCTCGCCAACCTGCATTTCAACAACCCCGATTGGACGTTCCCGGAACTTCGGGAAAGCGGCAGCCTCGAAGCCGTTGCCCTCGGCCACCCGCTCATTTCACCCAAAAAACGCATCGCCAACAACCTCGCCATGCCTACCCGTGGCCACCTCAAACTCATCACCGGCTCTAACATGGCGGGCAAAAGTACCTTCCTCCGCACCGTGGGGCTGAACATCGTGCTGGCGCAGGCCGGGGCGCCCGTTTGCGCTGAAAAACTGGTACTGCCCCCGCTCCAGGTTTTCACCAGCATGCGGACCCGCGACGACCTGCACGAGAGTACCTCCTCGTTTTACGCCGAACTCAAGCGGCTCAAGGTCATCATCGAGGCGGTGGACGCTGCGAAAAATCCGCAGGACAGCCAACTTTCCGTCTTTTTTCTGTTGGATGAAATTCTGAAAGGCACCAACTCCGTGGACCGCCACACCGGTTCGGCGGCGCTCATCCGCCAGCTTATCCGGCTGCGGGGCGGCGGACTCATCGCCACCCACGATCTCGAACTGGGCAGGCTGGAAGCCGAGGCCGGCGGCTCGGTCGAGAACCTCTGCATGGAGGTGGAGGTGAAAAACGGCTCGCTGTTTTTTGACTACAAAATCAAAAAAGGCGTCAGCCAGAGTTTCAACGCCACCTTGCTCATGCAGCAGATGGGGATCGACGTGTGAAAAAGTAGACGGGTAGGCCGGTAGGCGAGTAGGCTTAAGGCTGGTTTTCAATTGTTTAAAAAATACCTCGCCTGCCAACCATCCACTTGTTTTAAAACAGTTCCTTAAAAGTTGACGAGTTCCACTTCGAAAATCAGTACGGAATTGGCCGGGATTCCCTGAAGAGGGATATTTCCATAAGCTAATGCCGATGGCAAAAACAGTTTGCCTTTTCCGCCTTTTTTGAAAAATGGAATGCCTTCCCGCCAACCCAGAATCACTTGTTTCAAAGGAAAAGAAATCGGGCTCGTCCCGGTTTGGTCAAACACCTGCCCGTTTAGGAGATAACCTTTATAAAACACCGTAACCGTGGATTTTTGCCCCGGATTTCCGCCAGTACCTTCCTGCTCGATGACGTAATGCAGGCCGGAAGAGGTGGACTGGGCGGTGATGTTATTGTCGGAAAGATAGTCTTTGATTTTCTGAACGTCGATTGCGTGCTGCGCCGTATCCCGCTGAATGGCTACCCGGATTTGATCCTCCAGGGTGGGGCCGTCGTCTTTTTTGCAACCGAAAAGCACAACACCTGCAAGAATGAAAACTGAAAATTGAATGAATTTGCTCATGTTTTGAAATGTTTAGAGGGCAAAAGTAGCAGAGGAGTTTAGTTTTGAAAAAATTATGATTGTCAGAAATTGACGACCCGCAGTCTTTTTTATTGTCAAAACTTCCATAGAAAATTAGCTTTGCGTCCATTTCTAATCCAAATAAACCAACAGCAGAACTGGTTGAAAGCTTAGACAGAGGCAGCGTTTCCAAATTTTATTTTTAAAAAACGGAACCTCGAAAACAGAATTTTAAAAATAGCATTTCGAAACCTGCTACCCTTTCAGCTGCCAAAACATCGCCCGGTCACAGACGTTTTTCTGAGTGACCCGGCATTCCCCAGGTACCATTTATAAATTACCCCGTCTGGACAGATCAGCCGGGCAAGCAGTCTCCAAATATGAAAATAGCCATAGCCCAATTGAATTTCTTCGTCGGCGATTTCGACGGCAACCTGGCCAAGATGCTCAAGGCCGTCGAAGAGGCCAAATCGCAGGGTGCCGACCTCGTCGCCTTTCCCGAACTTGCCACCTGCGGCTACCCACCCCGGGATTTTCTCGAATTCGACGACTTCATCCGCCGGGCCGAGCGATCGGTGCAACTGCTGGCTGAGGCAGCGCAGGGTATCGCCATCGCCGTCGGTTCGCCGAGCCGGAATCCGGTCATCGAGGGGAAGGATTTGTTCAACTCCGCCTATTTTCTGGAGGATGGTAAAATCAAACACGTGCAGCACAAAGCGCTGCTGCCCACCTACGATGTGTTCGACGAATACCGCTATTTCGAGCCGGCCAAGGAGTTCAAGGTAGTAGAATTCAAGGGTCAAAAAATTGCCCTCAGCATCTGCGAAGACCTCTGGAACCTGGGTAACGAAAACCCGCTCTACACCGTCGTGCCGATGGATGAAATGATGCCGCAGAAGCCGGATTTTATCCTCAATCTCTCCGCTTCGCCATTCACTTACAAACATGCCAAAGAGCGGATACGGGTGCTAAAAGCCAACGTACAGCGCTACAAGCTCCCGATGATCTACTGCAACCAGATCGGATCGCAGACGGAAATTATTTTCGATGGCGGCTCGCTGGTCGTGTCGCCCGACGGAACGATTTTCGAGGAAATGCCCTACTGGCAGGAAATGGTAAAAACCTTCGACCTGGACACGGTGGTGAAAGGCGGCCAAAACGTCGAGCAGGTCAAGGAAAAAATTCCGCTCATCCACGACGCCCTTGTGCTCGGCATCCGGGATTACTTTGGAAAATTAGGTTTCAAACAAGCGATCCTCGGCCTCTCCGGCGGCATCGACTCGGCCGTGGTGGCTGTGCTGGCGGCACGGGCACTCGGCGAAGACAATGTGCGAGGGCTGCTCATGCCTTCGCAGTTCAGCTCCGACCACTCCGTGAACGACGCCCGTGAACTGGCCATCAACCTCGGCATGCAGTATGACATTGTGCCGATCGAGCCGGTTTTCAACAGCTACATGACTGCGCTGGAGCCGCATTTCTGGGGGCATTCGTTCAATATTGCGGAGGAAAACATCCAGGCCCGCATCCGGGGTATGCTGGTGATGGCTATTTCAAACAAATTCGGCAACATCGTGCTGAACACGACCAACAAAAGCGAAATGGCTGTCGGCTACGGCACGCTCTACGGCGACATGTGCGGCGGCCTGTCCGTGCTGGCCGACGTGTATAAAACGGAGGTGTTCGAATTGGCCCGTTACATGAACAAAGACGGCATCGTCATTCCGGAAAACACGATCACGAAACCACCATCAGCAGAACTTCGGCCCAACCAAAAGGACAGCGACAGCCTTCCGGAGTACGATATTCTCGACGCCATTCTTTACCAGTATATTGAAAAACGACAAGGTCCCACCGAGATCATCGCCATGGGTTTTGATGAAAAAACCGTCCGGCGGGCGCTCAGGCTGGTGAACATCAACGAGTTCAAACGCCATCAGGCGGCGCCGGTGCTGCGTGTGTCGCCAAAGGCCTTCGGCGTGGGGCGGCGTATTCCGATCGTGGGGAAATATTTGTCGTGAAAAATTGCGGCACGCCGTCACGATTGAGCATCAGGTCAACCGGAATGTTTTTTCAAAAGTAAGTTTGTCAGGTTTAGACGAACAAAATCCCTTTATTTCCATTCCATGTTTTTTAATATCTTTCCAACCTGACAGGTCCGGAAAGTCATTCCTCACAACATTCACTCTATTTATCATGGTAAAAAAACTATTCCTTCCTTTCGCAATCCTCGCAGCATTCACAATGATTCGCTGCACCAACTCGTCCACCGGAGAGCAGTCCGGCGGCGACAGTATGGCGCAATTCGCCAATGATTCCAATTTTACAGAAGCACACGAGAAGCCTGAAGCAATCGACTTTCAGGGCAAAGGCGAGATGACAGAATTTCGTACGCCCGACGGCAGCATGGGAAAAGCTTACACCATTAAGCCAGCAGAAACTTCGAACAAATTCCTCTTCGTCATTCATGAATGGTGGGGATTGAATGACCAGATCAAGCAGGAAGCTGAGCGACTGGCCGACAGCCTCGGCAACGTTACCGTCATGGCGCTCGACCTCTACGACGGGAAGGTGACCGACAACCCGGAAGAGGCCGGAAAGATCATGAACAATATCAAGCCTGAACGTTGTGAAGCGATCATCAACGGTGCGCTGGCTGTGGCTGGCAAAGATGGTCAGGTCGCTACCATTGGTTGGTGCTTTGGCGGCGGCTGGTCATTGCGTAGCAGCATCCTGGCGGGCGATCGTGGCGCAGGTTGCGTGATGTACTACGGCATGCCGGTCGAGAAGGCAAATGAGCTTGCCCCGCTGCAAGCGGACGTACTCGGCATTTTTGCCAAAAAAGACGAATGGATCAACGAAAAGGTGGTCAATAACTTCAAAGCACTTGCAAAAGCGACGGGCAAAGATCTGGAAATTAACTGGTTCGATGCTGATCACGCTTTTGCCAATCCGAGTAATCCCCGCTACGATAAAGCGGCAGCACAGGACGCTAACAAGCTGGCGTTGGACTTCCTTCGGGAAAAACTGTGAAAAAAAAGTGAAAAATTTAATAGGTGACAAGTTTAAGGGGTTCAAAGGTTAACTTTGAACCCCTTAATTATTTTGCTAAACGAGATCATTCTTTTCATGCAAGCAATCATCACCCACCATCTGTCTCAAGATCCTGTTTTAAAAAAACTGGTCGAAAAGTACCCTTTCCCGCCGGAGTCAACCGAACACCGTGATGTTTACGAGGCCTTGCTCCGGTCCATCATCTTCCAGCAGCTGTCAGGCAAGGTGGCCACGGTGATTCAAAATCGTTTTCTCGCCCTGTTCGAGGAGGGTAAGCCACATCCAGCCTTGCTGATGGAAATGGACCTGGAGACGCTGCGGAGCGCCGGGCTCTCCCGCCAGAAAGCTTCCTACCTGCAAAACGTAGCTGCGTTTTTTCAAAAAGAAAACCTGGAAAATCACGACTGGCATAGCATGAAAGATGAAGAGGTGGTCAAATATTTGACCCAAATCAAAGGTGTGGGGAAGTGGACGGTGGAGGTGCTGCTGATGTTTTGCCTGCGCCGCCCCGACGTGCTGCCGCTCGACGACTACGGCGTCAGTTCAGCCATCATCGACCTGTATGGCCTGACGGAGAAGGGTAAAGCCCTGCGCCAGCGAATGCTGGAGGTGGCTGAACCGTGGCGGCCTTACCGGACGTATGCGTGCTGGTATTTGTGGAGGCATAAAGATGAGGGGTGAAAACAGGAATGTTCTTCAGCTTTTTGTACATGGTTCTTCATTTTTAGGTTAAAATTGTATCCGCCAACCGGCTTCGACCGGGCTTTTATTTTTCAAAACAAAAACCAACAACCATCATGGATCTAAACCTGAAGGGAAAAGTATTCATCGTCACCGGTGGCTCAAAAGGAATAGGCGAAGGCATTACGCTTGCGATTGCTGCCGAGGGCGGCATTCCGGTCATTGTTACCCGATCCCGTGAAGCAACTGAATCCTTGTTGGCAACGCTACAATCAACCGGAACGGAAGCCTTCGCTGTCATCGGGGATTTGCAAGACATAGAAAACTGTGAAAAGGCAGTAGCTCAGACCATCGAGCGCTACGGAAGAATTGACGGGATCGTGAATAATGCCGGCGCTAACGATGGAGCGGGCCTTGAGAAAGGACCTGAAGCTTTCCGTGCATCCCTGAAGCTTAACCTGTTTCATTATTATGATCTGGTGCACTACGCACTGCCGCATTTGAAAAAAAGTAAGGGTTCCATTGTCAACATCAGCTCAAAGGTTGCATTGACGGGGCAGGGAGGCACTTCCGGCTATGCTGCTGCCAAGGGGGCTCAACTGGCCCTTACCCGGGAATGGGCTGCTGAGCTTCTTCCGTATTCCATTCGGGTGAATGCGATTCTTCCGGCAGAGGTAATGACTCCGCTTTACCGTAGTTGGCTGGACTCCAGCTTCTCTAACCCTGCAGCAAAAGAGGCGGAAATTGTCTCAAAAATTCCATTAGAAAAAAGAATGACGACGACCGAAGAAATTGCAGCGATGGCCGTTTTTCTGCTTTCTGAAAAATCCGGCCACACGACCGGGCAATTTTTGATTGTTGATGGAGGATACGTTCATTTAGACCGGTCTTTGACGTAAGCTGCTAAAAATACAGGTATTCATGCATCTTTCAGTTTTTTTCCGGGCTTAACCGGGTTTTCTAAAAAACATGATCGGCATTTTGATCTATTTCACAGGCTAAAAAGTTTTACAAAAATGTATCTACTCGGCTACGACATTGGCTCATCGTCCATCAAGGCAGCCCTCGTCCACGTTGGCGCCGGCGAAAAAGCAAACGTGGTGCAATCACCTGAAACGGAGATGACCATCGAATCTCCCCAGCCGGGCTGGGCTGAACAAAACCCTGAAAGCTGGTGGGCGAATGTGTGTACTGCCACCCGAAAACTGCTCCGGCAAACCGGTGTGAAACCTTCTGAAATCAAAGGGATCGGTATTTCTTACCAGATGCACGGTCTGGTGGTTGTGGATAAAAACCAGCAGCCGTTGCGCCCTTCCATCATCTGGTGCGACAGCAGGGCCGTTGAGGCCGGGAATCGGGCTTTTGATGAAATGGGTCATCAGAAATGCCTTTCCCATCTGCTCAATTCTCCCGGAAATTTTACCGCAGCCAAGCTGAAGTGGGTCAAAGAAAACGAGCCACAGGTTTTTGATAAAATTGATAAAATGATGCTGCCCGGCGATTATATCGCCATGAAACTGACGGGTGAAATCATGATGACTCCGAGCGGGCTTTCTGAGGGTATTTTATGGGATTTTAAAAAAAATGAGGTAGCCGGGTTTGTGCTCGAAAACCTGGGCTTGGATAAAAATTTGATCCCTCCAATCCAGCCAACATTTTCTCTACAGGGGCACGTCACAAAAAAAGCGGCAGCGGAAACCGGCCTCTCTGAAGGCATTCCGGTCGCCTACCGGTCAGGCGATCAGCCAAATAACGCTCTGTCTCTCAATGTATTGGAGCCGGGAGAGGTGGCAGCCACCGGTGGTACTTCCGGTGTCGTGTATGGAGTGATTGACCGGCCGGATTTTGACCCGCAGTCAAGAGTCAACGGCTTTGCACACGTCAACCATACCCCGGAAAAACCCAGGATCGGCATTTTACTTTGTATCAACGGAACCGGTATTCAGTACAGTTGGATGAAACATCAGGTGGCGGGCAAGGGCGTGACTTACGATGAGATGGAGCGACAGGCGGCTTCCATTCCGCCGGGGGCTGACGGACTGCGCATCCTGCCCTTTGGTAATGGCGCCGAACGGATGCTGTGCAACCGGGAGCCGGGGGCAAAAATCATCAATCTTCATTTTAACCGGCATACCCGTGCCCACCTTTACCGTGCGGCATTGGAGGGCATTGCTTTTTCCTTTGTTTACGGAATCGGTATTTTAAAAAATATGGGGCTGAACGTGCAGGTCATGCGGGTTGGCAACGACAACCTGTTTCAATCCGCTATTTTTGCCGGCACTATTTCCAACCTCGTCGGCAGCCGGATTGAACTGGTAGAAACAACCGGCGCCATCGGAGCTGCCAGGGCTGCAGGTGTTGCCACAGGTATTTTCTCCGGTATCGGTGAAGCAATGCAGGGGAGCAAAGTCGTGTTCACCTACGAGCCTCGTCAGGATAATGAAGCCTGGGCAGCAGCTTACGACGCCTGGGAGCAGGATTTGAAAACAATTATTTAAAATTAAACATCAAAAATGTCAATTGAAATGAAACCATCAAACACACCCGCCATCAACCTCGTAACCGGCGATAAAGAATACTTCAAAGGCATCGGCCGCATCCCGTTCGAGGGTCGGGAGTCTGATAACCCACTGGCTTTCCGCTGGTATGACGAGGGCCGGATGGTCGGCGGTAAAACGATGCGGGATCATTTCAGATTCGCAGTGGCCTGGTGGCATACGCTCTGCGGAACCGGAGGAGATCCCTTCGGTGCGCCGACGAAAAATTTTCCCTGGCTGACGGCCTCTGACCCCATGGTTCAGGCCCGTGAAAAAATGGATGCGGGTTTTGAGTTTATTACCAAAATGGGTATTCCGTACTACTGTTTTCACGATTACGATCTCGTAGCGGAAGGCTCAACACTGGCAGAAAGTGAAAAACGCCTGGCTGCCATCACCGACTATGCCCTCGAAAAGCAAAAAGCCAGCGGGGTGAAACTGCTCTGGGGTACCGCCAACCTTTTTTCGAACCCACGCTACATGAACGGCGCCATGACCAACCCCGATTTTCAGGTGGTTGCTTTCGCCGGGGCGCAGGTGAAAAATGCCCTCGATGCTACCATCAAGCTGGGTGGTGAAAATTACGTCTTCTGGGGAGGGCGGGAAGGCTACATGTCGTTGCTGAACACCGACATGAAGCGGGAACTGAATCACGCCGCCCGCTTTCTGCACGCTGCGAAAGATTACGCCCGGGCGCAGGGCTTCAAAGGCAATTTTTTCATCGAACCAAAACCGATGGAGCCGAGCAAACATCAATACGATTTTGATGCGGCAACCTGTATCAAATTCATCCGGGAGTACGGTCTGGAAAATGATTTTAAACTGAACCTGGAATTTAACCATGCCACCCTTGCGCAGCACACCATGCAGCACGAAATGCAGGTGGCGGCCAGTGCAGGCATGCTCGGCAGCCTTGACGCCAACCGCGGCGACTATCAGAATGGCTGGGATACAGACCAGTTTCCCGTGGATGTGTACGAGCTGACAGAAGCGATGCTTGTTTTTCTTGAAGCCGGTGGACTGAAAGGCGGCGGCATCAATTTCGATGCAAAAACCCGCCGTAACTCCACGGACCTGGAAGATATTTTTTATGCACACATCGGCGGAATGGATGCGTTCGCACGAGCCCTGCTGGCGGCACATGACATTCTTGAAAATTCCGGCTACCGCAAACTCCGACAGGAGCGCTATGCCTCTTTCGACAGTGGCGAAGGCAAGGATTTTGAAAACGGAAAGCTCACACTGGCAGATCTGGCAGCCATTGCCGGTAAAACCGTCGAACCAAAACAACGCAGCGGCCGGCAGGAGTTGTTTGAAAATATCCTGAACCGCTACGTTTAAGTTTTGTGAAAGGGAAAGCCGGCCTGACTGTTGGACGTAAAATTTCTCCTGAGTTCGCCGGCCCATTCATTTTTTTGAGAACTTTAAGCTCCCGGAAGCTTCATCAGCATTTTCAAAAAAATGAAAAATGAAAAACAACTCCGCAGCAGGCAATGGTTTGGCAGCAACGACAAAATGGGCTTCGTCCATCGGTCGTGGCTCCGAAACCAGGGCTACCCAGACGACTACTTCGAAGGCCGTCCGGTCATCGGTATCTGCAATACCTGGTCGGAACTGACGCCCTGCAACGGTCATCTGCGTGACTTTGCCGAAATCGTCAAAAAAGGAGTGCTTGAGGCGGGTGGTTTCCCGCTCGAATTTCCCGTGATGTCTTTGGGTGAAACCATCATGCGGCCGACGACCATGCTCTTCCGCAACCTCGCCAGCATGGATGTGGAAGAATCCATCCGTGCCAACCCGCTCGACGGAGTCGTGCTGCTTACAGGTTGCGACAAAACAACACCTTCAACGGTCATGGGCGCATGTAGCGTTGACCTGCCCACCATCGTTGTGCCCGGCGGGCCCATGCTCAGCGGGCGCTATCGGGGCGAACCCATCGGCTCCGGCTCTTTCAACTGGATTTTTAAGGAAAAAGAAAAAACCGGGGGGCTTACCGGGCTTGAGCTTCGGGAAGTTGAAACCTGTGCCGCCCGAAGCGCAGGTCACTGTAACACCATGGGCACCGCTTCGACGATGGCCACAATGGTGGAAGCCCTGGGCCTGACTTTGCCCGGCGCATCGGCCATCCCGGCCGTCGATTCCCGGAAAAAAGTGATGGCACAGCTTTCCGGCAGGCGCATCGTCGAAATGGTTCGGGAAGATTTGACCTTGTCGAAAATCCTGACCCGGCAAGCGTTTGAAAATGCCATCGTGGTGAATGCGGCGGTAGGCGGCTCAACGAACCTGATCATCCACCTGCTGGCCATAGCAGGCCGGATTGGCGTAGACCTTACGTTGGAGGATTTCGATAAAATTGGCAGCAAAATCCCGCTGCTCGTCAACCTGATGCCATCCGGCGGATACCTGATGGAAGACTTTTTTTATGCTGGCGGCTTGCCAGTCGTTTTAAAAGAATTAGAAAAAAAACTACATGGTAATGCGCTGACGGTTAACGGCAAAACAATTCGGGAGAACAACGCCGGGGCAGAATGTTTTGACCGAAAAATAATTGCAAATGTGGAAAACCCGGTGCAGCCTGAGGCGGGGATTGTCATTTTAAAAGGCAATCTTTGCGAGGAAGGCGCTGTCATAAAACCTTCCGCTGCAACTCCCTCACTCATGAAACACAGCGGCCGTGCGGTAGTCTTTGAAAATATGGAAGACTATCACGAGCGAATTGATAACCCTGACTTAGATATTGATGAAAACTGTGTGATCGTGCTGAAAGGTGTCGGGCCGAAAGGCTACCCTGGCATGCCGGAAGTCGGTAACGTGGACCTGCCCGAAAAGCTCATTCTGAAAGGGGTGAGGGACATGGTCCGCATCTCCGACGGGCGTATGAGCGGCACCGCTTACGGTACGGTCGTACTGCACGTTTCACCGGAATCTTCCGTTGGTGGTACCCTTGCCCTCGTCCAAAACGGGGACATTATTGAGCTGGATGTCGAAAACCGCCGCCTTCATCTCCACGTTCCTGACGATATTTTACAAAAAAGAAAAGCTGCCTGGAAAGCTCCGGAGCCAATGGCCAGCCGTGGCTGGGTGAGAATTTACCTCGATCATGTTGAACAGGCCCACAAGGGCGCTGACCTTGACATTCTGGTTGGAAAGTCCGGCGCTGAAGTAAGCCGGGATTTGCATTGAAATGTTCGTCTGTGCGGCAGACACAAAGCTAAAACCATGACAATACTTCTCCTTCTTCTCAGTGTTGTGCTCATCGTTTTTCTCACCGTCCGCTGGAAGGTGCATCCATTCATTGCGTTACTGCTTGTTGCCATTTTTTACGGTTTTGGCGCCGGGATGCCCATGCCGGATATCATCGCTTCCATCAATGGCGGCTTTGGGGATACCCTCGGAAAAATCGGGCTTATTATCGTGCTGGGTGTCATCATCGGTGCTTTTCTGGAAAACTCCGGCGGCGCCTTTGCCCTGGCGGAAAAAGTGCTGAAGGTCATCGGTAAAAAACGGGTGCCAACAGCAATGGGTATCATCGGTTACATTGTATCCATCCCGGTTTTTGCCGATAGCGGGTTCATTTTGCTTTCACCCCTTAATAAAAGCCTGTCAAAAAAAGCAGGCATCACGCTGGCAGGTTCGGCCATTGCCCTGTCGCTGGGTCTGCTGGTCACTCACACCATGGTACCACCAACGCCCGGCCCGATTGCTGCGGCGGGAATTCTTGGCGCCGATGTCGGGTTGGTACTGGCTTTCGGGATTCCGGTAAGTGCGCTGGCGCTGGCAGCAGGGCTGTTTTTTGTAAAGAAATACGCTGCCAAAACCTGGATTGACCCCAACCCGGATATCAGCGAGGCGGAAATCAGCAGCAGGCTGAAAGATGCGCCCGGCGCTGTGAAGTCTTCCCTGCCCATCATGGTGCCCATCGTTTTAATTGTATTGAAATCTGTACTCGCTTCGAGTGTCAGCGAGGATGCGGGGTGGATGAAGTTCATTAATTTTTTGGGGGAGCCGGTCATTGCCTTGCTCATTGGCATGTTCCTGTCGTTTTTGTTGCCGAAGAAATTTGATAAAAACATGCTGGCCACCACTGGTTGGGTCGGCAAGGCCATGAGCGATGCGGCTTCCATCATCCTGATAACCGGGGCTGGAGGTATTTTTGGTAAAATATTGCAAAATTCCGGAATCGCTGACTCGCTGGGTGAGGCTTTATCTGGTATAAACCTCAGTCTTTGGCTACCCTTCCTGATTGCGGCAGCCATCAAAACGGCGCAAGGTTCATCCACTGTTGCGCTGATCACGGCTGCCTCGATCATGTCGCCGTTGATGATGACCCTGGGTTTTGAAACGGAAATAGAAAAGGCTTTGGTAGTGCTGGCGATCGGCGCCGGTTCGGCGGTAGTTTCGCATGCAAATGACAGTTTTTTCTGGGTGGTCACTCAAATGTCAGGAATGGATGTAAAAACCGGATACCGGCTGCAAAGTTTGGGAACATTCGTGATTGGGACTTCAGCGGCTGCGCTTTTGTTTTTGAGTTACCTGCTGGCAGGGTGAATTCTATACTTAAAAATGGCCTGCCGGTAGAGAGTGGATGCAGTTTTAGAACTGGTTTATTGCTTGATACAAGGGTGGATTGGTTATTTTTTAAAAAATTTCTTTTGAGGTGTATAATTTTTTTTGATTCCGGTGGATTAGCAGAAAGCCGGAAAAATAGGCCTGGTTATCCGGCAAAGTGGGGTGTTTGTAGTAGTATTGTCGTAGTTAAATATTGAGAAAGAGGGGTAATGACGAAGAGAGTAACAATAAATGATTAGTTTAATTTTCATTTAAATTGTTCGCTATTTTGTTTTTTTTTCAGAATAATGATTAAAAAAAGGAAGAATTTTCGAAATTCGCTTTTAAAATCAGGATAGAACTAAATGGTATGAAACTTTCGACTGCTTGTGAGGTAGTGTATTGCTACCTGCTCCTTTATTCAAAGCCTTCGGTGTTTCTTCTTTCCAAAAAGTTATTCCTGCCGCCTAATTTCTTTCACCTTTCACAAATAAAACATGCGGAAGTATTGCATGTAATAACCGAAAAGAAAATTACCAGTCTGTGAGTAACGGACGGTCAAGATTTGTGCCCTATCCGAAAAGTAATCTTAAAGCGGTTTGATACTGCCAAATAACGCCTGTTAGCGAATTGATACCGGGAGCTAAGTCCCGGTGTTTCCAATTCAGGCACCTTCTAAAGTCCGGATGAAGGAAGCTTTAATAGTTTGGTATTCTGCCTGTAGTTGGAGCTTAACACTTCAATTTAAACGAAAAATTTATGGAAAATTCAACTTACTCTTTTATCAATCAAGCACCTCCTTAAGGGTGAAAACCCTCGAAGAAGGTGCTATTAATTAACTAACATTTAATTTTAAACAAGTATGAAACAGAAACATTTATCTAAAATCAAAGGGCTTTTCGACCTACTCCGTCCTGGAGGTGTCACCCTGCTTTTGATGCTTGGATTTGCTGTTAGTGCTATCGCTCAATCTGTAACGGTAAGCGGTAACGTAACAGACGAGACAGGCCTTGGTTTACCGGGTGTAAACATCCTGGTGCAGGGTACCTCTACCGGAACCATCACGGATATTGATGGAAACTATGAGCTGAGAACTGAAAAAGGCAAGACGCTTGTCTTTTCATTCACAGGTTACACTACTCAAAATGTGGTGGTTGGCGACAACCCCCGCATCAATGTCTCCCTGAAGCCGGACGCTCAGGTGTTGGGTGAAATCGTTGTAACGGGTTACACTGCTCAACAGAAGAGAGACCTGACTGGTGCAGTCGGTACTGTGGACACGAAGGATCTGACTGCGATTCCAAGCAGCAACGTTACTGCTCAGTTGCAGGGACGTGTATCCGGTGTCACCGTATCCGGTGACGGACGCCCGGGTGCCGTTGCGAAAGTGAGGATCAGGGGATTCTCTTCTTTCACAGGCGCCAACGATCCGCTTTATGTTGTAGATGGTGTTCCTACCCAGGACATTTCTACGCTGAACCCGAATGATATTGAGTCAGTATCCGTATTGAAAGATGCGGGAGCTGCTTCGATTTACGGTTCACGTGCAGCCAACGGTGTTGTTTTGATTACCACAAAAAGAGGACAAAGCTCCGGTGTTAAGGTTAGCTACGACATGTACGTCGGCAACCAGAACCCTGGCAAAGGCGATCAGAACCTGCTCAGCACGCAGGAGTATGCTGACTTACAGTGGCTGGTGTACCGGAACGACGGAACGGACGAAACGCACCCGCTATATGGTCCATCCACAAATCCTGCTCCGACGCTTCCTTCCTGGGCAGCCAATACGGACTGGTGGGATGTACTCACTCGCAATGCTTTAATTACTAACCATGATATCTCCTTCTCAGGAGGTAATGAAAATGCCCGTTTTTATGCTGGTTTGAACTACTTTAACCAGGAAGGTATCGTGATCAATAACTTCTCCGAGCGGTATTCTGCACGGGTGAACTCCGAGTTTAAAATGGCTAACGGCCGCCTCACACTCGGCGAGAATCTTACGGTGACCGGCCGCAAAGGGAATGGCATCTCCGGTAACGGTGCGGAAGCCAGCCCACTTTCTGAAGGTCTCTACCGCGCACAGCCGATCGTGCCACACGTTATCACTACTCCTATCGAAGGCGTGACGCATGATTTCGAGCCTGGCGATTTTGGCGGAACGGGTATTGCTCCAAGATTGGGGAATGCACGTAACATTTACGCTCGCCAGGTACGGGACAGAGAAGACCGTCAGACTGATGTTCGTCTGTTGGGTTCAACTTATCTTGACCTGAAGATCATTGATGGTCTGAATGCAAGAACTACTTTCGGTGGTACTTTCCAAAATGGCTATAACACAGACTGGACAGGCGCTACTTATGAAAACGCCGAGAACATCGGAACTTCAGCCTACAACGAAAACAGCTACTACAATGCTGACTGGGTTTGGACCAACACCCTGACTTTTGACAGAAACTTTGGTGCAAACAGAATTCTTGCCGTAGCAGGTTACGAATCAGTTAAGTACGGAATCGGAAGAGGTGTTTCTTCTACCAGAGCCGGTTACTTCTCAACTGACCCGGCGTTCAGAACTGTGAGCAACGGTGCTCAGATTACCAGCGCTACTTCTTACTTCATCACACCTACTACGCTTGCTTCTACTTTCCTGCGGGCTGACTACTCTTACAACAACCGGTACTACCTGAGTGCAACGATCAGAAGAGATGGTTCTTCCCGTTTTGGTGAGGACTATAAGTATGGTACTTTTCCATCTGTTTCAGGTGGTGTGAGGGTTAGCGATTTCATTGCCGGTGCTGATTTCCTTTCTGATCTGAAGATCCGGGGTGGATACGGTACCATGGGTAACCAGCTTCCTGTTAATCCAAGCAACCAGTTCTCTCTCTTCGGTGGAGATCCCGGTAGCTCTAACTATGACTTGAATGGCTCAGGCTCGTCCTCCGTTCAAGGTTTCAGACCTACCCGTATCGGTAACTTAGACACTCGTTGGGAAACGCAAACAACTACCAACATCGGTTTTGATGCAAGCATGTTCAACAGCAAGTTGCAGCTTTCTTTTGACTACTACCAGAAGTCAGCTTCTGACCTTCTTGTTGTGGTTCCATTGCCTGATATCTATGGCGATGCTGCTGCTCCTGCACGTAACGTCGGTGAAATCAAGAACTCAGGTATTGACCTTCAGCTGGACTACCGTACAAAACTGACCAGCGACCTGAGCCTGGATGCTACCCTTACTTTTACGACTTACAAAAACGAAATCATCAAGTTCACAGATGATATTGATTTCTTCTCTTCTTCCTTCGGCGACACTCGTATCGGTGCTTTCAACAGAAACGAAGTGGGTCACTCTATCTCTGAGTTCTTTGGCTACCAGGTACTGGGCTTGTTCCAAAGTCAGGCTGATGTGGATGGATCTCCGACACAGGACGGTGCTGAGCCAGGATTTTTCAAATTCGCTGACATCGATGGTGATGGTGAAATTACACCTGACGACCGTACCTACATCGGTAACCCGAACCCTGACTTTACTTATGGCTTGAACCTGGCCCTTAACTACAAAGGTTTTGACCTGTCAGCTTTCTTCTTTGGTTCACAAGGAAACGAAATCTTCAACTACAACAGATGGTGGCTGGATTTCTGGCCTTCTTTCCAGGGGCAGAAAAGCCAAAACCTGCTGTACAACAGCTGGACGCCTAATAATACAGACGCTACCACGCCGAAGGCTTCCAACAAGTCGAACTTCTCTACCAACACACAGTCAACCAGCTACTATGTCGAAGACGGTTCTTTCTTCCGTTTGAGAACATTACAGCTTGGTTATACTTTGCCGGCAGACACTTTCAAAGGTATTGGCCTGGGTAGTGCGAGAATTTACGTGCAGGGTACTAACCTGTTCACTGTAACTAATTACTCCGGTCTCGATCCTGATGTCAACAACGGTGGCGATGCTGCATTTGGAGTTGACCTTGGTAACTATCCATTGGTGCGTCAGTACCTTGTTGGGCTTCATGTTGGGTTTTAATTAAATTAAATCAAAAAGTAAAAAATGAAAAGAATTAATATCAAATTGATAATCATAGGGCTTGTTCTGACTTTGCCCTTTTCCTGCAAGGAGGAGTTTCTTGAAATCACGCCAAACGGATCTCTCGATGCTAATATCCTTGCTACCAGAGATGGTGTGGACAACCTCCTCGTTGGGGCGTACTCCATGATCGATGGCGTATCTTCCCAAGGTTTTGGCTGGGAGTCTGCTTCCTCTAACTGGGTATTTGGAAGTATCCGTGGAATGGAAGCCAACAAAGGTACGGATTCAGGTGACCAGCCTGACATCAACCCAATCCAGACTTACACCGAAACATCGACCAACCCTTATCTTGCTGTTAAGTGGGGTTCTGTTTACGAAGGTATTTCCCGTTGCAATGAAGCGCTCAAGATTCTTGCAGTAGCAGAAGAAAGAGGGACCGTTAGTGCCGAAGATGCAGACTCCTTCCGCCGCCAGGCTCGCACACTGCGTGGCTTTTATCATCTGGAGGCCTGGAGAATGTGGGAGAAGGTCGTTTACGTAGATGAAACTACAGATTTGGAAACAGCAACCAACCAGGAAGATGTCCGTGCCAAGATTTTGGCTGACCTTGAAGCCGGTGTTGCCCTTCCGAATGACATGGGA
>JASBVF010000007.1 GCA_030147525.1 Bacteroidota bacterium
GCTGGGGATGTTGCTACCTATAATAACTTTGTCCCATCAGCCGCTGCGCTCAACTCTTGCTTAAACTCAATTTTACTAAAAATCTGCGGGCATCTGCGTCATCTGCGGGAGTCAAAAACCTTCTCTAAAAACCCCACCGCATACCCCAGCGTCGGCCCGAACCACGGCTCCAGCAGCCAGAACCCGTGCGGCGACCCCTCGAAAGTATGGTCTTCATGGTAAATGCCGTGTATGTCCAGCATTTCAAATAAATCCTCCCGCCCTGCATGGAAGCGTGGGTAGGAACTATTGACAAACAGGAAAGGCGGCGAACCCGCCCCGGCATATTCCAGCGGCGAAGCTTCCTTCCATTTTTCAAAATTATCTGTGTAACTGCCCAGCCATGCATTAGCCGATTTGCCCGTCCACTCCGGCTCCGCCTCCGGGTGGATGAAAGAGACGATGCCGTCGATGTTCAACACCGCCTGCACATCGGCTGAATGTTGCATATTTTCACCAACACCATCAAAAAGTGTCAGCCCGTTGGTCGTGCCGAGCAGCGAAGCCAGGTGCGCCCCTGCCGAGCAACCGTAAGCCGCTATCCGGTTGGTATCTATGCAAAACTGTTTCGCATTCGCCCGCATCCAGCGCACCGCTGCCTTGAGGTCGTGGACGCCCGCCGGGTAAGGTGCTTCAGCGCTGAGGCGATACTCCACCGTCACGGTGACGTAGCCCGCTTTGGCCAGTTGTTGGGCCATCGGGATGAGGTTTTCCTTCGAGCCGGTCGTCCAGCCGCCGCCATGAATCATGAGCACAGCCGGGCGGCCTTCCTTCTTTTTCTTTTTTGGGTAAAAAACGTCGAGGTGCAGTTCCCGTCCACCGCCGGGGCGGGCATAGACGAGGTTGTTTTTTGCCTTCACCCCCTTCGGTAAATCCGGCCAGACGGGGCGGACATCGGGATGGTTTTTCCTCACCTTCTGCCACGTGGAATGGATGGAGTAGCTGGTATCACGGGGAGCGTAGCCGCTTTGACCCATGCAAACTATGGCGGTCAGGAACATCGAAAGGAAAGCGAATCCGGTATTTTTCATACCTGTAAAGCTAAGCTTAATTGGCTAAGGCGAGCTTTCCGTTTTTTACAAATGGGGAGCAATTTTTAACATGGGCATTTGAAACCCTGAACGCCACTGACAAGGTTCTTTGAACTATTAAGCCTTAAATCGTATTTTTGAAAAAAATTGAAGAAATGACTATCAAAATAGAACTGCTGCGAGAAGATGCCCTGCCTTTGCTTCGCTATCTGGAGCAACTAAAAGTCCTGAAAGTTCTGTTGCCTGAACAGAAAAAAGAGGAAAAAAAACCGCCCACCAAAAGCCGTTTCGCCGGGCGCATATCCGCTGAAACTGCTGCCCAACTTCATCAGCAATTATCTGACATGAGAGAAGAATGGCGATGAAAAAATTCCTGCTCGATTCCAACACTATCATTGACTACATAGGTGGCATTTTACCTGCCAAGTCCATCATCTGGCTTGATGGGATTGTTGACACAGAAGCTTCGTTATCAGTGATTAACCGTATTGAAATACTCAGCTTTAACCCTCTCAATCCCGCCGACCTGATTCCGTTTGAGGAGTTGGTCAATACTGTTGATGTCATCCCGCTGTCCGAAGAAATTATTCTACAAACCATCCAAATCCGAAGGAATCACAAATTGAAATTGCCGGATGCGGTAGTTGCAGCTTCTGCAATGGCTTTCAACCTTACAGTGGTTACCCGAAATGAAGCTGATTTCAGGAAAGTGGTTGGGTTGAAAATTATCAATCCGCATTCTATTTGACAGGTGCTAAACAGTATTCAAAGCATCCTAACCCAATTCCTCAACCTCCCCATCCACTCATCCGGTGTCGTGGTGTTGAACATCCCGAAGCCGTGCCCGCCCTTCGGGTACAAGTGCATCTCCACCGGAATCCCGTTTTCAAGACAGGCCGAATAATAAGCCAGACTATTCCCCACCGGCACCGATTTGTCGTCCGCAGCATGCACGAGGAAGGCGGGCGGTGAGTCAGGCGTCACCTGCTTCTCCGCCGAGCAAAGCAGGATGTCCGAAGGGGAAGGGTTTTCACCCAGTAAATTCGTGCGGGAGCCTTTATGCACCAACTCATCCGTGAAGCTGATGACCGGGTAAACCAACACCACAAAATCGGGGCGGACGGAGGTGGTGTCCGTTTCGTTCGGGTCGGCCATTTTATGAAAACGGGTGGCTGCGGAAGCGGCCAGATGCCCGCCAGCCGAGAAGCCCATGATGCCAATTTTGGCAGGGTCAACTTTGTATTTCGCTGCATTTTTTCGGACAAAACGGATGGCCTGTTGGGCATCCTGCAAGGGGGCGAGCGACTTGTCCACGTTAGTCAAATCCTGCGGGATGCGGTATTTCAAAACAAAAGCGGTGATGCTGTCCGCATTCAGCGACTGCGCCACGAGGACACCCTCCTTGTCGATGGCCGTGCCACGGTAGCCGCCGCCGGGACAGATGACGACGGCCTTCCCGTTCGGGTGTTTTGGCAAAAAAACACTCAGTGTCGGGACGGCTGTGTTGGAGATGAAACGGCCGCCGGTCTCCCGGCCTTCCACTACTTCCGTGTCGGGAACGTTGCGGGAATTGGGGATGGCGCCGGGGTAGAGCGGCATTTCCTGCTGGGCTTTTGCTGAAAACACAACCGTTAGAAAGAGAAATAAAGTAAGGCTCGAATATTTCATAACATCAAACTTATTTGCGTTTTTTATTGGAACACATAAGACACATAAGGACACATAGAATGACGAGCGTAACTTATGTGTCCTTATGTGCCTTATGTGTTTCGTAAAAAGTCACGTGTTAAATGCCTGCTGCACCGTTTTCACCATTCCATTTTTTTCAATGGAAATCAGGTGTTTCACCAATGAATCCTTCAGCCCCGGTACGGTTGACAAATCCGTTTCCCAAGCCTGCTCCCATTGCAGCACCTTTTCAACCAGCACAGCAATTCCAGCTTCTGAATCGTCGCATTCCGCCCATGCTTTTTTGAAAAAATCCACCAACCACGGCTCGTCGTTCAGCGGGATTTCACCGCCCTTGTAAAAACGGATGAGCGCCGCCAGCGACAGCACGAGGTGTTTGGGTAAAACGCCCCGCTGCTCCCGGTACGTCAGCAGCGAGGGCAGCACCCGGACTTTGAATTTGGAGACGCTGTTCAGCGAAATGCTCAGCAGTTTGTGTTTGATGAAAGGATTGCGGAAGCGGTCGAGCACATCGTTGGCGAATTGCTGAACGTCCATGCCCGGCAGGTCCAGCGTCGGGATGATTTCATCGAAATTGACCTCCCGCACGAAGCGGCCCATCACCTCGTCCTCCACCGTTTCCCGAACCGTCTCGATGCCGTATAGGTAGCCGACGGGCACCATCGCCGTGTGCGCCCCGTTCAGGATGCGGACTTTGCTGATCCGGTAGGGCGTGAGGTCGTCGGTGTAAACAATGTTCAGCCCGACCTTGTCCAGCGGCAGTTCCGTACGCACGGATTGCGGTGCTTCGATGGCCCAGAGGTGGTACGGCTCGCCCTGCGTTATCATTTCATCCTGATATCCAAGCTGTTGCCACGCTTCCTGCATGGCATTTTCGCCCAAACCGGGAATGATGCGGTCCACCAGCGTATTGCAGAAAATGTTGGCGTCGTGTATCCATTTTTTAAAATCCTCCTCCAGCCCCCAGTTGTCCGCATTTTGCAAAATGCAGTCCCGCAGCAGTTCGCCGTTGCGTTCCAGCAGTTCGGTGGGGATAACGACGCAGCCCGACTCCCGGCTGCCGTTGAAATGCCGGAAGCGGCGGTGCAGCCAGAGTGTCAATTTGGCGGGAAATTCGTTTGGCGGCATGTCCGTTTTTTTATCGTCCGACGATACCCGGATGCCGGTTTCGGTAGTGTTGGAAATGACGTAGCGCAGGCCGGGGTTTTCGGCAGTTTTCAAAAACGCCTCCCACTCCCGGTACGGGTGGATAATGCTGCTGACGCATTTCACGAGGTGCGCCTCGTCCACCAGTTGCCCGTTGCGGATGCCTTTGGTTAAAACATGGAACAGGCCGTCCTGCTGCCGCCATTCCTCATAATCGCCCCGCTCCGTAGGTTTTACGACAAGGATGCCGAGTTCGCTGCCGGTTTTTTCATTGTAAACGTCCACCATCCAGTCCACGAAGCCCCGGAGGAAATTGCCGCCGCCGAATTGGAGGATGCGGGTGGGGAGTGCAGGGGGAATGTTAGCGGTAGTTCTGTTCAGTTTTTTCATTCAAATAATCTATTTTTCTTAGTCGCCTAAATTTATTGTTTTTTAAGGATAACCACCTCCCCCGCCTTCGTCGCCAAATCATACTCATAAACCTTCCGCAATACAGGCGTTTCGATTTTTTCACTGGCATGATTCAACGGCGTTTTCCACATTGGCTTTTGAAAAAACGGGTTGGAATTTTCCCCTTTGGCCGTTGTCAATCCTGCCCCGGCCAGCGGTACATACGACCGCAAGCGGCAATTCCCACCCAACGTCGAGGTGATTTTCACTTCTGAAATTTTGCCATCCATCCATTTTATATCCAACTCAAAACCGCCCCTTGCCCTGAGACCGGTCACTTCGCCATTTTGCCATGCAGCAGGAAGGGCAGGCAACAGGTGAACCGCCCCGTCGTGGCTCTGCACCAGCATTTCTGCAATGCCTGCTGTGCAGCCAAAATTGCCGTCAATCTGAAAGGGCGGATGCGCATCGAAGAGGTTGGGGTAAGTGCCGCCCTTTTCGCTGCCATCGGATTGTTTCGACGGTGAAAGCTGGTCGGTGATGAGTTTCAGAGCATGGTCGCCGTCGAGCAGGCGTGCCCAGAGGTTCACTTTCCAGCCCATCGACCAGCCGGTGGACTCGTCGCCACGGGCCAGCAGGGAAGTTTTTGCCGCCGAGAATAGTTCAGGCGTCAGGTACGGTGAAATCTGGTTGGACGGGTACAAGCCGTACAAATGCGAAACATGCCGGTGTTTGTCGCCGGGGTCGTCCCAGTCGTGCAGCCACTCCTGCAACTGCCCCCACTTCCCGATTTGCATGGGTGCAAGAGCTGGCAGCAGGACAGCCAGGCTGTCGGCAAAAGTCTTTTCTGTGCCCAAAATCGCTGCTGCCGCAATGGCATTTGAAAATACATCGAACACCAGTTGGTTGTCCATGGTCGTGCCCGCAGCGATGGACGTTTTCGGATGGTGACTGTTTTCCGGCGACATGGAAGGGCTGATAACCAGCCAATTGTGTTCCGGTTCTTCCTGTAAAATATCCTTGTAAAACAGGGCCGCCCCTTTGAGGATGGGATAGACTTTTTTCAAAAAATCCATGTCCCCGGTAAAAAGATAGTGCTGCCAGAGGTGCTGACTCAACCAGGCCCCGCCACTGGGCCAAAGGCCATAAAATGCGCCGTCCACCACGCCCGAAATGCGCCAGATGTCGGTATTGTGGTGGATGTTCCAGCCCCGTGCGCCGTACATTTCGGATGCGCTCTGCTGCCCCGTTTCTGAAATATCCCCGATTAAATCGAACAGTGGCTCGTGCAGGGCCGAGAGGTTGGTCACTTCGGCGGGCCAGTAATTCATTTCGGTGTTGATGTTTACGGTGTATTTGCTGTCCCAGGGCGGGGCTATTTTATCGTTCCAAATCCCTTGCAAGTTGGCTGCCTGCGTACCGGGTTGTGAACTCGAAATCAGCAGGTAGCGGCCAAATTGAAAATAGAGCGCAACCAGTTGCGGGTCGTTCCCCCCGCTGAATTCCGCCAGCCGGACGTTAGTGGGTTTTTCGACCGCTTCCGTACTGCCCAAATCCAATTTCACCCGGTCGAAATAGCTTTTGTAGCGTTCGATGTGCGCCGTTTTGAGCGTTTCAAAATCTTTTTGAAATGCTTTCTGTAAAATATCGGCAGCCTTTTCATCGGCATTTCCCGAAATATCGTCATAGGATTTGAAATTGGTGCCAATGGAAACATAAACGACCAGTTTGTCTGCCTTTGTGATGATGAGCGAGCTGTCTGTTTGCGTCAATTTGCCGCCCGATATTTGCGGTTTTACAACCGCTGAGAAGTTGATTTTCCCGGTTTTATTTTCAAAATCGCCCGATGTTCCCCGGAGCCACAATTCACCGGGACGGGTGGTTATTTTTTGTTTAACATGCGGGCTGCTCATACCCAGCGTGCAGGAAATACTACCGAGCTTGTCCGCCGTGATTTCCACAATGATAACATTGTCAGTCAGAGACGCAATGGTTTCACGCTTGAAATTGACGCCATTTTTCCGGTAGCGGACGGTCGAAACGGCGTTGGCAATGTCCAGTTCCCGGTAATAATTTTCGACTTTGGAATGCCCGGGGAAAGTGATGTTCAGGTTACCGGCGGGCTGATACCTCATGCCATAATTATTATTCTCACCGGCGCTTCGGGGAAGGTACTGAAGCGCCAATTCCTGTGCTTCTTTATTTTTTCCTTCAAAAATCAGCCGCCGTATTGCCGGCAAGTGCTGCTTAAAACCGGGCTGGATATTATTCCCCGGCTCACCCGACCAGACGGTTTCTTCGTTCAACTGTAGCACTTCCGTTTCCGGCCCACCGTACACCATAGCGCCCAGCCTGCCGTTGCCGATGGGCAGGGCTTCTTCCCAGGCTTGGGCAGGGGATGGGTACCAGAGTTTTAGGGGATTATCAGTTTGCCCGAAGGTTTCGTTTGGATTTAACAAACAGCAGAAAAGTAGAAAGGCAGATATGTAGATAAATGGAAATTTCATTTGAATTGATTCTGAGAAAATAATCGGGACCATGTCCAGTTTTATCATGCTTTTTTAAACCTGAAATCACATTTTTCAGCACCGTTGGCGATGGTGCCGGTTCTGATTAATTCCAATCCGGCCAAACTTGAGGTTACCTTATCCACCTCGCAAAGTATCGAAGCGTATTTCGAGGCATCGTGTTTTTGAAATAATTTGCAGATGCCACATTCGAGAATATCTATGCCATAGCCGAAGCCGTAGGTTTCGTTTTTATCGGTAATTATTCTGGCCTGAAAACCATCGGGATGCCCCTTTTTACTGACTTTTTTGTCCAGTTTTTTTAAAAAAAGACCGGTCCATTTCAGGCCAATTAATTTTGCAGGCAATCGTTTCAGCCAGCTTTGGAACTTGTTTTTGGGTCGCACATACTCGTAAGTTATTTCAAGGCATACTTTTTTTATTTGGTCAAATGGCTCACCCTCACTTTCCAATACCTTGATTAAAGCCAAAAAGTAAGCTGTGAAATCCAACCTTTTGTCCACCGGATTGCTCGATGTCGAGGCAAAACGAGTGTCCTCCAAGATGGTTTTATACCAACTTTCTGTGCCGGCAATAACCAACACTGCCTTGCCGGGGTAGTGCTTTTTGATGTTTCGGTAAAAGTATTTTTTATAACCCATTTCATTGTTTCACAACGACACCCCCCGCTTCCACGGAATAAAATCATCCTGCCCCAACCGCTCAGCATGCGTCAGCTGCTCGCCGCTGGCCACTTTTATCAGCAATTTCAGCAGTTCTTCGCCTTTCGTCTCGATGGTATCCTCGCCGGAAATCACCGTCCCGGCGTCGATGTCAATCAGGTCGGGCATGCGGCGGGCGAGGGCGGTGTTGCTCGACATTTTTACGGTTGGAGAGATGGGATTGCCGGTTGGCGTGCCCAGTCCGGTGGTGAAAACGATGAGGTTGGCGCCGGAACCGGCGAGGCCGGTGGTGCTTTCCACGTCGTTGCCGGGGGTACAGAGCAGGTTCAGGCCGGGGCGGGTCGCCTGCTCGGTGTAGTCGAGCACGTCCGTCACGGGGGAAGTGCCGCCTTTTTTGGCAGCCCCGGCGGACTTCATGGCGTCGGTGATGAGGCCGTCCTTGATGTTGCCGGGCGAGGGGTTGCTGTAAAACCCGGAGCCAACCTCTTCGGCCCGCTGCGAGTAGGTGCGCATGATGGTGGCAAATTTTTCGGCACTGGCGTCGGTCGTGCAGCGGTTGATGAGTTCCTGCTCCACGCCGTTGAGTTCGGGGAATTCGGAGAGGATGGTCTTGCCGCCGAGCGCCACGAGCAGGTCGGAGGCGTAGCCCAGCGCCGGGTTGGCGGAGATGCCGGAAAAGCCGTCGGAGCCGCCGCATTCCAGTCCCAGCGTGAGGTGGCTGAGCGGGGCTGGTTTCCGTTCGATTTTATTGGTCTCCATCAATCCCACAAAGGTTTTCTTTACCGCTTCGGCGATGAACTCCCGTTCGGACTTGCTTTTTTGTTGTTCCAAAATGTGGAGCGGCTTTTTGAAATTTGGGTCAAACTCGCCGATGGCTTTTTCTAAAATCTGAAACTGCGCATTTTGGCAGCCCAGGCTTAGCACCGTTGCACCCGCCACGTTGGGATGGGTGATGTAGCCCGCCAGCAGGCGGCAAAGCGTCTCGGAATCCTGCCGGGTGCCGCCGCAGCCGCCTTGATGGGTGAGGAATTTGATGCCGTCCACATTGGGAAACAGGCGGTTCCGCTGTATGTCGGCGCCGGTTTTGAGGATGCTGGCATTCAGCAGTTCGTCCGATGTTGCACCGTTTTTATATTTTAAAACCAACTCTTCCACGTTCACCGAAAAATCCCGCTCCCTGACATACCCCAACTTTTCCAGCATGGCTTCCTGCATCACTTTGATGTTCCTGTTTTCACAAAAAACCAGCGGCACGACGAGCCAGTAGTTGCGGGTACCTACCTTGCCGTCCGCCCGGTGGTAGCCGTTGAAAGTGGCATTTTTAAAACGGGAAACATCGGGCGCTTGCCAGTCCGACTGCCGCTTGCCCACCGAGTACTCGCCGGAGGCATGCACGACATTGTCCGTGCTGATGCGGGTGCCCGCCGGAATGGGTCGCAGTGCCTTCCCGATGGTCACGCCGTACATCACGATGGTTTCGCCTTCGGCAAAATCCCGTTCGGCGAATTTGTGCTTGGTGGGGATGTTCTCGGGCAGGCGGTAGCTGTGTCCGTTGTAAGCGACCTCATCGCCCGCAGCGAAATCCTGCAAGGCGACGATGACGTTGTCGGAGGGGTGGACTTTTAAGACTATGTTTTTCATTGAATTTCTTTTGCCACGAATTTCACGAATTTGAACGAATTGAAATAGAGTCAGGATTAGTGAAAATTCGTGCAATTAGCGGCTTAAAACCCAAACAACCTCGGCAGCCACAAACTCAACTCCGGAATATACGTCACCAGCATCAGCGCCACCAGCATGGAAATGAACAGCGGTAGCAGCGGCCGGATAACCTTCTGAATCGACGTGCCCGCCACCCCGACACCGACGAACAGCACGGAGCCAACCGGCGGCGTACACAGCCCGATGCACAGGTTCAGCACCATCATGATACCGAAATGTGTGGGATCCATTCCGAGATTGGTGACCACCGGCAGGAAGATAGGCGTGAAAATCAGCACTGCCGGCGTCATGTCCATGAAGATGCCCACAAACAGCAGCAGCAGATTGATGATGAAAAACACCACGAATTTATTGTCGCTGATGGACAGCATCAGGTCGGTGATGTTCTGCGGGATATTTTCATACGCCATTATCCATGACATGCTCATGGACGTGCCGATGAGCAGCATAACAATGGCGGTAGTAGAAGTTGAACTCAGGAAAATCGCAGGCAGGTCTTTCAGTTTTACTTCTTTGTAAATGAAGGTCAAAACGAGGCAGTACAACACTGCTACCGCCGCCGCTTCCGTCGCCGTGAAAATGCCTGCCACGATGCCACCGATAACGACGATGAGCAGGAACAGGCTCGGCAGTGCGTCGATGAAAGTTTTGACGATGGTTTTCAAATTACTGCGTTCCCCGGCGGGAAATTTCCGGTACTTCGACCAAATCGCAGCGGTGGTCATCAGCAGCAGCCCGGTCAGGATTCCCGGAATGTAGCCAGCCACGAACAGCGCCGCAATGGACACCCCGCCGCTCGCCAGCGAGTACACGATGAGGATGTTGCTCGGCGGAATCACCAGCCCGGTCGTGGAGGCCGTGACGTTGACGGCGGCTGCGAATTGCGGGGAATAGCCCTCTTTCACCATCGTTTTGCCCAGCATACTGCCCAGCGCAGAAGCTGCTGCCACCGCCGAACCCGAAATAGCCCCGAACAGCATGGCGGCGATGATATTGACGTGCGCCAGTCCGCCCGGCAGCGCCCCGACGAGCGATTTGGCAAAGGCAATGAGCCGTTTGGCGATGCCACCCTGGTTCATGATTTGCCCCGCCAGCACGAAAAACGGAATGGCCAGCAGCGAGAAGCTGTCGAGCCCCGTCGCCATGCGCTGCGCCACGGTGGTGAACGCCGGGATGGTCGGGATGCTCACCAGCATCGTGCAAATGCTGCTGATGCCAATGCTCCACGCTATCGGTACGCCGATGGCGATGAGGATGAGGAATGTGAGGACGAGGATGAGGACTTCCATGTATTACGTTTATGATTTTATCAAAAGGCCAGTAAAGGCCGTCTTTTCATTACAGTGTTTTTTATGGTAAATTTGTGAGGCTCAACGAGTATTTTTGTCAAAATTTCAAACCATGCAAATCATCATCGAAGTCAAAAACCATAATGTTTTCAAGCGCCTGCTCGAGTTGCTGAAAGTGACCGATTGGCTCGGAGGCATCCGCATCTGGAAGAAAGAGAACGAGCAATCCAAAAAAGAACTTGTATTTGACTCGCTCCCTGTTTCAACAACCCCTCCATCTGAAACCCCGGTTGACTACCGTGAATTCTGGGCCTGCATCCAACCTCAAATGGGCATTGAAACCGTTGACCGTTTGATAGCAGAAATGCGAGAAGACTAACCATGCAATACATCCTCGATACCAACACTGTGATTTATTACCTCGATGGTACGCTTCCCCAAAATGGTTTCTCATTCGTGTTGAATGCCCTTCAAAACAGAGAATGTGCATTGTCAGTTATCTCCAAGATTGAAACTTTGGGCTTTCAATTCCCTACCGTTTCCGCAGAGCAAAAGGCTGAGAAATTTGTCTTGAGCCTACCCATTTTTCAACTTACTGATGATGTTGTCAACAAGACCATTGAAATCAGAAAACTCCGGAAAATCAAAGTTGCAGATGCTATTATTTCTGCTACATCTATCATTCATGGATTGACTTTGATTTCTCGAAATGAAAAAGATTTCAAAGGATTACCGGGGCTGAACATTATCAACCCCTTTACGCTTTGAACTAAGCCTTCAACTCCATCCTCCTCAACTCATATACCTTATAATACACCACCAGCAACCCACTCAGCGGCACCACAGCATACACCAGATACATCGGTATCCGCAGCGCCGCCGATAGCTGCCCCAGCACCTGTGTGATATACATCAGCCGGAAGCCGCCAATCACCATCACCGTCAGCGCAAAAAGGATGATAACGATGTTGATGAAAATGAAAAGCCGCCGCTGGCCTGTTTCACCCAGTTTCGGCATCAGCAGGTCAATGGACAGGTGCATCCGCTGGCCGGAGGCATATGCTGCGCCGAGGATGCCAATCCAAATCAGCAGGAACCGGGCAAGTTCCTCCGACCAGTCCGCCTGACTGCCGAGGGCATAGCGGGTGAGCACGCCCCACAACACGTCGAGCGTCATGGCGGCCATGAGGAAAATGAGGATGTAGCTGAGGTATTTGTCGATTGTTGATTTCATAATTCAATGAGTGAATGAGAGAATGAGAGAATGAGAGAATGGTGGGACTGAATTCACTCATTCTCTCATTCCTTCATTCTCTCATTGTACCGCCTGTATTTCCTGAATCAACTGGTACTTTTCAGGCTGATTTTTATAGTCTTCAAAAAGGGATTTTGTTTTTTCGGCGAAGAGCGATTTATCGGGGATGATGATTTCCACCCCGGCGGCTTTCACCGAATCGAGAGCGGCCTGTTCGGCTTCCTGCCAGAGTTTCCGTTCGTAAACTTTCGCTTCATCGGCGGCTTCCTGCAGCCACTGCTGCTCCTGTTCGGTCAGCCGGTTCCAGGCGACGGTGCCGATGACGAGGATGTCGGGCACAGCCGTGTGCTCGTTGAGCGTGTAGTATTTGCAAACTTCGTAATGCCGGGAAGTGTAAAAACTTGGCGGGTTGTTTTCCGCCCCATCCACGACGCCCTGCTGAAGGGCAGTGTACAATTCACCCCATGAAATGGGCGTTGGCGCACCACCCAAGGCACGCACGAGGTTCATCGCCGTGACACTTTCCTGCACCCTGATTTTTTTACCGTTCAAATCTTCCGGCGTTCGAACGGGGGTTTTGCTATAAAAAGAGCGATAACCCGCATCGAAGTAAGTCAGGCCACGGAGCCAGTATTTTTCGCTTTGCAGCAGCATTTTTTTGCCCACTTCGCCGTCGAGTACCCGGTAGGAATGCTCCCGGTCCCGGAAGATGTAAGGCAGGCTGAGCACCTGAATATTCGGCGCAAAATTCTCCATCACCGCCGCCGAGACCTTGGTCATGCCGAGGCTGCCGATTTGCAGTAGTTCGAGGCATTGGCGCTCGGTACCGAGTTGCTGGCTGGGGTAGATTTCAATTTGAAATTTACCATTGGATTTCTCTGCCACGCTTTTTGCCATGAACTCCATGCCCTTGTGGACGGGGTGCTGGGTGTCCAGCCCGTGGGCGAGTTTCAGGTAGGTGGTATCTGAAATTTCGGTGCAGCCTGACCAAAAAATCAGTAAGGTAAATAATAAGGCTTGTCCATATTTCATGATAAAATATTATTCCTTCAAATGCCCCTGCCTTGTCATTGCCGCAGGCAACCTGCAACGTCATGAAGGCTGCTAAAAGTGCCCTCTTGGCTGCCCTAGTGGCTCAGCAGGTTGCCTGCGGCAATGACAAGGCAGCATTTTGTTTATTTCCGCAAAGACTTGATGAGTGCCAATGTATCATGAATCCGGTTCTCCAACACATCAAAAGTCCCGTTTTTCAAAATATCCGAAGAAATCATCTGCGACCCCATGCCCACGCAGGTCACGCCCGCATCGAACCAGCCCTTCAGGTTTTTTTCATCGGGTGAAACGCCGCCCGTCGGCATGATGCTCGTCCACGGCTGTGGGCCTTTGATGTTTTTCACAAAATCTGGCCCGTAGGTGCCGCCGGGGAATAGCTTGACGATTTCGCAGCCCAGTTCCTCCGCCCGGCAGATTTCTGTGAGCGAGCCGCAGCCCGGTGACCACAACACCTTACGGCGGTTGCAGACGACTGCGATGTCCTCCCGCAATACAGGCGTCACTACGAAAGCGGCGCCGAGTTGCATGTACAGCCCCGCCGTGCCGGCATCGGTGACGGAGCCAACGCCCATCATCATTTCCGGGAGTTCTTTTGCGCAAAACTTGTTCAGCTCGCCGAATACCTCGTGGGCAAAATCGCCACGGTTGGTGAACTCAAGCAGGCGTGCGCCGCCCCGGTAGCAGGCAGTCAGCACTTTTTTGCCCAACTCCACATCGGCGTGGTAAAAGAGCGGGACCATGCCTTGCTCGGCCATTTTTTGGGCGACTTGTATTCTTGTAAATCTTGCCATTGTTGGTGAATTAGTAAATTGGTGAATTGGTAAATTAGTCAGGACATCCAGCCCAATTTACCAATTCACTAATTTACCAGTTTACTAAAATTATCTGCTTACCCTCCCGCTCGCATCCCCACCCATCAGCGTCTCCACTTCCTTCACGGTCACCAGATTCGCATCGCCGTAAATCGTATGCTTCAGGCAGGATGCTGCCACGGCGAAATTCAGCGCCTTCTGGTTATCGTCCGGCCATTTCACCAGACCGTAAATCAGGCCGCCCATGAAGCTGTCGCCGCCGCCGACCCGGTCCACGATGTGGGTGATGTCGTAGGTGGGCGCTTCGTATAACGTTTTGCCATCCCAGAGCACGCCCGACCATGTGTTGTGGCTGGCGCTGATGCTGCCCCGCAGGGTGGTGATAACCTTCTTCGCACGGGGGAACATTTTCATCAACTGCTGCAAAACGGAGCGGTACGACTGCGCATCCACGGAGTGGCCCTGTGTCACATCCACGCCTTCCGGGTGGAGGCCGAAGTGCTTTTCAGCGTCTTCCTCGTTACCAAGGATTACATCGCAACCCTCCACGAGGGCGGGCATGATGTCGCCGGGTTTCTTGCCGTATTTCCAGAGGTTTTTGCGGTAGTTCAGGTCGGTGGAAACTGTGACGCCGAGGCGGTTGGCGGCCTTCACGGCTTCGAGGCAGGCATCAGCAGCGCCCTGCGAGATGGCGGGCGTAATGCCTGTCCAGTGAAACCACTGGGCGTCTTTGAACACCTCGTCCCAGTCAATCATCCCGGCCTGAATGCTGGCCATGCCAGAGTGTGCCCGGTCGTACACGACCTTGCTGCCCCGGCTCACGGCGCCCATCTCGAGGAAATAAATCCCGAGCCGCTCGCCGCCCCGTGCCACGAAGCTGGTGCCGACGTTGCGCTTTCGCATCTCCATGAGGGCGCACTCGCCGATGTCGTTGTCCGGCAGGCGGGTGACGAACTCAACGGGCAGGCCGTAGTTGGCGAGGGAAACGGCGACGTTGCTTTCGCCGCCGCCATAAACTACATCGAACTGGCCCGCCTGTGAAAACCGTTGGAAACCGGGCGGTGTGAGGCGGAGCATGATTTCACCGAAGGTGACTATTTTCTTCATTAATGCGTATTTTTGTAAAAATTTAAACCATGATTACCAAATCTCAAATTGACGAAGTCGTTCAGGCGATTGTCGAGAACTACCAACCGGAGAAAGTTATTCTTTTCGGTTCGTATGCCTCCGGTACCGCCCGTGAGGACAGCGATTTGGATTTGGCAGTTATCAAGAAAACTTCCAAGCCTTACTTCAAGCGTGGCGGCGAAGTCCGCATGGCTATTCGCAAAGCCGGTCAAATCCATTTTTTTTCAAAAGACATCCTGGTCTTTACCCCAGATGAAATGGCCAATCAAAAGGACGACCGCTATTCCATTATCCATGAAATTTTAACCACAGGCAAAACTTTGTATGACCGCTCAAAATCCGCAGGACTGGGTAACTAAAGCCGAGCGGGACCTTGAGCTTGCCCGTGACGCATTCCAATTGAACAAGGATTATTGGGATTTAATCTGCTATCATTGTCAGCAGGCGACCGAGAAGTTTTTCAAAGCCTATCTCATTCATCATCAAATCGTTTTTCCCCGCACACACGACCTTGAATTACTGCTCAACCTGATAGCTCAAAAAGAATCGTTGCCTCCTGATTTTATCCAAAATGCATTGGCTATCAATGATTACAGCGTTCAGGTACGGTATCCCGGTTTTCCTTATGAACCCAGCGATACCGAAGCAGCCGAAGCCATTCAAATAGCAGAAAGATTCCGGACATTCATCCTTTCAAAAATCTGAATACATTTATTTCAAAACCCGAAATACCCTTTCGCATTCCGGTAGCAAATATCCTCCACTATCCCCCCCAGCCACTTCGTATCATCCGGCAACTCGCCGTTATGCACATCCCTTCCAATCAAATTGCACAGTAACCGCCGGAAATACTCATGCCGTGGGAACGACAGGAAACTCCGGCTGTCCGTCAGCATACCGATGAAGCAACTCAGCAGGCCCATGTTCGACAGGGCGTTCAATTGCTTTTCCATGCCGTCCTTCTGGTCGAGGAACCACCAGGCGGAGCCGAACTGCATCTTGCCACGGGTCGAGCCGTCGTTGAAATTGCCTATCATCGTGGCCATGACCTCATTGTCACGGGGGTTGAGGTTGTATAAAATCGTCTTTGCCAGTTTGTCTTCCGTGTCGAGGCGGTTTAAGAATTTCGAAAGCGCCGCCGCCTGTTCCCAATCGCCGATGCTGTCGAAGCCCGTGTCGGGGCCGAGCTGTCGCATCATGCGGGAGCTGTTGTTGCGAAGGGCGCCAAGGTGAAATTGCTGCACCCAACCCTTCTCGGCATACATACAGCCGAGGTGGTAGAGCATGGCGGACATGAACTTCCTGGCCTCTTCCGGCGTGACGGGCAGACCTGCCATCCGCTTTTTGAAAATGGCGTTGGCCTCGTGTCCGGTAAACTCTTCTGCGTAAACCTGTTCCAGCCCGTGGTCTGAGAGCTTGCAGCCGTTTTTATCAAAATAATCCGCCCGGTTTTGCAAGGCTTCCAGCAAATCATCGAACGATTGGATGTCGATGTCGGCTACCTCGCCGAGCTTTTGGATGTAGGCCGGGAAGCTTTCTTTTTCGATTAAAATAGCCTTGTCGGGACGGAAAGCCGGTAGCATCTTAATGTCCATTCCCTCCTGTTTCACCTGCTGGTGAAAGCGCAAATCATCCACCGGGTCGTCCGTCGAGCAGACGACTTCCACGTTCATTTTACGGAGCAGGTTGCGGGTGCTGTAAGCGTCCGTGTTCAGCAGTTCGCTGCACTGGTTATAAATTTTTTCAGCCGTTTTTGGGGTGAGCAAATCCGTGATGCCGAAGTAGCGCTTCAGCTCCAGATGCGTCCAGTGGAACAGCGGGTTGCGGATGGTGAAAGGCACCGTCTCCGCCCATTTTTGGAATTTTTCAAAATCGGTAGCATCGCCGGTGATGTAGCGCTCCGGCACGCCCATCGTGCGCATAGCCCGCCACTTGTAGTGGTCGCCGTTGAGCCAAACGGCGGTCAGGTTGGCGAATTTTTTATTGGATGCAATCTCGTCAGGCGGCAGGTGGTTGTGGTAATCAATGATGGGCTGCCTGGCGGCATACTCATGGTAGAGGATTTCCGCCGTGCGGTTTTCCAAAAGAAAATTATCGTCGAGAAAGGGTTTGATATTCATAATGTATTACCTGTTATCGGGGCGCAAGGTCTTGTAAGTTAGCGGATTGGAGTATTCAAAAATCAACATTTACCCTGTCTGTTTTAACATTTTTGTATTCCTTCAGGAAAAAATGTGTTGATGGCTAATTTAAAAAATCAGAACCTTACACCGCCTTGACATCCAGCGCACTCATTTTATTTTAGTAAAATTTCCTTGAATGCCTCCGGCGATTTCACCCCCATCACATCCTGCTCCCAGGCGGCAGCAAACTCGTACGCCACTCCCGCCAAACTATTTTCAAACACCACCAGATGACTCAGCGGATTTTCCCGGACAACCGGCTGATACTTCGTGTCCGCCACGATGCCCATGCCCAGATTTTGGTGGTGAAACGACTGCTCGCCCCAACTGAACAGGTAAAATTTTCCACCCTCCGTGCCACTTTCTGCCTCCGGTAAATGTTTGACGATGCCCGTGGCAAACGCAGCGCCTGCGGGCAGTTGGCCTTCGGCAACGCTGAGTTCCACTTTTGAATGCGGCCGTCCGGTCGAGAGGCTCCAAAGCTGGATAATGGTGCGTGTTTCATCGCCCAGTTTCAGGTCTTTGAAGGTGAAGCGGACGCTGACGGTCTGGCCTGCGCCCTGCACGACCTCCACGGTTTTTTCCGCACAATCACTCAGCGTATACAGCGAATCCCGGTACCAGATGGCCGGGCTGCCGATGCCGAGCGACTCGCCGACTTTCAGGATGTCGGAACCCCAGTCCATGATTTCGTGGTACACCCAGCCGACTGTATCCATGACCAGTGTATTGGTTTTTTTACCAAAAATATCGGAGCGATGGCGGCTGTCGAGGTAGAAGCGGTAGGCAATCAGCTCATTTTCCAGCGTCGGCCCTTCGAACATGACCCACTTGTTTTGAGGCGCCAAATCCGGCGGCACGGTCATGTTGGTTTGGGCGATATATTCGCTTTTTACTTCGGCTTTTTCTGCCAAAACGAAGTGGCCGGTCTGGGTTTTGAGAACGACCTGGGCGGAGGCCGGTGGCGCTTCCGGTGGCGTGTTTTCCGCTGTTTGCGATTGACTGCAACTTACCAGCAGCGAGGCCAAAAGCATGATTGTTGCCACACGTTCACTAAACTTTTGAAGTTTAGTAAATGTAACGCCCGTTGTTTTTTCAATTTTCATTTTCCAAAATTTTGATTCTAACCTGCCAGTTTGCAAGCATTCTCAATTTTTCATTTTCAATTTTCAATTCTCAAATACGTCCCCTTAAAATCCTGGTTCCTCGCCTCGATGACCGCCCCGCCTTCACCCGGCACGAACTCGATGGCTGCCCGGCCGTTCGCAAATTCGACGACGCTGCTGCCAGTCGGAGTGCCGTAATTTTCCATCAATTTCCCGGCGCCGTTGTGGTCGAAGTACACCCGTTTTTCATAATCCAAAACCCGGCGGCCGTTGGAGTCCCTCATCGTGGCAACGACAAGCAGGTGGCCGTTGGGGAGCGGTTCGGTATGCAGGGTAATTTCGCTGGGTTTGCCGAATGGTTCGGTGTGGTAGGTGATGGTCAGGCTGTCGCTGACCACTTTGCCGGCGGCGGGTTTGCCCACTGCCCGGAGTTGGTTTTCGCCTTCGGCAAACGGCACCTGCCAGCGCAGGCCACATGCGGGAAATTCCTGTGGGTTCCGCTTTTTTTCGCCCAGCGAACGGCCGTTTTGAAACAACTCCACTGTCTCGCAATTGCTGTAAACGTCCACCATTTTCACCTCGCCGGGAGCGCCTGAGCGTTCCGTCCAGGAGTGCGATTCGATATACACCACCGGCTCTTCCGACCAGTAACTTTTGAAAACGTAGTAAGCGTCTTTCGGCTTTCCGTTGCGGTCAGTCAGGCCTTTTTGGTTCATGTAGGGAAGGGCATTCTCGGGCCGCAGCGGCGTACCGAAATCCTTGAAAGCCCACTGGGCATTACCGGCGAACCAGTCCGTGTTTTCGGTCACGTGCAGGTACCAGTCGAACAGGTCCACGACATAGTTTTCGCTCCAGTCGCCGCTGTTGGCGATGCTTTCGATTTGCGACTGATTAGCCACCTCGGCCCAGTTGGAGTCGTCCAGACCGTTCAGGTCGTCGATGGGCTGCTCGGTGTGCCGCCCGGCGTGGCTGCTGCCGCCGTATTCCATGTGCAGGAAACGGGGATATTTTTTGCGGTTTTCCTCCAGCGTGGGGCCGTAGTTTTTGTAAACCCCGGCGTACCAGCCCGACCAAATGGAAGGGGAAAAAACGTCCACCAAATCCGATCCGTCGTAGTATTTCCGGATGGCGGTCATACGGCCGGGGTCGAGTTCGTGGGCTTTTTTATTGAGCTTTCGCAAAAAGGTGTTCATCTGTTCCCGGTCGTCGCCGCCGGGGAAGTCGGGCAGCCAGTAAATTTCATTGCCCAGCGACCAAAAACAGATGGACGGATGGTTAAAATTTTGCCGGATTTGCTCTTCGAGGAGCCGTTCGGTGTTGGCCTGCCAGACATCGCCGCCCATGCCGCCCCGGCACCAGGGAAGTTCGTCCCAAACGATGAGGCCGAGTTCGTCGCAAGCCCGGTAAACTTCCGGATCCTGCGGGTAGTGCGCCAGGCGGATGAAGTTGGCGCCCATTTCTTTGATCATTTCAAGGTCTTGGCGGTGCAGTTCGTTGGGCATGGCGGCGCCGTAGCCGGCGTGTTCTTCGTGGCGGTGCGTACCCCGGAGTTTCAGTTTTTCACCATTGAGAAAAAAAGCGCCATGCGGCTCGAAATCGAACCAGCGGTAACCGAATTTTTCACTCAGCACGTCCACAGTTTTTCCATTTTTTTTCAAAAAAACTTTCACTTCGTAAAGGTGGGGCGAGCGGGTTGACCAAAGCATCGGGCCAGAAAGTGCGGGCAGTTGCACTGCCACTTTTCCGCTGTTGCAGTCGACCGTTTTGCTCCGCAAAACCCGCTCACCGGCTGGGCTGTAAACCTCGGCCTCCACTTGTAACTCACTGAATGTTATGCTGTTAAGTTCGACTTCAAGTTCGGTGTCAGCCTGCTCACGGCTGACGTTTTTTGTTTTGACGTGGACGTTTTGAATAAATTCTTTCGGCAAAATTTTCAACCAGACATCCCTCGTGATGCCGCCGTAAATGAAAAAATCCGCTTTCTGGGAAGGGATGACGTCGGGGTTGTAGCCATTGTCCACCCGCACGGCGATTTCATTTTCGCCACCGGTTTTCAAAAAATCCGTCAACTCCATTTCAAAGCCAACATACCCGCCTACGTGCCGCCCGGCCAGTTGCCGGTTGACGTACACTTCGGTTGTGATGTTTGCCCCTTCGAAATACAGCACGTACCGTTTTGCCGGGTCGATTTTCAAGTCCAGTTTTTTCACATACCAACTGGCGTCCCGCCGGTAGCCGGGTGCGAGGTCGGTGGCGTCCCATTGGTTCCAGGTGTGAGGCAGGTCAATGGCCGTGCCCGGACTGGCGAGGCTTACCGCCTGCACGCTGGCCGTGTTGTTTTCAAAATACAGCCAGCCTGCGTTGAGGTTCTGCACCGTCCTTTCCTGGGCAAATGCAGTGATTCGCAGAATTAAAAAAATGAAAATGACCAACTGAAATCGCATGGAATTATTGATTTTTAAAAGTTGCCAACCGCCGCCGCAGTGCCTCCACGTAGTAGTAATCAGCGTAAATAATCGGTACGTCGATTTCGAATTTGCCAGGGACGCTGCCTACGCTGTGTTGCAGGAAAAAAGGTGCAGCATCGGTTTGATATTCCGTCGATTCCAGGCTGGTAAGGATACCGTCGGCCCAGATGAGGTATTTTTTAGCATTGGCAGTGTCATGCCGGCTCAGCTCTATCAATCCGGAAGCTGCCACGGTTGCGGCAGATACGTCTCTCGGCTCATCGGGGATGTTGGGGGCGTTGTAATCCCAGTACGGGATGAGGTCTTCAGGCAGGTTGGGGTGGGTGAAAATGTATTGGGCGATATGTTTTGCCTGGTCCAGGTAAGCCTCATCACGGGTATAGCGATAGGTCATAGCATAGGCGTACAAGCCCCATGCCTGCCCCCGGCTCCAGGCCGACTCATGGCCGGCGCCCTGGTGGGTGTTTTTCTGTTTTACTGCTCCGGTCAGGGTATCGTAATCCACGACATGGTAAGAGCTGTGGTCGGGGCGAAAATGATTTTTCAAAGTCGTATTGGCGTGGCTGACGGCGACGTGGTAAAAGCTCGAATCCCCCGTCAGGCGGGTAGCTTCGAAGAGCAGTTCCAGGTTCATCATGTTGTCGATGATGACGGGAAAGCCCCAGAGGTGTTCGTGATGGTCCCAGGAGCGGATAGCGCCGATTTTTTCGTTGAAACGGGTTGTCAGAGTACGGGCTGCTGTCAGGAAAATTTCTTTGTAAGTCTCTTCGCCGGTTATCTGGTAGGCATTGCCAAAGCTGCAATACACTTTGAAACCGAGGTCGTGGGTGCCGCCGTCCCATTTTTCTTTTTCGATGGGAGCTTGCCATTGCTCGGCAGCTTTTTGCAGTACCGTGTTTTTACTGTAGTCAAAAAGTTGCCACAGCGTCCCTGCGTAGAATCCGCTCGTCCAGCTTTTGGATGGTGTGGCGTCGAGGCTGCCGTCTTCCTTCAGCGAGCGGGGAATTTGCAGGCTGTCAAAAGGCAGGCCTGTTGCGTCGGCCATGGCTTTTTCGCTAAGCTGATCGAGGCGTTGCTGAAGGCTGGCGGCGCTGATGGTAGCAGTTTGAGATTCTGTACTCGATGCTTTTTTGCTGGACAGCAGATATCCTCCACCCGCCAGACAAAAGGCTGCCACCAAAGTAATCACGTATTTCATAAAAAGGATACTGGCCCCGCTGAAGTCGTTGACAGACGGCAGTGGGAACGTTTTTAGAAAAGAGTTGAGGATAAAGAGGCTGAATCAAAAGATCACGCAGAGAAATTTAAACAGACAATGATTTGGTCTCCCGCAGATTCCGCAGATTCACACAGATTTTTCTTTTGAAAATCGCTCAAATCTATCTGCGAAAATCTGCGGAATCTGCGGGAGAATGACTTATGATACAGCCTCTTTTCCTGAAGTTGGATGCTGTTTAGTTAATCATCAATTTTTGTGTCATGATGCCTTGCGCTGTTTGCAAGGTCACGAGGTACATTCCTTTTGGCAGTGCGTTATTGAAATTCCAATCGAAAGTATGCTGCCCTGCAGCGAGGCTGGCGTTTACAGGCTGTGCCATCAATTGGCCGCTCAAACTGCGCACAGAGACGGTCGTTTCTCCCGGTTTTTCCAATTCGAAACGGAGGTAGGCTGCCTCTGAAGCCGGGTTCGGGAACACCTGCAAAGCGAGTGCTTTGTTGACCGGAGCTTCGAACAAACCTGTGGTCAACGCATCGCAGTTCGCTACTGCTCCGATAGCCTTGCCGTCCGTACCGGCCGTTGCTGATGTTGTTCCCGGTGCATAGCAGGGATCCCAGGTAGAAAAGTCAAAGAGGTTGCCGGAGTCGAACGAGGTGCCCGCCAGGCTGATATCTTCCACGATGAAATCATACATGTCTTCTGCCGCCGGGTTAGCATAAAGATCCTGAACGTACTGGAGGATGCTTCCGGGTACGCTGTTCAGCGCCAATGGCTCAGAAAAGTAAGCATCGGCTGCAGCAGCGCCGAGTCTTTGCACTACGAGGTCGGACAGGACCGGCGGCATAGACACCGTGTCATTGGAATTCCAGTAATCAAGGACATCCTGCGTCCAGAAAACATTATTGCTGGCAATGGTCAATTCTGTATCGTCGTACAAGGTGTCGAGGGTGATGACCTTGTGCTTATCATTGTCAGGCTGGCTCTGCTCATCGGTGTAGATGGGGCTGGTTCCCATCATAATTGGATTGATGAACAGGTTGTTCGTGACTTTGGCAGTTTTTACCTTGCTCAAATTGATGAAACCATGACGGCCAACAACGTTGAATGCAGTGCAGTGATCAATTTCGATGTAGTTATGCTGCTGCGTTGCACCCAGACTGCGAAGGAACCTGTCCTGTATATTATGGACGATGGTGTTGCGCATGATGACTGTATCAGCGGCAAAATTCCGCAAGTCGATGCCCCGGCCGTTGCCCTGAAGGATGCGGCGGTTACCGCCGTTGCGGAGGATGCAGTTGTCCATATAAATTTTAACGCCATCGGCCCGAACCTGGAGAAAGCCACCCCGGTCTTTTTCAATGATACAATCCGAAACAATCACCCGTGCATTGGCGCCCATGATGCGGAGCCGTCCCCAGTCGTGTTGTTCCAGTGGCCCTGTTTCGCCGGATATAATCCAAAGATTGCGCAGCGTAAGATTACCTTCCGGCCGCATCAGATCCTGCCATGCTCCGCTTGTGTTGGGAATGCGGGAAAGGATGGGCTTGTTGTCAGTGTCAGTCAGATCAGCAGCTTCGATTTGCAGCGGCCACTCCGGTTTGTTCACAATGCGGCCTGAGGTGACATAAACTGCACCATTTTCCAGTTTGTAGATGGTATTATTGTCCATCCGCTCGCCGGTAGTTGTGGTGTCGCCCATAATCACCGGAAAAATATCGGTTGGGTTAGTTGGATCAGTACTGGCCGCAACGTTGACGATTCGCTGAGCGGACAGCGTTCCTGCCATGAGCAGAACCGTTAAAAAGGAGGTTAGAAAGTAAGTCTTTTTCATGTTGTTAAAATTTAAGTTTCAAAAAAATGATGAACATAGCCCCCGGATGTCACTTGCTTTCAAGTGGCATCCGGCCAGGTATTTTAGTTTTAAAAAAGATTAGTGCAGCTTATTTGATGCGGTATTGCACGCCGATCGTTGCGGTAAATCCATACGTTTCGATGGTGTTGACAAAGTTTTCATTGCGGATGAAGGAAATATCCTGCTGGTTCGTGATGTTGTTGAGGTTCAGGAATGCACTCCAGTTGCCGAGGAATTTTTGCCGCACCGAAGCATCCCAGCGCCAGAAGTGGAGGGTAAAGCTGTCGAAATCCTTGTTCGAGGAGTAGGTGTCCACTTTGGTGCCCTGGTAAGCGCCGGATATTCTGGCTGAAAAGCCTCCCAGGTCGTAGCCGACGGACATGTTGAACACATGAGGCGCCTGGCTTGGCATCGCCACTTTCCGGACGTTATTCGTGTAGGTTGTTTCAAAAACAGGCGGTACGGGCCTGATCAGTTTTGTCTTGGAGGTCAGGAAAAATACCTCCGTTTCCGAGTCGAGCCGTGCGTAATTCACATTGAAGACAAAACCTTTGAGCAGCCCCGGCAAAAAGCGAAGGTTGGTCTGCAAATCCACTTCAAATCCTTTGATGGTCGAAGTATTCGAGTTGACGTAAGTCCGCAGTTCGTAGCCTTTGTTGTTAGGCCAGCCGAAGTCGTCGGCGGTTGCCTGGTCGAAAAGATTGGTGCGCCAGGGGTAGAAAATATTATCCACCTCTTTGTAAAACACACCCACTGAAAGCAGGCCAAACTTGCTGTTGAAGGCCGAAGCGAACAGGTCATAGTTTTTGGAGGTGGCATGACTCAGCTCCGGGTTACCTGCGGTGATGATGGTTCTGTTGTTGTCAATCTGTGCCCGGGGCGTCACGTAAGTGTAATCAGGCCGTGACAAAGTCGATGAGTAAGATGCCCTGAAATCCAGCCAATCCGTCGCCTGAAATTTCATGTGCAGGTGCGGAAGCAACTCGCCGTAAGTCTGGAAGGTGGTGGTATCTATGAAAAAACCGTTCACACCATAGCGGCCGTTGATGGAAGAAATTCCCGAACGGTACTCGTTGTCAGAATATTCGTAGCGCACACCGGGGATGATTGTCAGTCGTTTCCCCAAATCCAAACGCAACATGGCGTAAGCGGCGCTGACAGTTTCCTCCACTTCGTAGCGGTCGAGGAGGACGGCCCGGTCGTTGCTGAACAAGCCCAGTTGATCATCGTGCCATTGGCGCATGAGATCCGGGTCAAGGCTGGCTTTCAAGCCAATATTTTCGTCTGATTCATTGACGAAATTCAGGTTATTGCTGGGTTCCGTAAAACTCAGAATGCTGATGAGTTCCTGGTTATTGGGCAAAAACGTAAGGTCACCGGTATAAGCGTCGATGGCATTCCGTGCAATTTGCCCGCCGAGGTAATAGAATTCCTCGGCCTTCCGGTTCACATCCCGGTCCCGGGTGGTTTGGGTGTATTTGCCGCCCACTTTAAAATAGCCGCCCAGTTTTGAATTAAGGCTGAACGGAAGTTTGACATTCAGCGCCCCGATTCTCGTCTGCTCATTGACGGAGGAATTGTCCACATCAGCGCCGAAGAGGTAAGTATTTCTCAGGTCCACATTCGCTGCGCCGTAAAAATTGCGGGGATGGCTGTTCGCATCCAGCGAAGCATCAAACACCTGGCTGTTGTTGACGAACTCCATCGAAAAATCGTAAGGCGTTTCACCTTTCGATTGGCTGGTAGCAGCCGTCCAGTCGATCAGGAATTTACCAACAGGATGCTCACCCTGCAGGGAAAAAGAAGTGAGTTCGATGCTGTTTTCGATGTCCCTTCCGATAAAAGTGATGCCCGGTTCGTTTGGTTCGTAGTTTTCCTGCATGGTGAAACGATTGCGGGTAGTGCGGCTGTACAGCCCGAAAAAAGCGAAGCGGTGATTGTTCAGGTCGTAGTCGAGGGCGAGGCTGCCGTTGTAGCGGCGGCGGATTTCCCGCTGGTCCTCCAGGCGGAGGAAGTTGCCCAAAATTTCAGTTACACCCGTCGAATCGTCGGTAGCGCCCTGGCGCCAGCTGTTCGTCAAAAAGTCGCCGCCCCGGTTGAATCGTTCGAGGCTGCCCTGCGCCACCATACCGAGTTTATTGTCAAAAATGCGCTTGCTCACCTGCAAAATTCCCTTGTGATCCTGCCAGTCCTCATTCAAGGCATTGAAACCGCCCAGCGCTTTGGCCATCACCTTCAATTCTTTGGGCGCCTTGCGCAAACGGAGGTTCACCGTGCCACCCACCGCATCAGCGTCCATGTCGGGTAGGGGTGCCTTGAAAACTTCGATACCATCGAGCATCTCCGGTGAAATCAGCGACAAGTCCACAGAGCGGTCGGAGCCGGAGTTGGAAGGCATACGCACGCCGTTCACCGTGATGGCGGCAAACTTTGGCTCCATTCCCCGGATGACTACTTTTTGCCCTTCACCGCCGCTGCGATTGATAGCGATACCCGGCAGGCGGGAAATGGCTTCGGCGGCATTCACGTCAGGCAGTTCCTGGATACGGTCAGCGGAAACGATGTTGACCAGGGTCTCGGAATTCAACTGCTGGTTGATGGCCTTGGCCTGACCCAGCATCTGCGCTGTCACGATCACCTCCTGCCCCATGATGGAGGCCAGGGACATGCTGACATCGATATTCGTACTGCCGCCTGCCTGTACCGTTACCGGAATTTCCTCGGTTTCGTAACTGACGAAAGACACTTCCAGTATCTGTTCACCTGCCGGAACCCCGGAGATGAGGAACTTACCATCGAGGTCCGTCACCGTACCAATGGAGATATTGTCTTTAAGGAACACGTTGGCCCCCGGCAAAGGCAGTTTGTCGTTGCCATCCACGACGGTACCCGTCACGATTCCCGTTTGGGCCAAAAGGGAGGATGCTGAAAGCGTAAACAGCAAGGCCAGAATGGCGGCTGATTTTAAGTAAGCTTGTTTCATGTAATTACCTTCTTTAAAAGACCCTCGTGGTCAAATCAAATTCTGTCGAGGGTGTATTTGGCTTTAAATTGTTTGGCAAAATTAGCGGGCGATTTTTGAAAAAAAATCTGGAATGGGGGGTGAAAAAGTCTAAACAAGGGTGGGAAGGCGAGTGAAAACCGGGTTTGTTTCCTTTTTTCGATGCAAACGTGATTTTAAAGCGAGGGGATGGTTATGCCTCCTGGTATTGCGACGGGCTACACCCAAACTCTTTTTGAAAAACCTTACTGAAATACTTCGGCTCGTTGAAGCCCACCTGGTAGGCGACTTCTGACACGTTGAGTTTGCCCGTTTGCAGAAGTTGGGCGGCCCGTTTCAGGCGGAAGGATTTGAGGAAATTTTTTGGTGTGTTGTCCGTCAGCGCTTTTATTTTGGTGAAAAGCAGTGCCCGGCTCACGGCCAGTTCCTGTGCAAATTGTTCGATGTTAAAATCCGGGTTGCTGATGTTGGCCTCCACCAGTTCCACCAGTTTTTCCAAAAACTCCTCATCGGCGGAAGTGACGGCAATTTCCTTGGGTTCAAACTGGCGGTTTTGCCCAAAAAGCGCCCGCATGCGTTGCCGCTGGGCCAGCCGGTTGCGTACCTTCAGGCGCAACTCATCCGGGTGGAAGGGCTTGCTGATGTAGTCGTCCGCTCCCGTTTCCAACCCCTCCAACCGGTCGCCGAGTGTGGTGCGGGCTGTGAGCAGAACGACGGGGATGTGGCTGGTCGCCAAATCGGTTTTCAGCTTTTGGCAAAGCTCGAAACCATCCATCCGGGGCATCATCACGTCGCTGAGGATGAGTTCGGGGTTCAGTTCGTTGGCCTTCTCCAACCCTTCCTGGCCGTCGCTGGCTGTTGCCACCCGGTACTGTCCGGCGAAAATGCTGCGGATGAAAGCCTGTACTTCGGGATTGTCCTCTACGATGAGCAGCAAGGGCTGTTTGCCGGAACCATTGGAAGCGACTGCCTCCTGTTCATCAGACGCCAGCTGCGGAACAATTGGCAGTGCCGGATCCATTGCCAGTTGCGTATCCGCCAGGAAATCTTCCGGCTTGAAATGCGCCCTGCCTTTTGGCAAATGGACGGTGAAGGCAGCCCCCTCGCCCGGTTGGCTTTCCAGGGTCAGGCGGCCCTGGTGCAATTCCACGAGCTGGCGGCTCAGCGACAGCCCGATGCCCATGCCTTTGATCTGGCTGGCTGTCTGGCCGGGAGTTTTTTCATAAAAACGCTGAAAAACCTGCCCGTGCAAGGCCGGTTCGATACCGGGTCCGCTGTCCCTCACTTCTACGCTCACTTCCGACGCTGTTTGCCGGAGGCTTACCCTTATTTCTCCTCCTTCGGGCGTGAATTTGAAGGCGTTCGACAGCAGGTTGAAAAATACCTTGCTCAACTTTTCCCGGTCAATCCATGCTTCCAGCGGCTGTGTGGTTTCAGGTACTTGGTAGCGAATGTTGCGCATCTGCGCAAGGTCCGTGAAGGCGTCGCAAATCGCCCGCAGGAAATCAGGCAGATCCGTCAATTGCACCTGCATCGGCTCGTAGCCTTCCTCCATTTTCCGGAAAGTCAGCAACTGGTTTACGAGGTCGAGCATTCGTTGGGCATTGTTGTAAATGGTGCCGAGGCGCTGGCGGGCTGTGCTGTCCTTTTTCATTGCCAGGCTTTGCATCAGGTCTTCCAGCGGGCCGATGATCAGGGTGAGCGGTGTTCGGAACTCATGCGCCACGTTGGTGAAAAACCGCATTTTCATCTGGTGCATGGCTGCCTGCTGTTCTTTCTCCAGGTGTTCCAGTTTGTAGGATTGCCGCAGGCGTACAAACCGCACGATGGCAACGACAACCAGCGTCAGCAGTGCCATATAAATAAGGTATGCCCACCAGGTTCGGGCAGGCGGCGGCAGTACCGTGACCTTCAGTTCTTTTGTTTCGGGGTTCCAGACGCCGTCCTTGTTAGCTGCTTTTAGCTGAAAAACATAAGTGCCCTCCCGTTGCAGGGTGTAGGTTGCTTCCGGTTTGCCGGTGACATTGGTCCATTCGTCGTTCAGTCCGAGCATTCGATAGGCGAAACGATTGCCCAGCGGGTTGGTGAAATCCACCGCAGCAAAGTGCAGGGTGAAATTAGCGTCGCCATAGCGAAAGGTAATTTCTTCGGTTTCGTTGAGCGGCCGTTCAAGCAGGCCGTCCTTGCCTCCCACTTCAATGTTCCGGTTGAAGGCCGTCAGCCCGGTAAAAATAACGGGAGGAAGGTCTGAACTTGGCTGCAATTGTTCCGGCCGGAACCGGGTGAAACCATGAGTGCCGCCAAAAAGGAAGTCACCCGAACGGGTGCTGTAAAATGCGTTGTAGTTAAATTCCAGATTTTCCAGCCCGTCGATGTGGGAGTAATTGATAAAAATTCCTTTGGCCGGGTTGAAGCGGGAGATGCCGTTGTTCGTGCTCAGCCAGAGGTGTCCGGTTTCGTCCGGTAAAATCCCCAGCACGGAGTTGCCCGGCAGCCCGTCGGCAGTCGTGAATTGCTTGGTGCTGCCATCCGCCGGATTTAACCTGAACAAACCCTGGCCCAGGGTGCCTACCCACAGGTTTTCACCCTGAAAAAAAGTAGCGTAAACCTTTCTGCCCGGTAAAAAATGTTCGAAAGCCAGTTGCCCGCCGGGCAACATGACGCTGCGGTCGAGCCCGTCGTCCGTTCCGATCCAAAGCTCGTCCCCGAGGCCATTGGCAAGGGTGCGTACATTGTTGGAGCTCAGCGACCGGGCATTCTGCGCATCGTGCCGGAAGTGGGTAAATTTTCCTGTATTCAGGTCCATTTTATTCAGTCCGCCTCCGTAGGTACCGACCCAGAGCGTGTCGGCAGTTTTCAGCAGGGCATACACGTTGTCGTTGGAAAGGGATGCCGGATTGCCTGGTTTGTGTTCAAAATGGCGGACACTTCCGGTCTGAGTATCCAGAAAATGCAAGCCATGCTGAAATGTACCGACGTACAGAGTTTGTCCGTCCAGCAGAAGGGATTTGACGTTGTCGCCCTGCAAGCCGTTACCCGCCCGGTAGAAGCGAAACTTCCCGGTTTTTTTATCCAGAAAATTGAGACCGCCACCTTCGGTGCCAATCCAGAGGTCGCCATTGGGTGCTTCCGCAAACGAGCTGACAACGTCGAAGCTGAGGCTGTTGATCCCGGCCTGGTGCCGGAAAACCTGGAAGCGGCCGAACTCTTCATTGAGGTAATGCAGCCCGCCGTAGTAAGTACCTACCCAAAGGTTGTCCCGGTTGTCCACAAAAACCGAGCGGACCGAGCTGTTGCGGAGGCCTTCCCGGTTAAAATCGTCGCTGAGGATGCGCAAAAAGCCATTTTTTTTCGGTAAAAAACGGTTCAGCCCCAGGAACGTGCCCACCCAGAGCGTGCCATCGGGCTCCACGGCCACGGAGCGGATATTGTTGTGGCTGAGCGAAGCCGGGTCGTCGTTTTGAAACTGGAACTGCTCCAGCTTACCACTGCGTTTTTGCCAGCGCCAGATGCCGCCGGTTTGGGTGCCAAACCAGTATTCGCCCGGAAGGCGTTGGTTGATGGTCTTCAACTCGGCATTGGAGAGCGGGGATAATTCCGGGAAAATTGCCTGGGCTGGCCGGAGCCGTTTTGCCAGGTTTTGTTTTTCAGGAAAAACAAGCAAGCCTTTTTCGAGGCCAATCCAAATTGCATGGGCATCTTCGAAAATGATCTGCACGTCCGGGTTTGCACCCGCAGGCAAATCCACTTGCCGAAAAGCATCCGACCCTGCTTCCAGCACACTCAGTCCGGCTCCGGTGCCGGCCCATACCCGCTGCAGGCTGTCCACCAAAATGGAGCGGACGATACTCGCTGGCAATTGCCCCTCCCGGTTTTTACAACGGTGAAAACGGCCGGTGGCAAAGTCAAAATACGCAATGCCTTCCATGGTTCCGATCCAGAGGCGGTTGCGGAAGGGGTCGTAGGCCAGCGCCCGCACATCGTTGGAGGGCATGCTGTTTTCATTGCCAGCTTCGTGCTCGTGTACTTTGAAATGGTAACCGTCGAATTCGTTCAGTCCTTCCCGGGTGCCGAACCACATCACGCCCCGGCCATCCTGAGCAATGGCAAACACTGAATTTTGCGAAAGCCCATCCTTTTTTCCGAAATGCCGGAAGCGAATGTCGTCCTGTCCCCGGGAGACTTCAGGCGCCAGCAGCAGTATGGCCAGCAGTATCAGATATTTGGTTATCTCTTTCATCGGATAAAACGAAGAAAGTACATTTCACTAAAAAAATATAGAAATGGGTGTAAAATAGTCTAACCGGTTCGGTGGCAGAGCGCTAAAATTTATCTTGCCGCAAGCGTCGGAAACCTAATTTTCCGGCACTAAAACGATCGTTAAAAATATGCTCAAATCATTTTCTCTGGAAGGAAAAACAGCCCTCGTCACTGGCTGCAAACGGGGTATCGGAAAAGCCATGGCTATAGGCCTTGCAGAAGCCGGTGCCGATATCATCGGCGTGAGTGCGACCCTTGAAAAAACAGGTAGTGAAGTAGAAACCGCAGTCCTGGCAACCGGCCGTAAGTTTTGGGCTTTCACCTGCGACTTTTCCAGCCGGGCTTCCCTCTACGCTTTTATTGTGGATGTAAAAAAAGCACATCTGCAAATCGACATCCTGGTGAACAACGCCGGTACCATTCTTCGCAAACCCGCCGTCGAACACCCGGACGATTATTGGGATAATGTTATCGAAGTGAACCTGAACGCTCAGTTCATCCTCAGCCGGGAGTTCGGCAAGGACATGGTGGAGCGCCGGCAGGGTAAAATCATTTTCACCGCCTCATTGCTCACTTTTCAGGGCGGCATCACCGTGCCGGGCTACGCTGCGTCCAAGGGCGCCATCGGACAACTGACCAAAGCGCTGGCCAACGAGTGGGCAGCCCACAACGTGCAGGTGAACGCCATTGCTCCCGGTTACATCCAAACGGACAACACCCAGGCCCTGCAGGACGACCCGGAGCGTTCGAAGAGCATCCTTTCCCGCATTCCCGCCGGGCGCTGGGGGCAGGCGGAAGACCTCGCCGGTGCGACAGTGTTTCTGGCATCGCCGGCCAGTGATTACGTGAACGGTCACATCCTTACAGTGGATGGGGGGTGGTTGGCGAGATGATTTTTATTTAACAACAACTGTTTGAAATGAAAAAAATAACATTGATTGCCTGCCTCCTCTGGGTGTGCAGTGCCTGCGACATTTCACAAAAAGCAACAGCTATCGAAGCTGCCAGGCCGCAAATTATCCTGAAACTGGACGACCTCTGGAACGAAAACGGACTCGTTCACCCCGGCTGGGTGCAGGTCGTGGATTTTTTGAAAAAAGAAAACGTGACCGGCACCATCGGCCTCGTCTGCGAGTCGCTGGAAGGCGGCAGCGAGGCTTATTTTGATTGGATAAAAGCACGGGAAAGCGAAGGTTTTGAAATCTGGCACCACGGCTACTGCCACTGCAAACCAAAAGTGGACGGCGAAGAGCGGCGTGAATTCCGTGGCACCTCCGCCGAATACCAACTGGAGCATCTGACCATGGCCCAAAGCCTGGCCAAAGAAAAACTGGGCATCACCATGCGCTCTTTCGGTGCGCCTTACAATTCCACCGACGAATTCACGGCGCAGGCGCTGGCCCAATTGCCGGACATTAAAGTCTGGATGTACAAGGAAACCGATGCGCCGACCGATAAATTTCTGCTGGACAGGATTGCGGAAGTGAATATCGAATACCCGGTGCATGTGCCTGATTTTGAGCAATTTAAGGCGGGGTATGAAAAATTTAAAAATGAAAAAGTGCTCGTCATTCAGGGTCATCCGAGAAGTTGGGTCCAGGAGGCGGAACGGTTTGAAACTTTCAAAAAAATTGTGCTTTTCCTGAAATCGGAGGGCGTTTCGTTTACAACGCCTTACGCTTTTTACCTTTCGGAACAGGGATAGCTTTTAAAAAAAAATCAGCCATGCTGTTGCAGAAATTTGTCGTGAAAAGCCTGTTGGTTGTGATTGCGCTGTTGTCGGGCTGCGCTGCCAAAGTGTCGCAGGCGCCTTCGTCTTTGCCCATCGACAAAGCCGCCCTGCTGGCTGCTGCTGATGAATTTTTGCGCCAGCAACCGCTCACCATCACGGCCTTTCCGGCCGAACGGAGCGCCGGTGGGCTGCACGATTATTTTTCCGAAGGTAGCTACTGGTGGCCTGACCCCGATGACCCCGACGGCCCCTACATCCGCAGGGATGGCTTCCGCAATCCTGAAAATTTCACGGAACACAGCAAGGCCATGAAGACCCTGCAAAAGGCAGTTTGTACGCTCGTCGCAGCTTTCAAGGTTTCCGGCGATGAAAAATATGCCCGCCAGGCTGTGGCTTACCTCCACGCCTGGTTCGTGCATCCCGAAACACGAATGAACCCCAGTCTGCTGTATGCGCAGGCCATCAAGGGCATCGTGACTGGGCGGGGCATCGGCATCATCGATACCGTCAAGTTGATTGAAGTGGCACAGGCAGCCCGGGAACTGGAGCGGCTGGGGCTGCTGCAGGGTGAGGATTTGGCGGGCATCAAATCGTGGTTCGACCAATACGCCACCTGGCTGACCACGCACCCCTACGGCATCGCCGAGCGGGACAACGGCAACAACCACAGCACCTGGTGGGCGGCGCAGGTAGCGGCTTACGCCCGGTTCACCGGACGTGATGACCTGCTGGACATTGCCCGCCAGCAGTTCAAAACCATGCTGCCGGAACAGATGGCGGCAGACGGTAGTTTCCCGGAGGAACTGGCACGTACCCGGCCCTACGGTTACTCACTTTACAACCTCGACGCCTGGGCCATGCTGGCTCACATTGCCTCCGACGAAAACGGCGATCTCTGGTATTTCGAAAGTGAAAAAGGCGGGCTGCGAAAAGCCGTTGATTTCATGGTGCCTTTCATGAAAAATAAGGCGGACTGGTTCAAAGAGCCCGATGTCACCGGATTTGAAAACCAACCGAAACGCCGGGATTTTCTGGTGTTTGCAGGCTGGGCTTACGGCGAAGAAGATTTCCTGAAACTTTGGGAAACGCTGCCCGAAACGGAGGATTTTCCATCCTGGCACCTGCTGGTGTGGACGGATAAAATAAATTGATTTGACTATGAAAACGCAAGTTTTGGTTCTGCTGGTCGTGCTGGTCTCCCCGGTGTTTTTGTTGGGTCAAAAAAACATGGCCAGTGATTTTTCTTTGAACTTCAATCAAAAAGCAGTTATCGATGCTGCGGAAATTTACCTGCATCAGCCGCCTGTTCCAATCACCCGTTTCACCTGTGAAAGAAGCGCAGGTGGCCCCCACGATTTCTACTCCGAAGGCGATTACTGGTGGCCCAACCCTGACGACCCGAACGGCCCCTACATCCGCCGTGACGGGCAGACGAACCCCGAAAATTTTACTGCCCATCGGGAGGCTTTGTGGGACTTCAGCCGTTGGGTGTCAGCGCTGACGGTGGCATATTTAGTGAGCGGCGAGGAAAAATATGCCAGCCACGCACAGGCTCACCTGAATGCCTGGCTGGTGGACGAAACAACCAAAATGAACCCCAACCTGCTCTATGCCCAAGCCATCAAAGGCCGGGTGACGGGGCGGGGCATCGGCATCATCGACGCCATTCACCTCATCGAAGTATCGAGGAGCATTCAACTTTTGCACGAAAAAGGGGCTTTGGAGGAGGCAGGTTTTTTGAAAATGAAAATCTGGTTCAGTCAGTTTGTCGAATGGCTGACTACCCATCCATACGGCATCGACGAGCGGGACCACGGCAACAATCACAGCACCTGGTGGGCTGCACAGGTTGCAGCATTCGCTGACCTGGCCGGCCGGCCTGACCTGATGGAATTGTGCCGGCAGCAATTCAAAAAGCTGCTCAATGCGCAGATGGACGAATCAGGCGGTTTCCCCGCAGAATTGAGCCGGACGAAGCCCTACGATTATTCCCTGTTCAACCTGGAAGCCTACTCCATTTTAGCACATATCGCCTCCACCGAAACGGACAACCTGTGGACCTACGAGGGCAAACACGGCAGTCTGGAAAAAGCCTGGAATTTCATGCACCCTTTCATCGCTGACAAGTCTGGCTGGCCATTGCCACCGGATGTCGAGCATTTTGATGAACTCCCGATTCAGTCCTGCGGGCTTTTGCTGGCGGGGTTGGCGCTGGAGAACCGGCAATTCCTGGAAACCTGGCAAGGGCTCAGTCCGGAGCGGAAGTCGAAGGAGGTGGACCGGACATTCCCGTTGCGGCAGCCGGTTTTGTGGGTGAAATAACAGGAATCATCATTTAAGAATTTGATAATCAATATTTTACAAAAAAAATAAACATGAACCATACAAATTACGAAGTACGCTACGCCACCAACCCCACCGATTTCAAATCCTACGGCACGGAGCGCATCCGGCAGGATTTTTTGATTCCAAATTTGTTTGAGGCTAATAAAATCAACCTGGTTTACACCCACTTTGACCGCTACATGGCCGGAGGAGCCGTACCGCAAAACCAACCTTTGGCGCTTGAAACCATCGACCCGCTGAAAGCAGATTTCTTCCTCGAACGGCGGGAACTGGGCATCATCAACATCGGGCAGGCCGGACAAGTGAAGGTGGACGGCACCGTTTACGAAGTTGGTCACAAAGAAGCGCTCTACGTCGGCAAGGGCAGCAGGGAGGTTATTTTTTCGGGTGAAAAAGCCCGGTTTTACTTCAACTCCGCACCGGCGCACCATGCTTTTCCGACCAAGCTCATCCGTCAGTCTGACGCCGAAGTGGTGGAACTGGGGGCGCTGAAAACCTCCAATGCCCGCACCATCCGCAAGCTCATCGTGAACAGCGTGGTGGAAACCTGTCAACTGCAAATGGGTATGACCGAACTGAAGGAAGGCTCCGTCTGGAACACCATGCCCGCTCACACGCACGACCGCCGGATGGAGATTTACCTTTACTTTGAAGTGCCGGAAGGGCAGGCTGTCTGCCATTTGATGGGACAAAAAGACGAGACCCGCTGCGTGTGGATGCACAACGAGCAGGCCGTGATTTCGCCGCCGTGGAGCATGCACTGCGGGGCCGGCACGAGCAATTACACCTTCATCTGGGGCATGTGCGGGGAGAATCTGGACTATGGCGACATGGACGGCTTTGCCCCGGTGGAGATGCGGTGATGAAGCGTTCAAAATTTTTTAAAGAATGAAAAAATCAATACTTCTTGCCATCGGCCTTTTCGCTTGCTGGGGGCTTCGCTCTCAGGTCACCTGTTCCGCAACGGGGGATTCGGGCAGCGGCTATCCGGCTTTTCAGAATGCAGGCTTTGGCATCGAAAATCCGGACTGCGAGCATACCAGTTTCGGAGCCCACATCACGCAGGTTTACGATGAGGATTTGGGAAAAAATGTTTTCCTTTTCCACAGCCACATCGACGACGACAACGACCGTTGCATCGTCTTCGACCGGGTGCGGATGGAAGTGAAAGGCGGTCCCGGCACGGATGAAGAATTGATACATCCGCTGGGCAGCGAGTCGTTTTACCGCTGGAAATTTTACGTACATCCCGATTATGTTTCCTCCTCTTCGTTTCACCATATTTTCCAATTAAAAGCCAAAGAAGGGGACGACGGCCTGCCTGTTTTGACTTTCACGCTGCGCACTTCCACCCTGGAATTGAGGCACGCCGGCGGTGATTCGGGCGTCAGTCTGGGCGTTTTGACCAATGCTGATTTGGGTCTTTTCAAGGGCCAATGGGTGGAGGCTTTTGTCCATATTGTTCACGGTGAAAACGGGCAGTTGGAGGCCAGTCTCAGAAACCTCTTTACAGGTGAAGAGCTTTTGAACTACTCCAGCGACGACATTGACTTGTGGCGTTTGGGGGCTTCTTACAATCGCCCGAAATGGGGGATGTATCGCAAAAAAGTGGAAACCCTTGAAGACGAGGCATTCCGGTTTGCGGATTTTTGTATTTCGGAAACAGCAGCGAGCCTGTGCCCTGCTGATGATTCGTATCTTGGGACGACCATTGCCGAAAATGAACGGGCAGGTGCAGCCATCAAAATTTACCCAAACCCGGTAAGGGACAGGCTGTTCATTGAAAGCCCGGAAGGTGGTTTGTTATCCGTTCGTTTGCTCAACCTGATGGGGGAATTGATATTGGAAAAACACCAGCCAAACGGTTCAGGCATCGACATCGGGGCATTAGCTTCGGGCTTGTATTTGCTGGCGGTCGAAGCTGGTGAAGGGCAGGTTTTTTATCAAAAAATAATCATCGAAAAATAAACCATGAAAGGAAAAGTAGCAGCCATCACGGGTGGCAACGGTACGTTGGGGAGCGCCTTCGCCAAAGGACTGGCAGAGGCTGGTGCGACTGTTTTTATTTTAAACAGAAACCCGGAAAGCGCAGCTGAACGAGTGAAGGAATTTAAAAAAATGGGCTTGGAAATCCATGCCGTCACCTGTGACGTAGTCAACGAAGCATCGGTGGAGGCGGCGGTGATTGAGATTTTACAAAAGACAGGAAAAGTGGACATTTTGGTAAACGGCGCCGGAGGAAATATGCCCGGCGCTGTCGTCGGCCCCGACCAGACGGTTTTCGATTTGTCCGTCGATGCCTTCCGGAAGGTGTTCGATTTGAACCTGCTGGGCACGGTTATTCCCTCGATTGCCTTTGCGAAGCCAATGGTCAAACAGGGTAAGGGTTGCATTGTCAACATTTCCTCCATGGCCGCCCAACTGCCGCTCACACGGGTCGTCGGCTACTCGGCGGCGAAAGCAGCGGTGGATAGTTTCACCCGCTGGCTGATGGTGGAACTGGCCAATAAATACGGGGAAGGCATCCGGGTAAATGCCATCGCTCCGGGCTTTTTCATTGCGGAGCAAAACCGCCGTCTGCTGCTGAATGAGGACGGCTCGCTGACCGCCCGTGGCGAAACCATCATCAGCCAGACGCCCCAAAAGCGATTTGGCGAACCCGAAGAACTCGTCAGCACCCTGCTCTGGCTTTGCGACGACCGGTCGTCTTTTGTCAATGGCATCGTCGTACCGGTGGATGGCGGGTTCAGTGCTTTTGCCGGTGTATAATCAATGAGAGAATGATTGAATGAGAGAATGATTGAATGGACGGCGTGCAAATATTCACTCATTCTATCATTCCTTCATTCTCTCATTGTATTCTCTCATTCCATCATTAAATCATTCTATCATTGAAAAGTCTCGAACAAACCTGGCGCTGGTACGGCCCAAATGACAACGTGAGTCTGGCAGATGTCCGGCAGGCCGGGGCAACGGGCGTTGTCACGGCATTGCACCACATCCCGAACGGGGAAGTGTGGCCTGTGGAAGAAATTCAGAAAAGAAAATCCCAGATCGAGGCGGCCGGGCTGACCTGGTCAGTCGTGGAGAGCATCCCCGTGCATGAGGACATCAAACGGGCTTCGGGAAACTACCGGCAGCACATCGAAAATTATAAGCAAAGCATCCGCAACCTGGCAGCTTGCGATGTGCGCATCGTCACCTACAATTTCATGCCCGTGCTGGACTGGTCGAGGACGGAATTGGACTACCCGATGCCGGACGGCTCTACCGCTTTGTTTTTTGAAAAAAGCGCCTTTGCCGCCTTCGAGTTGTTTATCCTGAAAAGGCCAAACGCCGCTGCGGACTACAGCGAAGCAGAACAACAAAAAGCCAGGGAACGCTTCGACACCATGTCAGCAGCAGACAAGGAAAAGCTGACGAGAAACATCATCGCAGGCCTGCCCGGTGGCACGACGGAGGGCGTTTTAGATTTGCGGAAATTTCAGGCCATTCTGGACAGTTACCAAAACGTGGATGCGGATGCCTTGCGGCAAAATCTCGTTTATTTTTTGGAGCAAATAACGCCCGTGGCCGAAGAAGTTGGGGTGAAACTGGCCATCCATCCCGACGACCCGCCGTTCCCGCTGCTGGGGCTACCCCGCATCCTCAGCACGGCGCAGGATGTGCGTTTTATTTTTGAAAAAGTGAACTCGCCTGCCAATGGCCTGTGCTTTTGCACGGGTTCGTTCGGGGTGCGCCCGGACAATGACCTGCCTGCCATGGCGAGCGAATTCGGGCACCGTATTCATTTCATCCACCTGCGTTCAACTAAGCGGGATGCTGAAGGCAACTTCTTCGAAGCTGACCACCTGGACGGCGATGTGGACATGTACGCTGTGATGAAAAACCTGCTAAAAGCCGCCGGTGAGCAAAATTGTCACATCCCCATGCGCCCCGATCACGGTCACAAAATGCTGGATGATTTGGGTAAAAAAACGAATCCGGGCTACTCGGCGATTGGCCGGCTGCGGGGGTTAGCGGAATTGAGAGGGTTGGAGTTGGGGATTTTGCGCATGGCGATGGACTCGAACTGATACTCGATTTGTGTGTTTCGTCAAAGCACAATTTCGATCACCAAATTCAATGGGGCAACAAACTCACATCATTTTAAATACCCCGCCAGCGGCAGCCCCATTTTCCTGATTTCCTCCACCACGAGCCGGGCATATTCGGTGGCGCCTTTCAAGTTCAGGTGGGTATTGTCCACCTTGCCGTCGGGGAATTTTTCGTACTTCCCGGCTTCCACCCAAAGGTAAATTTCTTTCGATTTTTCAGGGCCCAGACCGGCGACGTAATCCTCGGTTAGCAACTGCATGTCGATGAACGGCACGCCCATTTGCTCCGCCACCTGCCTCGCAACGAAGGGGTAAGCGCCATGCGTGTCAACCAGCGTACCTTCCTCATTGAAGTTCCGGCGGACGATGGACGACAAAATCACCGGGTGCGCCCCCTTTGCCAGCGTCTCATTCACATACTTTTCAAGGTTGCGGCGGTAGCCCGTCCACGGGTTGGTGTAACGGGACGGGTCGGCCTCCTTCTGGTCGTTGTGGCCGAACTGGATGAAGACGTAATCGCCTGATTTTAATTCTTTTAAAACAGCATCCCAGCGGCCCTCGTCCAGAAAACTCTTGCTGCTGCGGCCATTCACTGCGTGGTTTTTCACCGCTATTTTTTCATTAAAAAACTGAGGCAAAAGCTGCCCCCAGCCACGCTCGGGATTTTCCTCCGGCGTGCCGGGTTTGTCGGCCATGGTGGAGTCGCCGATGAGGTAAATGGTAAGTTCCGGCGCAGCTTGCTGGCGGTAGGCCGATATTGCCAGCGCCAACGGCAGCAGAAGCAGGTATGCGATTTTCTTTTTCAAACCCCTTGTTTTTTATCACTTACAGGATTTTATCGAAACACATAAGGCACATAGAACACATAGTTTGACACGCTATGTGCCCTATGAGCCTTATGAGTTTCAAAAAAAATCCATGTTTATTTTCAATGCAAAAATACCTTGACCGCCTTCCGACCATCCGCTGCGTGAACGGTGACGATCCAGAAGCCTTTGGCAAAATTAAAATCCGTGTCGGTGGCGGTTTTCAATGATTTCACTAAAATACCGTCCCGGCTGTACACATTCACCCACGTGTCCGATTTTACATTGGACACAAAAACCTGGTTCCCGTAGGAATGGACTTTCACCGCCGTTTCAGGCACCTGATGGCTGACGCTCACCGGGTCGTTGGCAATCAAATCGGGGAGCGGGTCCCAACCGTCGTTGCCTTTGGTGAAATTGAAAGTCGTGATGTCCGTGCCGTCGTTGAGGACGGGATTGGTGAGTACCGTTGACCACGGCGCCCGGAACTGGGTGTTGTTTGCTCCCGACAATTCCGTCGTACCGTACTCGTACATCATGCTGGACTCGCCGCCGAGCGTGTTTTGCCAGCCAAGCGGCAATATTAGCGATTGACCCTCATTACCCGGAAAGTCGGACGTTTCGATGGTCGTGTTGTAAAAAACAACCTCGCTGGTCGTAGCCTGCCACGGACGTCCAAAAAATCCCGGCTTCGAGCGGTACATGGATGCCGTTTCGTCGCCCGGAATGGCGGTAGTGACGGTACATTCGTACATCAGGTAACCCCTGCCGCTGCTTTGCTGCGCCGCCGTAATGTAGGAGCGGTCGTTGGCGTCGTCGCTGGTATTCATGGCCAGTTCTGTTTTGTAAAACACCGCCGTCATGCCCCCGAAGATGTAGTCCACGGCGCCCATCGCCGAGCCTTTGTAAACCACGACCCTCGAACCGACGCCGCCGAAGAAGGAATCCTGGCGCCCGATCACCCGGCATTTGTTCAAGATAACTTTGTCGGTGTTGTTGGTAATGGCAATGGCTGCTGCCCGTTCCACGAAACTGCGGTCCTGCACGCCGGCGTTACCGGCATCCGTTGGGCGGGGGCCTTTGCCGCCGACCGGCCATTCCACCACTACGTCGTCCGCTTCTTTTTGTGAAATGTACTGGTTGAACGAATTTTCAAAAATGATAGACTCCGCTTCGAAACCATCGGCAGAAACCACGACCGTAGCGTTCCAGTAGGAGCCGTTCGTGGTGCCTGCGCCTTTGTTTTCATAAGAAAGATAGCCGTTTTCCTTGTTCACTTGCAGGATCTCAGCGTCCCATTTCTGGTCGTTGCCCATGCTGAAATAGCTGTAACCATGCCCGTAGTAGGAAGTAACCCTGACGGCATCCGGCCCGATGACCACGCCCTGGTTCAGCAGTTCGATGGACGGGAAGGCGGCGCAGTTTTTCAGCGTAACGTTGTTTTCGTCAATCACCAGCATCTCCTCGTAATTGCCCGGGTCGATGCAAATCGTCACCCGCTCGTCGTTGGGCCTTTCCATCCGGCGCACGGCATCCAGCGCACCGTTGATGGTCTGAAATTCCTTGTCGGTGCCCACCGTCAGCGTTTCCTTGTACGGCACCGGCAATCCGACGGCGATGTTCGTGATGTAAGTCGTTGAAACACTGGCACCGACCGTGATCGTCACGTAGCCTGCTGCAGCGCCCTGGTAGGCGTATTTCACCGTTTCAAGAATGCTGGTGCTTTGCGTATTCGTCGTGACGGGCGTACCGCCGTCGATAGAAAAATCAGCCGTGTAATAATAGGTAATCGTGACAGTTTCACCCGGATTTACCGGCACCTGGATGGTTGCGCCGTCTTTGGCGGTCAGGTGGCCTTTAGCGATTTCATTGGCGACGTTGCCTGTGAAAAGCAAGCCCTTGTAGGCAGGGTCGCCGTTTGAAATAACCTTGTCGTCGAAAGGCCAGTTGGTCACCGGCACGAATTTGAGCGTTTTGGCTGCATCCGCTCCTGCAATGGTCAGGTTGGAAGTCAGCGTCAGTTCCACCGGGTAAGCATCGAGTCCGCCGTAAGTGATGGCGTAAGTCCCATCCCGCAGGGCGATCCCGGTTACATCGGTAAAATTGTACTCATAACCCGGTTCGTTCAGGTTGCTGAAAGTCAGGTTCAAATCCGCCAGTTGCGTAGCGTCCAGTCCCTGCGCATCGATGGTCACGTTGTACACCGGTTTTGCGTCGAAAACCACGTCTGCCGTGGTGTTCATGTTCCCAATGGTGATCGTATTGGCCGTGATAAAATAGTCGTTCACGCCTTCCGCCGAAATCGTGTATTCGATGCCTGGCTCCAGTTGGACGGAGTAGGCCGCCGTGCCGGCATCCACCACCGGCACAGGCTCGTAGATGGCGCCTGCTGCGGGGTCGGGTGTGTACACCAGGGTCAAGTTTGAAATATCGGTTCCCAGCCCCGTGACATTGCCGCTGACGGTGAAGAGTTGCACTTTTGCGATAGCAACATCAAGGGTAGTGGCAGTGTCGGCTAATGCCAGCGTGGTGCCACTTGTGATGATGTATCCATTGGCTCCGGCAAGGCTCAGGTCGTAGGAGTAGCCGCCCGGAAGGTCGAGGCCGTAAGCGTCGTTTGACATGGAAGTACTCCATGATTTGCCTGCTTCATTGGTGAAAACGATAGCGAAATCAGCCGGGAGGCCGGGCGCCAGGGTCGTATCGACGGCACCGGAGACGGCCACGTAGTTTGCATCTTTTCTTAAAATCCGGTAGTAGCTCGGCTTGCCCTGCGTATCAAAAATGTGGTACGTGCCTGCCGATTTTGCCACAAAATTCAGCTCTGTCAAATCACTGGTAATAGGAATCGCATCCGTCTGAGCATCCGGGTCGGGGACGTACTGGAAATTGATGGTACCGCCTGCATCTGTTTTACAAACGAGGGTCACCTCGTCGTCTTCGCTGAGCGTCAGGCTCAGGAACCTGCCCACATTCGCCGCAGAGTTGACATACACCCGGCCCGTGTAACCGGGGGCCGAACTGATATTTTCGTCGTAACGGGTCAGGTTGGTGTTCGTGGTCCTCAGACGGTCGTTACCGCCGCCTACCCACGACAAAACACCGGCGCTCCAACTGCTTGGCAGCACATTGCCCGAACTGCCCACTGTGATAGCGGGGTCGTACCAGTCGTTGATGATGGTTTCAGTCAGTTTGTTGTTGAAATCAGCCGTGTCCAGTTGCTCGGCGCCAAAATCCCATGCATCCGTTTTGCCGTTGGACGGGTCAATCAACCCGGCGTTTTCGATGCTCATGCCGTGGATGTACACCTCGGCAGTCGGGAAGTTTGTACTCAAAAGCGTGGCCGTTACCACCCCTTTTTCGCCCGTGTAGGAAAAGCTGACCGGGAAAGCATCCGCTCCGCCGATGTTCTGGGCGTCTATTTCACCCAATACATTCCCGGCCGGATCTTTCATTTCAAAAACAGCATCCGTCGCCACGCCGTACGTGTCAACGATGAAGGTGATGATGGCATCTCCGGCGACGATGGCATGGAACGAGTTGCCGGGGAAAAAGACGCCGCCGTGGGTTGCGTCGTGGTAACCGAATTGCCCCGATGGCTCATCGGTGTTGCTGTTGATGGTCAAAATGCCGTCGCCCGTGACGAAGGTTTCATAGCGCAAAGACTGGTAGCTGATTTGCGGCAGCTCCGAGCCGTCGAAAAAGTTGTAGGTGTAAGTTTTCCCCGGTTCAGCCTCCACGACGAGGCTGTTGTCGGAAACCTTCACCACGTAAGAAGTTGGGTCGGAAGTATCGTCGGCATACGTAATCAGCAGGGAATCGCCGCTGACGGTGACCGCCTCGATATCGCCTGTCAAGGTGGGGGTGAAACTGGACAGCGGCTCGCCCCCCAAATCGATGAGGATGGACGCCGACTCGATGGTAGCGCTGATAACGGTACCCTCACTGACGGTGACCGTCGGGGTGCTGCTGGCATCCGCTCCCGACTCAACGCCGATTTCGACGCCATTCACCGTGACGGTCCCCGATTTTTGCACCCAGGGAGTCAGGCTGACGTCGAAGGGAACAGGCACCGTTTCGATGTACGGTACATAGTTCGTTGCGGTGAAATCGAGCGTCACCTCGCCAGCCGTTCCGACGTAGAGGAAATCGACGGTAGAGCCGTCGTTGCCGAAATTTCCGGCGGTCATGGAGGGTTGGGAAGTCACGTCGAAAGCGCCGGTAGCACTCGAAACAGAAATGGTCCCGTTTGAAAAAATGCTGCCGCCCACCCTGATGCGGGTATTGCCCTTGACCTGCAATTTGATTTGGTTGCCTGTTTTAAAAAAGCAACCATGCTGGGCCCCGTTGTAGCCGTAGGCATTGCTCGGCCCGACGATGATATCGAGCAGCCCGGCACTCAGGTCAACGTTGCCCGGTGCGCTGGCCGGCACAATGCTTTCATCCCGGAAATCGTAGTAATAAATGATGTTGTCTTCCGCAGTCGTAAAATCCTTGCCGGCCTGTGCGGGAATCACCTCGATTTGAGGCAGGTACAGGTCGTTGCCGGTGCCGGCCACCAGTTTGAAATTCAGCGTAGCCGCCGGGCCGGAGTAGGTAAAATCAAACACGTCGCTCAGGTCGTTGACCACCTGCGTTTCATGCGTGCCGAGGTCGCCGGGGTCAACCGCCGTGCCCTCCATGTTCAGCCCGGAGTATTGCGAGCCAAGGAACCGGATGGTGCTGCTCCCGTCAACGGTGATGTTGATTTCACCGTCCACTTTCATGTTGAGACCATAATTTGTACTGTGGTAGCTGTAATTACCGGACAACGTCAGCAATCCATCAGTGCTCTGCCCGGCAGCGATGATGGTTCCGTCCGTAAAATCGTAAACGACGGAATTTGTAATTTGCCCCTGTACCAGCACGGCAAGCAGCAAAAAGGACGAAATCAGGAGGTAGAATTTTTGTTTCATGTAAAAACTGATTTTAGGCATGGCTGCAAGAGAAAAAACCAAGTGCCTGTTGGTGAAAAAGAACAATACTGTAACTGGCCACGGAGGTGCCGCAGCTAATTAATTTCCTGATTGCGGGAAGCTTGAATCTTCACCTGAAATGAAGCGTACTTCCGCCTTCTTTTGTGCTATTTGTTGATTATCAATTTTTTAGAAAAAACGTGATTATTTGTCTGAAACGACACCAGGTACACACCCGGACTTAAAAATCCGGCATCGAGCGTGTATTTATTTTGTTCAAATGAAAGATGGCCGTTGCAGGAAATTTGCCGCCCACGGCTATCGAAAAGACGCAGTTCTGCCTCCCCGGCGAAAGGAGGAATTTCGATGGTCGTCAGCCCGTTCGTTGGATTCGGGTACACGTGAATAAGTGCGCTTTCAGCCTCCAAATCACCGGCAGCATTCACATTGTCAAAATCTATCAGCACCATCCCGGTATCCACGCCGCCCTGCGTATCCACGAGGGTGTAGAGGATAGTGTCCACCCCGGTCGAGTTGGGCAGCGGGAAATAAGTAATTCGGTTCAGTTTGATGAAAGCATTGCCGGGCGGGTCGTTGGCAATCTGGGCAATGCGGAGGTCGCCGCCGTCAGCATCCGTGTCGTTGTCGGCAGCAAAAATGGTCACCGCCCCCGCCATGCCTGCGTAATAAATGATGTCGTCCACAGCGACCGGGGCTATATTTCCGGCGGGATTAAATGGCCCGGCTTCGTTCATCACCAGCGCCGGGACGTCCCATGTTGGCGTAGGTGTGTAATTGTAAAAATCGCCGGGGACAAACGCAGCGCCGCTTGTCGTCTGCGACCCGGTGCATTGTTCGTAAATATTGTTGATGGCGACCAGGTCCGGGTCTTCCAGGCCCAGCCCGATGTCGTCCATGATGTGCGGGTTTTTGGAATTTCTGAAATAGGTGTTTTCCACCACCACGTCCGACTCGAAACGGGCCGCCACGCCGTAGGAATCGAGTTCTTCGTAATAATTATTGAAAACATGCACGTCGCCGAAGCGCACCCTCGGCATACGCTGGTTCAGGCCTTTGTCCACCGTGGCATCGTACCAGCAGTGATGAAAGGTGACCCGGAGGTGATCACGATCCTGGGTGGCATCGTCGCCGGCGCCAACCAGCGTCACTTTATTGTGGTCGCTGAATTTGCAATAAGAAACAGTGATATAATCCGCAATCGACCCGTTGCCGCTGCGGATGTCCAGCAACCCGTCGGCCCCGGCCCAAAACCAGCAGTGGTCAATCCAGACATTCACGCCGTAAATCGTGAGGCAGTCGGTGCTATGCGTCGTGCCGCCCCAGTCGCCGTCGTAAAAATCGCCTATCACCAGGTTTTGTAGGATCACATTGTTGCCCACTATTTCCAGTCCGCCGAAGCGAATCATGGCGTTCTGGGTTTTGCCGACGATGGTTTTGTTGGCATAAACTTTCACCTTTTCATACAGCACCAACTCTATGGTGTCTTCAATCATCAAAATTTTCGGCGTGGTCCCGGCCACGTTGGCGAGCAATTCCGCCCGGTTGGTGATGGTCACCACTTCGCCGCCTTCGCCGCCGGTCGTGCCGCCGTTCAGGCTGGCCCAGCCAACAGGGCCGGACTGGGCAAAGGCGGAGAGGGTGAATAGGGTGAAAAGGAGGGGTGTAAATTTTTTCATTGTGAGTAAGTTTTGTTTCACCTCGGCCAGCCCCTGACCCCTGAAGGGGAACCACATCTGCACATACCTCGGAACCTCCCGAAGTGGTTCCCCTTCAGGGGTCAGGGGCTGGGGGCGAACATTTCAATTCGCCTTCGCCGGACTCTCCACCAACTGCCCGTTCAGGTAATAATTTTCAAAACTCAAACCTGTGCCGTGGGTAATCTTGTCGCCCTTTTCGGCACCGTCGAACTTGCAGTTTTTCAAAAAGACATTCCGCACCGGGTTTTCTGAATCGTAGCCTTCGATGAGGATGCCGTATTTGCTCTTTTCCGAGGTGACGTTTTCGACATAAATATTCTGCACCGTCGGCATAAACATTTGCGTGGAGTCCGACAGCATCATGTAACGCATGTTGACTCGCAGCACGGCTTCTTTTACTTCGCCCACTTTTATATTTCTGAAGTATAAATTCTCGATGACGCCACCTCGTGTCTTGTTGGTTTTCACCCGCAGCGCCCGGTCGAGGTTGGGGCTGTCCATGATGCAGTCCTCGGCGAAAATATTCCTCGCACCGCCGCTCACCTCGCTGCCGATGACCACACCGCCGTGGCCGTCTTTCATTTCGCAGCCCTGAATCACCACATTTTCGATGGGGCGGTTGATGCGCCTGCCGTCCTGATTGCGGCCGGATTTCAGGGCGATGCAGTCGTCGCCGGTGTCGAAGTAGCAGTTTTTGATGAGCACGTTTTTGCAGCTTTCCGGGTCGCAGCCGTCGCTGTTCGGGCCGTGGCTGATGACTTTTACGTTCTGGATGGTCACGTTTTCACACAGCACCGGGTGGACGACCCACATCGGCGAATTGCGGATGGTCACGCCGTCGATAAGTACATTTTTACAATCGTAAGGTTGGAGAAAGTTGGGGCGCAGGTAGGCGCCTTCGCCGAGAATCCGCTCTTCAACCGGCACTTCACGGGTGTTCCAGTCCACGAGTTTTGGGCGGCTGTGGTCGTCGGCCTGACTGGGCATACCGGGTTTCCAGCCGTATTCTTCCTTGTCCACCCAGTTCCACCAGTGTTCGTTGTCGGCCTGGCCGTCGAGGGTACCGGTACCGGTGATAGCGATGTTTTCCTGTTGGTAAGCGTAAATGAGCGGCGAGTAATTGTAGCACTCTGCAGCCTCCCAACGTGTCATCACCACCGGCAGGTAGTGCTTCGGATTGGTGCTGAATTTGACCGTAGCGCCTTCGGCAACGTGCAGGTTGACGTTGCTTTTCAGGTGGATGGGGCCGTTGACGAGGTATTCGCCGGCAGGCACCAGCACCTTGCCGCCGCCTGCTGCGTTGCATGCTTCGATGGCCTTTTTGAGGGCCGGCAGGCAGTCGGTTTTTCCGTCGGGTTTGGCGCCGTAGGCCGTGATGTCGAAAGTTTTATCGGGAAAAACAGGCGGCTGGATGGCGGCCAGAATTTCATTCATTTTTGCCCACGGGTCCGGGGCGATGGCTTTGGATTCGTCGCTGACGGAGGCGTTCTGGCAGCTCGAAAAAATGAGCAGCAGTAGGAAGTAAAACATGTTTTTCATAGTTGAAATGGTAAAAGAAACAGGCGTAAAGGATTTTTTAGATTGAATTCAAGTTCAAGCAAGTGTTGAGCGAAGCGGCACTTGCGGCATTTTTGCTATACGGTCGCGAGTGCCGCTGCGCTCAACACTTGCTCAAACTGCGGGGTTAAATCAAATCACCACTCGTTTTCGTATCCGGGTTTATTATAAATCTCGGCCCAATCCCTGTGCCCTTCAGTGAAACTGGCCAGGCACCAGGTGAACATAAAATCCACCGAAGGCGGGGCGATGGTATCGTGGTAAGTCGGCGTCACGTTGATGGCCACCTCGTCGAAGATATGGGCATAAACGTTCACCTTCTCCTGCGGCAGGGCGCAGTTTTGGAGGACGTAGGGCACGTCTCCCTCAATGTCCGTTTCGCAGCGGAAGTGGTAGATTTCCTCTTTGGCGTTGGCGCCGAGGCCGTGCGGCCCGGTGGGGCCGTGGAAGTGCGGCGGGTAACTGCCGACGCCGCCCCGGCTGGCCATGTAGGTGTCGCCGAAGAGCAGACGGTTGGCCTGCACGTTTTTATCTACCAGTTTAAAAACTGTCCGGCGGGACATGGGGCGGCGGTTGCCAAGACTGGCAGCCAGTTCCGTCCCCTCGATGTCTGTGTGGCGGACCAGTTGGACAGGATATTTCGTGTGGCAATCAACGGCTTTGAACTCGCTGACGTCGCAACTATTTTCTGTGTTTATTTGAATCTGGCTATCGGTGCCAACGTAGAGCACATCACCCTTGCCGAGGGTGTGAGTTTCACCGTCCACCGTCAGCGCAGCCGTGCCTCGGTTGACGTAATAGACGGCCTCCTCGTTGCCAAGTGTGCGTTCCGCAGACTGGCCGTTTTTCAAAACAACTCTCGCCAGTCGTAAAAAATTGAAGGTGGAATTTTTACCGGTGATAATCTCCTGCACGCCCTCTGCCGGGGTGGCGTCGAAGGCTTCGACTTTGCGGATTTCATTTTTCAAAGGCACCATGACCTGGAGGTCGTGGCGGCGGTCCTGCGGCGATTTTGGAGCAGCGGTGAAGCTTTGTCCTATCGTTTTTGGTTGTACCATAATTTAAAGTTTCATGTCGATTCTCCTGCTCAAAATAGGCAGGCTTGCGATGTTTTTTTATCATTAAGTCAGCTTGCTGGCAGTGGTTAAATGTTATGAGTAAAGGTAGTGGGCAGGCGGTCAACTTCGTCCGGCCGTACGTTGCGTTCGATGTGCCGGGAGTTGACCGCCTTAGCACCAAAAAAACTCTCACTAATCTTGGGTCTAACTAAATTTTTCCATTTAACTCAAGCCAAAAGTAGCGGCCTCCTGCCGGAGCGAATATTCCGCTTTTAACAATTGGGTAGCCGTTTTTAACAACCGCTGAAATCGGCTGGCCTACATGCTTGAAATGTGCACTGAGGGTGGGACATTTGATCAAAAAAACACGGTAAACATGAAACAACTCATCCTGTGCTGGCTGGTTGCCCCGTTTTTTTTCAGTTGTAAAACAACGGCCCAACCCGGCCCAGTCATCGACTCCACCGCCGAAAAAATGCTGCTCTACCAACGCTCCTACGGCGGCTGGCCACAGTACCGGGGCGATGCCACCGACTACCGCAAACCCATCGGAGATGACCTGAAAGCCAAGCTGCTGGCCGATAAAAACCGCCGGGACGCCACCATCGACGACCGCTCCACCACACTGGAAGTCAACTACCTGCTGGAGGCTTTTGATAAAACCGGAAATCCAGCCTACCTGCAAGCCGCCGAAAAAGGTATCGCTTACCTGCTGGAAGCCCAGAATCCGGCGGGCGGCTGGCCCCAGTTTTATCCCGATTCGGGCCTCTACCGAACGCACATTACCTACAATGACAACGCCATGATCGACGTGCTGTGGATCGTGAAAAACCTGGCGGAAAACGAGGACAAATTTCAGCCGGTCGCCGATTTGCTGAAAGAAAAGGCCCGCCCGGCCTTGCAGCGAGGCATTGACTGTATTTTAAAAACGCAGGTCCGGCAAAACGGCCAACTCACCGTCTGGTGCGCCCAGCACGACAGCCAGACGCTGCGGCCCGCCCCCGCCCGGAAATTTGAACCGGCCTCGCTGAGCGGGTCGGAAAGCGTCGGCATCGTCCAATTTCTGATGAGCATCGACGAGCCTTCGGAGGAGGTGAAAACCGCAGTGCGGGCAGCCGTAGCGTGGTTCGGGCGGGTGAAAATCGAGGGCTGGAACGTCGAATTCATCAAAGACCCCTCGCAGCCAAGCGGCCGTGACCGGGTCATTTTCGAAGATGAAAACAGCACCGTCTGGGCACGTTTTTACGAACTGGAAACCAACCGCCCCATCTTCACCGGTCGGGACGGCGAGGTTAAATACTCGCTCACGGAAATTGAAAACGAGCGCCGGGTTGGCTATGGATTTTATGGAAAATGGCCGGAGAAGTTGCTGGAAAAGGAGTATCCGAAGTGGGAGAAGAAAATTGGAAATTGAGAAATTGGGAAATTTTGCGAAGCCACCCCCAATTTCTTAATTTCCAATTTCCAAATTTCCCGTCTGCTCACCTCGCCATCCACCCCCCATCCACCGTGATGACCGTCCCGTTCACGTAATCGCTCGCTGCCGAGGCCAGAAAAATAGCGGCTCCGCCCAGATCCTCGGGGTTTCCCCAGCGGCCGGCGGGGATGCGCTTCGTGATCTCGGCGTTGCGGACGGGATCGTCCTGCAGGCGCTGCGTGTTGTCGGTGCGGAAGTAGCCGGGGGCGATGGCGTTCACCTGGATGTTGTGTTGCGCCCATTCGTTGGCGAGCGCTTTGGTGATGCCTGCGATGCCGTGTTTGCTGGCTGTGTAGGCAGGCACGGTGATGCCGCCGGAGTAGGACAGCATGGAGGCCGTGTTGATGATCTTGCCGCCGCCGTTTTTAATCATGTCTTTGCCCACGAGTTGGGAAAGATAAAAAGCGGAAGTCAGGTTCACCTCAAGCACCCGGTCCCACTCGTCGAGGGGGAAATCGGTAGCCGGGTAGCGGGCGATGGTGCCGCCATTGTTGACGAGAACATCAATTTTACCGCATTTTTCGACGGCGGCATCGTACATTTTTTTTACTTCCTCCCGGTTGTTCAGGTTGGCGTGAAGACCGAAGGCTTTGCCACCGGCAGCTTCGATTTGGCGGATGGTTTCGTCCGTGCCGTCGGGCGAGGAACTGCAACAAATGACGAATGCACCGGCCTCTGCCAGCGCAACGGCCATGGCCTGCCCGAGGCCCCGGCTGGCGCCGGTGATGAGGACGTTTTTGTTTTTCAGTGAAAAAAGGTCAGACATGAGCGTTGTTATTTTTTTTGGTAAAACAGTCAACTGCAAAGATGCCCGGCCCCGGTACCAACCTCCATGCAATTTTCACCATTGTTATCGCAAATTTTCACCAGATTTTTCTCGTAAAATAACTGTTGTATTGCCAACTCGGGCATTCATGCGCTCATAAGTTGGTTGATTTTCGCAGATTTGCTATCTTCATTTTCCCTTTCTGCCAAATGCTTCGTGAACCAGATTCAACCATTTTATTCTTTGGAAAACATGGGCAATGCTATTTTTAGACACCTCCGGAAGTCGTTTGTAGTGCTTGCAATGGGGCTGTTTTTTTCTTTTACCCTGTGGGCTGCCCAACCCTACATGCCCAAGACCGTCAACCCGCTGCTCGAGTCCTGGCGCTGGAAACATTTCCCCGAACTGGAGGGCAAAGGCATCCGCTACATCGCCGAATCCAGCAGCCAGGAAGTGTGGGTGAGCTACAACGAGGGCGTGCTCGAATACGACGGCTACGACTGGAAAACCCACGACGCCCGCAACGGTCTGACCGTATCACCGGTGGAACAACTGCTGGTGGCCGCAGACGGAGCCATTTTCGCTACCACGGCTAAGGGTATCTTCCGCTACGACGGTAACTCCTGGGAGCATTTTTTTAAAATACCCGGCAACCGGACCTTCGTTTTTCATGGCATCAGAGAACTCTCCGATCGCAGCGTCATCGCTTGCGCCGACTGGGGTTTCATCCATTTTTTGAACGATAAAAAAATTAATTTTTACTCCTCGCCCACCCGCATCCGGCAATTGCAGGCTGAAATCCCGGACGTCAGCTGGGTCGCCCTGCCCGCTGAAGCGCTGAGCGAAGAAGGCGAAATCCACTACGCTTCCGACGTGCTGGAACTGGCAGGTGGAGCCGTTTGGTTCGGCATCACCACGCAGATGGAAGTCGGCAAGCTGCTCCGCTTTAACCTGAATACCGTCCGCAACGGAACGGTTGGACCTTTCGAAGTCATCAGCAGCCGGGAGGGGTTTCAACTGGGCGAAGGCCAGCAATTCCTGCATGCGGCTGACGGCAGAATTTGGGTCGTCAACTCGACTTCCAACAAAGGCATCCACATTTTTGACGGTAAAAACTGGGAGACCGTTTTTATCCATAAAATTTTCGGTGGCGACGAGTACATGGCCGACATCGTACAGTCGGCCAACGGCACCATCTGGATCGCCTCGATGGCCAAAATACTGGCCTACAGCAACGGACGCTGGGAAATGTACCGGGCGCCGAATTACCCCATTCCTGCCAACCGAATCATCCTGCAGAACAGCCAGAACGACCAGCTTTGGGTAGCCGGTTACAAGTCGAAAGTGCTGCTGCTCGATTTTTCCACCGACCAGTGGCTGACTTATGAAAACCTGAGCTTCCAGTGCGAAGTGTCGCCGCAGGAGCAGTGGTTCCTCGAACGGGACAACCGCATCGTGCAGCGCCTCGGCGATCGCTGGACCGCCTACGGCCCGGAAGACGGGCTGATGGACAAGCCCGTCCACCTCATTCGCACATCCAAAGGGCAAATCTGGGCGGCAGGCTCACACCTCGGGAAGGCCGCCACAGCCGTCTGGAAAAACGGGCGCTGGGAACGCCACCTGCACCCGAGGCTTTCGTGGGGTATCGACTACCGCTCCGTTTTTGAAGCTGCCGACGGCTCGCTGTGGTTCGGCGGCGCCGTGGACGCCGAGCGGAAGGACGGGTTTTACAGCGGCGTCCTGCAACTGACCGACCCCACCGCCTCTGCGCTGCAATGGGTTCATCATGTTTACGGTGAAAACGGCCTGAACCAGGCCAACGTGTACGGCATCGGCCAGTCGAGGGACGGTAGGATCTGGATCGGGGGTAGCAAGCTTATGTTTTACGATGGTAAAAACTGGAATACCGCAGAGGACGAGCGACTTCAGCAGTACGTCAACTACGTACACAGCAAGAACGGCCTGCTGCTGGTGGGGTCCCGTTACTACGGGCTATTTGTTTTCGATGGTAAAAATTGGACGCACCACAACACCGCCACCGGCCTGTCGGGCAATACGGTCATCAGCATCGATGCGCTGTCGGATTCCATTTTTATCGTTGCCACGGAAAACGATATCTGCAAATTCGACGGCACCTCCTGGACGACGGATATTTTTCCTGAAAAACTAAACATGGACTTCGAGGGCGGCACCATCCTCCACACGGGTCAGCACATCTGGGTGAACCACGTGCCCCGCAGCTGGAAGCGCCGGGCCTACCAGAGCAGTGCCGAACAAATGGAGAACTGGGAGTTTTTCACCACCCGCTACCAGCCCAGCAACACGCCGCCGGAGACCAGCTTCGATTTTTACCTGGACCGCATCTCCTCCGACGGCAACGGCCTCATTTCCTGGACCGGGAAGGATTTTTTTGCAAAAACTGCCCCCGGGCAACTGATGTACTCCTACCGCCTGGACGGCGAAGACTGGTCACCGTTTACGAAGGAAAAACAACACACCTTCACCAGCCTGTCGAGCGGCCGCCATACGCTGGAAATTCGGGCCAGGGACCTCGACTTCAACGTTGATCCGACGCCTGCAAAAATCCAGTTTGAAGTGATGCCGCCCATCTGGAAGCAGGGCTGGTTCATCTTGCTGATCCTCACTTTTCTGACCATTTTCGGGATTTACGAGTACCGGGTTATTTCAAAAAAGAAAAAACTGGAAGTGCTGAACCTCTCGCTCCAGGAAGCCAACGAACACCTGCAGGAGAAAAGCCGCCAGATCGAAGAACAAAACCGGGAAATCCTCGCCCAGCGGGACAAAATCCTGAAGCAATCCGGCATTCTCGAAGCGAACAACCGGGAGCTTGAATCCCGCAACGAAGAGATCCGCCAGCAGCGGGATCAGTTGGAGGAAATGGTGGTGAAAGTGGAAAACCTATCGAAAGCCAAAGTCGGTTTTTTCACCAATATCTCCCACGAACTGCGCACGCCGCTGACGCTCATCCTTGGCCCGGCTTCGCAGTTGAAAAAGGAAGGGGAAAAACTGCCCGAAACGCAGCGCCATCAATTTTACGAGATCGTCCACCGCAACGCCTCCCGGCTGCTGAAACTCATCAACCAACTCCTGGAAATGCGCCGCATCGAGCAGAGCGCACTTGAGTTGAAACTCAGCGATATTTACCTCCACGACTACATCGCCGACATGATGGAACTGTTCCAGGGGCTGGCAGGGCGCCGCAACATCAGCCTCGATTTTCTGGATGAAAGTGAAAACACCCTCGTGGCCCTCGACCCCGACAAAGTGGAGAAAGTCACCGTTAACCTGCTCTCCAACGCATTCCGGGCGACACCCGGCGGCGGCAGCATCCTGGTCAGCCTCGGCACGGTGACGGCGGCCAGCCACAGTCTGAATCCGTTTTATGAAAAATACTTCGAAATCGTGGTGGAGGACACCGGCAGCGGCATCAGCCAGGAAAAGATCGACCTGATTTTTGAAAAATATTACACCTCCGAGTCGGAAAACACCAACGCTCCCGGCGCCGGTATCGGCCTGTCGTACATCAAAGACCTCGTGTACCTGATGCAGGGCGAGATCCGGGTGGAAAGCGAGGCTGGCAAAGGCTCCCGGTTCATGGTTTACCTGCCATTCGTGCCGGCGAAGGAGACGGCGGGCAGTGCCGCCACAGCGGGCGAAAAACCGAAATTCCAGATCGCCCGGCAGGAGGCGTCCCTGCTGCTGAGCACTTACAGCGATGTACCGGACACAGAAAAAGCTCCGGCCGGAAAGGACGGCGGAGACCTGCCCAGGGTGCTCGTTGTGGAGGACAACCCCGACATGCTGCACTTTTTGGAAAATATTTTACAGGAAAAATACCAGGTCGTCACATCCGAAAACGGCAGGGAGGGCCTGAAGGCGACGCTCAGCCAGTCGATCGACCTCATCATCAGCGACGTGATGATGCCCGAAATGGACGGGATTACTTTCTGTGAAAAAGTGAAAAACAACTTTGCCACCAGCCACATCCCCATCGTGCTGCTGACGGCCAAAGTGCTGGATGAGAGCAAATTATCCGGCTACCTGAAAGGCGCCGACGACTACGTCACCAAACCTTTCAACCCGGAACTGCTGATGGTCAGGGTGGAAAACCTGCTACAACAGCGGTCGCAACTGCGGGAGGTTTTCAACAAGGAATTCATGCTGACGCCAAAATCCGAGACCATCACCTCGCCCGACGAAGAGTTTCTGCAAAAACTGGTGGACCTGATGAACGAAAACGTCTCCGAGGCGGAGTTCAACGTCGAATCGATGTGTAAATCCATGCACCTGAGCCACATGCATTTCATTCGCAAGGTGAAACAACTGACGGGTAAAAAACCCATCGACCTGCTCAAATCGTTCCGCATGAAAAAGGCCAAGGAATTGCTGGCACAGCAAAAACTGACCGTGGCGGAGGTGGCTTACAAAGTGGGTTTCGACCTGCCCAACTCGTTCAGCCGGGCATTTAAAAAAGAATTCAACCTGACGCCGACGGAGTTTTTGAGTAACCTGCCGCCGGAGGACTCGCCGGAGAATGAGGGCTTGAAGGAGTTGTTTTCGGAGAATTAATTTTCCGCTGCCTATTCTGATACCAGTCGTTTTTAAAGCGGCATTACTGTTAAATTTTCGCTCATCCCCCTTTTAAGGTGAAACAAGGTTTACCAATTTATTCCTGTCCCGGGTAGGCCGGGTTATCATACCCGGCGATTCTTTTAAGTCTTCGCCGGGTATGATAACCCGGCCTACCCGGGAGCAAAGGAAGTTTGCACCAGTCCATTTCACCTTGAAGAGGGAATGAGCGTAATTTTTTTATACCTGCCTGCAATCACTCTCCGACCGGCCCCAATTCAACCCCTTCAGAGTACGCCATCTTGATGCCATTGCGGTTAAAAGCAGCCTTCACCTCCCGGTGGACTTCGAAAATGCCTTGCCAGTAGTCGTCCGGATGGACGTAGGGACGCACGGTGAGTTGGATGTTGTGTGTGTCGAAATTTTCGATGCCGACTTCCGGCGCCGGTTCTTTCAGTACCAGTGGAATGTTTTGCAGGGTTTCCGTGATGATGGATTTCACCTTCGGAAAACTCTCCTCGTATGGCATGGTCACGTTGAGTTCGAGACGGATGGCGCCTTTTTCCGAAAAATTGATGATCGTGTCGTCCACCACTTTTCCATTGGGAACTATGAGCGTTTTCAGGCCCGGCGTGGAGAGCACAGTGTTGAACACATGAATTTCTTCCACTTTGCCGAAGCGGCCGTTAACCTCCACCATGTCACCTACTTTGTAAGGCCGCAACAATAGCACGAGGATCCCTGCTGCAAAATTGCCGAGGCTACCCTGCAACGCCAGCCCTACAGCGAACCCGGCCGCTGCCAGGATGCCCACGATGGAAGTCGTTTCGATACCGACGATCCCTGCTGCTGCCAGCAGGACGATGACTTTCAATGAAATATTGAGGAAGGAAATGAGGAAGGGCGTGACTTCTTTGCTGAAGTTGGCTTTTTCCAGCGACAGCCTTGTAATGAAAGCCAGCTTCTTAACTAACCAAAAACCGACGAGGATGATCAGGATGGCTCCGGCGAGTTTCGGAGCGAATTCAACGGCGAAGTTGATGATTTTTTCAAGGTAACCCGAGAGTTGATCTTCGTTCATAGTTTGCTTTGATTTCGATAAAAAACAAAGGCTTCCTTCGGGTAGAAAGAGGCCTTTGTTTTCAACATGATAAAATGATTTTATCAAAACATGACACCCAGGTGTAGGATGATAGCGGAAATGTAGGCTTTTGAATCAACATCCGGCTCGTAATCTTTGGTGACGTCGGTGAAAATTCTTTGGAATCCGAGTCCACCGATGATAGCGGTGCTTTCGCTGACGCTGTACTCAACGCCGCCGCCCAGGCCCCAGGAAAGGGATAGCCCGTTCACTTCTTTTTTGATATCGATTTTATCTTTTTTCAAACCGCTGTACTCGATGGTGCCTCTGGCCTGCGACTTAAAGCCCAGCGTAATGACCGGAACTTCGGCGAAGTAGCGGAGGTAGCCGAATTCTTTGGTGCGGAATTTCAGGCCGAATGGAATTTCAACATACTGGAGGTTGTACTTCAGGTCGGTGCCACCCGGGAACGGACGCAGTACGCCGCCGGGAAGTTCCGATTTCTGCCAGGTATCGCTTACGTTTTCGTGGCGGAGCGTTCCGCCGCTGTTAAAAAAGAAGCCCAGCCCGATCAGAAAAGCATAGTTTTCCCGAAAATAAATTTCGCCTCTCATACCCAGCTTTAAACCGAGGTTGGTACCATTGCTGTTGATCTGGTTGTCGTCAGTGGTGCCCATGCTGGAAAATGCAGGGCTGACCTGGAACCCCAGCCTGAGATCTGAAGCCTGAGAGAATGCGAGACCCTGGAGGAGCATTAAAAAGGCGGCAATTGCAACAATTTTTTTCATCTAACTTTGTTTTTGGTTGTCGATTTGAAAAGGTTTTATGGTTTGAAGGTTTAAAAGTTTAACGTTGCCAAACCATAAAACCCTGAAACCATAAAACCTCATAAATTTTATGAACGTAAAAAACTGGCTTTTTCTTTTTTGTGCGCTGCTACTCAGCATTTACGCCTGCGAATGCAGCAAAGGTAAAGATATTCCCGATGTTTCCTCCATTCCGGTAAACGTTGAAATCAAACGGTTTGAGCAGGATTTGTTCAATCTTGACACCAACAATATCGGGCCCGAACTGATGAGACTTGAGGAGAAATATCCTGTATTTTCCGCCATCTTTTTTGAAAAAATCCTTGGCTCGAAGGACAGCACCGTCGCTCCGGAAGGCCATGAAAAATACGTTCGGGGGTTCATCACGCATCCGCCCATCCGTCAGCTGTACGACACCTGCCAGGTCGTGTTTCCCGATGTTGAAAAATTGCGGCAGGACTTCGAGCAGGCTTTCCGGTTTTATAAATATTATTTCCCCCTCGAACCGTTGTCAGGCGAAGTGGTCACCTACCTCTCGGAGTACACGATCGGCGGTTTTTTGTACGATGAAAACTCCATCGGCATCGGGCTGGATTTTTACCTGGGTGAAAAATATCCCTACATGCAGTACAATCCGGCTAACCCGAATTTTTCACAATACCTCACTCGCACTTTCAACCGGGATCATATCGTCGAAAAGTCGATGAAACTGCTCGTCGAAGACTTGCTCGGTCCACCTCCCGGCAACAAAATGCTCGATCACATGATCCACAACGGTAAGCAACTCTACATCCTCGACCTGCTGCTGCCACACGCTCCGGACAGCGTGCGGCTGGAGTATTCTCAAAAACAGGTGGATTGGTGCAATGACAACGAGGCGAACCTGTGGGCCTATTTTATTTCAGAAAAACTGTTGTATTCAACAGACTGGAGCAAGTACCGCAAAATGGTGGAGCCCAGCCCCAACTCGCCCGGCATGCCCGACGAAGCACCCGGTCGCACCGGCAACTGGCTCGGCTGGCAGATCGTCAAAGCTTTCATGAAAAAGAATCCGGATACCTCGCTCGATGAGCTGATCCAGCTGCGGGACGCACAGGAAATCCTGGATCGCTCGAAGTACAAACCGGCACGCTGAATTAATTTTCGATTTACGATTTTAGGATGTACGATTAATCAGCATCTGCTGGGATCAGCCCTGAAACCGTAAATTGTACATCCCGAAATCGTAAATCAAAATCATGCAAATCACATCCTTTGCCACGCCGGCGCTATTGTTCCCGGCCATCTCGCTGCTGATGCTGTCGTACACCAATAAATTTCTGGCCATCGCCAGCCTCATCCGCAACCTGCACGACCGCTACGAAAAAGAACCGCAGCGGGAACTGATCGAACAGGTTGCCAACCTTAGCAAACGGCTTTACCTCATCCGGTTGATGCAGACTTTTGCCATCGCCAGCTTTTTGATGTGTTTCGTTTGCATGGTGTTTTTATTTTTGGAAAAACAGGTGGCTGCTAACTGGGCTTTTGGCCTTAGCCTGGGGCTGATGATTACTTCGCTGGTACTCAGCCTTTGGGAGATCACACTTTCTGCGGGAGCGTTGAATTTGTTGTTGAAAGATTTTCGTAAAAAAGATGAGATTGAAACCAGCGAGGCTACCACGGCATCCGGCAAAAGGGAGTGATAAAAGTCACTTTTTTCATTCAACTTAGCAGAGGGCAAACTGTTGCATGGTTAAAGATCAAAGCAGATGTAACTTCAAAATGTCTAATTAATAGAGGGGTTGAAAGTTAGGTTTTGAGAAGTTACAGAAAAGCCGGCGGGCAGAAGATTTCTTGTCCAAGGCAGCGATATCAAAAAGTCTGGAATGTAGTTTTCTGCCCGGTTTTTGTACCATTTTTTTAACCAAAAGCCTTTGTTATGAAAACAACATTTAAGTTTATCGTCGCTGGACTTGTGCTGGCTTTTTCAATAGGCGCCTTCACGTCATCGCAAGCCCAAACCAAACCCTCAGCCTCCGTTGAGGATGCCTACCCGGGCCCATCCATTGAAGTTTACATAAAAGGCAAACAAAGGACCCAGAGCATTTTTGATTTGACGGCATTTACAAGAAGCCGGACTAATTTTGATGGTGCTGATCGTGCTCCAGCCTTTTTTATGTGGCTGAAGGATGACCAGGTGATAGGTTTTTCACAAATGTGTCGTGGCGTTAGTTTTGGAACCTACACCGTGATCGTCAGGGAAAACAACAGCCATCTCTGGGGGATGGCAACTATCACGCTTACACGACGCCAGGCATTAACTTTAGGTGAAACTACGGACATGTAACTGCCTGAAAGTTTAAGTCTGAAAACAAAAAATCGCCGGGAGAATTGATCCTCCCGGCGATTTTTTATTAATCCTGGTTCCAAACCGGGAACCTCCCCGGCGTGTACGGCGCCTTCGCCGCTTCCAGTTTGCGTTCGATGGCTTTCAAATCTCCATCCACCAGCTGGCGTAGCTTGGCCAATTCCGTTTTAAACATTTCACCCGCAATGCGCATCTGCTCCTGTTGCGTCGAAGTCGGTGCTGAGGTGGACGACCAGATCTCGTAGCCCATCGCACCGATGCGGCTGCCGAGCGACGGCGGCGCAGGCTTGTCAATTTCAGAAGCCACCCGGTCGCCGTAGAAAGTTTTGCGAAGCTGGTAAGTTTTTTCTTCGAGCGCCTTCACGTCGGCGAGCAGATCCGGTGCTGGCTGCGCAATGGCGTAGGTCGCCTGCCGGATGTGTTTTAGCGTGTTGTCCAGTTCGCCGAGCACGGAGGTGGCGCCACGGTAGGCCCGTTCCAGTTCGGCAGCCTGGCGGATGTAGTTGTCGAGGGCCACCTTGTCAGTAGCGGGCAGGGTGGAGCCGCCGAGGGTGTTTATTTTAAAACGCTGAGGATCAAGCAATTTTGTTTCCTTGCCGTTGATGAATTTCGACAAACTCACCGTGTACTCGCCGGGCAGAGCAAAGCCGCCGCCATCGGGCGATTGCCAGGGCATGCGCTGCCGGGGTGTCAGCCGGATGGGGTCTTTCGACGGGTAACGGCCGTCCCAGACGAGGCGGTTCACGCCTTTTTTCATCCCTGTCTTGATCTGGTTCACGATTTCACCGTTGCTGTTACGGATGGTGAAAAGCAGGTACGGCGCTTCCTCTTTTTGCTCCGCTTCCAGTTCCTCATAGGTCGGATAGCGAACGTCCTTGCCGTCTTTGATCTGCTTTTTCTCCCACTCCTGGCGTTTAGCTTTCAGCGTTTTGTATTCGTCTTTGATAAAATAAGTGAACGTCACGCCCATCTCCGGGTTGGGTGTGGTGAAATACGAGTGCCCCTGGAAACCCTTGCCCGTCGAGTAGCCGATGGGAATGGCTTCGATGAAAACGAGGCCGTCCTTGATCGGGAGGATTTTCGCTTCGGCGTTCAGTTCCCGCTCGTTCAGGTAGCGCAGTGGCGAGTAGTCGTCAAGCACGTAAAATCCACGGCCGAAAGTACCCAGCACGAGGTCGTTCTCCCGCTTTTGAATGGCAATGTCCCGCACGGCGATGGTGGGCAGGCCGTTGCCGAGTTTTTTCCAAAAACCGCCTCCGTCACGGGTGAAAAAGCAACTGAACTCCGTGCCTACGAACAGCAGGTTGCTCTCCACGTGGTCTTCGGCGATGGAGTAGCTGGAGCCACGTTCGGGAAGGTTAGCGGAAATGTTAGTCCAGGTTCGGCCCTTGTCGCTGCTTTTGAAAACGTAGGGTTTGAAATCGCCCCGTTTGTGGTTGTTGAAACAGGCGTACACCACGTTTTCGTCGTGTTGCGAAGCGAGCAGCATGTTCACGTAAGTCATCTCCGGCACGCCGGGGAAACGCTCGACCTTCGTCCAGGTGCGTCCGCCGTCCTGCGTGATCTGCACGAGGCCGTCGTCGGTACCGACGTAGAGCAGGTTCTCGTTTTTGGGGCTTTCGGAGAAGGCCACGATGTTGCCGAATTCGCTGGTACTCTGGTTTTTCGCCACGGCGTCGATGCTCTGGATGCGGCCCATCACGGGCAGCGTGTTCCGGTCGATCTGCCGGGTGAGGTCGTCGCCGAGTACCGTCCAGGTGTCACCCCGGTCGTCGCTGCGGAAGAGTTTATTGGCGGCGAAATAGATGCGGCCCGGCTTGTGGACGGAGGTCGCCAGCGGGGCGTCCCAGTTCCAGCGGTAGGCATTTTCGCCTTCCCGTGGCTGCGGCTGGATGCCGGTCATTTCACCCGAAGCCTTGTCGAAGCGGGTCAGGCCGCCGTACTGGTACTGGGCGTACACGATGTCCGGGTTTTGCGGGTCGATCTGCGTTTCGAAGCCGTCGCCGAGCTGCGTTACGAACCAGTCGGCATTGGTGATGCCGTGGGCGTTGCGGCTGCGGCTGGGTCCACCGAGCGAGAAGTTGTCCTGCGTGCCGCCGTAGATGTAGTAAAACGGCGTGCTGTTGTCCACCTCCACTTTATAAAACTGGGTGACGGGCAAGTTGCCATGAAACACCCAGGTTTTGGCGGCATCGTGAGTGTGGTAAATGCCACCGTCGCAGCCCGCCAGCATGTAGTCCGGGTCGTTCGGGTCGATCCAGATCACGTGGTTGTCCACGTGTTTGTATTCCTCGCCGAGCGTGCTCCAGGTCTTGCCGCCGTCACGGGTGATTTGATTAAAAACATCCATCGAAATGACGGTATTCGGCTCGGTCGGGTGGGGAAAAATTTCACAGTAGTAGTTGCCGCTTGTGGCGTGGCCGCCCTGCTTTTCCCAGCTTGCGCCCCGGTTGGTGCTTTTGAAAAAACCACCGCCCTCGGCTGCCTCCACGATGGCGTAAATTATTTCGGGGTCAGCCGGTGAAATGGCCAGACCGATGCGCCCGATTTCGCTGCCGGGCAGGCCTTTGGCTGCTTTTTCCCAGGTTTTGCCACCGTCCGAAGATTTGTAAATCGTGCTGCCCGGCCCGCCGCCGACGTAGGTGAAAACATGCCGCCGCCGCTGGAATGCCGCAGCGTACAGCACGTCCGGGTTGCGTGGATCCATCACGAGATCGGTGACGCCGGTGTGGGCATCCAATAAAGGTTCGCCTTTTTCATTTTTCAAAACCTGTTCCCAGGTCTTGCCGCTGTCGGTGGTTTTGTAAAGCCCACGGTCGCCGCCCTCGCTCCAGAGCGGGCCGATCGCCGCCACATAAACTACGTTGGAGTTGCGGGGATCGACGATGATCTTGCCGATGTGTTCGGAATTTTTCAGGCCCATGTGTTCCCAGCTTTTTCCGCCGTCACGGGATTTGTAAACGCCGTCGCCGTAGGCCACCGAGCGCTGGTTGTTGTTCTCTCCCGTGCCTACCCACACGACGCTGGGATTGTTCGGGTCGAGGGTCACGCAGCCGATGGAGTAGCTGCCCTGTCCGTCGAAAATGGGATCGTAGGTCGTGCCGCCGTTTTCGGTTTTCCATACGCCGCCGCTGGACGTGGCCACGTAGTAGGTGCTGCGTTTCTGCGGATGCACGGCGAAATCGCTGATGCGACCGGAGGTTACCGCCGGACCCACGCTGCGCCATTTCAGGCCGATGCCGAGCGTGTCGAGGAGATGTTTGGGTTCTTCTTTTTTCTCGTCCGTCTTTTTTCTTTGTGAAAAAACATTGGTGGAAAGGAGGATGGCGAAGGCCATCAAAAGAGTGGTAATTTTTTTCATAGTCGGTAAGGTTTGGTTAAGGGTGGGAAGGTATAAAAGAAGCTGGATATTACAGCCCCAATCACAAAATGTCGTTTGAAATTCTTCCGAAAGCGGGCGAATTGAATTCGCCCGCTTTCGGAAGAATTTCAGGAATTTTACTCCTTCACAAACACCCGCCTCACCCCGTATCTCTCATTTTTCACCTCCAAAAAATAACTCCCCGCAGCCCAGCCCGACACGTCGTAGTACAGCTCGTACTCGCCATATTCCACCGTCCGTTTTTCATGTTTCAAAACCTTTCCGGTCGAGTCAGTGAAGGTGAGGTAAACCACATCGTTCACCGGCACGAAGAAGTTCACGGTGAGCTTGCCGCTGGCGGGGTTAGGGAACAGTTTTAAACCAAAATACTGCTCGCCGCCGATCTCCACGGCGCCCGTGGCCTGTTTTTGTAAAATGACTTTGAACACCCGGCCGGAGGCGCTGCTCAGGTCGTCGCCGTTGAGGAACAGCACGTTCGGCAGCGTGCTTTCGATGCCGCCGATGATGTGGCCGATGAGTTGCTCGTTGGCCAGGCCGTCGAGGTTGATAATGCCATCCGTCAGCATGGGCAGGTTTTCGGCGGGCATAAACTCAGCGCCGGAGCCGAGCAGTCCGGGCATTTCACCCAACTTGAACTCCTGCATGGAGCCGTCGCCGGAGCGGGTGACGAGGCTGATGGTTTTCACGAACGGCACATCGGGATCGTCCACGAGTACGCCCGCCGTATTTAAAAAATAGCGGCTGATGCCCCCGAAAAAAGCGGTGTGCATTTCGTTTTGCGCAGCAGAATACAAGGCTGCGTGGGCGGTGTGGTACTGGTTGAGGTACTGGTTAAAATCGTTGTTGACCGTGTAGCTGCCGGGCAGCACGTCCACGGTGTTGAGCCAGGGCAGATCGGCATCGGGCCGGAAAACGCCGCTGAAAACGGTGAAACCTTCGGAGCCGTCCGGGAAGATTTGCGGCACGAGATTGTAGTCCCGGCGGCGGAGGTTGGCGGTGTCCACCGTTTCTTCGTAGTCCGTGATAGCGAGCGTGGCGTCGTCGTTCGTCACCCTGAATTTTTTGATAGCGTTGGTGTATTCCTGGAAAAAACCGGGGCCGTGGTTCGGCCCCATCGGGTTGTAGCGGCCCTCGAAATTTTGCCCGCCCACGAGGTAAAAATCATCGTCGAGCAGGCCGAGGTAGCCGCCCGTCACCCGCACCCGGCCGTCGGTCAGGTAGCGGAAATGCGGGGCTATGTCGCCGCCGCTGGTCACGGCGTTCACCAGGCCGGGCAGGTCAACCGCTGTGAGGTAGGGGTAGGTGATAAATTCGTCGAGCGAGGGGCTGTAGCCGTAGCCGCCGGCGATGTAGAGTACGTCGTCCCGCTGCACGGATTCCATGTTGGTGGAGGCGAGTTGCTCGACGAGGTTGGCGGGCAGGCCGGTCAGCGGTTTCGACCAGACCTGCTTGGCAGCGATGTCCACGACGTAGATGCTGGTGTTTTTAAAATCGGGATCGAAAGCGGCGAAAGGCTGCCGCTGGTGCAGGCCGTCCGTGCGCCCGCCGATGAGTACCCACTTGCCGTCGTGCCGGCCTTCGACGAAGGATTGCAGGGCCGGAAAGCCGGGGAACGCTTCCTCTTCAATGGCGACGGTGAAGGTAGCGGTTTGAGCGAAAATGAGTTTTACGAAAAAGAAGAAAAGAAGGGTAGCGGGTAGTTTTTTCATGGTGAAATTTTTCACGGATTTTGAAATTGCGCAAAAGCGCAAATAAAACGGAGTTGTACGAAAAGACTGGGAACAAATATCACGCATCAATAATGATTTTTTGAAAAGACCTCCCGCTGCTTGCATGTGATAAAACTTTTTGCAATAAAGCATCACCGTAAATCGTCTGGTTTAAGCAGGGTGCTTTAACTTTTATAAGCAATTCATTTTACAGTAAGTACCTGGTTTGCTGAAACTATCGCTCCACTCTTTCCGTTTTTTCCATTTCAACTTGCGGGAGTACAACTTCCGTCTACTTTTCCCTTATTTTCGCCGCTCGTTTTTAAAAAAGAAAAAATATGAGACGTACTGAAATCGATAGCATTTTAAAACAACCCCAAATCGGAACCCAGGTCAAAGTCATGGGCTGGGTGCGTTCCTTCCGCTCCAACCGCTTCATCGCCCTTTACGACGGCTCATCGTTCAATACCTTGCAGGTCGTTGTGGATTTTGAAAAATTTGATGAAGAGTTTTTGAAAAAAATCAACTTCCACGCCTGTATCGCCGTCACCGGCCAACTGGTCGAATCCCAGGGCGCAGGTCAGTCGGTGGAAGTGCTGGCTGAAAATATCGAACTGCTCGGCGAGTGCAACCCGGAGGAATACGTGCTGCAACCCAAGCACATGACGATGGAATACCTGCGGGAAAAAGCGCATTTCCGCATGCGTACGCAGACCTTTAGCGCTGTTTTTCGTATCCGCCACGCTGTGGCTTACGCTGTTCACAAATATTTCAACGACCGGGGCTACTACTACATGCACACCCCGATCATCACAGGCAGCGACGCTGAGGGCGCCGGTGAAATGTTCCGGGTAACAACGCTCGACGTGGGCAATCCTCCCCGCACCGAAGACGGCGAAATCAACTGGAAGGAAGATTTTTTCGGAAAAAGCACCAACCTGACCGTTTCCGGCCAATTGCAGGGTGAAATTGCAGCGCTGGCGCTGGGCAAGATTTATACCTTCGGCCCCACTTTCCGGGCCGAGCAATCGTTCACGCCCCGCCACCTCGCCGAGTTCTGGATGATCGAGCCGGAAGTGGCTTTTTTCGACATCCACGACAACATGGATTTGGCCGAGGATTTTGTGAAATACCTCATCAACCACATCCTCGAAAACTACCCCGATGATCTCGAATTCCTCGACAACCGCATCAAGCAGGCCGAGAAAAATATGAAGCAGGAGGACCGCCGCCCGATGGGGCTGGTGGAAATGCTGCGTTTCGTGGTCGATAATGATTTTGAGCGTATCACTTACACGGATGCTATTCGGATTTTGCAAAATTCAAAACCCTACAAAAAAGGGAAGTTTCAGTTTCCGGTCGAGTGGGGCAAAGATTTGCAATCCGAGCACGAGCGCTACCTCGTTGAAAAACATTTCCAGAAACCTGTCGTAGTGCGGGACTACCCGAAAGTGATCAAGGCATTTTACATGCGTGAAAACGACGGCACCGAACCTGGTAAAGAGACCGTAGCTGCCATGGACATTCTCTTCCCTTACATCGGCGAGGTGATCGGTGGCTCGCAGCGAGAGGAGCGCCACGGCAAACTGCTCGAACGCATCCATGCCCAGGGCATTCCGGAAGAGGAACTCTGGTGGTACCTCGAACTGCGCAAGTTCGGCGGCTGTCCGCATGCCGGCTTCGGCCTCGGCTTCGAGCGGATGGTGCAGTTCATTACGGGCATGGGTAACATCCGGGACGTGATCGCCTTTCCGAGAGCGGCGGGGAGTGCGGAGTTTTAAAAAGGTGAAATGGTTGAATGGCTGCGGTTATTCAACCATTTTTTTATTTCACCTGTTTCCAAAACTCAACCTTTTAACAATCCAGCAACTTAAATAATGCTCACAGTCCGCCAACTCACAAAAACATACACCTCCGGTAACAAATCCCTCACCGTCCTCGACGACGTCAGTTTTGACATCGAAGCAGGGCAGACCTTCGCCATCGTTGGCCCATCTGGCAGCGGGAAGACAACGCTGTTGGGCCTCTGCGCCGGACTTGACCGGGCGAGTTCCGGCTCCGTCGTGCTGAATGGCATTGCCCTTGACGACCTCGACGAAGACGAACGGGCGGATGTGCGTAGCAAGCACGTGGGCTTTGTTTTTCAAAATTTTCAGCTCATCCCTACGCTCACAGCCCTGGAAAACGTGATGGTGCCGATGGAACTGCAAGGTCAGAAAGGCGCTGCCCAAAAAGCGATGGAACTGCTGGAGCGAGTCGGTCTCGCCGATCGCCACCACCACTACCCGGCCCAGCTTTCCGGCGGCGAACAGCAGCGGGTGGCACTGGCACGGGCATTTTCCAACAGCCCGAAAATCCTCTTCGCCGACGAACCGACCGGTAACCTCGACCCTGAGACGCATGACGTGGTGGAAAAATTGCTTTTTGATTTAAACAAAGAAGCCGGCACTACGCTCGTTCTGGTTACGCACGACCTCGAACTGGCTGCGAAAACTCAGCACGTTTTAAAATTGAAAGGCGGTAAGATGGCTGATTAAGGCTTTCTTAAGACTCCCTGCTTTGCGTTTCCCTCCGTTTAGCTTTATTTTTGCAAAACTTTTGGCAAACTCCTCAACCTTTTCCACTTATTTTTAATCAAATTTCTCCGTATGAAGTCCCTTGTACTTGTACTCCTTTCCACCACAATTTTTCTGCTCTCTTCTGCTTTCGTCAATTTTTCCGGCGAAAAAGGCGAGGTACTGCTTACCTGCAACGTCAATGCTTGCAACAAGGTAGATTCACTCTACCTGTTTGAGTTTAATGGAGTTAATTTCAAAAAGGCGATGGCTGCCCCCACCTCTGACTGGCAGACGTATCAGTTTAAAATGAAAGCCACGTCCCCTCGTTTTTATTACATCGGCCTGGATGGAAACAACATGAAACCCATCATTCTTGGTACGGAGGAAAAGGTGACACTAAACGGTACCTGCGCTCAATTCCAGATTGCGCAACTGCCTGATTCTGATTTGAATACAAAATATGAGGAAGTGAAAATGCTGATCAATCAGCACAAAAATGAGTTAAGCCAACAACTCCGCCAGTTACAGGCTGCCAATGCCCAGCAAAATATTGAAGTTGCCAACGCAGCCGTCAGAGCGATGGCTGACCTGGATCAAAAACGCCTGGGTGAGCTTGAATCTTTGAAGAAAACGAACCCCTACCTCGCAAAAATTCTGGCCCTGAATACCTACCTCAGCTATCAGAATAACGGTACGGGTGATATGAGCGAAATCGAGTATTTCGGTCAAAAATATTTCCAGTTGGTCGACTGGAAAGATGCCGACTACAACCACATGCCGTGGGTCTACGAAAGTGTCAAAGGCTACGCTCAAACCCTGGCCAGCGTGGGATTGCCTGACAGCAACCAAAAAAACTTCATTGACCAACTGCTCAATCAAATCCCCGCAAATTCCCGCACTTACATGCTGGCTCTCGGCGGCGTCATCTCCGGACTGGAGTCGAAAAAAAGCCCACTGATTGGCAATTACGCCCAGCGCTACGTTGACAAATACAAAAAAACAGAGCCGGAAGCGGCAGCTCAACTTCAGCAATTACTGCAAATGTCAGCCAGCTTCATCACCGGCGCCGAAGCACCGGATTTCACGATGAATAACCTCGAAAACCAACCCGTCAAACTTTCCGATTTTCGGGGAAAAGTGCTGCTGATTGACTTCTGGGCAAGCTGGTGTGGCCCTTGCCGCAGGGAAAATCCGCATGTCGTCGGACTCTACAACCAATACCACGAAAAAGGATTTGACATTCTCGGTGTCAGTCTCGACCGTACGAGAGAGCCCTGGGTCGCTGCCATTGAGAAGGACGGCCTGGCCTGGCACCACGTTTCCGATCTGCAGGGCTGGTCAAACTCAGCAGCCCGGCTGTATGGCGTTTCGTCTATTCCTCAGACGGTACTGCTCGACCGGGAGGGGAAAATCATTGCCCGGAACCTTAGAGGTGAGGCATTGGATGCCAAGTTGAAGGAAATTTTCGGAGAGTAAAAAAAATGAAACTTCAGAAAAAACGGCCTCGTGCATACTCTTTGCACGGGGCTATTTTTTTTCCTCAATCCGAAGGTCGCTGATAATCGCTGCTGCCTCAGGATGCTTTTCCAAAAAATCACGGAACATCGGCTCATCGAGCAGGAAGGTGATCGTTCTGCCGAACTTACCGGGTGCTTTCAGGTGAATACGGACGAGGTGAAAAATCCCTGCGTCCCGCTCTGTGATCTTTTTTATGTTGTGAAAAGGGTAGCGGTAGGTTTTGAAATAATTGGAAGCGTAGACGTACAACTCATCCATCTCCACCCGCTTCAGTTGAATCAGGGTCAAATACAGTAAACCGGAGCCGGCAAGGAAAAAGATCGTAAGCCCGATTTTCATCGTCTGCGCCGAAACAGGGCCAAAAGTTGTATTCTCCAAACGCCAGACGGCGATGGTGAAAATTCCGAAAAAGACAATCCAGAACGTTGGAATGAAGATTTTCAAAAAAAGGGTAGCGTTGGATGAAATTCGCTGCATAGTTTTTTATTAAAAACGGTGGGTCAGGTTCAATCAGGGATTCATCTTCTCTTCAAGCGCCTTTTGTTTTTCAACCCGCTTGGAAACGTAAATACTGATTTCGTAAAGACCCATCAATGGGAGCGCAATCAAAATCTGGCTGAAAGCATCAGGTGGCGTGATGATGGCTGCCAGCGCCACCAGAATGACAATGGCGTGCCGCCGGTATTGTTTTAAAAAATTGGAAGAAAGTACGCCTACCTGTGTCAGCACATGCGCAACGACCGGCAGCTCGAACACCATTCCGGTTGGCAAGGTGAACATGACCATGTAGCCAATGTAGGAGCCCAAAGCTGGAGTCGAATCTACGCCCGGCAGCTGATAGCCCGTTAAAAAGCTAACAGCAAACGGTGAGATGACAAAGTAGCCAAACATGACCCCAAGTGTGAAAAGTACCGAACAAACTCCGACCGCATACCGGGTTACCCGGCGCTCTTTTTCGTACAGGCCCGGCTTGATAAACCGCCAGAACTCCCAGAAAATATAGGGGAAAGCCAGTACGAAGCCCAACAGAAACGAAACTTTCATGTGCGTCAGGAAAAGTTCGCCCATGTCAGGAGTGATCAGTTTAAATTCCGTCGGAAAAAAGCAGAGGTTGTCGCCCAGCCCGATGAAGTTCGAGAAGCTGCAAATCACCCGATAGGTGATGAAATCCGGATCCCGGGGACCAAAAATAACAGTGGTAAAAACGAAATCTTTGGCCAGAAACAGCGCAATCGCAAATACGCCAATGGCCAATACCGACCTGAAAATATGCCAGCGCAATTCCTCCAGGTGGTCGAAAAAGGACATTTCCTTTTCTACGATATTGCCATTTTCGGGCCCTTCTATTCCAAGTTGATCAAGTGCCATGTTTTTTTAGTAGGCGAGTAGGCGGGTAGGCGAGTAGGCGGGTAGGCGAGCAAGGAGTAACGGTAATCTAAAATTACCTGGCTACTTGCCTGCTCGCTTACTCGCCTACTTGCCTACCCGCCTACTCGAAAAGAACGGCTGCAAATGTAACAAATGCAGAGATTGATAGAAACGATTAAACTTCACAAATAGGCTGACGGTTGTCTTCAACCGGTAAAAATCTTCCCGTTTGACCTGTTTCTTTTTTTTGAAAGCTGCATTAAATATCCGTAACGTACATCGATCCGCTTTTTTAAACAGGGCTTCCATGTAACATCGCTACCTTTTTTTATCCATATTTCTTCATTCGGAAAAACTATTTGTGCTATGATTATTTTAAAAGGGCCACAACAGCTCAGGGGGCACCCTGTACTCGTTTCGTCGGTAACCGGCGTCTCTGCAGAAGCTTTACATATCGTTTTTACCCGGGCAGGAGCACATCCTTAGCCTATGCGGTGAGTTTCATTTTTTATCTGTGGAATTAGTGGAGTGGTAAAGGGAAGTTGTTATTTCTCCTTCTGCCAATTTACCAGTTCATTGATGCTTTAATAAAAATCCAATGAAAAGACTAATCGCTATCACGGCGCTCTTCAGCGTTGCACTAAATCTTTTTGCCCAACCCGTCAATGACATCGCTTTTCGAACGGTCGTTAAAGACAAGCCGGTACTGGCCTGGGATGTTCCCAACGAACGGGATATCCTCTGGCAAAAGCGCATCTGGCGGGTCATCGATGTGCGGGAAAAAATGAACTTGCCGTTTACCTACCCTGAAGCGCCGTTTTTTGAAATTTTAACCAAAGCCGCCCTCAATGGTGAGCTGACTTTGTACAGCACGGAGACCGAAGATTTCACCTATCCGCTGACGGAAGCTGATTTGGATCAAATCGTTCACCGGTACGACACGGTCGAGGTCTGGCCGCTGGAAGGTCAGTTTCCAACGCTCACAGTCGTAGCCAATGAAATTTTTTACGAGGATATCAAACGCTTCAGAATCAAGGAGATGTGGTACTTCGACAGTAAAAATTCGAAACTCAATGTGCGCATCCTCGGTATTGCTCCCATGCAGGATGTGTATGACGAGAACGGGAATTTCAAGTATGAAAAACCAATGTTTTGGGTGAATTACCCTGGCGCAAGAGAATTGCTGGCAAGAGAAACTGTCTACCTCACCGGCAACGAAGCGGCCCGGATGACGTGGGAGGATTTGTTTGAAATGCGTATGTTTTCCAGCTATATCTACAAGGAAGGCAACGTCCGTAACAACCGACTGAAGGATCTCTACTCCGGGGTGGACCTGCTACTGGAGGCAGATAAAATTAAGCAAGAGATTTTTAACTACGAGCATGATTTGTGGGAGTATTGAAGGAGGTTAAAAGTTGAAGAGGTGAAGAGTTTAACCTGTTCACCTCTTCGACTTTAAAATTTTTTTGTCCGGTTGCGCAGTATTGCCTCGATTTCGGCTTTGGATTGGTACATGCCATTCACATTGACTACGTAGTTGGCGAGTTTGTCGTAGCGTTTGAACATGAGCATCGCCCAGATCTGGTGGTAGTCGACACTTTCGAATACGATGGATTTTTGTTCGGCGTATTTTTCAGCGTTGGCCTGGAAGTCCTTCGGCATGTCCGTCCAGTGCATGTGCGGCTTGAGATGGTGGCCGATGTGGTAGCCGTCGTTGAAGCAGCGTTTGTTGTACACGCTGTTGATGCAGGTGATGCTGTTAAGGTAGCTGTTCTCCGGGGCATCGGAGGCGATAAAAGCGTGCTGCGCCCAATTGCCCGACATCATCAGGAAGCGCACGAGCACAAGGGGGATGAAAAACACGATCAGCGTGGCTTTCAGGTTGAAAAATGCCAGCAGTATGCACATGCCGAGGAATATGGCTTCGCCGAGTACAGCTTGTTTTAAAAACTTCTTTTTGTTCCGGAATTTCATGTACTCCACCAGTTCATAGATTCCGATGAAGAGGAAGCGGAAGTAGTATTTCAAAAAATCGATGAGGCTGTCACGCTGGTACGGCATGGTGGAGCTTTTGTCGTGCTCCAGGTTGTTTTCGGCGTGGTGCATGCCGATGTGGTGGCTGAAATACGTGTCCGGCGACTGCCCCATGAACGGGCAGAATATCCACGGAATCAGGCGGTTACCCCATTTGTGTTCCCGTTTAAAAAACAGGTTGTGGCTGGTGTTGTGGAGCATCAGTGTGAACGGACCGAGGAGGTATAATTGCAATCCAATAAAAACCACTGCCCCCACCCAAAATGCTGTACCATTCAAAAAAAACAGGGCTACGCCCAGCGGGATGACAGTGAAGGTGATTTTCAAACAGAGATAGACAAAAGGAAGGTCTCGTTTGTCTTTGATGTATTTCAAAAAAAACTGGTCAAGAGATGAGCTGGGCCGATCCTTGTAAATTGGATCGGCGATAGTGCTTAGCTGTCGCATGACTTGGGTGGTTTAAACTAAAACGATGAATGATGAACTGTGAGACGGTTCATCATTCATCGTTTATCAATCATCGTTCGAAATTACCGGGCAAACTGTACCGCCCGCTTTTCACGGATCACGGTCACTTTAATCTGGCCCGGGTACTGCATTTCTTCCTGGATTTTTTGTGAAATCATGAAAGCAAGATCGTCGGCGTGCTGATCGGTCACTTTTTCAGCTTCCACGATTACCCGCAGATCACGGCCTGCCTGCATGGCGAAGGCTTTCTGAACGCCCTCGTAGGCCATGGCGAGTTCTTCGAGTTCGCCGATGCGCTTGAGATAGCTTTCAAGGATTTCACGACGGGCGCCTGGACGGGCACCGGAAATAGCATCGCAAGCCTGAACGAGCGGGGAGATGATGTTGTTCATCTCGATTTCATCGTGGTGAGCACCGACTGCGTTGCAAATGACGGGCGTTTCACCATATTTTTCACAAAGCTGCATGCCCAGAATGGCGTGTGAAAGTTCCGTTTCTTCTTCTGACACTTTTCCGATGTCGTGGAGCAAACCGGCACGCTTGGCGGTTTTTGCCTGTTTCGGGCTGAGGCCCAATTCGGCAGCCATGATGCCGCAGAGGTTGGCAGTTTCAATGGAGTGTTTGAGCAAGTTCTGACCGTAGGATGAGCGGAAACGCATGCGCCCTACCATTTTGATCAGATAGGCATTCAGGCCATGGATGCCCAGTTCGATGACGGTACGTTCGCCAATTTCGACGATCTGCTCGTCCAGTTGCTTACGAGTTTTAGCCACCACTTCCTCGATGCGGGCAGGGTGAATACGTCCGTCGGCCACCAGTTTTTTCAGCGAAAGGCGAGCTACCTCACGGCGAATCGGGTCAAAACTGGAAATAACGATTGCTTCGGGCGTATCGTCCACAACGATTTCTGCGCCGGTAGCTGCCTCGAGTGCACGGATATTACGACCTTCCCGCCCAATGATCTGGCCTTTCATGTCGTCGCTATCCAACTGGAACACAGACACCGTATTCTCGATAGTGTACTCTGAGGCCATTCGCTGGATGGTCTGGATAATGATCTTTTTGGCTTCCTTGTTGGCATCGCCCTTGGCTTGGGTGATGGTTTCTTTAACGAGGGCCATGGCCTCGGTTTGGGCTTTGTGCTTGATAGCTTCGAGGAGCTGATCTTTTGCTTCTGCTTCCGTGAGCTTAGAGATGTTTTCGAGGGCCTTGATTCGCTCTTCGTTGGCGGCTTCCAGTTCTTCTTTCCGGCGTGCAACGACTTTCAACTGCTTGTCAAGATTTTCCCGGATGACGTTGATCTCGGCTTCTTTTGAGTCAAGATCGGTGCTGCGGTTGTCGAGGTCCTTGATGCGGTCTCTGAGTTTTTCCTCTTTGTTTTGAAGGTCTTTTTCGAGGCCTTTGATTTCCAATTCACGTTCTTTTACCGAGACCATTTTCTCGGCTTTTTCTCTTTCAAAATCACCTCTCATTTTATTGAAGCGATCTTTGGCTTCCTGGATTTTCCGTTGCTTTATATTTTCGTTTCTCGACTCGGCTTCTTCAACAATTCTCTTGGCAGTGTTTTGCGCTTTTTTGATTTCCTGATCAGCTTTGGCATTCATTTCGTCAATCAGCGCCTGTTTTTTAGATTTCATTCCTGCCTGTATGCCAAAGTATCCAGCTACAAGCCCGGCGACCAGCCCAATGACTAATCCAATTCCTATTTCCATGATGTCAAAAGTTAAGATGGTTTGATGGTTTGATGGTTCGATGGCTTGATGGCCGGAAAATTTGGCAGATGAAATAGCTTTGAAGCCATTTCAACTTTTCAATCTTTCAACCTTATCAACCACATAACCATTTTACCATAAAAAATGGAGCAGCTGGGAGTTTTCAGTCGAGCGCTTCATCAAGAAGGGCCTGAATGCGGGAAAGCTTGTCGGAAAGTTCGGGCGAAGAAGGTTCTGGATGGCTGGAAGTTTTATGCAAGTCCACTGCGTAAGCCAGAAGCGCCATTGCGAGGCAATCCTGTTTTTCACGGTTGGGATAAGCCAATTGAAATTTGTTAACTTTTTCATTGACTTCCTTGACAATTCTTCGAATGACGGGTTCGTCGTTCACTTTTATCTTCAAAGGATATGGCCTTCCAGCAATGGTAACTGTCAACTGTTTACTGTCAAGTTCTTCCATATCCTATGCTTTTTGCAGCCACGCAATACATTTATCAATTTCATTAATGTATTGGTCAATTTGCTTTCTTAACCTTTGGGAACTTTCCGGTTCGTCTCCCCGCTGCTGAGCCAATGCCCGCTGCGTATTTGTTAATCTTTGTGTCAATTCGCCGATGCGCTCATTTTGCGCTTCCTGTCCGGCTTTCAACGTATTATTTTCTTCCAACAATGCGGCGTTTTGCTGGCGGAGAGCGTACAACTCCTCTACCAGTTGCTGCACTTTTTGCTCGATATGTTCGAGTTGTTGGGTCAATTCGATTTTTGATTTTTGATTTCGGATTCAACCTAAACCAACTATTTGATCCGAAATTCAAAATTGTTTTTAGCGCCGAATGACGGCTCCGAGTTTGCTTTCAAAAGTGGCAATCAACTCATTCATCACAGCGTCCACTTCTTTATCCTGCAAAGTTCGGGTCGGATCTTCGAAGGTGAAACTTACGGCATAAGATTTTTTGCCTTCGCCCAATTTTGTTTCATCTTCAAATACATCGAACAAATTTATATCTTTCAACAACTTCTTCCCAACTTTTTTTGCAAGCGCCGCAATGTCGGCAAATTTAACGGATTTTCCAATCACCAGTGCGAGGTCTCTGCGAACGGTAGGGAACTTGTTTAGCTCAACCAGGCTAATGCTCTGTTTTTTAGCGGCTTGCAGCAATAAATCCCAATTGAGGTCGGCGTAAAATACGTCGCTGCGTATCCCCATTTTTTTGCAGATTTTGGGTTGAACCTTACCGAAAACCACCAGCTCCTGTGGCCCGCGGTGGTATTTCACACCGTAAGAAAATATGTCGTCTTTCACCACCGTTTCCTGAAAACCGGTGACGCCCAAACGAGCGAGAATATTGTCCGCAAAAGATTTCAGGGTGAAATAATCCGCTGCGATTTTTTCCGTATTCCGCCAGCTTTCCGCCCATCGCTGACCGGTGAGGAACAGCGACAGGTGTTGCGGCTCGTCGAAGTTTTTCACGCCTGCGTCTGCTGCATCGCCCGTGCGGTGGTAGGTTTTACCAAATTCGAACAGCTTCAAATCCACCTGCTGCCGGTTCTGGTTGTTCACCACTGCCTCCAGTCCGCTGAACAGCATCGTCGGGCGCATGATGTCCAGTTGCACGTTGGAAGTGTTGTTCACATACACCAAATCCTCTGTTTCTCTGGGTAAAATTTCTTCGTAAAACGTTGATTGCGAAAGCGATAACGCCATGATTTCGTTGAAGCCATTCGAGGCGAGGTAGTCGCCGATGGCATTCCGCACCTGGTCGGGCCCGGGATATTCGTTGCGCACGATGCTGCTGCGAATTTGCAACGGCACGGGCACGTTGTCGAGTCCATACACCCGCAGGATTTCCTCCACCACGTCAGCAGGGCGGGTGACGTCAGCTTTGTTCGTGGGCACTGCCACGGTGAAACTTTCCGCCGACTCATTGACCAGCGTCATGCCCAGCGCCAGCAGGATTTCCCGGACTTCTTTTGGTGAAATATCCGTGCCGATGAGGCGGTTGACGTAGGCGTATTTCACCTCGATTTCTGCCGGTTTGATCGGATTCGGGTACACGTCCACGATTTCAGAAGCGATTTCGCCGCCGCCAAGCTCGACCATCATCATCGCCGCCCGCTTGAGGGCGTACACGCAGACGTTGGGGTCGCTGCCTTTTTCGAACACCCGTGCGGCGTCGGTGCGCAGGTCGTGGCGAGTGCTGCTCCGGCGGATCCAACCCGCATTGAAGTGGGCGCTTTCGAGGAAAATATTTTTGGTAGAATCCTTCACTCCGGAAGTGGCGCCGCCGAACACGCCGCCGATGCACATGCCCTTCGAGTCGCCGTCGCAGATCATGAGGTCTTCGGCGCTGAGGCTGCGTTCCCGCTCGTCGAGCGAGAGGAATTTCGAGCCTTCGGGCAGGGTTTTCACGATGATTTTCTGCCCGGCTATTTCATTCAGATCGAAAGCGTGCAGTGGCTGGCCGAGTTCGTGGAGGATAAAATTCGTGATGTCCACGATGTTGTTGATCGGACGCACGCCGATGGAAAGCAGGCGGTTTTTCAGCCAGTCCGGCGACTCGCCGATGGTCACGTTTTTAATCGAAACGCCAGCGTAGCGAGGGCAAGCCTCGGTGTTTTCGACGATCACTTCCACGGGCAAGTCGTGGTTGTGTACTTTGAAATTATCAACCGAAGGCAATTTCACTTCGCCAGATTGTTGGTGCTGGATTCTCAGCGCAGCGGCCAAATCCTTCGCCACGCCGAGGTGGCAGGTAGCGTCGGAGCGGTTCGGCGTCAGGCCGATTTCGTACACCACGTCTTTTTCGATGTTGAAATATTCACGCCCGGTCAGTCCAACCGGCGTGTCTTCCGGTAAAACGAGGATGCCGCTGTGGTCTTCCCCGATGCCGAGTTCATCGGCGGCGCAGATCATGCCCTGCGATTCTTCGCCCCGGATTTTACCTTTTTTCAGCGTAAGCGGCTCTCCGTCAATGGGGTAAAGGGTTGTGCCAACCGTGGCGACGAGCACTTTTTGCCCAGCGGCGACGTTAGGTGCTCCGCAAACGATTTGCAACAGATCGCCGTTGCCGGTGTCCACTTTTGTGAGGCTGAGCTTGTCGGCGTTGGGGTGTTTCCAACATTCCTTCACGTGCCCGACGACGACGCCTTCGAGGCCGCCTTTGATGGTTTCCACCTCTTCCATGCCCTCCACTTCGAGGCCGAGGCTGGTGAGCAGGTTGGAAATTTCATCGGGTGAAAGATTTATGTCGATGTATTTTTTAAGCCAGTTGAGTGAAATGGTCATTTTCGATAAAAAATTTTAAGGCGGCAAAGATAGTGATGCCAGCTTTGAAATAAAAAAGCCGGAACGCATGCATTTTCGTTCCGGCTTTTTTATAAAATTTTCGATGCAAGGGAAAATTATGATCCACTCACAACGTTGCGAAGCGTCATCACTTTTGATCGCCAGTAGGATGAATCCTGAATCCGGTCGATCACGACGCCTCTCGAGGCGCTGTGGATGATGGTCAAGTCACCATTATTATTATCCAAAACAATGGCGACATGAAAAACACGCCCGCCTTTGCTTCGCCTGAAAAACACGAGGTCGCCGGGTTGGGCTTCCTTTTTGGTGATTTTTGAGCCTTGTTTTTCCTGGGAAGCGGAAGAACCGGCCATGTTAATATCGTATTCTTTCATCACGTAACCGACAAACCCGGAGCAATCAAAACCGGAAGAAGGTGTTTTTCCGGCAGAACGGTATTTTGTACCTACGAACTCCTTGGCATATTCGGTGATATCTTTTCTGAGCAGTTCCTCTGCGCTAACTTTTTTACTTGTTTTTGCTTCAGCGAGCAAACCGTCAGCGCCAAGTGTTTGGGAAATGATGTTGCAGGAGACAATACCAAGCAACAGGGATAAGGCGAATGCTGCCTTTACCAGCCTTTTTTCAAACATAATTTACTGATTTTTAGCTGATTATGATTTTGCTTTTCGGGTGTAATGTTTTGGCTAATACCGGGATTCCGGCAGTGGTGGATTGGGAAAAACTGAATGGCAGACCGGGGTGAAATTTAACTGCCTGAAAGCTGACAGTTCGCAAAAATCATAAACGGATTTTAATTTTCACACATTTAACGATTAAAAATTTCGAATTCGTCTCTGTCGGCCAGGAAATACAGTTTTTTTCTGTATTCCTTCAATTTTTCAAGTGAAAGCCCGGTCGTGAAAATATCCTCCATGTTCGCCACCTGATAAAGGATTTTACCTGAAAAATCAATGACTGAAGTGTCACCGGTATAGCTCAGGCCTTTTTCATCGCTACCGGAGCGGTTGACGCCTGCAACGTAACTCTGATTTTCGATAGCTCTTGCCATCAGCAGCTGTCGCCAATGATGGCTTCTGGCCTCAGGCCAGTTAGCCATGTAGATCAGGAGGTCGTAGTCTTCCGTATTGCGGCTCCAAACCGGAAAACGCAGGTCGTAGCAAATCAGCGGGCAGATTTTCCAGCCTTTCAAGTTGACAATCAGTTTGTTATCACCGGCGGCATACACTTCATGTTCGCCAGCGAGGGTAAACAGATGTCGTTTGTCGTATACTTCAAAAACGCCGTCGGGTTGCATCCAGATGAGGCGATTGAAGAATTTCCCCTTTTCTGTTGCAATAAAGCTACCGGTTACGACCGCATTCAATGCTGATGCTTTTGCGCTTAACCACTGCATGGTTTTTCCATCCATTTCTTCTGCCAATGCCTCGGCATTCATGCTGAAGCCGGTTGTGAACATTTCCGGAAGGATGACGAGGTCTGTTTTTCCGGCAAGGCCGGATAGTTTTTCGGAAAACATATCAAGGTTGGCCTGGATGTTTTCCCAATGCAGCGAGGTTTGAATTGTTGTAATCCGTAGCATTTGAGGATGGAGGATGGTTAAAAATGAAACGAGGCATAAAGATGTGAATCCTTATGCCTCGCTCATCTTTTCTTGCGAAGAAAAATTTATTCTGCAGCTGCAGCTGTTTCTTCTGTTGCTGCTCCTTCAGTTGTTGTTTCTTCTTCTTCCTCGTCTTCAGCAGCGCCTTTCAGTGCTCTTGGCACTGTTACGGTGGCGATAGGAAGTGCAGGCGGGTTGAGAATTTCAACACCTTCCTCGGTAGCGATGTCACGGACACGCATTGAGTTACCAAGTTTCAACTTGGAGATGTCAACGAAAAGTTTGTCAACCAGATTCTCAGGAGTGGTTTTGATCTTGATCACCCTGATTTTCTGAGAAAACTTACCGCCGGAACGCACACCCGGAGATACACCTTTGAAAGACAATGGTACCTCTACCTTAATAGGATGTCCATCCACCAATTGCAGGAAGTCGATGTGAGTAACTTCATCCCTGACAGGATCAAATTGTATATCTTTAATAATGCAGCGGTAATTTTTACCATCAACATTTACTTCCGCCAATTTGAATTCTGGCGTATAAATTAAACCTCTGACATCACTCAACGTAGTGGTGAAGTGGACGTTATCGCCGCCGCCACCATATAATACGCAAGGAATCAGGCCAGCATTTCTGGCTGCTTTTGTAGAACTTTTGCCTACATTGCTTCTTGGCGTTCCATTGACCGTTACCGTAACCATGATATTTTTATTTCTTGTTTTTTTCAGTATTTTTTTAAAAAGGCGGGCAAAGATAGGTTTTTTTGGAAAATAGAAGCTTGGAGAGCTTTATTTTTTCTCATTTTTTCTAAAAAAAGGTTTCAGTAAGTGATAATTTCCTGAAATCTTCTTTTCAGTTTGCTTGGTGAATACCCAAAAATAGATTTACCTTTGCCCTCCCTTTGGAAAAAGGCCAATTTTAGAACCTGATTAAATTATTATAAAATGAAAAGGACTTATCAACCTTCAAGAAGAAAAAGAGCAAACAAACACGGCTTCCGTGAACGTATGAGCTCTAAGAATGGCCGTAAGGTGTTGTCTCGCCGCCGTGCCAAAGGCCGTTGGAACCTGACCGTTTCTGACGAAAAGCGCCTGAAGTAATCGCTGCTATCGTTTAGCTGCGTTTTCAAAAGATATTATTTTTGTGACATCAGGCCCGAAGCGATTAACTTCGCTTCGGGCTTTGCTGTTTTAAAAATTTCAAAACTTCGTTATGCGAAAAGGATCGGTCGAGCATACCTTCATCGAAGTAAACCAACAAAAGATACCGGCAAAAATTTACCGGGAGATGCGCCGGAACGTGCGCTTTTCCATCGCAAAAAAAGGCGCCATCCTGCGCATGCCGATTCTCTTGCCTGCCTCGGAACAACACCGGGAGCTATCCAACTTCCGGGAATGGGTGTGTAAACAGATTACCGCTGAGAAAAAACTTCAGGAACATTTTACCCCAAAGAAATACCGCACAGGTGACACACTGAAAGTCGGTCAGCGCATCTACTCACTGATCGTCGAAGAAACCGAAAACAAGACGCATTCGGCAAAGCTCATTGGGAAAAAGATTCACCTCAGGCTGGCCACTAGTGACCATGACCTCAGCCGCCAGAAAGCTGTGAAACACCTGCTTAGCCGGGTTGTCGCACAAGATTTTTCACCAAAAATTATCGCACGGGTTCTGGAAATCAACAAGCTGCACTTTCAGAAAATCATCCGCAGCGTGAACCTGAAATACAATCTTTCGAACTGGGGAAGCTGTTCCGTCAAAGGAAATGTCAACCTTTCAACTCGCCTTCTTTTTGCTCCCGACGATGTGATCGACTACGTAATCATTCATGAGTTGGCGCATCTGATCGAGATGAATCACTCCTCCCGTTTCTGGGATATTGTGGAGCGGATCATGCCGGATTATCCTGAAAAAGAAGCCTGGCTGAAAAAGAATTGGCAGATTTGTGATTTTTGAAACAAATTCTAACCTTCACCTAAATCTGTCGGGCCATGAAAAAAATTTACCTGCTATTTTCCATCCTGGGGTATCTCTCAACCAACTTGCTTGTATTGCTCGAAAGTTTTGAAAACAAAAATATCCTGCTGTTGACCAACTTGGACGAAACGATCGCAGCATTGTTTTCCAACCGCATTTCCACCATTTTTGCCATCGATTTCCTTTTCGTTGTGTTGGTATTTTTTGTCTGGACGTTTGTTGAGACAAGAAGACTGGGAATGAAAAAAGTCTGGCTTTACTGGGTTCTGACGATTCTGTTTGGCCTGGCCGGTACGCTGCCTTTGTTCCTGCTGGCCAGAGAAAAACAACTTGTCCGTAAAAGCTGACAGGGCCATCTGTCGGAACCTTACTTTCAAACCACATCCCAAGCGTGAACACACAACTCAAAGCTCACATTGCTCTTTTCCTTGTCGCACTTATTTACGGAGCAAATTACACCGTTGCCAAAGAAGTTTTGGATAACGACTACGTGCATCCGCTCGCACTTACTCTGATGCGTGTGATGGCGGGGCTGTCGCTGTTTTGGGTGCTGCATGCTATGTTAATCAAGGAAAAAATTGACCGAAAAGACATTCCCCGCTTCATTTTATGCGGCATAACGGGCGTGGCAGTCAACCAAATGTTATTTATCTCCGGCCTGAAATTCACCACCCACATCAACGCTGCACTGATTATGACCACCGCGCCGGTTTTAGTACTCGGAGTGTCGTGGCTGATACTAAAAGAGCCCATTACACGAAAAAAAATGCTCGGAATTGCCCTTGGATTGGCCGGAGCGGCAGTTTTGATAATATATGGCAAAAAATTTGCATACACAAAAGAAGGGTTGATTGGCGACATCATGATTTTCCTAAATGCCCTTTCCTACGGGACTTATCTGGTGATAGTGAAAACCCTGATGCGCAAATATCACCCCCTGACGGTGACGAAGTGGGTTTTTGGATTTGGAATCCTTTTCGTTTTGCCGTTTGGTACCCATGAATTAATCAATACGCCCATGAACACATTCACCCTCCATACCTGGATGGCAATCGCCTACGTGTTGCTTTGCACCACATTCCTGGCCTACCTCTTAAATGCCTTTGCACTGAAACTTGTAAACCCTTCTGTCGTAAGTACTTATATCTACCTGCAACCCTTGATCGCAACGGCGATCGCCCTGTTTTTTGGCAAAGACGAGCTCTCTTCCGTAAAAGTCATGGCCGGATTGCTGATTTTTTCCGGGGTTTACCTTGTCAGCAAGCGATAAATCGAGGCTTGACTTCCTTTGCCTCCGTCAAAAAAATTAATTTGTAATGATGGCAAAGTGTAAGTCTCTGTTTTTGTGATGCTTTACAGCGTGTTGTTCGTCAATTCATTTTTATATGTCCTTTTTACCTATCGAGATAGGTTTAATAAGTACATTTACTAATTAATTCTATCTCTAATTTATTAAAAATTAACATCTTACAAAAAAGCGACCGTTTCCTTGCAGAATGCGACCGTTTAATAGATGAAACCGCACATCGGGAATATTATGGGAGAATTGCCGTTACCTTTAACCAGTTAATCAAAATTAAACAAGCGGGCTATGAGGCAGAGAAATTCTAAAAATCGCCATGCCATTTTCAACCTGATTTCCAAGTATGAAGGAATGTTGGAAAAAGGGCAAATTTTCTTCTCCGAGGAACGTCACTACCATGACCTCATCGACTATTATGAACGGGAGTGCCTGTTGGAAAGAGCCTTGGAAGTGACCGAGCATGCTATTCACCAATACGGCTATTCCGTTGATTTTTTCCTTCGAAAAGCTGAATTGCTGCTGGAAAATGAGGAAGCCGAACAAGCGATGGCTACCCTGGATCTTGCCGATACGCTGGCTCCCGGAAGTCTGTCATCTTCATTGCTTCGGGCGGAAAGTTTCGCCGCCATGGGCATGTACGAAGACGGCATATTCCTGCTGGATCATTTAAAGTCCGATGCTACAGCTGAAGAGTTGAGCTACATTTATGTTTGCGAAGCGCTCATTTATGAAAACCTGAAGGAGTATGAGCGTATGTTCTATCTTCTGAAAGCGGCACTGGAAGAAAATCCTTCCAACACTGATGCCCTTTCCCGGATGTGGTTTTGCGTTGAAAATGCCAGTAAACACGAAGAAAGCGTCGCCCTGCATGAAAAAATATTGGAGGAAGACCCTTTCAACGCCCTGGCATGGTACAACCTTGGAGCTGCCCATCATTGCCTCTGCAATTACGAAGAAGCCATCGAAGCTTACGAATATGCTTTTTTGAGCAAGGACGATTTCGAGTTTGCTTACCGTGATTGCGCAGAAGTCTGCCTTTACCTTCAAAATTATCAGAAGGCCCTGCAATGCTACCAGGACGTGCTGGAGCGATTTGAGCCCGATGCTGACTTGTTTCTTCATATCGGCTATTGTTACCAAAAACTCGGTAACTACATCGTCGCTAAAACTTTTTATCAAAAAACACTGGATTTCGACCGCTACTGCGACGAGGCGCATTTCCGCATCGGTGAGTGTTTTGCTGTTCAGATGGAATGGCAAAAGGCCATCAGCGCTTACCTCAAAGCCATTCGGATAGAAGATCGCAATGAGGAATATTTTGCCCGGCTTGCGGAAGCATACTGCAAAACTGGTAATTATAAAAAAGCAGAAATTTATTACCGGCAAGCTGCTGACACCGGACCTGAAGAACCACAGCACTGGATTGCGCTGGTCAATTTTCTGATCAAGAGACGTAAAATCGATGCCGCTCTTGAAGTGCTGGACGAGGCCGATGAGAATACTTACGGCCCTGAATTGCTTTACTACCGGAGCGCCTGTCTCTTCGAGCTGGGTCTGAAAAAAGAAGCCTTACTCGTTCTGGAGGAAGCGCTCTACGAGGACTTCGACGCTCACGAGGCGATTTTTCACCTCGTCCCGGTTCTTGAAAAAGACGTTGAGGTAAGAGCAGTAATCTCCGTCTTTCAACCGGAATGATGAGGCAACAGGATATTTTTTTTAAAAGCTGAAAATCAATTATTTGAAGATAAATATTTACTCCATTTTCCACCCTTCGGGGGCAACTGTTTAACTTACTGGTCGCTTACTATTGTCAGCCAAACAAGGCTGATTATCATTAACTTACTTTTAAGAGAACGATACCTAACATTACCTGGTATCGTTCTTTTTTGCTTCCAATCACAGCCTTTTCTGGGAGGTCTTCGTTTTCCAGCCACTAAAATTCACGCCTGTCTCAGTATTGGAATATTTTTTGAACGTAAATAACAATATTCCTCCTCCCCTCCCTCTGCTTTCAATTTTTACTAAAATCCTGTCGAATGAAGTCAAGGTCTTTTTTTATGGTGGGAGTGCTCCTTTTCACTTTTTTGTTTTCATGCAAAAAAGTCCCGGAAAAGATCATTAGCATCAACCCCTCCGAGTTTACAACCGAACAGCAAATCAAAATTGGCAATGCCTTCAGAGAGGCAGTCAACAATAACCCTGGGACATTTGATATTTTGAAAAAGCAGGAATTTCCCCAGGCATATCAATACCTGACAACACTTTTCAACACCATGCGCAACACTCCGGCTATCAAGCATCGCCACGCCTACGATTGGTCGGTGAGCATCGTACGTAACGACTCCGTACATACTGCATTTTTTCTGCCCGGAGGGCATTTCTATATCTATACCGGGCTGTTGAAATACCTCGACCGGGAAAGCCAGTTGTTGGGTGTAATCGGGCATGAGTTGCATTACGCCGATACGGATATTTTAATCAAAAAAATGAGTTCAGAGTTTGGCGGTACTACTTTGGGAGATATAATTCTTGACAATGAGGTGGAAAAGCTGGGTGAATTGGCTGCTTCTATGCCTTTTCTTTCTTTTACCGAACCGCAGGTACTGAATGCTGATTCGTTTGCGATAGAGCTCATCTGCCCCTTCCAGTATGAACCACATGGACTAAAAACGATCCTTGAAAAAGAAAGCCCCGGTGAATCCGGATTGCTTTGGCTGATTACCCGGCAGGCTAACCAGTTTTTCCGAATTAACCAGATTGAACAGGCATCGGCTTCGTGCGGATTTCCGGGCATTGGAAATGAAGCGAATTACAAAAAGTTCAAAGAAGAGTATTTGCCTTGAGACGCTGCTTTCAGGGTCAGGGTGCCAAACGGTCAATTTGCCAGCCGCCGTCCTGATTTTGCGTATATCGCATGCGGTCGTGAAGCCTGCTGGACTGGCCTTGCCAAAACTCAATCATCTCCGGTTTCAGGATGTATCCACCCCAGAAATCGGGCAGGGGTATTTTTTCTGCATTTGCAAATCGCTTTTCAACTTTCCGGACTTTCTTCTCCAAATCATCCCTGCTGCCGAGCACCTGACTTTGTGGAGATGCCCAGGCTCCCATTTGGCTGCCTCTCGGACGGCTTTGAAAATAAGACTCTGACTCAACCGGATCAATTTTTTCAACCCGGCCTTCAACTCTCACCTGGCGTTGCAGGTCCAGCCATAAAAAAACAAGTGCAGCATAAGGGTTGGCGCTCAGTTCCCGGCCCTTTCGGCTTTCGTAATTAGTGAAAAAAGTAAAACCAGCCTCACTGTAGTCTTTCAGCAAAACAACTCTTGCTGATGGGCGGCCCTCCGGCGAACAGGTGGATAAGGTCATGGCATTGGGTTCCCTGACTCCCGCTTTGATTGCATCCTGAAACCAGTGATGAAACTGGCTGAATGGGTTTTCTTCCAAATCTTTGATTTCCAAAATTTCAGATTTGTAATCTTCTCTTAGATTTGACAACATGCTGCAATTGATTTTGAGTGAAATGCAAACTTAGTTTACGATAGCTAAAAGCAGGAAGCGGGAAAATTGTTGCGGCGAGCTATGACAAAAAAAACCCTGTCAATACTACTTGACAGGGACAAAACAAAAAACAAACACTATGAACAAACACTAATTTTAAGTCGAATCAGGAAAAAAAGGGTGAAAAAAGTCCCCCGTTGGCCGGGGGCTACATAAAAAACAAAAACTATGAACAAACACTCACCCTATATTCTTGCCAGGGTCAGATACCCGAATATTTACGGGAGTTTCTGAACCTGGTTTCAATATCAAATAGAATATTTCAAAATATTTTACGGTCCAATTATTTTCTTCTAAACATACTGACCGAAAATTAATTTATTCTTTTTCATATTTGTCAAGAAGTGTGCCAATCTGAGAAAATTGAGCGTTTTTTATGTAGTCCTGAAATATTTTTTTCGTTCCAACAAAATAAGCTTAATAGATCCCGGGATGCTTTTGATTATATAAACCTTTTGTGACGTGAAAGCTTGATTTTGTTAGCAATAATTCACAGGGAACATTGATTGGAGAGTCCTTACTTTTTTGTTTTTATAAAAATTTTCCACCATGCCGGATAGCATTAACTTTTGTGACATCCATGCCTCCACCGTTTTGGGGCAATACCCCTGACTTATCAGTTGATTTGTTAAAGTTCCTGGCGAACAACCTTTACAGATATGTGTTCGTTCTACAAATGGCCTCAATTTCAAGGGAGCTACAGTTTACTTTCACCTTAAAATCTTGTTTAAAAAGAAATTATCATGAAAAAATTACTTGGTCTACTCGTACTGCTGGCTGTGGGAGCAGCCTTTGTATTCGTTCCTAAAAATGAAAATGCTGTATCCGCTTCCACGGAAGACGGCCTGAAAGTCGGCGACATCGCTCCCGATTTCAAACTCAGAAACATCGACGGCAGAATGATTTCCCTCGCTGATTTGAAAGGCGCAAACGGAAGTCCTGCAAAGGGTTACATCGTCACCTTCACCTGCAATACCTGCCCTTATGCCGTGATGTACGAAGACCGCATCATCGAATTGCACAATAAATACGCAGCAAAAGGCTGGCCGGTCGTTGCCATTCAACCTAACGATCCTTCGATAAAAGCCGGCGATAGCATGGAGGAAATGAAGATCAGGGCAAAGGAAAAGGGCTTCCCGTTCGTTTACCTGTTTGATGATGGCCAGAAAGTGTACCCGCAGTACGGAGCCACTCGCACGCCGCACATTTTCCTGCTCGACAGCACGAAAAAGGTACGCTACATCGGCGCCATCGACAATAACCCGCAGGATGCTGAAGCTGTCACAAAACGCTACGTAGAAGAGGCTATTGCGGCTGTTGAAGCAGGGAAAGAGCCGGACCCAAGCTTAACCAAAGCCATCGGTTGCGGCATCAAAGCGAAATAATTCAACCGGTATTTTCCGAAGCCAGCTGATTTCATAAATTGAGGCCGGCTTCAAAAAAAGGGTAGAAGCAACAAACTTCTACCCTTTTTTCATTAAAAACTTCATCATGCGATCCTTGCTCACCTGTCTGCTGATCTTTTTTTCATTCAACATCTTTGCTCAAACCAAAGTGCAGCGCCAACTCGAATCACTCGAACACCGGCGCTTCGAGGCTATGACCCAAAAAGACGCTGCCTTCCTGCAAAATGTCCTTGCCGACGGCCTGACCTACACTCACTCCAATGGCTTTATTGAAAACAAAGCCGAACACATCGAAAACATATTAGCCGGCACCATTGAGTACCGGTCCATGCAGCCGGAATCCGCCAAAATTCAGGTTTACAAAAAAACGGCAGTGATCAACGGGTTCGTCAAGGTGGGCGGCACTTACAAGGGCACGGAATTCAACATCCGCCTGCGCTACATGGATGTTTACATCAAAAAAAGAGGAAAGTGGAAGCTGGCGGCGTGGCAGTCCGTGAAAGTAGATTGATGAAAAAAGCCGGGCGATCGCCCGGCTTTTTTTTATCAAAATTATTTGTCTGCTGTTTGCGGCTCCTGCAAAGCTCCCGTCGATTCGATCATCCGCACAAGCTCGGCACGGTAGCCGTTTTCGTCTTTGCCCAGGGCGTTTTTCGCCAGCTTTGCAGCGCTTGCGTAGGTAGAGTTTCCCTTAAATTCTGAATTGCGGAGCAACATCCCAAACTCTGCCACAGCGGCGGCAAAACGCAAATTTTCAGAAGCCTTACTGCTGGTTTCCCCTTCGATGGCCTTTTCGATCAACTTGCTTTTGTCGCCGTCGGGGGCTTTGTAGCGAAGTTTTACCGTAGCGATTTCGGAGGTCTTGCCCGCTGATTTTACCACTTCCGTTTTTTGGTATTTCAAATCATCGACAGAGCTGAAAAAAGGACTTTCCACGCCCACCGGGATGATTTCGTACAGTGCCGTCACCCGGTGGCCGCTGCCGAGTTCGCCCGCATCTTTTTTGTCGTCGTTGAAATCTTCTTTGTTCAACAGGCGGTTTTCGTAGCCGATCAAACGGTAGCCCTGCACCTGGGCGGGGTTGAATTCAATCTGGATTTTCACATCCTTGGCAATGGTGAAAAGCGTCCCGCCAAATTCGTTCACCAGCACTTTTTTACCCTCGCTGATATTGTCGATGTAGTAGTGATTACCGTTGCCGGAGTCGGCGAGTTTCTGCATTTTGTTGTCCTTATAATTACTCATCCCGTAGCCGAGAACGGTGAGGAACACGCCGCTTTCCCGCTCTTTTTCAATGAGTTGTACCAGTTCGCCATCGCTGCTCGTGCCCACGTTGAAGTCGCCATCCGTGGCGACGATCACCCGGTTGTTGCCTTGCTTCGCAAAATTTTCACGGGCCACCTGGTACGCCAGTTTGATGCCCGCAGCGCCTGCCGTCGATCCGCCGGCTTCGAGGTTGTCGATGGCTTCCCGGATTTTCTGCTTGTCCTTGCCGGAGGTGGACGGCAGCACGAGTCCCGCAGCGCCTGCGTATACGACCATCGCCACCCGGTCCTGCGGACGAAGCTGGTCAACGAGCAGTTTCATCGAAGATTTTACAAGTGGCAGCTTGTTCATCGCCTGCATGCTGCCCGACACGTCGATGAGGAAGACGAGGTTGGAGGGCGGCAGGTTGTCCACTGGGATTTTTTTGCCTTGCAGCCCAATCAATAACAGGTTGTGCTGATCGTTCCACGGGCATTTTTGCAGTTCCGTCACCACTTCGAACGGCTGCTCACCTTTCGGCTGCGGGTATTCGTAGTCAAAATAATTCACCATTTCCTCGATGCGCACGGCATCGGCAGGCGGCATCTGGCCATTTTGGATAAAACGCCGGAGGTTGCTGTACGAGGCAGCATCCACGTCGATGGAGAAGGTGGAAAGCGGCGTTTCTTTGGCTTTGAAAAAACGGTTTTCGTTGATGTGGTCGTAGTCTTCCGTATTGAAATTATCGATGGGTTCGGTGTACATCCGGTTGGAAATAATGCCTTGGGTCGCCGGGGCGCCGGCCATGTCGTATTGGCGCATTTCCTTTTGTAATTTTTTGCTGTAGCCTGTTATCACCACTTCAGAAAGCTGCGCATTGGATTGAACCATGGTTACTTTCACAAAGTCACCTTCGCAGATTTTTTTGACCTCCTGGATCTCATAGCCCGTGTAACTAAAAACGAGCGTTTCACACCGCTTCCGGGTTTGGAGGGAAAATTCGCCGTTCACATCCGTGACGGCTCCCTCCTTGCTGCCTTTCACCTGGATGGACACGCCGATGAGCGGCTGCCCTGCTTCATCCATCACTTTTCCTTTGAGTGTGTGCGGCTCGGAGTTGCCGGTGCTGGCCATAGCGAAAATCCAAATGGCGAGCAAGTTGAAAATTGCTGTTTTCATCGTTATCTTTTTTTAGTGAAAAAATTCAAGGACGGAGGGAGGATGCAGCGCCGGTGAAGGATTACACACGGAGGCGGGAATTTTTCAATAAGTTTGTTGAAAAATTAGCGGCTCAAGACTGGCCGCCAGCTGTTTTCAAAATAAAAAATGCTCAAATTTTTCCGCCGAAATATCACCGAAAAAACGGACGACGAGCTGGTGCAACTCTACCAGTCGGAGGGCGACGTGGAGCACCTTGGCGTGCTGTTCGAGCGCTACGTGGAACTAGTGTACGGCGTGTGTTTGAAATATTTCAAAGACAGCACCCTGGCGGAAGATGCGGTGATGAATATTTTTGAAACGCTGGTGGAAAAAGTGCGGACGCAGGACATTCGCCAGTTCCGGCCCTGGCTGCATGTGGTGGCGAAAAATCACTGTCTGATGCAGTTGCGCAAGAAAAATTACACGGTTTCTTTCGATGAAATGCCGCCCTCCATGCAGGCCGAAGTTGTGCAATCGGAGGAACCGTTGCATCCATTGGATGTTTTTGATGAAAACGGCGAGGAACAGGCGCTGAAAAACTGCATCGAAAAATTGACGCCGCATCAAAAACACTGCATTGAGCAGTTTTATTTTGAAAACAGATCGTACAAGGAAATTGCGGATCTGACCGGCGACGAATTGGGCCTCGTGCGGTCCAACATCCAAAACGGACGCCGGAATCTCCGCATTTGCATGGAAAAAACAGCCCCGGCCGAAGGCTGGAGCAACAAGGATCAATGAGTTTTGAACAAAAAAATAAAAACTGGCTGACGCCGCTCCTCCGCTGGATCAGTGGGGAAGCTACCCGCCACGACGAGCAGTCGCTGGACGCACTGGCGAAGGACGACCCATTCCTCGCCGATGCGCTCGATGGCTACCGCTCGCAGGCGGACGGCCATCACGCCGAAACCGTGACGAGGCTGAAAGCAAACCTGCGCCGCCGCACCCGGAAGCAGCGTGGCGCCGGGTTTTACGTGTTGCGGGTGGCGGCCATCGGTGCAGTGCTGGTGGCAGCGTGGATTGTTTTTCAGCAGTTTAACCAAAGTGAAACTATGCAGGCTGACATGGCAGAGCAGGTACCGCAAGCGCAGGAAAAACCGGCTGCCCAGACAGCTCCGTCCGCCACGCAACCAGAGCCGGAAAGCCTCTCCGCCGCCGAGGACACCGCTGTATCTCAGTCTTTTTCAAAGAAAAAGTCAGAAACGCCTGGCATCGAAGCTGACCAGCTTGCTCTTTCCGATGATAAAAAACCAGCGTTAAAATATGCACCGGCTGAGGCGCAGGCTCCCCAAGTTTTTGAAGAAGAAAAAATAGTAGTTGCTGATTCCTCTCCAGTCGTTGCGGAAGCGGATGTTGCGATTTCACAAAAAAAAGAAACCCCCGAAGTACAGGTGCAGGCTATGGAAAATGCTCAAGCCGGACAGGACGTTGCTGCCAAACGCAAAAGCGCCGACCGTCCCATGCCTCCTGCAGCGGCCCTGAACGCTCCTGCCCAATCCCCAAAACAGTCCCGGACGATCACTGGCACCATCACCGATGAATCGGGCGAGCCGCTCATCGGGGCCAATGTTTTGGCAAAAGGGACGGCGGTGGGCGCTACCACGGGTATCGATGGCAGCTACTCGATCAATGTGCCAGCAGGAACTTCGGCCCTGCAATTTGCTTACGTGGGTTTCACGACATTGGAAGTAAATCTGGCAGATGAAAACCGCCTGGACGTGCAACTGAGCAAAGGCGGAGCGGAGCTTTCGGAGGTCGTGGTGACGGGTTTGAGCAGGAGCCGGAAAGTAATTTCACCTAAACCCAAAGGCGGTTTTAAAAAATTTGAAAAATACCTCCGGGAAAACATGCGCCGGCCCGATTCGGCAGCAGCGGTGCAGGCTTCGGGTGAGGTGACCGTCCGGTTCCGCATTTTAAAAAATGGAACGCTCGCCGATTTTCAGCCCTCCGGCTCGCTCGGCCAGGAGTTCAAAGACGAGGCTGTCCGCCTGCTGCGGGAAGGGCCGGATTGGCGGGGCGAGCCAAATGCTTTCACGACTTACACCATCCGTTTTTGAGTTCAAAATTTAACTTTTCTTAATCTTCCCTTCATTTCGGATTCACCTGGCCGGGCAATCTTTGCGCCATCATTTAGTTGCTGACTTCAATAGAAGTTTTTCTCACCTTACTACCCAATGTCGCTAACGTTGCCCGTCCAGGCCGCCCGGTCTCGACGGGTTCTTTTTTTATCCAAAACCCATTTTGTAACTTGCTGCCCCTACACAATGAGTGAAGGATGGAATGAGAGAATGATAGAAGAAGGAGCCTGGGAAATATTCTATCATTCCATCCTTCACTCAATCAATCATTACCAACATGAAAGTAAAATTCTGCGGAGCAGCACGTGAAGTAACCGGCAGTGCTCATCTTCTCACACTCGACGATGGTTTTAAAATCCTGCTCGACTGCGGGCTGTACCAGGGCAGTAGCGAAAAATGGAAAGATTTTAATGAAACATGGCAGTTTGATCCGGAGGAGGTTAACTGCGTGATTCTTTCGCATGCTCACATCGATCACAGTGGGCGCTTGCCCAAGCTGGTTAAAGATGGGTACAGAGGGCCAATTTACAGCACCCATGCCACCCGCAGCCTTTGCGCTATCATGCTGCTCGACAGTGCGTTTATACAGGAACGGGACGCAGAATATTACAACAAAAGAAGAGGGCGCTCGAGCGGCAAACTTCGTGAACCGTTGTACGATCAGGACGATGTCAAGCAAACGATGGATCGTTTTGTGAGCCATGGCTATGGCCGGAAGTTCGAAGTGTATCCGGGCGTAGAGGTGGAATTCAGGGATGCCGGCCATATTTTAGGCAGCGCCAGTGTAGGGATGACCATCAGGGAAAAAGATGGCAATGTCATCCGTTTCGGCTTTACCGGCGACATTGGCCGGCCCAGTCGTCCCATCCTGCGGGATCCGCAGCTGATGGACGAAATGGACTACCTGATCTGCGAATCGACCTACGGCGACAAAAACCACGAAGCGCCGCCGGAAGAGGTGGATCACCTCCTCAGAATCATTCGCCATACGTGCCTCGAAAAAAAAGGTAAACTGATCATCCCTGCCTTCAGTGTAGGCCGCACGCAGGAAATCGTTTACATCATGGACAAGCTGGAACATGCCGGGAAGCTTCCTCGTGTGCCGGTGTACGTTGACAGCCCGCTGGCGGTCAATGCGACCGTTATTTTTGGCTCACACCCGGAGTGTTATGATGCGGAGTTAAGCAGCTACATTTTGAGAGACCCCAATCCGTTTGGGTTCAGCAATTTGACGTACATTAAAAAAGTAGAAGCCTCCAAAGCGCTTAACCATTCGAAAGAACCCTGCATCATCATCAGTGCATCGGGCATGGCCAATGCCGGGCGTGTCAAGCATCACATTTACAACAACATTTCAGATCAAAAAAATACCATCCTGATCGTTGGCTACTGCTCGCCGGACACACCTGGCGGAGCCTTGCGCAACGGCGCCAAGCAGCTGCGGCTATTTGGAGAGGAAAAAACTGTAAGAGCTGATGTCGAGATCATGGATTCCTTCTCGGCCCATGCTGATCGCTCCGAGATTTCCGACTTCCTGGCTAACCAGCGGAAGTCTGTAAAAAAACTTTTTCTCGTCCATGGTGAAATAGAAAGGCAGGAAAGCCTTCGAACATTACTGGGCGAGGATGGGTTTAAGAAAGTTGAGATCCCGGTGCTGGGACAGGAGTTTAATGTCTATTAATAAAACTGCCTTTCCCGCTTTGTGAAAATCGCAAGATTTGCACCTCATCTGACAAACCCGCCATTGAGTACCACCTAACGAACTGTTTTTGGGCCCTGCGAGCCCTGAAAGAGCTGAGAATGCTGGTTCGTATCACTATTTTTGCAAAATCCTGTTGCACTGTATTTTCGTACGGTGAATCAAAAGCCATGTGGCAAAAAAACTCTTTTCCTGATGAAATGGTCACCATTTTTTTTACTCTTTTTCCTGACGCTGGCAGCCTTCAGTTGCAAGCAAATTGATGAATTTCAGGACGCTGAAATCGTATCCGGCGATGCTGAATTTGCCATCCCTTTGCTCAAGGCAACCACCTCCATCCAGGATTTACTGGAGAATTTTGACGAATACACTTTTGTTGAAATCACGCCCGATGGCGTCATCCACCTTCGCTACAAAGGTGATGTACTTTCCCAGCAGGCTCAGGAGTTTTTTGCTGAAACACGAGCGAAACTTCCACCGCTCATCCCCATGGATACCACGCTTTTTGCACTGCCTTTTTCTTCGCCGGATCAGCTTGAAGTCGATTTTGCTACTTACAGCGCAGGCACGGTCGGGCTGGCTTTGGTTTCGGATTATGTCGGTACCGTCGACCTGACCGTCACTATTTTACAGGCGATTAAAGACGGGCAACCACTGACCATACACACGCAGTTTCAGTCGCCGGTTGGCTCCATGCCTATCTTCTTTCATTATCCGCAGGAAATTGCACAGACAGCAGGCTACGACCTCGTGCCTGAAAACGGCATCGTCTGGGTGCGGTATGATGCCGTGACGGATGCGGGAGACACCATCGAATTGCCTTTCATCGCACTCGTCAACAAGGATATTGATTTCTCCTACATCGAGGGCTATCTCGGAAATTTTAAACACAAAGGAAAACGGGACAGCATCACCATCGAGTTTTTTGAAAACTGGATTCAGGGAGATGTTTACTTTGAAAACCCCGTCATTCAAATTCATATCGACAATTCTTTTGGTGTACCTACCCGCTCTTCCATTGATATTTTTGACATTCTGACTGCCGATGGCGACCGGATTCCGCTGGAGAGTGATTTCATCACAGATACCGGAATTGACTTTGTCTATCCGGCTAACGATGAGGTGGGGCAAACCAAAAACATGACTTTCACTTTCAATTCCCAAAACTCAAACATCGAAGACGTGCTTGGCTCCAGACCTGTTGCGCTGGACTACAAAGTCGACGCTATCATGAACCCTGACAGCCTTGTCGGAGAGCGGGGTTTTATCACTGACAGCAGCTACTATCGCATCCAGGTGGAAGTGGATTTACCCCTGCACGGACGGGCCTCCGGTTTTGGGGTGGAGGATAGCTACGATGTGAATTTTGAAAGCTACGGTAACGTTAAGGAGGTGGAATTTAAAATGGTCGCCGACAACAACATGCCGCTCGGAATTGACGGCCAGCTTTATTTCTACGATGAAAATGACAACGTGCTCGATTCACTTTTCAACGGGCTGAAACGCATCGTCGCCCCTGCTCCTGTGAACGCCGAAGGCATCGTCACAGGAAAAACTTCACAAACCAACTACGCAATTTTTGATGCCGCACGCTTCGACAAGGTGAGGCCTGCCAAAACAATGAAACTCAAGGCTACCTTCTCCACCACCAACGAAGGCCAGCAGTCCGTCAAAGCATTTGCCGATCAGGATGTTGAAATCCGGATGGGTATGAAATTGAAAACACAATAAATGAACTTCAGGATATCAATCACGGCCCTCGCCCTCCTGCTTTCCGCCCCCATGCTGGCCCAGCAGGAACTTGGACTAAACCTCATGCACCACGTCTGGCAGTCGAATAAAACGAACCCGGCTATTGTACAGACCAATTCGTTCGTCATCGGCGGTCTTGGAATTCGTAACAACCTGGTTTTCGACGGGCCTACCTACAACCAGATCGTCACCAAACGAGATGGCAAGCCGGTCATTGACATTAACCGGTTTGTTAATTTTCTTGAGCCTGAAAATACCGTCCGGGACGACCTCGATTTTTCGACTCTGAGTGCTGCATTCCGCATCAAAAACCTGACACTGAGCGTGGGCCACTCGATCAAATACCATGCGTTTTTTAAATATCCGAAAACACTGCCCCAGATCGTCTGGCAGGGTAACGCTCAGTTTATTGGTGAAACCGTTGACCTGTCTAACGAGTTACAAGTGTCTGGTTACCATGAACTTGCGTTTGGCGCAGCCTATCAGTTCGGCAACTTGACGCTGGGTGCGAAAGGTAAACTGCTCAGCGGTATTGCCGATGCTACCACTCACGATGACCACCACACTGCAACGCTCTACACCGACCCTGATGTCTATCAAATTACACTCAACGGCGATTACATCCTTCAGACTGCCAACTCCATCGACTACGAAAGTTACAATGACCTGGATGCTGATTTCAACTTCGGAACCTTCACTTTTGAAGAGTTTTTTGGTAAAAATTCAGGCTTCGCCTTCGATCTCGGCGCCCGCCTCCAACTCGGCAAACTGGACCTTGCCGCCAGCCTGCTCGATATCGGTAAAATCACCTGGGACGACAACGTAACCAACTACGCCGCCACAAAATCTTACCAGTACGACGGGCTCGATTTCTCGCAGGCACTGACCGGAGAAAACTCCACCTTCGGCGATGCGCTCGATACGCTGGAGGCACTTTTTCAGGTAGAAAAAACCAGCGGAGCTTACACCAACAAACTTCCCCGTAAAGTTTATCTGAGCGCTACTTACCAACTCACCGATATGTGGCAGGCAGGCGCTGTTTTTTTTAATGAAAACTTCCGGGGCGAGTCAAAAGCTGCTCTTGCCGTCGGTGTGAATGCCACGCCTTTTAAAGCTGTAAATATCGGCGCCACCTACGCCATCAAGGAAAATAAAAGCTACGACAACCTGGGCCTGAACCTGACACTCGCACTCGGGCCGTTGCAAATATTTGGCGTCACCGACAACGTGTTCGCCCTCGTCAATCCGGGTGATGCGAAGAACTTTACCGCCCGTTTCGGCATGGCTTTTTTGATGAAATAATCGGGGTAAAACATTTCATTCTGAAAAACAGCCCTCACGGTCATCTATTTCCTGTGAGGGCTGTTTCGTTTTCCAATCGTGTGAATTCAAACTTTCGCCCTACTTTTGCCGCCATTGCCTAAATCCATGAAAACTTCACTCAACACGATCAAGCAGCCCATCGAAAAGGAACTCGACCAATTCGAACGGCATTTCCGGGAAGCCATGCGCAGCCATGTGCCGCTATTGGACCGGATCATGTATTACATCGTGCGCCGCAAAGGCAAGCAGGTGAGGCCCATGTTTGTGTTCCTGAGTGCGAAGCTGTGTGGCGAAATCAAGGAGGCCAGCTTCGTAGCCGCTTCGCTTGTGGAGCTGCTGCACACCGCCACACTCGTTCACGACGATGTGGTGGATGACTCCTACGAACGGAGAGGCTTTTTTTCCATCAATGCGCTTTGGAAAAATAAAGTGGCCGTGCTGGTCGGCGATTACCTGCTGGCGCAGGGACTTTTGCTGGCATTGAAAAATAAAGAATTCCGGCTACTGGAAATTTTATCCGACGCTGTCAAAGCCATGAGCGAGGGGGAGTTGCTTCAGCTCGAAAAAGCCCGCCGTCTCGATATCAAGGAAGAAATTTACTACGACATTATTCGCCAAAAAACGGCTTCGCTCATTGCCTCTGCCTGTAGTGCCGGAGCAGCTTCCACTACCAAAGACGAAACTGCCATCGAACGCATGCGGCTTTTTGGTGAAAATATCGGTATTGCATTCCAGATCAAAGATGACCTGTTCGACTTTGGCACCGACGACGTTGGCAAGCCGCTCGGTATCGATATTCAGGAGAAAAAACTGACCCTGCCGCTGATCTACGCCCTTGACAATTCTTCCAAAAGCGATAAAAAACACATCATCAACCTCATCAAACGCCACAACGATAAGCCTGAAAAAGTGAAAGAGGTGATCGATTTTGTGAAACAAAGCAACGGCCTCGAATACGCAAAAAATGCCATGGAGCGCTACAGCCAGAATGCTTTCGATATTCTCGATGAATTTCCCGAAGTACCGGCCCGTGAAGCATTGCGGGAGCTCGTAACCTTCGTCACGCAAAGAAAAAAGTGACGCTCCGCCTCAAAAGCAAAAGCCCCGGGCAACTGAATGCCCGGGGCTTTTTTGTTGAAAAATATCTTTCGCCGCTTATTTCTTTTCGTCTGCTTTTTCGGTTGTTGCAGTCTCCTCTACCAGTTCTTCCGCAGCAGCGGCAGATTCGGCAGGTGCAGGAGTGGCCGGAGCAGCATCATCTTTCGGCTCAATTTCTTCTTTCAAATCATCAATTGCATCCTCGATTTTGTCACTGATCACAGCAGCAACTGCCTTGATCGTATCCACGACGTCTTCGAGTGATTCGCCTAGCGTAACACCAACGGCGTCGAGCAGCGATTCTTCCTTCGACTCAGCTTTTTTAGCCTTGGGTGCGGGCTTCGCCACGCTGATTTCTTCCGCAGCTTTTTCCAGCTTTTCGGAATCTTCCTCACGTGCCTCTGCGGCTACTTTGATGTCCTCCGCAATTTTTTCTTTCAAAGCTTCCTGTGCCGCACGGCGGGCTTCTTTTTCCTTGAGAGAAGCCAGGCGCTTTTCCAGTTCTTCCTTCGTAGCGTTCATTTCTGAAAGCTTTTCTGCCTTTGAACGCACCCGCTCCTCGATCATCAAAAGTTTAGCCTGACGGATTTGAGCTTCGAGTTGGCCGTCAGTCGTATTGATTTTATGCTCCTGAAACTCCAGGTCGTTACGGTCCCTGCGAATGGAATTTTCCATTTTTTCAATGGCGCCGATCAATCCGTCGTAACGCCGCTGAAGCCTTTGCAGTGCTGAATTTCCTTCTTCAACGACCTTTGAGCCAAAGCGTTTTTGTTTAATATCTTTGAAAGCAGCGTCAAGCTTTTGCCAAACCTTTCCTCGGTGTTCCCGGGTAAGTTTTGAGTTTCGGAATTTGCGCTGCAATTTTTTCAGTTCATCGAACATGACCGGCAATCTGGCGCCTTCTTCCACTTTCTTTTCCAGCTCATCCAGCGTGGACATGAATTTGTCGTGGGTTTCTTTCGACAGGCGCTCAAATTCGTCGTCCATCTTCGAGCGAAGCGTTTTCATTTTGCTGAAAAGCGCATTCGTATTGTCCCGCAGGGTGTCTGCATGTTCACGGAACAGATTTCTTTCACGTACCTGCTCCTGAACTTTATCCCAAAATTCTTTCAGGTTGTCCCAGATGCTCTGATCGAAGCCTTCAAGCTCTTCAACCCGTTCTTTGAGATCGTTGAGTTGGTCAACATAGGATTGGTGAAGTTTGGAGGAAAGTACAATAAATTGCCACTCCGTCTGAGCACGGCTGACGACATCGTCCCGCTCCACTTTGAGGTCTTCCGGCAGCAAACTTTCACTGAGAGAAAGCTCCCGCTCGGTGTGGGTGAGAGGTTCTGGCAGCTCAAATTCATCGGTATCCCGCCACTCCTTCATCATTTTCTGGTAGAAATCTTCAGTTGCAACCGATTCCGGGAAGGTGTAGATGTCAACTTTGCTGTCATCTGGCCTCAAAGCAACTGCTATCAAAATTTTTTCATCCTGGGCATTGGTGCCCCAAAGTACGAGTTTCGACTTCATGGTACAGTTTACGTTTAAGTTTCTAAAAAAACAGTAATAAGTAAATTATTCGTTTTCAGAATAATAAAACTTAATTCATTGTAGTCAGGTCAATCATTCCAGGTTTTGGCCAATTTCGGGCCAGTTGTCAAGTTTTTTCCAAAATTATGAAATCACTGCTCAATCGCCCAACTTTTGCCTTACGTTTCACCGGCTGCATTCAAAATGGTTAAACCTCCGCCGCCAGCGTATTCCGCTACCGCATTCATGATGGGTGAAAAACGGGCAACAGCGCCTGCCCGCAAATGGTCGCCGTATGAAAAAACGCCCGGAAGCACCACGCAGCCCAGGTCCGGGAGGCGCTCTTCCTTGTACCAAACAGGGAGGACTTCCTGCTGCATGGCCTTTTCCAGAACATGGATCATGTCATGATCACAATTGGAACCTGGAAAAATGACTGCGCCGAATTTCATACGTTTCAATAAATTTTAATGCCAAGCGGCAGAGCTGAAAATTGAGGTGCAAATTTAGGTAAAAACAATACGTCTAATATCCACCCAAACAGGTTAAATAACCCGCCGCCAGGTGATTTTTGGCACACCAGCCGCCCAAAACCTGCTTAACTTTGGGCTTTCGATTAAATTTAAGCAGGCTCATGTCAAAAAATTTCACCCATCTCGACGCCGCCGGAAACCCTTCGATGGTGGACGTCGGCGCAAAATCCGTCACCCGGCGAACCGCAACGGCTCGCAGCATCGTGGTACTCGACGATGAAATTCTGGCGCATTTTGAAAACGAAGATATCCACACGAAAAAAGGCCCCGTGTTCCAGACGGCCATCATCGCCGGCGTCATGGCTGCCAAACGCACTGGCGAACTCATTCCACTCTGCCATCCGCTGGGGCTGGAAAACTGCCAGGTGCGCATTTTTTTAAATGAAAAACGGGAGGTTGTCGTGGAGTGCACCGCCAGCCTCACCGGCAAAACCGGCGTCGAAATGGAAGCCCTCACCGGCGCCAGCGTCGCAGCCCTCACGATTTACGACATGTGCAAGGCGTTTTCGCACAACATCGTCATCCGGGAAACCATGTTGATGGAAAAGACCGGTGGCAAACGGGATTTTAAAAGAGAAATTTAAACATCATGAAACAGAAACATAAAAAACACGCCGACATCGCCCGCCCCGACCTCGGTAATTTTGCCCGCAACGAGTGGGCTATCCTCGGCACCAATTGCGGAGCGATCAAAAAACTGGCCTTCCAGCTCTCCGAAGCTCTTTCACCCAAATGGAAAGTCGCTTACGTGGATGCTGATCACAAAAGTGCCGATGAAGAGGAGGCCCACGGCAAAGACCCGAATACGGCCCTGGCCCACGGCGCAGCGATGGAGTACACCGATAAAATCACTTTCCACCGTTTCGATTTTGCTGAAAAACTGAACGCCTTCCAGCACCGTCCGATTTTCAACAGCATGGACGCCGTGCTGGTAAACGGCAACCATTTCACCGCCCAAAGCCAGATCGTCGTCATCGATCCGAAGAAGGAGGATTCCCTCAAACGAAAACTCGACCGCCTGACTGACGTCCAACTCATCCTGTTGACCGAAGGCGTGACCGAAGTCCCCGAATTCCTGTGGGAACACTTAGCAAAACCGGACTCGATTGGCTCTCAATCACCAGTCACAAATCACCAATCACCTGTTTGTCAACTCGCTGATTTTCAAAAAATTAAATCCTTTTTCGAACAAAAACTGGAAGCTGCACGGCCGCCTCTCAACGGCCTCGTCCTCGTCGGGGGCAAGAGCCGCCGCATGGGCACCGACAAGGCCATGCTTGAATACCACGGCAAGCCACAGCAGGATGTGATGATGCAACTGCTGCACCGTTTTTGTGAAAAAACCTATCTCTCCTGTCGCCCTGACCAGGCAGGTGAGTTGGCTTACACCCACGAAGTTTTACCGGATACGTTTCTTGGTCTCGGCCCGATGGGCGCCATCCTCACGGCCTTCCGGCAGGCGCCGGACAGCGCCTGGCTGGTGGTGGCTTGCGACCTGCCGCTGCTCGACGAAGATGCTATTCGTTTTTTGGTTGAAAACCGCAACCCTTCCGCCATGGCAACGGCCTTCCGCAGCCCGGTGAACGAATTTCCGGAGCCACTCGTAGCCATTTGGGAGCCGAAAAGCTACCCGGTGCTGCTGCAATTCCTGGCGCAGGGCTACTCCTGCCCCCGCAAGGCACTGATCAATTCGCCGGTGCACCTGATCGATGCTCCCAATCCCGATGCATTGATGAACGTGAACACGCCGGAGGATGTGGAAGTAGTTTTGAAAAAACTGGGTTTGTTAGTAGGCAAGTAGGCCGGTAGGCGAGTATGCGAAACCTGCCCGAGTTGCCTACCGGCCTACTCGCCTACTCCATCAAACCGGCGTGAACCGGTACGGATAAACCTTCCCCGAATTCCACTGGCAGACGTAGAGGTTTTCCTCGTCGTCCACCAGCACGTCGTGGGGATGCTGGAAGAGTTGGACGGTCTGGTAAAAAGGCTTCAAATTTCCCTGCTCGTCGTAGGCCGCTTCTGCTCCGCAAACGACTGATTCCACCTTGTTTTCCTTGTTTAAAATGATGACAAAACCGCTGTTGTCCACGCCGAGATTGGGTGAGCGAAGCACGGCAGCGTAGAGGTGATCGCCTTTGATGACAGGCCGGCAAACGCAGGCACCGGGCAGTGAGATCGTTTCGAGGTACTCGCCGGCAAGGGAATAGCGCTTGAAACAGCAACGGGTGCGATCGGTGACGAGCAGCGTCGGAGAGCCGCTACGGTTGTCCACGCAGATGCCGTGGGCATTGTCGAGGAATTGTTCGCCTTCACCGCGCCCGCCGAAGGTATTTTTGATACGCCCGTCGCTGCCGTAGTGGATGATGTACTGCGAACCGTAGCCGTCGGCGACGTAAAATTCGCCGTTGGGCAGAATGGCTGTTTCGGTGGGTACGAACTGCTTTTTTTCCTTGTAAAATGCCGTCTCCGCCGGAAAATCCCAGGTTTGCAGCAGGCGGCCGTCGAGGGTGGTTTTAAAAAACTGGTTACGGTCCGTGTCGGTGATGAACAGGAATTGGTCCCGTCCCTCCCCGGCGAGGCTCAGGCCGTGGGCGCCGGGGAACTCGCTGCCCCAGGTCGTCAGTGCCTTGCCCGATTTATCGAAAAAAATGAGGTTGTTGCGGGTTTCGTTGGTCAGCAGCACGATGCGGCCCCGGGCGTCCTGCACCATTTCGTGGCAGTCGTTGACGGGGAGCGAGGCAGGTTCGGCTTTCACCCAGGCCTTGTCGAGGCGGTAGCGTTTTTCATTTTGACCGAAAATCAAGTCGCCATTTTCCCAAACCGGATAGTGCCCCATTGCCAGCGCCGCCGCTGCCAGCGAGGTGTTTTTCATAAAATCTCTGCGCTTCATATTCCGATGATTTTTTCAAAAATATCAATTGCCAGCTGTCCACTGTCAATTCAGGTACGGCTTGACTTTTTCGAGCATGGCATTTGGCGGGATGTCATTTTGTAAAAATTCTTTCATCACCCCAATCAGGTTGGAAACCATCTCCGGTCGGAAACCCAGTTGAAAGCCAACATGATGGCAGAATTTTTCCTCTTCCGGGCCAACCTGCCCGTCGGACCGCATCATGAACAAGAGAAAATACAGAACCATCATCCTTTTCGATTCATCCGGAGGGGGTGCGATGGCATATTTTTCCGGATTGAGGCGAACGACTGCAATTTCGGTATCGGTGAGCCCGAGGGAATGACCGGCATAGGCGAGGTATTTTTTTTCCAAAGGTGAGAAACTCCTATCCGACTGCGCTTGCATGACCAACAGCGAGATGATGTAGCGCTTCATCGCCATTTCTTCCTGGTGGGTACCGAAATCCATATTTTATTTTTCAAGGTGAAATTGAAGTTTTCAATGTGGCAAAATAGGGTTTTAAGGTAACATCAGGCTTATTCGGCAGGCCGTATTTCCGTGACTTCGCCTTTTTCATTTTTTACGATAAAAAAAACTTTGCCCACCATATCCGGATTGGCGCCGGGTGGGCCTTCGATGCCTGTATCGCTTTCGAGCAGGTTATCCGGGAACTTGACGGTTTGCTCTTCGGGCAGGTTCGAAACCCGCACGCTGACTTCCTCGCCGTTTTCATTTTTAAAATAAAAATCGGTGGAAGCAGCATACATCGTGGCGTTTTCGAAAATCACTTTTTCCGCAGTTTCAACGGAGGAGCCCGGCTGGGATGAATCACCCCCTGATTGAGTTTGTGATTGGTTGCAGGCAGCGATCAGGGCAAACAGCAAGAAAACGACTGTCAGTTTTTTCATCGGATGAAATTTTGAAATTGAACTTCATTCCCCGTGGGAACGTCGGCAAAAAGCCGGTTCAACTGTTTGAAAAACAGAAAATTAGTAAAGCCCTGGCAAGATAGTTTTTTTGATAAAAAAAGAAAGGAAACCGTGATTCACCGGTGCAGTTCGGCCAGCATTTTTACCACCAGCTGGCGCAGCTTCGGCTCAGCTTTATTCGCCGCTTCGATCACGTCTTCGAGGCTCGTTTCCCGCAGCACCTCAGGTGGGTATCCCAAATCCGTAACGATGGACACGGCGAAAATTTTCATCTCGGAGTGCTTGGCAACGAGGGCTTCCGGCACGACAGACATGCCTGCCAGGTCGCCGCCAATGCGGTGGAGGAAGGCGTATTCGGCGGGAGTTTCGAGGTTAGGGCCGGGCAAAACGGTCAGCACGCCGGTGTGCGAACGGATGCCAAGCGAGCCAGCAATGGACTTTGCCAGCTCGATCATGCCCCGGTCGTAGGTGTGCAGCAGATCCGGAAAACGCACCCCGAGGCGCTCGTCGTTGGGTCCTCGCAGCGGGTTTTCGGGCATCAGGTTGATGTGGTCTTTCACAAAAACAAGATCGCCGATTTCGTAGTCTGGATTGAGGCTGCCGACGGCGTTGGAGAGCAGGAGCCGCTCCACGCCGAGGAATTTCATCACCCGGATGGGGAATGTCACCTGCTGCATGGTGTAGCCTTCGTAGTAGTGAAACCGGCCGGCCATTGCCACCACCGGTGCTCCTCCGAGGGTGCCCAGAATCAACTGCCCCCGGTGGCTCTGCACCGTGGAGACAGGGAAATGTGGAATGTCTTGATAGTCAATGAATTCAACGGCTTCAATTTCTTCTGCCAAGCCACTCAATCCAGTGCCGAGCACCAAGCCGAAAGCAGGTTTGAAATCCGTGCGCTGACGGATGTAACGGACGGCTTCCTGGATTTGATCGTAAAGCATAGTGAAAGTTTGAAGGCTGGTTTAGCAGCTCACATTTGGGTTTGGGAAGTTGTCGCTTTCGTCTTCGCCGGCCCGTTCGGTCAGGCACTTGAAATCTTTTTCCACCAGAATGCGGAGCGTACTGCCGCCGCCGAGGTCCATCTCGCCGTCCATCCCTACCTGATCCGAAGAAGTCCAGACAGCGCCGGTTTCGGCAGGCACAAAAACTTTGATCTGGTTGGCGTCGTAGGAGGCACCCAACTGCCGGATATTGGCACGTTCCAGCACGTAAACGAGCGATTCTTCGGGTGCTGCGCCAAACTGAATGTGATCTTCAACCCGGCCCTTTTCGGCGAATGCTTCGACTTCACTTTGCGAAAGCCGCAGACGAATGGAGTTGCCCTGGATGCGGATTTTCATGGTTGGAAAAAATGTTGGATTGTTGGAATTATTGGATTGCTGAAATTGTCAGGATAACAACCCGGCAATCCAATAATTCCAGCAATTATTAACCGTTTTTCTTCTCGTCTTTCTTCGGAGGGTGTGGACGGTTCGTCTTTTTGCTACGTGTTTTTCCGTAGGAACCTCTCCAGATTTTTCCCTTAGTGGATCTTTTGTCTCCTCTGCCCATGATGTAATTTTTTTTAGATTTTTAGTTAAAAAATAGATTTAGAAAGTGCGCAAAAGTAAGTGCTTTTTACTTCTGAAAAAACCGGTTTTCAGTAAATCACTCGTTCAGGATGAGTATAAATATTGAATTGGCCGTTTCTGAGAAAACCGATCAATGTCATGCCTGCTTCTTCCGCCAGTTCGACTGCCAGGCTTGATGGGGCGCCGACGGCTGCCATGACCGGAATTCCGGCCACCACTGATTTTTGAATCAGCTCGAAACCCGCCCTCCCGCTAACCAGTACGATGACATTCGACAACGGCAGTTTATTTTTTTCAAAAGCTGAACCGATCAGCTTGTCCAGCGCATTGTGTCGCCCGACATCCTCCCTTGAAAACAGCAATTGGCCCGCAGTGTCGAACAATGCAGCTCCGTGCAGGCCGCCTGTGCAATCGAAAACCGATTGATTGTTCAGCAGTTTTTCGGGCAGGGTATGCAGGATGCCGGCTTTGAAAACAGGCTGGTTTTCAGGCAATTCGAAAGATCCCTGCACCCGCACGGCTTCGATGGACGCTTTCCCGCAAACGCCGCAGGACGAGGTTGTGTAAAAATGGCGTTCCAGTTTTTTAAAATTCATTTCGAGGCCTTCGGCCAACTCGACTACGATCACATTTTCCTTTGCCTCCCGCCAGCGAACAGGGGCAGTGCCGATATTTTTCACCTGCTCCCTCCCGGAAATGATGCCTTCGGTGAAAAGAAAACCCAGCGCCAGCTCTGCATCATGGCCGGGTGTGCGCATGGTCACGGAGATACTTTTCTGGTGCCTCACGCCTTCTTTTTCAAAGCCCAGCCTGATCTCCAGCGGCTCCTCCGCAACGAGGAAATCTTCCATTGCCTGCCTTTCTAACCCCTTTACCTTCAAGATATTCGCTTTCGCAACACCCTTCATTTCCTAAATTTTGTTAAAAACTGTTACCAAATATGCAACCTACTCATTTTCTATATCTTATGTGCAACAAACGGTAATAATTCAAGGTTAGAGTTATATCGTTTATTTTCATGAGATTATAATTTGTTATTTCAGTCGCACCGCTCCGGTGCGACTTTTTTTTGTTGCCCCGCTTACCTCCTGCGGCAAAATTTCATCCTGCCCAATTCTTAATCCCGCCAAACCGTTTAGTTTTATGCCCTCAAAAATCCAGCAGCAACTTTTCAGAAAAATTCCAACAAATGTCAAAAATCCTTCGGTTTTCAATTTTAGTTTCGTGCCTTTCCTTTTTTTCTTTTTTGAAAATTGAAACCCCTCACCCGTCCTTCCCCTACCTCCTCGACCAACCCAATGTGACCTTCGAACTGCCGGAAAGCCTCAAGGAAGTTTCCGGGCTGAGCATGGCCGCTGACAATACGCAAATCGCTGCCGTCAACGACGAGGAAGGAATCATTTTTTTACTGGATAAAATGACCGGTCAAATTGTAAACCAAATCACCTTCGGAGATGATGGCGATTACGAAGGTATCGAAATTGCCGGCAACGACGCATGGATTATCAAAAGCAGCGGCACCCTCCACCAGGTAAAAAATTATGCTTCCGACGACCGTCAAGTCTTCAAGTTCAAATCTTTTTTAAACAAAGAAAATGACGTCGAGGGCCTGGCTTACGATCCGGTTCGCAACAGCCTGCTCATCGGTTGCAAGGGAAAAGGCCTGGAAGGTGAGGAAAACAAACTGAAAAAAGCAATCTACGAATTCCGCCTCTCTGACTTAATGGTCATGAATGAGCCGGTGTACCTGCTCACGTTGCCCGATTTTCAGGAATACCTCGAACATGTGCAGGGGGAGGAGCACCTGGAAAAACTTCAAGAGATTTTTACCCCGGAGGAAGGCGAAATGAAATTCAGTCCATCTGGTATCGCCATCCATCCGCTTACCGGCGATGTGTATGTCACCTCCTCAAAAGGGAAACTCCTGCTGGTGCTGGACGGGGAAGGCCACATTTTACACCTTGAAAAGCTGGATAAAAAAATTCACCCCCAACCCGAAGGAATCTGCTTCGATGCCGACGGCACCCTGTACATTGCCAACGAAGGAAAAGATGGCAAAGCCAGGATTTACAAATTCCTTTACAAGAAATGAGTTTATATTTGCCACTCCTTGTTCTGTAGTTTGTTGCTCGCCGATGCTTGTTCGTTTCCGGCGAGTTTTAAAACAAACGGCGGGCAACCCTGGCTGACCACGTCAGCAGGCAGGCATCAACGAACAACTTAAAAATGAGCATCGTAGAAATGAAAGTCCCCGTCATTGGGGAATCAATTACCGAAGTAACCCTCTCACAATGGCTGAAAGGCGACGGCGAATATGTCGAGCTGGACGAGCCGATTTGTGAATTTGAATCCGACAAAGCAACCCTTGAATTTCCGGCGGAAGCTTCCGGCAAGCTGATTTACGTAGCAGCTGAAGGCGACGACCTTGAAATCGGGGCGCTGGTAGCAAAAATCGACACCTCCGCAGCGAAAAACGGCGATGGTGGCAGCAGTGGCAGTGAGAAAAAAGAAGAAGCAGCCCCGGCGCAGGAAAAGCCCGCCTCGGCACCCGCTGACAGCAAGCCATCCTATGCTGAAGGTCATCCTTCACCGGCTGCTGCCAAAATTTTAAAAGAAAACGAAGTCGCTGCCAGCGATGTGAAAGGCTCCGGCAAAGATGGCCGCATCACAAAAGATGATGCGCAAAAGGCTGTTGAAAATAAAAAATCAGCGCCTGCAGCTCAGCCTGCCGCCAAGCCATCGGCTCCTGTATCTGCCGCTACGGCAGCTGCTTTCAGCCGGGATAGCCACAGCAAGAAAATGAGCCGGATGCGCCGAACGATCGCCAAGCGACTCGTGAGTGCAAAAAACTCAACGGCCATGCTCACCACATTCAACGAGGTGGACCTGACCGAAGTCATGGCTTTGCGCAAAAAATACCAGGATCAGTTTGTTGAAAAATACGGCATTAAACTCGGCTTCATGTCGCTCTTTGCCAAGGCTTGCGCCAAGGCGCTGATGGAAATGCCCGACGTGAACGCCATGATCGACGGCGACGATATCGTTTACCACGACTACGTGGATATTTCTATCGCCATCTCAACGCCGAACGGCCTCGTTGTGCCGCCGGTTCACAACGTCGAATCACTCAATTTTGCACAGATTGAACTGAAAATCAAAGAGTTGGCCGATAAAGCCCGCTCCGGAAACCTGACGCTGGAAGAAATGTCAGGCGGTACCTTCACCATCACCAACGGCGGTGTTTTCGGCTCCCTTGTGAGCACGCCGATCCTGAATGAACCTCAGAGCGCCATCCTTGGCATGCATACCATTCAGGAGCGCCCCGTCGCCGTGAACGGCAAGGTCGAAATCCGCCCGATGATGTACCTGGCTCTCAGCTACGATCACCGGGTGATTGACGGCAGCACGTCGGTTACGTTTCTTGTGAAAGTGAAAAAATTACTGGAAGATCCGGTCACTTTGCTGATGGATCTTTGATTAAAATAAAAACCAGGGGCGGCTCATCGAGTCGCCCTTTTTTGTTAAAATTGCCTTCCAAAATCAACGGCAATGACCCTGCAAGAATTTTTCAACCTGCTTTCCGAGAATCCGGTCTGGATTCTCGCTTATTTTATCCTGATCCCATTCACAGCCCTGTTGGCAGGTGTGTTAGGCAAGGGTGAAGGCCACCTTGACCCCTGGAAGTATTTGTATTCGGTCTTGATTTACCTGATTTGTGTGCCCGGCATTTTTGCGATTACGCTGAGCGTGTACGTTTTCATTTTCGAGCGGCGCAGTATTTTTGAAACGGACATCTACACGCAGATTCTGCCTGTTCTTTCGATGGTGGCGACCTTGCTGCTGATCCGCCGGAACGTTAGCCTCGATCTGATCCCCGGATTTGATAAAATTACCGGGCTGATCATGATGATTGCCGCTACATTTACTTTTATGTGGGTATTGGATAAAACCCGGATTTGGATCGTATCCTTTCTGCCATTCTGGCAAGGTATCCTGATTTTTGCCGGTTTGCTGTTGGTGATCCGGTGGGGATGGGCGAGAATGGCAAAGAAGCCGTCAACTTAGATATGCAAAAGTCAGAGTTTATCCCAAAAACTTCCCTGCTGTTGTTCTCGCTGCCTTTCTTCTTTTGTTTTTTCAAAAACATCCCGGTTGAGAAAAAAGCTGGAATCTTCCGATTCATTTTGCCAGGAGGGAGGTTGCTGTTCCTCATCGGCCTCGATTTCTTCCTTGTACCAGTAGGCGGTGAAAATACCCACGAGTCCGCCAAGCAAATGACTTTCCCAGGAAATTCCTTCCTGATTGGGTAAAATCCCCAAAAAGTAACCGCTGTAAAGAAAGGTCACGATCAGGGCCAGGATGATGGATTTTAGACTGCGCCGGAAAATGCCACTCCAAAACACGAAGGAAACAAACCCGTACACCACTCCGCTGGCGCCAATGTGAAAAACCCGCCGGGCAAACAGCCATACCGCAAAACCAGTGAGTATGTAAATCATGAACATACTTCGCACAGCAACCCGTCGGTAGAAGTAAAGTATGATGGCAGAGAGTACAAAAATTGGTGCTGAGTTGGAGATCAGGTGCCGCAGATCATCATGAATGAGTGGTGCGAAAACGACGCCTCTTAGCCCGAAAAACTCCCTCGGAAAAATGCCGTAGCTACCAAAGTCTGTGTTGGTGAGCACCTGGAAAAAGTGAATTCCCCAAATCGCCAGGATAAATTTGAACGGCAGGCGCAGGCTTGCCAGTATTTTTTTTTGACTTTCTTCCATGATGCTGTGATGCTTGAGGTTTGACAAAAAATAACCGAAAGCGGGTTAAAAGCTTGTGTTAAAGTTCAATTCGTTTCAACGCTTCAATCAGAACTAACCCAGTACGGCAAAATAAGTTTGAACCACCCGGAACATCAGCCGCCTCATGCTAAAATCTCCACCATCTCCAGCAAAACCGGGCTGATATCATCGTGATGTTTGATTGCTTTTTCAAAAGGTGTATGCGTCACTTTGTTGTCGATCAGTCCAATCATGACGCCTTTTTTACTGCCTTTCAAAGCCCTGACTGCCTCGAGCCCCATCTGGCTGGCCCGTACCCGTTCGATGCAGGTCGGTTTTCCGCCCCGCTGAATGTGCCCGAGTATGGCAACCTTGATTTCATACCGGTCAAAACGCTGGCGGACAGCTTCGGCTACTTTGGATGCTCCTCCGCCTTCATCCCCCTCTGCTACGATGACGATACCTGAAGTCTTTCCTTTTTTACGGTAAAAATCATCGAGCCTGTTGGCGAGGTGATCGATATCGGTTCGGGTTTCAGGCACCAGCACGGCCTCTGCACCGGTAGCCACTGCCGTACGCAGGGCGATGAACCCGGCATCCCGCCCCATTACTTCGATAAAAAACAGGCGGTTGTGCGAGTCAGCGGTATCCTTGATTTTATCGATAGCTGCCATAGCTGTGTTGGTAGCTGTATCGTAGCCGATGGTGAAATCCGTTCCAATCAGGTCATTATCAATAGTGCCGGGGCAACCGACGAAGGCAATGTCGTCATATTCTTTCATGAAAATATTTGCACCGGTAAAACTTCCGTCGCCACCGATCACGACTACGCCCTCGATGCCCCATTTTTTCAAATTTTTATAAGCCGTAGCTCTGCCCTCCTTCGTCCGAAACTCCTTGCTCCGGGCCGTTCTCAGAATGGTGCCGCCATACTGAATGATGTTACTGACGTCGTGTTCCTCCATCTGGTAAATATCATCTTCGATCATACCCTGGTAGCCTCGCCGGATGCCAAAAACTTCAAAACCATAATGAATTCCCGAACGAACGACTGCTCTGAGGCAGGCATTCATTCCCGGTGCATCGCCGCCAGACGTGAGAACTGCTATTTTTTTCATTTTTATTAAAATATTGTGAGTTGCGGTTTATTGAACGGATATTTGGATAAGGCAGTAAAAATGATGGATAAAGGTAGGAACTACTTTGAATAGCCCACCTGGAATGAGCGCTGCTTATTTTTCTTTTTTCAAAATTCCTATCTTGCCCACCGCTTCAACAACAGCGAAGGTGAGAAATCTGAAATAATAATTTTTATGACAAAAATCTTGAAAATGAAACTTCGATTTTTTGGTTTATTACTCGTTTTGGCTTTAGCCGGTTGCAACAGCAGCACCGGTGGCGACCAACAGGCAAACACTGCTGCCGAACAACCCCAAACCCCTCCTCCGGCACCAACATTGCCAAGTGTTCCGCTGGCAACGCTGGAAAAAATTTACAACGAAGGCACCCAGGTGGATTACATTTTTTACAACCATCCTTTCACGTTGAGCCTCACCGAGAAAGCCAGTATCCAGTTTTCCACCGCCCATGTGGCTGAAGATCCGGCGCCGCTTTTGCCCAATTGCAAAGCTGCAGGCAGGGTCACTTACCAGGTCGATGGCAACATTGTACTGGAAGGCGACTTTTACTTCAGTACCGGATGTACGTATTTTGTTTTTTATGAAAAACAAGAAAAAAAATACGCCAACTACATGACCGACGAAGGCATCAAATATTTCAACGACCAAATTCAACAGGCGCTGGAACTCCGGAAAAAAGCTCAACAGGGGCAGTAGCAAACCATTTATCAAGTCAATGGTTACCGGTAATTTGGAGAAAACACAGTCATCGTGATCAAACAAAACAGCGGAACCAAATAAATAAAACAATCTCCTCAGTATGCGTCTTGGCGTTATAGATTGCGGAACGAACACTTTTCACCTGCTCATTGCCGAAGCTCAGGACAATGGCCAGTTCAATGTGCTTTTCAAGCAAAGGCAATACGTCCGCCTGGGGCAAAACGGATTGACCTTCATCGGCGCTGAGCCTTTCCAGCGGGGGATTACCTGCATCGAATCTTTCAAAAAAATAATGGCAGAAAACGGCGTGTCCAAAGTCAGCACCTTTGGCACGGAAGCGCTGCGCCGGGCTACCAACGGCCAGGATTTTATTCAGGCGGTACGGGATGCTACCGGCATTGAAATTCAAATGATTACCGGCGACGAGGAGGCCCGGCTGATACACCTCGGTGTCATGCAGGCCGTACCGCCGTTTCTGGGTAAGGCGCTCATCATGGATATCGGCGGCGGGAGCGTTGAGTTCATCATTTGCAGCGAAGAGGAAGTTTTCTGGGCCCAAAGTTTTCCGATTGGTGTGCAGGTGCTGTATTCGGCATTTCAAAAAAATGACCCCATCAGCGCCGGTGATCTCGCTGCATTGGAGTGGCACCTCGAACAAACGCTGGAGCCACTTTTTGAAGCTTTGAGAAATCACGAAACACCCATGCTGCTGGGTGCTTCCGGCTCCTTCGAAGTCGTGGAAGATTTTTTAGTAGAGCGGAAGCACCACCCGCTGTTTTCCATCGTACCGGTGGATGATTACTACTATTTACACAGCAAAATGATCGCTTCTTCATTGGCCGAACGCCAGCGCATGCCAAAATTGCCTGCTGAGCGTATCGAGCTGATCGTCGTAGCTTTCGTTCTCATTGATTTTGTCATCCGAAAGGCCGGTATCCGGCAAATTATCACTTCGGCGTATGCCATGAAGGAGGGCATTTTGAAGGAAATGATGAAGGAAGGGTAGGTAGGTGATTGCCTGCCCGGATGACCCGGTCAGACGGGGTAATTGGATGACATTCACAGCTCATTGTCTGAGTCAGAATTTTTCAGGAAATAATTTTTTCAAACCCTTTTCGCTGGCCTCACAAACGCCACGCTCGGTGATCAGACCCGTCACGAGCCAGGCGGGTGTCACGTCGAAAGCGTAGTTGGCCGCCGGGCTGCCTTGCGGCGTCAGTAACACTTCCCGTACGGTACCATCCTCGGCCAGGCCGCTGATTTTTTTTACTTCCTCCGCATCCCGCTTTTCGATGGGAATTTCCCGAAGCCCGTCCCGAATGTTCCAGTCAATCGACGAGGAGGGTGCACCGATGTAGAATGGCACGTCGTTGTCCTTCGCCGCCAGCGCTTTGAGGTAAGTGCCGATTTTGTTGGCCACGTCGCCGGTGCTGGTCGTGCGGTCAGTGCCCACGATCACGAGATCGACCATGCCGTGCTGCATCAGGTGGCCGCCGGTGTTGTCGGCGATGACGGTATGCGGTACGCCGTGTTCCTTCAGTTCGAAAGCCGTTAAGGAAGCGCCCTGGTTGCGGGGCCGGGTTTCATCCACCCAAACATGCACGGGAATGCCCCGGTCGTGGGCGGCGTAAATGGGTGCTGTGGCCGTGCCGTAGTCGATGCAGGCGAGCCAGCCGGCGTTGCAGTGGGTGAGGATGTTGATCGTTGTTGGTTGTTGGTTGTTGGTTGGGAGCTGCTTTCCTGCGGCGATTTGTTCAATGATTTTCAGGCCGTGCTCGCCGATGAGGCGGCAGTGTTCGACGCTTTCTTCGGTGATGGTGTGGGCAGTTTGCAGGGCGGCGGCAACTTTGGCTTCGCTTGTTTTTTGTTTAAAAACTTCACCCAAAACCAAATCCACGGCGTAGGCAAGATTGACGGCGGTGGGGCGAGTCGCTTTCAGGCGGGTGGCGGCTTTCAGCATTTTTTCATCAAACTTTTCATCCCGGAGGGATATGGCTGCCACGTACATCCCATACGCCGCCGCCGAGCCGATGAGGGGCGCTCCCCGCACGTGCATGTCACGGATGGCGGCTTCGAAGTCTTCCAGCGTTTTCAAATCTTCGATGACGAAGCGGTGCGGCAGGTGGCGCTGATCGATGATCTGAACAGTGGCAGGGTCGTCGGGTTTGAGCCAGATGGTGCGGAAGGGGGTGTTGTTGATTTTCAAAATGAGAAATTTTTGAAGGCAAGATAGCGAGTCTAACTTTTTTTAAAAAACTTCGGATTCAGCCGCTCCATGTGTCCGGGACTGCCGGCAACGGGTTTGAAGCCAAATTTTTCATACAGCGTTTCTGCATCGTCCGTTATGAGCATCCAGCTTTCAAGGTCCTGCAAATCGGGGTGGGCGATAGCCGTTTCGATGAGCCACTGTGAGAGGCCCTGCCCCCGGAATTCTTCCAGGATGAAAATATCGGTCAGGTAGGCGAAACTGGCGAAATCCGTTTCAACAGCAGCGAACCCGACCTGCTCCCCGTCCCGGTAAATTCCAAAACAAAGCGAGTCATCGACGGTGTCGCCGACTTCCTCGCTGGTGGTGCCTTCCGCCCAGTAGGAGTCTTCGGATAAAAACTTGTGTATCAGTTTTTTATCGAGCCGGGCCGGATCTGTTGAGATGATGAAGCCGCCTTTTTCGATGTGGATATGTTCGTTGTGCTGCATAGTGAAGGTTGCAAAAAAAAGTGCTGTATCTAAATTATTCTCCCGCAGATCACACAGATTTCCGCAAATAGATTTTGGGGACTTTCCCAAAGAAAAATTTTGCGTTTAACTGCGGTAATCTGCGGGAGGTAAAATAATCTTCGCCGCTGAATTTTTAGAAAATTTAATGATACAGCTTCTTTTTTTTAACTGATCAATCCCGGCCTTTTACCTGGCTCCAGGATTTTATCAAAATATATCCGGCAACGGCGGCGACAGCCGTTCCGATCGCTGCCTTACCCAGCTCGCCGTACAGCCAGAATCCAATGCCAAAAAGCGATCCGTAAACGAGAAAACACCCGGCGATCATGCACAGCAGTTCGAGCGGGAGTTTACCGGGAGTGACTTCATCCTGCTGCAATTCGCCACTCGTGACGGCGGGCTCGATCACGGCCTGCCATCCACTCGGATGCGGTTTGATGAGTTTGTAAAAATTGAGCAGTGTAGCGTGCGCTGTAGGTTGCGTCAGAAAAGTAACGGCTAACCAGCCGACGGTCGTAATTCCGACGCCGGAGATGAGTTTGATGTGAGAGGGAATTTCAGGAAAACCAAACTCGAAAACGAGGGCTACGACGAACGAAATGATCATCGCAGCAATCTCGCTCCATGCATTGATCCGCCACCAGAACCAGCGCAGGATGAAAATGAGGCCCGTGCCGGCACCAATTTGCAGCAGGATGTTGAAGGCTTGCAGGGCGTTGGTCAGTGCCAGTGCCAGCAGCGCCGAAAGCGCCATCAGCACGACGGTGGAAATCCGGCCAACATTGACCAGTTCCTTGTCGCTTGCTTCCGGCTTGAGAAATCTTTTGTAAAAATCATTCACCACGTAGCTCGATCCCCAGTTGAGGTGCGTCGAAACGGTGGACATGTACGCCGCAATGAGCGATGCGACGACCAGCCCGAGCAGGCCGCTCGGCAGAAACGTAAGCATGGCAGGATAGGCCAGGTCGTCGTTGATTTTGTCTCCAGGAATGTGCGGGAAGGCTTGCTTCAGGGAGTCGAAATCCGGGAAAACGATGAGCGATGCCAGGGCTACGATAATCCAGGGCCAGGGCCGCAGGGCGTAGTGGACGAAATTGAAAAACAGGGTGGCGCCTATGGCGTGGTTTTCATTTTTTGCCGATAGCATCCGCTGTGCGATGTATCCGCCGCCGCCCGGCTCAGCGCCGGGGTACCACACGCTCCACCACTGGATGGCCAACGGCATGATGAGGAAGGGCACCAGCAAGTTCATATCATTAAAATCAGGCAGTACGTTGAGTTTGTCCGATACATTCGGGTGCTCGAGCATGGTGGACAGGCCACCGACTTCGGGCAGGTTGAGCACCACGTAGGCCGCTCCGATCACCCCGACCATAGCGATGATGAACTGGAAAAAATCTGTCCAGATGACACCCGTAAGGCCGCCCATCGAGGAGTAAATCACCGTGACGATGGAGGCGATCAGGATGGTCTCCATGGGCGTAAGGTTGAGCATCACCCCGCCAATTTTAATCGCCGCCAACGATACCGTGGCCATGATCATAATGTTGAAAAAGACCCCGAGGTAGATGGCTCTGAAGCCCCGGAGGAAGGCCGCTGCTTTGCCGCTGTAGCGCAGTTCGTAAAACTCCAGGTCGGTGTCCACGCCGCTGCGCCGCCAGAGTTTGGCGTACACGAACACCGTGAGCATACCGGTGAGCAGGAAGGCCCACCATTGCCAGTTGCCGGAGACGCCGTTTTTACGGACGATGTCGGTTACCAGGTTCGGTGTGTCGGCGCTGAAAGTTGTGGCGACCATCGAGAAGCCCAGTAGCCACCAGGGCATGGTGCGGCCGGAGAGGAAAAATTCGGCGTAGCCCTTGCCAGCCTTCCGGGCGGCGAGTACCCCAATGAGAATCGACAAGGCAAAAAAGCCGAGGATTAGTGACCAGTCTAAAGTTGATAGTTGCATTTTCGTTTGTTTTTAGCTGTTGGTGCTTGTTTTTGGCTGCCGGCTGTTCAGCCAGCGGTCAAAAGCGAATTGCCAAAGGCGAATTTATTCAACAATTATTTCATCCACAAACAACCACGCCTCATGTCCTGCTCCCTGCGCTCCATCGGGGATGATCCCGTAACGTTTGGCGGTAATTTTAAGATATTGCACATTCGAGGAGCCAAAAATGATTTGCGCTCCGGCGGTTTTTTTCGAGTCGGGTATTTCACCTAATTTAATTTCAGCCAGCAACTGGTAATTTACCCCATCATTTGACCCGGAAACTGAAACGCCTTTTGGCGGGTAAATCCACTGGCCTTTACCGTTGAAAAAACGAAGATTGAGCTTGCTAACCGCCGTCGGTTTTCCCATGTCGATGACCGCTTCAAAGTCCTTTCCCTCGAAGCCCAGCCATTCGTCGCCGCCAAAGCGGTTGTCGTCGCCAAACACGCCGTTCAGAATACTTCCCGGTCCGGCGCCGCTGTATTTTCCGGCAGGCTGGTCCGCTAGTGTGATCGCCTTCCCGGTAGCTTTGTGAAAGTCGAAATAGATTTTTGCTTCTCTGCCCAACGGTTGCCCATTTTCAAACGATGCAGCCCGGAAGGTGCAACTTTGATCGATGGACATGGGCCCGGAGTAAGCTGTGCTGCTCGCTGCAGGTTCGCTACCGTCGGTCGTGTAGCGCAGGTTAACGCCCTCCATTTCCGGTGAAAGTTTTACGAAAATTCCCTTGCCATCGCCGGCCATTACCGTAGCTTTCACGTCAAAAAGTTTGTTGGCCACGTTCACGTCCATCGCCTTGAGGCGCTTCAGATGAGGGATCAGCCGCTCCACAAATCCTTCGTAATTTCTCGCTTCCTGCTTAGACCACGCAACCTCAGCCAGTGCACACGCACGGGGAAAAACCATGTATTCCAGCTTGGGCATGTCTTTGATGTACTCCGTCCAGACATTGCCCTGCACACCGAGGATGTGTTTCAATTCCTCCGGTGACAGATCGGCCGGGTCAGGGTTGTAACTGTACACTTTTTCCAGCGGCAGATAGCCGCCGATGGCGAGCGGCTCACGTGGGTCCTCCGACTGGTAGTAATCGAGGTAGCAGTAGTCCGTCGGCGTCATGATCACGTCGTGCCCCTGTTTTGCTGCCGCAATGCCGCCGTCCGTGCCCCGCCAGCTCATTACGGTTGCGTTGGGGGCGAGGCCGCCTTCGAGGATTTCGTCCCAGCCGATGATCCGGCGGCCGTTGGCATTCAGAAATTTCTCCATCCGCTGGATGAAATAGCTCTGTAGTCCGTGTTCGTCTTTCAGGTTATTTTTTTTGATTAAATCCTGGCAAAAACTGCTCTCCTTCCACTGCGTTTTCGGGCACTCGTCGCCGCCGATATGGATGTATTCCGAAGGAAAAATTTCCATCACTTCTTTCAGTACATTTTCCAGAAATTCAAACGTGGATTCGTTCGGGCAATACACTTCTTCGGAAATACCCCATTTGGTTAAAACCGGCACCGGCTTGCCCGTACAGCCCAACTCCGGGTAAGCGGCAATGGCGGCCTGCGCATGTCCCGGCATTTCAATTTCCGGGATGACGGTGATGAAACGTTCCGCAGCGTAGCGCACGACCTCACGGGCCTCCTCCTGGGTGTAGTAGCCACAATAAATTATCCCGTCATAACTTTCCGGGCTGTCGTTGTAGTGGCCTACCAGCGTTTGGTTACGGCAGGCGGCAATCTCTTGCAGTTTCGGGTATTTTTTGATTTCAAGGCGCCAGCCCTGGTCTTCCGTCAGGTGCCAGTGAAAGCGGTTGAACTTGTGCAGCGCCAGTTGGTCAATGTATTTTTTCACCTTCTCCACACCGAAAAAGTGACGGCCCACGTCGAGGTGCATGCCCCGGTAGGTGTAGCGTGGCGCATCGGATATTTCAACGCAAGGAATTGAAAATGAGGGAGTTTGCTGTTGCTCAACCGCTGGCGGCATGAGCTGGCGAAGGGTTTGCACGGCGTAAAACGCTCCCGCTGCGGTTTTTGCCTTAATGGTTACTTCGTAGGGCGTCACGCTAAGTTCGTAGCCCTCTTCGTTTTCGATCGCCGGGTCGAGGGAGAAGAGAAAAGCATCTTTTTCAGCCTGCCCTTCCATCGGGGCGATGGTGGTGCCGGTAGTCTGGATCAGGACGGAGGCAAGGTGAGCCGCTGCTGTTTTCAGCTGCTCATCGCCGGATAGCAGCAGAATTTTGGTGTCACTATCGATTTTAAACTGCCCGGTCTTCGGCGTCAGGCTGGCAGGCAACGGGATGATGTTGTACTGATTGACACGGCCCGAACTGCCCGAATCATTTTTTTGACAAGAAAAAAAGAGGAGAGTAAAGAGAATGATTAAAGTTGATTGCTTCATATTTAACTGATATTCAGTTGGAAAGAATAATTTCAAAAAAGAAAAAGAAAGGACCCTAAAGTCCTCTCTCCTAACTTAAACCTGTCAAATTAGTGAAACTTGCATCCTTGGAGTTTCTCAATCATTTTGAGAAACGCAGCCGGTAGCCGCACCGGCCAAATTACAATTATTGCCAATCAAACTTCCACCTCGCAAACGCTTCCATCGCTTCGTACTCAGCCAGACCGAGTTTGCGGTAGGTTTCAGCGGTAGCCTTGTTGCGTTCTTTTGCCCGCTGGTAAAACTCCCGGGCATCTTCACCTGGGAACGGAGCGCTGTCTTTCTGCGACTGGTGCATGAAAATCGCCCGCTGCTTCCGCATCACCTGGTCGGGTGACATCGGAACGGCCATGTCAATTTCATGAATCGGGAACTCGTGCCAGGCGCCACGGTAGAGCCAGAGCCAACAGTCTTTCATCCATTTTTTCTCCTTTAACCGGTCGAAGGCGGCAAAAATTGCATCGAGGCAAACCCGGTGCGTACCGTGCGGGTCGGCAAGGTCGCCGGCAGCGTACACCTGGTGCGGCTGAACTTTTTCGATCAAATCAGCGACGATCTGAATATCGGCTTCGCCAATGTCGCCCTTTCTCACCTTGCCTGTTTCATAAAATGGCATGTCGAGGAAGTGGATCTGGTTGTCGCCAACACCGCTGTAGCGGGCGCCCGCCCTCGCTTCGCCCCGGCGTATCAACCCCTTGATCGAGCGCACCTCCTGAATATCCGGCTCGCCCAGTTTTTTATTTTTCAAAAACTTGATCACCTTTTTGTAGCTCTTCTCGATCTCGTCATTCAGGAATCCCTGTCCCTTGCCATATTCCAGCAGGAACTCCGCAAAACGCTGTGCATCGTGGTCGTGTACGGCAATGTTGCCGCTTGTTTGGTAAGCCACGTGAACTTCGTGCCCTTGGTCTACCAGGCGCATGAAAGTGCCGCCCATGGAAATGACGTCGTCGTCGGGGTGCGGCGAGAAAATGATGCAGCGTTTTTTCGCCGGTATGGCCCGCTCCGGGCGTGTGGAGTCGTCGGCGTGGCCTTTGCCGCCGGGCCATCCGGATATGGTATGTTGTAAACGATTGAAAATCTTGATATTAAGATCGTAAGCGCCATTTTCTTCCAGCATCAGTTCACTGAGGCCGTGTTCGTTGTAGTCTTCGTTGGTCAATTTCAGAATGGGCTTGCCGGTGCGCTGAGAGACCCACACGACTGCCTGGCAGGCCAGTTCCTCTGTCCAGTTGCACATGCCGCAGAGCCAGGGCGCTGTGTTGCGGGTAAGTTGCTCCGCCGCTGCCCGGTCGAGAACGACCCGGATATTGTTGTGTTTTTGCAAAAAAGACGAAGGGACGGACGCTGTGACGGGGCCTTCCACCGCTTCTCTCACGATGTCTGATTTGTGTTGCCCCCAGGCCAGCAGGTAGATGGTGCGGGCTTGCATGATGCTGGCGATCCCCATCGTAATTGCTCTGGTGGGCACGTTTTCCTCTTTGATAAAATCCTTGATTGCATCCTGCCGGGTCAGGCCGTCGAGGCGTACCATTCGGGTGGTCGAAGACTCCCACGAACCCGGTTCGTTGAAGCCGATGTGGCCTGTGCGGCCAATACCAAGGATTTGAATGTCGAGGCCTCCGGCCAGTTTGATCTGCTTTTCGTACCAGTCGCAGTAGGACTGTACTTTTTCCATTTCAATCGTTCCGTCAGGGATGTGGATGTTTTCCTTCGGAATGTCCACGTGGTCAAAGAGATGCTCGTGCATGAATCGCCAGTAGCTCTGTTCAGCGTCTTTCTCCATCGGGTAGTACTCGTCGAGGTTGAAAGTAACGACATTCTGAAAACTGAGGCCGTCTTCCCTGTGCAGGCGCACGAGTTCCTGGTAAACTTTGATTGGGGACGAACCGGTGGCCAGGCCGAGCACGATTTTTTCACCATCCTGCTGCTTCTGTCGGATGGCGAGGGCGATGCTGCGGGCAACGTGGACGGACGCTTCCTTGGAGTCGTCCCAGATTTTAACAGGGAGCTTTTCAAAGGTTTTAAATTGAAATTTTAAAACACCTTTCTGATTTGCGGAAGTGGTATTGGCGGTGGTCAGCATTGATATTTTTATTTATTTTTTAAAAGTTGACTGTCAGTATTTCATGTAAAATTTAAACAAATAGCCCGTCGAAATCTTACTTCCTGATGGTTGGCAAGCCCTGCCAAACCAGCGAGGCCGTCCCCAGTAACGCCGCATCATTGACACCCAGGGCAGAGGGCAGTAGTTTGATTTTGCCTTTGTAAAAATCCAGCAGGTAAAACTCCATGCTTTTTGCTGCCGGTTGAAAAAGTAGCTCGCCGGCAGCAGCCAGCCCTCCGGACAGAAAAATGGCTTCGGGATCGAACCAGGCGGCCATGTCGGCCATTGCCCGGCCCAATGTTTCACCGGTGTAATCAAATGCCTGCAACGCCAGAACATCACCGGCATTGGCAGCCTGCGCAATGGCTTTGGCGGTCATGTTTTCGTAGCTGTAATTTCGCAGGCTGCTTTCAGCCATTGAGTTGGCCATCAGCTTGAACGCAGTGCGTTTCAGGCCCGTTGCCGAAACATAGGTTTCAAGGCACCCCTTGCGGCCGCAGCCACACTCACGGCCAAACTTATTCACGCAAACATGGCCGGCTTCGCTGGCATGGCCGCCCCTGCCGCTGATGAGGTTTCCATCCACAACCACCCCACATCCCAGGCCAGTGCCAAGCGTTAGCAGGATGAAGTTTTTCATCCCTTTCGCTGCGCCGTAGTTCAGCTCGCCAAGCGTGGAGGCGTTGCTGTCTTTTACCAGAGAAACAGGCAGGTCGTATTTCGATGTCAGTACTTTTACAAAGTCAACTTTGGGTGAAAAGGGCAGGTTGGCAGCATTCTCGATGGTGCCTTCCCGTTCGTTGGCGCTGGGAGCACCTGCTCCGATGCCTGTCAGGTGGGCCTCGCTGCCGGCCTCTTCCATCAACTCACTGATGGACACAAAAAGCGACTCAAAAAAATCGTTTTCGCTTTTTTGTTTAGACGTGTAGAAAAATTTACGGTTGGCAATTTGCCCCGCCTCATCCACCAAAGCAATTTTGGTTGTCGTGCCTCCGATGTCTATGCCAAGTGCAAATTTCACAGGAATTGGATAAAAGGGTGAAAAATTGAGTCACAAACCTACAAATAAAAAGTGATACTGTGTGCGCACACGCAAAAATATTTTTCTGCTGTGTGCGAACACAATTAAAATATTCCCTACTTTGCTGACCAAATCTGAAGGATCGTATATCGCCGGGGTTTAAAGGTTGGCAGGTATTTTTATAAAATTATCCATCAATCAAATGTCTGACGAGGTTATCGGCTTTTAATTATGACTAACAAACGTATACGCATCAAAGATATCGCTGAAAAGGCGGGTGTTTCTACCGGGACCGTCGATCGGGTACTGCACGACAGGGGCAACGTTTCGCCTGATGTCAAACAGCTCGTCCTCAACGTGATGGATGAGTTAGGTTACGAGCGCAACATCATCGCCAGTACACTCGCCTACAACCGTACCTGGCGCATTGCCACGCTGATGCCTGAGTTTCACACCGACCCGTACTGGGAGCAGCCCAATGCTGGCATCGACCGGGCGATGAAGGCTCTCCGGCATTACGGCGTGGTGCTGGAGCCTCACATCTTCATGTTGTTTGATCAAAACAGCTTTGTGCAACACGCCCGGGAAATTCTGGACAACCCGCCGGATGCGGTGTTGTTCGCACCGGTTTTTTTAAAAGAAAGTACGCTGCTGCTGAAGGCCTGTGAGGAAAAAGGCATCCCTAACGTGATGATTAACACGAATATTGAAAACGCAAAATCGCTGAGCTACATCGGTCAGGACAGCTACCAGAGTGGAGTTCTTGCCGGCCGTCTGCTTCACTTTGGATTGAATGATGGTGAAACGGCCCTGCTGCTCAACCTCGAAATTGGCAGCTACAATGCAAAACACCTGATCGACAAGGAACAGGGTTTTCGGGACTATTTCGCCCGTTTTCCGGGGCAGCGGATCGAAATTGTGAAGCGGGATTTCGAAGATTTTGATAATAAAAATAAGTTGACGGCTTTTCTGAATGAGCTTTTCAAGGGTCATCCCAGACTCAACGGAATTTTTTTCACCAATTCCCGGGCTTACAAAGCGGTTGACTGTCTGCCGGAAAAAATCGTACAAAAAATAAAAATCGTCGGCTTTGATCTCGTAGAGCCAAACCTCGTGCATCTGCGAAACAACAACATTGATTTTCTCATCAATCAAAACCCCGTTCAGCAGGGCTTCCTTGGCGTGATCAGTCTATTCAATCACCTGGTGAAAAAACAAAAAATTGAACCTCAGCAGTACCTGCCGTTGGATATTGTAGTAACGGAAAACCTTGACTATTATCTGCGACGGCAGGACGAGTTGCAGTTGGTGGTTTGATCATCTGGGAAAGAGGATCGAAAATGAGAGGGCAAATTTTTTATTCACTCCTGAAACGCACTGCCGGGTCAAAACCAACGGGGAGTTGTTCGGAGGTAGTTCTGGTAAGTTTCGCCGTGCATTTTGGTTAAAAACGCTTCCTCCATTCGCACCTGAATTTGCAGCACCGTCCACGTCAGCGCGTAAGCCACCACTGTCAGTGCATTGGGCAGCACCAACACCAAGCCGCCCATCGTGAGCCGCATTCCGAGAAAAATCGGATTTCGGGAGAAGCGGAAAATACCTGACGATATCAGCTCCGTGCGATTCTTCTCATCAATACCAATACGCCAGGATTCTTTCATTTGGGATTGGGCTATCACGATCAGCAGCAGCGAGGCGTGCAAGATCAGCCAACCCAGCCACCGGAGCGATTCCCTTTCGAAATACCAGACAGGCAGCAGGTACTGGTTCCAGTCCGGAATAAAGGCATTAATGCCAACGGCTACCAGCGTCATCACTGTCAGTATTCTGAAAACCTTGCCGGTAAACCCTTGAGCAGAGTCGTCGTTCGGTACTACGAATGGGTTGACGCCTGTCCGCCGCCAAACCCGGCGGGTCGGCAAAATGAAAGTGATCAGAAAGTAAGCGATGACAAAAAAAAGCAGGTAGTATTCCATTTCACTTTGATTTTCAGTTAAAAATGAAAGAAGCGGCAATTTAACACCTGCCAACAAACCCTGCTTACATATCTTTGTTCTCCTTTTACAAAATTCCAAACGCCCTCAAACCAATTCACTAATTTACTAATTCACTGAATCAATGCATACCGACGACCTCTTGCAACGTGCCCTCCGCCTCGAAGACCTCACCGCCGAAGAAGGCGTTTTTTTATTTGAAAATGCCGCCACGGCTGAGCTGATGTACGTGGGTAACCGCCTGCGCCAGCACCACGTGCCCGGCAACGTAGTCACCTGGATCATCGACCGGAACTCGAATACGACCAACGTCTGCATCGCCAATTGCAAGTTTTGCAACTTCTTCCGCAGGCCCGGCCATGAGGAGAGCTACATCACTTCCATCGAAGAATACAAAGTAAAAATTGAGGAGACTTTCGCTTACGGCGGCGAGCAACTGCTCTTGCAAGGCGGTCACCACCCCGATCTGGGGCTGGATTTTTACACCAATCTCTTCCGTGAGTTAAAAAATCTGTACCCCAATCTGAAGCTCCACGCCCTCGGCCCACCCGAAATTGCCCACATCACAAAGCTCGAACAGTCAACGCATTACGAAGTACTGAAAGCCCTGAAGGAGTCCGGCCTCGACAGCCTGCCCGGCGCCGGCGCAGAGATCCTCGACGACCGGGTGCGCCGCCTCATCTCCGCTGGCAAATGCGGAGCGAAGGAGTGGCTCGACGTGATGCGGGCCGCCCACCAGCTGCGCCTGACGACCTCCGCCACGATGATGTTCGGCCACATCGAAACGAATCTGGAGCGCATGGAACACCTTGTAAAAATCCGGGAAGTGCAGTCCGAAAAACCGGCGGATGCGAAGGGTTTCATCGCTTTCATCCCCTGGCCGTTCCAGGACGAGGACACCATTTTGAAAAAGCTGAAACGTGCCCGCAACACCGTCACCGGCGACGAGTACGTCCGCATGATCGCCATGAGCCGCATCATGCTGCCCAACGTGCCGAACATCCAGGCCAGTTGGCTGACGGTCGGCAAGCCGGTGGCTCAGCTTTGTCTGCACGCCGGAGCGAACGATTTCGGTAGTATCATGATCGAAGAAAACGTGGTGTCGGCAGCCGGCGCCAAGTTCCGTTTCACGGCGGACGGCATTCAGCAGGCCATCCGGGATGCGGGTTTCACGGCACAACTGCGCAACCAGCAGTACGAGTACCGGGAGTTGCCGAAGGCGATCCGGCAGCAGGAATTGGACCGGGTGGGGATGATTGTGGATTGATTTGGTTTGAGGGGTTTGAATTGTTTGAGGAGTTTGAGTTGATGGATTGGGGCGGGAATCTTAACTTGCAGGAAAAAATCACAAGATGTCAACTGCGACTGCAAAAGCTGAAAAGAATTCTTTGCTGGAAATACTGGACGCCGGTGGCGGTAGGATAACACTTGGAAAACCACTTTCCAAGGATGAATTTGTAACTCTTTCCGAAAGGTTTCCTGACCTTCAGATGGAGCGGGAGGCAAACGGGAAAACCAATATTTCTCTCCCCTTGAAAAAAGGTGCTGCCGAGCGGGAATCAACTCTAATTTTGTGGATAGGTTTATGGGCTATGAAATCAAAAACAGGTACATTTTTTAGCTCCTCAATCGGCATCGAACTCCCCGACGGCTCCATCAAAAGTCCCGATTGCGCCTGGGTTTCCAACGAGCGTATGGCCGCATCTTCTGAAACGGACGACGAAGATTTCCTCCGGGTCATTCCCGACTTCGTAGCAGAAATACGCTCTTCTTCCGACCGTCTCACTCCCTTGAAAAAGAAAATGGAAAAAACCTGGATGGCCAACGGCGTCCGGCTGGCCTGGTTGATTGATCCTTACGATGAAAAAGTTTACATCTACCGGGAAGAAAAAGACGAGGAAGTAGTGGAAGGGTTTGCCGGGAAAATTCTTTCCGGGGAGGAGGTGATGCCGGGGATGGAGTTGCCGCTGGAGGAGTTGAGGATAAAAAGGTAAAAAATAAACCTGTGCGTTTCATCAAAAAACAGCGATAAAAAAATATTTTTACCTCGAAATAAAACGCTAAAAAAAACCAGCATGCTCCATTTAAACAAGCTTTCCTTTTCGCTATTCCTTTTATTTTTTTCTACCGGAATTTTTGCCCAAAATAACTTGTCGCCAATACTGGCTGAAGTTATTTCCGGCAGTCTGAAATCCATTCCCGACAGTATTTCCTTCTATCGCAACCTGAGCAATACCTGCCGGGCCGATATGGATACTTATTTCAAAAACCTTGGCTACGGCGACAAAGACAGGCCATTTATCTATGGCCCCAACGACGACTGGTACAAGGAAGGAATGCACAAGTTTTTTAAAAAAACTCCGCAATCGGCCGGCTTTCATATCGAGCGGAATCCCAACGAACCGAAGCTGGAAAACCGGCACATCGATTTGTATCTCGCCGATATTGCCCTGTTTCATTTCATGCACAAACAGGCCATTTTCACCCGTTTTCAAAATCTGGCGGTGACGGACTCCCTGGCGGCTGTTATTACCAAAAAACTCGACGTCACGGTCCCCGGTTGGCGGAACAAAACGATCGGGGAAGACAAAATGCGAACCTGGCTAACCGCCCAGGCCGACTGCGAGGCGCTGAGAGAAATGGAAAAACGGTTTGGGAAAAAATACCTCCTGAAACGAAAACCTGCCCATCAGTTCGGGTCCTGGAAGAAAACCATGGCTCCTAAAAAACTGGAGCTTACTCCCGGGCTAAAAGTTTTCAAAGTTGCAGGCAGTTACCCTGCCGCCGGACAGTACAATTTCTACCCGCAGGAGAATATGGAAGAGGTAGGCTATTTTTCTTTAACTCCCATGCGAACAATTTGATGAAATTGCCCCCGGCCGGGTTCAGCCTGCGGGCCAGAATCAACCATTCCGGCGGCGATTTTGTGATCACGAATGTTTACCTGGATTCCATTTCCGGCGGTTTGAGATATGAAATGCCCGCCAGTTTTTTTAAACCCAATGAATTGTACAAAGCGGAATTGGTTTACCTGAAGGCATCTTCCCTAAGCCCGAAGCCGGATGCGCCCTGCGAGGTAATGCCGCAATTTGACGAGAAAAAAACACCGGTTAATCCGCCGAAAGGCCAGGGAGAACCGGAGTACCCGCTTTGCGAGATTTATTTCCGCACCAGCCGCTATGCTACTTTTTTTGAAAAATGGAATGGCAAGGTGTTGACTACTGCTCCTGGAAAAACCGAAGGGACAATAGTTTTGGACGAACCGATGGATTCGATGGAACTGGCAGCGCCTGCTATTGGGTATATAACTTTTAAAGCGCATAGTAATCAGGCCCTGGAACAGGCTACAAAAACCGGCACAGCCTACCTGCAAGGTTTAACCTCCTTATCAAAAAGGTATTCAGACGATAAAGAAATGAAAGAAAATTGGATAAAAAATGGCTCTCCGGGGGAAGAAACAGTTGTCTTCCGGGATATATCAATAGGCGATGAAGATTTCTTCAGTAGTGGGTTTCCCAGAAAAAACGATTGGCAGACCATCGAATATTTTCGCCAGAACTCCGCCCTGACAGATGAAATCGAAACCCTGCAAAAAGAGATGACTCTTGAACAATTTCAGTTAAGCCAAAAGGTCATCCCGCCCGCAATCACAGCCAGGGATTTTGAAAAAGGAAAACTGCCATCCGTTAAAAACGCTGAGACAACATTCAAAATATCGTCCTCCCAGGTTGCCTTTCAACGCTACAAAGCTATTCTATCCGGGGCGATAGAAGCAAGCATCGAAATGACGGCAAAAGAGGCGTTGGCTTTGGAAGAAGCTAAGGCCAGGCATACGGGCGAATCTATCAAGAACACACTGAATGACTGGAGAAATAATATGCGGGGCATGATAAAATATTCCCTCAAAAACATAGAGGAACTGTCATCGGCAAACACTTCTCCGGTATTTAAAGGCGTGCTTAACTACCAGTTTAAACGAGGAAAAGTCACTCCGCTTTTGTCCGTGTCAAATATTTCCGTGGAAATCAAGCAGGGAAAATAACGAGCACAAAAGCGGCATTTTCAAAATACTGAAACCAAAAATTCAATTCAAAACCATGCAAAACACCAAACAGATTTTCTTTGCCTTGCTCCTGGTTTCTTTTGTAGCCGGGCTGTCTTTTGGCCAATCGGTACCTAAAGGGATGATGCTGCCTAAACCTGCCGACGAATACCTGGAAGAACCTGATACCAAGGTGCCATTGATTTACATTGGATTCGGTTTCAAAAACGGAAACAAAAGCGACTCACTGACTTTGTTCCTGGAAGGAAAAACATATCCGGTTTGGGCGCTGGGAGATTACATCGAAAGGAAAAAGGCCACTTTAACTCCCATTGAAGTTTATAAGACCGTCTTTATGATGCAGATCGATGAAAGAATCCCTTTTGCTGATATTTCTGAATTAATCACGGAAGCAAGATTTCAGGGTGTGAATCGAGTTGGTTGGATGTTTGAAAATGGAAAGACATTGCTCGAAGTCCTTCCTGGCCTATCGAATGATGAGGCTGTTTTTTATCAAAAACAAAAGAGCCTGAAAATACCGAAAGGGCAACAGGAGTGGACGTTTCCTTTTGAAGAGAACTCCGTACAAACTGATGAAACGTCAATCCCAGCCCCAATGCCTGGCAGGGCTTTGCCACCACCTCCTCCGCCACCAGCCCCTGGTTCCGGGAGAATAAACCCAAATGGCCCAAGCGGACAGGCCCAGATAGTTCACCTTGAGAAGAACGGAACCATTTCGTTTAATGAGAAAAAGATAAAACCCGAAATGCTAACTTCCGAATGCATGGAGGCGCTCGAAAAATACCAGCCCAGCGCCTTTTTTATATTTAAAATTGACGAACAGGTAAACTTCAAAGATTACATTTCAACCTTCTCAAAAATGAGGGCTGCTTATTTCAAAAAATGGGACGAAGAAGCTGTTAACTCTTTTCAAAAAAACATGAACCAGCTCAAGTTCTCAGAAAGTATCAAAGTAAAAAACAAGTACCCTTACGTGATCCAGACTATTGGTTCATTTGAAATGGCTTTCGAAAACTCAAAAAAATAGTAACTCAACCTTTCCCGAAAATTCCTCCTTACCTTTGCGCCCCAAATTTCGAACCATTGCGTTCCGAAAGTCCCCGGCTTCCGGAACGCTCGTTTTTACAACAAGCCATGTCTTTAAAACAAGAAATCGCACGCCGCAAAACCTTCGGCATCATCTCCCACCCCGATGCAGGGAAAACGACCCTCACGGAAAAACTCCTCCTGTTCGGGGGCGCTATCCAGACGGCCGGGGCCGTGAAATCCAATAAAATCAAGAAAACCACCGTCTCCGACTTCATGGAGATCGAGAAGCAGCGGGGTATCTCTGTGGCCACGTCGGTCATGGCGTTCGAGTATAAAGATTTGAAAATCAATATCCTCGACACGCCGGGCCACCAGGATTTCGCCGAAGACACCTACCGCACGCTGACGGCCGTGGACAGCGCCATCGTCGTCATCGACGTGGCGAAGGGGGTGGAAACGCAGACCGAAAAACTCGTCAACGTCTGCCGGATGCGGGCCACGCCGATCATCGTTTTCATCAACAAACTCGACCGGGAAGGGAAAGACCCGATCGACCTGCTCGATGAAGTGGAGCAGAAACTCGGCCTCACGGTGAAACCGATGAGTTGGCCGGTCGGCATGGGCGGGACCTTCAAGGGCGTGTACAGCATGTACGAGAAAAAACTCGTCCTCTTCCGCCCGCACGGCAAACAAGCCGAGGAAGACGTCATTGAAATCAGTGATCTGGCCGATACCGAACTGGAAAAACACGTCGGCGAACGGGCCGCCAAAACGCTGCGGGAAGAGGTGCACATGATCGAGGAGGTGTACCCGGAATTTGATGTGGAAGCCTACCAGAAGGGGGAACTTTCACCTGTATTTTTCGGCAGCGCCGTTAACAACTTCGGGGTGCGGGAGTTGCTCGACTGCTTCACCGATATCGCCCCGGCGCCGCTGCCCCGCCCGACGGAAGAGCGGGAGGTAGCGCCTACTGAGGAAAAATTTTCCGGTTTCATTTTTAAAATACACGCCAATATCGACCCACGGCACCGGGCCAGAATAGCCTTCCTCCGCATTTGTTCCGGCGTTTTTGAAAGAAATAAAAACTACCTGCATGTGCGGCAGAACCAGCAGATGCGTTTCGCCAACCCGACCAGTTTCATGGCCGACAAAAAAGAAGTGATCGACGAGGCCTACCCCGGCGATGTGGTTGGCCTGCACGACACCGGCAACTTCAAAATCGGCGACACGCTGACCGAGGGCGAGGAACTGCATTTTAAAGGCATCCCCAGCTTTTCACCGGAGCAGTTCCGATACGTGGAGAATGCCGACCCGATGAAATCCAAGCAACTCGCCAAAGGCCTCGACCAGCTCATGGACGAGGGTGTGGCCCAGCTTTTCACCAAAGAAAGCAACGGCCGCAAGATCATCGGCACGGTCGGGGCGCTGCAATTCGACGTCATCCAGTACCGCCTTCAGCACGAGTATGGCGCTTCGTGTATGTACGAACCCGTCAATCTTTACAAGGCTTGTTGGGTGACCAGCAAAGACCCGAAAGCGTACAAGGAATTCCTCAGCCGCCGCAGCCGTGACCTTGCCAAAGACAAGGACGGCAACACGGTTTTTCTTGCCGAAAGCGCCTGGGCGCTGAAAATGGCACAGGATAATCACCCGGAGGTGCAGTTTCATTTTACGAGTGAGATGAATGGGAAGGGGTAGAAAGGAAATGTTCCAACAAAAAAGCCTTGCCACGTACTCACACGGCAAGGCTTTTTTGTTTCTAAAAACTTCGGTCAATGTTTAGTTCGGAAGGAACTTGAGGTTGTAGCGGTACAACCAAATCAGCAGCAGGACAAACAAGGTGAAATAGATGAAAAACCACATCACGAATTTGCCTTTTTTACCTTCATTTTCAATATGATCTGACATTGTTATTTCTTTTTGATGAAACATTTCGGATTGACGGGGCAAAAGTAACTTTCCCGGGGCTAAGTTCCAAATTAGTGATTGGGGTGAAGTTCCATATCTTTGGCCTTCCCAATCACCGGTCACCAATTACCAGTTACTAATGAGAGCCATCATTCAGCGAGTTTCACAGGCCTCCGTCACCATTGGGGGCGAAATCAAGTCAAAAATCGGCCCAGGCCTGCTCATCCTCCTCGGCGTGGAAGACGCTGACGGCCAGGAAGACATCGATTGGCTTTGCAAAAAAATCAGCCAGCTCCGCATTTTCAGTGACGAGGCCGGACTGATGAATCTTTCCGTGCAGGACATCGGCGGCGAGATGATCGTGGTGAGCCAGTTTACCCTGCATGCCAGCACGAAAAAGGGGAACCGCCCTTCCTTCATCCGGGCGGCAAAGCCGGAGGTGGCCATTCCGATGTATGAAAAATTCGTGAAAACGCTGCGGGAAGTATCAGGCCTGACAGTTGGCACGGGCGAATTCGGAGCGGACATGAAAGTCGGGCTGGTGAACGACGGGCCGGTGACCATCGTGATGGATACGAAGAAGAAGGAGTGAATTTTTTTTAAATTTAAAAAATGGAAACCTACACCATCGCCGAAGGCAATCATTTCTCTTTTCCGAGGCTGTTCAAATTCACATTTCAGCCCAGGGAAATAGCGTGGAAGGTGATCTTCAACGAGGATTGCAACTACGTCCTTCGAACGGAAACCGGTGAGGTCAGTGTAGACCAAAAAGACTGGAATAAGCTCTGCGGTTCTTTCTTTTCCCTGCTCAGTACCCGTAACGATACTGCCATGATTGGCTGGCGTTACAACATCGAGGAAGACCTGATTGAACTGGCACCCTACTACCACGTTTCAGGCAGCAGGGACATGTTTCCGCCGCTGCTTTCGGTGAAACGGGGCAAGCTGGTTGAAGTGCGGCTCTACGTCGATTGGGATGAAAAAACGTACCGCTGGACTTTGACCTCGGAGGAGGTTACGCAGGAGCACGAAATGAAATTTTCACACAACTGGAAACTGAGTGGCTTTATCAATTTTTATTTTGGCGGCAATATGCCGGCGCCGCAGCAGGTGAGCGTTCAGATGGAGGTGGAGGTGGTGGAGTAAAACACCAGCACTATCAGACCGAATTTCCTTTCAAATATTAATCTAACCATTTAACAATCAATACAATCGTGAACACCAGACAACTTATCGAATGCGTTCCCAACTTCTCCGAAGGCCGGGACATGACCATCATCAAACAGATCACCGACGAAATCGAAAGCGTCGAAGGCGTCAAACTCCTCGACGTGGACCCGGGCAAAGCTACCAACCGCACCGTCGTCACCTTCGTGGGAGAGCCGGAGCCGGTTATCCAGGCTGCATTTTTGGCCATCAAAAAAGCGGCGGAGGTCATCGACATGAGCAAGCACAAAGGCGAACACCCCCGTATGGGCGCCACCGACGTTTGCCCGCTCATCCCTGTGGCAAATATTTCAATGGAAGAAACTGCCGAATGGGCCCACAAACTCGGTCGCATGGCCGGACGGGAACTCGACATCCCGTTTTTCATGTACGAATCGGCGGCCACTTCGCCACAGCGTCGCAACCTCGCCACCATCCGGGCAGGCGAGTACGAGGGCATGGCCGAAAAACTGAAAAAACCGGAGTGGAAACCCGACTACGGCCCCGCCAAATTGAACCCGAAAGCAGGCGCAACGGCCATCGGCGCACGGGATTTCCTCGTCGCCTACAACGTCAACCTGAACACCACGAGCGAGCGACGGGCCAACTCCGTCGCCTTCGACGTGCGGGAGCAGGGCCGGGTGAAACGCTCCGGCGACCCCATCACCGGCGAGATCATGCGGGACGAAAACGGAGAACCGCTGCGGGAACCGGGCGCCTGCAAGGCTGTAAAAGGCATCGGCTGGTACATCCCCGAGTACGGCATTGCCCAGGTGTCGATGAATTTGACCAACATCAGCGTGACGCCGGTACACGTGGCCTTCGAAGAGTGCTGCAAGAGCGCCGAAAGCCGGGGCATGCGTGTCACCGGTTCTGAGATCGTGGGGCTCGTTCCGTTAAAAGTGATGCTCGATGCGGGCCGCCATTTTTTACAAAAACAAAAATGGAGCACGGGCGTGCCGGAGGAAGAACTCATCCACATCGCAGCAAAATCACTGGGACTGGACGACCTCACGCCGTTTGACCCTAAGAAAAAAATCATCGAGTATAAGATGGCCGATGAAAATGCTAACCCGCTCATCAACATGAACCTGCGGTCCTTCGCCAACGAGACGGCCAAAGACAGCGCAACACCCGGCGGCGGCTCGATTTCCGCTTATGTCGGGGCGCTCGGCGCAGCGCTCGGTACGATGGTCGCAAACCTCAGCGCCGGTAAACGGGGCTGGGACGACCGCCTGGAAGAGTTCTCCGCCTGGGCCGAAAAGGGCCAAAAACTCAAGGACACCCTGCTCCGTCTCGTCGATGAGGATACGGAAGCTTTCAACCAGATCATGGCTGCCTTCCGCCTGCCGAAGGAATCGGCGGAGGATAAAGCCGCCCGCAAAAAGGCCATCCAGGATGCTACCCGCTATGCCATCGAAACGCCGATGCGTACGATGGAGGCCGCTTTCGAGGTGTTCGAACTGGCGGAGACGATGGTGAAGGAAGGCAATCCGAACTCCGTCTCCGATGCGGGTGTTGGTGCACTCTGCGCCCGTGCTGCCGTGCATGGCGCCTGGATGAACGTGAAAATCAACACAGGCAGCCTCGCCGACAAGGAACTGGCGGCCGATTTTTTGAAAAAAGCAGAAGCCATTGCGAAGCAAACGGATGAAGCGGAGCGGCGGATTGTGAAGCTGGTGGAAGAGAAGATGTGATTTTAATTATTCGCCAAAGTCATTTGTTTTGACTTTGATGCAGTTTTTGAAAATTGTCTCACCGGGTTTCACACCCGGTGAGACATCATTCAACAAACACCTCATCCAAAAATACCCACCCCGTTTGCCCTTTCCCGGGATGCCAATCCTGCAGCGAAGACAGTGCTTTCAGGCGCAGGGTAAGTTCCCGGTATTTTTTCTTCGGGATGGAAATTTCAACTAACTCGAGGCTCGATGGCTGGTCCTCTCCCGCATTGGTGATTGCTTTCCGTACAATCAGTTTTCCCTTTTCATCAAAAATCTCTACCGCCTGCGGCAAAAAAATCCATGCTCCCTGCTGCCGCATCAGGCTGACAGTCACCAGCCGTATTTTTTTCTTTTTATTGAAAAAACATCGGAGCGACACCTCCTGCTGATCGAACCCCAGCCAGTTTTCCCTGAAATTTTCATCGCCAAGCTGACCGTCGCAGAGGGTGCACCATCCGTTGGCGGCGTACTTGTCCGGCGTGGGTGAAATAGCTATGCTGTCGATGCTTCCGGCCGCGAGAGAAAGCACCTGTACCGTCTTCGTTTCAGAGGGCAGGAAGCCGTCGCAGAAAGATTTTGCTTTGATCCGGGCGGGTTCGGTTACGCTGAGGGGCTGGCGGTAAACCGGTGAGTTTTTATCAGGTTCGCTGCCATCGGTGGTGTAGCGGATGACGGCGTTTTTCATCCGGAAATCAAAAGAAACGGTCGACTCAGGAGTCAATATCAGGCGGGCTGCGGGCGTTTGTGGCGGGGCAAGTTGCAATGTTTGCGAAGCGACAGAAAACCAGGTGAAGCCCGGCAACAGGAGAAGAAATATTTTTTGCACCGCCATTTTTGAATTCGATTTTAAAAAATGAAAAACCGCCTGGCAATTTCCCCCGCTACTGCCTACCGGCCTACTCGCCTACTGCCTACTAAAAAAGGCTAACCTGCATGACGCAAGTTAGCCTTTGTTTTTTATCAAAACGCCCGTTTTTAAAACAAGCTCTGGATGATATTTTCTTCGGTAATGCCTTCCGCTTCCGCTTTGTAGTTCCGCACGATGCGGTGGCGGAGTACGTAGTTGGCGATAGCCCGCACGTCCTCGATGTCGGGGGAGTACTTGCCGTTGATGGCGGCATGGACTTTGGCGCCCAGCACGAGGTATTGCGAAGCACGTGGCCCTGCGCCCCAGGAAATGTAATTGTTCACCTTGTCGGTGGCACGCTCAGTGCCCGGGCGGGTTTTCGTGGCCAATGAAACAGCGTATTCCAGCACGTTGTCGGAGACGGGAATTTTACGCACAAGCTGCTGGAAGTCAAGGATTTGACGGTCGTTCAGGATGTGCTTCAGTTCCGACTTCTGTACGCCGGTTGTATTTTTTACCACGTCGATTTCCTCCTGGTAGGAAGGATAGTCGAGCGGAATGTTGAACATGAAACGGTCGAGCTGGGCCTCCGGCAGCGGGTAGGTTCCCTCCTGCTCGATCGGGTTTTGCGTCGCCAAAACGAAAAACGGAGACGGCAGTGCGTGGCGCTGACCAGCCACAGTTACCGAGCGCTCCTGCATGGCTTCCAGCAGGGCTGCCTGTGTTTTGGGCGGCGTCCGGTTGATCTCGTCAGCGAGTACGATATTGGAGAAAAGCGGGCCTTTGTTGAATTTGAAATGCCGGTCTTCGTCGAGGATCTCAGAGCCTGTGATGTCTGAAGGCATCAGGTCAGGCGTAAACTGAATCCGTTTGAAACCAAGGTCGAGTACTTCGGAAATGGTGCTGACGAGCAGTGTTTTTGCCAAACCCGGCACCCCTACGAGCAGACTGTGGCCGTTGCCAAACAGTGAGATGAGTACGGTTTTCACCACCTCGTCCTGGCCAACGATGATCTTGGCAATTTCTTTCTTTAAGTCTTTGTAGGATTGCGCCAAAGCGTCTACGGCTTCGACGTCGGATTTGTAGGTTGTCTGAGACATATTTTTACGTGATGTTGTGCTTGGATGATGATTGGTGGTTTCCTGCTGGTCATTTGGAACGGGTTAAAAACGGCGAAAAGACGGTTTTTGTTTCGAAGCTTTTTGATTTACGAATTGGGATTTGCGATTCAGGTGTGATTTATGTTCAAACCCGCAATCGCAAATCCCGGATCGTAAATGATCAGGCCTTCGACCAGGTTGCCCCTTCTTTGCTGTCTTTCACAACAATGTCGAGTTCTTTCAACACATCCCTGATTTTATCGGAAGTTCCCCAGTCCTTGTTCGTGCGGGCTGTTTGGCGCATTTCGAGAATGAGATTCATCAAACCATCCACCACGCCGTCGCCGGATGAAGCAAAGTCTTCCGTCAGCAGGCCGAAGATATCGAAAATGAAATCGTTGAAAGTTTGTTTCAATCGTTCCAGCGTCTCAGCCGTAACGTCGCCAAGGGACAACTGCCCGCCCTTCAGGCTGTTGATTTTGGTCACCAGTTCGAAGAGGCTGGCCAGTGCTTTGGGCGTGTTGAAATCGTCGCTCATGTCGTTGAATGCGAGGTCGATGAGCGAGTTGATTTCTTTGTCCAGGTCTCCGGCCTTGCCGTTGCCGGGGTGCGAAAGTTCCTGTAAAACTTTTTGACCTTCCATCAAGCGGCGGTAGCCTTTTTCGGCAGCTTGCAGGGCATCGTCGGTCATGTCGAGTGTGCTGCGGTAGTGCGTTTGCAACATAAAAAACCGCACGACCATCGGCGAGTAAGCTTTCGTCAAATGCTTGCTCTGGCCGGTGAACAGTTCGCCGGGCATGATGGAGTTGCCGTCGCTCTTCGACATTTTTTTGCCTTCGAGCAGGAGCATGTTGCCGTGCATCCAGTAGTTACATGGCGCATGGCCACAGACGCCGTAGTTCTGGGCGATTTCGTTTTCGTGGTGCGGGAATTTCAGGTCGCCGCCGCCACCGTGGATGTCGAATTTTTCACCGAGATATTTCGTACTCATCGCCGAGCATTCGAGGTGCCAGCCGGGAAAACCCACTGACCAGGGCGCCTGCCAGCGCATCAGGTGTTCGGGTGCTGCTTTGATCCAGATGGCAAAATCGGACGGGTGTCTTTTTTCATCCTGATTTTTCAGGTTGTCCCGTGTTTCCGTGAGCAGGTCTTCGATTTTGCGGCCGGAGAGCTTGCCGTACACGCCGTATTTTTCAGCAAATTTCAACGTGTCGAAATAAACGGAGCCGTTTTGCTCATAGGCCAAACCATTGTCAATGATGGCCTGCACCATTTCGATTTGTTCGATGATGTGGCCGGTGGCTCTTGGCTCTATGTTGGGCGGCAGGACGTTGAAGATTTTCATCATTTCATGAAAACCATTCATGTACTGCTGCACGATTTCCATCGGCTCGAGTTGTTCAAGGCGGGCTTTTTTTGAAATTTTATCCTCCCGGCCGGTGTCGGCGTCGCCTTCGAGGTGGCCCACGTCGGTGATGTTGCGCACGTAGCGCACCTTGTAGCCGAGGTGCTGCAGGTAGCGATAGATGATGTCAAAACCCACGAAAGTCCGGCAGTTGCCGAGGTGTACGTCGCTGTAAACCGTAGGGCCGCAAACGTACATGCCGACCCGGCCTTCGTGAATGGGTTTGAAAATTTCCTTTTTACCGGAGTAACTGTTGTAAATCTGAATTTCCTTCATAATGGCCGCAAAAGTAGGGAGTTGGTAATTGGTAATGGATGATTAGGTATTGAAAATTTTAACAATTTTAATCACCACGAGAAACGTACAACAACGGGAAAGTGATCGGAAAGTTCCACATCCGGTACCCGGTAATCGGCGATTTTAAATTTTGGGTCCATCAGAATGTGATCGATGCGCAGGGCGGGCAGCTTGCCGTTGAAGGTGGAGCTGATGCCTGCGCCCTTTTCCCGAAAACTATCCTGCAAACCTTCCGACAGCAGGCGGTACACGTAGGACACCGGAGGGTCGTTCAAGTCGCCGCAAAGCAAGACCGGGTGGGGGCTTTGTGACATGTGATTTTTGACCAAATTGGCCTGCGAAGCACGTATGGTGACTGCCCGTTTATATTGCTTCATGACAAAGCGAATGTCCCGCCAGGTTTGTTTTTCACGCAGGTCGCCATTCGTGGCAATTTTTGTGGCAGTTTGGGTGAGGCTGTTCGATTGGAGGTGGGCCGAATAGACCCGCACGATGCCCTCCGGCGTTTTCAGGTCGGCCCAAACGCAGGAGTTGCCAATGCTTTCTAAGGGGACAGTTCCTTTTTTGACGATGGGGAATCTTGAAAAAATGGCGGTGCCTTTGAATTTGTGTTGATGCTTGTAAGCGAAAGCTTTAGCAATAAGGTCGGTTACCCGGGCCTGGGTTGCTTCCTGGACGCACATGATTTCCGGCGTGCTGTATTTTTTACCGAGCCGGTCGAAGGTTGTTGCGATTTGATTTTTTTTCTGCTCATCGTCGCTTCGGATGTTTCGGAAGCCGGCGACGTTGTAAGTCATCACGGTGATTTCACCCTCTTTTTTTTCAGCACTTTTAAAAAAATGAAATCCGAAAAAACTGGTGAAATACCCAATCCCTACCACAATGCAGCCCAGCGAAAACAGAAAGTACCAGTTTTTTTTCAGCAGCCAGAAAAGAATAAATGCAATATTCCCCATCAGCAGCACCGGATATGCCAGCCCCAAAAATGTGAAATGCCAAACCCTGGCCGGATTAATAAACGGCGAGAGGTAGGCCAGCAGGGTTATCAAAACCAGCAGCACATTTGCCCAGCGCAGAAGTAGGTGGAAAAATTTCATCGGGTGGTTACTGATTGGTGACTGGTGATTGGTGATTGGACTACCCAATTACCAATCACCAGTCACCAATCACTTCTTGCTTGCATTAAATAAAAATTCTTTTTCAGAAGGTGACAGGCTGTCATAGCCCGTTTGTTTGATCTTATCGAGAATAGCGTCAAGTTTTTCCTGGTGAGAGAGGTCTTCAGGAGAGGTGCCACGCTGACGGCCACTGCCGGAGCGCTGTTTTTTTGCATTGGGGTTTTTGTAGGCGACTTTAGGGCCCGGCGCTTTTTCTGAAAATAAATTACTGAAAAATGAAGTGATCGAATTCAGGATACTGTTGACCGGTGTGGTCAAGTCGTTTCCGTGTTGCAGTTGCTGTGCAATGATGTACCCCATGACTGCCCCGCCGAGGTGGCCAAAGCTGCCGCCGGAATTGTTGTTGTTCGAAAGTCCGATGATGTCCAGAAAAAACAGAACGGCCACGATGTATTTCAATTTCACATCTCCCAGAAAGAGCAGGGAAATGTTGTAGTCCGGCGCTGTCTTTCCAGCCACCACCAGAATAGCCATGAACGCTGCCGAAGCGCCGAGTGCATACGCACCAAAATCGAACGGAGTCGGCACATTAGCCATGATGAAATAAGCGAAGCCACCGGCCAAACCTCCCAGCAGGTAAATTGGTAAAATCCGCCGGTCGCCCAGCAGGTCGCCAACGATGCGGCCGAACCAGTACAACAGCAGCATGTTCCAGAGGATGTGCCAGAAGTCGGTATGCAGGAACATGTGGGTGATGAAAACCCAGGGGTGCGTCAGGTTGTGCTTCCAGTCGGCGCCAACCATGAAAAAGCGCAGCAGCTTCTGGTAAGCCATCCCGTCGCCGTCGCCGATGGGCATCATGATCAACTTCGCCAGTATCGCCACCACAAATACGCCAATGTTGACCAGGATGATCCGGGTCAGCATATTGCCGTAACTAAACTGCCGCTTTACATCGTACCAAATCGAACTGAACATTATAATCGTTTTTAGTAGGCCAGTAGGCGGGTAAGCTTTGCCGGTACTGCGTGGGTACTCGCCTACTTGCCTACCGGCTTACTCGCCTACTTCAATAAAGCCTTTCCCCTCTCGACCGCCAGTACATGATCAACAAAAAGCCGAACAACGCTCCGCCTACGTGTGCAAAGTGTGCCACGCCCGGCATAAAGTTGCCGATGCCAAGGAAAATTTCAAGACCGGCATAAATCAAAACGAAGTACTTCGCCTTCATTTTTACCGGCGGGATGATCAATTGAATGATGCTGTTCGGGAACTGCATCCCGTAAGCAGCAAGGATACCAAACACTGCACCGGAAGCACCCAACATCGGGATGTTTACTGCATCAGCAGGTACCATCCCCTGGCTGATTTCAATGTATTGAACGATGAACTGCAAAACCAATGCGCCGAGGCCGGTAAAAAGATAGAAAAATAAAAATTTCTTGGGTCCCCAAGCCATCTCTACAGGCGTTCCAAACATGTACAAAGCGAACATGTTGAAGAAAATATGGGTAAAATTCCCGTGCATGAACATGTACGTGATGACCTGATAGGGTTCAAAATATTCTGAAGTCGGAAAAAATACAGCCAGCCGGATCAGCCATTCCTGACCAAAATCACCGGTCAGGTGGGTAACCACGTAAGCAAGGATATTGATAATCAATAAGTTCTTAACAACGTCGGAAATATACATGCGTGAATTTTGAATTGTTCTGAAACTTGCCAACTGCCCGCCAATTATCGGAAAGCCGGCAATCATCAACGGTGAATCAGCCGCTCAAAGATAGGCAGCCGCCGTGATTGTCCTAAAACATCAGGTGGAAAACATGGAAGACAGGGAAATAGTTGGCAGTTGCTCGTAACCCCCTGCCAACTGCTCACTGCCGCTCCGCCAGCCACTCGCGGAACACCGCCTCCACTTCCGGCCCTTTCCAGTTCTCTTCCAGATTGGGAATGGCCAGCATCCGGTCGAACAGGCGCTCGTGTTCGGCTACCTCGGCCAGCGCCTGGCTGTACGGCACGTGGCTGAAACTCACCATCGAATACACCGACTGGAATTCTTTCGGGAAGCGCTCGTGCAGGTGTTTTTCTATTTTTTTCCAAAGTAAAAACCGGGGGTCGGCCACCTTGTCCCGCATTTCGATGAAATTGGCAAGCGCCAGGTCGGCGATGGCGTTGGCATCCTCAATGCGGTTGGCGTTGAACTCCTCGATGATGGCAGGCCAGTCCTCATCGTACTTGTCCATCAGGCTGTCCAGGATGGTGCAATCTTCGAAGCCTGCGTTCATCCCCTGCCCGAAAAACGGCACGATGGCATGGCTGGCATCGCCGATGAGCAGGATTTTACTGCCGTAATTCCACGGACTGCAACGGATCGTGACGAGCGGCGGCGTCGGGTTTTCAAAAAAATCCTCCACCAATGTGGGCATCAGCGGAATCACGTCCGGGAAATATTTTTTGAAAAAAGCCATCACCTGCCGCTCGTTCGTCAGGTTTTCAAACGACTCCTCTCCCTCGAAAGGCAGGAACAGCGTGCAGGTGAAACTCCCGTCCAGGTTCGGCAGGGCGATGAGCATGAACTGTCCCCGTGGCCAGATGTGCAGCGCATTCGTGTGCATGCGGTGCGTACCGTCCTCGTTGGCCGGAATGCTCAGTTCCTTGTATCCGTGCTCGATGTAGTGCTGCGAGTAGTTGAAACGGGGCAGCCGTTGCATGCTGCTGCGTATCGCCGAAAACGCCCCGTCCGTCCCAAAAATCAGGTCGCTCTCGATCGTGTACCTCGCCCCCGTCTGTGTGTCCTCGAAGCGGATGGCGCTGTTATCCAGATCCACGCCCTTACAGGCCTGGTTGAAATGAAAACGCACATTTTCAAACTCCTCGGCGATATTTACCAACTCCACGTTCAGGCCGCCCCTCGATACGGAGTAGATGGCCTGCCCCGCTTCGCCGTAAGGCTGGAACGTCAATTCGCCGTCCACGCCGTGCATCATCCGGCCGGGCATCGGGAGGGCGACTTTTTCGATTTTTTCACGGATACCGGCGATTTCCACCGCCTTCCAGCCCCGTTCGCTCAGGGCCAGGTTGATGGAACGGCCGCCGATGTAGCCCGCCTGCCGGAAGTCGGGCCGGCGCTCGTAAACGTCCACTTCGTAACCCCGTTTGGCCAGCATGACCGACCACAATGCGCCGACCAATCCTGCGCCGGCGATGACTGCTTTTTTTCGTTGTGCCATAAAGTTGGTTTGATTTGTTTGAGGAGTTTGAATCGTTTGATTTGTTTGATGGGTTTGAGGTGAGCGGAACAACTCAAACCCATCAAACCCATCAATCACCTCAAACCCCTTATTGCTGTAAAACTATCTCATTTTTGATGAAAAATGCCTCCCGAATGGCTAAACTTGCGCATGTTTTCACTGCAATTAAAAGAATACGACATCTTCGTCGGCGACCACCGGGAGCCGCTTTCCGCTTTTTTGAAAGCGGGAAATTACTCGAAAATCGTCGTTTTGGTGGATGCGAACACCAAACGCCATTGCCTGCCTTTGGTTTTGGAAGGGTTGGATTTTGAAGTTTTTACCATCGAAATACCGGCAGGCGAGCAGCACAAAACGCTCGAAACCTGCCAGCAGGTCTGGAGTGAAATGTCGCAACTCAGCCTCGACCGCCACTCGCTGCTCATTTGTCTGGGCGGCGGCGTCACCGGCGATCTCGGCGGCTTCAGTGCGGCGGCCTTCCTGCGAGGGATTGATTTTATTCAAATTCCCACCACGCTGCTCTCCATGGCCGACTCGTCCATCGGCGGCAAGGTGGGCGTGGATTTTAATTTTGTGAAAAACATCATCGGCTTTTTTCAAAATCCACGGGCCGTTTTCATCAATCCTGTTTTTTTAAAAACCCTCCCGGACAGTGAAATCCGCTCCGGCTTCGCCGAAATTTTCAAACACGCCCTCATTGCCGACGCTGCGCTGTGGTCAGAACTTCAGTCCGTCCACGACCTCCGGCAGGTGGACTGGGAGCGCCTGCTGCCGCCTTCGCTCGCCGTCAAAAAACGCATCGTCGAGGAAGACCCCCATGAAAAGGGCATCCGCAAGGCCCTCAACTTCGGCCACACGGTAGGCCATGCTGTCGAGAGTTTTTCATTAAAAACCGGAAATCCGCTGCTGCACGGCGAGGCCGTCGCCCTCGGCATCGTCTGCGAAAGCTGGCTGTCGTGGAAACTGGCCGGCCTGCCGGAACTCGACCTGCACGAGATCACCGCTTTCGTGCGGCGATTTTACGAACCTTACCCGCTTCGAACGGATGATTTTTCTCAGCTTTTGGCTTTGATGAAAAAAGATAAGAAGAACGAGCAGGGCCGCATCAATTTCACCCTGCTGCCCGAAATCGGCGCTGCGAAAATCGACTGGTATGCGGATGAGAAGCTGATCGGGGAGAGTTTGGAGTATTATATCCGTGAGTTTCAGTGAGTTAAAATTCCCTTCCTGCCGAACAATCTGTCCAAAGATTACATCTCCTTTTTTGGCCCACCATTGCCAAATTAAATAACCCAGGCAAAAGCACCTGCCCTCAAATTTATCCAGTAAAGAAAGTTTCAAGCTGCTGAAAATCAACGAATTCCCAAAACTGCAAAGCTATGGTCAATCACTCCGTTTACACACCTTACACCAGGATCACGCACCTGGAAAAAGCCCGCATCGTCCGTTTCATCCGTGAAAATGCCGGGCACGACCGCTACACCGCCGAAGAAATCACCGAGGCCGTTGAGTGCGCCGTCAAGGAGCGCCCGTCGTTCGGCGGTTTCATCCTCACCGCCATCCGGGACGGCGAAATGCTCGGCGTGGTCGTCGTTTCACACACCGGCACGGAAAACGTGATGCCCCGCCACCGGCTCACACTGCTGGCCATCGACCAGCGTTACCGCCAAAACGGCGTCGCCCACGGCCTCATCGAAAAGGCCGTCGAACAGTCCGGCGGCGACCTCGCCCTGCAACTGCCCGCCGAAGACGAGCAGGCCGGTTTTTTTGAAAAAATGGGATTTCAGAAAAGATTTGTGGAGATGAGATTTAAATGAAATTTACGGTTTACGATTTTGGATTTACGATTGTGAGGCGCAACTCAATCGTAAATCCAAAATCGTCATTCGTAAATCGCACAAAGCGATTCCACTTCCATGTCCTCCGGCACAAAACTCACGCAGTCGATCTCGGCCAGTTCCACCGGGTAGCGGGCGTAGAGTTGCCCGATTTCCACCTCCGTCAGTGCCCGGTCGTACACCCGCAGTTCGTCGAGGGCGCCCTTGAAACGCACCGTCCGCCCGTTGCTCAGGCATGGGCTGTTGCTGAACGACAGCACGGCGTCGTTGCTCAGGTCCACGCCGCTGCACCGCACGGCCTGCCGGTGCAGTACGCCGTTGACGTAAGTGCGGGCGTAGCGGCCTTCCCGCACGAGGGCGAAGTGCAGCCAGTCGGTTTCTTCCGTTCCCGGTGAAATATCCCGGTAAAAAATCTCCGGCGATTCATGGACGGCGGTGTTCACCTCCTTGCGGGTCACGTCGAGCAGGAAGTCGAACATGTTGTACTCGTCACAATTCATCCGTTTGGAAAGCATGCTTTGGCGAAAAACGCTGTATTTGGAGGGTTTGAAATAAAAACTGATGGTGAAATCCGAAGTGGTGAAGTAGCGGTTCACCCTGCCATGAAATTCGATGAAATCGTCCATGCCATCCAGCCAAAGTGCATCGTCGTCCACGCCGCACACGCAGCCCGGCTCGCCGAACAGCATGCCATCGGAGCCGCCGTCGGAGTCGTCCCTGGCGTCGCATTCGTTGAAGGAGTAGTAGGCGATGAGGCCGTCGTCCAATGCTGGAAATTGGGTGGGGAGCAGAAAGGCGCAAACGAGCCAGACAGGGGCGAAGAAGGCGAGTATTTTCATGGCAGCTTGTTTTTTGATGAAAAATCAAGGTACGTTTTTCACCGAAAAGAAGCAATGTGGTGCGCTGTTAGCCAAAAGCTAACGGCCAACAACATCAAAAAAATATCACCCAGGTTTTGAAGTCTTCGGTGAAGTTTTCGAAGCGATGCTCAATACCGGCGGGCACAAAAATGAGGTCGCCGGGGTGGAAGGGGCGGCGCTCGCCAGCGTTGAAAAACGTACCGCTGCCGCTGATGACGACGTAGATTTCGTCCTGGTCGTGCGGGGTTTGCAGGTCCATTTTTTGGGGTTGGTAAATTTCAACGTACATCCTGCCCCGCTCCAGCAGCGTGACGAACGGCTTGCCTTCCGGGTGCTTCGCAAGGACCTCCATTGCCGTGTCCACGCTGATCTGCCAGCGCTCCGGCAGAATGGGGGCGGGAATTTTTTCGGTAAAAATCTGCCGCAGGTGATGCTCCAAATGCTCGAGGTAATCTTCGATCAAAAACTGCAAAGTGGCGGGCGACCCGTCCGGCAGCACGATGGGGAGCAACAGTTTTTCCTTCGGTAAATTTTTTAAAACGGCCACAATCTGCGTGTTCAAGCTGGCCCAAAGCGACGTGATCTGCCCTGTGGGCAAATGCTGGTAGCCGTTCAGCCGCACGAGGTCGTCCTGATGGTAGGGGATGATTGTCAGCGGTCCGGTCAGGCGCTGGGCGGCGGTGAATCGCTGCCAGTTGTGTAGCGCCGAGTCGCAGAGGTGGCCGAGGATTTCCCGTTTCGACCACTTGCCCGGGGCGGGCCGTTGGGTCACTTCCTCCGGAGAAAATTGGTTGAGCAGCGGCGGTACTTCTGCCACGAGCTGTTGCAGGCGGGTGATGATGTTTTGCATTTTTTTTAAAATTTATTTTCCAGGGCCAAAATTCTCTCATTCCCTCATTCACTCATTCCCTCATTCACTCAGATACCGCTCTTTGATCACACCCATGTGGTGCAATTCGTGCCCGGCGATGATGAACGCAATGGCCAGTGGCGAAGCGGGATTGTTGCTCGCCGTACCGATGCGGCCCAGGTCTTCCTCGTGCAAACTGTTAAACAAGTGCACCGTTGCTTCCCGCACGGCCTGGTACTCGGCGATCAGCGAGGCCGGGGTGCGCTGGCTGGCATGGCAGTTTTCAGCAAAAAGATTTTCATCGAATCCCGGCAGCGGCGTCAGGTCGTTGCGGGCGATGCGCAGGGCACGGTAAGCGAAGACCCGCTCGCCATCGATGAGGTGTTGCAGTACTTCCTTGATGCTCCACTTGCCGGGGGCGTAGCGGTAGTCCCATTTTTCGGTGGGCAGGTTTTCAAAAAAAGCGGCCACGGAAGTTTTGGCATCCGCTAAAGTTTGAAAAATGTCGTTCGTTTCGACCTTGCTGATGTAGGTTTGGTAGAAGGCGCCGTATTCGTGTGGCGCCGGGCGCCGGGTGGTGGTTGTTTTCATAAAAGTTTGATATTAATGATTTGTTTAAAACAGCAAATATGGCAGGATTGGATCATGGATGAGACGGGTTGGGCGGATTCGCACGGATTTTAGTACACAAAACGATCAAAGTAAAATCCGTATAAATCCGCCCAATCCGTCTCATCCGTGTTTCAATCCTCTTGGCCGGTCAGTTTTTTGACACTCCCGGCCACCGGAATCCCCTCCCTCAGCAACGGATCGGCCACCGGCGCTCCTGCCACCTGGCTGAGCGGTACCACTCCCGCCCAGATGGGCAGTGCGTAATCCTCCTCGTCGTCGCCTGGCGGGCCGGTGCGGACTTTGGCGGAAGCCGATTCGATGTCAAGTCTCAACACGGAAGTGGCTTTCATTTCCTTTTCATTCGGCCCCCGCACCTCGTCCCAGCGGCCTTTGAGGATATTTTCGGAAATGAGGAACAGTGCCCGCTCTTTTTCTTCGCCCTTCACCTCGTGCGCCGTACCGAAAATGACGGCCGAGCGGTAGTTGATCGAATGGTGAAAAGCCGAGCGTGCCAGTACCAGCCCGTCCACGTGCGTCACCGTCAGGCAGACGGGAATGCCCTGGTCGAGGCTGTTGAGCATCCGGCTTTTGGAGGAGCCGTGCAGGTAAATCGCATCGCCGTCACGGCCGTAGGCAGTGGGAATAACGAACGGCTGCCCGTCCACCACGAAGCCCACGTGGCAGAGAAACCCGGCGTCGAGGATGCTGAAGATCGTCTCCCGGTCGTAGTGTCCCCGCTTGGGCAGGCGTTTCACTTTGTTGCGGTCTGTTTTCGGAAAATTTTCCATGTTGAAATTGGTATTGATTGTTTTCAAAACTACTTGCCTATTTGCCTGCCGGCCTACTCGCCTACTGCCTACTCGCTTACCGGCCTACTCATTCAATGGCTCCTATCGATTGCAGTCACCACGAACAGCGCCAGGTTGATGTCTTCGTAAAATTCTTTCACCAAATCAAAGCTGACATTGGAAGAAAATAACTTAGGCTCCAGAATATCCTTGTCATTGGCGATTGCGGCGTAAATATTTTTTTCAGATAAAGACAGGTAAATCAGGCCCCGGCGTTGCAGGTGATCCAGCATAAAATCCATTAATTCTACCGGCAGCACTTCGGTTATTTTGGCATTGATGGAGCCGTAGACAGTAAAGGTGTCTCGAAATTCTTCATTGCGGATGAAGCCGTCCAGGTTTTTGCCGCCGTTTCGAATGAAGGCTTTTACGGTTTCGGAAAGGTCAGGCAATGTGCTTCTTGGTACGACGAGTATGGTGCCTTTCAGCGGGTGAAATAATTTCGCCCGGATGAAAATTCCACGGAAAACGGAGTCGAGCCGTTCCCTGATTTTAGAAAATTCTTTGACGTTCAGTTCACACATTTCAAACTCGATGTCGCCGATGCGCCCTTCGATAAAATCTTCGCCATTGTACACAGCCGGACGTGTAACGAAAATGCCGCTCCGGATAAATTTATCGAAAGGAATCTTGCGCTTTGCATCGTAATGCAAGTCGCCGAACAGCAGTCCGTCGTCAATGAAATCAAGGATAAGTTTTACGACTTTGGGCTTGAATTCCTGCACGAATTTTTGCACCCGTCGCACCAGGTAGCTGATGTAAATTCCGAAAGGAATCATGGCGAGCATCCCAATCACCAGTACGTCGAGGTACATCAGGAATGCGCCCAGCCCAACCATGATCACGGCCGAAAAAAGCATCAGCCGGAGCAGGCGCAGGCGGTATTTATCCAGTCGCCGCAGTTCCGGCTGGATCGTTTGATTGTAAAAAAGGCGGAATTTATCCGGGTTATGCATTTTTTAGGAGTAGGCAAGTAGGCGAGTAGGCCGGCAGGCGAGTAGGCCGGTAGGTAAGTAGAGCCATTTTCGTACTCGTCTACTTGCCTGCCGGCCTACTTGCCTACCGGCCTACTCATTTCAAAGGCTCTTCGTCCGTCCCCCGTCCACCGGCAGATTGATGCCGGAAATGTAGGCGGCGGCCGGAGAGGCGAGGAAAGCGACAGCTGCTGCCACCTCATTTGGCTGGCCAATGCGGCCGAGCGGTATTTCCTCGATCCAGTTTTTGTAAACTTCTGTTTTTGTTCCCTGCCCTTTGGCGGCACGTGCTTCGGCGATTTCGTCGAGGCGGCCGGTCATGGTGGCGCCGGGCAGCACGTTGTTCACCGTAATGCCGTATTTGCCCAGTTCGTTGGCCATGGTTTTTGCCCAGTTGGCTACTGCTCCACGGGTTGTGTTGGAGACGCCGAGCCCTCCGATTGGTTGTTTCACCGAAGTGGAAATAATGTTGATGATACGGCCGTATTCCGCTTGTTTCATCCCCGGCAGAACAGCCTGCGTCAGGATGTGATTACAAACGAGGTGGTTGTTGTAAGCTTGCAGAAAATCACTGATGTTCGCTTCTTCGATCGGGCCGCCGGGAGGGCCGCCGGTGTTGTTGATCAGAATGTGAATGGGCTTGCCTGCGACCAGCCCCAATACTTTTTTGTGAACATCTTCGCTGTCGGTGAAATCAGCGACCAGGAAATCATGCGACTGCCCCTGGGAAATATCCAGTTCGGCCAGCGCTTCATGCAGCCGCTCCGGGCTGCGGGAAACGAGCGTAATATTTGCGCCAAGCAATGCCAGTTCGACGGCAACTGCCCGCCCGATACCTTTGCTGCTGCCCCCCACGAGGGCGTTTTTTCCTTTTAAATCTAAATTCATAATTTTAAAATATTCCGGACTTTCGTGCCCGGGTTGTTTTTTGAGCTAAAAAAAGCCCGTGTTACGTTGTTTTCAAAATTTTGGCTAAAATAGCGCAAGTTGCCATAACTTGGCTTTCACAGTCATCAAAGTTCAAAGGTTTAAAAGTTGAAGAGTTTAAAAGCTCACCGATAAACTGGTTCGTTAAACCATTCAACTCTTAAACCCTTAAACCTAATTAAATATGCCAATCGCAAAACCTTTCAACCTGCATCAATGGATCGAGGACAACCGTCACCTCCTTCAGCCGCCTGTCGGCAATAAGCAAATTTATATGAACAATGACGACTACATCGTCATGGTCGTCGGTGGCCCGAATGGCCGCAAGGATTATCACTGGGAAGACGGCGAAGAACTTTTTTACCAACTCCAGGGCGATATCACCGTTAAAATTATCAACGAAGACGGTAAACCCGAAGACATCCACATCCGGGAAGGCGAGATGTTCCTGCTGCCGCCCCGCATCCCGCACTCGCCGCAGCGCCCTGCCAACACGGTCGGCCTCGTCATCGAGCGCTACCGCAATCCCGGCGAGATTGACAAACTGATGTGGTTCTGCGACAACTGCCATGAAAAATTGTACGAGGCAGGCTTCCCGCTCAAGGACATCGGCACCCAAATCAAAGCTGCCATTCAGGAGTTTATGTCCTCCGAAGAACACCGTACCTGCAAGCACTGCGGAACGGTGATGGAGCGTGTTTAAAAGGATTGAAGGATTGAAGGATTGCAGGGTTGCATTCCTCCTGTCCTCCAATCCTTCAATCCTTCAATCCTCTCAAATGACAAAAACCTACTTTGCCTCCGACTTCCACCTCGGCACCGACGGGCGCCTGACGAGCAGGGAGCGGGAGCGCCAGATCGTACGCTGGCTGGATAAAATTGCACTGGATGCGGCGGAGTTGTACCTCGTTGGAGACGTTTTCGACTACTGGTTCGAATACCGGAAAGTGGTGCCGAAAGGCTACGTCCGATTGCTTGGAAAGCTGGCGGAACTTCGGGAAAATGGCCTGCCCATTTATTTTTTCACCGGCAACCATGACATGTGGATGTTCCGCTACCTGGAGGAAGAACTGGGAATTCCGATTTACCGGGACCCGGTCGTTCGGGAGTTTGGCGGCAAGAAATTCTACATCGGCCACGGCGACGGACTTGGACCGGGCGACTACGGATACAAGTTCATCAAGGCTGTTTTTTCAAATCCCGTTTGCCAGTGGCTTTTCGAGCGCCTGCATCCCAATGCAGGGCTTTGGCTGATGACTACGTTTTCCGGGACGAGCCGGAAGGCCAATCCTTCCGATCCAAAATTTCACGGCGAAGAGAAAGAACGGCTCATTCAGTTCTGCAATGATCAGCTCGACCTGGCGGATATCGATTACTTCATTTTTGGACACCGGCACCTGCCCATCGACTACACACTGAAAAACGGGAAAAGCCGTTATATCAACCTTGGGGATTGGGTGGTGTTTAATTCTTACGCAGTGTTTGATGGTGAAAGACTGGAACTTAAATTTTTTGAAAATGCGCAGGGCAAAATATTTGGCCGTTAGCTGTTGGCTTTTAGCGTTTGGTTGTTTTGTTTCAAATGCAAATTGCCAGAGTGACCCGCCGGATTTCCTGACGGAGGGAGGCGGGCGTTACGAACTGCTCTACACAATTCCGGTCAAAGCGAAAGATTTCACAACTGACAAACTCCAGAATATTTACCTGCTTACTCCTGACAATGAGGTGATCAAATACACACCCGGCGGCCAGGAGCAGTTCCGCTACCCCAACAAAACGCTGGGCGATGCGGCCTTCCTTGACGCCACGAATCCCTTTCACCTCCTGCTTTTTTTTCCTGACTATCAAACCGTGTTAACCCTCGACCGGACGATGAACCTCAGCGGGCAGTTCAACCTTCAGCAATTCGGTTTTTTTCGGGTAAATGCCGTCGGCATGGCCAGTGACGGGCGGCTTTGGGTGTACGACGAGGTGAATTTCAGGTTGAAAAAAATCGAATCGGACGGCACAGTCGTGACCGAAAGCGGTGATTTGAGTCTTGTTCCCGGCAAAACCATTCGCCCAAACTTTTTGGTGGAAAAGGGACAAATAGTCTATCTTAACGATCCAAATCAGGGAATTCTCGTTTTTGATGTCTTTGGGCAGTACCAAAAAACACTGCCGCTAAAGCATCTGAAGGAGTTCCAGCTGTTCGATGATCAGCTGATTTATTTCACCGAAAACCAGCTAGTTTCATTTCATCTGAAGGCCCTGATTGACAAGCCAATCAGGTTGCCCGAAGGTGTTAACTCCGGGGATAAATTGAATGTACAAAAAGACAAATTGTACGTACTGGGCCGGGAAGGATTAAAAGTGTACAAATTTTAAGTGCATGTTAACTTGTGCTTAAAGTTACAAATGGCTCAATTTTTCGTGCTTTTGTTATTTTTGCCCCCCGTTAAAAATTGTTTAACAATGAAAATTCATAAAGAAGGTCACAAAATCCTATTGACGCTTGTCCTTATTCTGGCTGTCGTCAACGTTTCGGTGAACTATTTCTGGCCGGAATGGCTGACGTTTTCGGGAGTTGTTTCCCTTGTAGTTTTCCTGCTGGTCTTGCAGTTTTTCCGCAACCCACGCCGGGAAATCGTCATCTCTGATGACAACGTCGTCTACGCTCCTGCGGATGGCAAAATCGTTGTCATTGAAGAAACGCATGAAAATGAGTACTTCAACGACAAACGCCTCCAGGTTTCCATCTTTATGTCACCTACCAACGTTCACGTGAACCGCAACCCGATCAGCGGTACGGTGAACTACTTCCGTTATCACCCCGGCAAGTACCTCGTAGCCTGGCACCCAAAGTCGTCCAGCGAAAACGAACGTACAACGGTCGTCATCGATAACGGCGAGGATGAGGTGCTGATGCGCCAGATCGCAGGTGCCCTGGCTAAGCGTATCGTCAACTACTGCGAAGAGGGACAGATGGTGCTTCAGGGCGCTGACATGGGTTTCATCAAATTCGGCTCCCGTGTGGATTTGTTCCTGCCGCTCGATGCTAAAATCGAAGTGACCATGGGCCAGAAAGTGAAAGGCAATAAAACGATCATCGCAAGATTGTAATCAACCTTTCCGATGAAAAAAGCACCGGCTTACCGGCAATTGGAGGAAAAGTGGAAGTCCCGCTTTTCCTCCCGTTTTTTTCAGCAAAAACTTCCCGGCATTTTACTGTGGCTCACGCCTGCGCTGCTTTTTATCTACACTTCCCTGCGGGCCGACCTGCTTTCACTGACCCACGACGAGGCCGGCTCCTTCACCATCTGGACGAATTACAACATTTTCCAATGCCATTTTGACCCCAACTGCTGGGGCACCGCCAATCTTCACTGGCTCTACGTGCTGCTGATGAAGCCTGCCGTTTGGCTTCTGGGCGATTCGGAATTTGCGATCAGGCTGCCTGCACTACTTGGGCATTTGATTTATCTCTTTTTTTCTTTTAAACTGGTAAAATGGCTGACCGGCAAGCAGCCTTGGCTGACGCTGCTGGGGTTTGTTATGTTAAATTTCAGCCCCTACCTGCTCGACTTTTTCTCCCTGGCCCGGGGCTATGGCCTGGCAGTGGCCATGATGATGATGAGCCTGTATTTTTTCGCCCGATGGCTGGAGGCAAAGCGCCGTAGCGATTTGCTGAAAACATTTGGCGGGGCCTTTCTTGCTATCCTGAGCAATTTCACGATGTTGAATTTTTACGCATGCCTGCTGGCCGTCATGGCCGGGGTTGTGCTGGTTGATTTTTTTCAAAAAAAGGAAACCCGCCGGGCGGTTCTGGCAGAGGTGGCCGCTGTAACGGTACTGTTTTCGGGCGTACTTTTTTGGTTGCTGTACCGGCCCATCGGCGTCTTGCGGGAGCGGGGAGAATTTGAATATGGCGCCGGGTCGTTTGGAAATACTGCGCATTCGTTGATCAAGACAAGCCTGTACGGTGAGCGATACCTGAAAATGTACAACGTTGAGCTTTTCGGGGGGATTTTACTGCTGCTGCTGCTCGGGTCAGCCGTTTTGGCCTTACGGCATTTTTTAAAAAAACCTTTGGAGCCACGGCATCAGTTCTGGTTGGCGGTGGTGATATTGCCCTTTCTGGTAAGTCTTGCGACCATCGTCCAGCACTTCCTGCTGGGCTCTCAATACCTTGTCAACCGTACAGCGTTGATGCTCCTGCCGCTGACCATACTTCCCGTTTTTGCCGGGTTGAGTTTTTATTTTAAAACCAAAAGGCCAGTCTGGAAGATGGGCCTGCCCGTGCTCATCGGCATTTTTTGTGCCGGGCATCTGCTGCGGTCGGCACAGCTGCAGTACACCAGTGAGTGGGGTTACGACGCACGGACGGAAGATATGCTGAAGTATTTGGATGAAAAATTGCCGGCAGGCACGAAAATAAAATTAGGAGTCCACTGGCTTTACCACCCTTCCAGCAGTTATTATTTTAAAACCGTGCCGTACGATTTCGCTGTCGAACCGCTTACCTATTCCAAGGAACTCCGCACGGACGATTATTACGACTACTACTACGTACAGCCTTCTGACACGACCGCACTCCACCCGAATTATGTTTTAGAAAAACAATTTTCCTGGGTAGGCTGCCTGATGCGCCGCAAGTGAAGGGGGATACAAGTGTTTTTTTGAAAAAAATATTTCATCAAATTTTGAATTAAAATCCAGACAGACAGCGAATTGTTTGGCTGTAAGCAGCATGTTAAGTTTTGATTTTTTTTAAAATCACCGGAAAATGAAGCGGTTTGGCACTGTTTTTTGATAAATATTTATGCCCTCCGACTGAAGACCAATTATTCCGCTTTTCGGATCTGTTGGTTTTCATACTGTTTTTCACCTTAATTAAGATCGTACAATACTGACACTCACCTCCCACCTGGATAGCACCCGGCTGTTAATGCTTTGGCAGGCATTAAACTTTGGCCAAGGTTCTGTTTTCCTGATTTAGCACCTCAGCCCTGTTGGAAACAGCTTAGTAACACGAACACCCTATACCTCCCCGTATTTTTTTTAGAACAAGCAGGCCATTTCCCCCCTCTCATTTAATAAAAGTCTGCCACAGGCTTGGACAGGCTACATAAATATCAAAAACTATGACTGGCAAATCTCTCATCCTGGGATTAATGCTGTGCTTTGCGACACTCACTCCGCTTTTTTCCCAAAACTGCGACTGCATTTCTACTGGCAATTGCCCCGTTCCAATCACTGATAACGGCACCTTTAATGGAATGCTGGATGTAACGGTGAATGGCGCCAACGACCTCGGCTCTAACCCGCTGACTTCCGTCTGTTTTACAATCACACACACCTGGATCGGAGACCTCAGCGTCTCACTCACCTCGCCCAATGGCACGCATTACCTGCTGATGGCTGACGTAAACAACAACTACGGAGGTTGCGGCACTCAACAGGATAACCTGGAGGTATGCATCGTGCCGGGGACGAATCATCCGCTGACAAACAATACGGAATATCAATGTAACTCTGCACCCTGCTCGGTGGGCACCTGCTGCCTGAACGGCAACTGGACAGTAGCCTGCGGCGGCGTCGTTGATCCGCTTACGGGAGCACTTCAGGCGCCTAACTGCGACCTGAATGACTTTAACACGCCCGGAGCTCCGGCGAACGGAACCTGGATACTGACCGTGAACGATGTCTGTAACATGGACACGGGGGTGTTGCAAAATTTTACACTCAATTTTGCCAACGGCACCCAGTCATGTATCTCCTGCGATGCGGACGGAGGCGTTCTTGATTCGATCAGTGTGACGAGTTGCTTCGGTGATCCGGATCTGCTGCTCGACATTCCACCGGATTATGGAAATGGGTCCGGGCCTGATTCCTCTAACTACGCTTACGCCTACGTCATTTCACAAAATGGAGTCATTCTGGCAATTGATTCCGTTGCAGATTTCACCAATCAGCCCGAAGGGGTTTATCAGGTGTGCGGTCTGTCATACTACATTCCGGACTCTGCCAAAATTGATATGCTCATCGGCCTCGATACGGCGACTGCTTTTGCGCAGGTCGCTTCGCAAACAGCTCCGTTCTGCGGTGATTTTTCACTGAACTGCATCACGGTGACGGTATTGCCGGAAATTCAGCCTACACTTATCGATACTACTATTTGTGCAGGGAGTTGCATCATGGTTGGCGGCCAGTCAGTTTGCAGCTCGGATACGCTGATACTCCAATCCTGGCAGGGATGTGACAGTATCGTCCAGGTAATCCTGACACCCATCGCTCCGGATACCGTCAGCCAGGCGGTGACGGTTTGTGAGGGCGGCTGTGTGACGGTTGGCGGCCAGAGCTACTGCGCTCCGGGACCACACTTCGTTACACTGACGAACTGGCAGGGCTGCGACAGCGTGGTTCACTTGACGATGACCGAACGGGTCGTCGATGCTGCCATCAACCCGGCTAACCCGCCGGCGATCACATGTACGAATTCTTCCGTAACGCTGGATGGTTCGTCTTCCACGCCTTCCGGTGCAGCCTTTGCATGGTCGGGGCCCAATGGTTTTTCAAGTACTCAAACATCAATATCTGTTATTATTCCAGGGACATATACACTAACAATCACTGACAACACTCTTAACCCTGCATGCACTTCGACGGCTTCCGTAACGGTTTCGGATGGCATTTTGCCACCCGATATTTCCGTTGTCGGATCAGCTCCACAAGTTTGTGCGGGGGCCTCCTTTGATCTTTCCACCCTGAATGTTCAGGATGCAAATAATACCGATCCGGTGATCACTTTTCACAGTGCGACGCCGGCGACGCCGGCAAACAAGCTCAGCAGCACATCCGTTTCACCGGCTGCAACGACTACCTATTATATTTTAGCCACCAAGGGCACCTGCAAGGATGAAATCAGTGTGGTGCTAAACGTACTCACGCCGCCAACCTCCGACTTCTCGGTGACTTCGCCGGTTTGTGTCAATGATGCAGCTTTGGTCAGTCACAACGGTACGGCGACCAGCAATGCCGTTTTCACCTGGGATTTTGACGGTGGAAATGCCAGCCCGGGTACCGGAGGTGGTATGCAAAGTGTGACCTGGTCAACGCCGGGAGACAAAACCGTGACGCTTTCAGTAGAGGAAAACGGCTGTATTTCAACGGTCCATTCCGAAACAATCACCGTGCAGGGTGCCATCCAGGATCCGGTAATTTCCTGCGATGTGACGACTTCAAGTATTGAATTTTCCTGGGAAAACGTGCTTGGCGCATCCGGTTACAACGTGACCCTGCTTTCGGGAACTGCCGGCACCCATCAGCCTGCAAACAATACCTACCTCGTTACCGGCCTCAATCCGGGAGATCAGGTGTCCATTCAGGTGGAGGCTGTTACCAGCAATGTTTGTGGAAATACAGTTGCTTCGCAAACCTGCACTGCGCAGGCGTGCCCGACGGTAACCATCGATATCCAGCCTGTCAGCGACATCTGCCTCACGGCTGCTACCACTGCTTTTGATCTATCGGCCACGGTTACCGGTGGCAATGGCAACGGTGTGTTGACCTGGTCAGGCGACGGCATCACGAATGCAGGCTCAGGAACTTTCGACCCTGCGCAAGCCAACCCTGGCGCTAACTCCATCGTGGCGACCTACACGCAGGACAACTGCATTTTTACAGAGCAAATCATCATAAATGTATACGAAACGCCGGTGGCGGACTTCAACGTCGCTTCTACCATTTGTGTGGATGACGCAGCAACGGTGACTTTCACGGGTTCCGGTTCGGGGTTGACCTACAACTGGGACTTTGGCGGCGGCACAGCCACGCCCGGCACCGGTGCAGGACCGCATCAGGTTACCTGGCCGGGTAGCGGCAGTCACACCATTTCACTCATCGTGGAAAATGCGAACGGCTGTACCTCCGATGCTGCTACGGCTACCGTCGTCGCAGATGAACCATTGGCGGAGCCAGTCATCACCTGCAATGCAACAACTTCGAGTGTATTGTTTTCCTGGGACGCCGTGCCCGGAGCAACAGCTTACAACGTGACAGTGCAGTCCGGTCATACCGGCACGCAGCCGTCACCAACTTCTTTTGAAATAACCGGTCTGTCTCCCGGCGAGGAGGTGACCATTGAAGTGCAGGCAATCGGGAACAGCGCTTGCGGTAATAGTTCAGCGACAGGGGTTTGTTCGGCGCAGGATTGCCCGAATGTTTCCATCGTCATTGACCCTGTGGACGATATTTGCCGCAGCGCTGCCAGCCCGGCTTTTGATCTGACAGCTACTGTGACTGGCTCTGCCGGCAGCGGTACGTTGACCTGGTCGGGCAGTGGAATCGTTGACCCGGTAGCGGGGACGTTCGATCCTGGTCAGGCTACGGCGGGCGCCAATGTTGTCACATTGACCTACAAGGAAGGCATTTGTTTTTTCAGTGAAAACCTGACAATCAACATCTTCGATACACCGGTTGCTGATTTTTCAGCACCAGCCGGTATCTGCGCAGGTGATTTGGCAACGGTAGCATTTACCGGTTCCGGTTCGGGTTTGACTTACAACTGGAACTTCGGTGGCGGCGCTGCCTCGCCAGGTACCGGTCCGGGGCCGCACAACGTGAGCTGGGCGTCGGCCGGCTCCAAAGTTATTTCGCTATCTATGGAATCTGCGGACGGGTGCGTTTCACAAACAACACAAAAAACTGTGCAGGTTGATGCACCGCTGCAGGCACCTGTCATCAACTGCACCTCGACGACGACTTCTATTGAATTTTCATGGTCAAATGTTCCGGGAGCGAGCACTTACACCGTGACGATTCCGACGGGCCAGACCGGTACGCAACCAACGTCAACATCGTATCTGCTAACCGGCCTTCAGCCATCCGAAACCGTGGAGTTTGAGCTGACTGTCAGCGGGCCGGATGCGTGTCCTCCGGTGGTGGCTCAAGCGAGTTGTAGCACCAACCCCTGCCCGCAGATTTTGGTGGATGTGGAACCAGTAGCAGACTACTGCCTCGGCACGGCTACGCCCACTCAGCTGACAGCTAATATTAGCGGCAGCGACGGCTCAGGCTCCGGACTTTGGAGCGGCCCCGGCATCATCAATGCGACGACCGGGACATTTAACCCAAATTCCGCCGGCTTTGGTCAGCATGTGGTTGTTTTCACCTTTGATGAAAAAGGCTGCGTATTCAAAGACTCCATCACGATCGGAGTTTACCAGTCACCGGTTTCCAGTTTCCAGGCAGATGACGTCATTTGCTCGGATGAAAAAGCTACCGTCACTTTCTCCGGCACGGCCGGAAGCGGGGCGGTTTACGCCTGGGATTTCGGCGGCGGCACTGCCACGCCCGGCACTGGCCCGGGGCCGCACGAAGTGAGTTGGACAACGCCAGGCGTAAAAAATATTTCGCTGACAGTGACGCAGGGTAATTGTTCTTCCACTGGTTTCAGTCAGCAAATTCAAGTGGATGAGGCACTGGTAACTCCGTCGTTTACCTGTGAGGCGACCACGGAATCCGTGACTTTCACCTGGGATGAGGTGGACAATGCAACCGGCTACAGCGTAGCCGTGCTGAACGGACCCGCTGGTACGCAGGTTTCGCCCACATCTTACGAAGTAACAGGGCTAAGTCCCGGTCAGCAAACCGTCATTCAACTCACCGTGAATGGCAACACTGCCTGTCCGGAACCGGTAGTCCTCATGACGTGCTCTGCCGAGCCGTGCCCTGACGTATCCATTGCTATCGAATCGGTAGAACCACTCTGCCTGACCGGCCCTGACGATTCCATTGAGCTGGTGGCACACGTCATCGGCGCAGGATCCAACAGCTCTGGCAGCTGGAGCGGAGCGGGTATTATTGACCCTGCTCTGGGATTATTTGATCCGGAACAGGCAGGCGTAGGAACGCACACCCTCGTGTACACACACACGCAGGTTAACTGTAATTTTTCTGAAACAATTGATATCGAGGTACTTGCGCCACCGTCGGCGGATGCGGGTGAAGATGCTGAGCTGACCTGCTGGGAACAGGACCAGGAAATACAACTTGGTGGCCCGGGAACGACAGTCGGGCCCAATATCTCGTATCTGTGGATTGCTGACTTTGGAGATTTTCCCGGTACCCAAACCATTACGAATCCAAAAGTGACAGTCCCCGGTACCTACACGCTTGTCGTTTCGAATGGTGCACTTGGATGCTCGTCCATGGATACGGTCATTGTGACATCCAGCCAGGAACTGCCGGTAGCGGATATATCCGTTTCTCCGATAAGTTGCCACGACAGCGACGATGCTTTCGTTGCCATCAATTCGGTAAGCGGTGGCGAGGCGCCTTACTTTTTCTCGCTGAACGGAGAGCCTTACATCTCGACGGACACTTTCCCGTACCTCGAACCCGGCGACTACGAACTGATGGTCATGGACGCAGCGGGTTGCGAAAACATGGTGAGCTTCACCGTTCGGGACCCCGGCACGCTAACGATTGACCTGACGGCCAACCTGGTAGGTAAAAACCTGATCAAGGCGGGCGAAAGCATTCCGCTGGTTGCCATTGTCAGCTTGCCAATCGACAGCATCGACCTCATTCAGTGGTCGCATCCGGAATTGCTGGATTGCACGGGCTGCCTGAACCCGGTTGCTACTCCGCAGGAAACAACTACCTTCATCGTAACCGTAAATTCCAACGGCTGCGAGGTAAGCGACGAGCTCACGATTTTCGTGGAAGATAAGCCACTGGTGTACGTGCCCAACGCATTTTCACCGAACGCTGACGGTACGAACGATGTGTTCATGATTTACGCCGGGCCTAGAGTTGCCAGGATCAAATCCTTCCTGGTATTCGACCGCTGGGGCGAAAAGGTTTATGAATTTCAGGATTTTCAAGCCAATGACCCATCGAGGGGATGGGACGGTTCGTTTCGGGGGAACTTGCTGAACCAGGGCGTTTTCGTGTGGTTTGCCGAGATTGAACTGACAGATGGCAGCACCAAAGTCCTGGAAGGCGATGTTACCCTGATCCGGTAACTTTCAAGCATTTTTTAACTCAATTCAAACATACTCCGAAGCGGCGGTGAATGGATAAACATCCTTCCCGCCGCTTTTTTTTGGTCAAAAAGCCTTCGTCATTTTTTTTCTTCACTGATTGTAAATTTCACCAAATGCACCGTTTTCAGGATAAATATCTGCCGGCTTTCAAAAAAATATAACTTTTCAATCTTTAAAAAACAGGAGGCAAAGTTACCTTTACGCTTTCTGTTCAGGACTAGACTTACTCCGGGTTAAATATATAGTCAGCAATCAGCCGGCTTCTTACCTCATACAAGTTCTGTTGGACAGGCATTTCCAGACAACCATCGCCTTTTATTTTCACCCCCCGGAAAAACACATTTTTCAAAACCGGCAAGGATAAAAACCGGCAGGATTTGAAAAAGTCTATTTCGCTGCCACCCATGAATTTTTCCTGAAAAAGGCAGTATCCAATACGTATCCTGAAAATCATGAAAACATCTGCTGATCTGCGGGCAGCCCGTTAGACGGTTTTTTTTTGTTTAAAAAATTGACGTTAAGCACTTTAGAGAAATAAACCCAATTCAAAATTCTTTGCGGCTTTCCCTGCGAGGCGCAAGTAACATTTTCAAAATGATAAAAAATCTACGGTTAGCGATACTGATATCACTGCTCCCTGCTCTTTCCCCACTTTTTTCACAGCCCTGCGACTGTCTGAACACCGGAAACTGTCCTGTTCCGATCGAAGACAATGGCACTTTCTACGGCACGCTGGATGTCACCGTCAGCGGAGCGAATGATCTGGCAAGCTGCCCGCTTACCCAGGTTTGTTTTTCTATTACTCATACCTGGGTGGGCGACCTCAGCGTTACGCTCACTTCTCCGGGTGGCCTCAATTACCTGTTAATGGCCGACTCGAACAACGGCCCCGGAGGCTGCGGAACAGACGCTGACAATGTCGATGTTTGTATCACGACCGGCACCGGCAACCCACTGACGAACAACACAGAGTACATGTGTAACCCGGGGCCCTGCTTTAGCGGAAATTGCTGTCTGACCGGCTTCTGGACGGTGCCCTGCGGCGGTGTGAGCGATCCGTTTTCCGGTGCTCAGCAGGCTCCGAACTGCGACCTCAACGACTTCAACCTACCCGGCCAGCCTGCCAACGGCACCTGGACGCTTGCAGTCAACGACGTTTGCCAGCAGGATGTGGGCACGCTCAACAATTTCTCCCTGACGTTTGCCTGTGGCACCCAATCCTGCATCGTATGTTCGGCGGATGGCGGAATGCTGCCGGGGCAGAGTGTTGCCAGTTGCTTCGGCGATCCTTCGCTTGCGCTGAACCTGAGCCCAATTTACAGCGGTCCTCCTCCGTCGCCGGGTGAATACGGCTATGCCTACGTTATTTCACAAAATGGAGTGATCACCTCGATCAATCCAACTGCGGATATGTCATTTCAGCCGCCGGGCGTTTACTCGGTTTGCGGAATTTCTTACGTGCTGACGGCCATCGGCGACGTGCAGTCGCTGGTGGGAATGAACCTCACCACGGCGCAAAACTTACTCAGCGGCGCAACTGCGCCTTTTTGCGCTGATTTTTCCGACAACTGCATCAACGTCACCATCGGTCCGGCCATTCCGCCCAGCTTTTTTGACACGCTGGTGTGCCTGGGCGATTGCATCGACTACGGCGGGCAAATATTGTGCGGATCAGGTTCGGTGACTTTCCAGTCATGGTTGGGCTGCGACAGTGTTGTCAATGTGGTGATGATCCCGATTCCACCGATTTTCAGTGAGCAGAACGTTACGGTGTGTCAGGGGGATTGTATCACGATTAATAATCAGACTTACTGCCCGCCCGGTCCGCATGTTTTTACCGTCGAAAACTGGCAGGGCTGCGACAGTACTATCACGCTGACGTTTGATCAGATACTAACCACTGCCATCATCCTTCCGTTGAATCCGCCGCCTTTGTCCTGCGCTAACCCCGTGACAACCCTGGATGCGTTCAGCTCGATACCTGCCCTGGGGCCTGGTGTGATTTATTCCTGGAGCGGGCCCAATAATTTCAGTAGCACAGACCCGGTCATCGGCGTAAGTACGCCCGGTGTTTACAACCTGATGGTGACCAACAACAGTGTGACACCGGCGTGTGTCTCCACGGCCTCAGTCACTATTACCGGTAATCAGAATGGCCCCAACCTGCAACTCAACAGCCAGCCGCCACCGATTTGCGTGGGTGCCTCATTTAATCTTGCGACCCTGAATGTCGTGGATTTGAACAATACCAACCCCACGATCACCTTCCACAGCGCAACGCCGGCAACACCGGCAAATCAGTTGCCGAATACCACGGTTTCACCCACGACCACTACGACTTACTACATTCTCGGAACGACCGGAAACTGTACGGATGAAATCCCCGTGACGGTAACCGTGAACCCTGTCCCCACTGCTGACTTTACGGTCACATCTCCAATCTGCATCGACTCGGCAGCGACGGTAACCTACACGGGTACCGCAGGTAGCGGGGCTACGTTTAACTGGAATTTTGGCGGCGGAACGGCAACACCCGGCACCGGTCCGGGGCCTCACACGGTGGAGTGGGCCAGCGGCGGTACAAAAACCATCACCCTGGTCGTCACGCAGAATGGCTGTACCTCGGCATCCGTCAGCCAGACGGTTGCGGTGAATTCACAGATTCCGGCGCCGGTCGTTAATTGTCAGCCAATGACCAGTTCCATCACCTTCACCTGGAGCCCCATTCCCGGTGCAACCGGCTACAACGTGACCCCCGCAGTCGGCCCATCCGGTACGATGCTGAACGATACAACTTACCAGGTAACGGGACTTGACCCTGGTGAGCAGGTATCCATTTTTGTGGAAGCCATCTCCGGGAATGCCTGCCCGGGTTCCAGTACGCAAATAACCTGCACGGCGCAGGATTGTCCGCCGGTCACTGTTTCGATCGCTCCGGTAGCGGATATCTGTCTTGACGGCACGGCAGGTCCCATTCAGTTGGTTGCTTCGCAAACCGGTGGCATGGGCGGCGGCGTTTACAGCTGGTCGGGGCCGGGAGTCAACCCGATCACCGGCATGTTTAACCCGGCGAACGCCAACCCGGGAGCTAACAACATCGTCGTGACCTACGAGGAAGGCACCTGCCTCTACAATGCCACGAGAGTAATCAATGTCTTTCCGCAGCCTTCGGCAAATTTCAGCGTCACTTCGCCTATCTGCGTATCCGGCACCTCGACGGTCAATTACACGGGCAATGCTTCGAACAATGCCATTTTTACCTGGGACTTTGCCGGCGGGACAGCAACCCCGGGCACCGGCCCCGGTCCGCACTCGGTCAGCTGGCCGGATGGCGGCAGCTACATGATTTCACTCATGGTGGAGGAAGATGGATGTGGATCAGACACGGTAACGCAGACGGTAACTGTTGAAAATCAGCTGCCCGCCCCCATCATCGATTGCGTAACAACGACGGCAACCGTTGAATTTTTCTGGAATCAAATTCCCGGTGCCGGAGGCTACGATGTGGTCGTGGTAAGTGGAAATGGTACGGGTACGGCAACCTCCGATACTTCCATGCTCTTTACCGGACTGACTCCCGGCGATGATGTGACCATTCAGGTGACGGTACTTAATCCGGGTGCCTGTGGCAACAGCTCGGCGCAGGAAACCTGCATTGCGCAGGACTGTCCGCCTGTCACCATTGTCATTGATCCGGTAAGCACGATTTGTCTGGATGCTACCGCAATGCCATTTGATCTCACTGCCACCGTCAGCGGAGCGGCAGGCGGCGGTATGCTGACCTGGTCAGGTCCCGGCATCACCGATCCTGCTACAGGTACCTTCGATCCGAACATGGCCAACATTGGCGCCAATCAGATAACGGCGACTTACGAGGAAAGCAGTTGCCTTTTCACCCAGGGAATCACGATCAACGTCAGGGCGCAGCCCGTGGCGAGTTTCACCGTGGAAACACCGGTTTGTGAAAATGAATCCGCAACAGTTTCCTACACCGGAACCGTGCAGTCAGGCATCACCTTCGCATGGGACTTTGGAGGAGGCACAGCAGTTCCCGGTGGCACTAGCCAGGGTCCGCACAACGTAACCTGGCCGGATGCCGGCCCACATGATATTTCACTCACTGTGACGAATGCAAGCGGCTGTGTTTCGGAGATTTTTTCTGAAACAGTGCAGGTGGATGAGCCGATTGTTGCGCCGGCAATCACCTGCGTCACGACGACCTCAACCGTTCAGTTCAACTGGCCGGATGTGCCGGGCGTAACGGACCTCGACATCACCGTCGTGACCGGGCAGTCAGGCACTCAGCCAACGCCGAATTCTTTTTTGGTTGAAAACCTGGTGCCGGACGATCAGGTGACGATTTCCATGCAACTGTCCAACAATGGCGCATGTCCGCCGGTGATGGTGCAACAAACCTGCGTAGCGAAGGAATGCCCCGCTATCGTTGTGGATGTCCAGCCGGTTTCTCCGATTTGCATCGGCGCTGCCACGCCGGTTCAACTGACGGCCGATGTTACCGGAAGTGATGGAACAGGCTCTGGCGTATGGAGCGGCCCGGGCGTAAGCAACGGTAATTTTGATGCCACCGCAGCCGGTGTCGGCCAGCACGTGGTGACTTACACGTTTGAAGAAGTAAATTGCATTTACGAAGACTCAACGACGGTCGTTGTTTTCTCTGAACCGACTGCTGATTTCACGGCCACTGCCGTCATTTGTGTGGCGGATGCCGGCACGGTGACGTATACCGGAAACGCATCGGCCAACGCTGCCTACACCTGGGATTTTGACGGAGGAACTGCAACGCCCGGCACTGGTCCCGGTCCGCATCAGGTGACCTGGCCGGCTCCCGGCAATTACCAAATTTCGCTGACCGTCGCTCAGGATGGCTGCGCTTCGACGGAATTTACCCAGAATGTGCAGGTGGATGCTGAACTGACCGCTCCGGTCGTCAACTGCAACTCGACTACCGAATCGGTGGAGTTTGTCTGGAATCAGGTGCCCGGAGCAACGGATTACGCCGTTCAGGTGCTTGCAGGCCAAACCGGAACGCAAACTTCGGACACCAGCTACTTCGTGTCCGGGCTGGTGCCCGGCGACGAGGTTACGCTGGAGTTGATCGTAACAGGTCCGACCGTTTGTCCGGCCATCGTTATTCAGGAAGCCTGCACGGCGATGGACTGCCCAACGGTTACGATTGATATCGCGCCGGTGGGGCCAATTTGTCTCACAGCTCAAACAGCAGTGATTGACCTTGAAGCCAACGTGACCGGCGGCGGCGCCAGCGGTACAGGTACGTGGAGTGGCAACGGCATTGCCGACCCTGCTGCCGGTGTTTTCGACCCGGCCATAGCTGGCCCCGGGAATCACACCGTTACATTTAATTATGTTGAAAACAACTGCCCTTTCAGCGATGCGATCCAGATTCAGGTGTCTCCGCCACCGGTGGCCGATGCTGGTCCTGACGCAACGATAACCTGCAAGGAGGACCAAACCGAAGCCGAATTGGGCGGTGCGGGCAGTTCTGCCGGCCCCGACATCTCCTACCTCTGGAGCGCTGCAGGCGGTCCGTTCCCCGGCGATTCAACTATTTTGAATCCGGTGGTGACAGAGCCGGGAACTTACACCCTGACCGTGATTAACACAGCACTTGGCTGTGAAACAACGGATGTCGTCGTTGTGGATGCCAGTCAGGATATCCCGGTTCCGGATATTTCACTCACGCCCATCAGTTGTTTTGGTGAAAATGACGGCGCCATCTCAATTGTATCCGTGACCGGCGGCGTGGAGCCGTATTTGTTTTCATTAAATGGAAGTACTTTTTCTGACATCACCACTTTCCAGCCATTGACGCCGGATGTGTATGAACTGGTCGTGATGGATGCTGCCGGTTGTGAAAATATGCTGACGCTCAACATTCCTCAGCCGCAGGAAGTGCATGTCGATCTGATCGTTTACATCGAAGGCGGCAATGTCCTGCATCTTGGAGACAGTGCGCAGTTGGCGGCGCTCATGACTATTCCGCTCGACAGTGTGGATGTGATCAACTGGGAGCCGGACTCGCTGCTCAGCTGCAACGGGTGCCCTAACCCCGTAGCCTATCCGGTTCAGACGACTACTTTTTCCGTAACGGTGGAAAGCAACGGATGCAGCGATAGCGATCAGGCAACTATTTTTGTTAGGAAAGACCGGGTGGTGTTTGTGCCAAATGCATTTTCACCCAACAACGATGGCATCAACGATATTTTTATGGTTTTTGCCGGGCCGCAGGTTGCACGGGTCAAGTCCTTCCTTGTTTTTGACAGGTGGGGCGAGACGGTATTCCAGTACTATGATTTTCCGCCCAACGAACCGGCTTACGGATGGGATGGTACCTACCGGAACAAGAAATTCAATCCTGCCGTTTTCACCTGGTTTGCTGAAATTGAGTTTGTGGACGGCGCAACGGATATTTTCGAAGGTGACGTCTCGTTAATGAGGTAAGCGGCTTTGCCGGAAAATTTTTAGAAAAAGTGACAACTGCGATGGATGGCGGTTGTCACTTTTTTATTTCAGAATACTTCGCCTGGCTACCCACACAATTTTAGCAACAAGTTGCACATTGATTGCTATTGAAATCCGGATTTTCCCTACATTCCCATCCAATTTTTAAAATTAAAACGAAGCCAGCAAAATGGACACAACAAAACGACTGCAAGCTTTAGACGTCTTCCGGGGCCTGACCATCGCCCTGATGATCCTCGTGAATTGTCCCGGCAGTTGGGAAACTACCTACCGGGCACTACTCCACGCCGAGTGGCATGGTAATACGCCGACCGACGAGGTGTTCCCGTTCTTTCTTTTTATTGTAGGTATTGCCATCACGTTTTCCCTCACAAAGCGCAAAGCCGCCGGTGAAAATGTTTACAAAAAAATCCTCACCCGCACGCTGTGGATCGTGGGTATCGGGGTGTTCCTGAACGGGGCGCCCGGCTTCGATCTGGCGACATGGCGGATACCCGGCGTGCTGACTCGTATCGGTATCGTTTACGGTATTTGTTCGGTTATTTTTATGAAAACCTCCATCCGGCAGCAATTCTGGATTGCTATCGGTTGCCTGCTGGGTTACTGGGCACTCCTGACGTTAGTGCCTGTGCCCGGGCAGGGCTTCGCCAGCCTTGAACCGGGTCAGGACCTTGGCGCCTGGCTCGATCGCACCATTTTCGGCAACCACCTCTGGAGCCAGTCAAAAACCTGGGACCCGGAAGGGCTGTTGAGTACGATCCCATCCATTGCCACCTGCATCGCCGGCATCCTGACCGGTGACTGGGTACGCCGGAAAATGGAGGATGTGGACAAATGGTCAGCGCTTTTTGCCGTCGGGTTTCTGCTTTTCCTGGTGGGCTTGCTTTGGGGAGAGGTTTTTCCCATTAATAAAAAACTGTGGACGAGCAGCTACGTGCTTTTTCACAGCGGCCTGGCACTACTCACGCTTGCTACCATCTGGTGGCTGGTGGACGTGAAAGGTTACGACGGCTGGATAAAACCATTCATATGGTTTGGTATAAACCCACTGTTCATCTACATTTTGCATGAGGTGATTGCCATTGGGCTTTATTCAATTCCGGTGGGTGAAACCTCGGCTTACACCTGGATTTATCAAAATGTATTTAACTCCTGGCTCGGGCCTTACAATGCTTCGCTGGCATTTGCCATTTCCATGGTATTGATCAACCTCGTGGTGGCATGGTGGCTTTACAAACGCAAGATTTTTATCAAAGTGTAACAAGCGCCTGCTAATCAATTGGATTTTCAAATCTGGTCAATCATGATGAAACGACGCAAGTTCATTTCAAAAACCCTGCGGGGTACCGGAGCAGTACTCGCCGCCGTGTACCTGCCCGGTTGTCAGTCAGCCCCATCCAATGCTGATGGCTCATCCGTAGCTTTTGATGTGGAGGAAAAAACCATCGCAGAGATTCAAACTGCCATGGAAAACGGCTCCCTTACCGCCCGCAATCTCGCAGGATTGTATTTGAAGCGCATCGAAGAAATCGACCGCAACGGCCCTACGCTTAACTCCGTCATCGAAACGAACCCCGATGCATTGACTATCGCCGAAGCCCTCGACGCCGAACGCAAATCGAAAGGCTCCCGTGGCCCGTTGCACGGCATTCCGGTTTTGATCAAAGACAACATCGACACGGCGGATAAAATGCACACCTCCGCCGGTTCTTTGGCTCTTGCCAATTCAAGGCCGTCGAAGGACGCCTTCCTCGTGCAGCGTTTGCGGGAGGCCGGGGCGGTTATTTTAGGTAAAACAAATCTCAGCGAGTGGGCCAACTTCCGCTCGACTCGCTCCTCCAGCGGCTGGAGCAGTCGGGGCGGACAAACCCACAACCCCTACGTACTCGACCGCAGCCCCTGCGGTTCCAGCTCGGGTTCGGGGGTGGCCGTAGCGGCGAATCTCTGCGCAGTAGCTGTGGGCACGGAGACAGACGGCTCCATCATTTGCCCTTCCACCATGTGCGGCATCGTAGGCATCAAACCGACGCTCGGGCTCGTGAGCCGCAGCGGCATCATTCCCATTTCACACAGCCAGGACACGGCCGGGCCAATGGCCCGCACGGTGACCGATGCGGCCATTCTGCTCAATGCGCTCACAGGACACGACCCGGCAGATGCTGCCAGTCAGCAGCGGGCAGCGGTCGACTACACTCAATCACTTGACGCCAGAGGCCTGAACGGTGCAAGACTCGGCGTGGCCCGCTACGCAATGGGCGTTCATGAAAAAGTGGATGCAGCGATGGAAGAGGCTTTTGAAATTTTAAAAAAACAAGGCGCTACACTGGTTGACCTCGACAAACTCTCGCCAGAAAGTTTCGGCGATGAGGAATTCGAGGTGCTGCTTTACGAATTCAAGGCAGATATGAACGCCTACCTCGCCTCTCTGGGTGAAAATGCATCTGCCAAATCGCTGGAAGACCTGATCGCTCTCAATGAAAAAAACAGGGACAAGTCCATGCCCTACTTTGGTCAGGAGATTTTTGAAATGGCCCAAAAGAAAGGGGACCTGAGTGAAAAAGTCTACATGGACGCCCTTGCCAAAAGCAAACGCCTGGCCGGCGCAGAAGGCATCGACGCCGCTTTGAAACAGCACCAGCTCGACGCCATCGTCGCTCCCTCCGATGCCCTGCCCTGGTCCATTGACCTCGTCAACGGCGACAACTACCTGATGGGTGGCAAGGCCAGCTATTCGCCTGCTGCGGTGGCCGGTTACCCAAACATCACCGTGCCGGCGGGCTTTGCGCACGAGCTACCCATTGGTATTTCATTCTATGGAGCTGCATTCAGCGAGCCTGTTTTGATCAAACTTGCCTACGCTTTCGAACAGGCTTCGAAGATGCGCAGGTCGCCGAAGTTTTTACCAACGGTATCGTAAACAGGGAATCCGGGAGCAAATCCGGCTTTCTGCAAGCAATGTGAAGAGTACTTATTGTAAAATTGCCACAAAGGGCAAACTTTCCATTTTTTGAAATGCCTTTAAAATTTTACTGTTTTCAGTTTCTGCCAAAATAAAATTTACATTCTTCCGAAATATGAAATATAAATTGGAAGAAAGGTAGTCCTCGCTTTCGCTCCCTTCCTTAACACCTGATAAAATTTCTAAAATCATTCAAGTCGATGTAAATTTGTCAAAGAAAAGCACTGATAGTTAGACGAAATTCAATAACAAAGGCAGTACTTTATCATTTTTTAAATGGCAAAAATTAGTTGACTGTGTTCTGGATTGGAATTTTTCTGACAAATTGAAAATCAAAGTTTTACACTGCACACATTCACTGATTTTGCCTTTGTGCTGAGTAACTTCAAAAGAGAAGTTTCAACCAGTATCAAAATAACTCGTAAAACAAATTTCGCATGAAAAAAGTAGAAGCAATTGTTCGCCTGTCTCGTTTTGACGAAATCAGGGCAGAGCTGGCAAAAATTGGCGTGCGGTTTTTCACCATGAAAGAAGTAAGAGGAATCGGCCTTCAGAAAGGCGAAACCATGGTGTACCGGGGAAGTACTTACGATGCCGATTACATTGCCCGACTGCAGCTGGAAATTTTTGCTACAAATGACAAAGTGGACAGTATTATTGAAGCAATTACCAAAGCAGGCCGCACCGGTGAAATTGGCGACGGTAAAATTGTAATAACCGAAGTAGAACAAGTCGTCAGAATACGTACTGGCGAAGTAGGAGCCGAAGCGCTCTGATTTTTCTTCAAACTAACATTCCCGCTCTTCCTTTTCCTAACCATCTTCTTTGCCCGGTTAAAATATTCCGGGTACTCCAAATTGTTTTGAGGCGCCTCCGGGTGCTTGCTCTCCAGAAAATTACCTGAATCAAAACCAATGATCTGGGCATGGGCTCATTCTGACTTGCTGCAGTGCGGCATGCCTGAAATGTATTGTCCTGAACAGACGATTTTTTCTGAAAAATGATTTTTTAACTAATCAAAATGTGAGATCATGACTGAATCACTTTTTACGACTAACAACCTCTGGATACTAATGTCTGCTGCTCTGGTATTTATCATGCACCTCGGCTTTGCAACCCTGGAAGCAGGGTTCGTCCAGAAGAAAAATACGATTAACATCCTTTTCAAAAATTGTATGATCGTCTGCATCGGATTGCTGACTTACTACGCCATGGGTTTCAACCTGATGTATCCTGGCGGTGAAACGGCAGGCGGGTTCATCGGTTTTGCCGGATTTGGACTTACGATGCCTGAAGGTGCTGCCGGTGCTATGGAGTATGCAGACGGCAACTACACGTACTGGACGGATTTCATTTTCCAGGCCATGTTTGCTGCCACCTGCGCCACCATCGTTTCGGGCGCAGTGGCCGAGCGAATGAAGCTGAATGTCTTTCTCGTTTTTGCTACACTTTTCGTTGCCATTTCCTACCCGATCACAGGCATGTGGAAATGGGGCGGCGGCTGGCTGGATGAGCTTGGATTTTATGATTTCGCCGGTTCAACGCTGGTTCACTCTGTGGGTGGCTGGGGAGCTTTGGCGGCTGTAATCCTGCTTGGGCCACGTCTGGGTAAATATACTGACGACGGTAAAATCAAGCCGATTCCCGGTCATAACATTCCATTGGCGGCCATTGGCGTTTTCCTGCTTTGGTTTGGCTGGTTTGGCTTCAACGGGGGGTCAGTGCTTTCCGCTGATGCGGTAGGAGTGTCACTTGTATTCGTCACGACCTGCCTTGCAGCTGCGGCCGGTGCTGTTGGAGCTTTTGTAGCTTCTTACATCATGTTCAAATCGCATGACCTTTCCATGGTACTTAACGGAATTCTTGCCGGACTGGTAGGTATCACGGCGGGTGCCGATTTAATGAGCCCGGGCGAAGCCATCATCATTGGTTTCATCGCCGGTGTGATCATTCCATTCTCGGTTGTCTTTTTTGACAAGCGCAAACTGGATGACCCTGTAGGTGCAACTTCTGTCCACCTGGTTTGTGGCATCTGGGGAACCCTGGCGGTTGGACTTTTTGGAGCCAACGCAGGTATTCCGCAGTTGATCAGCCAGCTGATAGGTATTGCCGCTATCGGCGCCTTTACCTTTGCATTTTCCTTTGGTTCATTGTATCTGCTGAAAGTTGCGGTTGGGCTGCGTGTTACGAAGGAGCAGGAAATTAAAGGTCTCGATGTATCCGAGCACGAGATGAGCGCTTACCAGGACATTGAGCAGTCGAACTATGCACTGGCAGTAGAGTAAAAATTCATAATCAAGTGATGATCGGGTAGCTGGCAGGCTCCCGATTATCACTCTCCAAACCCAAAAAATCAAAAAAAAGACGCTCGTTGGCAGACGAGCGCCTCTTCAAAGAAAACGGAGAATCCGAATTCTTCAAATGCGACTTCAAAAGTAGCTATTTCCCTAAAAGTGCAAAAAAAGGGTTCAGCTTTTTTGGTTGAAATGAGGATTCTCCGTCGCTCCGGTACTGACGAATGACCTCCGGTTTCCACTGGGTGAAACACCCGTAAATCGTTGGTTTTCTGCATGTCCGGGCACATGACTTGAATCCTGTTTTTCATCAAAATGCCTTGAAAAATGAGGGCGATTAAAAATTGTCAATGCTCATTTTTCACTGGCGTTATCAAAATGCTGGACTTATGAAAAATCTTTCCAAAACACTTTTCGTGATCACGTTTTACTTTTTGACGCAAAGCTTATCCGCTCAGGATATCGCTATCTCAACCGGGCAGCCTGAAATACCTGCTTCCGAAAACACTCCTGCGGCAGAAGCTGAGCCAGCGGAACCAGAGCCTTCGAAGCTTCAAATCAGCGGTTTTGTCGATGCTTACTACCAATACAGTTTTAATAAAAATCCGTTTCCGACCAGCTTTACGGAAACCCACAATTCCATCACACCCGGCATGGCCAACGTCGTTTTTTCAAAAGAAGGGAAATTCGGCTTCGTAGCTGACCTCGCCGTCGGCCCCCGTGCCGAAGTAGCCAACGGCTACAGCGGTACGACGCTGGCGCTGATCAAGCAGCTCTACATTTCCTACGGGGTGACGGATGCCGTTACGCTGACACTCGGTAACTTCGGTACCCATGTCGGTTACGAGGTGATCGATGCCCCGGCGAACATCAATTACAGCACCTCCTACATGTTTTCCAATGGCCCGTTTTACCACACAGGGTTGAAGGCGAATGTGGCCTTGTCAGAAAAATTCGGTGCCATGGTCGGTATTTTTGACGATACTGATTCGAAGATTGACGAAGTGAGCGGCAAGCACTTCGGTGCTCAGTTTTCGTACGAAGATGGTGGTTTGGCTGCTTACGTGAACTACATCGGTGGGAAGGAGGATGATACTAACCCACAGGATGAAATTTTTGGAAACCAGGTAGACCTGACTGCGACGTATACTATCAGCGATGCTTTCGGTCTGGGCTTGAATACGACGTATAAAACGGTGAAGGGCAAGGAAACTGCTGAAGCCAACTGGTTCGGTGCGGCGCTCTATGCCAACTATGCTTTCAGCGATAAATTCACGCTGGGTCTTCGTGGAGAATATATCGGAGATGAAGACGGATTGATTTCCGGTGTAGTGGACAACAGCATCACTTCCCTGACGCTTTCAGGCAATATTCACCTTGGTCCGATCACGCTGATTCCCGAATTCCGGCTGGATAGCGCAGCAAAGGATGCCTTCCTGAATGCGGACGATGAGCCATCGAAGACCTCTTCTGCCCTGATTTTTGCGGCGGTTTACCAGTTTTAAAATATTAAGGTTTAGTTTGATAAAGTGTTGAATTTCAAGGGCGCCAACTCCGGCGCCCTTTTTTTATTGTAAAATTTTACGCAAGCCCTTCTCCAGCGACTCTGCAGGAGATTCGACGATACGCCCGATTTTACAGCCGTTTTTCAAAAAAATAAAAGTGAGTTGGTACCCGATGTCCCAGCCTTTTACCTCACTATTGGGACTGTTTTTGCTTCGATCGGGATGATTGTCGAGGGCGACGATGGTGTGTCTGTTTTTATGAAATTCAGATGATCGAAGACTTTATAAAAATGGAGTACCTCTGTCGGAGCACCAGGTGCCCATGAGGGTGAGGATTTCGACGCCGTTGGGGCTGACTTTTTCATGTTGAGGGTAGAGCATTGCGTGAGCGCAAGCGCAAGCGGCAGCAGGATCAGCAGTTTTTTCATGTCAAAATTTTTAAAATCACAACGCCTATCCGGAACTTCCTCCACGCAGGTTCAACACTTCCAATTCATTCCCGCTCAGGGCATAAGCCTGCCCAAACCCTTTGACATAGCTACCCCCGGTAACGTCGAATTTAAAAATATGAAAATCGGGCAGTGACCTCAATAGCTGTACGGTCTTGCCGAAGGCGGATTCCATCTTATCCAGAATTTGCGCTCCGGCATCAGAATTTACCGGCATTTCGACTGCCGTACACTGAAGGGTCAGGCGTTTTCTGGCGAAAGGATTTTTGGCAGCCTCCTCGTTTTCGATGAACATCAATGCTGCTGTTGGACGGGCCATCAGGTTGCGGGTATGCGCTGCCAGTTCGCTCGTGAAAATGCAAATGGCGCCGGTTTGGTCAAAAACGAAAGGTGCATAACTGACCCCGGGCTGGCCTTCAGCCGAGACGGTGGAAAGCAGAACGGTTCTGAAACCTGCCTGAAATGATTTTGCTTCTTGCTGAAGGTCTTTCACGAAAAGTTTTTTTTTGACGGCACTACTTCCGAGAGTTCGAGTGCCGCCATCAGACAGTAGTGAGCCAATAGCTCCTCCCGTCCAGTGTCCGGTTGAGCAACTTGCTCCCAAACATCATCCTGCGCAGGGTGGCGGGGTCGTTGAAGCTGTGGTGCACGTTCAGGATTTCGTTGACCTCTTTCTCGGTGTATTGTCTGCCAGGTTCGAAATGGGCAGCCAGCGCTTGCAGCATCAGCGCCTGCGCTTTTTTTTGCCTCTTACCGGGAAAACGGTCGAACTTTCCGTTTTCATCGAGATAGCCTTTGAGGGAGGGGGAATTTTCCATAGGTTGTGGTTTCATTTTGAAAAAGTTTCTATTTACGCCTTCTTAATTGGCTTAGTCTTTACATTTTTTACGATTCAGTACTTTTTCCATTTCAGGTTCTTAAGGAAGCACAAGATTAGAATTTGCCATATAGAGGGGCATTCCTATTATGTCCGCAAATCAATTTCAAGAATTTTGTCATCCGCTCCTATACCCTTTAACTCTTTCTCTATTCTTGGGACGTGGGATTTCAAAGTCTTGTACCGGTTGTCAAAAGTTCTCAAAACGACAACTTTTACCGGGTATTTATCAAGGTTTTGCTGAAAACGGAGGTTTTTATCGGCTGTTATCAAAACCTCGAAACCGGCGGCAGTCATGGCGGCGAGCAGTTCGCCATTCTTCTTGGTAGCCCAACCTTCGTCGGGTACGGTTGATACTTCAAAACCGGCAGAAAAATCACGCATGAGCGGACGGGGTAGGTTTTCGTCGAGGAGGATTTTCGTCATAGTCGTTTAAAGTGATAAGGTTTTCCATGATAGCCAATAGCTTTTCCACCTGCATCCTCGAAACGGAAGGGAAATCGTTCAGGAACTCCTCGATGGTATCTCCGCCTCGCAAGTAGTCGAACAGGTTTTTCACAGGTACTCTTGTGCCGGCAAAAACGGGCGTACCGCTTTGAATTTCAGGGGAAATGGTAATGATGTCTGCTATCATTTTTATGGCTTTTATTTTCAAACAAACAAAAAGAGGGGAGGGTTTCTTTTAAAACTCACACCTTCCCAATCCTCACACTCACCACCTTGTACTCCGGACAATTCGCAATATCGTCATGCACATCCCCAGTCACGAGGTTCAGTAACACTTCGGGGAAGTGGAACGTGGTGCTCAGGATACCCGGCTTCACCTCGTCCGTCACCTTTGCTTTCACGTCAACGTGACCACGGGGGGATTCCACCCGAACGAGGTCGCCATCGGTCACGGCAATGGTCGCAGCATCAACGGGGTTGATGAGCAGCACGTCCTCATGGACGATTTTAGCGTTGGCGGTGCGGCGGGTCATCGTGCCGGCGTTGTAATGTTCCAGCACCCGGTTGGTGGTCAGGATGTAGGGGAAGTCCGCCTGGTGGTCGAGGATTTCGTTGGTTTCGATAAAATCACGGAAGACGAAGTTGCCCTTGCCACGTTTGAAGGTCTCACCATGCAAAATCTTCGTACCTGTACCGTCGGGAGCGACGGGCCATTGCTTGCCATTTTTGCCGAGATTTTCCCATTTCACCCCGGCAAAGAAGGGCACGATCTGGCTGATTTCTTCCAGCATGCCTTTTGCTTCGTAAGGTTTCTGCGCATAGCCGAGGCGGTTCATCATTTCCACATAAATCTGCCCGTCGGGCTTGCTCTCGCCGATGGGTTCGACGACTTTCTGCACCTTCTGGATACGGCGCTCGCCGTTGGTGAAGGTGCCTTCTTTCTCCAAAAACGATGCACCCGGCAGCACCACGTGGGCATGTTTGGTGGTCTCCGTTTCAAAAATCTCCTGCACGATGAGCAGGTCGAGGCTGTCGAGCGCCTCCATGACCATTTTCGAGTTCGGGTCGCTCTGCACCACGTCTTCGCCGGTGAGCCAGAGGGCTTTCAGCTTGCCTTCGAGGGCGGCGTGGTACATTTCGGGGATGGTGTAGCCGGTCTTCTCCGGCATTTTTTCAACACCATAAAACTCGGTGAAACGCTTGATGTTGGCGGGGTCTTCCACCTTCAGGTAGCCTGCACCCTGATACGGCTGCACGCCCATGTCAGCCATGCCCTGCACGTTGTTCTGCCCCCGCAACGGGTTTACGCCGCAGCCGGGTTTACCGATGTTGCCGGTAATCATGGCAAGGTCGGCGATGAGCATGACGGAGTAGGTGCCCTGGTAATGCTCGGTGACGCCCAGTCCGTGGAAACTCATTGCGGCTTTCGCCGAGGCGTAGGTGATGGCGGCTGCCCGCACCTGCTCCCGTGGCACGCCGGAGACCCGCTCCAGTTCGTCTATGTTGAGGCTCAAAATGCCTTTTTTGAAATCTTCGTAACCCTCCGTGCGATTGTCCACGAACTCCTGCGCCACAAGGTTTTCGGTGATGATGTAGTATAGCATCATGTCGAGCACGGCGACGTTGGTGCCGGGGCGGAGTTGGAGGTGATGGGTGGCGTAGCTGGCAATCTCCGTGCGGCGTGGGTCGATAACGATGAGCGGCACGCCCTTCATGGCCCGCTGCTTGATTTTAGCACCGGTAACCGGGTGGGCCGCAGTCGGGTTCGCACCGATGACCATGATGCAGTCGGTGTATTTCAAATCCTCGATGGAGTTGGTGGCAGCGCCCGTGCCGAAAGTGCGCTGCATGCCGAGCGCTGTCGGCGAGTGGCAGACCCGTGCGCAGCCGTCGATGTTGTTGGTGCCGATGACCGCCCGAATCATTTTTTGCATCAAATAATTCTCCTCGTTGGTCGTGCGTGCGGAGGAAATGCCGGCGATGGCGTCCGGGCCGTATTTGTCTCTTATCGAAATGAGTTTTTCGGCGATGTAGTCGTACACCTCATCCCAGCTGACCCGCTCCAATTGTCCATTTCTGCGAATCATCGGGTATTTCAGCCTGTCGGGGTGGTTGTAAAAACGGAAAGCGTAGCGACCTTTGAGACAAGTGTGCCCGGCGTTCGCCTCGGCTTCGTAGGGCGCCTGAATGCTCAGGATTTTGCCATCCTTCACGCTCACGTTCAACTGACAACCGACGCCGCAGTACGTGCAGGTCGTTTGCACCTTGTCCTGTCCGACCACTGCTTTCGACTGGAAAACATCGTGGATGGCACTGGTCGGGCAAGCCTGCGAGCAAGCCCCGCAACTCACACAGTCGGAGTTGAGGAAACTGTCATCTAACCCCATGATGATTTTATTGTCAAAACCCCGCCCACTGACGCCGAGCACGAATTGTCCCTGTACCTCGTCGCAAGCCCGAACGCAGCGGTAGCACATGATGCATTTGGACAAATCGGCGGTCATATACGGGTGACTGAGGTCCTTCTCCCGGTGGGTATGTACCTCGCCCGCCGGATAGCGCACCTTGCGGATGCCGACCCTTGCCGCCACATCCTGCAATTCGCAGTTGCCGTTCACCTCGCAGGTGAGGCAGTCGAGCGGGTGGTCGGTGAGCACCAGCTCGATGATGTTTTTGCGCAGCTTTTGGATGCTTTCAGTTTCAGTGAAAACCATCATGCCTTCTTCGACAGGCGTGTGACAGGAAGCGACCGTTTTTAAATGCGCTCCATTTCCGACCCGGCCGACTTCGACGCTGCATACCCGGCAAGAACCGAATGCTTCGAGGTTCGGCGCATCGCAGAGGGTAGGTACGTAGTCCTTGCCCTTGTAGCGGCGAACAAACTGGAGGATGGTTTCCCCCGGCACGATGGCAAAGGGCTGATTGTTGATGAGTGCGGTTTTCGTGGCGACCGCTTTTTGTGTGGAGGTGGTTAAGGCTTCAGTGACCATGGTTAGGTGATTTTTTTTAGTTCGTGTGGGTTTGAAGGGGTGATAAAGTTAGGTTTTTTTGGGAAAAGTCGATGTCATATTGCTTGCTCTATCGCATGATTAAAAAAGAATTACGAGACCCCAACGCCTCGTAATCCTCTCCGTCCTTATTGCTTCGGCGGGCTGTTCAGCGGCGCACCCACGGCAATGTCGCAACGGTGACCCGGCTGACCATGCGGAGGGTTCATTCCCTCGGCAACCGGTTGGGTTGTCGTCTGAATGGGCGAAGTGGCAGGCTGCTCCGTCTGAATCAGCGGACTCTGCGTTTGCGTAGGAGCGGCTGGCGATCCATCCAACGGCGCACCAACAGCAATATCACAACGATGCCCCGGCTCCCCGTGAGCGGGGTTCAACTTTACGTCGCCGCTGGTATTCAGCGGTGTGCCGGATTGTGGCGTCGTTACGGCTGGAGCTGTCTCCGTTGTGGAGGTTTCAGGTGCCTGCTCCTGTTCCGCAGAATCGTTTCCGCAGGCCAGAAAAGTCAAAGTGAAAAGTGATAAAAACAGGAAATTGAAGAATTTCATTTAAAAAAATTTAATGATCGAATATGCCCTCCGCTTCTGCACGAAGCAGGGGTGGAATTTATACAAAAAATATGCAAACAAACTGATTTTCAATTGTTTAAAGCCTGGCGTTTTACAAATCAATTTTCTTTGATTTCAATGATTTGAAACTGTCGCAGACCTTCCAGTCAGATATTTCCGGAAAGTCTGCGACAACTTTCACACGCTACTCCCGGCCCAGCCACCATGCAACTACCCCACCGACGATGGCGCCCGTAACGATCATAACCACCACGTCGACCAACGCTGCTGTCAGGTTCGAAATGTTGGTACTTCCGTACATGATCATGTCAAATGTCAGCGCCATCAACCCTCCGATGACGGCTCCGGCCTTTGCGCCTGTGGCGAGAGTGCTGATGTTCGCCCACCGGCCAAAAATGAGGGCAAACAGGTAGCCATAGGCCAGGTGTCCGAGAATCATGGCCCACCAGACCATTTCTTCCATGGGCCGGGTGACCCCTGTGGCGCTACCGGCATTTTTTTCAAAAAAGCCCATCAGCAGTGTTCCATAGAACAACCAGCCGAGAATGAAGGCAGCCAAGCCGCCAATCAGACCTGCAATCAGGATTTTGTTGGTACTCATGTCGCTTTGAATTTAATGATGAAAAAATAATGGCCTCTGGAGAAAATTTTTCCGGTTTAAAGGCATTCTCAAATTCCATCTCCAAAACGAAAGCGTGTACACTGGTCACTCACCGCCGCTGAAATACGGTCGCAACTCCTGGTCAAAATATTCAAGCGCATTGTAAACCGGCAACGGCATCCCGCCGCCGAGTGCACACAGCGATCCTGTCTTCAGCGTGCTCAACAGATCACTGAAAAGTTCATGATCGATTTTGAAATCTTCCGACTGTGCTTTTTGCAGGAGTTCCTTGCCCCGCACCGAACCGATGCGGCAAGGGAAACACTTCCCGCAGCTCTCGTGCGCCGTGAAGGCGAACAAATGCTCCAGGTAAGCCACCATCGGAAACTCCTCCGGCACGCTCACGATGCTGGCGTGGCCGAGCAGGAAGCCGTTTTTTGAAAAGCTTTCAAAATCCACCGTCAGATCCTTGATTTTTTTTGTTGGAACAAGCCCGCCCAATGGCCCCCCGATGTGCAGGGCTTTCACTTTCCGGCGAAATCCGCCGCCCATTTCTTTGACTACGGTGGAGAGCGGCGTGCCCATGTCCACTTCGTAAATGCCGGGACGGTTGAATGCGCTGTCGAGCGAGAGCAGCTTGGTGCCGGTGGACTTTTCCGTACCGATTTTCGCAAAAGCTGCGCCACCGTTTTTCAAAATGAAAGGCAAACTGGCCAGCGTTTCCACGTTGTTCACCACGGTCGGTTTTCCGAACAAACCGTAGTTCACCGGGTAAGGCGGCCGCACCCGCACTTCGGGCCGCTGACCTTCGATGCTGGCGAGCAGCGCCGTCTCCTCGCCGCAGATGTATGCGCCACGAGCCTCGATGATTTTAAACTCGAAACTGAAGTCGCTGCCCAGGATGTTTTCACCGATCAAACCCGCCTCACGCAGGCTGTCGATGGCTGTTTTATTGATCTCAATGCTCTCCGGGTACTCGTAGCGGATGTACACCACGCCCCGGTCAGCGCCGGTTATGTAGCCGGAGATAATCATGCCGAAGAGCATTTTAAATGGCTGTTTTTCAAGCAAGTAGCGGTCGGAGTAGCTACCCGGATCGCCCTCGTCGGCATTGCAGACGATGAACTTGCGGTCACCCTCCGCCTTGCGACAACCCTCCAGTTTGATGCCGATGGGGAAACCCGCACCGCCCCGGCCCCGCAGGCCGGAGGTTTTGATTTCAGCCAAAACTGCTTCCGGCGACGTGGCCAGCATTTTTTTCAAATCGCTGCGCAACTCGTCCAACGAGGGCGATGGAGCGGTCAGAATACCAGCTCCGCTGGCGGCAATGTGGTAGTGGTCTTCGTGCGACATTTTTTCCGGCGTTCCGTTGAAGCTGCCGGGAATCGACGCCTTGCCGGAGTAGTTGTGGCCGTTGTAGTGAAATGCACTGTTCTCGTGGCAACGGCCCAGGCAGCACATTTCGCCGATTTCTTCGGCTTTGAAATGTTTGCCCAGTTCAGCTTTCAACGCATCCTGTGTACCGGCGCAGAGGCAGGCGCTACCGTTGCAGACGAACACTTTTTTGCCCTGGTTGGAGGGGCGGGTGAAATCGTAAAACGTCGAAGCGCCGTACACGCTGGCATCGCCGATGAGGTACTCGTCGGCGAGTTTGGCGGCGTCTTCTTTCGTCAGTATGCCCTCCGGTTCTGTCAGGTTGCCCATTTTTTCAAAAAGGTTGTCGGTCAGGCCTTTTCTGCCGGAGAGTGCGGTGATGTTTTTTGACATGTCGGTGAAATTTGGTTAGTGTGAAAAATCGGCGGTCGGGGGTAGGAATCGCTAAATTTCCCAAATTTCGAATAATTTTTGTGTGTTCGATAGAAATACCTGCCACAATCCTTCGTCAGCTGACATTTTTTAAAAAACTGGCGGCTTTGTCACTCCTGCCGGTTCGTGAATTCCCTATCTTAGCCAGTCACCCCAGCGACTGTTCATAGTTCATCGTTTAAAAATGCTTTTTCAAAAAAAAATCGTCCTAATTGGCGGCACCACAGGCATCGGCCTTTCGGCAGCACAGTCCTTCGTCCGGCAGGGCGCCAAGGTCGTCGCCCTCGGCAAAGACGAGGAAACCAGCCTCCGCGCTCTCGAGATTTTAGGTAAAAACGCCCACATCCTCACCGCCGACGCCATGCTGGAAGACACAGCGGAACAGGCCATCGCCAAATGCCTCGAACGCTTCGACGGCTTCGATGGCCTCTACCACGTGGCGGGCGGCAGCGGCAGGCGCTTCGGCGACGGGCCGCTCCACGAACTCACCCTGGAGGGTTGGGATAAAACTTTGCAACTTAACCTCACCTCCGTCATGCTTTCCAACCGGGCTGCCGTGCAGCAATTTTTAAAACAAAAAACCGGCGGCGCCATTGTCAACCTCAGCTCGGCGCTGGCCTACGCCCCGGCGCCGCAACACTTCGCCACCCATGCCTACACGGCAGCCAAGGCGGCGATCATCGGTTTCACCAAATCCATCGCCGCATTTTATGCCGGTGAAAACATCCGGGCTAACGTCATCGCTCCCGGTCTGGTGGAGTCGCCTATGTCGCAGCGGGCGGTTGAAAATGAGGAAATTATGGAGTACGTCCGCAACCGGCAGCGGCTTGACGGTGGCCGGGCTGCTCAGCCGCAGGATTTGGATGGGATGGCGTCGCTGTTGCTTTCTGACAATGGCGCTTTTATCACCGGCCAGGTTGTCGCTGTTGACGGCGGCTGGAGTGTTGCCGGTTGATTTCACTTTTGACAGGATTGGATCACGGATTGGACGGATTTGGCGGATTAAAACGGATTTTTTGATACGAATCTGTTTTAATCTGCCAAATCCGCTCGATCAGCGGTCCAATCCTGCGCTATGTGGTCAAATAATTTTTCCAGTTTCTACCTTCGCCACATGAAATTAAATATTCCCAATTGGTTCCTCTACGCCCTTTTCACCACCCTCTGCTGGGGTACGTGGGGCGCTTTCGTCGAAATACCCGAAAAAGCGGGCTTCCCGGCCACGCTGGGCTTCATCGTCTGGTCTATCAGCATGATCCCGTTCATGATCGTGGCTCTGGCCAAGTCCGGCTGGAAGCTGGAACACGGCTGGAAATCCGTGCGGGACGGCATGTTCGTCGGGCTGACGGGCGCAGGCGGCAACCTGTTGCTGTTCGAGGCGCTGAAGACGGGGCCGGCTTACATTGTGTTCCCCATCATCTCGCTGTACCCGGTCTGGACCATTTCGTTTTCCCTCATTTTTTTAAAAGAAAAAGCCACCCGGCGGCAGTGGATTGGTATTGCCCTGGCCGTGGCCGCCATTTTTTTTCTCACCTGGCAAGGCCCCGATGACTCGAACGTGAAAGGCGGGGCATGGCTCGTGCTGGCGTTGATCATTTTTCTGCTCTGGGGCACCCAAAATATTGTTTTTAAAACTGCCAACCGCCACACCTCCGCCGAGAGCATTTTCGTGTACATGACCCTCGGCGGGCTGGCGCTGGCACCCGTCGCCTGGTGGATGACCGAACCCGGACAACCCATCAACTGGGGACTGAAAGGCTTCTGGTTGCTGGCTTTCCTCCACCTCGTCAACTCCGCCGGGGCGCTGACGGTGGTGTATGCCTATCGCTACGGCAAGGCGCTGGTCGTGGCTCCGCTCATCGGGCTGGCGCCGGTCATCACGGTCATTTTATCGCTGATTACTTACGGTGTCATTCCATCGCTGACATTGTCCACCGGCATCGTGCTGGCGACAGTGGCCATGATGCTGCTGCCGGATGCAGGGGAGGAAGAATCATAGTTTCAATTGAATTCAGATTCTTCGATTTAACGATATTTGATTTTTGATTTGCGTTCTCCAAATCAAAAATCTAAAATCATGTAATCGAAGAATCTGAAATCAAAAACCAGGCATTTCAATTTCAACCAAAACCTTCCCAAACATGAGTTTATCCATCGGCATCGATCTCGGCGGCACCAACATCAAAGCCGTCGTGCTGGACCGGGACGGCCACCGCCACCACCAGACCATCCGCTCCACCGGACAACACCAGGACGCCGAAGACGAGTGGGCCTGGAAAAATGCCGTCCGGGACACCTACCTCGACCTGAAAAAACAATTCGGCAACAGGGTAACTTCCGTCGGGCTGTCCGCTCCCGGCATCGCCAATGCGGAGAACTCGGCGATCATGTGCATGCCGGGTCGGCTGTACGGATTGGAAAATTTCAACTGGACGGAGTTTTTGGGTGAAAAAACCTGGGTGGTCAACGATGCCCACGCTGCGCTGATGGCGGAGGCCAGTTTCGGCGCAGCCAAAGGTTTTCAAAATGCCGTGTTGCTCACACTTGGCACGGGCGTTGGCGGCGGCATCCTCATCGGCGGGGAGTTGTACCAGGGTTTTTATCAAATTGCCGGCCACGCCGGTCACACCACCGTCGCTGCGCAGGACGTCCAGCAGGACGCCACGGGAATGCCCGGCGCTATCGAGGATGCCATCGGTGACGAGTCGTTGCAGCGGCGGTCGCTGGGGCGGTTCAGTTCCACCCGTGAGCTGGTGGAGGCTTACCGGAAGGGCGACCATTTCGCTACCTGGCTTTGGTTGAGTTCGGTGCAAAAACTGGCCGTTACGATCTGTTCCATCTGCAATTTACTTTCGCCGGAGGTCGTCGTACTCGGCGGCGGCATCGCAAAGGCGGGCGATACGCTGTTTCAACCGCTGCTGGAGTTCAAAGACCTGTACGAGTGGCGGCCCGGCGGGAAGAAGACGCCGGTGGTGCAGGCCCGGTTCGGGGAGTTTGCGGGGGCGACGGGGGTGGCGGCGTTTGCGATGCGGAAGGCGCTGAATCAGGAAATTTGACAGGATTGGATCACGGATTAGACGGATTTTACGGATCGTCACGGATTTCAAGTAAGAACTATATGGAAAAAAATCCGTGGGAATCCGCCCAATCCGTCTAATCCGTGATCCAATCCTACCCCATCCGCATTTTATGTCAAAATTCAATTTTCACTCAATGAACGTCATCAAAGATTACCTCCAAAAAAGCCAGCAAATACTCGCCACCATCGAAGCGCAGGAACCCGCCATCCGGCAGGCCGCCCAATGGTTCGCTGACACCATCCTCGCCGGTCGCATGGTACACGTTTTCGGTAGCGGCCACAGCCGCATCATGGTCGAGGAAATGTGGCCCCGCTACGGCAGCTTTCCCGGTTTCAACCCCATCGTGGAGTTGTCGCTCACATTTCACAATCCCGTAGTCGGGGCGAACGGGCAGCGGCAGGCCATGTTTTTGGAGAATGTGCCGGGCTTCGCCGAGCGCATCCTGCGCAATTTCGATTTGAGTGAAACGGACACGGCGCTCGTCATCTCGTCCAGCGGCTGCAACGTGGTGCCCATCGAAATGGCCGAAGGTTTTCAAAAAAGAAAGGTAAAAGTCGTGGCGCTCGTCAGCCAGGCCCACCTCGACGCCAGCACCAGCAAGCGCAGCGACGGTAAAAAACTGACCGACTTCGCCGACCTCGTCCTCGACACCGGCGCTCCCGTTGGCGACTCGATGGTGTACGTGCCGGGACTGGACACGCCCGTTTCACCCGGCTCCACGGTCGGTGGCGTAATGCTGGTCAATTCGATGAAAGCGGAAGTGGCGAGGCTGCTCGCCGAAGCAGGCCAGCCGCCGAAGGTGCTGACGGCCGGGGCCATCGTCGGGGCCGAGCGGGCGACAGCGCTGTTTGAAGCGGCTTACGATGAGCATGCGCACAGGTTGGCGAGGTTGTTTGAGAAGATTTAAAACACCACGTTTGCAACCATATTGGCAGTGTAGATTGTTTTTCTGTAAGTTTGTAAAAATTAAAAACATGAGTCACGCAGAGCTTCAAACGGACATTATTCAATTGATTTTGGAAACCAAAAACGCTTCGATTTTAGAGAAAATCGCTGTTTACATTCGCAATCTTCAGCAGCAGGAGGATTGGTGGAAAGACTTGAGCGACAATGAAAAAAACTTTGTCCAGCGAAGTGCCCAGCAAATTGAAGAAGACAAAGTTGTGTCCATTGAGGCAGTAAAAGCAGAAATCAGGGAACGACTCGATAAATGGTAAACTCAAGTTTCAATCAAGGATGGCAACTTGACAAATTCAACTGAATTCTCTCCCTACCTTTGCCCCCCACAAATTTCAACGATGAAAGAAAAAATAACCGCCTCTATTTTTTTCACCCTTCTCACGTTGGGCGCATTCGCCCAGCACCAGCCGGTCTTCCCCACGCTCTCCGGCCAGGAGTTGCTCGACAGTTTGGCCAGTGCTTACAAGCCCGTTTTTTCCATGCCGCAGGCACAGGCACGGGACACGCTTTTCGGTAAAATCCACAACCACGACGACAGCCTTACCTGCGTGTACACCGGTTTCACCATCTGGCTCGATCCCACACAGGACCCCACGCAGGCTGCCTTCATGAACGGTAATTCCAGCGCCATCAATACCGAGCACACCTACCCGCAAAGCCTCGGCGCTACCGGACAGGCCGACGGCGACCTGCACCATCTCTACCCGACCCGGGCCGACGTGAATGCGGCCAGAGCTAATTCGCCTTTTGCCGAAATCCCCGATAACGAAACGGAAGAATGGTATTACCTGAATCAAAAAACCGGCAACATCCCCGCCACGAACATCGACCTGTACAGCGAGCGCAAAGGCCAGCTTTTCGAGCCACGGGAAGACCACAAAGGCAACGTCGCCCGTGCCATGTTTTACTTCTACACCATGTACAAGGCACAGGCCGACATGGCGAATTCAACTTTTTTTGAAACGCAGCGCCAGACGCTCTGCGCCTGGCATTTCCTCGATCCGGTGGACGACCTGGAGTGGCAGCGCACCTGGCAAATCGCCCAGTACCAGGCAACGCCAAACCCTTACGTGCTGGATTGCACGCTGCCGGAGCGCACGTTTTGCAGTGATTTTAGTGAAACATGCGTGGTAGCGGCGGATGAGGTTTTGAAAAATGAAGATTTTGAATTGAAGGAAATTTCGCCGAACCCCATGCGGGAGGGTACGACTTTCACCTACACCACGAGCAAACCAAGCCGGGTGAAACTGGAGGTTTTTGACTTAACAGGAAAAAAGCTGGAAGAACTTGACCTTGGCGTCCAACTCGTTGGTGAGCACCGTTTTTTATGGCAAAAAAAAGAGTCGCTCACTGCTGGTATGGCCTTCTGTCGGTTTGTTTTTGAAGCTGAAAATCAGGTGATTGTACTCACAGAAAAAATGATCATACTGCCTTAAAAGGGAAAGCCGGACCTTTCGGGAAGGTCCGGCTTAAACTTCGCTTACGATTGGAGATATTATTTGTGCGTTTTTGCGTTTGAAAACGCCTGAATTATTTCAATTCGAAATTTCCGCTGCCTGCGAGGTAGCCTTTGTTGTAAATTTCTACCTCGTACTCTCCGCTTTGAAATGCTACGCTTGGCGCCCAAACGAAGCAGAGTTGCGTCTCGTCGTTTACGTAGTCGTATTCTTTTACCTGCGTGTAACGGACTTCCTCGCCGGTTTTGCTGTTTACGATAGCGCCGCTGCCGAGGTCGTCGATGGCCAGCGTTTCACCTTTCGGGCTGACGATGCGGATGAAAAACTGCTCGGTGCCGGGTTTTACCACGTCGTTGGCAACTGTGGTGAAACAAACCTTCAGTTGGTCAACCCGTTTGGCGTTGCTCTTTTCGGCAGTTTTTCCGCTTTTGCGTACTTTCATTCCTGTCACTTCAATGTTTTTCACTTTTACGACGGAACCTACCTGCACGGCTTTGCTCAGTGTTTCCTTTTCGTTTACGAGTTGGGCTTTGACGGCAGAAAGCTCCTCATTCTCCTGTGATTTTTCCTGGAGTGTTGCAGAGAGGTTTTCTTTTTCATCTTTGAGCATGGTGTTTTCCATGGCCAACTGCTCCTGTTCGGCTCTGAGCTGTTCGATCTCGGCAATGTAGTTTGCGACTTTGGATTTCAGATTTTGAATTTCTGCCCTGGCGGCGTCGAATTTGCGCTTGTCACGCAGCAGTCCGTCAATCTGATTTTTCTGGGAAGCCAATTCTGCTTTTTGCTGATCGATGAGGGCATTGATTTGCTCGTTTTCACCTTTGAGGCTTTCCAGTTCAGCGATAGCCTGGTTGTACTGATTTTCCAGTTCCAGTCTTAATTTTTCAGCTTCTTCCAGTTCAGCAACTTTTTGTTCAAGCGAGCGGGTGGTGCTGATACTATTGTAAGTCAGCCAACCCACGGCTGCCAACATTAACAAGCCAACAACAACCATAACCGGAATGAAAGGGTTGGAGGATTTCTTTGGTTGGGATTTGTATGGGGGGACAGGGTTTCCGGCAGGTGTCTGCGAGAGGTTTCCCTTGTCCTGGTTAGGTTGATTTGAAGAATTTGGAGGTATCATAGTTCTATAGATTTTTACCTGATTTAACAATGGTTCACGGAAAAGAATATTTCCATTTCCGATTCAATAAGGTGATGGTAAAAAAAAATGTTCAGATCAGAATATGCTGAAAATGAACGAGTTGGATAAATTTGTAGAATTGTCGTTTTATTAAAAATCTGACAATCAACAGGTTAGCAGGCTTTGATTCAATACATTTTAACAAAATTATTATTCAAAACAAAAACTGCGAAAAACTGTCTGAATCCTGAAACCTGCAAACTTTTTTACCTTTGCAGCCCTTTTCAATAAAATAGAAAAAAGTATGTTCACGATCAATATTTACCTGCGTTTTGCTTTGATTGGCGTGCTGCTCGTTGGCGGAACGCTGATGGCAATTTTCCTTGGTTTCTGGTATGCATTCCCCTTTTTGCTGACGGGGCTGATACTTTTGGTGGGCTATGTCCTGCTCGGCACCGTGCAATCGGCTGCTATGATCATGCAAGATGGCACCAATTTTCTCGGGGCAGAGAAACGGTTGAACATGACGCTCAACCCCAAGTGGCTCTACGTCACCAATCGTGCCTACTACTTTCTGATGAAAGGTACCATTGCCCAGGGATTGAACAATATCGAAGAGGCAGAGCAGTGGTTGCAAAAAGCTCAGTCACTCAAGCTCCCAAGCGACAATGAAAAAGCTGCCGTACAGCTTCAGCTCGCCGGCATCGCCGCTCAGCGCCAGCGCTGGAATCTGGTCAAAATGTACGTCAAAAACATCAAGGAGTTGAACGTTACCGAACAGGCGTTGAAGGACCAGGTCAAACAATTTGAAATGGCAGCCGGTCAGCAGGGACAAATGAAAGCGGCTCAAAGAATGGGAATGATGCCGAAAGGCGGAATGCCTATGAAGCCCGGCGGAAAGCGCCGCAGGCCGAAAATGAGGTAGATAACGATAAACTATGAATGATGAACATTTGCATCGACGCAAGTTCATCGTTCATCATTCATAATTCTTCGTTAAAACTGTTCCCTCCAAACCACGTCTCCCCAGCGATTGACGTATGCCCAGCGGTCCTGCTGACTCACCCATGCAAGGCCATCCCGAAAAGGCAGCACGGCATCGAAAATCGGTGGAATTGCAATCTTCCCTTCCGTATCCATGAAACCCCAGAAATTACCAGTTTTTACCTGGGCCAGCCCGTCGGAGAAAACCCCGGCATCTTCATATTGTGGCTCGATGGCAATATTTCCTTTTTTATCGATGTAGCCGAACCGACCATTGACCTCCACCAGGGCCAAACCCTCGCCGAAATCTCCGGCAAAATCGAATTGCGGCGGTATCACGACTTCTCCTTTTTTATTGATAAAACCGTAATGGTCGTTTACAACCACCACAGCCATGCCGTCGAAAAACTCGCCGTTGGCGTAGTTGTCCAACAGGTCGAATTGGGGGCGCAACAGCAGTTTCCCATTTTTATTAATCAACCCCCAGCGATCCTGGCGTACCACAACAGCAACCTCCTCCTGAAACGCCATACACTCGTCGAACAACGGAGGGATGACAAACTCACCGCTAAGGTCAATATAACCTGACACCTCGTTTTTGGTAGCCGGTGCCAGACCATTTCGAAACTCACCTGCCCAGTCGAATCGTGGCTCGATGAAAAACTCGCCGTCAGGATTGATGAAACCGTATTTTCCGGAAATTGCCGCCGGCGCAAGTCCATTGCTGAAATAACCTGCATCAGTGAATTGGACGGGAATGGCCAGCCTGCCCCGCTCGTCGATGTAACCCCACTTTTGTACCAGTTTTACTTTGGCGAGATGCTCTTCGAACAGGCCAACGTAGTTGAAAAGCTGGCGCATCAGCAACCGGCCCTGTGAGTCGAGCGGCACCATTCTGTCGTTCAGCCGTACCCGGGAAAAGCCATTATAAAAATCCTCAGCCATGACGTACTGTGGTTCAATCACCACATCGCCAATGGCGTCCATGAAGCCGTACTTGCCATTTTCCCGAATTTTAAAAAGAGGTTTTCCCATGAGGAGTTTTGCTCTGAAGCGGCCAAGATAGGGAATTACAATGAGTGAATGAGAGAATGAGGGAATGATTGAATTTTTCGCTCATTCACTCATTCACTCATTCACTCATTGATTCAATCAATCCCTTCGATGTAGTCGGCGCCGTACATGATTTCCATGTTGCCGAGTTCGATGTCCACGCCACGGGATTCCCTGCGACCTCCAAGGTTTTTATGTAAAAAATGTTCGGCGATTGCCCAGAAGGATACCCAACTTTCCGGAAGCCGGTAGTCGTGTACTTCTTCGGGGTAATAAAAATAGACCACCTCCTTACCTGCTTTTTGAAGGGCGTCTGCAAAAGTATCTGACTGGCTTTGCGGCACCCGCTCGTCAAGGCTGCCGGTAGTCAGAAGTATTGGACTGATGATGTCTTTCACGTAGGACATGGGCGAATGCTGTTTCAATAAAGCTGCACCGGCCTCGGTATTTACATCTCCAACCCGGGTTCTCCAGGTTTCATTATCAGCGAAAGGAAGTTTGCAAAATGCCTCCAAATCAGAGATACCGTACATCGAAACACCGCAGGCGAAAAGATCCGGAGCAGCGCCGAGGGCATAGTTTACAGCGTAGCCGCCGTACGACCAGCCCCAGATGCCCACTTTTTTCCGGTTTGAAATACCGGAGCGAATGGCCCAAGTGACCACGTCCACAATATCGTAATGCATGGCTTCGCCCCATTGCAGATTACCGGCCTCCGTAATTTTTTTACCCAATCCGGTCGTGCCCCTGAATTCCATGTTGATGACGATGTAGCCCCGGTTAGCCAACAGTTGAAAGTTTCTATTGTGAAACCAGCTGTTCCAGTGTGTCACTCCGGCCCACGGTCCGCCGTGGATGTAGATGATGGTCGGCAGCGGTGCTTTCGGCGAGCCGTCGGGTTTTGCCATTCCCGGCGGGACGTACACGTGAACGGGTAATTGAACACCATCACGGGTGGGCACGGTGTAAGCTCTGCGAGTTGCCAGTTCGTATCCGTCGAGGTGGGTATAATCATTGAATAATTCGGTCAGTTTTTTCGCCGGCCGGTTGTAGTGGTAGTACACGACCGGGCCACCGCTCAATTTCCTTACGAGCCAGGTGCTGTCATTCCTGCTGGCTCCTGCAAAACTCACAGCGCCGCCAAGCTCCTTGTTTAAAAAATCGAAATCCTGGCGTACACTCTCGTCAATGAATATGCGCTTGGCGTCAGCCCAAAGCGAAACTACCGAGGTAGGGTTACCTTCCGGATCGATGGAAGCGCCGTAGGGTAAAATATCAGCATTTGGGTCGCTGGCAATTTCGGTTACGTTGCCTGTCGCTACATCGATGCTGACCAGGGTGGTTTTATCCTTGTCCGTGTTATCGGTAGCGTAGATGGTCTTGCCGTCCGTGCTGACGGAGATAATTTTCGAATGGCCGCCGATGAACATTTCCGGGCTGTTAGGGTAGTTGAAAACCTCAATCCACTGGCCTTCGTGCTTGCGCAATATCGTATTACCTTCCTGCTCGTTAGGCCGCAGGCCTGCTACCATTCCAAAAAAATTGTCAAAATAAAGTTGCTCGAAACCGTCCATCGTTCCCAGCCATTTCATGTTGCTGTTAATCAAATCCAGCAAATAAACTCCGCTTTGGCCTTGCGCTTTTGCTTCCAGATCGACCACAACTTTGTTAGGAAAAAGCGGGCTCAGGTGTAAAAACCGCACCTTTTTAAACGGAGGCACTTCCAGTTTTCGAAGTGAAGGAGAATTCAGCGCTGAGCTGTATATGTGCAGATTGGTGTCTTGCCGGACGACTGCTACCAGCCCATCGTCATAGGCCGGCGTCCAGTCCACCAGGGCGCCTTTGAAACGCTGTTCTTTTTCGATGTGAGGAGATTTTACCGGTACATAGTAGAGCGTGCTGTCCGAGCCATTGGCTTTTTTTTGGTAAAAAACATTTTCCCCGTCCATCGAGAGTGTGACTTTGAACTTGTCCTTTTCACGAAAAAGCAGTTCACGGGGGATGAGGTTATCCGGGCTTTGTGAAAAAAGCAGCCAGCCCGGCAGGACTGATAAAAAAGTGAGGAGGTATTTCATATTGTTTATTTTCAAAAATTAGGCAGCAAAATTACAGAGCCTTCGGGAAAGTTGCAGGGGTGTTATTTTTTGGTGTAAATATCGTTTCTTCCGGGACGGAAATAAATGGCTCCTTCGTTGCTGAAATAATATTTGACAAATGGCATCCTGCAAGCAGGGCTAACGCCGTAAAAAAATCCCTAACTTGGCCCATCTCAAAACCATTGAGAAATTCTGCTATCCAATAATCAAAACATTCAAGTAATATGAAAACCATCAAAGGTCCTGCCATCTTCCTGGCGCAATTCATGGGCGATAAAGCTCCGTTTGACACGCTGGAAAACATCTGCCGCTGGGCAGCCAGCCTCGGCTACATCGGCGTACAAATCCCAACCTGGGACAGTCGCTGCATCGATTTGCAAAAAGCTGCCGAAAGTAAAACCTACTGCGACGAACTGAAAGGCAAAGTCGAAGCCTGTGGTGTGCAAATCACGGAGCTTTCCACGCACCTTCAAGGCCAGTTGGTCGCCGTGCATCCTGCTTACGACATTGGCTTTGACGTGTTCGCACCGGAGCAACACCGCAACAATCCCAAGGCTCGCACCGAGTGGGCCGTACAGCAGCTGAAATGGGCAGCTCAGGCCAGCCGCAACCTCGGCATCGATGTGCATGTCACGTTCAGCGGGGCATTGCTGTGGCATACGGTTTATCCCTGGCCGCAGCGTCCGCAGGGTTTGGTTGAAACTGGCTTCCGGGAACTTGCCAAGCGCTGGATGCCGATTCTGGATGCTTTTGACGATGTCGGCGTAGACCTCTGCTACGAAATTCATCCCGGCGAAGACCTGCACGACGGCGTGACGTTCGAGCGCTTTCTCGAAGCTACCGGTAACCACGATCGGGTGAACATACTCTACGACCCCAGCCACTTCGTGCTTCAGCAACTGGACTACCTTGAGTACATCGATATTTATTACGAATTCATCAAAATGTTCCACGTCAAGGACGCCGAGTTCAACCCGACGGGCCGCAGCGGTGTGTACGGCGGCTACCAAAGTTGGGTGGACCGGCCGGGTCGTTTCCGTTCGCTGGGCGATGGGCAGGTGGATTTCAAGTCCATTTTCAGCAAACTTTCGCAGTACGACTACGACGGCTGGGCGGTGCTGGAATGGGAATGCTGCATCAAATCACCGGAGCAGGGTGCACGTGAAGGGGCTCCGTTTATCAAAAATCACATTATCGAGGTGACGGAGAAGGCGTTCGACGATTTTGCAGGCGGCGGTGCTGACGAGGAGTTAAATCGGAGGATTATTGGACTGTCTTAACTTTTTAAATAATTGATAATCAGTACTTTAAAAGAATAAATCCTAATTGTTAAAACCGGCTTGACGAGAGTCACGACCGGTTTTAACATTTTAGCGCCGTGCACTTTTGTTGAAAACCGGGGTTTAACCTTTCTTTAAACGGGAAAAGATTGAGTCTGCACATTGCCGCTGCTATTTTTGGGTATTCAATCAACTCAAAATCTTTTTCATGAAAACACCTGCATACACTTTTACGCTTCTGATGTCCGTCCTGGTCGCTTCCCTGACATCTTGTTTTACGCCTCGTACGATTGTTCAAATGGAAGTGGAAGATTCCGAAAATATCAGATGGAATTATGGACGGCAAGTGGTTCGCCTGAAATCGGACAGCATCGAAGCGGAGATTTTTTTTGACACCTACACCAAAAAGCACCTGGTTTTCGATGTGGAAGTGACTAACTGGAGCAGCCGGGAAGTGCTTGTTTCACCGGAAGAAATTTACCTGCAACAAAGTGATGATGATTCGCCAATTCCTGCGTTCGATCCTGAATTTGAAATCCTTGGTAAAAAGGTAGAAGCCAGCCGAAGGGAAGCTAATTCAAAAAATTTGGCAGTGGCTGCGGGCGTCGCAGCAGTTGCGACAGTGGTAGCTGTGGCCGCAACCAGCGATGGCGACAACAGTAATAACAACGACAATGGCAATAACAATTTTACAAGTGTAACCTACGTCGGCACCAACGTGGCGCCTCCGGTGCCTGTGGCTTTTTTACCGCCCGACATGGCGTTCTGGGAAGATGCTTCGCTGCGCAAAACAACACTGGCTAAGGGTTATAAAGCAGGAGGCAAAGTCGTTTTTCCTCGTTTGGATCAATACCGGTCTTTTCAGATTTCTATTCCGGTGGATGGCAGGGTGCTCACGGCGCATTTCAGACAGAGGATTTTTCAGCCGTAGGTTGTTTTGATAAAAAATAAAATTGGGGCAGATGAATTCAGTATCTACCCCAATTTTTTCACACCGTCCTGTGCTCAACAGCTCCTTCCGATTCCAGCAGGAGGCCTTGCTCTTTCAGAAAAATTCTTGGCTTCCGGTAATCTTCACCGGCATACAGTTTTACAGCCTCCAGGTCTTTCCAGTAAGAAATAAAAGTATGGTGAGTGACATCGCCCTCTGTCCGGTGCAGCACGGTCACCCCCAGATTGCCGGGCGTAGCAACAGCATTTTTCACACAAACCTGTTTGGCCATTTCAATATATTCTTTGGCTTTGCTGGCTGCTGTTTTACCCTGCCAGATGCGTGCGATGGAGCCAGATTCAGGTTTACCGAGCTGGATGTCAACTTCTTTGATGCCGCCTTCTTCCTCTATGAAAGGGGCCGCTGGATGTGGTTTTCTGATTTTCAGTTTCTTCAACATGTCCCGCCGGGTATTGATTAGCACAACCCCAACGAGCAACAGCGCAGCCGCCAGCAGGGATTGCTGCGTGAGTGCCTCGCCGTTCAGCCCCCAACCGAGCAGCAGAGCGATGACCGGGTTCACGTAGGTGTTGGTGGAAACTTTGTCGGGTGAAACTTTTAACAACAAATAATTGAAGGCGGAAAAGGCTACGACCGACCCGAACACGACGAGGTACAGCCACGACCAGGCGCCTCGTTCAGTTATTTTGCCCCAATCGAAGGCTGGAAGTTCCCCGGCGAAAATGCCAACGGCAAATAGCATCGCACCTCCCAGTATCATTTGCATACCTGCGCCCAGAGCTTTCGATTCTGGCAGTGCAATTTTAGAAATTTTGACCGAAGCATAACCCCATGATAGAACACAAAGTAGTACGACGGCTATTCCGATCAAAATCTGACCATCCGACATGAACTTGTCCTGCGTAACAAGCATGGCCATGCCGGCGACACCAAGACCAATGCCAAACAGCGTCTTACCCACCGGGCGGGTGCCGTTCATGCTCCACATCATCAGGACGATGACCAATGGTTGCGCCGCAATGATGAGCGCCTCGATGCCGGAGTCGATGAATTGAAGCGCCCAAACAGCACCGCCATTACCGATCAGGAAAAAGAAGACGCCCAACAGGGCTGTGTTTTTCCAATGCTCCCGAGTTGGACGTTTGGCGCCGAGCAAAAAACTTAAGCCGAACAGCAGCACGCCCGCAACGAGAAAGCGGGAGCCGCACATCAGGAAAACCGGGATGTCACGGATAGCGTACCAGTTGGCAAGATAGGTGGAACCCCATACGATATAAATAATAGCAAATGCGATGGGAATTAAAAACCGCTCGGAAGCAAGATTTTTCATGATAAAACCGGATGATTTTGTTAAAAAACAACACCCCGGGCTTGCGGTGTACAAGTCCGAGGTGTTTGGCTTCTCTAAAATGCAAATGCCCGGGAAAAGTTCCAGGGCATTCAGAATAAAACTTAAGATTTTATGCACTTACTATGCCCTTACCCTTTCTGCTTCTTCATACATCTTCTGAAGCTTGCGACGGGCAAAGAAAATACGGCTCTTGATTGTTCCGAGAGGAGCGTCCAGTTTTTCAGCGATTTCATCGTACTTGTAGCCTTTGTAGGCCATCCAGAACGGGCGCTTGAAATCTTCCGGTAGTGCACTCACCATTCTCAACAACTCTTTGTAAGCCATACGTGTTTCACCATCGTTTTCGATGAGCTGACCTCCGGAGTTGATGTAGTAGTTGTTAGGCGTTTGGTCGAGAATCGTTCCCCGGCGTATTTTTTTGCGGTAGTTATTGATAAAAATATTACGCATGATAGTTACAGCCCAAGCCTTGAAATTGGTATTTGGCTGGTATTTATCGGCGTTGGAAATGATTCTGAAAGCGGTGTCCTGATAAAGGTCGTTTGCGTCCGACTCGTTACCAGTCAGTTTGAGTGAAAAAGCCCTCAAAGAAGAGCTGACTTTTTCTAATTGGAAATTTATATTGTAATCCATGCGGGTGATTTTTAAAGTGAAAATATGGATTGTTATTATTTTTTACAAAAATAGCATCTCAAAAGTTCCTTTGCAAACGTTTTTTTCTATTTAGACCGAATCTTAACACTTTTAAAGCTTTATTAACACTAATTAAGCTTGGCTAAACTTTTGCAACGAAAACTGTGTTTACAATCAAACGTTGAAATTGGTGTCTTTGAGGTGCAGTTTGTAAGTTTTATCTACAAACGCTTCAAAACTTTCGAACTTTGTTAAAAAACAGCAGGATATCTTTTATGATGGATATTTTAAATAGTAACACAGGTTTTTGTCTGGCAGAAAATCTACGGGCATTGCGCAAGCGAATGAAGTGGAGCCAGGAAGATTTGGCTGAAAAAATTGGCCTTAACCGTGGAAACATTGCCTCTTACGAAAATGGAACGGCTGAGCCTAAAATTTGTAACCTTGTCAAATTTGCTCACTTGTTCAATATTTCCGTATTCGATTTGACGCATACCAATCTGAAAGAAGACGATTCTTACTCTAATGCCCTGCATCGTCACCAAAATGGTTCAAGCTTTTCCGGGTTGAATGCCGTAGGTCATTTTTCCAAAGAAGCGGAGGATTTTCAACAAGCCATTAAGGGTCTGCAATGTCTCTTCCGACTGAGAGTGAAAAATGCAGGAGATCTTCCGGAAGAAATGCAATTTCTGACTGATCAGTTTGAACAACTTTATGGTGTAACCGAACAACTGCTGCATTCCCACCTTGAACTTCTTGCCCTGATAAAAGAAAAATGTACCGAGCGTGCTTCCTCCAACGGCTCCAGTCATTGAAACTATCAGAGAATCTATAAAAAAGTTAATGTATCCTGGCGGCTGGTGAAACTCCTGGCCCCGCCCTTTAATTTTTCAACACACGTGCAGTGCTGCAACCTGCCTGTTTTCCATGGGACAGCTCTCCCCGGAGGCATTCACCGAACATTTACGGCATAGTTCTCGTTAGCGTTTTTATCATTAATCTTTATTATTGACGCCTGTGGGCCGAATGAGCAAAATTTTCCACCGGATATTCGTCAGTGTGAGTAATTTTGTTCGCCGCAATTCTGCGGCTTTGTTTTTTGCAGAAAGCCAGTTTTGCTTCATCAGCTTTAATTTTATGATAAAAACGCTCGTACTTGCATTGCTGCTTTTTATGATTATTCATCTTGATGCCCAGGTGAATGTCAACAATATGGCCACGGAGAGCTCACCTTTTTTGTGTCAGCCGGGAGTTGCCAACCGTTCACCCGGTAAAGGGGCGTCGTTTACCTATTCCTTGAATCCAGATTATAAAATGCGGGCCAACGATGCAGAAAAGCCAAGCAAAGTACAGCGGAATGAGCGCTTTGATTCTAAGCTGAAAGTGCCGCTTTACAACTCAAACAAAGCCAAAGTCCTGCTTGGCTTTGAGTATACGATAGAGCGTTATCATTTTCTGAAAATCAACCCCGAAAATTACCCTTTATTCAAGCGCTTGAACGAGGCTGACCTTAAAAATACAGGCATGGCAGCTTACCTTATTTCTCCAATTAACCACAAGTTTTACACCTCCTTCCGTCTCAGTGTCAATTGGCAGGGTGATTACAAAACTTTCGTCAGTTTTGACAATCGCTATGCGGTGTATCGGGCTGCCGGCATTTTTGGCGTGAAAAAAAGTGAGAATTTGGAATACGGTGTTGGGTTACTCGTCAGCAAGGGGTTCAGAAACACGAATGTTGTGCCGTTCGGATTTTACAATCATACCTTCAACAGGCATTGGGGGGTCGAAACAGCAATACCCAGCAGCTTGAAAGTTCGCTATAATTTTGACGAGCGAAGAATTGCGATGATCGGCACAGAATTTTCCAGTCAAAATTATGCACTGGCTGTAAAAGAGCCGGTCATGAATCCTTTTCACAACAACCAATTGGAAAAGGCACCCTACCACTATCACCGCTCTTCGCTCGACCTGGTTGCCATGTTTTACCAACAGTTGACTGGCTGGACCTGGCTGCAAGTGAAAGGCGGGTATGCATTCAACCTCAATTCGGAGGCAAGAGATCTGCCGGAAAAACGCACCTACGACCTCCAGCCTTCCGGAAGCATCGTGGGGATGGTGAGCTTCTTTCTTTCACCACCGAAACATATTCTTGAAAAAAACTGACTATTTTCCGGCGTACAGCGCCAGGTACTTCGCCACATATTTCCCGATCACATCAAATTCGAGATTGACCCGGTCACCGGGTTTTAAGCTTTTAAAATTGGTATGTTCCCAGGTGTAGGGAATAATAGCGACGGAGAATTTCGCAGTATCAGCTTCGCTTTCCTGTGGTTTTACGACGGTTAAACTCACGCCGTTGACAGTGATTGAGCCTTTATCCACCAGTAAATATTCCGGTTGAAACGGATATTCAAAATGGTACACCCAGCTGCCGTCGAGTGTTTCCACACCGGTACAAACGCCGGTGGCATCGACGTGTCCCTGTACCATGTGGCCGTCGAGGCGGGCATTGGCCTGCATGGCTCTTTCGAGGTTGATCAGATCGCCTTCCCGGAGGCTGCCAAGATTGCTGCGTTGCAGCGTTTCGTCAATAGCAGTGACAGTGTGGGCACCTTCACCAAGTGCGACAACAGTCAGGCAAACCCCGTTGTGGGCGACGCTTTGATCAATTTTTAATTCCTGGGAAATGGGTGAGGCAATTGTGAAGTGGACGTTACTTCCCTCCCGGCGGAGGGCCTTTACCTGGCCTGAGGTTTCGATGATTCCTGTGAACATTGTGAAATGGTAAATTAGTAAATTGATGAATTGGGATTAAGGACAAACTAAGTCACAAATTTACCAATTACTAACGTGAATCTTTGATTTCACCAATTTACAAAAAAATGGAGGGCGCTGCTTTCAGCGTCCTCCATTTACATTCATTCGCTAAGAAATACAGAAAAACGATAATTATGCCCCTAATTTCAGATGTTTTAATCTGATTTAAAACTTGGATATGCGAGCCGTGAGAATCTGTAGATGATTGACGGGCATAAATAGATATTTGATTTGGTTTCACTTTCGCTGCCGCACTGCTTCGAACAGGACAATTGCCGCCGAGGCAGAAACATTCAGCGAATCGACCTGCCCGGCCATGGGAATGATGACCCGCTCGTCCGACTCCTCCACCCAGAATTTTGAAATGCCCGTTGCTTCGGCGCCCAGTACGAATGCCAGTGGTTGGGTCAGGTCGCATTCGAACAGCGGTTTTGCTGCTTCCAGCCAGGTGGCGAAGATTTGGATGCCTTGTTTTTTGAAAAAACTGACCGCCTCCTCTGAGGAAAGTGCCACGACCGGCACGGTAAAAATCGCTCCCAGGCTCGCCCGGATGGCGTTCGGATTGAAAACGTCGGTGTGCGGATCGCAAACCAAAACCGCATCCACTCCGGCGGCATCCGCTGTGCGGAGCATTGCGCCAAGGTTGCCAGGCTTCTCAACGCTTTCCATCACGAGCAGCAGTGGTGTTTCTGACAGGTGCAACTCATCGATGCTCCAGGTTTTCATTTTAAAAACAGCCACCACGTTGGGTACGCCCGTGCGGTAGGCGATTTTTTCAAAAACCGGGGTGCTGACGGCGATGACCTCGCCCGGCTGTTTCACGGCATTTTTCAACAAAATTTCAACGGTGGGAAACGGTGTTACAACCTCGTCGAACAGCAGCGCTTCTGCTTCGAAGCCGTTTCGCAATGCCAGTTCGACTTCCCGAAGGCCTTCGGCAACGAACAATCCCTGCACCTTCCGCTCCCGTGCTTTTGCGCCGAGCAGGGCGATGTTTTTGATGAAAGGATTTTGAAGACTGGTGATTTGTTTAAGCATGATTTAAGCTAACTTCTTCGCAATCAGCGCATTCGTCGTTTTCGGTTCCGCTTTCCCTTTCGATGCTCGCATTACCTCACCCATGAAAAAACCGATCAGGCCTTTTTTGCCCTTGCGGTATTCGGCGACTTTATCCGGGTTGGCGGCCAGCACCTCGTCCACGATTTTTTCCAGAAAATCCGTGTCAGAAGTTTGAATCAAATTCAACGACTTGGCTAGTTCGAGGGGCGGAGCGGTTGGCTTTTCCACCATTTCACCAAACAGCCGCTGGTAGGCCATCGAGGCGCTCACCTGGCCGTCTTCGATGAGTTGGATGAAACCGGCGAGGTGTTCGAACGACACCGGGAAATCTTCAAGTGCGGCGCTCGTCTCCGAAAGCCAGGGATTGATTTTGTTGATGATGAGGTTGGAGGCGGCTTTGTAGTGCGGCGTTTTTTGCGTCAAATCGAGGAAAAACAGTGCCGTTTCCTTCTCTGCCGTGAGCAGCGTGGCGTCGTATTCCGGCAGCTCGAATTCAGTGATGAATTTTTCAAAAAGCTCCTTCGGCAGCGGCGGTAGTTGCGCTTGCACTTCGTCCACCCACTGCTGCGCCAGTACCACCGGCGGCAGGTCGGGGTCGGGGAAGTAGCGGTAGTCGTGGGCGCTTTCCTTGTCCCGCATGGGCGTGGTAACGCCGGTTGTTGGGTTGAAATTCAGCGTTTCACGGGTCACTTCTCCGCCGCTTTCGAGCAGGTCCACCTGGCGTTTCACCTCGAACTCGATGGCCTGGCGGGCGAATTTCATCGAATTCACGTTTTTGATCTCGCAGCGTTCGCCGAAGGCGGTGTCGCCTTTTTTCCGAACGGAAACGTTCACGTCGCAGCGCATGGAGCCTTCCTGCATGTTGCCGTCGGAGATTCCGAGGTAGCGGGCCAGTTGGCGCATGGCGGTCATGAAAGCGTCTACCTCCTCGCCGGAGCGCAGATCGGGTTCGCTGACGATTTCGAGCAGGGGAACGCCGGCCCGATTGAGGTCAATCAGCGAGTTGCGGGGATCGAGGTCGTGAATGGACTTGCCGGCGTCTTCCTCCATGTGGATGTGGTGGATGCGCACGGTGCGGTGGTAGCCGTCCATCTGCAACTCCATCGAGCCGCCGATGCACACAGGGAGTTTGTCCTGCGTGATCTGGTAGCCCTTGGGCAGGTCGGTGTAGAAGTAATTTTTGCGGTCGAAACAGTTGCGCAGGTTGATTTTACTGCCCAGTGCCAGCCCCAGCCGCACGGCGTACTCTACCTGTTTTTTGTTCAAACGTGGCAGCGTGCCGGGATGTCCCAGCGAAATGGCGCTGACATGGGTGTTCGGGTCGCCGCCGAAGCTGGCATTGTCGGCACAGAAGGCTTTGCTCTGCGTGGCCAGTTGGAGGTGGATTTCCAGGCCGATGACGGGTTCGTATGTGTCGTAGATGGTCATGATTTTTAAATGAAAACGGGGCGTTTCAGCCCCGTTTGTATTTTTCGGAAAATCAACTTTAGTGTTTCACATTTTCTCAGGATCTTGCCTGGTATCGAAAATATGTGTCACAAAGACTTTGTCATCGATGATTCGGTACAAGATTTTGTAATTGCTCTCTATCAAGTATCTGTGGCCAAGGTTCAATTCCTTCAGATTTTCCTCTTCCTGACCGATTTTCGGAAAATCTTTTAGTTTCATGATCTTCGAAATGATCCTGGCCCTGATTTTTCTGCCGAACTTCAAATAGCCTTTTTGACGGTGGTATTCGACAATTTCAGACAAATTGGATTGAGCCTTCCGGGATATGATGACTTTCATTTTTCTTCTTTTTCAATCATATCCAGATAGTCTTCAATCTCCATGTAGTGGCCATTTTTAAAATCTTCTTCCGCTTCCAATGCATGTTGAATCAATTCTTCTTTGGTCATCGGCTTCAGCTTTGCCTCATATTGTTTCACAAATTCACTGTCAGCGGCTTTTTCATCGATACCAATGAGCTTGAGAATGGCCTTGAGTATCCATTCTTCATTGATTTTAAAAATCTGCTCTGCGATTAATCTTTTAGCCAATTGAATATCCATGTCAAATTGTTTTTACAAAAATACCCCAATCCCCGCACACCGCCAACATCTCTCACTCCTCTCACACTCTCACTTTCTCACCCTTTGTCAGTGCCTGAAATGCCTCGTTCCCGTCATCACCATGCTCATGCCGTGGGCGTCGCAGTAGTCGATGCTTTCCTGGTCTTTGATGGAGCCGCCAGGTTGAGTTACTGCGGTAATTCCTTCATTGTCAGCAATTTCAACGCAGTCAGGGAAAGGGAAAAACGCATCGGAAGCCATGACGGCGCCTTTCAGGTCGAAGCCGAAAGCCTTTGCTTTATTGATGGCCTGTTTGAGAGCATCCACCCGTGAAGGCTGACCGCAGCCCATGCCGATGAGCTGCTGGTTTTTCACCAAAGCAATGCCGTTTGATTTCAAGTGCTTCACGGCGATGTTAGCGAAGAGCAGGTCTTTGATTTCACTATCGGAAGGAGTTGCTTTCGTGGCGACTTTCAGGTCGGCTTTTGTTTCGATTTTCAGGTCGGTGTCCTGCTCTACCACGCCGTTCAACAGACTGCGGAAGGAGCGTGGACGAACGAAGAAATCCTTGATTTTCAGCAGAATGCGGTTTTTCTTTTTGCTCAAAAGTTCCAGTGCGTCGCTGTTGAAATCAGGGGCGATGAGTACTTCGTAGAACAATTCATCGATCTCCTTCGCTGTGGCTAGGTCAACCGACTTGTTGCAAACAAAAATACCGCCGAAGGCGGAAACATTGTCGCAAGCCAGCGCTGCCTGCCAGGCTTCGAGGATGGTCGGGCGAGTGGCCAGACCGCAGGAGTTGGTGTGTTTCAAAATGGCAAAAGTCGGGTCTGCATCTTTGAATTCCCGCATAATCTGCACGGCGGCGTCGATATCCACGAGGTTGTTGTAGGAGATGGCCTTGCCGTTCAGTTTTACGAACATTTTATCGAAATCGCCGAAAAAAACGCCGTTTTGGTGCGGGTTTTCACCATAGCGCAGGATGTCGGAGCGGTGAATGCTGAATTTGAACGACAGGTCCGCAGTGCCTTCGTTGAAGTAGTTGAAAATGGCCACGTCGTAATTGGATGAAACTTTGAAAGCCCTCCGGGCAAGTTCCTTGCGGTCTTCCTGGTCGGTGAAGCCCTGCTTGTCCTGTAGGAGTTTCAGAAACATGGCATACTCTTCCTTCGACGGCACGACGGCCACGTCCTTGAAGTTTTTCGCTGCTGCCCGGATGAGTGAGATACCGCCGATGTCAATTTTTTCGATGATGGCTGCCTCATCATCCGTGCTGGCGACGGTCTCTTCGAAAGGATAGAGGTCAACAATGACGACGTCAAGTTCGGGGATGCCATACTGCATGAGTTGCGCCCGGTGTTCCTCTTCCCGGCGGGCGAGGATACCGCCGAACACTTTCGGGTGCAGCGTTTTTACCCGGCCATCGAGGATGGAGGGGTAGCTGGTCAGGTCTTCGACCGTTTTTACGGGTACGCCGAGGTTTTCAATATAGGTCTGCGTGCCACCGGTAGAGTAAATCGTAACTCCGAGACGGTGCAGTTCAAGGATGATTTCTTCGAGTCCTTCTTTGTGAAAAACGGAGATGAGTGCGGAGGTAATTTTCTTGGAATTCATGTTTTTAACGATGAACGATGAATAATGAATGATGAACTGGAAATAGGTAACAGCAAGGTTTATAGTTCATCGTTTATCATTCATCGTTAGCTTATTAGTATTCTGATTTACTGAAAAAAATTGCTTCAAGAGAAGGGCGCAAAGGTACAGCGTTTACGAGCATTCACAAAGGAAGGGGAAGACGTGATTTGAAGCAAATCAGTTCTGGTTTAAGATTTAGAAAACTGACTTATCGAAATATCTGTCTCGCAGGATGTTTTCAAATCAGCTTTATTTGTTGCTGTGAACAGTAGTTTTGAAAGGTGAAATTTAACTAGCCACGTTTTTCATTTAATCCCAAAAAACAGTAACTGCCGCAGTTTTTCTCGTTGCTTCAGAATTTTATTCCGGAAAAACACGCTCGACTCAATTCCGATATTTAGCTGTGAAAACTTTGGGATTTTATACAGGATTTCTCAAGCTCATTGGCCTCTTCGCCAATGAGCTTTTTTTGTTCATCTCCAGATAAAAAAAGCCGCCCCTCCTTTCAGAGGAACGGCTATAAGTAACGTGCTTAGTGCATCTTTAAGTCAAAGACGGGTTAGTGTCTGCCCGGTTTTCAGGAATAACATGCATTGTTAGATATGCCAGTTCTTTTGGCAGAGATTTCCTTACAAGTAGGGTAGGACAATCGAGATGAATAATTGTTTGCGGAATAATAAAAAACTACATTACAGGACGTCATGTCAGGTGAAAACTCAGCGAACACCCGGACAGCGTATACCGGCATTTTTCCAATATGTGAATTGTAAGCCGCCTAGCGGCATGGCTATGAAATCAAAGAATATTCCTGGCTTTGAGTTCTTTTTCCAGCTTAGTGGGGGACTGGAAATGAATTCCGTCCATGCCCAATGAGCTTGCGGCTGTTACATTGCGAAAGTTATCGTCAATAAAAATGGCTTTATCCGGGGCGACCTGATAACGATCCAGCAGAATTTGATAAAATCCTGCAAAAGGTTTTCTGGTTCTTTCTACGCCGCTGACAACAATGCCTTCGAACCAGCTCAAAAAATCATACAGCTCCTGAGCGATGGGAAATGTCTCTGCTGACCAGTTGGTCAATGCGTAAAGACGATACTTGTCTTCTTCTTTTATTTGTTTTAAAATATCAACCGTGTCGTGAATGGGGCCCCCGAGCATTTCCCGCCACCGGCCGTAGTAGGCTCTGATTTCATGTTCCCATTCTGGGTGTTGGGCGACGAGCAATTCCGTTCCCTCCTGGAGAGAGCGCCCGGCATCCTGCTGTTCGTTCCAGTCAGAAGTGCAGATATTTTCAAAAAAGTATCGCTTTCGCTCTTCGCTGTCGAAAATTTGGTCGAAGACGTAGTTTGGGTTCCAGTCGATCAGTACGCCTCCGAGGTCGAAGATGACAGTATCTATCTTTATTTCAGTCATTGCCGTATTATCGAAGTTTGGTTGTTTTAAAATGTAAATCTAATAATCCTGATTTGCCTTGAAAAAGTATGTTGTAAAAAGAGAGTGCTTGTGGGCTGGTGAAAATCGATTTTCAAACGGTTACGGTACGTTTATACAGCTCTTGATAGGAAATCAACATGAAACCCCTGAAACAGTATAGAATGAACTTAACTTCTTGTATGATGTTCACAAATTCTGACTTGACTGGCTCAATAGCCCTCTCTTTTGAAACCATCTTTCAACAAGAAAAAATGCATTCTTCGCAGCGATACTTTCCAGAAAAATAGAATACTGATAGGTCTTCCGTTGGTAATTGAATTCGATAAAATTTCCCAGCCCTGATTGTTTGTTACCCGCTTCGTTTATTTCTCCGTCAAATCCTTGATAAACAAAGCAGACCTCGCTGGCTTGAGTAAGGTCAATGGTTTGTTTCCAAAAGCTGTTATCATAAAGGACAAGCGAGGATTCACGGAGGACCAGTTCGCCAATAGACTTGGTTTTTCGGTTTTTTTCTGAATATGGTCTGATGATTCTTTCAATGGCATAACTGAATGGAACTGTCAGAATGAGCAGCCAGAGCAAGTCTTCTGTAATGGTTCGAGATGAGATTTGTGAAAACACAAAAACGAAAACGATAGCTGCCAGTGCCCGGTATTTTGCTCTCCGGATGATGGCGCTGTACGGGCTGTCAATGATTTTGAAGGTGAAGTGCATGAGGCAAAATATGAAGCATGGTCATCATCCTTATCCGAAAGCATTTTCCAACATCTGCCGCTTATACGGAGCATAAAAACCGAAAACAATATCCTCTTTTGGAATGCCTTTTTTGACGAGTTCCGTCGCCACCTTGAGGTTGGTCCCGTCATGTTGCAGCCATACCTTCCCATCCGGCTTTACTTCGATATGGAGGTAACAGCCGTAATTCCTTTTGTTATTGTGCCAACCACTATTGTAAAGAAGGTAGTGCCCTCTTTCTTCGTCCATAATGATTTGATTTTCAACATCCTCAAATGGCGTAGAACCATAAGTGGCAATTTCCTTCACTAAGTCAGAGACGATGGATTTGTATTTTACCAGGTTTCCCATTGGATTATCTTTTTTTCAAGTGGGTTAAACACCACGAATTTTACTTTGAAAAATTCTAATGCTTCATAAAAGAAGTAGTCGTCCAGAAATTCTTCAAAAGTGTCTTCCGGGATGGATAAAAAGACTTGCCGCTCAGGTTCGTATTTTGACAACGCAAAACTGTAAAGCAGGTACTGTCCCAATGCACTGTGAAAATCTTCAACATCTGAAAAGCCGGCAAAAGTTTTAATTTCAACAGCAATTAATTCACCGCTTTTTTCAGCGCCTATTACCACTTCTTCTTCGGCAGCAAGGTCAATGTAGATTTTCCTCTTCCCTATTGGTACAACATAAGGGTCGTGAGTCACACGCCAACCTTCATTTTCCAATGTTTCTCTAAAAGCTTCATGAAACAGGTCTCTTGCAGGCATTTCGTTTTTTACAAATTTACTAATTCTGTGAAAGAGAACCCAAGTTAATTTATAAAATGCTTTCCTCTACCTCTCGTTTATCTTCCCCCACCAACTCCTCAAAACTCGCCTTGTCCTTCCTGCGTGAGAAGTACGAGTAAATGGCCGGGATCACGAACAAGGTCAGCACCAGCGAAAACATAATTCCGCCAACGATGACTACTCCTAAAGGAATGCGGCTTGTTGCTGCGGCTCCCAACGAAAGTGCAATCGGTAAAGCGCCGAGCGACATGGCCAGGCTCGTCATCACGATCGGACGCATCCGGGCGCTGGAGGCTTCAATGACGGCCTGTATTTTGGGCATACCCGCCCGCCGTTTCTGGTTGGCAAATTCAACGATGAGGATACCGTTTTTGGTTACCAGTCCAACCAGCATAATCATCCCGATTTGAGAGAAAATGTTCAGTGTATGTCCGAACAACCACAGCGACAATACGGCTCCGGCAATTGCCAACGGCACTGTCACCATGATCACCAGCGGGTCGACGAAGCTCTCAAATTGCGCAGCCAGCACAAGGAAAATCAGTACCAATGCGAGGATGAAAGCAAAACTTGTGTTTCCGCTGCTCTCGGCATAGTCACGGCTACTGCCGGCGAGTTGCGTACTCCAGGTTTCGTCGAGAAGGCCTGAAGCGATTCGTTCCATTTCGGCGATGCCGTCAGCGATGGTGTAGCCTTCGGCAAGGCCGGCGCTGATAGTGGCGCTTTTGTATCGGTTGAAGTGATAGATGACCGGCGGTGCAGTTTCTTCCCGGATGGTTACGAGGTTATCGAGAGAGATAATTTCATTCCGGTTATTGCGGACGTAAATACTCTTCAGGTCGGAAGGATCGTCCCTGTTGATGCGGCTGACCTGGCCCATCACCTGGTACTGCTTGCCGTCTTTGATGAAATATCCGAGGCGGCGGTTGGAAAGGGCCAATTGCAGCGTCTCTGAAATATCGGCAACACTCACGCCTAACTCATTGGCTTTCAGGCGGTTGATTTCGATGCGAAGTTCAGGTTTGTTAAACTTGAGGTCGCTGTCGAAGCCTTGGAAAACGGGGTTTTGCGCCACCGAGTCGAGAAAGGCCGGTAAGACTTCCCTGATTTTTTCAAAATTGTTGTTTTGAATCACAAACTGCACCGGCAGCCCTCCAAACCGGCTCGCTGATACCGTTGGCTCTTCTATAGCAAATGCCTTTCCTTCGCTGAATTTGCTCATGTTTCGATTTACCATCTGCACGATTTCACTCTGCGAGCGCTCCCGTTCGCCGGGCGGAATCAAGGTCACCCGCACGAAACCCGTGTTAACAGAGCCGCTTCCGGTAAATCCCGGGGAGGTGACAGAAAGCACCACTTCCCGCTCAGGGATGCTATCCATCATGAAATTGGTAATCTTTTCAACGTAGGCATCCATGGCATCGAAACTGGTGCCTTCCGGCGCCGAAATGGACATGCGGAACTGGCTGCGGTCTTCCAGCGGGGCAAGCTCTGATTTCAGGTTTTTACCAACAAAAAATATGACGGCAAAGCATGCCAAAACGATGGGGAAAGCCATCCAGCGTGCCCGCATGAACCCCCGAAGCAGCCAGTTGTAGCCATCTTCCATTCCTCTGAAAAATGGTTCTGAAACCCTGTAAAACCAGCTGTGTTTGTGCGTGGAGCCTGCCATTTTTACCGTCAGAACCGGTGTCAGTGTCAGCGAAACAAAACTCGAGATGAGGACCGCACCTGCCACCACGATGCCGAACTCCTGAAAGAGCCTGCCCACAAAACCCTGCAAAAAGATGATGGGTAAAAAGATGACGGCAATGGTGATACTCGTAGCAATGACGGCGAAGTAGATTTCTTTTGAGCCGTCGAGCGCAGCCTTCCATTTGGGAACGCCGGCTTCCAGTTTTTTGTAAATATTTTCGGTCACCACGATACCATCATCCACCACCAGCCCCGTGGCTAGCACGATGCCAAGCAGCGTAAGCACGTTGATGGTGAAACCGCTGATGTACATGATGAAAAACGCCCCCGTCAGCGATACGGGAATGTCGATCAGCGGTCGGAACGCAATGATCCACTCCCGAAAGAACAGGTAGATAATCATCACCACCAGGATGATGGCAATGAGCAGGGTTTCTTCCACTTCGAGGATGGAGTTTTTAATAAATTTTACACTGTCGTAGGCGATGTTGAGGGTGAGATCTTCGGGCACTTCCTTTTGGAGTTGCTCGTAGCGTTTGAAAAATTCGTCAGAAATGGCCACGTAGTTGGCGCCGGGTTGCGGAATGATGGCACAGGCAATCATTGGTACCATACTTTCTTTTAAAACGGTCTCCTCGTTTTCCGGTCCGAGGGTAGCGTATCCGATATCCTTAAATTTTATCTCTGCGCCTCCGGTGCTTTTGATGGTCAGGTTTTCAAATTCTTCCTCCGTATTCAGCCGTCCGAAGGTTCTCACGGTGAGCTCGGTAGAGTTTCCGGAAATTTTACCGGTCGGCAATTCCACGTTTTCCCGGTTGAGGGCATTTCGCACATCCATCGGGGTGAGACCGTAAGCGCTCAGCTTGGCGGGGTCGAGCCAGAGTCGCATGGAGGGGCGTTTTTCACCCCAAATCTGTACCCCGCTCACGCCGGGGATGGTTTCCAGCCGCTCTACCAGCAGGTTAGTTGCGAGCTCGGTCAGTTCGATCTGGTTCCGGGTATCGCTCTGCACCGTCATGGCGAGAATCGGGCGTGCGCTTGCATCTGCTTTTGAAACAACCGGCGCCCCGTCGAGGTCGGGCGGCAGGTTTCGGACAGCCTGGGCGACTTTGTCCCGCACGTCGCTGGCGGCGGCTTCCAGGTCCATGTTCAGGTCGAATTCGATGGAAATATTACTCGTTCCCTGGCTACTGGTGGAAGTGATATTGCGCACACCGGCGATGCTGTTCACCGCCTTTTCCATCGGTTCGGTGATTTGCGACTCGATGATGTCGGCATTGGCCCCGGCGTAGCTGGTGCGTACGCTGACGATGGGGGGATCGATGGCCGGGTAGTCTCGGACACCGAGAAACTGAAAGCCAATGACGCCAAAAAGGATGATGAGAATGTTCATCACGATGGCGAGGACGGGGCGGCGGAGTGAAAGTTCGGAGATCGTCATTTGAAATATTTAAAACGGAAATTTGAAAACTCGATTTTTACAAAAACCTGCTTCGATTGAAAAGTTTCCGGAGGTTCAATCATCCACCCCCTGGAACACCAGTTGCCGGAATTTCCAGCCCGTGTCGTCCTTCGGCAATCCCTGTGTTTGTTTCATCAAAATGCCAATGATTTTTTCCTCCGGATCGGCGAAGTATTGCGTATTGAAATAGCCGCCCCAGTCGAAAGTGCCGAGGCCGCCTCTGCCGCCTTTGGCCACGCCTTCAGGCGTTACCACGCCATAGGCCAGGCCGAAATAACGATCGCCGCCGCCCCAGTAAAACATGTCTCCCGTCTGATTGGCCATCATCGTTTCGATGGTGGTACGGCTGAGGAGGCGGACACCGTTGAGTTCGCCGCCGTTGAGGTACATCTGGAGGAAAGTGGCGTAATCACGGGCCGTGCTGCTGAGGCCGGCGCCGCCAGAAAAGAAGCGTTTTGCTCCGTGGATGGGGTAATCAGGATCGTAAAAAGTGACGGGGAATCGCACCCATTGGCCGTTGTCCGGCTTCTGCAGCGTGACGAGGCGGCTGGCTTTTTCCGAAGGAAGATAAAAATACGTATCGCTCATGCCCAGCGGGTCGAAGATGTGTTTTTTGAAAAAAACATCCAACGGCTCCCCACTCACGATTTCGATGAAATAACCCAGCACGTCGATTCCTTCTGCGTAAGTGTATTTTTCGCCGGGATGATGATGCAGCGGCAGTTTCGCCAGCTTTTTCACGCTTTCGGCGATGGAGATATTTTCGGTGGTAAACAGGTCAGTGATGCCTGCTTTGTAGTACATCATTTTGAAACGCTCGTCTCCGTCGATGACGCCGTAGCCCAGGCCGGAGGTGTGGTTGAGCAAGTGGCGGATGGTGATTTCCGATTTGGCCGGCTGGCCTGTCCAGGTCGTGTCGGCGTAGCGGAAATTATTGAGCACCTGCGGGTTTTTGAACTCAGGGATAAATTTTGAAATGGGGTCGTCGAGTTGGAATTTGCCTTGCTCCCAGAGCATCATCACGGCAGTGGAAGTGATGGCTTTGGTTTGCGAAGCGATCCGGAAAATATCGTCCCGCTTCAGTTTTCGTCCTGCTTCGTTGTCGGCCATGCCGAAGGCGTTCCAGTACACAATTTTGCCGTTGCGGGCAACGAGGGCGACGGCTCCGGGAATTTCATTTTCAGCCACCGATGCTTCGAGCATGGAGGTAATGCGGGCCAGCCGTTCGGTGGACATGCCCACACTTTCGGGAGTCGCTTCGGCCAGCGGCGGCGATTTTTTGATGGATTTGGTTTGTGCGCCCGCCGTGAGGGCGAAGACGAGGAGGAAGAGGGTAAGCAGGTTTTTCATAAAAATAAAATTATGATTGATTAAATTTCATGTGTTGCACTCAGTGTCATCAGTACCCCGCAATTCCCGCAGGTGGGGTCGTTCAGGTAATTTTTCATCAAAGCCACGATCTCGAAGCCAAGCCGCTGTTGCACGGAAACCGTCGGGTCAGTGATTTTTCCGCTTTGCAATTTTTCAAAATATTCCTCCGGCGTCATTTCCCCGCTCACGGCCCCGAATCCGTTCATCATTCCAACGGTGATCTGGCCTTTCAGACCCAACTGGCGAGCTACTTCCTGCCGGGCGCTGTAAATTTCCCGGGCCAGTCCCTGTCGCCGGTAGTCAGGGTCTACGCCGACATCGAGGCCGTAGAGCCAGTCGCCGTTTGGATCGTGGGTGGTCATCCATAGGTTGCCTGATATTTCGAGAAAAGAATGTGGTTGGGTGGAAAAATGGTGGCGCATGGTTGTCGCCATGCCGATTACCCGCTCGTCGTCTAACACGACAAACTGGCCTTGAGGAAAGATTTCGAGGTGTTTGAGGTAATGCTTTTCCGTCAGAATTTCATTCTGAGCCAGTGTAGGAAACACCCGCCGCTGAAGCGCCTCCAATTGTTTGGTATGATCGGGCCGGGTGTTTTGAATGACCCAGCCGTTTTGAATTCTTTTTTGAAAGAACATATCCGAAATACAGGTGCTCTGTTTTTTTGAAACTTAAATCATTGATATTCAGACCCTCCTGTTTTCTCATTTCTTTCGTTTTCTCTTTTTTGGTTTTCTCTTTTTTGGTTTTCTCACTCCACTTTCACCAGTTTCAGTTTGCTGTCAGGCCGAATGGCCAAAAGTCCCGTCGTCAGTACCGTGTCGCCTTCTTTCAGCCCATCCAGTATTTGGACGAACGTTTCATCCCGAATGCCAGTATCCACGATTTTGAAATCAGGCGAGCCATTTTTATAAACAATTACCTGCTTGTTGCGGGCCTGTGGAATGACGGCTTGTGTAGGCACGATGAGCGACTGGTCGTTGCCTCCGATTTTGAGCATGACTTTGGCGAAAGTGCCCGGCAAAAGCGCCGAGTCGTTGCCGGCTACGGTAGCTCTGACTTTCAGCGTCCGGGTAGCAGCTTCGACGGCGGCTTCGGTAGCCAGTACGCTGGCGGTGAAAGTACGGTCTGAACCGGCCACCGTAAAGTTAACCGGTCTGCCTTTCCGGAACAAGTCGCCATACTTTTCCGGAACGGTGAAGTCCAGTTTCAGTTGATTCACCTGCCGCAGGGTTGTAATCAGCGAGGTTGGCGTCACGTAGGCGCCAAGGCTGATGCTGCGCAAACCAAGCCGGCCGGCATAAGGCGCCCGGATTTCTGTTTTTGAAATACTCACCCGCACCAGTTCCATATCAGCTTTGATGTTGTTGACCTGCAATTCGCTGAGGTCCACTTCCTGCTGGCTGATACCCTGAATTTTGAGTAGTTCCTGCTGTCGCTCCAGGGTTTTCTGAGCGATGTCGAGCTGCACCTGCAATTTTTTAAGCTGGGCTTGCAGGTCGTCGTCGAAAAGTTTGGCGAGCAGGTCACCTTTTGCTACAGCGCCGCCTTCGGTGATATTGAGTCGCACGAGCCGACCGGAGATTTCGGGGCGAATGTCCGTCTCTTCGAAGGCCTGGAGCGTGCCGGGTACTTCGAGATTTTCTGCGAGGTTTTTAGTTTTTACCACGAAAGCCTCAACCGGAAGGGGGGCTCCCCGGCTGGGACCAGGGCTGGAGGCCGAAATTTTTTTACTCTCTTCTTTGCAAGCACTGAATAGAGCAAGGATAGCCAGGCAAAGCCCGGAAAATTTCAGCAACAGGGTAATGTGTTTGATCATACTCGACTTTTTCATGATATGAGAGTTCGCCCTTCTTTGATGGTACGGGCTGCGTTGGCCAACGAGTGGCTAAGCTAAGGCAAAATCTTAAAGGGCCGGTATTTTACGGGTGGAAATATGAAGGTTCTCGGCATATGCTTTTGGGCACATGAGCCGAAGCGATTCTGGGTATATTTTAAAGTGTGCGGAGCCGGTGAGTTTGTACCCTTCGCCGTCCACATGCACTGCCGTTGGAGCACCGGGTTTGACCAAGACTTCCAGGCCGCTGTAACATTCCACCAACTTGCTTTTGTGAAATGAGCGATTCAAAAAACGCCAGCTTTCAAGTATGTAACGCCATTTCGGAGCCTTATTGGCGATGAGAATTTCCAGCTTTCCATCGTTGGGCCGGGCTTGAGGTACGATGGAAAACCCGTAGCCGTACACCGGTGCGTTGGCAATTTCAACCAGCAGACAGGTGCGATTCAGCGTTTTTCCATCTATCTGAATTTCAAAGGGTTGCATTTTAAAATTGATCGTTTCACGGATGCTGCTCAACAGGTAGCCCCACACACCCCGGAGTTTGCTGCGGTGCAATCGCCTTGCAACGGATGCGTCGAAACCGATACCTGCCAGGTTGACGAAAGTCCGGTCATTCATCCGGGCAGAGTCGATGGTGATAACTTTCCCGTTGTTGAGAAAATGGATGGCTTTCGCTACATCCCGCCCGATGCCGAGGTGCATGGCAAATCCATTGCCGGAGCCGCAGGGCAACACCCCGAGTATCGTGTTAGTATCTATCAGCTGGCTTGAAATTTCATTGACCGAACCATCGCCGCCGCAGGCTACCACCAAGTCGCAGCCGGCATCCACGCCTTCCTTGGCCAATTTGATGGCATGTCCTGCATACTCTGTAAAGCATACCTCGTATTCAAACTGGTCGTGATCGAGGTTGTCTTCGATCAATTTCGGCAAGTTGCGCTTGCGGTTGGCCCCCGAGAGGGGGTTTGCGATGAAACGAATTTTTTTCTTTGAAGTCATACCCTGTCTTTCGAAGTTGAAAATGCGGGTTACCTGAAAACAAAATACCTGAAAACCAGAAAGTTAACGGACACGCCAACAATCACTGCTGCAATGATTTTCGAAATAACGTAGGAAATGTGAAAGGTTTCCGTCAAAAACCAAACTCCCAGCGTATTCAGCGTCAGGCTCAACCCGATCGCCAGTACGTAGCGAAAAGCCTGATGATGCCACTGGGCTGTGCGGCGGTTGAAAACCCAAAGCCGGCACAGCGTAAAGCTCACTACGCCTCCGGCAGTTGCGCCCAGCGCAGTTGACAAAACGTACCAGATTGCTGCTACCTCCGTAAGAAATATTGTCACTAAAAAATCCATGGCGGTGGCCAGTACGGAAGCCACGTGGGAGCGCAGCCATGACAGCACAAGCGGCGTCTTGGCTGGTGCTTTTCTTACTTCTTCCGCAGTCAACGACTCGGTAATTTCTTCGTCGAGTGTTTGAATGTTTTCCACTATTTAGATTTTTCTTTTTCATAAAAAACAGCAACCTGCTCCAGAGGTTTGCGCTGCAAATCCGGCACCACGGCATCCTCTGCCGGGTAACCGACGGGGATGAGCAGGAACGGCCGTTCGTTTTCGGGGCGATTGAGTATTTTTTGTAAAAAATTCATGGGGCTGGGCGTGTGCGTCAGCGAAACAAGTCCGGCATTGTGAATGGCCGTCAGCAGGAAGCCGGCTGCCAGTCCTACGGATTCATTCACGTAGTAGCACTTGTGCCGCTCTCCTTTTTCATCGATTTCGTAGGCTTTTTTAAAAACGATGATCAGCCACGGGGCGATTTCGAGGAAGGGTTTGTGCCAGTCGGTGCCGAACTGTTTGAGGTCTTCGAGCCATTCGTCGCTCATGCGGCCGTTGTAGCTTTCGTATTCTTCGGCTTCGGCAGCTTCCCGGATTTTGGATTGGATGGCGGGGTCTGAAACGGCGCAAAATGTCCAGGGCTGTTTGTGGGCTCCGGAAGGAGCAGAGGATGCCGTACGGATGAAATTTTCGATGAGTTCTTTTGGAACGGGCTTGTCCGAAAACATGCGCAACGAGCGGCGCCGGTCCATGAATTTGTAAAATGAACGGCTGCGTTCCAGCATTTCAGCCTCGTCGAATTCGACGGGGTCGAAGGGTATGAAGTTTTGAGTCGTCATTTTCTATTGGTTTGAGCAGATGTTCATTGTCAAGAGGTCGTTGTACGTTACGAAAAGCAGCACCGCTCTGCTCTTTCCAAAAGTTACAACGAACTTCTTAACATCAGCCAGGCATGCAACATCACGCCCGAATAAACGCCTGCCAGCACATCGTCCATCATTACGCCCCAACCGCCGCCGAGGTGCTCCATTTTTCGGATTCCAAACGGTTTCCAAATGTCGAATACCCGGAAAAGGACGAACGCCAGCGCTAAGTTAACCAATGAAAACGGTACGCCCAGCATGGCGATCCAAACACCCACCATTTCATCAACAACGATTTTGGAAGGGTCGTGGCCCCATTCTTTCTCGAGCACGCTGGCGGATTTCACACCTAAAAAAAAGAAAACGGCGATGAGCACCAGCAGGTGCGGCAGCAGCCAGGCACCTGAAAATTGCTGAGGAAAAACAACGGTTAAAGCCCACAGTAGTATGCAAGCCACAAGCGCCCCCGCCGTACCCGGCGCCACGGGCGAGTAGCCGCTTCCGAATCCTGTGGCGATGATTTTCCAGAACATATCCAGAGTCGTTTGGGAGAATGAGAGTGAGAGGCGAGGCCGTCTCATTCTCTCATTCTCTCATTCTCTCATTCTCTCATTCTATCATTCTATCATTCACTCATTCACTCATTCACTCATTCATAGTAATAGTCCATCCCCAGGTGCGTGATCAACTCTTCGCCCATGAGGTGGCGTAGGGTGTTCAGCATTTTTTCCTGTTGCTTGAAAATATCATGCTGAGCCTGCAAGCCCGGCGCAGCCTGTGGTGACTTCAGGTAAAATGACAACCACTCCTGAATGCCGTACAATTCTGCACGTTTAGCGAGATCGAGGAACAGAGCCAGGTCGAGCACGATCGGTGCGGCGAGGATGGAGTCACGGCAGAGGAAGTCAATTTTGATCTGCATGCCATAGCCCAGCCAGCCGAAGATGTCGATGTTGTCCCAACCTTCCTTGTTGTCGCCGTGAGGCGGGTAGTAGTTGATGCGGACTTTGTGGTAGAGATCCTTGTAGAGCACCGGATTCAGGTCGGGTTGAAGAATTTCTTCCAGTACGCCGAGCTTGGAAACTTCCTTGGTTTTGAAGCTGTCCGGATCGTCAAGTACTTCGCCGTCTCTGTTGCCGAGGATGTTGGTAGAGAACCATCCCTTGATACCAAGCGAGCGAGCCTTCAGACCCGGCGCCAGGATGGTTTTCATCAGCGTTTGGCCTGTTTTGAAATCCTTGCCTGCGATGGGGGCTTTGGTTTGCTTTGACAGCTCGACCATGGCCGGAATGTCGCAGGAGAGGTTCGGAGCGCCGTTGGCGTAAGGGATGCCCATTTTCACCGCAGCGTATGCGTAGATCATGCTCGGCGGGATACCGGGGTCGTTGTTGCGAAGGCCGGCTTCCAGCTTTTCAACAGTGGAATGAACATCGCCTGCCTCGATATAAATTTCAGTAGAGCCACACCAAACCATGACGAGGCGCTCGCAGTCGTTTTCTTCTTTGAAGCGGCGGATGTCTTCCATCACAGCTTCAGCCAGTTCCATTTTGGTAGCAGCCTCTTTTACGTGCGGGCCATCCAGCTTACGGACGTAGCTCCGGTCAAAAACGGCTTTCATCGGCTTGATCGCCTCCAACTCAGGCTTGATCTGGTCAAGCAGTGAGCGCTCCAGCACATTGGCGTTGATCGCCGACTCGTACATATTATCTTCGAAAATATCCCATCCGCCAAAGACGATGTCTTTCAAACCTGCGATTGGTACAAAATCCTTGATGAGTGGGTTTCTGTTTTCGGTGCGCTTACCCAGGCGGATGCGGCCCATCTGTGAAACGGAACCGATGGGGTGTGAGATGCCCTTGTTCACGGCGATGACGCCCGCCATGAAAGTGGAAGCTACAGCCCCCATCCCCGGGGTGAGGATACCTAATTTGCCTTTTGATTCCTTAATCATGAGTGTAGTAAAAATTGAGTATTGTGAAAGCCCACGGATTTAGGAAAATGCCGGAAAATGCATCTGTTTTTTTGCGACCTAAAGCCCGGTGACCCGAAAAAGCGGTGCGAAGGTAAAAAAAATCACCCCTACCGATTGAATTTTAAAGAAGTTGATTACCCTCGTGAAAGTTGAGTCAAAGGGCCGGGAATAGTTATTTGGGTGAAAAAAATCGACAGGTACCCCCTCATTGTAGAGAAACCCAAGATGTTTACTGGCTAAATTTAATCGCAGGCAGCTATTGCATATTAGAAAGAAACTTCCGTAAATTTGCCGCCCGTTTGAAAAACTTAATCATTCAGGACTTTTGGATTGAAGTTTCATAAAAAACTTTGATTCGCTCGTCCTTCAACAATTACATTCAGACCATGTTGATCATTGATGTAAAAAATGGCGAATCCATTGATCAGGCATTGAAGCGCTACAAGCGTAAGTTTCAACAAACGCAGCTCATCAAAGAACTGCGCAGCCGTAAGGAATTCAATAAGCCATCTGTCATTAAAAGAAACGAGAAACTGAAGGCTGTTTACAAAACACAGAAGCAGAGAGCTGCTGAAGTGTAAGCCACGCATTCAGGTTTTCTTTTGAAATAAACAGACCGGACTTTGGCGGCGATCAAACTTTCCTGGAAAGTGGCCTGTCAAAGCCCGGTTTTTCTATTTCATCTCCTTGCGTAATTTTGCCGGAAAAAATCAGAAGATTATGGCCGAAGTAAAAATAATGTGTCCGAAATGCGATTGGGAACCCACACCTGCTGATGTTTGGCAGTGTACCTGCGGCCATGTCTGGCATACCTTTGACACGGGTGGACGCTGCCCATCCTGCAAAAAACAATGGGAGGAAACTTCCTGTCATTCACCTGCTGTTGGCGGTTGCGGCCGTTGGTCGGCTCACCTCGATTGGTATCGTAATCTGGATGGCTGGCTGAAAGAAGAGATTGAAAAGATCAGAATCAGGGTGGGTGAACTTTCGTAGTGAACATTTTTACTGCCTTGCTTTCATTTAGCTTTTTCCAATAGGAGTGCTTTTACGTAGCCTGTCCTTCCGTTGTATTCCACTTTCCACCAGAATTTGCCGGTCTTTTCCGTAACGGTCAGCCTGGTTCCGGCACCTAATCTTTTTAATACTTTGGAGGAAGCAGTGGCTTGTGTCCTCAAGCTGGTTTCCTGAGTAACCTGGTAGTATTCGCCAGCGGTTTCAAGCGCTTCCCCGGTGGATAGCAGCAACGCTTTTACGAAGCCGGTCTGCCCGTTGTAATCAACTTTCCACCAGTATTTTTGCGTTTTCTCCAGCACTCGTACTTTAGTCCCGGTGCTCAGTCGTTTCAGCACGCCGGATTTGGAATTAGGTTGCTCCCGTAAGCTGGTTGTCTGGCTGATTTGAAATAAAGTTTCATCGAATGCTTTCATCGACCGGTCGGCTGATTTGTCCTCGATGAGTGGGATATCAGATTTTTTCTGCTCTTTTTCGGAACCGGTTTCAGCTATGCCAAGTGCTGGTTTTTTAATACTGACAGAATCTGTTGCCACCACTTTTTTCAGGGGCTTGGCCGTAGTTTTTTCAGAGATTAAAACTGCCTTGATTTGTGTGTTGACCTGGTCGATCCCTCGTTTGGCCATCTTTGTGTCGGGGTGCTCTTCTCCGGGATTGACTTTCCAGATGTCGTATGCTTTTTCGTAAAATAGCCCTGCTTTTTCATATTCCCTTTTGATCTGGTACAGTACGCCGATTTTGTAGCTAAAGGAAGCAATGTCCGGGTGGTTGGGCGCCAGCGTTAGTTTTTGGATGTCATTTCCTTTCAGCAGGTATTCAACAGCGAGGTCATATTGTCCTGTTTCCTGATAGATCTTACCCAGGTTTTTATAAATCGTAATCAGCGTGGGGTGTGCAGGGTTCAGCACTTTTTCAAAAATGCGAAGTGCCTGGAACTGGCTTTCCAACGCCTGATCGTACTGGTTTTGGATCAGATAGATGGAGGCGATATTGTTGTGCATCGCGCCAATGTTTGCATGCTGAGGGCCCAATGTTTTCTTAAAAATGTCCAGTGCCTTCAGTTGATTTTCCAGTGCCTGATCGTATTGGGCCTGTGCAAGGTATAGCTGGGCCAGCGTGTTGTAAGAAACAGCCAGTGAAGGGTGATTGGCATTTAAAGCCTGCTCCCGAATGCTCAGAGCTTTCAGGTGATGCGACAGCGACTCGTTGAATTGATGCAAAGATTGATAGTCATTGCCTGCATTTTCATACAGGCCGGCAAGGTAGAGATGCCCGGTTCCTGGCTTATTTTCCAGGATATTCAAGGCTTTTAGCTGATATTCCAGTGCCATTTTATATTGGCCTGATTTCCTGTGATAACCGGATAAACTGTTGTAAGTCTCTGCAAGCAGGGGGTCGTCAGGTGTCAGTGTTCGCTCCCGGATTGTCAGTGCTTTTTGCTGATATTCCAGAGAAGTGCCGGGTTGTCCCAAAGCCTGGTAAGTGGTTGCAAGATCGGTGTACAGAGCGGCCAGGCTGGCATCATCGGAGGGTGATTTTTTTTCCAATATTGTCTGAGCCAGAAGACTGTAGAGCAGGGCTATGTCGTATTTGCCCGAATGTCGGTAAATTTCTGCCATGCTATTGCACGAATTAGCAATGTCCGGGTGCATGGGGTCTTGCATTTTTTTTCGGATGGTAAATGCTTTTTGCCGGTAGTCGAGCGATGGTGGGTACCTACCAAGGTTTTCATAAAAATAAGCCGTCTCTTCATAAACATCGGCCAGTTCCAGGGTCTCGTTCCGCCACTTTTGCAGGAGGATAATACATTTTTCATTAGCCTGGGCGGCGCTGTGGTATTCCAATAGCAGGAAATGAATCTTTGCTTTGAGTTTGAGGCAGTCAGCTGCCTGCCTCAGCTCTTTGACAGTTCTTCCGTCGGAAGCGGCGGCAATAGTTTCATATTCAAACATTGTGTCATTCAGGAGCACAAGTGCATCATGAATTTTACCGTCCCGGAGGTGTTCGTAGGTTCCAATGTATGTGTCATTGGCAGCATCCAAATTGATGTAAGCCAACTCACGCACGATAGCAGGTAGTTTTTCTTCTGCTTTTTTTAGTTGTTTTTCCAGTGCCAATGTTGCCTCTTCAGTGCTATTTACTTTGAGGTTAAGTTCTTTATTAAGCTCTGCGATGAGCAGGTCTTTTTCATGTCCCTCTTTTTGGAGGATGGACAATCTGCGGTTGTGTGATGTCTGCAATGCATTTTTGCCAAAAAAAATAAAAGCAGCCTGGCTTTGTGAGAGCTTTTCAGGAGTATCCATAAAAATGAGGAGGGGATGCTCTTGCACGATGACGGTCTGGGGCAAATCGTACATATTGGTAACTTTCAGGCCCTTCTTTTTTACACTTAATTCAGTGGCAGCATTGTTATTGCCCCCCGAAAAAATCAAAGTGAACTGACCTTTTCGATTTGTTTTAACAGAAGCGGTCTGTGCTGTCCGGACTTCAGCTCGTTTGACGTACTGAGTCTTCCCTGTTTCGTAGTGGCTGTTGCGCACGGAAACCTGACCGTGCAAAGTGACTTGCTGTGCCTCGCAAAAAAGAGAAAAACAAAGGCAGCAGGCGAGGAGTGTTTGTTTCAAGTTTTCCATAGTTGTTCCTTTGGCTTTTGATCTACTGTAAATATATTCTTTCGGCGGCAGATTTCAAACCAAAACAGGGCTATTTACACGTCAATCTGTAGAATGAACTTAAATAAACTCAAGGTGAAATGGCTGGAACTAAGAACGGTGAGAGGTGTGAAATAAGTGAGTGCTAACTTATGGCTTTCAATCTGTGACGGGAAGAAGAATTGTTGAGGGTGTAGATTTCCAAATTATGCAGCCGGAACAGTAAGCAGTAGAAGAATTTGGTCCTGTTTTCTGTACTTTTTTTAAAAAAAAATAGCGTTACCAATGTGAGCGCAACGTGATAAAATGCAATACGCTTCCTTTATTGATAACGCTATATTTTATGTTTAAAACCTTTGCTTCCAAAGGCTTTTGGTGAAAATCAAACTTTGGCCATTTCCTTCAAAATCAAACTGCTCCGTTCAGGTCCGGTGGAGACCATTGTGACCGGAACGCCGAGGTATTCCTCCAGAAAACGCAGATACTGTCTGGCCGTTTTGGGCAGTGCTTCGAATTCCGTTACATCTTCTAAAGATTGCTCCCATCCGTCAAAACTTTCGTAAACCGGGTCGACAGGTACGCCGCAGAGGTCGTAGGGAAGTTCCGTATGGTTGGCTCCGTCGTAGGAGTAGTGTGTAGCAGCTTTGATTTCCTTGAAAATATTCAGGACATCGATTTTCGTAACGACCAGTTGACTGACGCCGTTCAGCATGATCGTGTATCGAAGTTGCGGAAGGTCAATCCATCCGCAGCGGCGTGGGCGGCCGGTGGTTGCGCCAAATTCCCCGCCTTCCTTGCGCAGCAATTCGCCCGTTTCATCGTGCAACTCAGTGGGGAATGGCCCGCTGCCAACACGGGTGCAATAGGCTTTCGTGATGCCAATCACTTCGCCGATGGTGCGGGGCGCTACGCCAAGGCCGTTGCAGACACCTGCGGTGACGGTGTTCGAAGATGTAACGAAAGGATAGGTGCCAAAGTCGATGTCAAGCATTGAGCCCTGAGCGCCTTCGGCGAGTATGCTTTTGCCCTGTGCCAGTTGTTCGTTGATGAAATATTCCCCGTCCACGAGCTTGAGCGAACGCAGAATTTCCACTGCTTCGAAGAATTGTTTCTCTTCTCCATCCAGGTCGAAAGCGATATCGGGCAGTGCTTTCAGCAAGCCTAGATGTTTGTGCTTTAGGTTTTCGTAGCGCTGTTGAAACTCGTCGAGCAGGATATCTCCGACCCGCAGACCGTTGCGACCGGTTTTATCCATGTAAGTCGGGCCAATTCCTTTAAGTGTGGAACCAATCTTATCATGGCCTTTAGCTGCTTCGTTGGCAGCGTCGAGGTAGCGATGCGTGGGGAGAATCAGATGGGCTTTCTTTGCTACGAGCAGGCGGCTGCGGTATTCAAAACCTGCGTTGTCGAGGTTTTCCAGTTCTTTCCGCAGCGTGATCGGATCGATGACCACACCGTTGCCGATGAGGTTAATCAGGTTTTGCCGGAAAATGCCCGAAGGCACGGTATGCAGGACGAATTTTTTTCCGTCAAATTTCAATGTGTGTCCGGCGTTTGGTCCTCCCTGGAAGCGAGCGACGATGTCGTAGCTTTTGGCCAGGTAATCCACAATTTTTCCTTTTCCCTCGTCGCCCCACTGGAGGCCGAGTATTACGTCTATTGCCATTCTTTGTGAAGGATTGGAGGATTGGAGGATTGGAGGATTGGAGGAAAAGCACGCTCGGTAACTTCAATCCTCCAATCCTTCAATCCTTCAATCCTTGTTTTTCGTTTTTTCGCACGCCCCTGCGCAGTCGCCGTAGAGGTTGAGCGAGTGATAAGTTACATTAAATTTGAGAAGCTCTCCCATCGTATCTTTGATTTGCTGGATACGGGGATCACAAAATTCAAACACCTTACCGCAATCGTTGCAGATGAGGTGGTCGTGTTGTTTGTATCCGTAGGATTTTTCGTAGAGCGCCAGGTTTTTTCCGAATTGGTGGCGCTTGACAAGGTCGCAGTTGACCAGCAATTCCAGCGTATTGTACACCGTAGCCCGGCTGACCCGGTAGCTCTGGTTTTTCATGTGGATGTACAGTGCTTCGGCGTCGAAGTGGTCGTTGCGACGATATATTTCTTCGAGGATTGCGAAACGCTCCGGCGTTTTTCGGAAAGCGTTCTGCTCAAGATGGGAAGCGAAGATATTTTTAACTTCCTGAATGATTACTTCTTCATTTCTGACATTCATGCATCAACTTTTCAAAAAGAAACAACAAAGGTAGAGAAAAGGTCGGGAATGGAGGTTCAAGGTTTTGAGGTTTTAGGGTTTTGGAGTTTTATGGTTTCCAGAAACCGCAAAACCTCAGAACTATAAAACTCCAAAACCCTATCCCCGATAGCCCAAAAATACCTTACTTCGCATCCGATGAAACGATTCACCTTCAAAAAAACGGAGCGGCTGAAAAGCGCCAAGACCATTGCCCGGTTGTTCAAAGAGGGACAATCGTTCGGCGTGTACCCGTTGCGGCTGGTTTGGATGAAACAGGAGGAGGTGAAAGGCGATGCGCCCGTTCAGTTCACAGTGAGTGTGGCGAAGAAGAATTTTAAATCCGCCGTTGCCCGCAATCGCATCAAACGCAAGGTGCGGGAAGCCTGGCGGCTGCACAAACCCCGGCTGTACCGGAAGTTGCAGGGCACTGAGGGACAGTTGGCCTTCATGGTGCTTTACACGGCAAAGGAAGATTTGCCGATACAGCAAATCGAGAAGGCCATGCAGACGATGGTTCATATTTTTATCAAAAAAAATATTCCCCCTGTTGACAACCGGAAGGATGGCCCGGTCCCACTTTCGTGACAAAATCATCTGACTATGCACAAAACCTGGATACTCGTTATTCTTTTTCTGGCTTTGGGTGAAATGACCTTTGCCCAGAAATTCCTGCAACTCGAAAAAGTACACAGCCCGAAAACCCGGAAATATTACGCCGGCGACGAAATCACCTTTCAGCTCAACAACGGCCAATGGTACACCCGTGTCATCGAGGATGTTTCTTACGAACAAAAGGCAGTGCTGTTTGCCAACGGGTTTGTCAGTGTGGACAGCATCGTGGCATTCCGTTCCTTCAAAAATGCACAGTGGTCGAGGCCCATTGGAAATCAACTGTTCAACTTTGCGATAGCGTGGGTACTCTTTTCGGCCATCGATCAGGCCGTGAGCGATGAACCGTTCCAGGACATTCCAAACTCAACCTACATCATCCCCGCTACCAGCGTAGCCACGGGTTTTGGACTCAAAAAACTATTCAAACAACGAACCTTCCAGATGGCGAAAAACAAGAAAGGCGAGGACCGGAAATGGCGGTTAAGGGTGCTGGATTTGAATGTGAAATAATCTTTAAAAGCAGGCGAGTTTGCGAGCAGGCAAGTAGGCTTTAACCTGATTTTTCATTATTTAGATGCCGCTGTTTATAATTGAAATACAAAAACTTCCTGCATTTTTGCGCCCCTTTAAACCTTTAAACCTATAAACTTTTCAACCTCCACTAAAATGGCTGACAATAAAATCATCTTCTCCATGTCGGGCGTCTCCAAGACGTTCCCGCCGCAAAAACAGGTGCTGAAAAACATCTGGCTTTCCTTTTTCTATGGCGCCAAGATCGGCGTGCTCGGTCTCAACGGTTCCGGTAAATCCACCCTGCTGAAGATCATCGCCGGGCTGGACCAGAATTACGAAGGAAAAATCGAATTCGAAAAACAATTCAAGATAGGTTACCTGCCGCAGGAGCCGGAATTGGATGAAACCAAAACCGTTCGCCAGGTCGTCGAGGAAGGCATGGGCGAACTCATGGCCGTGATGAAAGAATACGAGGAGGTGAACGCCAAATTCGCCGAACCGATGAGCGACGACGACATGAACAAACTCATCGAGCGCCAGGGCGAACTGATGGACATCCTCGAAAGTAAAAACGCCTGGGAACTCGACCACAAACTCGAACGGGCCATGGACGCCCTGCGTTGTCCGCCCGACGATGCGCCGGTGAAAGTGCTTTCCGGTGGTGAGCGCCGTCGTGTGGCCCTTGCCCGTCTGCTGCTCTCCGAACCCGACATCCTCCTGCTCGATGAGCCTACCAACCACCTCGATGCCGAAAGTATCGACTGGCTGGAACAATACCTGCAAAGTTTCCCAGGCACGGTCATCGCCGTTACGCACGACCGTTACTTCCTGGACAACGTCGCCGGTTGGATCCTGGAATTGGATCGTGGCGAGGGCATTCCATGGGAAGGAAATTACAGCAGCTGGCTGGAGCAAAAGGCCAAGCGCCTCGAAATGGAGCAAAAAGCCGAAGACAAGCGCAAGAAAACGCTGGAGCGTGAGTTGGAGTGGATTCGCATGAGCCCGAAAGCCCGCCAGGCAAAAGGGAAGGCACGTCTCAACGCTTACGACAAACTCGCCGGCGAGGAGATGAAAACCAAGGAGGCCAAGCTCGAAATCTCCATCCCGCCAGGCCCACGCCTCGGTGATGTGGTGATCAATGCGGAGAATTTGAGCAAAGCCTTCGACGGGCGGGTGCTGTTCGATGATTTTTCTTTTTCCGTTCCGAAAAACTCCATCGTCGGCATCATCGGCCCTAACGGCGTTGGTAAAACGACGCTCTTCCGCATGATCATGGGTCAGCAAAAACCGGACAGCGGCTCGATTACCATCGGTGAAACGGTCAAAACTTCCTACGTCGATCAGTCGCACGACGCCATCAACCCGGAAAAATCGGTTTATGAAATCGTCTCCGGCGGCCTCGACATCATCAAAGTCGGGAATTATGAAATGAATGCCCGTGCCTACATTTCACGGTTCAACTTCTCCGGTTCCGACCAGCAGAAAAAAGCGGGCGTACTTTCCGGCGGGGAGCGCAACCGCCTCCACCTCGCCATGACACTGAAGGACGGCGGCAACGTCCTCCTCCTCGACGAGCCGACGAACGACATCGACATCAACACCCTGCGTGCGCTGGAAGATGCGCTGGATGCTTTCGCCGGCTGCGTGCTGGTCATCAGCCACGACCGCTGGTTCATCGACCGTTTGGCCACGCACATTTTATCTTTCGAAGACGAAGGCGAAGTGGTGTTTTTTGAAGGAAATTACCAGGATTACGAAGCGATGAAAAAGGCGAAGCTGGGGGATGTGACGCCGCACCGGCCGAGGTTTAAGAATTTGTTGAAGACGGGGTGAGATTGCGCTGAACAATCATTTTTCATTAAGTTTAGACGTTCTTTGACAAATCCCGTGGAAGTCCGAAGGACTTTAATTTGAATAGCTCCGGGTGCAACCCGGAGAATTGAGAAAAGTGGTTAAAACCCTGGAAGGGGTAAATGTAAAACATTGAAATTCAACCCTTTCAGGGTTGTTCCTTTTCGCTTTGTACCCCGGCTTGCAAGCCGGGGCTATTCGTATTTAAGCCCTTCGGGCTTTCTTCCACGGGATTTGTCAAAGAACCAGTTTAGAAAAACGCCATGTGCAAAATCCGTCAAAAAAACCTGCGTCGATTACCGGTAAATTATGCAGTAATCGGAATGACGGATCTGGCTTTTGCACTGTTAATTATTTTCGTCATTACGGTGGTGCCGGTCGAAGAGAAAGGTCTTTCATTTCATCTCGAAAGTTGGTCGGAAGAACCACCTGATTTTATAGTCTTACAACAACGGAATGTCTTGTCTATTTGGGTGGATTATGAGAGAAAACTATTTGTCAAAGGAGATCCACTTCCTTTTCAACATCTGACCTCAACAATAAAAAACCTGGTAAAAAACCCATCGGGATCATTGGATGCTGCTACCGATCCACGGCATATTGCAATTGTAGTTCATTTCTCATGCTACACTCCATACAAATATTATCTGTACATGCTTGACAGTATTAAAACAGCCTATAGAGAGATGTGGGAAGAAGAAGCGATAGCAGTTTTTGGGCGCAATTATGACCAACTTCTCCCGGCGGAAAAAAGACAAATCCGGAATGCCATTCCAATGACTTTGAGAGAGGATTACTCTGATTGCTACGGATTTTGATTTTGAGACTGTTTGCAGAGTGTGATGAAGTAGCTTTCCACAACACCCAACCTTTCCTAGTAATCTTTGCATCTTTCCGTCCAGTAAATCCGCTGCCTTGCTGCACAAAATCAATCCAATGCGACTTTTAGTTTTACTACTTTTTTTATCGACTGTTGAAATCTGTCAAGCCCAGCGAGCCTCCGATATGTGGGGGCTTTGGACCGTAACGCAGGTCACCGTTGGAGAGAAAACCATGACGCCCATTGCCCGGTGGTTCGAATTCCGGGAAGATTTCACCCAACGCAGCGGCAATGGATGGCTCCAGCACTCCACCTGCGCCTGGAGTTTTGATGCTGAAAATGCCCTGTTTGCCGCCAAAGACGAAAACAGCATCGAGGATGACTACGGGCCGTTCAGAGTAAAATTTGATGAAAATATCATGACCTGGCAGCGCCAGGAAGATGGTATGTCCGTGTCCGTTTCCCTGATGAAAGTCAACGCCCTTCCACTTTCTCATGCTGACAAGGCCGTTGGCCTGTGGAAGTTGGTGGATGAGGGTGAAATGGAAAATGCAACCCTTTACCTGCGTTGGGACCGGCGTTATATTTTTCGGAATACGGCCGGCACGAACACCTCCGGCGTATGGCAACCACATGCGCACCGGCCTGAAATTCAACTACTTAGCGACCAAGGCGACGCCGCTGACGAGCATTGGAATGTCCGTTTTGAAAAGAATAGGATGATTTGGGAAAAGGATGGTAAACAGCGGGTCTTTGAACGGATTTACAGGTTTCCCAATTGATTTTCCGCCTGCTTTTCGATCCGTTTTTGAAAAAATTTGTTTTGCTCCAGCCAACTTTCTAAGTTTCCGCCAGTAAAAAGCGTGTTTGTGTGTTTGCGTGTTTATGGCGGAACAGCTCGAAAAAATTTATGACGAATAAAGACTACCAGGAACTCTACCCGACCTGGCCGCAGGAGCCGGGCGTCTATCGCTTCCTCGGCGAAGAGGGGAAGATTTTGTACGTAGGCAAGGCCAAGAACCTGAAGAACCGCCTCTCCTCCTATTTCGGCTCCACGAAGGGCATGGCCTACAAAACGAGGGTCATGGTGAAACACGCCAGCAGCATCGAATTCACGCTCGTGGATACGGAAACCGATGCCCTGCTGCTCGAAAATACCCTGATCAAACGCTTTCAGCCGCCGTACAATGTGATGCTGAAAGACGGCAAAAGCTACAACTACATCTGCATTAAAAACGAGCGGTTCCCACGGGTTTTCATCACCCGGCGGGTCATCAGGGACGGGTCCACCTACTTCGGGCCTTACACCTCGAAGGGGCGTTTGAAAACCATCCTCGATCTGGTGAAACAACTCTTCCCACTGCGCACCTGCACGCTGAATCTTTCTGAAAAAAACATCGAAAAAGGCAGCTTCGGCTCCATGAAAGTACCTTGCCTGGAGTACCAGATCAAAAATTGCCAGGCGCCCTGCGTGAAGCTTGAATCGGAAACAGAATACAACGAAAAGATCGAGCAGATCAAGAACCTGCTGAAGGGGAATTTCGGTCCGGTGAAACGGCATTTCCAGCAAAAAATGCTGGATCACGCTGAAAAAATGGAGTTTGAAAAAGCCCACGAACTCAAGGAAAAGCTTACCGCTTTTGAGGATTACCAGGGCAAAAGCACCGTCGTCAGCACCACCATCCGGGACGTTGACGTGTTCTCTATCGCCGGGGATGAAAAATTCGCTTACGTCAACTACATCAAGGTCGTCAACGGCGCCATCATCAACACCTATACCCAGGAACTGGTGAAAAACCTCGACGACGACGAGCAGGAATTGCTGGCCTACGTGATTCCCGAATTGCGGGAAAAATTCCAGAGCATCGCCTCGGAGATCATCGTGCCGTTCGAGGTGGGATCAGGCGAGGAGGAACTTACCGTCACTGTTCCCAAGATCGGCGACAAGAAAAAGCTGCTGGAACTGTCCGAGAAGAACGTCCACTATTTTTTACTCCAAAAAAAGAAAGAAGAAGCCTCCAAAACCGGCAAGCAGACCTCCGCCGAACGCATCCTGCGCACGCTGCAAAGCGACCTGCACATGAGCGACGTGCCGCTGCACATCGAGTGTTTCGACAACTCGAACATGCAGGGCAGCTACCCCGTATCGTCGTGTGTGGTGTTTAAAAATGCCAAACCCAGCAAGTCGGATTACCGGCACTACAATGTGAAAACCGTGCAGGGCCCCAACGACTTCGCCTCGATGGAGGAGGTTGTTTACCGGCGGTACAAACGCCTGCTCAGCGAGGCACAGCCGCTGCCGCAACTCATCATCATCGACGGCGGAAAGGGCCAGTTGAGCGCTGCCGTGAAGAGCCTCGAAGCCCTTGGCATCCTCGATAAAGTGACGGTGGTTGGCATTGCGAAGCGACTCGAAGAAATTTTCTTCCCCGGCGATTCCGTACCGTTGTACATCAACAAAAAATCGGAAAGCCTGAAGCTCATCCAGCAGGCCCGCAACGAGGCGCACCGTTTCGCCATCACGTTTCACCGGAATAAACGCTCGCAGGATTTCACTAAAACGGAACTGCACGACATCCCCGGTGTGGGCGAAAAAACGGCGGAGAAACTGCTCAAATCTTTCGGCTCGGTGAAAAAACTGCGGGAAGCCAGCCGGGAAGACGTGGAAAAGGTGGCCGGGAAGGCGGTGACGGGGAAGATTTGGACGTATTTTGGGAAGGAGGTATAAGCTCTCAAAGAGAAAGTAACTCAAACAGTTTTTGATTCAAATACAAGGTTTCACGGCCAACCTTCTGGCTTTTTAACAATCCTATTTTTTCCAATTGCTTCAAATAATCAGCGGCAGTTTGCCGCTGGGCAATATTGGCCTCAACCAAGAACTGCGCTTTGCAATAGGGTTGGTGAAATAATAACTCGATTAATTCTTTTGAATAAACCCTTTGCGGAAGGTTGTTTTTCGCAAAAGTTGATGTTTGCTCTAACATTTCTTTTATTGCTAATGTCTTTTTCGTAGTAGAAATGGCGGTTTGTTCAACGGCGTCCAGCATGTACAAAATCCAACTCTGCCAGTCTTCCTGAGATGTAACACGAATGAGCAATTCGTAATACTTTCTTTTGTTTTGAATAATATAACGGCTCAAATACAAGATAGGCAGGTCAAGCAGTTCCTGATAAATCAGATAGAGGATGTTGATAATCCGTCCTGCCCTACCATTTCCATCAAAGAATGGATGGATTGCCTCAAACTGGTAATGGATAATTGCCATCTTGATTAACGGGTCAATGTCGTCGTCTTCATGAATGTACCATTCCAGATTGTTCAACTTGTCTCTGATAATATTTTCTCCTTCCGGAGGGGTGTAAATGGTTTTGTTGGTAGTTACATTACGAATTTGTGTGCCGGGAGCATTACGGATTTCCGCACTGTTTTCTTTTATGGACTGAACGATTCTGACAAATAAATTGGTTGTCAAAACCGGGCGCCTCAACAATTCAGTGTATCCTTCCCACAGGGCCGTTCGATAGCTCAAAACTTCTTTTGTAGCTGAATCAATTTGACCGGATCCAGCCGAAAATGCCTGGTAAATTTTATCGTTTGTGGTAAGTATGTTTTCTATTTCAGAGCTTGCTTTCGCTTCCTGAATCGTCAACGTGTTGATAAAGATGGCAGGATTCGGAATAGTCCGGGCAATCCCTTTTAATTCGGCTAATGCCCTGTTCGCCTTGATTGCTTTTTTTAAAATAGCCGGTGTTTCCAAATCAATGTTTGGAGGCAAAAGGGGCAAATGGTTGTAAGGTTGCTCAGGTTCAAAGCGCATGTTAGTTGTTCTTTGATTAACGTGTCGAAATTATGTTGTTTTATCGACATTTAATCAAAACGTGTCGAAATCATCGACATATTTTTTCAGGTGCTTTTATTGTCTATCCGCTTCGTCAACTCCACAAACTCCTCCACGCTCAGCACTTCCGGCCGTTGTTTGAAAAAATCCTCTTCCAGCACGACGGGATCATCGAAGAACGGCTTCAGCGTATTGCGCAGCATCTTGCGGCGCTGGCTGAAGGCTTGTTTTACCACCTTGCGGAATAGTTCCTCGTTGCAGCCCAGTTCACCTTCCTTCCGGGTCAGGCGGATGACGCCTGACTGGACTTTTGGCGGTGGGTTGAAATTGCCGTTACTCACCGAAAACAAATATTTTCCATCGTAAAATGCCTGCGTCAACACGCTGATGACGCCGTAGTCTTTGCCGCCGGGCGGAGCAATAATTCGTTGCGCCATTTCTTTTTGAAACATGCCGGCCATCTCGGGGATGAGGTGGCGGTATTCCACCATTTTAAAAACGATCTGAGAGGAGATGTTGTAGGGGAAGTTGCCGATGAGTAAAAATTGTTCATTGTTCGTTGCTCGTTGTTCGCTGGGGAACACCGTTGTCAAGTCGAGTTTGAGGAAATCCCGGGCGATGATGCGGCCGTCGAGTTCGGGGTAGTTGTCTTCGAGGTAGGCAACCATGTCGTCGTCGGCTTCGACGACTTTGAGGTCGACGTTTTTTTCGAGTAAATATTTGGTCAGCATGCCCTTGCCGGGGCCGATTTCCAATACTTTGGGCTGCTCTCCCGATTTCTCAATTTCCCAATTCTCCAATTTCAAAAGACTCCCGGCGATGCGGCTGGCAATGGCTTCGTTCGTTAAAAAGTGCTGTCCAAATGATTTTTTGGCTCGCATAGGTGAAATGACTAATTTTGGCGCTCGCTGGCAGGCAGTCACGTTTTTGAAACAAGAAATTTCCCGAAACGTTACAACCGGCCAAAAAACAAAAGTAACATAGCTTGTGGAACCAATAACAGAATTTATCGAACAATCGATTCCGGAAAACCTTCCAACGGATAGAAAAAACAAACCAATTCTCGGCATCACCGTCGGCGACATCAACGGCATCGGCCTGGAGGTGATCCTCAAATCGCTTTCCCACAAAAAAGTCCTCGACATTTGCGTGCCGGTGATCTACGCTTCCTCAAAGGTGGTTTCCTACCATAAAAATATCGTGGCACTCGACGAGGTCACTTTTTACGGTCAGCGCAACGCCGAGCGACTGCATTTTGAAAAAATAAACGTCGTCAACGTTTGGAACGATAACGTGAACATCACCCTCGGCCGGGCTACTGATCTCGGCGGCAAATACGCCCAAATGAGCCTCGAAGCTGCAGTGGCTGACCTGAAAAACGGGCTCATTGATGCACTCATCACGGCGCCCATCCATAAAAAATCCATGCAATTGGCGGGTTTTGAACATGTGGGCCACACGGAGTATCTCACGCAGGAGCTCGGTGGCAACAACAGCCTGATGATTCTGGCCAGCGACCGTCTGCGGGTGGGACTGGCCACGGCTCACGTTCCGCTCAGAGAAGTTGCAAATGCAATAACCAAAGATTTGTTAATCAGCAAGTTGAGAACTTTCAATGAGTCGCTCCGCATTGACTTCGGTCTGGAGCGCCCGAATATCGCTGTGCTTGGGTTAAACCCTCACGCCGGCGAGGAAGGAATGCTTGGCGACGAAGAAGAAAAAATTATCCGCCCGGCGGTGGTTGAGTGTAAAAAACATGGCATGATGGCTTTCGGGCCCTTTGCTGCAGATGGCTTTTTTGGCAGTGGCCAGTTCCATAAATTTGACGGTATTCTTGCCATGTATCACGACCAGGGGCTCATTCCGTTCAAGGCGCTGACCTTTGGCAGCGGTGTGAATTTTACCGCTGGGTTGGGGGCCATTCGTACCTCGCCTGATCATGGAACAGCCTTCGATCTGGCCGGAAAAAATGAGGCCGATCCATCTTCTTTCCTGCATGCAATGTTCATGGCTATCGACATCCACCGCCACCGTAAAGAATATTTTGAGCTGAAAGCCAATGCCGTTCACCGGGTGGAAACGGAAATGGAAGCACCGGAGGGAGACGGCTGACAGGAACGTAAAATGTAGAATTTTTAATGTAGAATGCAGAAGCTGCGTCTCTCAACATTCAACATTAAAAATTCTACATTCTTCATTCTTCTTCCTCTTCTTTCCGCTCCCGCAATTTTTTATCGTCCACTTTTTCATTCAAAAACCTGTTTAGTTTTTCGATATCCAGGTTCGAGGTGATTTCGCCGAACTCATTGATTTTGATATCGAAACCCTTCAGTTCGTCGTGAACGGAGGGCTTTTCTTTTTTGGGCTTTTTCTTTGCCATGTTGTAAAGGGTTGGTTGTCAAATTGTTGATCGCCGGGGCCATTGGCATCAGCGATAAACAAACCACTATTATTTCACAGTGTCAAAATAGTCGAATGCTTTCTGAAGCCGTCCAACGGTGCGTTCTTTACCCAAGACTTCCATCATTTCATAAACAGCCGGACCTTTCATCGTGCCTGCCAGGGCAAGACGCAGCACGGGCATCACCTGTCCCATTTTCAGGTTACGGGCTTCCATGAAATTTTTCACCACCTCTTCGAGAGAGGCAGCATCAAATCCGGGAGCGTCCGCCAGGGCAGTTGTCAATGCCTCGAAGTCGGGGCGGCTTTCAGCATTCCATCGCTTCACAATATTTTGATCGTCAAACGTATGCACATCCGTAAAAAAGTAGTAAGCCTGTGTGACGAGATCGGGTAGCAACGTGAGGCGGTCTTTCATCAAATCACAAACAGCGGCCAGATAATCGGCAGATACTTTATAACCCTGAGATTCGAGCGATGGCCTGATCATCTCCGCCAGCGTCTCGCCACGGATGGCATGGAGGTATTGCTGGTTGTACCATTTCGCCTTATCATAGTCGAAGCGGGCGCCACTTTTGCTGATTTTTTCGATAGAAAACGCTTCACAAAGCTCGTCCAGCGAGAAAATTTCCTGCTCGGTGCCCGGGTTCCAACCGAGGAAAGCAAGGAAGTTAACCACCGCCTCCGGCAGAAAACCGAACTCTCTGAAACCGTCAAAATTATCCTCCGGCGTATCGCCCTTCCAGCCCAGCGGGAATACCGGCATACCGAACTTGGCGCCGTCCCGCTTGCTGAGTTTTCCTTTGCCGTCAGGCTTTAAAATGAGCGGGAGATGGGCAAACTGCGGCATCGTGGCCTCCCAACCGAAAGCCCGGTAGAGCAGCACGTGATGGCCGGTACTGGGCAACCATTCCTCACCCCGAATGACGTGGCTGATTTTCATCAAATGATCATCTACGATGTTGGCGAGGTGGTAAGTGGGCATGCCATCACTTTTCATCAGTACTTTGTCGTCCAGTTCGTTGGTTTGAAAACTCACCTCCCCACGGATCAGATCCTCGAACGTAACGGTTTCGTTTTCAGGCACTTTCAGCCGGATAACATAATCTTCGCCGGCATCCAGGCGGCGATTTACCTCTTCGGCAGGAAGTGTCAGGCTGTTTTTCATTTCCTGCCGGGTGACATTGTCATATTTGAAATTATGATTGCCTTTTTCGGCCTCTGTTTTCCGGTAAAAATCAAGCTCCTCCGGCGTGTCGAAGGCATAGTAAGCCTCTCCTCGACTGACAAGTTCAAGGGCAAATTTTTGATAGATCGCTTTGCGTTCCGACTGACGATACGGGACAAACTCTCCCCCGAAGCCCGGACCTTCGCCAGGTACCAGGCCGCACCATTTCAGCGATTCGATGATATACTCCTCGGCGCCTGGCACGTAGCGGCCCTGGTCGGTGTCTTCAATGCGAAGGATGAACGTGCCGCCATATTTTTTGGCAAAAAGATAATTGTACAACGCCGTACGAACGCCGCCAATGTGCAGCGGACCGGTAGGGCTGGGCGCAAAGCGCACTCTCACATTTTTCATAGTTGAATTTGAGTAAAAATTTTTTCAGTTGTTTTTTCTTAAAATCCCGCCATGCTGGCAGCAAATCGTAAATGTAATGCGTTGATTAACAAACGAATTACCTACCACACTGATTCCACCCTATCTGCAAACGGGAGCGCAAAAGTAAACCTTCAGGCTGTTTCTCCCTTCCTATATTTCATCCAAATCGGATGAAGGCAAAAACTTGATTAAAATTTTCACCAAAAAACAACCAAATGCTTCAGAATCCGTTGAAACCGATTTTCAGAACTTATCCAAAACGCAACAGCAAAATGTATCTCGTCAAAACACCACAGTTTATCCAGAAACTGTTTCCAAATTTCACCTGGAGCATCCCCTCCGTTGAAAAAATTCTATACCTGACTTTCGACGACGGTCCGATTCCGGAAGTGACGCCCTGGGTATTGGAGCAGTTGAGGCAGTACGATGCGAAGGCTACGTTTTTTTGCGTCGGGGATAATATTTCAAAAAATCCGGAGGTTTTCGACCAGGTTGTGGAAGCCGGACATGCTGTGGGAAACCACACTTTCAATCATCTGAACGGCTGGGCAACTGACAATGTAAAATACTTTCTGAACGTTCGCCGCTGCGCCCATCAGGTTCATTCCAGCCTCTTCCGTCCGCCTTATGGACGCCTGATGCCCAAGCAGTCCGAATTTTTGCAACGTCACTATCGCATCGTCATGTGGGATGTGCTCAGCGGTGATTTTGATGCTGAAATTTCACCGGAACAATGCCTGGCAAATGTGCTTAAAAATGCCAAAAAAGGTTCCATCGTCGTCCTGCACGACAGCCTCAAAGCCTGGGAGAAGCTGCAATATGTGCTACCCAAAGTGCTGGAACACTTTGCCGCAAAAGGCTACCAGTTCAGGCGGCTTGAGGAAAGCCCTGTGCGGGAGAAAAGGCTGGCATCAGTAGCCTGACCGGTACCGTTAAATAAAATCTGCAATGTTTTTCTACATATTTGAAAGAGCTTCTGCCCTTCAGGCAGAGGCTTTTATTTTTTGCAGGGAAAATTGGTTTTGGCCCAGGGCCAGTCATTTGGCTGAAAAGAAATATTGAGCCTTGCTGATGATTTTTTTCACCAAGTTTTCACATCCGTTATTTTTTTTGAAACTTGCCGCTGTTTCATTTTAATAAACTGAAAACAACCCGTTTCAATGAACTCCATGCTTGCCAAATATGCCAAACTGCTTGTTCACTATTGCGTAGAGCTCAAGGAAGGCGAACGATTGTTTGTATCTACTACGACGTTGGCAGAGCCTCTCGTGCGGGAAATCTGGCGGGAAGCATTGAAGGTCGGAGCAATTGTGGAAGTCGATTTGTCCTTCCGGGAGAAGGGCAGGATTTTGTACGAGGATGCCAATGAACGGCAATTGCAGCACGTGCCGCCACTGTATAAACTGGCGATGGAAGAATTCGATGCCTACCTGAACATCATGGCGCCATTTAACCTGCGGGAAGATCAAAACGTGGACAAGTCGAAAACCAGCATTCGCAGGGAAGCAATGAAGGAGGTGAGCAAAATTTATTTTGAACGCACCGCAACCCGCTCTCTGAAACGAAACCTTTGCCAGTATCCAACGTTAGCCAATGCACAAGAGGCTGGCATGTCGCTGGAAGAATATGAAAAGTTCGTATTCGACGCCTGCCGCCTGTTTGAGGACGATCCTGCCGCTGCGTGGCTGGGCGTTCGCAAGTCGCAGCAGCGCATCGTTGACCTGTTGAATAAGCGGGAAAAAGTACGTTATCGGGGCGAAGGCCTCGACATTACTTTTTCCACCAAAGGCCGCATCTGGATGAATTCTGACGGCCAAACCAACATGCCGTCAGGCGAAGTTTACACCTCGCCGGTGGAAGACAGCGTAAACGGCGTCATCCATTTCACCTATCCGGTTGTGTACGCCGGCCATGAAGTAGAAGGCATCACGCTTTGGGTGAAGGACGGAGAAGTAGAAAAGTGGGAAGCCAAACGAGGCAAAGACCTGCTGGATAATATTTTTCAATTGCCGGGCGCCCGGAGATTTGGCGAGGCGGCTATTGGAACAAACTACAAAATTGACCGTTTCACGAAAAATATCCTTTTCGATGAAAAAATCGGAGGAACGGTACACATGGCGATCGGACAATCTTACCTCCAAACGGGCGGTAAAAACCAGTCGTCCATCCATTGGGATATGATAGCAGATATGAAGGACGGAGGTGAGATTTTCGCTGACGGAGAAAAGATTTACGAAGGCGGAAAATTTCTTTTTTGATACGTCAAACGGCAGGTAATTTCAATGTATTTGCCGGCGTAACGTATAGAAAAATAAAATCTCCCTTGTTTATTATCATTTTTCCTTAATTTCGCAGCACTTTTGAAAACCAAGTTTAATATTTTTTGAAAACCTAATTTCCCAAAACAACACTAGTAAAAACGTGGAGAACAACATTGCATTTTTAGAGCTGAAATACGGCAACATTTACGGAGGATTCCCCAACTTCTTTGCCATCGCTGAGGTATCCCTGCTCGTATTTGAAAAACGATCAAAAAAAATCTTTACTGAAACCTGGATCAACAAGGCCGACGTAGATTACGTGAGCGTTTACTCAAAAACGAATGAACTAGGTCACACTGTCGGGCGCAACAAAGTTGTCATCAACATGAGAACGGGCCGTACCCGCCCCTTTCTCGAGGAATTCAAGGTGGACAAACGAGCTTTGCAGTACTCTTTCAAGCAGCTGCGGCCCGTTCACAGTCGGGTGAAAAGGTTCCTGTTGGACGCCCTTCGCAAATATCAAATACAGACGATCATCACCTTCGATGGCCGCAGAGATATTTTCCTTTGCGAAAGAGCCGGCGTTCGCTTCGGCAGGGCTAACATCATCGACCTGCAGAAAGAACTCAACAAGGAAACGGATTACCTCTTCTCGTTGAACAAGCTGTCCGTCATCATCAATTTTGACATGGACGGGTCATACTTGCGCTCCAATAACCTGGAGTACTGGTTACACCCCATCGCAGCGAAACAGCTTCGACCGAAATCCGCAGCATGGGATGCTGCCCGCCTGCTCATGATTCACAACGAATTTTATGAGCACCGTCCGGACTTCCTGGTAAAAGCACAACAATTGCTGAATAAAATTCAGGCATTAAAAGACGTCGAAGAGGAATAGATATCTCCTTCATTCTTTTTTTGAAAAAGGCAGGATTGCTTCGGCAGCCCTGCCTTTTTCTGTTTGACAGCAACGGAAAGTGCCGACTTTAGCACTGTTGAAAGTATTTTTAGATTAGTCTAAAAATGAATTAAATTTGCACTAAAGCTTTTTAAATCCCTATCAAATTCATGGATCATCTCTCTCAAACAGAGGAAAATTACCTGAAAGCTATTTTCAAAATCTGCGAACAGGAGGAAAAGGCTGCCAGCACAAACGCTATTGCGGGTGAAATCAACACAACCCCTGCCTCCGTTTCTGACATGCTCAAGCGGCTGGCAGGCAAATCATTGATTCATTATGAAAAACATCGTGGCGTTACACTTTCGGAAAATGGTCTTCAAATAGCTACCATGCTTATCCGTAAACATCGCCTTTGGGAGGTTTTTCTGGTGAAAACATTGAATTTTTCCTGGGACGAGGTGCATGAAATGGCGGAACAGCTGGAGCACGTTCAATCGCCTGAACTGGTCGAACGGCTCGATTCATTTCTGGGCCATCCCCGCTTCGATCCGCATGGCGATCCGATCCCCGACGCAGCTGGAAACTTTGCTTCCAGAAAACAAGTCCAGTTGTCAACACTGGCGATTGGCGAAAAAGCTGTTGTTGTTGGTGTGCAGGAGCACTCGGCAGTTTTTCTTCAGTATCTCGATAAAATGAACCTTGGGCTGGGTGCCAGCGTAGGCGTCCAGGAAATCTTTGAGTTTGACGGGTCGCTCAAGGTTACGATCGAAGGCCACCAGGACTTGGTTATTTCCAGCAAGGTTAGCGAAAACTTGCTGGTTCAGAAGACAAAGTAAGCCTGCCAGGCAGATTCAGGAATTGATGTGTCTGCCGGTTTTTATCATATTATTCACATGAGAAAAATACTTTTCACAGCCTTTTTTCTGAGTTGCCTGTTTGGGACTTTTGCCCAAAACCAGCCCAAGCGGGTCATTTCGACAGCCTCTATTTTTGCCGATATGGCAGAAAACATTGCAGGTGGTCATTGTGAAATCAAAACCATCGTGCCCATCGGCGGCGACCCGCACACCTACGAACCAACCCCCGGCGACGCCCAACTCGTCGCTTCCGCTGATTTAATTTTAAAAAACAGCCTCACGTTCGAGGGCTGGCTCAACGGCCTCATCGCCAATGCCAACTCCAAAGCACGGGTCGTCACCATCACCGAAGGCATTCAGGCCATCCAGTCCGTTTACAAAAGTTCCAGCGACCCCCATGCCTGGATGGACGCTTCCAACGGGTTGATTTACATTGAAAATATCAAAAATGCACTCGTCGAACTCGACCCGGCTAACCGGGAAGTGTATGAATTCAACTACGGTGTTTACCGCAAACAAATCGAGGACCTCGACGCCTACATTTTCGAAGAGATCAAAAAAATACCGGAGCAGCGGCGCATCCTCATTACTTCTCACGATGCGTTCCAATATTTCGGGCGTCGGTACGGCCTGCGGCTTGAGTCGGTGATCGGCATTTCCACCGAAGCCGAAGCGCAAACCTCGGATATCGTACGCCTGAGCAAAGTGATCCGTGAAAGCGGCGTTCCGGCGGTTTTTATTGAAACAACCGTGAACCCGAAACTGCTGGAACAAATCGCACGGGACAACAACGTAAGCATCGGCGGCAAGCTCTTCTCCGACTCTATCGGCGATAAAAATAGTGAGGCGCCTACGTATTTAGACATGTTGAAACACAATACCGATGTCATCGTGAAAGCGCTGAGTACGGAGGCTAATGAATCGAAAACAACGGAGGAAAAGGGTGTCAACTGGCTGCTTTGGGTTGTGATCGGTGCCATGTTAGTTGGCGGATTCGTGCTCATTGGAAAAAAACTAAGTTGACCAGTCCGGCTACTTTCGAACTATAAAACTCAAAGCCCAAAACCTCGAACTATGAATTCCATTTCCATCAAAGGCCTGTCTGTTTCCTACGATAAAAAAATCGTGCTGACGAATATCTTCCTCGATATTGAACCTGGCAATGTGTACGGCATCATCGGGCCAAATGGGGCCGGCAAGTCCACACTTTTCAAGGCCGTTCTCGGGTTGATTGATGTAAATTCGGGAGCAGTGCTGATCAATGGCGAGCCCATTGAATCGCAGCGTAAAAATATCGTGTACGTGCCGCAAAAAGATGAAGTGGACTGGCAGTTTCCGGCTACGGTGATGGATATTGTGAAAATGGGCCGTTACCCGCACAAGAAACTTTTCCAGCGGATGAACCGACAGGACGAGGAAGCGGCCCTCGACGCCCTCCGTCAGATTGGTATCGAGCATTTGAAAAACCGGCAGATCGGCGAACTTTCCGGTGGACAGCAGCAGCGGGTGTTCCTCGCACGGGCGCTTTGCCAGGGTGCGGGCATTCTCCTGCTCGATGAGCCATTCGTGGGCGTTGATATTACAACCGAAGAGAAAATCATTTCCATTCTGAAAAATCTTGCTGCCGTGGGAAAGACCCTGCTCGTGGTTCATCACGACCTTTCCACAGTTCCCGCCTATTTTGACAAGGTCGTCCTCATCAATCAGCGCCTCATCGCTGCGGGGGATACGGAGACGACGTTTACCGAAGAGAATATTTCAAAAGCCTACGGCGGACAGCTGCCGATTTTGCAGCAGGTGTAGCGAAACGGCGGTTTTTCAAATCAATCTTGATAGCCAAGCCCTATCAAAATGAAATCGAACCCTCTCATTTTGATAGGGTTTTTATTTTTTTTAATTTAATGAAAAAAAATATTTGTTAGTTAAGTTGTTGATATTCAGTTTTTTAAGAAAAATCTAAAAAAAATACTTTTCCGGGGTATGCGATTTGGCATATAGGGAAATGTACACGCAAACGAGCGGTACTTACAACACAACCAAGTAATACAAATTCAGACACAATGGAAGTTGCACTTTATTTCCTGATGTTGTTTCTGGCCTTTCTCGTTCTGACGATCATGGAAATTTTCAAAGAACAAAAAGCCGGAAACTAAAAGCTCCCCAAGCGAGCCATCTTAAAAACTGATCATCGAAAACTAACAAGATTATGAGTACCATCGAATTTAATAGCCATTTCGACAGCCTTCAGCACAAATTGCTGCCCTTTGCTTACAGACTGACCAACAACGTTGAGGACGCCAAGGACCTCATTCAGGAAACCGCTCTGCGGGCCTACAACAATAAAGATAAATTCGAAGTAGGCACCAATTTCCGGGCCTGGGTAACCACTATCATGCGGAACACGTTCATCAACATTTACCGCAAAAAGAAAAACCGGGCGACCAGCTCTGAACCTACTGACAGCTACGTTTTCATTAACGAAAAGCATGCAGTGGACAATGCCGCTCACTCAAACATGATGATGATCGAACTGGACGGCATCATGAACAGCCTCGACTATATTTACCGTCAGCCGTTCCTCATGTTTTACGAAGGCTACAAATACGAAGAGATTGCCGAGAATATGAATCTGCCTATCGGCACTGTCAAAAGCCGCATCTTCTTCGCCAGGCAGAAGTTGATGGAATCCATCCGGGTTCAATACAATTATGATTCTACGATGTTAAACTGAGTCGTACAGGAATTGAAGGAGCTGGATAATTGAATTTGTCCGGCTTCTTCAACTTTTATTTCTACCCCTTCCAACCCGTACTGTGAACACTGCTGCGATGTGTGGCGTCCAAAAATGAAAGGAGATTTGTTAAATTTGAATTTCCTTTTCGGGCCTGCACATCGCAATTTGCATTTTATGAAACTGCCAAACTTGAAAGAGCTACTTTCCACATTTCTTTCCCGCTTCCGTAATGCTTCCGGACAGCTCGGCAGTTTTTTTTCTGAAACAAAGGAAGCGCTTCGTCCCGGCCTTCAGGAAATGTGGGACCAAAGGAAAAATATTCCACCTGCCAGGGAGATACCGTCTGCGATTTTAAAAAACATAAAAAAAGGCGGCCACTCACTTGTCAACCTCAAGCGTTCCGATGTCGTCAGGCGTCTTGATTCGCTGAAACTCCGGGCTAAAATCCGCATTACGCTAATGGTGCTGTTCGCTGCTATCACGCTGCTGGGCATTCTGAGCGGGTACTACGTCCAGCGTACTTCCAATAATGCGATTCTGATGCTGCGGGAAAACTACGTGACCATCAACTACACCAAGGAAATGTCGCAGGCGGTAAACGACATGATCTGGGCCATTACCCTTGAAAAAGCATCGCCCGCTTACCGCCGGCAGCAGCTGCGTAAGGCTTCCGATAATTTTGAAACATACCTCAATCTGCAACTTTCCAAAGTATCCGGGCAAGAGGAATTGTACCTCACCGAGCAGTTAAAACAGGATTACGAGGCCTTCAAACAACAGTTGAAAGAGTTGCAGTTCACCAACGAAGTGCCCACTGATGTGTACATGAAGCAGCTTAATATTCAGGGAATCATTCAGTCAGTTCACGAAATGAATGACACAATGATTCGTCAGCGCACGGATGATGCCAGCAAACTTGCCGACAGGGTGACGCTATACATGATCATTATCGGGTTTATTTTTTTCCTGTTCGCAGCATTTGCCATGCTTTACTTTCCTCATTACATTGCCAACCCGATTCAGAGCCTGACAGAGAGTATCCGGCAAATTGCCCAAAAAAATTACAGCCAGCGCCTCAACATCGATTCCGGCGACGAGTTCGGCGAAATGTCACGGTCGTTTAACCTCATGGCCCAAAAACTGGAAGAATACGACAACATCAACGTTTCAAAAATCATCAGTGAAAAAAAGCGCACGGAAACCATCGTCAGCCGGATGAATGAGGCCATCATCGGTCTCGATGATCGCAAAAATATCCTCTTCGCTAACCCGCCGGCACTGGAGTTGGTGGGGATGCAGGAGGAGGAAATAATCGGATTCAGTGCTCCCGAACTGGCAAAAAACAATCAGGAACTTCAACATATTCTCAAGGAAGTGTTGAATGACGAAGTGACCGGAAGCCGCACTTTTCCGGCCATGAGCATCGACAAAGATGCCCGGCGCCAGTATTTCAACAAAGATGTACTCAGGGTAGAGGGGCAGAGCGAAGATGCAGAGATGCCCACCAACGTCGGGTTTATCATTATTTTAAAAAACGTGACCGAACTGAAAGAGCAGGACTTGGCCAAAACAAATTTCATGGCCACGCTCTCGCACGAGTTGAAAACGCCGATCGCTGCCATCGACATGAGCCTCAACCTGCTGGAGGACAGTCGCATTGGCGATTTGAACGAGGAACAGCATGATCTTGCAGGAACCATTCGACAAAACACCAGCCGCATTTTAAAAATGGTCAACGAAATTCTTGACATTTCCCGCATTGAAACCGGAAAGCTTCAGTTGGAGATGGAAGTCGTTGCGCCGGACGAAGTGGTCATCAAAGCGTTGGATAATGTAAAAACTTTTATCGCTGAAAAGCATGTCGAAGTCATTCAACATCTTGAACCGGGGCTGCCGTCCATCAGCATGGATCTGCATAAAACCACGGCGGTATTGGTCAATTTTCTGACCAATGCCGTGCGCTACACTCCTGAGTATGAGTCAGTGGAAATCAGCGTCATTCGACAAAACGGCTCCGTTGAATTTTCCGTTCAGGACAAGGGGCCCGGTATTTCAGATGAAGAACAACGAAAACTTTTCCAGCCCTATCGCCGGGCTGCCGGCGACAAAACGAAGGGCACCGGGCTTGGTTTGGCTATTTCAAAAGAATTCGTAGAGGCGCAGGGCGGCAAGATTTGGGTGGAAAGCAAGGTGGGCAAAGGCAGTAAATTCAGCTTTGCCCTCCCTGCCTGATTTTACGAAACGTCGACCGTGATCCCGCCCAACAACAGCCAAAGCAACAGACCGACGAAGGCGATGATGATTCCGATGATTAGAAAAACAATGCCGACCGCCGGAATCACCAGCCCCAGTACGATAAACAACCCGCCGATCAAAAGCACAATCAGCCCGAGCATGGTACCGAGATTGATCCGGTCTCCGGTTTTGCCTTTTCTTTTCAGGCGGTCCATCTTTTTCTGAAGTTTGTTTTTCATACGGTCAAAGCGCTTTTCCCAGCGCTTGGCCTTGCGCTCCTGTCTGGATGAAACTTTTGCCGGGGCAGCAGCCTCTGCCAGGGTTTGGTTTTCCTGTGAAATACGTTTGCCGGCTGCGCCGAAAAGGGGAGGGGTGGAGCTGAAAAGGAGAGCCGTCAGGATTAAAAAAAGCAGATTTTTTTTCATTGCGAAGGGTTTTAAATTAAAAAGTCAGGTGATTTCAGTCAAAAAACTGATGTCGGGATGCCTTGCCGCCCCCTATCCGGGTGCCATTTTTCACCGAAATACCACAGTTTTAATTTACATAGGGATTTATTACCTTCGCACCGCTTTTTTCGGAGGGGCCGGAATTTGGCGGTTTTTTCGCTAAAAATTGTGCTCTTGCGTCTTTTCGCCGGTTGAAAAACCGACGGCAGGACGAACGGACAAACTGAAATGCAGCAAGTCATTTTTAAAGATTTAGGCAACATTTCCTACCGGGAAGCATGGGACTATCAGCAGGAACTGCTGGCAGCAGCCATCGACACGAAGCGGCAAAACCGGAAGCGGAAAGAAAACGGAGAGGCGTTGCTTCCTGTGCGGCACCATCTGCTTTTCTGCGAACATCCGCCCGTGTACACCCTGGGCCGCAGCGGATCCATGGAAAACCTGTTGCTCGATGAAAATGGCCTCCGGGAAAAAGGCATCGAGTTCTTTAAAATTAACCGTGGCGGAGACATTACCTATCATGGTCCGGGGCAAATCGTGGGGTATCCCATTTTTGATCTGGATGAATTTTTCACGGATGTTCACCGCTACGTACGTTACATGGAAGAAGCCGTCATTCGCACCATTGCCGAATATGGCCTCGAAGGATTCCGGGTTGATGCTTACACTGGTGTTTGGTTGCCGGAAAAAGATGGACTACCGAAACGAAAAATCTGCGCCATTGGCGTCCATCTGAGCAGATGGGTAACCATGCACGGGTTTGCGTTCAATATCAATACAGACCTGAATTATTTCCGCCACATCATTCCTTGTGGTATAGACGATCAGGACAAGGATGTGACTTCCCTGGCGAAAGAGCTGGGAAAAACGATTGACGAGAAAGAAGTAAAAGAAAAGCTGAAAAATCACTTTGCCGGCTTGTTCGGCTTCGAATTTGTGTAATGCAAGCATTAACTGTACGACAGCGCAGCCAATGCGAGAACCATTCAGCCCATGAAAAAAGATATTCCCGAATATAAAGTAGAACAACTGGCCATTGCCATTGCCCCCAGGGTAGAAAATGGTATTGAAGACAAAGAAATGTGGGACGTCTGGGTCATCAATCTGAAAGATGATCCCATAGAAAACGTGCTCATCAACTCCCGTGGCTACGGCGAAGTGGAAGGCGAGCAGATGAAAACCACCGTCCTTCGCCATTTTTTCAATGAAATCGGCCCGCAGCAGGCTCACCTGATCGAACCCATTCAAACGAAACTCTTCGATATCGCCAACGAATACTGGGTGAGTTTCACTTTCGACGGCTACATGTACGATAAAAAGTACGTCTTCGTGCGTGGCAGCATCACCGAAGAAAACTTTACCCGCATTCCGCTGTTAGACCGGCAGGGCGTTATGATCCGGTAAGGTGCAGTATGCCCTTCGGGGTTTGTCCCCATCGTTTTTTGAGTCGTTCCGGATTTTTGTGTAAACGTGTCGTGACTGCTTGAAAAGCAACCTCCACAAACACATAAACACACAAATACACAAATACACCACACTTCATCAATCACCTGCATATGAAACCTAAAAAAGTCAGCGAATCCACAACCACCATGACCGAAATGGTCATGCCAAACGACACAAACCCGCTGGGTAACCTGATGGGTGGCAATCTGATGAGATGGATGGACGTAGTGGGTGGGATCTGTGCAGGTAAGCATTGCGAGGCACATGTCGTCACAGCTTCCGTTGACCATGTTTCATTTCACAAACCCATCCCGCTGGGCGAAATTGTAACCCTCAACGCACAGGTAACCAGAGCATTCAATACTTCCGTAGAGATTTTCGTTGAAGTATTCGCAACCAACATAAAAGGAGGCAACCCCCGCAAGTGTAATCACGCCTACTTCACTTTCGTAGCGCTTGATGATGAAACCAAAAAGCCGGTGCCGGTGCCGCCGGTCATCCCCCTCACCAACGTGGAAGAGCAACTCTTCGAAAGCGCCGCCCGCCGCCGTGAAGTACGCCTTGTTTTAAGCGGCAGAATGAAACCCGAACAGGCCTCCGAAATCCGTGCCCTGTTTTCCACTTTTCAGAGCTAAAAACTCACATACTCCGGTAAATCAGGTAGAGCAGCAGCATGAGAATCGCTACGGCAATGCCGACAGCGGTGAAAAATTTTTTGGAATCACGTTGGTCCGCAACTTCCTGGCGCTTCTTTTTTTTCAATGACATAGCCTAACGGTTAATGCTTGCTTTCCGGCAAGACTTAGGTGAAGAAATATCCTGTCAAAAAAAGGAAATTGTAGTGTTGAATGCAAGCTATTCAATAAAATTTGGAAGAAAAATCTCATCGGGTTCCTTACTCCACGATCAGGGTAGGGTCATGCTGGGCGTCATCTTTTGCTACTGGTTCCATTAATTCACCCCCCCGCTCAAGTGCCTCCATCGCCATTTCCCATAAATGCTCGTAAGGAATCGCCTCGATCTCGTGCGGCGCATCGGCATACTGTACGGGCATTGCAGCCATTTTTTGCAGCCATTCAGCAGCCGCAATTTCGGAAGCTGCTTTTTTGAAATCCGCATTTTTAATCTGGAGCAGGGCTTTGATAAAACAAAAGGAGCGGAACGCATCGTCGCCCTCGTTCAGGTGGCGTCCGGCGTATTTGTCAAGGGCCAGCATCCGATCCCAGGCTTCGTCGTACCGTTGAAGGTAGAGCAAGAACATGGCATGGATGATGAGGATGGGAATGTTCATGCCCCGTTTGTCTTTGGAGAAATCAGGGATCTCATTCAGGAATCTGGAAGGTTTGAAATCAGTTTTTTTAAGTTCTTTTTCCGGCAGGGTGATTTTTCCGGCAACAATTAGCAGTTGGATATAAGCTTCGAAGACTTTCCAGGCTTCCTGCTCGCCGGTGGCAAGGTGGTTGAATTTAGCGTGCGACGTGGCTTTTTTGAAAACCTCCCAGGTTGCCTGGTAATCCCGTTTGCACAATTCGAGAACGAGATGCTGTTCGAGTCCTTTGAACCAATTGTGGGTGCCTTCTTCAGCAAGGTTTTCAGCATACCGGACAACTTCTTCAGCCTCTTCGTGCCGGCCGAGCATGGTAAGAGAAATAATTAAAGTATAGGAAAACATGCTCAGTACCGGGTTAGTTGTAGCATCTTTTTTTTCGAAATAAGCAATGGCACGGCGGCAGACTTCCACAGTTCCTATATGATCATGAATACTGGCTCTTTCAAGCTTAGCTATTAAATAATAAAAAAAGGTGAGCTTATAAGATTCATATTTTTGAACGTATGGGGCGAGTTCAGTCATGTATTGCTTTGCCATTTCGCTGATCCAGGGCTTGCTTGACCTCGATTTTATATAAGGAGCGATTAAATCGTAGTACATGGTTTCTGCTTTGAGGGTAGCATCCAAAATAGCGAGATTTGTTTTGATCAAATCTTCATAATAGTCCCTTTTTTTCAAATCTTGTTCGACGGTCGTGTAATAATGCCTCAGGTATCTCGCCAGATCAATGATTATTTCCGTAAACTCGTATTTTACAGCAGGCGAAATGGTCTTTTTTGCCAATTCGAAGGCAGCATGCCTGGCTCCTCTTGCAACCAGCATCCTTACAGCCGCCACATTTCTGTTACAATTGAATACGGCTTCCTGCGCATCATTAAAATCCGGTTTTTTCAGATCAATAAAAAAGAAAGTATTGACCAGGCGCTTGAAAAAGCCATTCCGGAAATTCCGGTATTGGGTGAAGCTGCCGTTTTTATCCGGGCCAAAAAAATAACGGGCGGCATCATCGTCGGTGTTCAGTTTTCCAGCCTCCAGCAAGCCGTAGAACAATTCGTTGCGGTTGGTAGAGTCGTCGTTGTAGCCAAGTATTTCAATCTGTTTGCGTTTGTGCCTGGTCACCAGGTAAATCAATTCTTTGAGGGCCTTCATAGAGCGTATTTCAGTTTAGTAAGGAGTTACGAATTCTGCAACAAGGTACGGCTTTCCATTTACCGGCAAAAACGGTGGGGGGGGCATTCTGTAAATTTTTTTTCTGAATAAATATGCCAAAGATAATTAGCCTGGCAAGATGATTCTCAGTGTTGAAATGCGGTGTTAGAAATCGTAGAAAGTGTCTTTGCGAGTGCCTGATTGGTGAGCGTACATTTGCATCAACACCCGGTAAAACATAAAGCTATGAAAATCCTCTTTTGAAGAACAGCGGGTATTCCGGCTCTGCGAAAAAGTTCTTGGTGGCCGGATGCCTTGTTTCAATGAAAATTCCGCTTTTTGACATATCCCGGGCTTGCTGCCGGACTGCGGACTGAAAGACTGCCGGACTTAAAAATGCGGTGTTAGAAATCACACAAAGTGTCTTTGACTTTTGGCGGCGGAGAAAAGCATCTTTGCTGCATCAGAAACAACAAATTATCTGCTTCCTGTGAAACACTGAAAAGCTATGTATCTCTGGCCAGAATAGATAGGGGCGGTTGCCGAAAAGCCCGATGATGAATAGAGTAGGCGTTAAGCTTTAAAACTAAAACGATGAAAAAATTAGTTTTACTTGTCGCATTGATAGGTTGTTTAACCTCTGCAAATGCACAAAACGTTAATCCTTATGATCAAATTGGAATTGATCATAATGCGGGGCTTAGGTATCTTCTTCCGCATTTGAATATTTGTATGGATCGTAGCACCGCTATTTCCGTTGCGAAACCTTTGTTGCAGAATTTTTTCTCCTCATCACAAATGGGTGGTTATGACAATTGTACCCAATTCGAAAGTATTGAAGAAAGTCTTCTTTATTTGCGAAATAATTGCAGCGCTGAATTAAATAATGAAGTTGACATAGTTGTTAATTATGTCATGAATAATTTATCTGTTTCTTCCATTCAAACAAAAATGGATAACCAAATCAACAATGCAAATAACATTCGTAATTCAACAGAAAAGCAGAATTTTCTTGCCTTCCTTGCTGTAGTAAAGTATTCAGCAGAATTTTGGCTGCCTCTCGATTTAGGTGGAGAAAATGGATTGCAGTATATAGGTGCAAGTGGTGGTTGTACAGACACACCCAATCTTCGAGCCATTAAGTGGTATAAAGTAATTTTACAAGATGCTTTGGGAACTGTTGTTGGCGGTGCTTTGGGAGGCCCTCCAGGTGCAGTAGCAGGCTTAGTAGCCCAGTCTGGAGGGGAGATTATTACACAGCTTCCTTAATAAATGCTTTTGATTAGTTTTAAATAAAATCCTTGGTTGGTTTTGTTGAGTTGATTTCAATAAAATAAACCAAGGATTTTTTCTACTCAATTTTTCATTTCTAACGATAAACATTAGAGATTATTCTGAAATTAGGTTTTGGGCATTAGTTATTTCATAATGATTTGAAAAACAAATGATTATGAAATTTCTAAGTACAAATTTCCTGATTTCCAATAAAGTCTATTAAATCCAGATTCAATCATGAAATCAATAAAAGTACAAATTTGGGTCATTGTTCTCATGTGGGTTCTTGTTTTTTTCTTTCTGAGCACAATCCTTTCAATGACAGAGAGTTTACAGGATTTCTTAAATCTATTTTTGACAAAAAGATTTCTCGTCAATCTGATCATAGGAGTTTTTATGGGATTTGTAATTGTGAAATTTTCACGTTCAAATAACTAATCGATTTTTTATACTATACTCGCAAAGCACTTTTTGGCAAGTATAAAAGGATATTGATGCATTTATGCTCCAACAAGTTTGTTTTAATCAATTAATTCACATGAAAAAATTATTATTACTGATCCAGGTTTTCGCTCTTTGGCATCCTGCCTTTTCTCAAAGCCGGCAGCATATGCCCCATGCGCTTCAATTAACTGCTGCAAGATCTTTCCATGGAACGGGAGACCTTAGCGGAATGTCCTTCGATGTTTCTTATGAATATTCATTTTCAAGAAGGTTGGACCTGACAAATGGACTGACCACAACCATCCACGCAGGAAAGGATAATAAGACCCAATTCATTATTTCCGAACCTAATCAGCCCGATAAAATATTCGAGACACCTGACCAGAGCCTTCTTCGGTATACTACGGCAGGAATACAGTTAACTTCAGTTTTGAATTTTAACTTTATTGCCTTGCCAAAACATAAAATCAGGTTAGGGTGCGGGCCAGTTTTACGGTATGAATCCTCATCTACTCCCAAAGCATGGGGCTATACTTTTATTCCTGCAGAAAATCCACTTCCTGAATACACTTTCAATGAATATGGCGGTCTTCACCAATTATCTGTTGGGTATAACTTAGGGCTGAGCTATCTTTTTCAAATTTCTTCACATTATCAAATGGGAGTCAAGGCTAATTTTCAGAATGATACAAATGGGTCAGTGATAACGAATTTGGGGTTGGTAATTGGAAGATATATGCAGTTTTAGTCTGAATATGGATCTACCCTTCATTGCAGGCACGTTTGCTCTAAAATCTGCCTAATTCAAGTTTCTCATTTCTCAATTTCATGCCTATAATTTTATAAAATCGAAAAATACAATGAAATTATTCTCTCATATAATCGCTCTGTTATTATTCCCCTTTTCACTAATTGCTCAAATAGCATTTGATAATATCAAAGCACCTGAATTACAAATTAATGCATGGATGGATGTCGAGCCAGCCTTAAAAGATAAAACCATCATTCTCGAATTCTGGGCCACCTGGTGTGGCGGCTGTATCGAGGCCATTCCTCATATAAATGAAATGGCTGAAAAATATGGCAATGAGGATGTTATTTTCATCTCTATGAATTCTTTTGACAAAAAGGAAAAAATTGAAAAATTTCTGCAAAAAACAAAAATGTCAACCTATATCGCAATGGATGACGAAATGAAAACCTACAATGATTTTAATGTTGGCGCTATGCCTAAGACGTACTTGATCGATAAAAATGGCCTGTTAAGATGGCAGGGAGTACCCGGTCTTGTAACCGATGAGTTCATGCAGTCCTATTTGGAAAAGAACGAGATATTGGTTCATAAGGTGATGGAAAATCCATTGCTGTATTCACTAAACATCTCTTTGACAAAGGATAGGTCCATATCTAATGTAAGCGCAATCGATGGAGATAAATTCGGATTCATCTGGCGAAACAGGGGAATTACGGATGTTATTTATCAATCCTATTCTTTCATAGGAAAAGAGGCGTATGAATTCCGCATGGAAGGCAAAATACCGTTAGAGCCAGCGCTTGATATTAAGCTGTTGGCAGATCAATCTATCAACAAAGAATTTGTCTTTAATGATGTTGTCGATAAACTATCGGGAATGTTTGGTTTTTCCATAAAAGATACAATCGAGGAGATGGAGATTTGGCATCTGAACATTACAGATGAGAATCTATTAAACCAGGCAAAATCAGCTGGTCAAGAAGCAGATTTTTCATTTGAAGAAACCCGGAACGAATGGAAGTTAAAAAATTGCGAAGCATACCGGATGATTGGAACAATAAAGCAATTATCCGAAAAAATAATAAAATCAGAATTCAATGGAGTTACAAAATATGATCTGGTCTTACCCACAGGCGATTTGAACTTACTCATAAAAGTTCTGAAGGAACAATACGGTTTAAGTTTAGAAATGAAATCTGAAGATGTAAAAGTGCGAATTATCAGATTCAAATAACCTTATGAAAGCATTTAAAATAATCAGCTATGAAAACCACCACCCTCCAATTAATGCTATTCGTATGCACCGTCCAATCATTCGGTTTCACCACCCATTCGCCGCCGGTAACCGACACGGTTATCATCCAATTCAAAACCGGCGCCGGGGTGGATTGCCGCAACAGCAGCCGTGAATGCCTTTGGGCACAAACAGTCACTACCGGCGAGGTGCCGGATGAGGCTTCCGAAGCCATCGCTAAAGCCTGGTTCGACGGAGCGGGCCGCTTCGTGCTGGAAATTACCCAGGCTCTGAAGCCCGGAATTTCCGGCGAACTGCAAAGCGGCTCCTTCCGCCTGGACGGCGATATTCCGCTTCCCGGCGAATTACTTTTCAACCTGAACAAACAGGGCCAAACGATAATCCTCCGGGCCGGAGAATACCCCGTATCCAGGCAATTCAATGGCAATTATCGCATTGTTTTTCAATGATTTATAAAACGATGCCCTGCTGACATTTCCTCCTGAAATGCCGGCAGGGCATCGAAAATGAATGGCTATGAAAACAGCATCCTTCCTACTGGGCTGCCTCCTGTTTTGCGTTCCAGCTTTCGTAACAGGGGCAGGCGACACCCTTGAAATTTATACACTCCTGATGCAAGCCGAAACGGAACTCCATACGCTGCAACTGGAAAACCGGGAGGCTGAGTCAAAACTGACGGAAGAGCTGGCGGCGGTGAACGAACTGCTTTCCTCCTTCAACGCTGCCACCGACCCAGCCGAATACCTTTGGGCTTTGCAGCGCAAACTGCAACTCAGGGATGCAATGGACACCCTCGATGAAATGTACCAGCTCGGCATGGCCAAAGCCCGCTACCGCAAGGGGCTGGAGCTGATCAAAATCATGTATGAAAAAGTGCTGGGCCTCGATCATCATTTCACCTCGCTGAAAACCTATCAAAATATTGCGCAGCTTTCCAATCCGAATAACTACCCGGAGTTTCAGCAGACGCAGGACCTGATCAAAGAGCGCCTGAAAAAGAACAATGCCGTGCAACTGCCCAACCTCCTGACGGCCAACCCTTTGATCTCCGCCACTTTCTCGCTCGTCGCTTCATTCGTGGGCGACGGCGAACCGAAAAGCAAGGAAAAAGACCTGGAAAAAATCGCCTGCATCCTTGATTTCACCGTGCAGATGCACACCGACCTCAACCTGATTTATTACGAAACAGAATTTTTGAAAGAAAGCAACAACAACCTGAAGACCGGCTGCATCCAGCTTTTCAGGGACTACGCCAAAATCATCGGTTACAAAGTGGAACTCGACGTTTGCCGCAGCAGCGACGATTGGGAAGCCGTCTATGACCTGCTCGACGATTACATCCTGAAACTGGAAGCCGCTGCCACCAAAAGCAGGGACGATCCCGCCGCCAACCGGGAACTAATGAAGGGCATCGCCAACCTCGAATTTTCCATTGACCGCCTGCTCGACTTTCTCGACAAGTACAACACTTTCATCGGGCAGGGCGAAAAGTATTACCAGAAGTTCGAGGTCATCGCCTCCAACTACCCCAACCAGGCCGCCTGCGCCGGACAACTCCCGGCCCAATACGCCACCCTGAAACAGGACATTAAATTTTCCATCGAAAAATTCCGGGAAGCATACAACATCGCCGAGCTGACCGGCTCCAAACTTAAAGATTTGCTTTATGGAACCAATAATTAGTCAATCAGTCCTTCAGCCGGCAGTCCGGCAGTCCTTTCACCGGGAAATTCAAAGACTGACGGGTGTGCCCGTGGAAGTCACGCTGGGTAACCCCGCCAAAGATTGCCAGCATTTCGGCATTTGCCGGATTGATCTGGCGGCACCGCCGTTTCAGGATGCCTTTCTGCCATGCGGCTGTCGGAGAGTATTTGCTGTTATCAGAAGCCAGGATGGTGCAGTCGTGGAGTTATTTTTTCCAAAAAAGCAGCTTCCCGAAGCCATTTCCCGGCGGTATTTTTCGGATGATATATTTATAGTGGAGACTGCTTACCGGCTTTCGGCAGCCATAAATGCAGCGCTTGGTTTGGAAAATTTCACAATAAAACCAGGGGCCTATCCGGCGATAAAAAGTACGGAGTTTATAGTGGTGTCTTTTGGTTGATATAAAATGCGGTGTTAGAAATCACACAAAGTGTCTTTGACTTTTGGCGGCGGAGAGAAGCATCTTTGCTGCATCAGAAATAACAAATTATCTGCTTCCTGTGAAACACTGAAAAGCTATGTGTCTCTGGCCAGAATAGATAGGGGCGGTTGCCGAAAAGCCCGATGATGAATAGAGTAGGCGATTCTTTAACTTGACATTTATGAAAACCTTACTTTTTGTCCTTGTTATTTCCTCAACTGCGCTGATTTGCTCAAACAATAAAGAGGCACGTTTTGACCTTCAACAATTTGCTACCCAGGAAGGAGCCGAGTACTATCAAAGTAATGCTCAGCTTGTGGTAAGTTCGGAAGGTTTTACAAGAATTATTGTGCCTGAACCGTCAAATCCAGCGCTGTTGGGGTTCATGTTTTGGTTGCAGGGCGCCAATGTAGATGCAAATTCTTTTCGGTCGGGAGAAATAGTATATGGCAATGGTTTTTTGATTTTCAGAGATAATAATGCCCAGAATTTGACACTATTTGCTCTTTCTAACCAGTATGCCGAAGTTGCAGCAAAAGTTCCGGCTACCCAGGTTGTGACATCCGCTCAAGGGTTTGGACTCAGTAAAATTAGTTTTAAAGGCTCCAATCTTGGCTATGATAACTTTGTAGCCAATTATCTGGCTGGTAATATCGATATAGCTGCCGCTCAAATTCCTTGTAAAAATGGCGGAGAACCTGCTTGTAATAATGGAGGGTGCGGCGCTGTAGAGTGTTCTGCAGACAGCGGAGTAGCAGGTTATGATCCGGGTTGTAGTGTCAAGTGCGCTGATGGATACTATGCCTGCTGTCACACATCTTCCAGTTGTGGTTGTTTTGCAAAGACCTGTTGTAATACTGCACGGGAATAAAAAGTGCTCAGCACCAGGATCTGTTATAGTTTTAAAGTAACAAAATCATGAGTCATCTTACCCTGTGTGCGGCGACTCATGTTTTTTTTACCATTTGCTGGAATTACTCCCGAACCGGTTGAAGGCTGTACGGAAATCAGAGAAAACATCACCGGGAAGTCGAACTTCCTACCCGGTAAATCTGGCATCGTGTTCACCTGGCGTAGTTTGAAAAAGTTGAAAAAACTGCCTCAATACTCAAACTCCACCTTCTCGCACGGATACCCGAACAGGAATTTTTCCTTCACCAAATCCGCCACTTTTTTAGGTGTTTCCGGCTCCCAACCGGTGTCTCCCTGCCGGATGGCTGCCAGCACGTCCGAGGCGAAAATGTGCATCACGTCGAGGTTAAAATTCTGAATATCAACGATTTGCCGATTGCCAAGCAGGTGGCGGTAGAGGAATTTAAAACCCTCCGGCACCGGCAGGTTTTCTGCAACCATTAACTCCTCGCTGCCTTCCTGGTGCGAGGGATAAACGTACACCCGCACCTTGCGGGAGAAGACTTCGCCGAAGGCGGCCAGCAGGCTGCCGTCCATGTTGGCGTAATATTTTTCCGATAAAAACTCCAGCAGCCGGTGCGCTCGCAGCACAATGCCGAGGTTCTGGAACTTGTAATCGGCGAGGTAGGCAATGAGTTGCTGATACTCCTCACAACTCGACACGATAACCGTCTGTCCCAGGGCGCAGAGCAGTTCCGTGCGGTCGAGGAAGTCTTTTTCATCCAAAGCCCCGTCGGCGGTGAGGTTCCCAAGCGTAATTTCAGACAGTACAAAAGTCTTCACCACATCCACCTCCGGCTCCTGCCGGAACTGGTCGAAGCCTTTTTTGATCATGTCCACCTCCAGGTTGGTCGGTGGCCGGAAACTGGCCCGCACGACGAGCAGGTGTTTTTTGTATAAAAATTCCGAGGCATGGACGTTCTGCTTGTCCGGTCCGAACATGGCGACTTCCGTCAGACCGTGTTTCACCAGCCAAAGGCTCAGCAGCCGGTTGTCGAGGTGTTCAAAGTCCGCCCCGGTGAGGCGAACCATGTCGATGGCCACCCGGCCATGCAGGCCGTCGATGAGCGAAATCAGCAGGGTTTCCGGGTCGTCGTGGTAGCGGAAGCAGGCATACACCAGGTTCACACCGAGGATGCCGACGGCCTGCTGCTGTAGTTGCGTATCGTTGTCGAGCAGTTTTACGTGCAGGACGAGGTCATTCGGCAGGCCGCCGGGTTTCAGTTGAAACCGGATGCCCAGCCAGCCGTCACCTTTGATCGTGCGCTGGTAGTTGAGCGTGGCCACGGTGTCGGCGAAGACGAAAAAATTCGTGTCGGGCCGCAGGCTGCGCAGGCGTTTGTCCATCAGCTCCCACTCGTGGTCGAGCATTTTGTAGAGGCGGCTTTCGCAAACGTAGCGCCCGCTCGGCTCCACGCCGTAGATGTCGTCGGACACGACCTTGTCGTAGGCGCTCATCGTCTTGGCGATGGTGCCCGCCGCCGCCCCGACTTTGAAAAAATACCGGGCGACCTCTTGCCCCGCCCCGATCTCGGCCAGGGTGCCGTAAAGGCTATCGTCGAGGTTGATTTCGAGGGCTTTTTGTTCGGTCTCTAAGGCTTGACGCATATTGATTGGCTGTTAGCTGTTGGCTATTTGCTATTGGCAGTCCGGAGTCTGTTCGGGAAGTTGACCGGATTATGCCAGATAGCAACTGATTTTAAAAATTTTGATGCGAAACTAAAAAATCGAGCCGTGATGACAACGTAACATCGGCTTTAGCCGGTGTAAATCAACAAACTTATTGAAATAACCGGCGGTTTTGCCGCCCCCCGGTTGTCATGGCCGCAGGCCACCTGCAACGTCATGAGGGCAGTCACGACGGCACTTTTGGCAGCCCTTATGACCTTGCAGGTGGCCTGCGGCCATGACAAAGTTCGTAGCATAAAATCGGTTAAAAAGTCAATTTCAATAAGGCGAAGCTAATTTCAAAAAATACTCACATACCCAAAATGCACCTTCGGGTTTCTGAGGTCAAACGGCACATTATCCTGCTTGCCCACTGCCAGGCTGATGCCGAACACCCCCGCCGTCGTTTCAAACGTCAAACCGCCGCCAAGACCCAGCGGTCGTTCATACCGGTCGGGCTGTCCGAAGCGGTGGTTTTCCACGTAGCCGTAGTCGCCGAAAACGTAAAACCAGGAATTCTGGCCGATAATCAAGCGGTATTCCAGCGTAAAAACACTGAAAAACGTGGCAAAAATGCTCTCCTCGTCGAAGCCCCGCATGAGCCGGCTGCCGCCGATGCGGTACTGCTCATTCAGGTAAACCGGTTCCTCTGAAATGATAGCCCCGCTGCGGGCGCCAAGCTTCACGGCGCTGCGCTGCATCACGGGGAAGTAGCGCTCCACCTTGCCATCCAGCACAAAACGGAACGTGCGCCCCGGCAGCGTATCGTAGAAATTTTCTGCCACGTTCAGGATCGCCTGGTTGCGGCGGATCTGGCGGGTACCGGCGCTGCCTTTCATCAGCACGGCCCAGCCCCGGCGGGGATTGAAGCGGTAGTCGAGCCGCTGCCAACTGCCTTCAAGGCCGAAAGCGGAGTTTTTCACGTCCAACTGCTGCGGAAAACGGCCCTGCCGCACGGCGTTGGTGTCCACCGAGAGCAGGTTGGAGGCGGTCGTGTTCCAGAACGCCTTGAGGTAATTCCCGCCCTCGAAGAGGTACTGCACCCCGAATTCGCCGATGATGTCCGTGTAGGTGCTGTCCCGTTTGTACTGGTTGAACTTCACGTCCACGCCGAAGGGCAGGTCGAGGATGTAGGGGTAGGCGAAGGCCAGTTCCAGCCGCTGGGTTTGCGGGCGAAGGCGCTCAAAGGCGGCGTAAATCCGCTCGCCGAGGCCGAATTGGTTTTGAAATTCCGCATTGAACGTGCCGGTGATGAGCAGTTTTTGCTCCGGCCTGCCGTTGTCGGGCAACACGCCGAGCAGGAAGTCGAAGCGGCTGGCCCGCTTTTTTTCGAGGTAAAGCTGCACGTTAGCCTGGTCTTCCCAGAAGGTGACCGTAGCGTTTTTCTTTTCTTTTAAAAACGGTAGCTCCCGCAGTCGGTCCCTGATTTTCAGCACTTTACGCCTGCTGTACGGCTCGCCCTGCCGGATGCCGAGGTAGCTGCGCAGGTAGTTTTTTGAAATTTTGGCGTCGCCCTCCACATTCAGGCTGTCGAAGAGGACGAGGCGGTTTTTATCCAGGAACAACTTCGCCGTCAGTCCGCCCCCCCCGAAGCGGGCACTGTCCAGCCGGACGGTAGCGAATGGGAAGCCGTTGTTTTCGGCCTGTTGGAGCAGCCGCTCCTGCATTTTCAAAATGTCGGTGAAATTGACCGGCCTGCCCCGGTACAGCCGCTCCCGGAAGCCGCTGCGGTCGAGGAACTCCCCGTCCACGTTGCCGTTTTCCAGCCTTGCCCACTCGTAGGCCGGCCCCACGTGGAGCCAGGCCGTGAAAACACTGTCCTGCCGGGTAACGGTATCGAAGGAGGCTTCGAGGTAAGCCTGCCCGTGGAGCTGGGAGAGGACGTTTTTTAATTCATTGAAAATGAGCGTCGTATCAGCGAACTTCGTTTGAAACCGGAGATTCTTTTCAACAAAAGACACATCCTGATCGAGGGGTGAAATCTGGAGGTAGAAAGTGGTTTGGGCAGTCGTTTTTACCGAAAATAAAAACACGAAGCCTGCCAGCAGGGCAAGTGCTGGCAAGTCGGAAGATTTTATTTTGTGAAAAAACTGCATGGTTGTTTTAACGAAAAAAGGAGGGTTTGGGTATGAGTGAGCTGTGTATTCCTGAAACAGGCTGACAGCGTTACAAAGGTCCGTGCAAGTCCGACAACGACCCGTAAACGATGTGATTCGGTCCGTGACAGCGATACAAAGCCCGGCGAACGTCCTGCAAAGCATTTTGACTGTTCCAGCCGGCGGGCGTCAAATGCGCTAAAAATAACACGGCTGTCGCATTGACATTTTTTCTGTGGATTTTAAATTGCTGCGTGAGTTCTGCGCAAGCCCGTGCGAGCGTTTTTTTTTTGACAACCGGGTAAACAGAAAAAAGTTGGATTGAAAGGGGTGGCCACGTTTCACGAAAACGGGGGTTAAACCATACTCACCCCCCGCAAGCAAAACAACTCACCACCTGTATCTTCGACGTATCCGCAAGCGGATTTAATTGCGTACTGAAAGGAGATATTTGGATAATGCAGGCTTTTATGCACATCGAATCTCCTTTGACAGGGCCAAACCAAGAAGGTTTGGTGGCCGTGTAAGTCGTATCTTTTTGCAAGGTAGGTATGTACTGTTTGTAAAAAGTTGTCTTGGAGCCATAGCCGGTATAGTTTCGCTCGACAAAAACCAACAGATTGGCTGCCAACCCTTCCATGCGCTCCAACCTGCTGGCAGTCAAAGGATCGAGGTGAAATTTTATGACCGGAATGCAGGCGGGCTTCCCGGCGTAGTCCTTGTCCTTGAATGTAATTTCATCGACGATCACATAATCCCCCGGATAATTTTTATCCAGCGGATTTGACACCAGGTCCTTGTCCAGGCTTTGCAGGCAGGAGGTGAGCACGACGGCGGTCAGGCAAAAGAGAAAGAACGGTTTCATGATCAGAATTTTAAGGTCAGTGAAAAAACAGGACGGTTGTCTTCGTTCAGCCGTGCGCCAAAGCCTTCCACCTCGAAGGGCGGCGACTGGGCAGGCAGCACCGGTTTTTCAAGCGAGCGCAACTTGCGGTGGCCCTTCAGGGACAGGTAAGCGCCCGCCATCGTCAGGCCCGACAGCACGTACATCGTCGTTTTGCTGTTGACGGCAATCTTCCGGGCATCCTGGTACTCGCCTTTGCTCACGGCCACTTCGGATGCAGACACGGCATGGTCGTATTTTTCCTGCCAGCGCAGGGCTTCCTGCTGGTGGTTCCAGGAACGCAGCCAGGCGGCAACGCTCCCGGCTGCCAGCATGCCGGTGGCGGCATAGGGCGCTACTTTGTACCAGAACACTTTTTTATTGTAGCCCGTGCGGGCTTCCCGGTAGGCCAGTATTTCTTCGCTGAGTACGAGGCGTTCCCGCAGGTAATGGAGGGAATCGCCCCGGATGGTGACGGTGCGGGTGACCGGCTGGTAGTAAGCCGACCAGAGCGTGACTTCATACGTACCGGGCAGCAATACGATGCGGTTGCTTTTTTGTAAAACCGTATCCCCGACCCTGGCGACAGTAGCGCCGATGGGCGGCACGGTCTGGATGACGAGGGTGCCGTATTTTTGCAGGGTGACTTTCGGGATTTCCTGCGCACGGGCGGCAGCGGCAAGGCAAAAGAGAATAGCGAGCGGAAGTAGCTGGTTTTTCATGCGTGGATTGTTTGGGTGAAGGTATGGTGGTTTTTGGTTTTTTTGGTTTTGAGGGGGGAGATTTTGTCGAGGGTGACTGGGTTTGGGTGTTTGATGTACTTGACTTTTTTTAGGACGGCCTGGAGGCCGTTGCCAAAGCCCGTCAACGAGCAAAGCTCGTGACGAGCAGGACTGTGCTTTGGTTTATAGGTGGTGTGCCAGCGGGGATGACTCATGTTTTTCATGGTTGCCGAGTTTACTTTCTCAACAACTTATACAAGCAGTACAAAGGAAACAGGAATAAGAGGCCACTCAAAAACAGGCCTAAAGTGGTGTTTTTATTTGGCAGAATCACCCTGTCATGGGCACTGTGGTAAATTACCTTGACCCTGTCCCCAACCTTGCAACTGTTCTCCGAACAATAGTTTAGGCCGGTTTCCAATTTGTATTGCTTACCTTCCAAGGAGACCTTTGTACTTGACCCACTGGATGAAAACCTCGGCCATTCAGCTATTGTAGCATAGGTGATTACCCCTTCCTTCTTTATTTCATTGTCCCTGATGGAAGACCTCCAGGACTGGGTGGAGAAATAAGTGAACGAAACGAACAGCAGTAGATATATTGTCTTGCTCATTTTTTACTAATTGTCGAAATTTTTGATTAACGGTACAACTACCCTTGTGTTGTCTTGGGCGACCTGCATGACCGGGGTGGAGACTTCCCCGTGCCCATCCACTTTGAGGAAAGCCCTTGCCTCGTTCGAACCATGTTTCAAAGTATTCCCGGTGGCCGTGGCAGCCGCCTGGTTGGCACCTTTTGAGCCCACTATGGCACCCTTTGCGTCCTTCACGTTCTGTAGCCTCCCTGAGCTTGCGCCGCCTACGGCATTGTCCGCAACCCTTGTGACTCGGTCAAGCTTCCCTTCCTGGACTTTTATCTTTGCGTCACCGACCACTTTTGCGTTCCCGCCGACTGCGCCCATAAAGATATCTGAAGCCGTCTGTTCCCAAGTTACCGACTGACCTTGTGCAACTTGATGACCTATAGATTCCCCTCCGTCAATTACCACGTTTCCCACTTTTGCCACAACCTTTCCTACCGTGCCTACAGTTTTCAATGTTGACAACCCCCCGCTTAATGCACCTGCAACCCCAGATACCGCAGATCTGGTATAGTTGACATTTTCCAAGCTTTTGCCCTCAAAAATCATTTGAGTTGCCACGTCGAGCCCAAAGCCTATTACAAAACCTACCAAGCACTGGGGGCATCTCCCATCGGGGTCATCATATAGCACCGGGTTGTTCCAAGCGTAGGAATAGGTGGACTTGTCAACTTGGTTCGGGTGGTCTGCCAACGGATCCACGCTCAAAAACCTCCCCACATCCCCATCATAAAACCTCGCTCCCCGGTAATCCAGCCCGGTTTCCTGGTCCCGTTCGTGGTAGGTCGTCTGGAAGCGCTCCCGGTTGAAGACATACTCCCGCAGCGTTCTGCCGTAGGGGTAGTAGTCCAGCACGTGTTCCAGCAGGTACTTCGTGCTGTCAGGGTTGCAGTCCACCAGTTGGGTGGTGTACAAGATACGGCTGTTTCCGAGATGATCGTAAATAAAGAAGGTAAATTTTGGCACTTCGCTCTCATCACCGATGGCCGGGGTGCCGGGCTGCGGCGTGTGCGGGTCAGGCCCGGAGACGGCCATCGCCATGCCGCCGGCCCGCAGGGCGAGGGCATTATCGAGGGTGACGTTGCCGCCGCCGTAGGGTGTCTGTACGTGGAAGACCTGGCTGCTGCTGTCGATGGGCGTGGTGCGTATCGTTTCGTAGCAGTCGTCCAGCATGGGTGTTTCGCCGTCGAGTACGACGCCTTCTGTGCCGTCGCTGAAGCGTATCTGGCGGAAGGCATTGGGATAGGCGATGTTTTGGGCCGTCGTCTGCTGGGCGGAGGCGGCGATGTGGGCCTTGTCCTGAGCGATGGTCGGGAGGTGGGGGCAGCCGTCGCCGCTGGAGGCTGTGCCGCCGGGGATGTATTTTTATGAAATCAGGAAAGCAGGAAGGAAGGTGAAGAGCGGAAAGCTGGTGCGGGTGGAGTAAAACATCACTCCTCAAAAATTTTCGCCAGTTCAATGTTGAAACCTTCGAGCACCTCCGAGTGTGCCGTGCCGGTTTCGTCGGCCAGTTGTTTGAGCCTGAACCGCTCGTTTTCAAAATTGTAAACCTCGATGGTTTTGCTTTTCGGATCGATCAGCCAGTATTCCCGGACGCCGTGTTTTTCGTAGATGTCTTTTTTGATGCCACGATCATAAATAGCAGTGCCTTTGGAAAGGATTTCCACGACGAGGTCAGGTGCGCCAATAACGACTTCTTCCTTTTCGTCAAAAATATGAAACCGGTCTTTCTTGACGAAAAGTACATCAGGGTGGTAGGCGTTACCATCGTCGAGGACAACGTCGAGAGGTGCGCTCAATACCTTTCCCAGTGGTTTTTCCTCAAGAAATAAGCGTATCCTGAAATACAGGTTGCCAGAGATGTTCTGGTGACTGATAGTGGGGGATTGTTTTCTCACGAGTTCGCCATTGATGAGTTCGTACCAGGAGGAATCATTTTCATCGAACTCCATTTCTTTGAATTCCCGGTAGGTTATTTTTTTGGCTACAACTTCCATGCAAGGCTAATTAACAGTCTTTGAAAATGTTCAGGAAGGAAATTTTAAGGCGGCGAATCTTCTCACTTTGCCTTATTCCCGGCAGCTTCTGCCTCGAAACCGGCCAAATTATCCCACTCTGAAAGGATGTGCCTGGTAATTTCCATCACAATGTCAGAAGTGACGGTTTCGGGCAATTCGGCAAGGAGGTAGGAAACGGCATCTTTGAGGGCAATGGCAGGCCGTTTTTTTCTTAGTTGATCCAGCCTCCAACTGGCGAGGCGTTTTTGACCGGAGATGTATTTTTTTCTGAAAATAATCTTGCCCTGGTTTTCTTCGGCAAAATGTAAAGCAGCCCGGAGTTGGCTGTATGCAGCGTCCGATTTTACTTCGCCCAGCGAAATCCTGTCGCTTGCCGAAGGCTTTTCTATCTTGATTTTATCGATGGATGCTTTACTTTTCATTTGCCAAATTTAAGTTTTTCCGGCTTAACTCGAAAGCCTCGTACTCCCTTGAGGCGTTAAAAGGCTCTTTATTTTTCCCGATCCAGCCTTCAACGACGAAAGTTTGTTCGATTTCAGCCAGTTTTCGCTTAAAAATCAAGTTGTACAATTTTCCCCGTTTTTCATCCACTGGTTCGATGTAGATAATCCGGCCGGGATGAGTTTCGGAGAATTCATACACCGTTTTTGCTACTGTACTAATAACCCTCACCAAATCTGAATTGTTTGAAATGACGGCGTCGTCAATTTCACCATCGACCAGATCACCAAAGCCAAGATTCCACCGCAGAGCATCTTTTTGTTCGTAAACAACTACTTTGGTGATCTTGCCTGCGGGCCCTCTGCTTTCGAAAATAAACCAGGTCGAATTGAAGGCTGAGAGGTATTGGTAGCTTCCCTGAACGGTCATGGAAAATTGCCTTTGGGCTTACAAATGCCGCTCCGCATGATACGACGACCGCACCAGCGGCCCGCTTTCCACAAAGTCGAAACCCTTCGACAGCCCGACTTCCTTGTACATGGCGAACTTATCAGGGTGGATGAATTCGGCGACTTCGAGGTGCATTTTGGTCGGCTGGAGATACTGACCGATGGTCATCACGTCGCAGCCGTGGGCACGCAGGTCGTCCATGGTTTTGAAAACCTCTTCGTCCGTCTCGCCCAGGCCGACCATGATGCCGGATTTGGTGCGTTTGCCAAAATCTTTGGTGCGCTGGATCTGCTCCAGGCTGCGGGCGTATTTCGCTTGCGGCCGCACTTTGCGGTAGAGGCGCTCCACGGTTTCCATGTTGTGGCTGACGACTTCCTGTCCGCCGGAGATCATGCGTTCGAGGGCTTCCCAGTTGGCTTTGGTGTCGGGAATGAGTGTTTCGATGGTCGTTTCCGGCGTGGTTTCCTTGACGGCCCGCACGGTCTGGTACCAGATTTCAGCGCCCCGGTCCTTGAGTTCGTCCCGGTTGACAGAGGTGATGACGGCGTGTTTTACCTGCATCAGTTTGATGGCTTCGGCCACCCGGCGTGGTTCGTCCTCGTCGTATTCGGGCGGACGGCCGGTTTTTACGGCGCAAAAGGAACAGGAACGGGTGCAGGTGTTACCCAGGATCATGAAGGTGGCAGTGCCTTCGCCCCAGCACTCGCCCATGTTCGGGCAACTGCCGCTCTGGCAGATGGTATGTAAATTATAGGTATCGACCAGCTTGCGGACGTGCTTGAATTTTTCACCGATCGGCAATTTCACACGCAGCCAGTCGGGCTTGCGCTGGCGGGTTTCTTTCGATTCTACGATTGGTAATTCTAACATGTTGGAGAATTGGTGAATTAGTTGATAGGTAAATTAGTGAATTGGTTCGGGACCTCGCCTAATTTACTAATTCACCAATTCACTAACTTACCATCTCTTTCCAAACTGCAAATGTAGGAAAAGGTTGATGAAGAGCTGACGGTTTTCCACGTTGTCCAACTCTACCATGATGGGCGCTTTACGGGCGAAAGCATCGACCATGATGCCAGCCTCAAGCGATTTGACGTACTCGTCGAAGGCGCCCCAGTCGAAATGGACGGCGAATTTGCCGTGTGCGCCGGGCAGAATAGAAAGTTCGCCCAAGCCTCTGGTCCAGCCAGAGGCGCCGTGGATTTGCCAGATGTCGAGGAAGCGGTCGGCAGTTTCTTCGGAGTATTTTGTGGAAACAGAGACTCTTCCGTCGCCGGCCCGCAGTTCGAGGTAGTAAGGTTTGAGCAAGCCTAATGTGGGTCCGACTTCGTAGGAAATACCGACGGCAACACCCTTGTGCTTAGCTTTTTCAGAAAAATAGCGCTTGGCGCCGATGCCGCCCCGCAGGGCGTAGAGGCTGTTTTGTTTGCCGTATTTAAAAGCCCTGGAAATTCTTCCGTTGAGGGTGGAAGGAGTGTCAAAACTTTGACGAAATTCTTTCGGATGCTTCAATTCTCCCAATTCAAAATGCCAGTACTTGGTAAGGTAGTAGGTCTTTAATTTTCCAACGTTGAACCCAACGGCGAAACCGTTGGTATGCATGCGCAGGCCCAGAGAGAACTCCTGGTTGTAAATAATTCCTTTGCTGGCATCGTCCAGCTGTTTAGGTTGGAAAGTTTCCTGCGCTTGCAGCACAATTCCACAGAGCAGCAGGAGCGGTATGATGTAGTAATCTTTTTTCCTCATGGTGAATCGAAGCAATGAATGTAAAAAGGGATTTTAATAACCCCCTAAAGTTAAGCGTTAATCAGGAGAGAAACGAGTGCCAAAGTGCTTTTGTTTAAAATCTTTTTTTGGTGAAGCTGTGATTTTCGAATGAAAATGAAGGTTTTCGCACTTTTTGTAGGCCCTGCTACATTTGTGCAACGCAGTGTCGTACCTTTGTTCCAAACAAAAATGCCATGTTAAAATTAATTTTTTGGGGCATCATCGGCTATGTTATTTACCGCTATTTTCAGATGCGGGAACAAATTAAGGAAGGCCGGCGGCAGGATGCCATTCGTCACCAACAACCTCATGAACCACAACAAAATGAACAAAGTCAGGATGGTGAGTACATCGATTACGAAGAGCTTAAATGAGTTTTAATGAAAAATGAAGAAGTAGCAGGGAATGCGGAGGCCGAATTTGAGGGTGCCATCAGCGACTGGGTAATTTACAAAAACAATCAGTTGATCGCATTCAATAAACCGGCGGGCGTGCCTGTTCAGGCAGATAAAACCGGGGATAAGTCCCTGCTTCAACTGGGTGAAATTTTTACAAAATCCAGACTTTACCCTATCCACAGACTCGACCGGCCGGCAAGCGGCGTTATTCTTTTTGCTAAAACAAAAACGGCAATTGGTTCGCTGAGCGACCAATTTAAACAACGGACTGTGGATAAAACCTATCTCGCTGTCGTTAAAGATTTGCCGCTGGAAAAGTCGGGAACGGTTCGTCATTTCATTAAAAAAAATCAAAAAAATAACCGGTCAGAAGTGTCGCTGGAGGAAACGCCGGGCAGCCAGGCTGCCGAGCTGAAGTATCGGGTAATCGGTAGCAGCGACAATTACCACCTCCTGGAAATTGAGTTGCTCACCGGGCGTCATCACCAGATCAGGGCACAGTTGGCTGCGATGGGTTGCCCTATCAAAGGCGATGTGAAATATGGCTCCCGAAGAGGCAATAAAGACCGCTCGATCCATCTTCACGCCTGGAAACTGGCTTTCCGGCATCCGGTGTCAGGGGAGCGGGTTGAGTTGACGGCAGAACTTCCTTCAGGGCCGGTTTGGAATGTGTTTTCCGAAATGCTGGAGGGCGGTGTTTCACAAAAAAAAGCAGACGATTAAAAAATGACATTAAAAATTCTGATGCGCAACTTTTTGCTGGGGGTGTTGCTGTTTCTCGTGGTGCAGGGTAGCGTAGCAGCGCAAAATCCTGGCATTTATATTTCATCAGCGAATGAAAAAGAACGGGCAGAAAGCCTGCTCAAAACTTTGGAGGAAGGTGTTCTGATCGTGCGCCTGAACTCTGATCGCCGTAAAATTGACGAGCTGAACCGGCTTATGAACAGTCCGGACACGGATGAAAATGCCAAAAAGCGGTTTAACAAAATGCTGGAAGCCACGGTGGAAGATAACCGGATTGAGAATCAGGCGATTATGGAGGCGGTGCGCCTCAATTATGATTTCACCCGCACACTTTTTATGTACGACACAGCTTCCCACCTTCTGCAGGCAGACGTTAAAAGCGGGTATTTTCTCAATGAAAACCTGGAAGTGGACAACTCCATCACTTTGGAGCATTCCGGTTGGCTGATGCTGTACCTGCAACGGGAGCCGCCAACGTTGTTTTTTGTGTTGGATCAGGAAAACAACGAGGTTGGAAAACCTTTTCCCATACCTGTGAGGCCAGGCTTCGGCAGGCACAATTACGTGACCTCAGATGGTGAGCAGGAGCGCTTTTTTCTGATGTTTTCGTTTAATGAAAATAAACAAGACCGCTACTTCTCTGCCATGCTAAGCAGTTGGAATGAACGGCTGAAAAAATACCAGCAGCAGCTGAAAGAAAGCCGGAATTAAAAACCGGATGTGTCTTTTGAGTTGCGTAGCAGCGGTTTTACCGGTGTCGAATCATCAGGCATGACGAAGTCAGGTTTTACGGGCCGAAGCGGCACGTTGGGTTTTCCGGCGGTGTCCCGGTTCAGGCGGGCGTTTGCAATGATGGTGGAGTCAACGATCGCAATGGCTTTGTCCATGGCCTGATCGAGGCAACGTTGGTTCAGGTCTTCTTTCCAGCGTTCAAATCGCTCGTCCAGTTTTTCCTGAATGACCTGCTCCTTTGTTTTTGACGGCGGTTTTTTCGTGCAACCTACGAGGCCACAGGAGAAAATCACGACCCACATCATCAACTGCTTTTCAATATTTCTCATATTTTCTTTGCTATTGATTTTCCTCTGCTTTGATGCGTTCCAGGTATCGCTCAATCTCACCCAGGCGTACCTGCATGATCGAATCAACGTTGCGCTTTACCATGCTGTCGGTTCTGACAACACAAAGGCTGTCGTACAGCGGCCGCAGTGTGTCCACCTTTGCCCTGAAAAGGCTGTCGATGACCTCCCGGTCTTTGTACGATAAGGCGGGTGGCGGGTCCTCCGTACAGCCCGTCCAAAGGCATCCTGCGATGAAAACGATTATTAAAAACTTTGTCAATTTCATAAATGGAAATTTCCTGCCTGGCGAAATCAGGCGAGCAAGGACGTTACCAATCTTTTTCTGATTTCTTGTTTTTGCCTTGTGCTTTGCGAAGTTTTTGCTGCACTTTTTGCTCTTCCTGGTCCATAATTTCCAGCAGCTGGCGAGCTTCCTCCTTGCTTAGATCCTGAGGCCGTTCCTGAGAGCCGGACGATTTTTGCTGCTGTTGCTGCTCGTCCTGATTTTCACCATCCTGAGAGTCGTCCTGAGGTTGCTGGTCCTGGTTAGGTTGTCCCTGGTTCTGCTGATCCTGCTGGTTTTGATCCTGTTGCTGCTGTTGTTGATTTTTGTTGTCCTTGCCTTCGCTTTGCTGGTTTTGCTGCTGCGGAGGAGGCAGGCGGCGTAGGGCATTGGCAAGGTTACGCTTCGTGTCAAAGTCATTCGGGTTCAACCGGAGGGCATTTTTGTAAGCGTCGATGCTTTCCGCTATTTTTCCGTTTTGAAAATGTGCATTGCCGAGGTTGTGGTAGGCCCGTGCTTTGGTTTGCTGATCTTTGGCGGCACCGGCGGCAGCTTCGTAGTGTTTGATGGCCTCGTCGTAGCGCTCCTGGCGGTAGGTGCTGTTGCCAAGATTGTATTCACCCCGGGTCGTATTTTCCTTTTCCAGCGCCCTCCGGTAGTTGACTTCGGCGTCGGAGTAGCTTCCGTTTTCGTAGGCATTGTCGCCTTTTCGCAGATATTTGTGAGCGCTTTGAGCATGCATAGCTATGGCCGTCAGTGAAAAAGCCATAGCGAGGAGTATTTGAATGAAATTATTCATCTTCTTTGATGTTTGCAGTCAGGAAACGCAAAACTAACCAGCTATTGTTTTCTGAAAAAAATAAAAAATCACCATGATTGACCCGGTTATTTTAAAAAAGCAACTCCATCAGGCTTGTCTTGATATCGTTCTTCAGCGAATCGAAAACGCCCGGGAGGCGCTGGAGGCTGCCCGGGATGCTGCCAACGGAGAGACCAAAAGCAGCGCCGGTGATAAATACGAAACCGGCCGTGCGATGATGCAGCAGGAACAGGAGAAAAGCCACATGCAACTGATGGAATCCACCCGGCTGAAAAACGAACTGTTAACCATTTCACCGGAAAAAAAGTGTGAAAAAGCTGAGCCGGGCAGCCTCGTAATCACCAACCTTGGCCGATTTTACATTTCAGGCGGAATAGGCAAATTAAAAGTAGGACAAGAGGAGTTTTTTGCCATTTCTCTGGCTGCACCGATCGGCAAAGCTTTGAGCGGAAAGCGGGCCGGAGAGGAAGGCAGTTTTCAGAATAGAAAATTTAGAATCATCCAAATTGCCTGATTTGTGTAAAAAAAACACTTTTTTCGTTAAAAGAATCTTAAGCCTTTTATAAAATTCCGTCATTAATTTATCTTGCCCTCAATTATTTTCCTTTCCCCAACTCCTCCTTTTGGAAATTATTGAATTTTAAAATTACATTTTTAACGGGTTCCCCATTGGGCGAATCGCAAAACACCTTGAAGAAATGAGCAACATAAATGGTAAATGGCAGCAGGAAAATACCTACGATGCCATCGTCATCGGCAGCGGTATCAGCGGTGGTTGGGCTGCCAAAGAGCTGACGGAAAAAGGCCTGAAAACCCTCGTCCTCGAACGTGGCAGAATGGTCAAGCACATCACCGACTACCCCACGATGAACTTCAATCCATGGGATTTTAAATACGGCGGCAGGACCCCTCAGGAGGAAGTTGAAAAACACTACGCCAAACAAAGCCGAACCGGCTACACCGTCAACGAACAGTGGAAGCACTGGTTCGTTAAGGACAGTGAGCATCCCTACACCGAAGTCAAACGATTCGACTGGATGCGGGGCTACCATGTCGGCGGGCGTTCCATTACCTGGGGCCGTCAGAGCTATCGTTTCAGCGACATCGATTTCGAAGCGAACGCCAAAGATGGTATCGGCGTCGACTGGCCCATCCGATATGCCGATATTGCACCCTGGTACGATTATGTAGAAGAGTGGATCGGGGTGAGCGGCCAGAATGAAGGGCTGCCACAGTTGCCGGACGGTAAATTTCAGCCTCCAATGGAGATGAACTGCGTTGAGCAGGACGTCAAGGCGAAAGTGGAAGCGAAAATTCCCGGCCGTAAAATCACCATGGGCCGCACCGCTCACATCACTCAACCTACCGAAACCCAGAAAAAACTGGGACGGGGCAAGTGCCAGTTCCGTAACCTGTGCATGCGGGGGTGCCCTTACGGCGGTTATTTCAGCAGCAACGGAGGGTCGCTCATCGCTGCCGAACAAACCGGCAATATGACCCTCCGCCCGAACTCCATCGTGCACTCCATCATCTACGATACGAAAACTGACAAAGCCACTGGTGTAAGAATTCTGGATGCCGAAACCAAGCAGGAGATGGAGTTTTACGCAAAAATCATCTTCGTCAATGCCTCCGCTTTCAACTCCGCCTGGATTTTGATGAACTCCGCCAACGAGCGTTTTCCGAACGGTCTTGGCAATTCGAGCGACCAGCTCGGCCGAAACGTCATGGACCACCACTTCCGGACAGGCGCATCTGGCAGGTCGGATGATTTTCAGGATAAATATTACTCGGGCCGCCGTGCGAACGGTATTTACATCCCCCGCTTCCGCAATGTGGATGCAGCTTCCAAACGCAGCGACTTCCTCCGGGGCTACGGGTACCAGGGTGGCGCCAGCCGCAGCAACTGGCAAAGTTTGGTTGCTGAGATGGGTATCGGTAAAGCATTGAAAGATCAGCTACAGGAACCCGGCGAGTGGCGCATGGGCATCAATGGTTTTGGTGAAATGCTGCCGCACCCTGACAACCGCATCACGCTCAACAAAGACGTGCTCGACATGTACGGCATGCCCACCTTGACGATGGACGTTGAAATCAAGGAAAATGAAATCGCCATGCGCAAGGACATGCAGGCCGCCGCAGCTGAAATGCTCGAAGCGGCAGGACTGAAAGATGTCCGGCCCTACGATGCCGGATACGCTCCCGGTCTCGGCATCCACGAAATGGGTACTGCCCGTATGGGCCGTGACCCGAAAACTTCGGTGCTGAACAAATGGAACCAAATCCATGAAGTACCCAACGTTTTTATGACCGACGGAGCCTGCATGGCCTCCGCCGCCTGCATCAATCCGTCGCTGACCTACATGGCCCTCACAGCCAGGGCAGCCGATTATGCCGTAAAAGAGTTGAAAAAAGGAAATCTTTAAAAATCGAGGACGGATGGGCCGGAGGTATTCAATCCTTCAATCCTTCAATCCTTCAAAAATGAATCGCAGAGAAGCAATAAAACGTACCACCATACTCCTCGGCGGAGTACTTTCCGCCAGCGCCATCACCGGCGTCATGAGTGGCTGTCAGGCCGAACCGAAAGGCGACGACTGGTCACCCGCCTGGATGACTCCTGAAGAGGGAGATTTGGTAAAATCTATCGTCGAACGCATCATTCCCAAAACGGAAACGCCAGGCGCTACCGATGCCGGTGTCCATAATTTTATCGACACCATGATGGCAGAATTTTACCAGGAAAACGAAAAACTTGCCTTCCGGGACGGCCTGAAAAAAGTGGAAACCGATGCCCAGGCTGCTTATAAAAAATCCTTCGTCAGCCTGACGCCGGAGCAGCAGGATGAACTGCTGAAAAAATACGACGAGGAAGCCTACGCCGAAGGGCGCAGCAGGGAGGACAGGCATTTTTTCAGAACGATGAAAGAACTGACCATCCTCGGTTTTTGTACCTCGGAAGTGGGCGCCACGGAGTTTTTGAAATATGATCCCGTTCCCGGCGATTACAAAGGCTGCATCCCTTACGCTGAGGTGGGCGCTGCCTGGGCTACCTGATGATTTTAGAAATTAATGGATATTGCGAAATTGGGAATTGAAGATTTATGAAAGTAAACTGATTAATAATCAATACATTAGACTAAATTTACTTTCGAGAATCTTCGATTTCTCAATTTCTTCCAATTTCTTAATTTCAATAAAAACACCATGCTCCGCACCACCGTCATCGGCTCTTATCCTTTCCCATCCTGGCTGGAGTTTGCTTCGCAAAACCTCAGCCAGTTTGGGCAGGCCGATATCGATGAAATCATCGAAGATGCTGTCATTGCTGCCATCCATGATCAGGTGAGCGCAGGACTGGACGTCATCACCGACGGCGAACAGACCCGCCTCGATTTCAACCTGAGTTTTTATGGTTACATCGAAGGCATTGAGCAAAACGCCGATGTCTCCCGCCGTTGGGGACCACCCGCCCACGATCAGCGGGGCAAACACGCCATCACCGGCGAACTGAAAGCGTCCCGTGGCCTTGGCGTTGTCGAAGAGTTCAAACGGCTGCAACGCCTCGCTCCTGCCGGGCCGACGCTGAAAGCAAGTGTTCCCGGGCCCTACACCCTCAGCGGCCGCCTCACGCCAAACAAGGTTTATCCCGACCGCTATGCCATTACCGAGGCGCTTTTGCCGATGGTGCAGCGGGAATTGCAAGCCCTCGTCGCCGCCGGTTGCACGGAAATCACCGTGGACGAGCCGAGCATGAGCTGTTACGCCGACAAAGAAAATACCCGCCGTTTTGTTGAAATCTTCAACCGCACCGTCGAGCCGGTCGTGGGCAAATGTTTTCTGAGCACCCACCTCTGTTTCGGCAATTACAAAGGCCATCCTGTTGGCAAGCGTAGTATCAAACCCATGTTGCCCGATTTTCTGGATTTAAAAGTGAATGAAGTTCATCTTGAAATGGCCAACCGGGAATTTGCCGAGGTAGAACTACTGGCCGAGTTTGCCAAAAATATGCACGTCGCCGTAGGCATCGTGGATGTAAAAAGTTACTACATCGAAACGGTGGAGGATATCGTGGAGCGCATTCAGCTTTGCCTGAAATACGTGTCCGCTGAAAAGCTCTCTGTCGCCCCGGACTGCGGGCTAAGCCAGACGGCCCGCTGGGCAGCGAGGTTGAAGCTGCGGAATATGGTGGAAGGGGCGAAGCGGGTGCGGGCGATGTTGAAATGAGTTCTATTAGCACTGCGAGTGCTAACAGAACTTACTTCCAATCATACATTTCACCTCAATTTTTTCCTGAAAAAATCAATCGTCCGCTCCCACGCAAGGCGGGCCGCTTCATAGTCGTAGCGGGGTGTCGAGTCGTTGTGAAAACCATGATTAACATCAGGGTAAAGATGGGCGCTATACTCCTTGTTATTTTCCTGTAGTGCAGCGGCGTAGGCAGGCCAGCCTTCGTTCACCCGTTTGTCATTCCCTGCAAAATGTAGCAGTAGTGGTGCATTGATGTTGGGCACCTCTTCCGCAGCAGCCTGCCCACCGTAGAAGGGCACCGCTGCCATCAAATCAGGTACCCGTACAGCCATCATGTTGGAAACCCAACCGCCAAAGCAGAAGCCGACGACGCCCACTTTCCCGCTGCATTCGGGGTGCGATTTTAAATACTCAAACGCAGCGATAAAATCCTGCAACATTTCCTCCCGGTCTCGCTTGGCCTGCATGGTACGACCTTCGTCGTCGGTGCCGGGGTAACCGCCAAGCGGCGTCAGCGCATCCGGGGCGAGGGAGATGAAACCCTCGAACGCCGCACGGCGTGCCACGTCTTCGATGTGAGGATTCAGACCCCGGTTTTCATGCACAACCACGATGCCGGGCAATTTTCCCTGGTTGCCTTTCGGGCGGGAAAGCAGGCCTTTGATTTTTCCGCCGCCTTTCGGCGAGTCGTATTCGATGTACTCGGAAGTCAGCCTGGGGTCGTCCGGCTGAACCTGGAGCGTATCTTTGTAGTTAGGCATGATGAAACCGAGCAGCGCCGGCACGGTCAGTCCGCCGACGGCGTATGCTGATAGTTTTTCCATAAAACCCCTCCGGTCGAGCCGGTTGTGGGCGTAGTCGTCGTAGAGGTCGAATACCTCCTGTTTGATGTCTTCTTTCCTGAGTTTTTTCATCGGTAAAATTTTTCTTCGTGACAATGGCCAACGGATACCGGTAAAACTAATCAATGAATTATTTTTTCACGTTACTTCCGACGGTTTTTATAGCCAGATGAAGTTGTCATTCACTTTTTATCCCAGGTTCTTCTCTTTTAATAAAAAGCAGGCTGACCTCGATTCTACGAAGATTTGCACAACATAATAACCGCCAAATAGCAACTCCAATGACGATTCATTCCGGGAAGTGCTGGTGATTAACTAAAGTGGTGACATCCTGTCGGCATGTTTGGCTAACTTGGCGGAATCATACCACCAACGAGCAATAAAGCATGATTCGCACTAACATCGAAAGCAAAATCGGGCAGCCGCTCACCGACAAAGAATTTGAATTTTTCATCGGGCTGATGAAGCCACAGACGATTGCGGCCAGGGAAATCCTCATCCACGAGGGCGACCGTTGCACCAATCTTTACTTTGTTGAAAAAGGGGCGCTCTACTCCTACCTGACCGACGATGCAGGGAATGCGCACGTTATTCAGTTTGCCCTCGAAGATTACTGGATTTCGGATTTGTACAGTTTTTTTTCCGGAAAACCCGCCCTCTACACGGTGGAGGCGCTGGAGCCGTGTCAGTTGCTCGTGCTCAGTAAGGAAGGTTTTAAAACATCCTGCGACCACCTGCCCAAACTCGACCGTTTCTTCCGGGTACTCATTCAGGCTGCCTACGTCAATGCCCAGTACCGCATTGCCCGTACCTTCAGCGCCGAGGCAGAGCAGCGCTACTGCGAACTGGTGGAAACCCACCCGGACATCGTACAGCGGGTGCCGCAATTTCTCATTGCATCCTACCTCGGCGTCAAGCCGCAGTCGCTGAGCCGCATCCGGAAAAATATTTTTGAGCGCCGCTGACCGAAGTTAACCTGTGTGAATGAACGGCGCCTGGCGGTGCCCCCATCTTTGCCCTGTCAATCAGCAAAAAAAGATTGACGAAGATTTTTTCACCATAAAATTTAACAAAGATGAAAGTTCAGACTATTGCTACCGCCGCTATTTTTTCAATAGCCATCCTTTTTACTACCATTTTCGCTGCTTGCTCGCAAGGCGAAAAAATTGACCCGCAGGAGGTGGCCAGCCTCCGTGCCCAATTGCTCGAAGTCACCAAGGCAAACGAGACAATTCAAAAGAACCTCGCCACTTTCGACACACTGGATTTCACCGTTTTCAGCAATCAAGAGTGGACCCGCCTGCACGAGAGCCACGCCAAAGACATCAAGGTTCATTGGCCCGATGGCCACACAACTGAGGGCATTGACGTGCACATCGAAGACTTGAAGAAGCTCTTCGTCCATGCGCCCGACACCCGCATCAAAGTGCATCCTATCCGCTTCGGTTCCGGCAATATGACCGCCGTGACGGGGGTGTTTGAAGGCACTTTTACCCAGCCCATGCCCATTGGCGACGGCAAATTCATACCGCCGACCGGCAAGGCAGTCAGTATGCCCATGGCCACCATCGGCATCTGGAACGAGGACGGCGTAATGACGGAAGAGTACCTGTTTTGGGATAACCAAACCTACATGAATCAAATTGGTCTGGGGCAATAAGCGCTGACCGAAGTTAACCTATGTGAATGACTAACGGGGGCATTGTCCCCCAACTTTGTCCCATCAATTTTTCAATCAATTTAAAATATTTCAACAATGGCAAATACCACAAAATGGGTCCTCGACCCAACCCACAGCGAACTTAATTTCAAGGTGAAGCACCTCATGATTTCAAACGTGAAGGGCAGTTTCCAAAATTTCGAAGCCACGCTCCTCTCTGACGACGACGACTTCCGCAAGGCTTCCGTTTCCGTCAACATCGAGGCGGCTTCCATTTTCACCAACCAGGCCGACCGGGACGCACACCTGCGCAGCGCTGACTTTTTCGATGTTGAAAACCACCCCAACATCACGTTTCAGGGCACTTCCTGCACCCGTTTCGACGAAGAAAATTACCGCCTCACCGGACAGTTGACCATCAGGGGCATCAGCCGGGAAGTCTCCCTCGATGTGGAGTTCGGCGGCACCGGCACCGACCCCTGGGGCAACGAAAAAGCGGGGTTCTCTATCTCCGGACAAATAAATCGCAAAGACTTTGACCTGAACTGGAATGCTGCCCTCGAAGCCGGTGGCGTGCTGGTGGGCGAAGAGGTGAAATTCAGTGCTGAAGTACAGTTTGTGAAACAGGCACAGCCCGTGAAAAAAATCCTGGTGACGGGTGCTACGGGCCAGTTTGGCAGTGCCACCATTAATTCACTGCTTGAAAAAGGGCATCCGGTCACTTCCATCGCAGCACTCGTGCGGGACGAACAAAAAGCAGCTGAACTGAAGTCAAAAGGCATTGAAATCCGCATTGGCGATTACGACGATGTGCCCTCCCTTGAGAAGGCCTTCGCAGGTATCGATACGGTATTGTTTGTTTCGGCCAGCGATGTCGAAAAAAGGGTGGCACAACATGAAAATGTAGTGAAAGCCCTGAGCGCTTCCAGCGTCAAACACGTGGTTTACACCAGCTTCGTCAGGGATGAAAATGCCGGCCCGTCTGCTATCGATTTTGTAACGGAAGCCCACGTTAAAACCGAGCAGTGGCTGAAAGAATCGGGCATCACCTGGACGTTCCTCCGCAACAACCTTTACATGGATTTTGTACCCGTTTTTATCGGTGACAATGTTCTCGAAAGCGGCGTGTACTTCCCGGCTGGAACGGGTAAAGCTGCCGTCGCCACCCGGGAAGACATGGCCGAAGCAGCTGCCAATGTCCTCCTCACAGAAGGGCATGAAAACAAAATCTACAACCTGTCAAACACAGAAGCGTGGTCGTTCGAGGAAGTAGCTGAAACGCTGGCCAACGTGACCGGCAAATCGGTGAATTATTACTCCCCGTCGCAGCAGGAGTACCGGCAAACCTTATCCGGCGCAGGCGTGCCGGAGGGATACGTGGGCATGTTCGCAGCATTCGGCGAAGCGGTTAAACAAGAAGAGTTTGACACCATCAGTACAGATTTGGAAAACTTGTTGGGCCGAAAGCCTTTATCTTTGGAACAGTATTTCCAAGGGGTTTACACCAATTAAAATGTGCAGGCAAAGGTGGGAGGCGGTTTAGCATCGCCTCTCATTTTTAAAATATTCCTTTCGATGAAACGCAGCAAATTCTTAAAAATCATGGCAACCATACCAGTCGCTACCGCAGCAATGAAACTGAGCTGCCTGGACAAAGCCACACGTGACTTTTCCAACACCGATAAAATGCCCGTTCTCTTCCTCGGCCACGGCAGCCCGATGAACGCCATCGAGGAAAACGAATTCGTGCAGGGCTTCCGCCAGGTGGGCAAGGAAATACCCAAGCCCAACGCCATCCTCTGCATTTCAGCACACTGGGAAACGAGAGGGACTTACGTGACTGCGATGGAAAAACCCCGCACCATCCACGACTTCGGCGGTTTTCCGCAGGCATTGTTCGACGTGCAATACCCAGCACCCGGCAATCCGGAACTGGCGAAGGAGACGCAGCAACTCGTCACCTCAACCCAGGTTGGTTTGGATGAAAAATGGGGCCTCGACCACGGCGCATGGAGCGTCATCAAACACATGTACCCGGAGGCGGACGTGCCGGTTATCCAGATGAGCCTCGACTACGGCCGCTCGCCCCAGCAGCATTACGAACTGGCAAAAGAAATTGCGGCGCTTCGCAAAAAGGGCGTGCTCATCGTCGGTAGCGGCAACATGGTCCACAATCTGCGCATGGTCGCCTGGGACAAGCTGAACGCCGACGACTACGGATACGACTGGGCGCTGGAAGCCAGCACAAAATTCAAGCAATTCATTGCCGACGGCGACCACAAACGCCTCATCAACTACACGGCAGAAGGCCGCCCGTTCCAACTCGCTATCCCCACGCCGGAGCACTACCTGCCCTTGCTGTATACCCTCGCTTTGAAGGATGAAAAGGATGAAATCGGCTTCTTCAACGATAAGGCCGTGGGCGGCTCGCTGACGATGACGTCGGTGAAGATACAGGCGGGGTGATTCGAGCTGTCGCCTTGTACAGCGTATTCGCCAGCGTGCTGAAGATGGGAGGGTACGGCACTCACTCCGTGCCCGTTTGGGTAAAAACTTTAGCGGCTCTATTCACCTGCGTCCTTTCCAATTCCCTGCTTTTCCACTATTTTTGCCAAAAATCAACCTACATGCAAAAAGTACAAGTAAAGGCGGAAGTTGACCTAAAATCCTTTTTGTCGCAGCTTGGCAATCAGGAATTGGAAGCGTTCATGCGGGAAATCCGGAGTTTGCTCAGCCGAAGGAAGGCTAAGGACTCCCATGCAAAGGAGAAGGCGCTTTTGCTTAGGCTTAATGAAGAATGCTCCTTGCCGGAATCCCATTGGGAGCGCTTTCACTTTCTAAACGAAAAAAAGGAAGTCAATTCCCTTAGTCCTTCCGAATGGGAAGAATGGTTCCAACTCGTACAGGCAGAGGAAAAGCTGCGCTTACTCCGTATTCAAATTTTGGGCGAACTGGCACAACTGCGGGGAATAACCTTGCCCGAAATGGCTGCCGAACTTGGCATCAAAGCCCCCGGCCATGCCGAGTAATGCCCTTCCTTCCGAGCTGCGCCGTTTTGTAAAACTGAGAGCAAACAATAATTGCGAGTATTGCCGGGCACTCGGCAGTTTTTCATTCCATCCGTTTCCAGTTGACCATATCATACCTGTTTCAAAAGGAGGTAGCAGCGACCACTCCAACCTTGCCAATACTTGTCAGTTCTGTAATGGAAGCAAATTCGACAAGACAGAAGCACCTGACCCGGTAACCGGTGAAATGGTGCCACTTTTCAACCCACGCAACCAACCTTGGAACGAACACTTTCTTTGGAGCGAAGATTTTACGAAAATCATCGGTATCACCCCCATTGGCAGGGCTACGGTCTCTTGTCTCAAAATGAATAGGGATGAAGCTATAAATCTCAGGGCAGCCCTCCATGATTTTGGCGTCCATCCTCCTGATTTGCTTTCGTGAATTCTCCGTTGTTTGTAAAATTTCCTTACCCAACATCTCCCTATCCCCCAATAAAGGCTGCTGGTAAACCCGCTTCCCCGTCACCCTGTACAGCGCGTATTCAAAAAACAAGAGCGCCGGCACGGCATATAGCCACCCCAACGTCCCCAATCGTAAATCACAAAATCGTAAATCACCTCACCCCAGCATCGCCCTATCCCCCAAAAACGGCTGCTGATATACCCGCTTCCCCATCGCCTTGTACAACGCATTCGCCAGCGCCCCGAAGATGGGCGGGAAGGGTGTACATGCCGAACTTTGAAATCAGGGCAGCGGTTACTACATTTGTACAAACAATTATCAGGTATGAAGGAATTATTGTTAAAAATAGAAGAAAGCCGTTTCAAGCTGTTGCTGCAATTTCTCCGGACGCTTGATTACGTGACTATCGTTCAGCCACCCTCCACTTCAGACGCAGGAGAACCGGCGCCCAGCAAGTACGACTTTTCCGACCTTGCCGGTAAGCTGGAATGGAAAGGGGATGCACTTGCTCAACAACGGCTTTTGAGGGATGAATGGTAGGTTTCTTCTCGATACCAATGCCGTGATTGGCCTGCTCGGTGGGCATACCGGGTTAGTGCAGATGTTGCAAGGCGCCGCATGGGTAGGCATTCCCGTCATCGTTGAACTCGAATTTCTTTCCTTTCCAAACCTTTCTGCTTCGGATGCTGCTTTGTTTGCCCAATTCAAGAACCGGGTAGAAACGACCAGTCTCGATGCAGCCAACACAGTACTTTTACAACAAATCATCCAAATACGGCAAGGGTACAATCTCAAATTGCCGGATGCTATCATCGCTGCAACGGCGCTTCAACAGCAAGCTACTTTGTTGAGCAACGATGCTATGTTTAAAAGGGTTACTGGTTTGAGTTTGCAAACTTTTTGAAAGAAATCCTCAACAAATTTCCCTCCCAGCATCGCCCTATCCCCAAAAACGACTGCTGACACACCCGCTTTCCCATCGTCTTGTTTAGCGCATTCATCAATGCCCCGATAGGTTTCATTTTATTTTGCCAAAACAACCACTTAACGCCAATCGCAATACTTATGAGGTGCTAATTTTGTATTCTAAACCTTTCAATGAATTCACAATGCGGACAAAATTCCTGATAATTGCAATATGCGGCTTGACTTATTTGGCAAATGCACAACCAGACCGCAAGAGTATGGTGCTTGACCAATTTCGCTTCATGTTCGGATATGGTTCAAGAAGTGGTAATGATGGCTTGACTTTCGGGTACGTGGATAAAAATTTGAATTACATCAGTGAGCCCACCTTTGAAGATGGCAGTGATTTTTTTGGTGATTATGCTAACGTAATAAAAGATGGTGTTTGTGGGTTGATGGACAAATCGGGTAAAACGACTTTCTTTCCTCAGTACGAAATTGTTTACAAGTATTACTCCGCATATTTATTGGTAAAAAGAGATGGTAAGTATGGGTGCATCCGATATGATGGCACTGAAGTTATTCCAATTATTTACGACCAAATAGGGTTCTTCAGCAGTGGCCACGTACCTGTAAAGTATGGTGAAAAATGGCAGATACTGGATTCCTTAGGCCGGTCTGTTGTTGATTCCAATATTGTACTGGGTTATAATTCAGTTCACGATTTCTATGTGGAATTCGATGGGTATTATTCAGACACGACAAGGAATGCAAAGAAACCTAAAAAAGGGATTTTGCACCTGTCAAGAGGGGTGGTCGTTCCTCCTATTTATGATGAATTGGCAGGCTGGTTTTCAGATGGCCTATGTTGGGCAAAACGCAATGGAAAAAAAGGCTTTGTTTCTGATGAGGGCATAGAAAAGATACCTTTAGAATATGATGAGTTGGCCTTGGAATTCGAGGAAGGCTTGGTAGCCGCCCACAAAGGCGACATGTGGGGTTTCATAGATAAACAAAACAAAGTAGTAATTCCTTTTGAGTATGAGAGAGCATACAAATTCTCTGAAGGTTTAGCAGCAGTGAAAAAAAATGGCAAAATTGGCTTTATCGACAAAAGCAACAATTTAATAATCCCTTTTTTATTTGACCCTGACTGGGGTTACCAGTTCAACGAAGGGTTGTCAACTTTTAAGCTCCATTACAAGTTTGGCTTTATCAACAAAAAAGGAGAAGTTGTAATTGCACCCACGTTTGCTTCTGCATTAAATTTCGAGGATGGGATGGCTCGTGTAACACTTCCAAACAAGAAAGCTTGTTTCATCAATAAAAAAGGCAAGTTATCATCTGAATTTGTTGAAGCATGGAACTTTCGAAGTGGAGCAGCAAGAGTAGCCATATCAAAATAAGCAACAACTTGGTTTTGGGATGAAAGCGGTATTATTGAATAAGGCTGCGATTCGTCCGAATCGCAGCCTTATTCATATTATCTCCTACCCCAGCATCGCCCTATCCCCCAAAAACGGCTGCTGATATACCCGCTTACCCGTCGCCTTGTAAAGCGCATTCGCCAGCGCCCCGAAAATGGGCGGGAACGGTGGCTCGCCCATGCCCGTCGGGGCGATTTCGTTTTTCACAAAATGCACATCAATTGCCTTCGGCGCTTCGCTCATGCGAATCATGCGGTACTTGTCGAAGTTCGTCTTTTCGGCAGCGCCGGCTTTGAAGGTCATTTCACCGTAAAGCGCATTGCCGATGCCGTCCGTAACAGCGCCCTCGGTCATGTTGGTGGCAGCGTCAGGGTTTACGACGATGCCGCAGTCGATGGCGCTGGTGACCTTCTGTACGACGGGCTTGCCGTTTTCAATCGTCAAATCCAGCACGTGGGCGGCGTAGCTGGCATGGCAGAAATAAGCGGCCACGCCACGGGAAACGCCAGCGGGCGGGTTGGCCCAGTTGGATTTTTCACGAACCAACTCCAGCACCCCTGCGTAGCGGGCAGCGTCGTAGTCGTTCCTGTCACCTACCGGATTTTCCTGGGCACGTTTCAACAGTTCCAAACGGAACTCGATGGGGTCTTTTCCCATGGCCTCCGCCAGTTCGTCGAGGAAGGACTGCTCGGCCCCGGCGATGAAGTTCGATCTCGGTGCACGGAAGGCCCCGATGGTGATGTTCGATTCAGCCGACCACTCCTCTGCGAGGTAGTTGTCTATGGCCCCTGCGGGGAAACGGTCAGCGGCAAGCGGGGTCTCCGGTATACCGCCAGCCTTTACGTGGAAAGCGATGAGGTTGTTGTTTTCATCCAAAGCGGCCCGGTAAGTGGCATGGTAGGCGGGGCGATAAATGCCGTTGGTCATGTCGTCCTCACGGGTGTACATCAGCTTCACCGGGGCGTTTACTTTTTGTGAAATGAGCGCCGCCTCCACCATGTAGTGCGAGTAGGCCCTGCGACCGAAACCGCCGCCCATGCGGGTCATTTCAATGTCGATATTTTCTGCGGGAATGCCAAGGCGTGCCGACAGGGTCGGTTCGATGAAACCGGGCGCCTGCAACGGTCCGGCCACTTTTACCTTGTCGCCCTTCACATCGGCGAAAAAGTTCATCGGCTCCATGCAGTTGTGGGCGAGGTGCGGGCAGGAATAGCTCCGCTCGATAACCTTGGCCGCCTTTTTGAAAGCTGCTTCCGGGTCGCCGTTCCGGCGGACGACCTTGCCGGGTTTGGCGGCCAGTGCCTCCATTTTAGCGAAGTGGTCGGTGCTGTTTTCCAGCCCGGCGGGAACACTGACTTTCCGGGTGTTACCCCAGGCGCTCACCGTTTCGGTATAGGTGGAAAATGGCTCCCATTCTACCCTCAGCGCTTTTTTGGCCTGCATCACCTCCCAGGTGGAATCGCCGACGATGGCAACCAGTTCCGGGAAGGCATTGGTGTCAAATCCGGCTTTTTCGTAGCCGTCGTTATAAGTTTTTATAGAAAAAACGTCTTTAATGCCGGGCATGGCCTTGGCCGCCGAACCGTCGAAAGATTTCAGCTTCATTCCAAATGCGGGCGGTTGGGCAATCATGGCGATGAGCATGCCGTCCACTTTGTAGTCCAGGCCGAACATGGGCTTGCCGGTCACGATTTTTTTGCCGTCCACGTTCTTCTGCGAGTGGCCGATGATTTTGAAATCCTTCACGTCCTTCAGAACGGGCTTCTCCGGCACGGGGATGTTGGCGGCGGCGGAAGCCATTTCACCGTAGCCAGCTTTTTTGCCGCTGTTTTTATGAAATAAAACACCCGCTTCGGTGGTGATTTCGTCCATCGGCACTTGCCATGCCTGTGCCGCCGCTTCCCGCAGCATGTGCCGGGCAGCAGCGCCCGCATTGCGCAGCGGCTCCCATTTCGACATGATGCCCCGGCTGCCCCCGGTGAACTGCCCGAACATGGCATTCGGGAATTTTTCGGGGTCATGCTTGGCCATTTCCACCACGACATTTTTCCAGTCGCAGTCGAGCTCTTCGGCCACAATCATGGGCATGGAGGTCATCACATTCTGCCCGAATTCTGGGTTGGGCGTGAAGATAGTGACGACGCCGTTGTCGCCGATTTTCAGGTAGGCGTTGATGTCGAACCATTCCTTGGGCATGGTGAGTGCCGCATCGCCGGAGACGTTTTTGCAGCCTGTGAGCCAGTTGATGCCGATAACCATGCCGCCGCCTGCGAGGATGGAATTGCGGAGAAAGGTGCGACGATCGAGGGTTGATTTTATTGCTGTCATTATTGAATTGTTTTATTGTTGTATTTTAAAAATGGGTAATTAACCCAATACTCCTTGTTCTCCCAGAAACGGCTGGTCGTAAAACCGCTTGCCCGTCGCCCGGTAGAGTGCATTGGCCAACGCCGCCATAACCGGGGGGTATGGCGGCTCGCCGAGGCCTGTAGGCGCTATTTCATTTTTCACAAAATGCACCTCGATAGCCTTTGGCGCTTCGCTGTGGCGGATGATGCGGTATTTGTCAAAATTGCTCTTTTCAGGTACGCCGTCCCGGAAGGTCATGTTGCCGTAGAGCGCATTGCCGATGCCGTCCACGACGCAACCTTCGGAGAGGTTCGTGGCAGCGTCGGGGTTAACGACAATGCCGCAGTCAATGGCGCAATGGACTTTTTGGATGACGGGCTTGCCGTCTTCCAGCACCAGGTCCAGCACCTGCGCCACGTAGGTATTGTGGCAGAAGTAGGCGGAAACGCCCCGGCTTACTCCTTCGGAGGTCTTTCCCCAATTGGACTTTTCCCGTACCAGTTCCAACACCCCGGCGTAGCGCTCTGCTTCGTAGTCGTTGTCCTTGCCGACGGGGTTTGTTTTCGCCCGGTTCAGCAGTTCGAGGCGGAACTCGATGGGGTCTTTCCCGGCAGCTTCGGCCACTTCGTCGAGGAAGGACTGCTCGGCAGCCGCCATGAAATTCGACCTCGGCGCACGGAAAGAACCCACGGTAATGTTCGTGTCAATCGTCCAGTCTTCGGCGAGGTAGTTGTCCACAGCGCCGGCGGGGAAGCGGTTTTCATGCAGGGGGCTTTCGGGGATGCCGCCCGTTTTTTGATGGTAGGCAACGAGGTTATTGTCGGCATCCAGCGCTGCCCGGAAAGTGGCGTGGTAAGCCGGGCGGTAGATACCGGAGGTCATGTCGTCCTCCCGGGTGTAGATGAGTTTGACGGGCGCATTCATTTTTTGTGAAATGAGCGCCGCCTCCACTAACCAGTGGGCGTAGGAGCGACGTCCGTAACCGCCACCCAGGCGGGTCATTTGAATATCAATCTTTTCAACGGGCATACCGATGCGGGCTGACAATGTTTTTTCCGTGAGTTCGGGCTTCTGCAATGGCCCGGCCAGTTCCGCTTTCTCAGCCGTCACATGGGCGAAAAAATTCATCGGCTCCATGCAGTTGTGGGCGAGGAAGGGGGCGGTGTAGGTGCGTTCGATAACTTTTGCGGCGTTTTTGAAAGCAGTTTCAGGGTCGCCGTCCTTGCGTTTTACTTGGGCTGGCCTGCCGGCCAATTCCGACATTTTTTCAAAATGAGCAGTCGTATTTTCCAGCCCGGCAGGGATGTGTCTTTTTAGTTTTGTTCCAAAGCGGTCGTACGTTTCCGTGGTGTCTTCGATGGGTTCAAACTCCATTTTCAGCGCCTTTTTGGCGTTCATCACTTCCCAGGTCGAATTTCCCACGATGGCCACTACTTCAGGGAAGGTGATGGTGTCAAAGAACTGCTTTTCGTAATCGTCCTGGATCACTTTGACAGTGAAAACATCCCTGATGCCGGGCATGGCACGGGCCGCCGAGTCGTCCACGGATTTCAGTTTCAACCCAAAAGCCGGCGGATGCGCAATCATGGCGATGAGCATGCCCTCCCGCTGTATGTCCGAACCGAACAAAGGTTGCCCGGTCACGATTTTCAGCCCGTCTACATTTTTGCGGGACGTGCCTATGATTTTGAAATCCTTCCCGTCTTTCAATTGCACTTCCTTCGGAACGGGAACGCTGGCGGCGGCGGAGGCTATTTCACCATATCCCATCGACTTTCCGCTTTTTTTATGGTGTAAAACGCCGGCTTCGGTCGTCACTTCCTCCGGCGGGACTCCCCATGCCTGAGCGGCTGCTTCCCGCAGCATGTGCCGGGCCAAAGCGCCCGCCATTCGCAGTGCCTGCCACCCCTGCCGCAGTGCCTGGCTGCCGCCGATGAATTGCCGGGTAAAATGCTCCGTATCCAGCGGCGCCTGTTCCACGATGACCTTTTTCCAGTCAACGTCCAGTTCTTCGGCCACGATCATGGGCATGGAGGTTTTTACGTTCTGCCCGCCCTCCGGGTTCGGAGACAGAATGGTGACGACGCCGTTCTCCCCGATTTTCAAATACCCGTTGATTTTGAACCATTCCTTGGGCATAGCGAGTGCTTCCTTGCCCGATGGTTTGCAACCCGCCAGCCAGCTAAAACCGAGCATCATACCACCACCTGCGAGTGCGGTGGTTTTCAAAAAGGAGCGGCGGTTGTAGGATGTTTTTACGACTGTCATGTTTGGCGAATTAATGAATTGGTAGATTGGTGAATTGGTAAATTAGTGAGTTGGTGAATTAGGCCATGCTCCCACCTAATTTACCAATTGACTAATTTACCAATTTACCTAGCCGACGCAGTTTTAATGGCCGCCTTAATCCGCACATACGTCCCGCAGCGGCAGATATTTCCGTTCATCGCCCCCTCGATTTCTTCGTCGGAAGGGTGAGGACTTGCTTTCAGCAGGGCAGCGGCATTCATGATTTGCCCAGTCTGGCAATAGCCGCATTGGGCGACATCGTGTTCGAGCCATGCCTTTTGTACGGGGTGGTCGCCGTTTTCGGAGAGGCCCTCGATGGTGGTGATTTCCTGGCTACCGATCTGCGAGACAGGCAACATGCAGGAACGCATGGCCACACCGCCGACGTGGATGGTGCAGGAGCCGCATACGGCGATACCGCAGCCGTATTTTGTGCCGACGAGGTTGAGGTGATCACGCAGTACCCAAAGTACGGGCGTGGCGGGGTCGACGTCCACTTGCTGCTTTTTGCCGTTGATGTTTAAAGTGAAATTTGCCATGATATTGAAATTGGTGAAATTTACAGAATTGTTGATTGAAAATTGCGCATGGCGCAAAATAAGGATTTGTATTCAGTTTGGTGACAATATAAAACAAAGAAAAAGTTACGAAAATCAAACATTTCAGCGTGCTGTCGAATGTTGTATTGCTTTTTTGAGTTCAATGCTCAATCTCATGCGTATCCCGCACGCTGCTAAACGTCAAGGCTAACAATTTCCAGGCATCCGCCTGTTTTTTATAAACTTCGGTAACCGTAAATTCAACCGTCACGTCATTTCCCCGAACATTCGACGATAGCGTAATGCGGTTCCAAAGCACACCAGTGTCGTCAGAAATTTCCACGGCCACATCGTGGACATCGGCTTGCTTGTACCAGATGCTCCCGGTCTTGATGATTTCGAGCTCTCTGGCCTTATTCCACGTGCCGCTCATGTGGACGAATTTTGAATCATCATGGAAGAGTTTCGCCAACTCGTCCACGTTTTTGTCTGCCATCCACTGCCATTTTTGTTTTGAAAGCTCGATGAGTTCCTGCTCGGTAGTCAAGGTGCTGGATTCGCTTTTTCTGGAAAAATACACCTCATCCGGCACCTGCTCAAGCCATTTGGTCGGTTGCGGGGCGGTGAGGGCGATGTAGGTGAACCAACTGTCCGGCGTGGAGGCATGCCAATGCTCCACCCCCGGCTGGCATTTGATGACGTCGCCTTTGTGAACGGTTTCCATCGGCTTGCCCCGCTCCTGATAATAACCAACGCCGTCCGTGATGAGCAACTGCTGGCCGCCGGGATGGATATGCCAATTTAGCCGGGCGCCGGGCGCAAAAGTGGCCTCTGCAATACCGTACTGGAATATCGAGTCGGCGCCGCTCACCAGGCTGAGCCACACATCCCCGATGTGGTGGACATTGGCGGCTTTTTCTCCCTTCGGGAAAATGAAACCTTGTTGGGCAACTGTTTGGAATGACAGGACGGCTGACAGTAAAAATGTGGAATACAGTGCTTTTTTTAGATTTTTCATGCGTTGTTTTTTGATTGAAGCTTGGCTACAAAGTTCTTTTTCCTTCATCACCTGCGTGTTATACAGATTACGGATTTACCTACCAATATTACCGGTCAACTGCTGCCAGATGGATTTGGTGCGTATTTTTGTTTCAAAAGCAGAAAAAGGCGCATGAAAAAAGTACATGAAGTTCCGACCGTACATGACTACAATGCCGGCTTCGGCATCGAGACGCTGCACCCCTTGGTCAGCGTGATTGATTTTTCAAAAGCTGCTCCACCTGAAGACGTGGCCGGGGTGGACTTTTTCAGTTTGGGGTTCTATGGCGTTTTTTTGAAAGAGGGGCCGCAATGCATCAAGCATTATGGGCGCAACAGTTACGACTATCAGGATGGCACCCTCGTGTTTCTTGCACCGGGGCAGGTGGTGGGCATTGTGAAGGATGCCTTGCAACCTCCGCTGCAAGGTTACGGGTTGCTGTTTCACCCGGACTTGCTTTTAGGAACATCGCTGGGCAGGAACATGGTGGACTATGCCTTCTTTTCTTACGAAGTCCATGAGGCACTGCATATTTCCAAACGGGAGCGGCAAATCGTGCTCGACTGTTTTTCCAAGATTGAATATGAACTGGAACGTGGCGTTGACAAGCACAGCAAGCGGCTCATTGCCTCCAACATCGAGCTGTTCCTGAACTATTGCGAGCGTTTCTACGACCGCCAGTTCACGACGAGGGACAACGCTAACAAGGGCATTTTGGAAAAATTCGAGGAACTGCTGAATGGCTATTTTTCATCGGAAAAGCCAAAGGAATTGGGCCTGCCATCCGTCGCATGGTGCGCCCGGGAACTGAACCTGTCCGCCAATTATTTCGGTGATTTAATCAAAAAAGAAACGGGCAAACCGGCGCAGGAATACCTGCAAAACAAGGTAATTGATGCAGCTAAAAACAGGATTTTTGAAGGGGATAAAACCATCAATGAGATTGCCTTTGAACTGGGTTTTAAATATCCGCAGCATTTCAGCCGGTTGTTCAAGCAGCGAACGGGCATGTCGCCGAGGGAGTATCGGGGGGTGAATTGAAGGTGAGCATTATTGTTGACAAGCGATACGATTGCTTTAAGCAATCGTATCGCTTGCCCCGTACACACTTAGCCTCCAAGAGGTTGCTAAAAATTAAATCCGAAATGCAGCCCGGGTTCCCATCCAAAGTATTTAGGCCATTTATTTTCTACTAATTTGAAGGATTCGGGTACATTAGTTCTTATGGGCCAATGAGTGAATCCAATAGATGGCTCAAAAAAGAAACGGTTTTTAAAAAACTTAAGCTGGTAACCCAAGCGGTAAGTCAGATATAACGTGTATCCATTTCCAATCTTTTTATTCTCCCCATCTGTATATTTTTCAAAAGCATTCAAGGCATGAACGGATGTATAGACTCCTTTCCACCAAAAACGCTGGTATGCCAATGTAGGTGCAAGTATGCGTGCATGTCCGGGATAATTTAATCCCGGTGCATCAAAGGATGGCCCCCAGGGGATACCTAATGGCCAGGAATAAACGGATTTTTTAAACTCAAAGGAAACAGCATCTTTAGGTGTTATCCTGTATCCAATATTTAATTGGAAAAACTTGGGTGGATTGGGGTCATCAGGAATGAAATTCCCCAACAACAAGAGTGTACTTCCAATAAAATACTTCTTATAAGTACTGTCCTGTTTGGCACTTTGAGCTTTAAGTTGAAGCGTGCTTGTCATCATTAAGACAAGCGCAATGAATAAGATGTTCTTTTGCATTCTTTTACTTTTATTGTTAAATGATGCTGCAAAATTAGATTGGCGATATGCGACAACTCGTTCACTTTAGTTAAGAAATACGATTCAGCTTTTTTTTAGGAATTCTTGCTCTAAGCCTGTTAAATGATGGAGATTTGATGCCTGATTAATTTACAAACGGGTATAGTGGAACTCATGGAATATTGGCTGTAAATAACAGCTTTCACCTAACCATTATAAGTTTAAAAATTAAACCCAAAATGAAAGCCCGGTTCTCCTAATATGAATTTCGGCCATTTATCGTCCAACTGTTTAAATCCATCAGGCATTGTTGTATGATAGGCACGGTGGGTAATTGCAACGGATGTCTGAATAAAAAACCGGTCCTTGAAAAGTTTGATATGATAACCGCAACGGTAAGTATTGAAAATCTGAAATCCATTGTCAATTTTATTGCCGTCATCATTCGCAAAAATTTGCCAGGCAGGCATTACGTTAAGTTCGGCATATAAACCTTGCCAAAAAAACCGTTGGTAAGCCACTGATAAGCCATATTCACGAATATACCCCGGGAATTTCTCTTCCTGCGTTCCATATGATTTGTTGAAAAACGGGTGGATTCCATTCGGCCAGGCATATTTCCAGGTTTTTGGTTCCAGGGTTATAACGTCTTTCCCGGTAATTCGATAGCCTATATTGAGTTGAACGAAATTGGGGGGATTGACTTTGGATAAATTACCTAATAAAAACACTGAGCTGCCAACGAACCTCCGTCTGAACGAGCTGTCTGATTTATCATATTGAGCTTTAAGTTGCATGGTGCCTGTCATCATTAAGACAAGACCAATGAATAAAATACTCTTTTGCATGTCATTTCATTTTATGTTAAACGATAATGCAAAAGTGGATTGGCGGGAGACAATAACTCGATCACTTAAGTTAAGAAATGCGTTTCAGCTCTTTTTTTCAAGAATTCTTGCTCTTAGCCTGCTTAAAGATTGAGGCTTGATACCAAGATAGCTCGCTAATTGGTGTTGTGGAACACGTTGAATAAGGTCCGGTCTTTTTTCTACTAAATTAAGGTATCGTTGTTCAGGTGAAGAAGTCTTAAACTCGTCAAAGTCTATTCGTTGTTTGGCTAAAAGTTCTTCGGACAATATCCTGCACATGGTTTCAAACTTCGGAAATTTTTGGTTTAATTCTGCTTCCATATCAGAGTTTGAAATCAGGAGGATACAGTCTTCTATACAACTTACATAGTATTCAGACGGAGTTTTGCTGATTACACAAGGGGGTGTCAAAGCTTCCATTTCTGTGTAGAAAGCGGTAGTTTTTTCTTCTCCGTCTAACACATAATAGGTGCGAATACAGCCTTTCAGTACAAAGTAGCTCTCTTTCGATTTTTGTCCTTCTTTGAGTAAAGTCGTCCCTTTTTTTACCGAGCGGAATATGTCTAAAGAAACGATTGCGTTCTTCTCATCTTCTGTCAGAGAAACGTATTTTGATATAAAGTCAAATAGTGTGTCTTGCATTGTTTTTTAATATTGTTGTTGTCGTTTGTTGCACTTGCAACCAACGTTTCGGGGCTTTGTGTTCGGGCGAGTTTTGAAGCACAAAACTGTCAACCAGCCATTTAGCCATTCAAGCCCCTTTTTCAATGGCTTGCCCTCGGCACGCCTTCTACTGCAAAGCTAGGCTCATTCATCAAAATCTGAACCTCTCTGCCAACTATTTCAGCGACCCATCAAAAAGGATACGGGCATTTCACTGCAGGAGTATCTGCAATGACTCATCCTTCACAGGTTATCCCGCCCCAACCCCCAACTTTTACATCTCCTTTACAACCTTTTACACCCAAAATTCGCTTTCCGTCTTTCCCGCCCGCAACTTTGCCCCATTATTTCACAAAAAAATAAAACTCATGCGCAGTTTACACCTTGCTTTTTCGCTCATTTTAGTAACCCTTTTTGGCTGCCAACAGGTACAGGAAAATGGCTTGCCACTGGCCGTCGGACTTTCCTTTTCATCCAATACCGCCAAAGCTGAATGTGTCAAGCCAGTCGCCAACAACATCATTTTCCAATCCGCAGACGGCGGGCAGACGTGGCAGGACATCAGCGCCGGGCTACCCGAAGGTTTGCAGGCACAGCGGTTTTTTGCAAGTGACGACGAGCTTTTTTTAGGTGCTGAAAATGGCGATTATTACAGCAGCACAGCAGCCATGACCCCGGTTTGGGACAAAGAGAATTCCCTGAACCCCCAGAGCATCATCGTCTCCGCTGGTTCTGCGGGTGTATTTGCGCTCAGCTATAGCAGTGGTTTTTCCCAAAAACTAAACGGCACGGATATCTGGATGCCCATGTTCACGAACTTCAAGGAGCGTTCGTTGCACAATGTTTTTGAGGCAAAGGACGGCGCTATTTTCATCGGCTGCGAAAACGGCCTTTTCAAATCTTCTGATGGTGGAACGACATGGCGGCAGGTCGTGGAGAATGGTTGGGTGTATCATATCGTGGAGTCCAACGGCGTATTGCTATGCACGAACCAGGGGGGCATCCTGCGCTCCACCGACGGCGGCGAAAATTGGGACGTGGTGATTTACGAAGGCGGTGTAGGCATCGCCGTGGAAGTCATCGAGGGCGGGTTCGCTGCCATTACCTATAACACCAAATCGGAGGCCCGGCGGATTCGTACCTCCACCGACGGTGGGAAATCATGGCACGCCATTGATGCCGTCCTGCCGCCGTCCATGCTCATTTCTTCCATCAAACAGGTGGATGAGTACTTGCTTTGCGGCCACCCTGACGGCATTTTCCGATCCGCCGACAAGGGTAAAACATGGGAACTCCTGAAGCCCTCTATCGGGAAAAAAGTGTTCAATCTTTCCGTTTCCGGGAAGGTGGTTTATGCAGTGGCGATGGATGGGGGGTGTTGAGGGGCGTGCTGGCAAAAGCAAAAGGTTAAACAGACCCGCACCGATTTCCCATTTTCAACGACGCCGGCGAGTTCTCAAATCCCTCGCCGGCGTCGTAATGAAGTTTCCTTACAAAGCTATTTATCTCCCAATTTCAACCTCTTTCGAAGCCCTGATATCCCTCGAAGAAGCACCGCATTTCACCGTATACAAGCCATTTTCCAGTTTCCAGTCTGCACTGCCCTCGTCCCAATAGCGCAGATCGGCGACAGGGATTGCGAACGTCAGGCTCTCCGTTTCGCCGGGAGCCAGTTGACGGGTTTTACCAAAAGCTTTCAACTCCTGCGTTGCCCGGTCGATGGCGGAGTTAGGTTTTGAAACGTACAGTTGCACCACCTCTTTCCCGGCCTGCGTGCCCGTGTTTTTTATGGACAATGAAACCTGGAGGGTGTCATTTTTCAAAACCGCATCCATATTGCCATATTCAAAACTGGTGTACGACAACCCAAACCCGAACGGATAGGACACCTCCAGATTGGCTTTGTCGAAATGCCGGTAGCCCACGTAAATCCCTTCCTCGTAGTGGGTGAAATCCTTGTTTTTGACCTTGTCCTTCTCTGGTTTTGGCTTCGCAAACAACATGGATGTCATATTCATCGGCTCGCCGTCCAGCGGAAAGTTGGCGTTGGAGGCATGGTCGTTCAAATGGACGGGGAACGTCATCGGCAGTTTCCCGCTCGGGTTGACCTTTCCGCTGAGGATGTCAGCGACGGAATTGCCGCCTTCCTGCCCGCCCTGCCATGCGCACAGAATGGCGTCGGGTTGCGCTTTCCAGGATGCCGTTTCAATCACGCCGCCGATGTTCAAGACGACGGCTACCTTTTTTCCGGCTTGATGAAATGCTTCGCAAACCTGCTTGATCATGTCAATTTCCTGTTGCGTCAGCAAAAAGTCATTCGCTTCGACCCGGTCGCCGCCCTCGCCGCTGTTCCTGCCGATTGTGATGATTCCGGCGTCAGCACTGCCCACAATTTCCTGTATCATTTCGGCGGAATAAACGATTTGAGGCGGGTTGTAAGGTTTAAACATGGCTTCCATTCCCTGTGGCCGGATGAAGGCTTCTTTGTTGGCGGCTTTGTGGGTTTCAAAAGCATTTTTGGCTATCTCGTTCACGGTAAAACCCGCATTTTTCAGGCCCTCTTCGAGTGAAACGGCATAAGCCTCGTTCACGTCGCCGGAGCCGGTGCCACCCACGATGAAATCGTAAGAGGTGACGCCGAACAGGGCCACATTTTTACCGGCCTGCAAGGGTAGAGCGCCCTCATTTTTCAATAAAACCATGCCCTCGGAAGCGGACTGCCGGGTGATTTCGGCGTGTGCTTTCAGGTCGGGGTTGTTCCCGAATTGGTAGTTCTGCATTTTCTTCGATGCCAGGATCAATTTCAGGATGCGCTTCACGGAGGTATCGATGGCTTCCATGGACAATTCGCCGTTTTGCTGGGCTTTTATCAATGCATCCCATTGCCTTTTGGTGCCCGGTTCCAGCAGGTCGTTGCCGGCGCTGATCTGGGCAGGAGCGTTTTGCCCGCCAAACCAGTCAGACATTACCAGGCCCTGAAAACCCCAGTCCCCTCTCAAAACATCCGTGCACAGCCGCCTGCTTTCCGTGACGTAGGTGCCATTCACGAGGTTATAGGAAGACATGATCGTCCACGGCTGCGATTTTTTCACGATGATTTCAAAACCTTTCAGGTAAATCTCCCGCAAGGCTCGCTCGGAAACGATAGCGTCGTTAAAAGTCCGGTTCGTCTCCTGGTTGTTGGCGACAAAATGCTTGACGGACGTGCCTACGCCATTCGACTCGATGCCGTTGACCATGGCCGCCCCGATTTCGCCGGTCAGCACGGGGTCTTCCGAGTAGTATTCGAAATTCCGGCCGCAAAGCGGGTGGCGGTGGATGTTGGCGCCCGGCCCGAGTATCACGTCGATGCCGTATTCCAGCGCTTCGTTGCCCATTGCATTGCCCACGTTTTCAACCAAATCCACGTTCCATGTCGAAGACAGCAAAGTGCCGATGGGGAAGGCCGTGCAGTAATAAGTCCGGTCTTCGCCCTTGCGTTTCGGCTCGATGCGCAAGCCCGCCGGGCCGTCCGACAGATAGACCGTCGGGATGCCCAGCCGGGGAGTCGGGACGATGGTGCCCACAGCGCCGGCGATGCCCTCTCCCGGTTCGGCCCTGCCCATGGCCGAGGCCAGGCCAGAGCCTTTAAGCAGGTGGATTTTTTCTTCGAGGGTCATCTGCGAAAGCAGGTCGTCCGCCCGTTCTTCGATGGTCCGGCGGTCATCTTCGTAGATGTCGAGTTGGCCGTTGCCGTTGCGGTCGAGGAAGGTGTAGCCGTCCACCGTGATCTCTTTCAGATCGAGGTTTTCGGCGTAGTCCTTTTCAAAATTGAGGAAAGTTGACTTTAGGTACATCCAGCCGCCGAAGCCGGCAATGGCCGCCAGTACGATGAGGGAACCCAGTATGATTCCGGTCCATTTCAGAAACTTTTTCATGTGCTTGAAATATGGCCGTTTACCTCCCTTGTCATCGCCGAAGGCGAACTGCAATGTCACGCTGGCTGTGCCTAGAGCTGAAAATCACACTTCTTACAGCCCTTTTTACTTAGCAGGTCGCCTTCGGCGATGACAAGGCGAGGAGTAAACATTTAGCTTGAAATTATTTGTGTCAAATCGCCACAAACCTAATAAAAATTATATTTGTGGCAAAATGTCACAAATATTTATTTTTGCCGCATGGATACACTACAATTTCTGGAACAGGGCGCAGACCATTACCTGCCCAATTTGTCTATCGACCTCGTCATCATCGGGTACGAGGACCATCAACTCAAGTGCCTTTTGCTAAAAATAGGGGGCAAATGGCTGCTGCCCGGCGGGTACATCGGAAGAGAGGAAGCCGTGACGGATGCTGCCGTCCGGATTTTGAGTGAGCGCACGGGCCTGGAAGACCCGCACCTGAAATTTTTGCAGGTTTTTGGCGATGGCAACCGGCGGTTTACCCGTGAATTCAGCGATTATTTTAAAAAAACCGGGCAGAAATGGAGCGAAGATTCCTGGTTGAATGCCCGTTTCGTGACGCTGGCCTACTACTCCCTGGTTGACATTGCGAATACTTTTCCCGCCGTCCATCACCTCGATGAAGCTTTCGGTTGGTTCAATTTCGACGACCTGCCCCCCATGTGGATGGACCACCAAGCCATCGTGCTGGAAGCCCGCAACCGCCTGAAAGAAGACATCAAACACGAAGAAATCACCCATAAATTACTCCCGGCTCCATTCACCATGCCGGAACTCCACCAACTTCACGAAATGATTCTGGAGACGAAACTGGACCGCAGCCGTTTTCAAAAAAAGATGCTGGCGTCGGGGATGTTCGAGCGGTTGCCGAAGCGGAGGCAGGAGATGCCGGGGAGTAATCCGTTTCAGTACCGGGTGAAAAAACAGGTCGCAGAAGACCCGGATATGGACGGCGATTAACAATATAAATTCAAAGCCCTGCCGACATCGCCATCGCCTCCGGATAGTATAAAATTATTTAAAATCCAGCCCTCCTATTGGTCAACCAGCGCCGATTCAAATGACCGGACGCCCTTCACTTCAATGGCTTCAATTTCCTTGCGGAATTGCTGCAATTCTTCCGCCGTAAACTTAACCCGGAGCGCCCCAAGGTCCTCTTCCAGGTGGTGAAGCTTGGTCGTGCCGGGGATGGGCACAATCCACGGTTTTTGTGCCAGCACCCAGGCGAGGGCGATTTGGGCGGGCGTGGCGTTTTTCCTTTCGGCAAACTGATGAATCAGGTCGAGCAAATCCCGGTTGGCGGCCCGTGCCTCCTCCGTGTATCTCGGCAGCAGGTTGCGGATGTCGCCGTTGGCGAAAGTGGTGTTTTCGTCAATTTTCCCGGCGAGGTAGCCCTTGCCCAGCGGACTGTAAGCCACCAACCCGATGCCCAGTTCTTCGATGGTCGGGATGATTTCCTGCTCGTGCCGCCGGAACCAGAGCGAGTACTCGCTTTGCAGCGCCGTCACCGGCTGCACGGCATGTGCCCGGTGGATGGTCTGCGCTCCGGCCTCCGAGAGGCCAAAGTGTTTGACTTTTCCTTCCTGGATTAAATCCCGCACCGTGCCGGCCACGTCCTCGATGGGCACGTTGGGGTCCACCCGGTGCTGGTAAAACAGGTCAATCGCCTCCACCCGCAGCCTTTTCAGCGACTCCTCGGCGACCCGCCGGATGTTGTCCGGGCGGCTGCTCACACCGACTTGCCTGTTCTGCGCACGGTCGATGTTGAAGCCAAATTTGGTGGCAATGACGACCTGCCCTTTGAATGGCTCCAGCGCTTCGCCCACCAGTTTTTCATTGGTGAAAGGGCCGTACACCTCAGCCGTGTCGAAGAACGTGACGCCCTGCTCCACCGCCGAGCGGATGAGTTGAATCATCTCCTTTTTATCGGCAGCGGGGCCGTAGCCGAAGCTCATGCCCATGCAGCCAAGCCCGAAGGCGGAGACTTCGAGGGTGTTGCCTAATTTTCGCTTTTGCATGTTGAAATGATTTTTTTGTTCTTAAAATGATATGCAAATTTCAAACATTAAATCATGGGAATGCAACGAAAATCAAACGATTGGTTATGATAATCAAACATTTTTTCAAATATTCAACCAATACGTCACCTTCAAATTCACCGACCGGAACCTCGGCCCGAAGTCCCTCGTGTAGTAGTTGTCGTTGTAAACGAGGTACAAATCCGAGAGCTGGGCGAAGCGCCATTGCAGGCGGGAGTTGATGCCCAGATTGTCCCGCTGGTTGCTGTACTGCACAATGGTGGACCAGAACAGCGACCTGCTGAACGTGATGTCCAGTCTCGGCGTCAGCAGCCACAGGTCGGCATCGCTGTAGGGCGCTGGCAGCCGGATACCGTCGTAGTTCAGCGCCAGGCTCATCTGCGCCCAGGGCTGCACCCGGAAGCCTGCCGTTGCGGCAAAAGAATACTGGTTGCCGTTGAAAAACTCGCCTGCCGTCGCCTCCAGCGAGTAGGTGAGCAGCGAGGTGTTGTTCGAGGTAAACGAGGCGTTGAACTGGTTGAACGTGTAGCCCTCGTTGGCGGGCAACGGCTCCCCACCGCTGCGGGAGGGGTCGAACGGGAAATTCAGGAAAATATGGTTGTTGGAAACGGTAGTCGTAAAAACTGCCTGGCTTTTGAAGTTGGCCGTCCATCTGAGATTGTAGATATGGTCGGTCTTCATTAAATCCTGGGTCGGCTTCCAAAAGAGGATGGATAAAAACCGCACGTTGTGGTTGCTCAATGCGCCTTTTGTTGGATAAAATTTCCGGGTTGCCGCATTTCCCAGCTTCAAGATGTCCCTCCGGGGCACGAAGCCGAGGTCGGCCCTGAAATCCTCATTGATGTACACCCAGTCCTGTGTGAAAGTCCAGGTTCTTGTGTTGTAGGTGGCGGTTGCCTGCGTGGAGAGGTTGCCCTTGCTGTCGCCCGGCTGCAGCGATTTGTGGGCGTAGAATTTCCCCGTCCAAATCCCGTCCGCCGAGGCGAGGTTATAGTCGGCGCCGATGACCCGGTTGTATTTGTTCCTGTCTTCCAGAAATTCATAATCGCCGAAAGTTTCTCTATTCACCCAGAACACGCCCACGTTGGAGCGGGCGGCTACCTTGCGCTGCAGGGCCAGCATCATATTGTTGTACGACGGGATTTCATTGTTCGCATCTTCCGCCGTCTGGATGTTCAGGGCGCCAAGCCGCCAGTTTTCGTTCACTTTTCCGCTCAGGCGGGCGCCGGCCAGTATCTGGTTTTGAATCAAATTGCCGGCGGTGTCCCTTGCCAAACCAATCCTCCGGGAGAAAAACGGGCGGGCTTCGTTAAAGGAATTGCCAAAATTCTCGAACAGGTCGCTGTTGTCGATGAAAAACTGCCGCTTCTCCGGCAGGCGCAGCTCGAAGCGGGTCAGGTTGGTGAAAATATCGTCCACTTCCACGTTCGAAAAATCGGGATTCACGGTGAGGTCGAGGTTCATGCCGTTGCCGATGGCGATTTTGGCATCGCCGCCGAATTTGAATTGGTTGTCCGTTTCATCTGTGGTAAAATCTTTCTGCGTCAATCCGTTGATGTAGGGGATGACCGCAAACGGCGTCCGGGACTTGCCCAGCGGTTTTTCAAAATGCAACTCGCCCATGAAAGCCAGGTTGGAAAGCTGCTGGTTTTGCGGCACCCGCACCCAGGTCGTCTGCTCGTTGGTCTGCAAATTCCAGCGATAGGCCCGGAAGCGCCACTTGGTAGCCCCCTCCTTGAATTTCAGCGAAGTAAACGGAATGGCGACCTCCACGGTGTAGTAGTTGTCGTAGCGTTTTGCCTCCGCCTGCCACTTGATATCCCAGGTATTATTGAAATCGGCGCCTCCGTCCGCCACCAGTCCCTCCCGCTGCACGCCGTAGGGGGTGATGCCAAAAAAGAAGGCGTTCGTGCCGTCGTTGAAGGTATCAAACAGCAGCGAAACGTTGTCGTTGGTCGTGCCACCGAAGTCCCGTTTCAAGGTCGCCACCACGTACTTGTCGTTGGGCGCTTCCGCCCGGAACGCCACGTAAAGGGTAGTCTCACTGTACAAAATCCGGGTTTCCGTCGGGTATTGCGCAAGCACGGAGTCGGAGGGAAAAAACTGCCAGAATTCGTTCGCCCGGTCTGCCGTTTCCCAGACCGGCTCGTCCAGCTCGCCGTCAATTTTGATGTCGTCAGTGATGAAACGGGCGGTGAGCTTTTTCGATGTTTCCTGTGAAAAAAGCGGGAAGGCAAGCAGTGAGAAAACTACGAAATTCAAGTATTTAGCCAGCATGAGAAATTTGCGTTTGTGCAAAAACTGAAGGAGGCAAAGAACCTGTGTTAGCCTTCATCAGATTGCATTTTACATGTTACAAAGTTCAGGTGCTGACTTATTTTAAAATAATGAATGTCAAACAGAAAGCTACGAAAATCAAATAATGGAATAGGATATCCCGTCAGGGCTGCACTCAGACTCAGGCGGCGGTCTGCAAATTGGAAGCAGGGACTGGTGAAAGAGCCAGGCTATTTCACCTCCTCGTAATCAATTTCCTTTGAAGAAAATTCCTGTTTCTGCGTTTTCGGCGAAGTCGCACAGCCCGATGCACCACAACAACCGACATCAAAAATGGCCTGCAATGCAAAAAAGCCGCCGATGGTCAGCAGGAAAAAATCGTTCGTTCTGAAATATTCGGAAATCGCCCAGATTGCGACGCCTGCCCGGAGTATGCGCATGAAGTGCCAGTTGGAAAGTAAGGTCATTTTTGAATGATGAATGATAAACCAGGTGCAAACTTAAGTTTGGGTGCCTCTGGATTGCGTAACAATTATTACATGCAGCAGCATTTGCTCCCTGCGCCAACTTTTGGCATGCGGAGAAAAAGGCCCGGAATTCAGCGTAGATTAGCGGAACAAAAGCATCAACGACATGAGTACCAGAAAAAATGAACGCTCACCAGCACAGCAGGCGGAATTGCTCAGCACCCTGAAAGCCCGTTTTGAAAAAAACAAACACCGCCACAAAAACATCGAATGGACGGACGTACTGGCCAGTCTGGAAGCCTATCCTCAAAAACTTTGGTCGCTCCACCTCATGGAAGAAACCGGCGGAGAACCGGACATCGTTGGCCACGATGAAAAGACGGGAGAATACATTTTTTATGATTGCTCGCCCGAAAGCCCCAAAGGCCGCCGGAGTCTTTGCTATGATCGGGAAGCCTGGGAAAAACGGAAAGAGCACAAACCTGCGGATAATGTTCTGGATATGGCCGCCTCCATGGGTATCGAGATTTTAACCGAAGAAGAATACAGGGCACTACAGCAACTTGGGAAATTCGACCTGAAAACGTCGAGTTGGGTAAAAACGCCTGCTGCCATCCGAAAACTCGGTGGCGCTATCTTCTGCGATCGCCGTTACGATCATGTTTTTACTTATCACAACGGAGCGGAATCTTACTACGCCGCCAGGGGATTCCGGGGTAAGCTGAGTGTGTGAATGCCGGTGGTTTTTCCCAAAGGGGCTTGCTTGCCGGAATAGTTTGATTTTCTTAACTTCACCCCATGAAAAATGCAACTACCCGTCCACTTTCCGATTTCAACAGCGAACTAAAACTCAAAGGCTTCAACGTCTTTCAAATCGAAGAAGACGCCACCGCTACCCGCATTTACAGCCGGAAGGATTTTTATAAAATCTGCCTGACCACCGGCAAGAGCATCATCCACTACGCTGACCGGAGCTATGACATGGACGGCACGATTTTGTTTTTCGGCAACCCACATATCCCGTATTCCTGGGAGACGATTTCAACCAGATACGTCGGTTATACCGTCCTTTTTTCGGAAGAATTCATTCAACTGTCCGATCGCTCCGAGAGCCTGTTGCAGTCGCCCTTGTTTAAAATTGGCGGCACGCCCGTGTTGAATATTTCGGAAAAGCAACGGGAGTTTTTGAACGGCATTTTTCAGAAAATGATAGAGGAGCAGCAGGCAGATTACGCCTACAAGGCCGACCTCATCCGCAACTACATCCACCTGATCATCCATGAGGCGCTGAAGATGCAGCCTTCCGAAAACTACACGCAGGACAAAAACGCCGCCGCCCGCATCACCCGTGTTTTCATGGAACTGCTGGAACGGCAGTTCCCGGTGGAAAGCCCCGAACGTCCACTGCAACTGAAAACCGCCAAGGATTATGCGGACAACCTGGCCGTCCATGTCAACCACCTCAACCGCTCGCTGAAAGAAGTCACCGGCAAATCCACCACCACGCTCATCAATGAACGAATCGCCGGCGAAGCCAAGGCCATCCTCCTGCACACGGACTGGAACGTGACGGATGTAGCCTATGCGCTCGGTTTTGAGTACCCCACCTATTTCAATAATTTCTTCAAAAAAATGACGGGGACGAACCCCAAGTCGGTGCGGATGCAGGAGGCTTAAAGACTTTTTCTATCCATTGTTTGATTTTCTTATTGATTGGTTTGATAGTCATTAGCCTTGCCCATGTCAACGAGGGTAATTTTGTGTTGCAATCCTGAAAACAGAAAAGCGACACAGAAAATGAGCAAAGACAAAAAAGACATCTTCGAAAGAATGCTGGCCAGCGAGCCAGTCCCGATGAACGACCCGGAGTATCCAAAGGTATTCGAAGCCGTTTCCCGCACGATGGAGTTGTCCGCTGCGCTCAATACTTCCACCAACATCGACCAAATCCGGGAGCGGTTGGGTGAAATAACCGGACAGCAAATTGATGGCAGTACTCGCATTTTCATTCCATTTCACACCAATTTCGGGCGGCACATCCGCCTGGGCAAAAACGTCTTCATCAACCATGACTGCACCTTTCTCGATTTGGGTGGCATTACCATCGAAGATGAGGTGATGATTGGTCCGAAGGTCAGCCTTATTTCAGAGAATCACCCTATCAACCCGAAAGAGCGGAAAATACTCGACCTGAAGCCGGTCGTCATAAAACGCAACGCATGGATTGGTGCGGGCGCTATCATTTTACCCGGTGTAACTGTCGGTGAAAATGCGGTCGTGGCGGCCGGAGCAGTGGTAACAGAGAACGTCCCGGACAACAGCGTTGCAGGCGGTGTACCAGCAAAATTTATCAAATGGATTGGATAATTTACAAACAAGCATTCGTCTTCCTTTTGGTCTGTCTCGGCAGCCATTTTTCAGCCTGCCAGCCTGAACACGAACAAATTCCGTTGGCAGCGCAGGATGAAATTTTAAACGATTCCTCAAACACAGCTACCATGCAAATAAAAATAACGGTCGGCGAAAAAACGCTCACTGCCACCTTGTACGACAGCCCCGCAGCCAAAGACTTCGCCTCGCTGCTGCCACTTACTTTGACACTCCGTGACTACAACTCCACAGAAAAGATAAGTGACCTCCCCCGGAAATTGTCCACGAAGGACGCACCGGCAGGCCACGACCCTTCACCGGGCGACATTACTTACTACGCTCCCTGGGGAAACCTGGCGATTTTTTACCGGGATTTCAGTTATTCAACCGGGCTTGTTTTGCTGGGAAAGATAGATGGCGACCTGGGCACATTGAGCGCCCCGGGCAACCTGGAAGCCACCATCGAAAGGATGCAATAAACACTTACCAAAATTTATGATGATGAAAATAGTATGCAACATGGTTTTAGTGCTGGCATTGGCCTTGATGGCCAGCTGTCGGGAACAAGTAGATTCAACCACGACCGGAAGTGAAATCCAGGCGATTTTCCCGCAAGGACAAAAAGGCCCCGCTGAATATTTCACCGGCAACGCCTACAACTACGGCCTTGTCCCGGCGGATTCGACCTACACGACCCTCATCGGCAACGTCTATTTCGAGCCAGGCGCCCGGAGCAACTGGCATACCCACCCCGGCGGCCAGATTTTAATCATCACCGACGGCGTGGGCTTCTATCAGGAGGAGGGAAGCCCGAAAAAAATCATGCGAAAAGGCGATGTGGTAAAATGTCCGCCAGATGTGAAACACTGGCATGGCGCCAGCCCGGACACCGGATTGCAGCAGCTTTACATCGTTCCCAACACGGAAAAGGGGATTGTGAACTGGATGGAACCGGTGACGGATGAAGTTTACAATAAAGAATAAATCTGACTGAAAAGACCTGTTAGCACTTTGAGGTGCTAACAGGTCTAACATCCCTAACTCATTTCGTGGCAAACAACAACGTATCGTTTACCGCCGTGCAGGCCGTAAACAGTGGGCTTTTTTGCCCTAAAAAAATAACAGCATCATGGAAAAACAAGGCAATCAGCAGCCAACCGGGACAACCCGGAGAAAATTCATTCAACAATCTGCTGTGATGGGCACGGGCATGTTGCTCGCCAACCCGGCACAGTCATTTTCAAACTTTCATCCAATCGACATGACAAAAAATATCAAATCAAAAGGTTACGCCGCTAAGGATGCATCAGGAAAACTCAGCCCCTGGACCTTCGAGCGCAGGCCAGTGGGCGACAACGACGTTTTGATTGACATAAAATTCGCCAGCATCTGCCATTCCGACATTCACCAGATGAAAGGCGACTGGGGCCCGCAGCAATATCCGCAGGTGCCCGGCCATGAAATCGTCGGCGTCGTTGCAGCCGTCGGAAAGAACGTCACGAAGTTCAAAATCGGCGACCGGGCGGGCGTCGGCTGCATGGTGGACAGTTGCCTGGAGTGCGACAGTTGCAAACACGGCGAAGAGCATTACTGCGACCGGGGCGAGACGCTTTTCACCTACGGTTATCCCGATAAAAAATCCCCCACCGGCATCACGCAGGGCGGCTACGCCAACAACATCGTCGTGCGGGACCACTTTGCGGTGCACATCCCCGAGCACATTACTTTTGAGGAAGCGGCGCCGCTGCTCTGTGCAGGCATCACCACCTATTCGCCCCTGATGAACGCCAATTTTAAAATTGGCGACAAAGTCGGGGTGGCAGGCATCGGCGGCTTGGGCCACATGGCTGTGAAACTGGCCGTCTCCAAAGGTGCAGAAGTTTATGCCTTCACCACCTCGCCGGACAAGGTGAAGGACATCCTTTCCTTTGGCGCCAAAGAGGCCATCGTGGTGGACGACCTCGCCAAGCTGGCCCCGTACAAAGCCAGGCTGGACTACATGATTTCCACCATTCCCGTGCAGTTCGACGTGGCGGCTTACACCTCGGTGGTAAAACCTTACGGAACCTTCACGCAGGTGGGCATGCCCGTGGGTTTTGAGCTTTCGCTCAGCAACATCGGCCTGTCCATTTCCAGGGTTAACTTCAACGCCTCTCTCATCGGCGGCATCCCGGAAACGCAGGAGGTGATTCATTACTGTGCAGACAATAACGTGCGCCCGCAAATTCAAATCATCAAAGCGGAGGAGATAAACGATGCCTGGGAGAAGGTGCTGAGCAAGCAGGCCCGGTACCGGTACGTGATTGATGCGGGGAGTTTTTAGAGTCTTTAGGATTTGTCAGAAGTCCGGGGTAATTCAGGAAGTCACCCGTTCCTAAATCTCTCCGGGCTTGTCCCTACCTTTTTTGAGAAAATTGAATGAGCAGGGTTACCTGTTTCGATGTTCAATCAGTTTTTTGGAAGCAACAAAAAACTGGTGGAGCTTTCGTTTCAAGAGGTCTTTGGGCAGGAGTTCGGTGATGTAGCTGGCGACCCTGACGTTTGTGTTGTCTAATTGCAGCAGTTCAATCTGCTCATGATTGCCTTCGGCGCACAAAATCAACCCGATGGGCGGTTCTTCACCGGGTTCGGTTTCGTATTTTTCCAGCCAGCGGAGGTAAAGTTCCATCTGGCTTTTGTAACCCGCTTCGAACTTCCCGATTTTCAGGTCTATGGCAATCAGTCTTTTCAGTTTCCGGTGGTAAAACAGCAGGTCGAGCGAATAGTCTTTCCCGTCAATGACCATCCGCTTCTGCCGCTCAAGAAATGCAAAGCCACGACCCAATTCGAGCAGGAATTGTTCAATTTTGGCGAGGATAGCCTGTTCGAGATCTTTTTCGAGGTAAGTGTCTTTCAAGCCCAAAAAATCAAGCACATAAGGGTCTTTGAACACGAGGTCGGGACTGAGTTTGTCCTCCTCTTTCAGGGCTTGCAGTTCCAGTTTGGCAAGTTCTTCCGGCTTTTGTGAAATGGCGGTTCGTTCGAAGAGCATGGAGCGGATTTTATCACGCAGGGTGCGTACCGACCAGTTTTCAATACGGCAGAGTTGGGCGTAAAACTCCACTTGCAGTTCGTCATTCAAATAAATTATTTCTTTGAAATGCGACCAACTCAATTGTCTCCACAGTGTAGAGACAATTTCCATATCGGGGAAAACTTCTGCAAATTTGACGAAATGCCGGAGCTGCTTCTCGCTCCAACCTTTCCCGAATTCTTCGGTCAATTGTCGTGACAGTGTAGAGACAATTTGTTTTCCGTATTCTGCCCGTTCGTTTTGCAGGACTTCCTCATTGATGCGCCTGCCAATATTCCAGTACAACATCGTAACTGTAATATTTACAGTGCGGCTGACTGCCTGGCGGGCATCTTCAATCAATTGCCTGATGTCGGTAAACAACTCGTGGTTGGGTTGGGAGGGTTCGTTTTTCATGGCATGTTTTAGTTGAAAATGAATCAACCTCGAAAGATAAAAACATCTTTCAATCTCACCCATTCCTAAACCTCCCCGGGCTTGTCCCCACCATTTTTTTGAAAAAATTATTAAAATGCGTCACCTCTGAAAACCCCAGCGACCAGGCAATTTCCGACACGTTCCACTGGCTGTGTTTCAGCATGATTTTCGATTCCTGCAGGATGCGCTCGCCGATGAGTTGCGAGGTCGTTTTGCCGGCGGTTTCCTTTATGGCCCGGTTCAGGTGGTTGACGTGTACGTTGAGTTGCTGCGCAAAGTCAGAAGGGCTGCGCAGGCTCACCTGCGGGTGATTTTCTTCGATGGGGAACTGCCGCTCCAGCAACTCCATGAATATCGTTGAAATGCGCTGCGAGGCGTTCATCGGCTGTTTGTCAAACTTCGAACTGGGTTGCAACTTCATGGCAAAATGCAACAGTTCGAACACCAGGTTGCGCAGCATATCGTACTTGTGGATGTAGTCTGAATTGATTTCCTCGTACATCCGTTCGTAGATGCGCTTCACGGAGAGCACCTGCTCGTCCGACAGTTCGAACACATGCTCGCCCGTGGGGTGGAAGACCGAATACTGCCGGATGTCGCCAAACTGGTGGAAAAACTGCTGGTTGAAAATGCAGTACACACCCTCCCGGATATTCTCCAGATGGAGGCAGCGGTAAGGAATCAGCGGGTTGGAGAAAAACAGCGCCTGCTTTTCAATATTGACCACTTTGTCGGCATACTGCATCTCAATATCACCCTCCACCAGCATAATTTTATAAAAATCCCGCCGGCGGTAGGGCAGCGTACGGGTCTTGCCTGGTTCCACCGGTTCGTGTTGAAACAGGTTGAAATGGCCGATTTCGTTTCGCAGATTCTCGGGTATCCAGGTGGCTTTCCTTTTGTAAAATTCTTCTAATGTTTCAGGTTTTTTCATGGCGTAAAAGTTACTTTATTCAAACAAACCAACACCTTCCCGAAAGGAAGAGCTGGTTTACCGTTCCACAAAACGCTTCCCAAACGCATACGTCGCCCCCACATTCCACTCAAAATCGCTTACGTCGATATTTGATTTCACTGCTTTGTTCATCATCGTTCCGACGGAAAACGGCCACTGACGGTGGGCCAGCGTCAGGCCGCCAGCCGCATAAATGCCATCTTCATCATCAATTCTAAGATAATAAACCTGCGGGTTGAACCGGAGGTAAAGCTGCTTCGTGAGCGGGATGTCGTTAAAATCGGCACGGACGGAAAGGAAAGAATTGGTTGTGGCAACCTCTTTCTCAATACCCCTGCCGAAAATACCGTACATGCCCAGGGATATATTTTTTTTGAGTTTGTAAACAGCCAATATTTCCAGGGGTGGATAGAAACGCCTCGCCTTGATAACATCCTTGCGGGTAGTGTCTTCAAGCACGCTGGCACTCTTGAAGTTAATGGCGGGTGCGTGGGTGCCCAGGTAGAAGTCGAACTTTTCCTTCCTGACCAATTGATATCGCCAGATAAAAATAAACGACCAGGGTTTGTAGTCCAGCATAGAGTACCAGAATTGCGGATGAAAACTGAATCGTCCCCTCCCGCTGATGTTGAACCCGGTCTGTATGGCCGGCTTTCCCAGCGAGAAGGTCGGCACGAGCGAGAAACCGTTGCTGTTGGCGTTGACGGTGCCGCTGAAGTTCAGTTCGGTCTTCGTGGTATCTGTTTCTTGTGAAACGGCGAAGCCGGCGGTCAACAGCAGGCCGGCGAGCAATAGTGTTTTTTTGAAAAAAGCTGGTTGTCGCATATGTTTTTATTTATAATTTTCACACTGCAAAGAAATGAGCTATAGCAGTGTTTTCGCAACAAATTTCAAAGTAATACTTACGAAAATCAAACAGTATTCATTGGTCTGAGAGTTTTTTCAAAATCTTTGCAAAAGAGGATAGCCCGAGTCGAAAAGACGGACTCGCTGACAAGACATTCAATCAAAACACCATCAAACATGAAACAGAATATTCTTGAAACCCGCTACGTGCTGGCTGTGCAAAACCTGACTGCTTCCGTAGGTTATTACACCGAAAAACTGGGTTTTACGACCGATTGGACACACGAAGGTTGGCATCAGCTGCGCCGGGAGCATTTTGTTGTGATGCTGGGCGAATGTCCTGACGATCGTTCGGCCTTTGAAACCCGTAACCACTCCTACTTCGCATACGTGCAGGTGGAAGACGTTGATGAAATGCATAGTGAACTGGCTGCCAAGGGTGTGGAAATTCATTATGCTTTGGGTAGCAAACCCTGGGGAATGCGGGAATTCGGCATCATTACCATCGACGGGCATCGCATCATGTTTGGCCAGCAACTATCCTCTGACCGGTAGCAATCGGGTAGTTCAAAAGAAAATGAAATGGAACTCATAAAGGCATATCAAAAAGACGATACCCTGCTTGCAGGCATCCGCCAGGCACCAAACGATCCGGCGCTTTTCACCTGCTGGTGGCTCGGCCAAAGTGGCTTTTTAGTGAAATGGACGGACAAATACCTTTTGCTCGACCCCTACCTCTCCGATTCTTTGACCAAAAAATACGCTGCCACGAACAAACCACACGTGCGCATGTCAGAACTGGTCATTGACCCGGCCCGCCTCGACTTTATCGATATCGTTACCTCCAGTCACAACCACACCGACCATCTCGACGCTGAGACGTTGCTCCCGCTCAGGCAGGTGAACCCCACCCTGCAAATGGTCATTCCCGAAGCAAACCGGGCCTTCGTGGCCAACCGCCTGCAATGCGACCTGGCCTGGCCCACCGGTCTCGACGCCGGTCAAAATGTTGAAATTCAAGGCTTTAAATTCACTGCAGTCCCTGCCGCTCACAATGAAATAGACAGAGACGAGCGAGGCCGTTGCCATTACCTTGGCTATGTGGTGGAGTTCGGTAATTTTAAAATTTACCACAGCGGCGACACGTTGCTGTATGGTGGCATGGAGGATCTGCTCCGGCCTTTCGGGGTGGACGTTGCCTTCCTGCCCATTAACGGTAACGACCCGAAGCGGGGCGTGGCCGGTAACCTCGATTGCGTAGAGGCTGTCCAGCTGGGCAAGGCCATCGGGGCAAAACTTGTCGTACCCTGCCATTATGACATGTTCACCTTCAATACAGCCGATCCGGCAGATTTCGTCCATGAAGCTAAGGCTGCAGGGCAGCCATTCCGGGTACTTACACCCGGTGAAAGCTTTCAATTTCCGGCTTGAGAAAGTAAAAACGACATTTTCAGGGTGTCAGACGGAGATTGTAAAATATTTAAAGGCCAGCTTCAGGCCTTTCATTCGTGTTAACTGAATGTTATTTCTATCATCTTTTTGTAAAAAATACACGAAGGTAAAAGTACCTGACTTCGATTTCATTTTTGAAATAAAATTCTGTCTTGGAGGTTAGCGGCTCTCCTTTCTTTGACGGAAGGCGTTGTAAGTCGTTAAATCTTTCGATTTGCCTTGCCTGAATTCATCAAAAACGTAGTAAAAACAGGGGCTCGGGGAGGGTGTCCCACTTGATTTTCTGAACAGCAGCTAGCTAATTTTGTTTCGTGAATGGTAATGCATGAGGCCAAACTAAAATTTGAAAAGATGAAGAAATTAATTCTCCCTATGTGGATGAAGCCCATGCTCTTGATTTTTACCCTGTTGTTTTCTGGTAAAGTTTTTAGTGAGAACGGACAGCGCAGCATCTTTGATTTGATGCAGTACAAAGAAGTTCTTGAACTTACGCTGGAAACGGATTTCACTCAACTGAAAAATAATCGCCGCAGCGATGACAGCTATAAAGCCCAGATCACTTTTAAAGATGAAGCGGGTAAAAAGCAAGTGTGGGACTTAAAAGTAAAAGTAAGAGGTGCATTTCGCAGGATTCACTGTTCGCAAATGCCGCCGTTAAAATTGAATTTTAAAAAGTCGGATCTCAAAGCTGCAGGGCTTGCTGATTTCGATGACATGAAGCTGGTTCCATACTGTATGGGCAGTGAAGATATTGCTAAAGATGCCCTCTTAAGAGAGTACCTGACGTACAAGTTGTTTAATGAAATCACCGATGTTAGTTTCAGGGTGCAGCTTTTGAATATCACTTACAAGGATTCGGAAACCGGCGAAAAGGTAAGGCAATGGGCGTTTATTATTGAAGACACAGCCGAACTGAGGGATCGCATCGGAGCTGAAAAGGTGGATGAGACCAAAATATTTAATCTGCCTGCCGAAAAGTTTGAACGGGATCATCTCCGTATGGTGTCTGTTTTCCAATACATGATTGGCAATGCCGATTGGGGTATTGGCAGTTGTAAAAATCTGAAGGTCATAGAGAAAGGTGGCAAATTGATTGCTGTACCTTACGATTTTGACTTCAGCGCACTGGTGAATGCCCCTTATTTTGCACCCGATGCTAATTATGGGCTAACGAGTCGGGACCAAAGAATCTTCTTGGGCTTTCCTGAAGATTTAGGCAACTTAAGCGCATCCAAAAAAATCATTGCCGGTAAACGGCAAAACCTTGAGGCCACCATCAAAAACTTCAAACTTCTCTCTCCGTCCAGCCGGAAAGACATGCTGGCTTATCTGGCGGGTTACTTTGACGCTCCTACTACAATTACGACAGTAGCTGAGCGCATTATTGCCGGGACTTCTGAGTAGTAGTAGTCAGCTTTGTCAAAAAAAAACGGCGAATTGACCAGGTCAATTCGCCGTTTTTTTTTGAAGTCGTGAAAAGCTTAGTTGCTCAGTACACGGAACTCCGTTCTGCGGTTCTGCGCATGCTCATTTTCGGAGCAAGGTACGCCGTCGGCGCAGCGGTTCTGCAGTTTGTCTTCTCCGTAACCCTTTGCCACCAGCCGGCTGCGAGTGATGCCTCTGGATACGAGGTAATTCACTACTGAATTAGCTCTTGCCTGCGAAAGTGTTTGATTCGCTGAGGCCGAACCTCTTGAATCAGTGTGAGAAGATATTTCAACCCGGATGTTTGGACGCTCCTTCATCAGTCTCAGCAGTTTTTCATCCAACAGTTGGCGGGATTCTCCGGTAAGCCGTGCACTGCCAAACTCATAAAGTATCGGAAGTACATTGTAGGTTGTCAGGCTGCACTCGATCGGCTCCCAAACAGCGACACCGCCTTTATCCTTGAGGATGTTGACTGTTTGAACAGCATATTCGGCTGGAACTTCGATTTCTCTAACTTCTTCGTCTTTAACCAAAACCTGCTTTGTTACGGTCATATACTCGGCAGGTATTTCTACCTCTTCGACCCGGGCTTCCCGAACCAGCTCCTGGCGGGTAATTGTTCTCATTTTACCACCTTGCAACGACTTATTCACGGAGGCATCCCGTGCCACAACCTGGGTTGTAACAGTCCGCATTTCAGCCGGATATTCAACGTAGCAAAGCACCATGCAATCTCTTGGATCGTCTGACTGGCAGTTTTCGACACTGCTCTGGTATTCCCACTTTCCCACTTTCGGGCGAACTTCAACAGTTTCGCTTGCTCCGGTAAAACTGGCAGGAACGACCGTAATTTTATTGTAAGTATCTTCAACACGTACTTCTTGTGTTACAGTCTTAAATTCAGCGGGTACGTAAACATATTTCTTGGAGGCAGGTTTCACCAATATTCTCTCTTCAACGGTTTTGTACTGAGCCGGAACAACTTCCAGCCGTTTAAATGCCGGGCGTGTCATGACTCTTTTGTCAAGTGTTTCATAAGTTTCGGGTGTTACACAGCGGATGTAGCATTTTCCAGGTTCAGGATTGGCCGGAAGACCTTCCATTTGACCAAATACAACTGTAGTCAACATTAAAAGAAAGGCTGGGAGGATAACGTTTAGAATTTTCATAAAAAGTATTTTAAATTATCTAAATGGATTTATTCCTAATGGAGTCATAGGTTTCGTAATGGGGTAACAATAAAACCGATAGAGAACCTGTTAAGGCAAGAGCGCAATATTTTATAAGTCTTTGAGAGGGAGTAGTGCAAGAAATCGGCTTCAAAACAGCTGAATTAACAAATATTTGATTTTAAGACGGCAGCATCAGTTGAAAGTAACACATTGACTCAATTTAATCTTCAAACTGGCATGTTTTAAGGGAGGTTTGCAGGCAGAATCTTCATCGTTTTTTGACTTTGTAGATTAATTATTCTAAATTGAGGAAGATTTGAGTCCCCCCTCTTTGTTACTTCCCCTAACTCTATCTCCATGCAAAGGTTGCCAGGTATGATTTCAGGTTATGCCCCTGTGCTTGAGTTTCTGTTTGTATGAAAAAAATAAGCGCAGGACGCCGAAATTTTATTGTTACGCAACGCCTTGAAAAAATTCATTAGCTGACATAGTCCCCCGCGGCTTTCCCCAAAATTTCAAAAAGGGTTCTTTTTCAGGAGGATGAATATTTCAGTAGCTGACGCAACTGCCTAAGCCCGCATAATTCGGGATGCTGCGTTGAAGACTGCATTCATCAGTTTTTGAGTGAATCTTTTTACACCTTTTACATAACTACTTTTACCATGAGACAAGGGGCTTTTTACCGAAGATTGAGGTTTGTAATTTCACTTTCGATTTTATTGCTGGCCATGCAGAAACCGCTGTTTGGTCATACCGCAATGATGCTTGCCGAGCCGGAGCCTGTCCGGCTTGTTAACTTCAGCCTTGTTCGGGGATTAGTGCTTATCGAGGCCGAATTAAATGGTGTCAAGGGGGATTTCATCCTCGACACCGGTTCTCCAATGCTGATTTTAAACCGTAAGGCGTCCGAACTAATGCAGTTTGAAGCCAACACACTTCAGGGTGCCTTGTCTGGAGAATGGACAACCTGCGACTTGTCCTGGGCTGGTATTCATCGGTTCAACCTTAAAGCTCTGGCGCTTGATATCAGTCATTTGGAAGGTATTACCGGCAAACCAATCATGGGGCTGGTTGGGTATGAATTTTTTGGTGAAATGAATCTATACCTCGACTTCAACCTCCGAAAAGCATCTTTGATGACTACAGCCGCCAGCGATATTTTGAACAATACTTTTATTAAAGAAAATATTCCTTTTACGCTCGAAGGCCATTTACCCGTCATTGAAGCACAGATCGGCAGCAATAAATTTCGTCTTGGGCTTGACACCGGAGCTGGTACAAATCTTCTGCATCTCAATCGCATTGGGGATATTGAGCCCGAACTGCTCACGCCGGCCGGGGAGGCAGGGCTGAATGGCCTCGCAGGTAGCCAAAAAGTATTGTCGGCAGATATCGTCGAAACGACTATCGGCGCTTCCAATTACTGGAACATGCGGTTTGTTTTTACTGACATCTCCAATCTAGAAAACCTCGTATCGAATCAGGTGGATGGACTGCTTGGTTTCCCGTTTTTTGAAGGAGGAAAATTCTCGATTAACTACCAGGAAAAGATTTTGAGCGTTTGGAAGTAGCTTCTGGTCACCTTTTACCCTCGAATTTTTCCCGGATGATTTCTCCGACTGTCTTGGCTTCGATTTTACTTTCCAGCCAGGAAATAATGTCTAGGTATAAAAATGATCGGCGCTCGTTAGGGTGATCCTGTAGCTTCTCGAGCTTGGCCTTTAGCTGAATGAAGGCCCGCCGCATGTCTTTGGGATCCGTACGAATTTCCTTTCGCAGGAAAGTCAGAATCTCCCGCTGCACGACATTCAGATCTTCCATTTTTGCTAAAAAACGGTAAACGGATTTCACCAGATACTCCAACAGGCTGTAGTTGCCCAACTCAAAATGAGCGATTAGGTGCAGAATGCGGGCGTAACATTGAATATCGCTCACCAATGCCCCGGCCCGGTAGTTGATAATTTCGTTCAGGTAATCGATCGCTTTGCCGTTATCGCCACTTCCAAAGTAGAGGCAGGCGATTTTATAGTAAAAAACCAGGATGCGGTGCGGGTCGAGAAAGTCCTCGTAGTAATCCAGCTTTTTCACAAGCTCGGGCACGAGGAAAAGCCCCTCCGAAAATGTGCCTTCAAGGTAGTGTTTGTTAATTCTGGCGGTGTAGAGAAATGTGAAGGCCTGTACTTCCAGGTTTGTATCAAAATCATCTGCGGTGCGGGCAATGAAAACTTCCATTTGTTTTAATACCTCACAAAAACGGTCGTGCTTTGCTGTGTAAAACAGCGCCATGAGCAGGTTTTGGAGTCCCCGCAGATACAGCTCAGGATCCTTGAACTTCATGTCCGGATACTCGTCAAAAAGATTCACCCAGCGCTGTGTGTATCGGAAGTGCATCGGGAAGTTTTGCAGAATGTAGTAGTACCAGACAAAGGATTGGCAGTAATAAATTTTTTCAAAAAAAGTCAGTTGGTCGTAGTTCAATTCAGGCAGGTTGCTTTTAAAAAACTCCGTGACGAACAGCCCTTCATTCTCGTTTTTTATGTGCCCGGTTTTTACATAAAAACTGAACATTTTCAGCGCCAGATTGGAAAGGCGGGTAACGTTGGAAACTACATTGTGCCGCTTCTCCGATTCAAGGGTCAACTCGTCAGCCCGACTTTCGATGGCCCGGGTGATGTGCCTGCTTTCGATCATTTTTTCAAACTCCACGATTTCCAGGTGCAAAATATCCTGGTGCGTTTCACGGGCAATTCCTTTGATCCGGTCAAGTAGTTTCAGGCTTTGCTGATAATGGCCCTTGTTGTAAAGAACCCTTGCAAAGTCTATCTCTTCCCGCACTTCAATATCTACATTTTTTGAAATGTGCAGCAGGCGCAGGCTCGTCAGGATCTGCTTGTAGAGGTGCCGCTTCATGTTCGAGAGCTGGCTGCGCTTCAGTTCAGGTATTTTTTGAAAAATGCCCTCTTCATCGTACTCAGGCTGTTTGTCCAGTACATCGAACAATCGCACAAAAAGCGCTGAGTCTCCTGCCCCGCCCGAGCGGTTGACGTAGAGCTTGAAGGAGCGCTTCTCCGCTTTGGTCATGGACTTGATGAGGCTGAAAAGATGATCGGTTGCAGTGCTGGCCATCGTAGTTGATTTTTTTATAAAAAACTGAAATTCAGTGCTTTAAAACTTTTTTCGAAACCTTTGACAGGTGTAAAGCCCTTCACTTTTGATGCTCGGAGTGCCGGACTCATATCTTAGTTTTGAGAAGCGAATTTTAAAAAGAAAGGGCTGTAGAAACAGCAAAATTAAAACAAGTTTCTTCAAAAAACCGCAACGCACAATTTCACCTAACCGCATGGAGGCTCAACAACCTAAGACATTATTCGATAAAATCTGGGACCGCCACGTCGTCGAACGCAAGGAGGGTTATCCTGATTTGCTCTACATCGACCGGCATTTCATCCATGAAGTCACGTCGCCACAAGCATTTGACGGGCTTCGCAAACGGGGGCTTCCCGTTTTTCGTCCGTCCCAAACCATCGGTACCGCCGATCACAACGTCCCGACCATCAATCAGCACCTGCCTATTGCCGACAAACTCTCTGCTTTTCAGGTCGCCAAGCTCGAAGAAAACTGCCGGGAATTCGGCGTCGAACTCTTCGGCCTCGGCCATGAAAAGCAAGGCATCGTTCACGTCATCGGCCCCGAATTGGGCATCACCCAGCCGGGCATGACCATCGTTTGCGGCGACAGCCATACGTCCACTCATGGCGCCTTCGGCAACATCGCTTTCGGTATCGGCACCAGCCAGGTCGAGCAGGTTTTGGCTACGCAATGCCTGCTCCAATATCGCCCGAAAACCATGAAAATCGAGGTGAACGGCACGCTGGCAAGGGGCGTCACCGCCAAAGACATCATCCTCTACGTCATCTCGCAGATCTCCGCCGCAGGCGGCACGGGCTACTTCGTCGAATACGCCGGCAGCGCCATCCGCTCGCTGAGCATGGAAGCCCGCATGACCATCTGCAACATGAGCATCGAAATGGGCGCCCGTGGCGGCATGATCGCTCCCGACGAGACGACTTTCGCCTACCTCAAGGGCCGTGAACACGCTCCGAAAGGCGCCGCCTGGGACGCCGCCGTCGAAGACTGGAAGTCACTGGCCAGCGATTCCGGCGCTCAGTACGACGCCGTGCTGACCTTCGACGCCGCCAGCATCGAGCCGATGATTACCTACGGCACCAATCCCGGCATGGGCGTTGGCGTTTCAAAAAACATCCCTGCCGTGGCCGCCAAGTCGAACGAAAGTGAAATGGCTAAGTCGCTGGCTTACATGGGTTTAGAGCCGCAACAATCTTTGTTGGGTAAAAAAATAGACTACGTTTTCATCGGCTCCTGCACCAACTCCCGCATCGAGGATTTGCGCCAGGTCGCTGATTTCATTAAAGGCAAAAAGAAAGCCCCGGACGTGAACGTCTGGATCGTGCCCGGCAGCAAGCAGGTCGAAGCGCAGGCCATCGCCGAGGGCCTCGACCGCATTTTCCGGGAGGCTGGTTTCGAACTTCGCCAACCCGGCTGTTCTGCCTGCCTCGGCATGAACGAGGACAAAGTGCCCGCCGGAAAATACTGCGTCTCCACCTCCAACCGCAACTTCGAAGGCAGGCAAGGCCCCGGCGCCCGCACCTTCCTCGTCAGTCCGCTGACGGCAGCGGCGGCGGCGGTAACAGGAGAGATTGCCGATGTGCGGCAGATGATTTGATTGTAAATTGGTGAATTGGTGAATTAGTAAATTTGGCTGCGGCCCTACCTAATTCACCAATTTACCAATTCACTAATTTACCAAAATGAGTTTCAAAAAAATAAATACCACCTGCGTCCCACTTCCGATCGAGAACATCGACACGGACCAGATCATCCCGGCCCGCTTCCTGAAAGCGACCTCACGGGAGGGTTTCGGTGAAAACCTGTTCCGGGACTGGCGCTACCTGCCCGGCGACGTGCCGAATCCGGATTTTGTTTTAAACCAAAAAACATACACGGGCGAAGTGCTGGTGGCGGGTAAAAATTTTGGTTGCGGCTCCAGCCGGGAACATGCGGCCTGGGCGCTGGCAGATTACGGTTTCAAGGTGGTCGTGTCCAGCTTTTTTGCAGATATTTTTTACAATAATGCCTTGAACAACAACCTGTTACCCGTGCAGGTGGACGAGGATTTTTTGCAAAAATTATTTCAAACAATAGCGGCTGACCCGAAGACGGAAGTCACCGTTGATCTCGAAAAACAGACGCTGGAAGTACCGGCGGCGGGGCTGAAAACGGGGTTTGACATTAATCCTTACAAAAAGGCTTGCTTGATCAACGGGTATGATGATATCGATTACATACTGTCCCGGCGAGAGGCAATCGAGCAATTTGAACTGGTAAATTAGTGAACTGGTAAATTAGTGAATTGGGCAGGGTCCCTGCCCAATTCACTAATTTACCAGTTCACCAATTCACAAAAAATGATTCACAAAAGAAAAATAATCATCCTCCCCGGCGACGGCATCGGCCCGGAAGTGACGCAGTGGGGACGCCGCACCATCGAGACCATCGGTGAGTGCTACGGCCACCTGTTCGAGTTCGAGGAGGCATTGATCGGCCACAGCGCCATCCAGGCGACGGGGAACCCGCTGCCCGATGAAACATTAGCGGCCTGCCGCAAGGCTGACGCCATCCTGCTCGGCGCCGTCGGCGATCCGATGTACGACAACAACCCGAAACTAAAAGTGCGCCCCGAACAGGGCCTGCTGAAAATCCGCAAGGAACTCGGCCTCTACGCCAACCTGCGCCCAATCAAAATTTTCGATGAACTGGCCCACGCCTCCAGTCTCAAACCGGAGGTGCTGCAAGGCTCCGATATCCTGTTTTTCCGGGAACTGACGGGCGGCATTTATTTCGGTCCGCAGGAGCGGATAGCAGAAGGCGATGTGGCAATCAGCACAATGATTTACTCTAAGGACGAAGTGCGGCGCATAGCTGTTAAGGCGTTTGAGGCAGCCCGCACCCGTCGGAAAATCCTGCACTCGGTGGACAAGGCCAATGTGCTGGAAGCCAGCCGATTGTGGCGGGAAGTCATCCAGGAAATTTCACCCGAATACCCTGACGTGACGGTACACCACATGTTCGTGGACAATGCCGCCATGCAGTTGATCAAAAATCCGAAGCAGTTCGACGTCATCGTCACCGAAAATATGTTCGGCGACATTTTGACCGATGAAGCTTCGCAAATCGCCGGTTCGCTTGGCATGCTGGCCTCGGCCTCCGTCGGCGACCAGGTGGGCTTGTACGAGCCGATTCACGGTTCCGCCCCCGACATTGCCGGGAAGGGCATCGCCAATCCGTTGGCGACGATCCTCTCCGTGGCGCTCATGCTCGACATTGCTTTCGGGATGAAAAGGGAGAGCGAAGCCGTCATCGAAGCCGTGGACACGGTGCTGAAAAAAGGTTTCCGCACCGGCGACATCGCCGATCCCGGCACGCCGAAGGAGCGCATCCTCGGCACCGATGCGATGGGGCAAAAAGTTTTGAATGAAATACAAATGGCAGTATCGTTGGTGACTGGTGATCGGTGATTAGTGATTGGGTGGCCCAGTCACCAATCACCAGTTACCAATCACCAGTTACCAGTCACCAATCACTAAGACATGGATAACAAAATTTTCTTCTTCGACACCACCCTCCGGGACGGCGAGCAAGTGCCCGGTTGTCAGCTCAATACCCACGAAAAAGTGGAAGTCGCCCGCCAGTTGGAAGCACTCGGCGTGGACGTCATCGAGGCGGGGTTTCCCGTCAGCAGTCCCGGCGATTTCGAGTCGGTGGTGGCCATCTCGAAGGCGGTGCGTTTCCCGACCATCTGCGCACTGACGAGGGCGGTGGAGAAGGATATCGAAGTGGCGGCAGAGTCGCTGCGTTTTGCGAAGCACAAGCGCATCCACACGGGCATCGGCTCGTCGGATTACCACATCAAATACAAGTTCAACAGCACCCGTGACCAAGTGCTGGAGCGGGGCGTGGCTGCGGTGAAATTTGCCAAAAAATTCGTGGAAGACATCGAGTTCTACTGCGAAGACGCTGGCCGTGCCGACAACGAATTCCTCGCCCGCATGGTCGAGGCCGTCATCGCCGCCGGGGCTACGGTCGTCAACATTCCCGACACGACGGGCTACTGCCTGCCGGAGGAGTACGGCCGCAAGATCCGCTACCTGATGGAAAACGTGAAAAACGTGGACAAGGCCATCCTGTCCTGCCACTGCCACAACGACCTCGGCATGGCCACGGCCAACACCATCGCCGGTGTGCTGAACGGCGCCCGGCAGGTGGAAGTGACCATCAACGGCATCGGCGAGCGGGCCGGTAACACCTCGCTGGAAGAGGTGGCGATGATTTTGAAAACGCACAAACACCTTGATTTACAGTGCGGTATCGAAACGCAGCGCATTTACCCGCTGAGTTTGTTGATTTCAAAAATGATGCGCATGCCCATCCAGCCGAACAAGGCGATCGTGGGCCGCAATGCCTTCGCCCATTCCTCCGGCATTCACCAGGATGGCGTACTGAAGCATCGTGAAAATTACGAGATCATCGACCCGGAAGACGTGGGCGTACCGGCCAGCAGCATCGTGCTGACGGCTCGCAGCGGCAAGGCTGCCCTGCGCCACCACCTGGAGCGGCTGGGTTATCATTTGACGAAAGAAACCTTGCAGGAGGCGTATGAAAAATTCCTGGAAGTGGCCGATTCCAAAAAGGAAATCGCCGACGAGGACCTGGTGCGCATCATGGACGGCGAACTGCACCACGCCGCTATCGAACTGAACCGCTTGCAGGTGACTTGCGGAAAATCCGCTTCACCAACCGCAACCGTCGAGTTGCTGATCAACGGCGAACTGCGCCGGGCCAGCGAGATCGGCAACGGCCCGGTGAATGCCGCTTTCCGTGCGGTGGATCGTATTTTAAATGAACAAATTGACCTGGAAGAATACCTCGTGCAATCGAACATCAACCGCAGCTACGACACGGCCAAAGTACACGTGCGCATCAACCATCACAACCGCTCTTTCATCGGTTTCGGCGTGGATACGGACATCGTGACGGCCTCGGTGGAGGCTTACCTGAATGCGATCAATAAGATCGGGATTTTGAAGGTGGCAGATGCGGGAACGAGCAAGGCTATGGCTTGATGAATTGAAGCGACAAAGCACCAAAAAGTACAGGTCTTGAGCTTAACCCAAGACCTGTACAAAAGATGTATTTGCAGCGTACCCGGCAAAAGGCTTTGAGAACACACCTCCCGCCCAGCAAATACACCTTCAACCTACCTGAACTTCAGGTGTGTTTAAGGAATTGCCTGATAGACAATGAAATTCTGCGATTGACTGGTATTCAACGGACTTGACAATACCGAAAACAAAATGGGTGCAGAATCATTGTTAGGACCTTGATAAATGACATTCCCATCCATGTTTACATCTGCGTAGTCATAGACGTTGTAAACTATGTAGTTAACTAAGCTATTAACATTGTTAGGATCATTCAAAACCCTCCACAAAACCCAAGTATTATCATTATTTGGCCCTTGAAAAGCAACCTTTTTATCGGGGAGGATGAAATCAAAATACCCGGTATCTCCCGAAAATAAAGTCATTTTGCTTCCATTCGCCCTCCTGCCAACGGCGGATAAACTCTGCCAGGTCGGTGTAGTCGATACTGTCAAATCAACCAACGGGGGTGTTGAAGTACTCGGTTGAAAATAACCGGTAGTAAGGCATCCCAAGTGAATCCTGTGCAGGACTGCTACCTGGTACGAAGTATTTTCGCCTGCGCCCGGAAAGGACAGGGCTGTCACACCATCCGTGCCCACCACATCGCCGTCTCTTTGCAAAAGCCCGGAAGCAGAAGTGACGATGTTGGTATTTCCTGTGCGGAGTTGCACGAGCACCCAGTCAACAATGGCATTATTCCCGGTAACAGCGAATACGGCAGATGGATTTGCAATGGTTTCGCCGGTACCGTAGGGAGAAGTAGCCGGTATCAGTCCAAGTGAGCGAAGGTTATCATTCATTAATTGCGTACTTGACACGTAAGGGCCATTGAGAAAAACTTTGACGGCTAACTTAGGGTAGTTAACACCCCTGTCGGTCAAGACCGCATTGTCTGTATTCCCGGTATCGTTGTTTACGATGGATTCACTGTAAGATAAGGATTCGGTTTTGTTCAGGATTTCTTCCTTTTGGCAGGAGGAGATCAGTAGTGTAAAGAGAAAGAGCGCTCCGGCCGCTGTTAAGCGGAGTGAGAGCGGGGAGGTTTGATCATCATGTGTGAAATGATTAATTGGTTATGAGATTGGTTTAAATGCCGTACGAAGCATGTCCGGGACAAATTAAAAAAAAAAAAACGCATCTTTCAAAATATTTGGCAAGAATATTTTCTCATTTGAAATTTTGTTTTGGGCGCCCTTTGATTGCTTTTTTGCTTGGCGTGATTTTTGGCCAACTAAAGTCTATATACCCCTCGTATAAGGCTCTGCCTATTCGAGGGGTATTTTATTTTAACGCCAAAGGTTTAAAGATGAAAAAAACGTTTTCTCAAATCATCATTTTGCTCTTTTCTATGGCTGCTGCCAGCCAAACTATAACCTTTACCCAAGTTGGTAATACAACGTTAAACATCCCAAAGGGTATCGGCACAATAGACATAGCCAACAATTGGGCAATCAATGAACTTGATACATTCGATTACCCGATAGGAGGGGTTGGCCCTTTACGAGCCCTTACTTACCACCCGAACGGTAAATTATATGTTACAGCAACAGGTGGCATCTACGGTTTCTTTTATGCCAACTTTGAACAAAACATCATGGAGCAGGACACTAACAAGTACAACTTTTTTTATTGGATGAAAACCGGCCCCGATGGCTATATTTATGGTACAAGCCCCAACAATACTTTGTCAAAATTGAATATTGAGAGCGGGATTAGAACAGAATTGGGATTGGTTGGCTTAGAAGGAGCAGGCAATACTTTATTGCAAACGCACACATTTATCAATGGAGAGCATTATGCTTGTGTTGCAGATATGCAAGATTGGCCATTTAAAAGATATTTTGTAAAAATTAACCATGAAGACCCATTGAATAGTAAGATCATTATGGAACTTCCTTTCACTTCAGTGATCTCAGGAATTACAACGTTCAATCTAGATTGCGATTCTTCAATAACTTATTTGGCAAGGGCTGTAATTCCGGGTACTTATGAAGTTTATCAGTTGAATATCAAGGAACCATCAGTTTCATTCGTTACAACTCTAACATTTCCAACTGCAATCGGAGCCTTCGCCAACCCCTCCGAATATCTCCAATTCGACTGCACCCCCATCCTCGACCTGGACGAGCAAGACCTCGCCGGAACACCCGGATTGCATTTCAAAGCACCTAAAACCTGTGTAAACCCAAGTCAACCGGTACTCCCATTCAGTGGCAGCCATCCTGCCATCCTGACCAATACCATCGTGGACTCCGTCTGGGTGGGCATCGTGAGTGGACAAGCGGACGGCTCTGATGAAAAACTTGGAAGCTATGGGAATATCACGTCAACCAGCAGCAACGGCGGCATCATGCTTTACAATGCCGCTCAATCGTCCAATCCGGTCTTCATGCAGGAACTGAAGCAGGCAGTTTTTTATCAAAATGAAGCGCAAGCTATCTCCGAAGGCGTCCGCAAACTCGCTGTCGTCCCTTTCAACAACAACTATCCCGGCGATACTGCTTTCCTTTCGCTGCCCGTTCTGGCAGGCTTTAACGCAGCAGGTACCGTCACGCATCCCAATGCCGCAAACACCCACGACGGCAGTATAGAAATCAACATCGTCGGCAGTGGCTACGAATACCTGTGGAGCAACGGCCAAACCACGCAAAATCTTACGAGTCTCTCATCAGGAAACTACACGGTCACCATTACCGCTGAAAACGGCTGCTCTACAGAGATGGCTTTCACGCTGGAAGTAATCAATGAAACAAGAGATGAAAAACTCAATCCGTTGGAAGCAGCAATCATTCCCAACCCTTCCGGCAGTGCCGGAGCCGTGCTTCAGTTGAAAACACCCGTAAACGGCCTGTCCTGGCGGGTTTTCGATGCTACCGGAAAAAAAGTTGCACAGGGAAAATCATACGGAACGGTAACGAAACTCCCAACAGGGCTTCCTGTGGGCTTGTACCATATCGAGCTAATGGATGGATTAAAAAGGTCGCATCTGCGCTGGATGGTTGGATACGAATAAGTTTTTAAATGCAGAATGTAGAAGTGCAGGCATCGCAATCCTTCTACATTTTACATTAAAAATTCTACATTCTACATTCCTATCCTCTGAACTCAATCTTCCGGTGCGTCCCGTCGCAGTACGGTTTGTTGCCGGAAGCACCGCAACGGCAGAGTGCCGTGACTTTGTTGTGCTTTTTCTCGTTGCCGTGTGCGTCTTTCACGGTTACATTTCCATACACCATCAGCGGGCCGTTGGGTGAAACTTCGACGATTGTTTCCGTTTGCGTTGTTGTCTCTCCGTCAGTACTTTTCTCTTCTTTATTTTGAAAAAAAGATAATGCGCCGGACGGGCATTTTTTCACCTGTTCGATGATGCGATCAGTCGAAGCGCCATCCATGTCGATCCAGGGGCGTTTGTGGGGGTTAAAAACTTCATTGAGGCCTTTCCAGCAAAAAGTGGAGTGGATGCAAACGTCAGGTTGCCAGACGATAGTGATATCGCCGTTGGTGTATTTTTTTGTAGTATTTTTCATGGTAGCTTCTGGTTTTATTTCCAAATATTAATGTTGAATACGCAGTTTTTCGATCATTCTGGTTGAAAGTGATCCGGCGTAAGCGCCGTATGCATCTACCAAGACTCCTTTTTTACCATTTTTTCCTTCGATGGCGTAGAGTACGGAACTATCGTCCGGGTTCGTCATTCCTTCGAATCGGTGAACTTCCGTGATCTCAAAAGCGTCAGGATCCAACGGGCCGGTTTCGCCGCATTCGATGCAATCTTCCTGCAAGTTGAAGTCGAGGTTGTAGCCTTGTTTTTTCAGGCCGTTGATGGCTTCGTGCAAGGTTTCGTACGTTTTCATAGGTAATTATTTTTTAATGTGAAAGGAGATGAATTCTGGCGGGCAGTTTTTTCGGAACAATTTTGAACCGCAGGTTCGGGATTGCGCTACTGCCGGATGCCATTAAAATAATTCTAACTGTAAGTATAAAGTTTTTACGCCAAATCTATAATTTTACAAGGCATTAAAAATGCGGCAGTAGCTCAGTTGGTAGAGCATCAGCTTCCCAAGCTGAGGGCCGTGGGTTCGAGTCCCATTTGCCGCTCCAAGCTATAAAAAAGCCTGTGCTTTTCCGGCGCAGGCTTTTTTCATTAACCTGGGTAAGGGCGGGATCGGGTATAAAAAAGGCATCTTATCAGCAGGTTAAAGGTCTGCTCAAAGCTTTATTTCCGGGCGGAAAGAACCGGCCTAACCTTCCGCTTTCTTACTGTCATTGCCTACCTTTGTTGGAAGGCAGAAACAGCCAATTTTGCCTTGTATTTTCCAAAAAAATAATCAAAACAAAATGAAAAAGTACTTCATGATCCCCATGTTAGGCCTTTTCGTGTTGGGTTGTACCCAACATATGGAAAATGAGCCCGCACCTGCCTCCTCTTTTTCTACAGAAGGCAAAACTGTTCAGGTCTATACCACCGCTGATAGTGCAGACCTGAGGCTGAAACTTACCGGCGAGAAAACTTTTGCTCCGGCCGGTCAACCCACTGAGGTGGAGATTTTTGTCGTGGTAAATCCGGAAAAACAATTTCAGACATTCCTCGGGATTGGAGGTGCCATCACGGATGCCTCGGCAGAGGTTTTTGCCAAATTGCCGGAGGAAAAACAGCAGGAGTTGTTGAAAGCCTACTACGACCAGGAAGCCGGTATCGGCTATTCTCTGCTTCGCACGACGATCCACAGTTGCGATTTTAGTCCTGGCAGTTATACCTATATCGAAGAAGGCGATAAAGAACTGAAAACTTTTAACATCGACCACGACCGCCAGTTCCGCATTCCGATGATCAAAAAAGCCACCGAGGCTGCCGGTGGGGAGTTGCTCCTCTACGCCAGCCCCTGGAGTCCGCCTGCTTTTATGAAAGACAATAACAACATGCTGCAGGGCGGAAAGCTGCTGCCGGAATATTACCAGACCTGGGCGGAATATTACACGAAGTTTATCGAAGCCTACGAGAAGGAGGGGATGCCGATCTGGGGAGTCACCATTCAAAATGAACCGATGGCCACCCAGCGCTGGGAATCCTGCATTTATACCGCTGAAGAAGAAAGGGATTTTCTGAAAAACCATCTCGGGCCGACCATGGCAAAAAAAGGCTACGGCGACAAAAAGATCGTCGTTTGGGACCACAACCGGGATCTTATTTACCACCGGGCTACGACTATTTTTGATGACCCGGAGGCAGCCAAATATGCATGGGGAGTCGGGTTTCACTGGTACGAAACCTGGACGGGCGGCGATCCAATGTTTGAAAACTTAGGCCTGATCAATGAGGCTTATCCTTCTAAAAACCTGTTGTTTACAGAAGGGTGCAACGAGCGCTTCAGCCCTGAAAAATACCAGTACTGGCCCAATGCCGAGCGCTACGGCCGTTCAATGATCAATGATTTCAACAAAGGAACCGTAGGTTGGACAGACTGGAACATTCTGCTGGATCAAACCGGCGGGCCGAATCACGTCGGCAATTTCTGCTTTGCACCGATCCATGCGGATACTGACAGCGGTGAGTTGATTTACACACCATCGTACTACTACATTGGGCATTTCTCCAAATTCATTCAGCCCAATGCCCGGCGGGTAAGCACTTCCAGCAGCCGAAGCCCGTTGATGAGCACTTCGTTCGTGAACGAAGACGGAAAAATGGCTACCATCGTGATGAATCAGAGCGATCAGATCATCACGTACAAAATGTACATCGGAGCTCAGGCCGTTGAGGAAACGATTCCGGCGCATGCTATTCAGACGCTGGTTTATTGATGGATTAAGATGGGGGAGCCTGTTCCGGTGTTGACGGGACGGGCTCCTCCTTCAAATCCACACCCATCAAATCTCTCGACTTCCACCAAACCGTACCGACGATAGCCAACGCAGCAACTCCTCCCAGCACAACCGAAGGTACAGCGCCCATCAGGCTTGCCGCCACTCCTGACTCAAAAGCTCCCAATTCATTAGATGCACTGATAAACATGCCGTTCACGGAGCCTACCCGGCCCCGCATTTCGTCGGGTGTCACCATCAGCATGATGGTTTGGCGAACTACCACACTGACGGCATCGAAAGCGCCGGTGAAAAACAGCGCTACGACAGATAACCAGAAATCTTTTGAAAGGGCAAAAACGACAGTCGCCACACCAAAGCCTGCCACATTGAGCAGCAGCGTCCGCCAGGCATTTTTCGTGATGGAAAGCATTGACAATGCCATCAGTGTGAGCAAAGCACCCACTGACGGCGCAGCTCGCAGAATGCCGAGGCCCTCCGGCCCGACTTTCAGAATATCCTCCGCAAACACAGGCAAAATAGCCACCACCCCGCCAAACAACACAGAAAAAAGGTCGAGCGAAATGGAGTAGAGTAGCATCCGGGTTTTAAAAACAAAACGAATGCCTTCCTTGATTTTGGTTAAAACATTCCCCTGCTGCGGGCTTTCGATCTTACGGTCTTTGATTTGCGTAAGCAACAAAAAAACGCATCCCATCAATCCGATGACCACCAGAATCGTATCTGCAAAACCAACCCAGGCATAAATAAAACCGGAGATGCCCGGCCCCACCACCGTGCCGACCTGCCAGGCCGAACTACTCCACGTGGCTGCATTTTCAAATGCGTGACGTGGCACCAGGAAAGCCTTCAGCGCTGAAGCTGTCGGTGAAAAAAAAGCATAGAATCCACCGATCAGAAACACCACGCCGTAGATGATGAATTGCAGGGAGGAGGAGTGGTCGCCATTACCCAGCTTTTTGGCGGCCAGGTGAAGTATGAGCGAACAGGTCATGATGCCGAGCAGGCTGACCATCAGCATTTTCTTTTTGCTTAAAATATCGGCGAAGTGCCCACCAACCAGCGAAAGTCCGATAAAAGGCACCGCCTGCGCCAAACCAATAAGGCCAATGGCGAGGGGGTCGCCGGTGATCAGGTACATCTCGTAGCCGATGATGACTTCCTGCATCAGCAGCGCTACGGTGAACAGGAAACTCGCCCCCATGAAAAACCGGAACTCTGGGAAGCTGAAGGCGAGGAAAGGTTGGCGTTTTTCTGATGTCATTTCAATAAAATTGGGCCCAAATGTAACAAGTTGTTTTACCGGAAACCCACCCTCGGACCAACCCGTTCGCTACTTTTTACTTTTCCATTAGCTTTGCGCTCCCAAAAAGTCAGCCATTGGCCGAAATGTCAGACTTGCGAGCCAACGGGCAACGTAAATAAACCCTCTTTCGTTGGAATTTGTGAATAATGAAAACTGAAACTGAAATTTTTAAAATGAAAAATACAGACGTTATGCTTAATCTCAGGTGGCTTTTCCCGGTACTGCTGCTGACTGTTTTGACAGCAGGCTGCGACCGGGAGGAAGAGGCCATCCCTGCGTACCTTCACGTCGAAAGCTTTGAACTTCAGGCGACTAACCCGGGAACGCATGGCAGTATTTCAGAAAAAATCACCCACGCCAGAGTTTTTTTGCTGGATAAAATCACCGGAGAATCGCACTCCCTGGGCGTGATAGAGCTACCGGCAACCATTCCCTCGCTGGCTACCGGTGAGCAGGAAGTTACGGTTGACCCCATGATCAAAGCCAATGGCAATACGCTGTTCCTGCAGGTTTATCCGTTTTACAACCGTTTCAAGAAAGATATCACGCTCCTGCCGAACGAGGTGACGACGGTTTCACCGGTAACGACCTACATCAACAACGCCAAGTTTGAATTTGTGGAGGATTTTGAAGGCCCCGGCCATCTTTTTGAAGTGGATCGTGACGATAATTCAGAAACCGAGCTGGTGCTGTCGAAGGATGATGTTTTTGAAGGTGAATTTTCCGGTAAAATCGTTCTGGACAGCGCCAATAACGTCGTCGTGACAGCGTCGAACTATGTTTATACCCTGCTTTACAGCGATGTGGGTAAAGTTTTTATGGAGGTCAATTACAAAACGGACGTGCCGCTGGAGTTCGGAGTGTTGAATATCGATGCCCTCGGAAATGAATATCCTAATTTCGAATTTGTTGTGCTGGCTAAAAGCGAGTGGAACAAAATTTATTTTGACATGACGGAAATCATCGCAACGGCTTCTTTCAACCGTTTCGTTTTCGTCTTGCGGGCGGGCATACCGTTTGAGAATGGAAAGCCCACCCGGAACCACGCAGAAATTTATCTTGACAATATCAAGCTGATTCATTTTTGAGCCGGTAAACAGGCGAACTCTTCCGTTTGCCTGCATGCCGGCCGGCATCTTGCCCACATAAAATGCGCCGACGAGCTACCTACCTGTATCGTTTAACTGACTTCCTGACCGCCATGCTGGCATGGGCGCTGTTCTTTTTGTACCGAAAAGGAGTGGAGGGTGCTGAGTTGGGCTGGCAGGCCCTGAACGATCTCAACTTTTTTCTTGGCATTTTCATCATACCTACCGGCTGGTTTATGTTTTACTCGCTGTTCGACGACTATCGGGATGTGTACCGGTTATCGAGGATGGCGACGTTGATGCGAACGTTTTTCCTGACTTTTTTCGGAGTGGTATTTCTGTTTTTTACGCTGATTCTTGATGATTTTGTACGGGACTATTCAACCTACTACCTTTCGTTTGCCACGCTGTTTGGGCTGCATTTTACCCTTACCTCCACAGGCCGGATAATCCTGCTGACCCGTGTGCACCGGAGGCTACAGCGTGGTGATGTCACTTTCCCTACGCTGCTCATCGGCAGCAACCAGCGGGCGTTGGAGCTTTACCGGGAAATCACCAGCCGGGAAAAGCGGCTGGGCTACCAGTTTTTGGGCTACCTCGAGGTGAATGGAAAATCAGGCGGGCAGCACGAAACAGGCGTGAAAATGCCGGTGTCCTGTTTGGGAAATATGGACGATTTGGCCAGCGTCATCCGGGAAAAAAATATCGAAGACGTCATCATTGCCATCGAGACCTCGGAACACGAGCGGCTCAAAGAAATCATGGATACGCTGTTTGATTTTGGCGAAAAAATTTACATCAAAATCATTCCCGACATGTACGACATCATGCTGGGAAATGTGAGGATGAATGAGGTGTACGGCGCCGTGCTTATTCAGATCAAGCAGGAGCTGATGCCCAAATGGGAGCGACTGCTGAAACGGTTGATGGATTTCAGTATTTCTGCTGTGGTGCTGACGCTGCTCTCGCCGCTCTTCCTCTACATCATTCTCCGGGTGCGGCTCTCGTCGGCCGGGCCGATTTTTTTCCGCCAGGAGCGCATCGGCCTCAACGGTAAGCCATTCAAACTCATCAAATTCCGCTCGATGTGGATCGATGCTGAAAAACACGGGCCGCAACTTTCAAAAGACGATGATCCCCGCTGCACGCCCTGGGGCGCCGTCATGCGGAAGTGGAGGCTGGATGAACTGCCAAATTTCTGGAACGTGCTCGTGGGCGACATGTCGCTCGTCGGCCCACGCCCTGAGCGGCAGTTTTTCATCAATCAGATTGTTGAAACGGCGCCGCATTACCGCCACCTGCTGAAGGTGCGCCCCGGCATCACTTCGTGGGGCCAGGTGAAATACGGCTACGCTTCCAACGTGAACGAGATGCTGCAACGCCTCCGATTTGACATTCTCTACATCGAAAACATGTCGCTGGCGCTGGACATGAAAATTATTTTTTACACCGTGCTGGTGCTGTTGCAGGGGAAGGGGAAGTAGGTTGAGTTTGGATGGGTGTCCAGGCTTTCATTGACTTCGGGCGAGCAGCTTCATCCCAATACCTGCAAGGTCAAATTCTTTCAGTTTTTATTGTTTTTAAAACCGATGGGCTGGCGCTTCTGCGGAGGATGATCTTCCGTCTGGATGAGCTGGCGCAGCGCTGCAAACACCTGCCGGAACTGTTCGCCATGCCGTGCTTCCAGGTCGTTAATTTTTTCCCGAAGCTCCTCCAGTTGTTTGGAAAACTCCTGCTGAACGGCAAAGAATTCCCGCATTTTTACAAAAGCCCGAACGACGAAGATGCTGGCCTGGCTGGCTTGGGGGCTATTTAAAATGGTGGCGAGCATAACTGTTCCGTGTTCGGTAAATGCAAAGGGCGGGGATGGTGAAAACTTTAAGTTGCCGAGGTTATCACAATTTGTGATAAGCTCTTTCCATTCTTCTTTGGTCATTTGGAACATGAAATCAGATGGAAACCGCTTCAGATTTCTTCGTACCTGTTGTTTTAAGATACGTGTTTCAACACCAATATACTTGTGCCAGGTGAAAATACAGCATTACTTTTTGGCCCCGGATAATGAAAATATTGGAGATGAGTTCCTCCTCCCTGAAATTGAGTTCCCTCACAGTGAAAGGTTTTTAAAGGTGAGTGTAATTTTCTTGAAAACTGCGCTTAAAAATAGGACAGTGTTTCAAAAAAAATCCCTGGTCTTCAAAAAATTAGTCATCCAGTTTTTTTCCCATGTAAACGAGTTGATGGGGACCCTCCTCGATTTTTACTGCTGATATGGCGCCAGGAATGATGTCAATAAACCCGTCCGGGAATTTGATGAAAAGTGGTACCCGCTCATCCTGTGGCCCCAGTTCCTTGATGAGATCTTGCAGATGCTGGACAGACTTTAACGGCGTTTCATAAACCTGAGGGAAATCACGGGCTACTTCGTTCAGGTTGAGGTAGTCGTCGGTGTAGGAAAAAATGCCTTGCTTGGGAAGTTCGGAGGGGTCCTTTTTCATCTCTTCCGGGCTGAGCAGACGGAAAGTGCCCAGTTCACCAAAATCCTCCTGGTATTTCTTCGAAGCAAAAACGTTTACGTCATGATTGGCTGTCATGGCAATCAGGTAGCCAACGTCAAGCAGTTCGATGTGCTGCTGAAGGTCTTCCTGATAGATATTAACCTGAATGGCTTCGAGCCCAAGGTTTTTCGCTTTGTCGATACTTGATGGGTTGCTGTCCACCAATACCACATGCCGCTTATTTTCTGCGAGGTATTTAGCGATGATCCGGGCGGCCTGGTTGGCACCAATGATCAGGATGCCATTGGAAGCGGGTTGGATGACCTTCAGCAACCTGGCGACCAGCCTTGCAGTGGATGCATTCAGCACCACTGTGCCGAGCACAATAAAAAATACCAACGGTGTGATATATTCTGCCCCGGCTATGCCCTGCTCTGTAAGTTTCCAGCCAAACAGGGAAGCTACGCCTGCTGCTACGATACCCCGTGGCCCGATCCAGGAGATGAATAGTTTTTCATTGAACTTAAGGTTGGACTTACGGGTGCTCAGAAAAACACCCAACGGCCGCAACACCAGTACCACTACTGCAAACAGAACAAAGTCACGCCACTCCCAAACCAGCATCAGGTCTTCCATGTCGATATGGGCGGCCAGCACAATGAACAAAATGGAGATCAGCAATACGCTGAGCGATTCTTTGAACAATAAGACATCCCGAAAATTTGGGACATTCAGGTTGCCTAAAACGGTTCCCATCACCACGACGGTCAGTAGCCCTGATTCATGCGACAACACATCGGAAAAAACGAAAACACCCAATACCATCGCCAGCGTGAACACATTCAAAAGGTAGGCAGGTACCCATTCTTTTTTTATAAAAAGGTAAAGTGCATAGGCTGAGACCGTACCTAGTGCCATGCCTATGAGTATGATTTTTATAAACTCCAAAAATGCATGAGAGGTGAACTCGCCGATGGTGCCACCGGTGAGCAGAAACTCGAAAAACAATACCGCCACCATGGCTCCGATCGGGTCGATCAGGATGCTTTCCCATTTTAAAACCGTGGAAATATTGCGGTTGAGCGGCACATTTCGAAGAATAGGGGCAATGACTGTCGGTCCGGTTACGATGATGAGTGCGGAAAACTGAAGGGAGATTTCCCAGCTCAGGTCCATGATGTAGTGCGCTGCAATACCGCCGCCGATGAGTGTGACCAGCGAGCCGATGGAAATAAGTTTGCCGATGGCTGGCCCTACCGTTTTCAGTTCCCGGCGTTTGAGGGTCAGTCCACCTTCGAAGAGGATGATGCCGATGGCGAGGGAGACAAAATTGAAAAGATATTCGCTGGGGAAAAGCCCCGAACCGGTGTTGGGGTTGTAAACGGGTTCGAGGAGTTTTGTCCCGTCGGACGTCCACAGTGTGGAAATCGGTCCGATGACGAGGCCTGTTAAAACAAGTGGCAATATGGAAGGTACCTTGACCCGCCATGCGAGCCACTGCGCTAATATTCCAAAAATAATAATGCCGGCTAGTTCAAACATGATTGCAGAGAAAGTGAGGATGCTTGTTTAAAATAAAAAGGATAAATCAGAAGGGCCAAAATAAGGCAAAAATCGGGAAGGGAGATTATAAAACTTTTCCGGGCGCCGGTTGTCTTTCAGTACCCGGAGGGCAGGATGATAAAAAGTACTAACTTTCCGCCCGTTTTTCAAAAATAACCAGTAAACAATTTAATGCTTCATTCACTGGCAAAAATAGTATCCTTCGTTTTCCATCCGTTGCTCATCGTGACGTACATGCTCGTGCTGTTGCTGCTGGTCAATCCTTACCAGTTTGGAGTGTACAGCATTGCAGAGCAGTGGAAATTTGTGCTGCTTGTTTTCCTGTCCACTTTCATCATGCCAGCTTTCGCTGTTTTTATGATGAAATCCTTGAACATGGTGAAATCGATGCAGCTGCACGACCGCCATGAGCGCATAGGGCCATACATCATCACCGGGATTTTTTACCTCTGGATGTTCATCAATTTTAAAGGTAACCCGTTGATTCCCAAGCCGTTTACCATCGCTATGCTGGGTGCTACCATCGCACTTTTTACTGCATTTTTCTTCAATAATTTCACGAAAATCAGTGCTCACGCCGTAGGTATGGGCGGCCTGGCAGGCATGGCAGTTATCAATACGGTTTACTTCAATTTCGATACTTTTACGCTGAATTTCGGCTTCCTTGGCCTGTTTGAAGTGAGTACCAATTTTGTGCTGATGGCCGTGGTCATTCTGGCAGGTTTTGTCTGTACCTCCCGGCTCCTGTTACGAGAGCACTCGGAGCGCCAGTTGTATGGCGGGCTTGCCGTCGGTTTTGCGGCGCAATTTGTGGCGCTGGCTTTTATGTATTGAAATTACGGCTCGGACTCTACCCTGACACTCCACGCTTCGGCCCGTTCAGCGAACAGGGCCTTCGTCTTTTCCCAGGTGTTTTTGAAAAGTGCTGACTGGCGGTATCGATCCAGCGCTTTTTCGTCTTCCCAAAAACTGAAGGTGAACAGCACGTTGGGTTGGTCTACGCCGCGCAATAATTCAAGGTGATGACAACCCTCGAATGCCCTGATTTTTCCTTTGCTTTCCTCAAAAATTTCGAGAAACCCGGGCACGGCTTCTTCCCGGAAAGTCATTTTTACGATGCGTTTGATCATGGTTTGAATTGTTTGAGGAGTTTGATTTGTTCGAATGGTTTGAGGTGCGAACGGAATAAATCAAACCCTTCAAACTCTTCAAACAAATCAAACCTCTTCGCCTCACTTCACCTCCACTACGCCGCCGGCGCTGGCCAAATTGAGGAACTGGCTGTTAGAATTGGAGATTTCCTTTACCGTGGGTACGTCTGTAAACTGAATGGTCGTTTTGCTGCCTGCCTCGCCGATGACGTCGAAGCAAACTTCATACAGGTTGGCCCCGTCTGGACGGCTGATGCCCCGCACGTTGGCGTCGAACCAGGAGTGCGTCAGAATACCTTCTTTTTCAGTGAGTTGGGTGCCGAAATTTTTGGCACCCAGTCCGGGCAGGTTGAAGCCCTGTACCCGGTTGAATTTCAGCACGCTCTTGTCCCATTTCATGCTGTACTGCATGGAGACGATTCCGTTGAAATTACGGGCGGTGACTACCACGCAGGTTTCACTGTTTTTTGTGGCGGTTTTGCTGGGGATGTCCAGGTTAAGTGTGCCGACGGTTGCTGGTTCGGAGGCTGTTTTCTGGGCAGGCTGCGCAGCGGCCGGGGTGTTGGCTGCCTGCTTCGCCTGCTCGACGGCAGCTTCACGAGCCTTGTCATCTGAGCAGCCTGGAGCTATGACGAATAAACTGAAAGTCAGGATAACTATTTGAATAGCAGGGGATTTCATGAGTTGATTTATTTATTTTGAAAAACAAAGTTGCAAAGGAAGATAAAAAACGCATGGCTGCCAAGCGAGAAATAGAATGTATCCGTCTAGCGGCCTTCGGCAGGTTTTACTTCCACCAGCCCTCCTGATGTTTTCAAGTCGAGAAAAACACCGGCTGCGTTGGTAATTTCAACAACCGTCGGGTTGCTGTTGATGGTGAACTGCGCCTTGCTGCCCGGTTCTCCGGTCACGTCGAAGCAGACTTCGTAGAAACTGGTTTCGCCATTTTTGGTCATGCCCCGGAGGTTGGGATCGTACCAGGAGAAGGTTAGGATGCCTTTTTCGGTGAGGTGCGTGCCGAAATTGGTCTTGCTCATGCCCGGCAATCCGAAATTTCGTACTTCTTTGAATTTCAGAACATTAGCATCCCAGTTCATGCTGTACTGCATGGTGAGGATCTGGTTGAAATCGCTGGATTTAACCTCGATGCACACTTCGCTGCCTTTCGTTGTAACAACGTCCGAAGCTGTGACTGTAAAGGTGGCGACAGGCGGCAATTCGTACACTGCCTCCGGGATGAAGCGATTGTTTTCGGGAACCTGATGCGTGGGCGGCATCCAGGTGAAAGCTGCCATCAGTGCGATGGCGAGGAAAAGCAGGAAGCGGTGGAATTTATTTTTCATGAAAAAAATTTTTCGTGTGTCGAAAGACCGTCAAAAAACATACCCCGGTGAAAAGGCTGCCATTTCGGCAGTGGTTTGGTTCATTCTTTCCAAAAAGGAAACCGGGCATGTTCTCGCAAGGCAATTGTATCCTGGCCGTCCAGTCTCATTTTCCTCCATTTATTGATCAAAATTTCGTGCTCGCCTCTCGGCAAGTATTCCACATCGAGAACAGTAACGATGCCTTTTTCACGGGCATTTGGATGCTGGTAAAACCGAAACCCGGGAGCCTGGAAGATACTGTCGCCAACTTTTATTTCATAAAGTTCTGAAAAGCATTGCAGTATAGCAGGCGGGGCTGATCGAAGCCATTCGGCCGTTGCATCAGTCGTTACAATAACGATGTCGGTGCTGATACCTGGTTCTTTTAAAGGTCTGAAATCAGGGCACCGTTCATCCAATGTTTTATCGTCTTCTGAAGGAATGTAGCGTATGAAAAGCTCCAGGAATCCATTACTCACGAACCGGGAAGGCAGGCTTGCCGCCGTAACGAGGGTCTTCTCCTCCCGAAGGTCATCGTAGTAGCTTCTGCGCAGTTCCAGTTCCTTGCGTTCCTCCGGAAACCAGACATAGGCATCAGCCCTGAACGATGCGATGAAAATGATGGACGCAGCGTATGGAACTAAAAGAAACCCGACCCTTCTCCCGAATTTATTGTCAATCAGGTTGTAATAAATGGGCCGGTACAACGACGCCAGCGTGATAAAACTGTAAAACCGGTAAACCGGATAGTAAATTCGTTGCAGCCATTTCAGGCGTTTGAGATAGCCCAAAGTGACAAAATCCAGGAAATAAAGCACTCCTGAGGTGATCAGCAAGATCATTACGACAAAAAAGCCGATGTTGCGAACCACGCCCTGTGGAAGATAATCCTGAAGAGAGTTCAGCAAAAAACCAACCAGCGCCGACCATATCCCAAGGGCCAGCAGCATAAAAACATTGAGAAAAGTAAATGCGAAAATGATACTGCACAGATTCTCCAGCCTTTCGATGTAGTTATCGAAATTGCCAATTTTCCCCCTCAAAAACCGGTCGAACCGCCCGGAAAAACGAAAGTAATCCAGATTGACATTTCCCGATACCGATCGTAACCCGATGGCACTGATCCACATCCCCCTCAGTAAAACATGCAGAATGAGATTAATGATAAAAAACAGGCAGGCGCTGATCAAAACCATCCAGGCGATGTAAACAAATTTTCCTGACCGGCCCATGCCGGCAATGATGAGGTTTACTTTATTGTTGTAATCGAAAATAGCTCCGAGCGCCCCGATCATTAAAAAAATGGCGAACCCGGAAATGATCAGTTCCAGTTGCCAGCTGTCCTGTTGCAATTGATCGAGCCACCTGGCGAGCTTGTTTTTCCGCTGGTTTTCCATGATGAAATGGATTTTAGATCAAACGTTTTACCGTCGTTGAAGGCTTTAATTTTAAATCCTCCTCCAAATCCAGCAAATTCAACCCCGGCGTCTTTCCCACCTCAATGCTGCCCAGGTCGTCGTCGAAGCCCAGCGCCTCCGCCCCGTTCAGCGTTGCCCAGCGCAGCAGCGTTTCAAAATCCACGTAGCTCTGGAAGCGGGCGATGGTTTTCATTTCTTCTAAAACGGAAAGCTGCCAGTTGGAAGTCAGGCTGTCCGTGCCGATGCAGACTTTGGCGCCCATGTCGAGGAAGTGGCGGTAGTTGGGCAGGCGGTTTTCGATATACAAATTCGCATTTGGACATGTCGCCCAGTAGCAGTTGGCAGTACTCCACTCTTGAGCGGCACGAATTTCCCCAGGCAGCGTCATCGTGTTGTGGACGAAAAGGGTGCGGTGTTGCGGGTCCATTCGTTCCAGGGCGTAGTAAATTGAGGGTTTCCCGGATGGCTGAAATTCATCCACCGGAATTTTGAATTCCTTGTAAAACTCGATGAAGTCGCCCGTTTTTTTCAGGAAAAACTCGTCTTCGTGAATAGTTTCCTGGTTGTGAATGCTCACGGTGGCCGAAGACTGATTCGCCTCGTTGATGAGTTGAAATAATTTTGATGAAACGGTGTACGGGGCATGCGGCACACAGCTTTTACGGTTGCCGTTGCCGTTGGCCTGCTGTTTAAAAACTTCGTAGTAGCCGTCGAACGTCTTCTGCGCCCAGTCGTCCTTCAGGAAATCGAACATTTCCACGAAGGTGTAGTAGCGGATTTTGCTTTTGTTTTTCACGGCGGCGGTGTCGGCCTTGTTTGAAATATCGCCCACGGCGACGATACCGGCATCGTACATCTCCCGATCACCTTTTTCGATGGCCTCATCAATTTGTTCCTGTGAAACATCCCGGAAATTCACCACTGTGTGCAGGAACGGCAGTAGCCCGGTACCCGTCCTGGCGACACCCTTCATGTGCGACAATTCCAGGTGGCAGTGAGCATTGATAAAGCCCGGCACGATGACGCCCCGGTGCAATTCGAGCGAGGTCGGGTCGTGGTTTTCCCGGCGGTCGAGGGCCAGGATTTTTCCGTGGTCGTCGAGGATGACGACGCCGTTTTTGATGGGAGCGGAGGTGATGGGGAAGATGTGGTCGGCGGTTAGTTTCTGCATTTTTAATGAACGCTGAGACACAGAGACGCAGAGTTTTTGAGTTGGCTCTGCGTCCCTGTACCGTTTAGTTGAAGTTAAAAATTATTGACTTTTCTTCTGATACCTTCCTTGAGGATGGCAACATTGAAGTTCAAAAGTAACCCTAATCGTTTATTGGACAACTTGAGGTAAGTAACCAGTTGAACTTCATGCACTGGTAGAATTGTTTCTACCGCTTTCAATTCAATGACCAGAACATCATTTACGAGCAAATCCATGAAAAATTCTTTTTCCAGTTTTTTTCCCTTGTATACAATGGGTACTCTTACTTGTTTTTTTACATCGAATCCTCGCAACATTAACTCCTCTTCCATACAAGCTTCGTAAACAGATTCGAGTAACCCGGGTCCAAGTTCCTTGTGAACTTCGATAGCAGCAGCGATGATCTCGCCAGAAATCAAATTAAAGTTTTCTCTAGTCATGACAAAATGGTTTTGGTTATAAATTAGTTGAAGAATTGTCAAAACAAGGTAGGAAAAAGAAGAAAATCTCTGCGCCTCAGCGCCTCAGCGTTCAATTTTTTTCACAATCAAAATGCTGCCGGAACCAACTCCAAAATCTCTGCGTCCCAGCGTCTCAGCGTTCATTCAAAAGCCGCTCCTCAATCTGCCCCATCACCGCCCACGCCACCCGCAGCGCCTCGTACCCCTCCTCCAGCGACACCACCGGCGGCTTGCCTTCTAAGATACTCACCGCCAGCGACTTAAGCTCCTCCAGAATGGCATTCACCGGCTCCGCAGGCGGCATTTCCATCGAAATCACCTTGCTGCCGTTAGGCGTTTCCAACTCGAAAGCGTTCGAAGGAATCTCGCCGCCGTCGTAGGCCGACATGCGCAGCACCTGGGCGTTTTTTTCCAGAAAATCGAGGCCGAGGTAGGCGTCTTTTTGAAATAGCCGGACCTTGCGCATCTGCTTCATCGAAATGCGGCTGGCCGTCAGGTTGGCCACGCAGCCGTTCTCGAACTCGATGCGGGCGTTGGCGATGTCGGGTGTATCGCTCACCACAGCCACGCCGCTGGCGCTGATGGTTTTCACCGGCGATTTCACCAAACTCAGCACGATGTCGATGTCGTGGATCATCAGGTCGAGCACCACCGGAACGTCCGTGCCCCGTGGGTTGAAATTGGCCAGCCGGTGCGCCTCCACGAACATCGGATTCAGCGTCAAATGCCGCACAGCCAGCATGGCCGGGTTGAAACGCTCGACGTGGCCGACCTGCGCCACGACGCCGTGTTTTTTCGCTAACGCAATGAGCGCCTGCGCCTCTTCCGGCGTTTGCGTCACGGGTTTTTCGATAAAAACATGTTTGCCACGCTCGATGGCCATTTTCGCCAAATCAAAATGCGTGGTGGTCGGCGTCACGATGTCCACTACGTCCACAGCGTCGAGCAAGGCTTGGTAGCTGTCAAATGCTTGAAGGTCAAACGCTTCGGTCACCTGCCGGGCAGTTTCAGGATCGGCATCGAAAAAGCCGCACAGGTCGAATTGCCCCGGTAATTGCCGGAGGCATTTCAAATGAATCTTGCCGAGATGGCCCGTGCCGATGACGCCGGTTTTTAACATTTGTAAATTGGTGAATTGGTGAATTAGTAAATTGGGATGGGATCCGCAAAAGTAGGGATTGGGGCTACAACTTTGAGAAGTTTTAAAACTTGGTTTTCAAAACAAAATCTATCTTTGTCAATCAATTTGTTTGAAACAAAACATTAAACATACTGTGAACATGGAACTCTCCTTTGACATGAGAGGCTATCTGAAGCCTTCAGGAAAAAATCCGATGTCTTTTGAAGCATTCGAAGCGCTTTTTGTAAAGCCGTTTGAAGAAACTTCTTCGAGAAAATCCATTTTTGAAGACTACAGAAAATTCCTCCTGGATTTTCGTGCGCAAGTCACAACAAATTTCACCCAATGGATCAACGGTAGTTTTGTTTCAAACAAAGAAAACCCCGCTGATATTGATTTCGTTACATTGATTGATTTGGATGTTTATCAGCGGCATGAGACAACAATTGACCGGAATTTCAGGCTCCATTGGGCAAAGGCAAAGTATCCGAAAGTGGACGCATACACCCTTAAAATTTTACCCTCGGACCATGAAAATTTCCGATTTTTGAGGTACGATTTGCAATATTGGGAAGAATGGTTCGGGAATTCACGGCCCAACAGGGCCAACCGAACATTTGAAAAAGGCTTTGTTGAAATCCATTTTAATGCAATCACAAACATCGAATAGCATGAACGTACAACCTTTGGATGAACGAATCGTAAAGATTTCCAATATCATCGAACAGATTGGTAAATTGAACAAACTTATCGCTATGCACCGCCATCAAACAAAAGACCGTTCCATGCAGGAGCAGTACGAAATCATGCGTTCTCAATTTTTAAAAGAGCTAAAGGAACTCCTTGAAAATTTTGAAATCAAACCCAGCGACCTTGCCGCTGCGTGAAAATAACTTCTACTGCCCTACCTTTGCGCCTTAAACTTCGCTAATCCCAATCCAGACAAGGTCCATGATTAAAAAATTAACCGTCCGCAACTACGCCATCATCGAGGAACTCGAAATCAAATTCCCGAACGGCCTCACCATCATCACCGGCGAAACCGGCGCCGGGAAGTCTATTCTGTTGGGCGCCCTCGGCCTCATCATGGGCGACCGGGCGGACCTGAAGGCGCTGTACGACGAGTCGGAAAAATGCGTGATCGAAGGGATTTTTGATGTAGAGGCTTACGATCTGAAAGGATTTTTCGAAGAAAACGACCTCGATTATTTCCAGGAGTGCGTCATCCGGCGGGAGCTGTCGCCCAGCGGAAAATCAAGGGCTTTTGTCAACGATACGCCCGTCACGCTCGACGTGCTGCGCCAGCTCACCGGCTCACTGGTGGACCTGCACGAGCAGTTCGACACGCTCGATATCCACAACGTTTCGTTTCAACTGCGCATGATCGACGCCCTGGCGGGCAATAAATCGCTGCTCGGCGAGTACCAGACCCACTACCGCCGTTTTACCCAGGACAAACGCAAGCTGGAAAAACTGCGGGAACAGGCCGAACGCTCGGCCCAGGAGACGGATTTCATCAACTACCAACTCGCCGAATTTAACAAAGCCGACCTCGTGGACGGCGAACAGGAGCGCCTCGAAGAGGAACTCCAACGCCTCACCCACGCCGAAGAAATCAAGCGCACGCTGGCCGCCGCCTTCCAACACCTGACCGAGGGCGACATGCCGCTGACGGGCCAACTCAACGATGTGCTGCGACAGGTGGCTGAGGTGAAAAAATTTCACCCGGACATCCCCGACCTGCACCGCCGGCTGGAAAGCCTGGCGCTGGAACTGGAAGACCTCGCCGGGGAATTCGAAAAAGTGGCCGAGGACACCGAGTTCGATCCTGAGCGGATCCTTGAAATCCAGCAGCGCCTCGATACGGTCTATCGCCTGCAAAACAAACACCGGGTAACGACCGTGAAGGAACTCCTCGATCTACAGGACGACTTGCAACAGAAACTCGACGCCATCGGCGACCTCTCTTCTGAAATTGAGAAATTGGAAATTGGGATATTGGGACAGGAGAAAAATCTCCGCAGCATCGCCGTCCAACTCGCAGAACGCCGCCGGAAGGCAGCGCCCGGTTTCACCAAAAAAGTCCTCGATTTGCTGGCACAACTTGCCATGCCGCACACCCGTTTTGAGGTGGATTTCAAAACAAGCGAAACCCTGACACCCACGGGTACCGACGAGGTCAATTTCCTGTTCGCTGCCAACCCCGGCAGCCGCATGCAGCACATCAAGGACGTGGCTTCCGGCGGTGAAATGAGCCGCCTCACGCTGGTGACCAAATCGCTCGTAGCCAGCGCCATCCCCTTGCCCACGTTGATTTTCGATGAAATCGACCAGGGCGTTTCCGGCGATATCTCTTTGAAAATGGGCAACATTCTGCGCCAGCTTTCCAATCACCACCAGGTGGTCGTCATCACCCACTCGCCGCAGGTGGCTTCCAAGGCCGATGCGCACTACTTCGTTTACAAAAAAGTGACCGGTAACACGACCGCCACGAAAGTTAAATTGTTGGAAGAAGAGGAGCGTGTGCGTTCTATCGCCGTGATGCTGAGCACGAATCCGCCGAGCGAGGCGGCCTTGGCGAATGCACGGGAGTTGATTGGTTTGGCAGTTTGACAGGGAGATCTTGCCATTTTTTAATTTATGGGAACCTAACCTTTTCCCCAACCCTGCTGTCTATCCGGGCAAACGATCAAATAAAATCTAACGCCATGAAAAACGTGTTTTTTGCTTTCGCAACGTTCGCCCTGCTGTTTTCAGCCTGCGAAAAAGACTGCGCCGGCCCGGTGGAAAATTCTATTGAATTGGGCGACACGGCAACTATCTCCTTTAATCAAACCGTCGTGATTGGGTCCTGCAATTTGAAGCTCACCTTCAACGGAATCACCGAAGACAGCCGTTGTCCAACTGATGTGATGTGTGTCTGGGAAGGCCGGGCTGTTGCAGGTTTCAAAGCTGAAAAGCAAGGAGACTTGCGGGTTTTTAGCCTGACGAATAATGAAAAACCAGAGGTGGAGCCGAAACAATCTATCGAGGTCTTCGGGCGTACAGTCAAATTGCTCGAAGTGATGCCCTACCCGGATAGCAACGTCGCCATTCCCGCCGGGGACTACAAAGTGAAAATTGTAGTGAACTAAAATCCGAGCGATTTTCTCTTTTTGCCGGATGGTCACACTGATTTTTATGATTTTTATGATCATAACGATCTTAAAAATCAGTGTGACCATCACGTCAAAAGGGAAAATATGAAATCAGCGAACCTCCTCCTCCTTCTTCTTTTCATAAAAACCGCCACCGCCCAGCGCCTCTTCCAGTACTCCGAACCTCGCAGTGGCGTCACCGTGCTCACCGAAGACATCCAGGTTCCCGAAGAGGACGCCGGTTACACGCTTATTTTACCCGAAAAAGGCAAGCCGCTGGCCGTCATTGTGCTCTTCCATTCCGGGCGGGACACCTCTCACGCCGGTTTCGAGCAACGGCTTTACGTTGACGCTGTGAAACGGCAAGTGGCAGCGCTGTACGTCACCACCGGCAACCGTTTCGAGTTTTTATTTGATGAAAAAAAGTACCGCCAACTCGACGAGTTTCTGCACCGGGCCATCAGCGAACACAGTCTGCCCGCTGACCGGCTGCTCTTCGGCGGTATGTCGCTGGCCGGTACCCGTGCGATGAAGTTCGGAGAGTGGTGCCTGGCTGGAAAGTCGGCCTACGGCATCCGTCCGAAAGCTATTGTCGTTTGCGATGCGCCGCTGGATTTTGTGCGATTCTGGCGAGCGCTTGACCGCTCCCGGCGTTTGCAGCAAAATGAAATTGCGGCCAACGAAGCAAAATGGGTGCTTGCCGTCCTCGAACGCAACCTCGGCGGCACACCTGCTGACAACATTAGCGCTTACTACGATTACTCGCCCTACTACTACGAACTGGAAAACGGTGGCAAGGCTGGCATTTTGAAAAACACCGCCGTGCGGGCCTACTCCGAACCCGATGTGCAGTGGTGGATCGAAAACCGTGGCAACGACTACTACTCGATGAACGCCATCGACGCCGCTGCCCTCGTCAACCAGTTGAAATTGTTGGGAAATGAACACGCTGAACTCATCCTCACCTCCGGCAAGGGCTACCACCCCGACGGGCGGCGGCACCCGCATTCGTGGAGCATCGTGGACAACGGGGAACTGGTGGAGTGGCTGCTGGGGGTGGAGTGAAATTACCGCCCCACAATCTTCTCCGGCGTCTCCAGCATTTCAAAAAATGACTCCAGGTAAGTGGTCACCTCCGTGCGGCACTGCTCGCTGAGTAGATCAAAATCCTGAACGATGCGCATCATTTCGCCTTTTTTTGATTGAAAAAGGGCGAAAGTTTCCGTGAAATCCTCGTCCTGCTTCCCACGCCACTGGAAAAAACGCTCCTTCACATCCTCGATAGGCAGGTGGTGCGGAGCAATGGCGTAGGGCGCATCCACCAGGCCGCAAAAGTCGAAGTCGTAGGGTACGGGGAAGGGCATCGGCAGGTCCGTTTTATTCGGCTGGATGAGTTCGGTATTGTGGCGGTTGGCGAGGCTCCAGTCCGTATTGCCGATCATGAACTGGAACAGGGCGAATAGCTTGTACTGTGGCTTGTCGATGGTCTTCGGGCTGCCATGTTCTTCGCCGAGAATATGTCCGTCGAGCCGTTCCGCCAGTTCGTCGTCGTCCTCGATGAGGAAACCGTAGCGCTCGATGGCTGGCATTTTTTGCTGCGAATCGACGTAGCGGACGTTGGCCAGCTGCACCCGGAAGCTCCTGTCTGTCAGTACGTTGTAAAGTTTAAAAGCGAGAAATTCTTTGAGTACAAACTGCTCGTACTCGTAATCTTCCTGGCAATGGGTGACAAGTTTCAGGGTGCGGTAGTCCTTCAGTCCAAGTTGCTTGATCGCTTCTTTTTCAAATTTCAATTTCAGCGGTGGAAAGGCACAGTTCGCCTTGCGGAATACCCCCCTCGTCCTCACTTTTCCGTCGAACCGGATCGCTTCGCCGTCCGGTTTTTGCAGTGCAAGACCGGCCGCTTGCCAGTCGTCCGGCGCAGGATCGGCTACCAGCGAGGCAAGGTCTGCCTCGACCGTTAGTTGCACCGGTTTTTCATCGTAAAATTTGTCGAAGAGGCTTTGCTCAGGTGCCGGTTGGCTGCATTGGCAAAAAAGAAAAACCGAAAAGACGGCTGTCAAAAAGCAAACAGGTTGGAACAAAGGCATAATTTTCATGCTTTCATTTTTTTAAAAACTTTGGGGAAATACCCGGCGGGCACAGTCATTAATTGTTTAAAACCGCTCCAAAACTACTTTAAATTCAGCACATTTGCGCATACTTGAACGCCTATGACCAATAAAAATTCGGCACCTCTTCACGTTTTGCCAATCATTGTTTTTGCGCAATTCGCCGGCACTTCCCTCTGGTTTGCCGGGAATGCCATTGCCGCCGACCTCCAGGCAGCGCTGCAACTGGAAGCCGGCGCTGTCGGCAACATCACCTCGGCGGTACAGTTGGGTTTCATCACCGGCACGCTCGTTTTTGCCGTGCTGTCCATCGCTGACCGGTTTTCACCTTCCAAAGTTTTCCTGTTCTCGGCGCTGGCGGGGGCATTTTTCAATCTCTGCGTTTTTTGGTTTGCAACGGGGCTGGCGTCCTTGCTCAGCTTTCGTTTCCTCACCGGTTTTTTCCTGGCAGGCATCTATCCGGTGGGGATGAAAATTTCAGCCGACTGGTTCACCGAAGGCCTGGGCAAAGCGCTGGGCTACCTCGTCGGGGCGCTGGTGCTGGGCACGGCTTTCCCGCACTTGCTGAAAGCGACTTCCGCTTCGTTGCCCTGGGGCACGATCCTGTTGGCGACCTCCGGGCTGGCTGTGCTGGGCGGGCTGCTGCTGTTTTTCACCGTCGGCGACGGGCCAAACCGGCGGCCTGCGCCCCGTTTCGAGTGGAACGCCATCCCGCAAATCTTCCGCTTCGGCGAATTCCGGGCGGCGGCGTTCGGCTACTTTGGGCACATGTGGGAGCTGTATGCCATGTGGGCTTTCGTGCCGTTGATGCTGGCCGGTTTTAATGAAATGCACGGTGAGAACCTCAACGTTCCGCTGTGGTCATTTCTCATCATAGCCGCAGGAGGGCTGGGTTGCGTGGCGGGCGGGTATATTTCGATGAAAAAAGGCAGCCCGAAGGTGGCGTACTGGATGCTGCTCATTTCCGGCCTGTGCTGCCTGCTATCGCCGCTGTTTTTCTTTTGGTCAAAATGGCTGTTCGTGGCGGCGCTGCTCGTCTGGGGCTTCACCGTGGTGGGCGACAGTCCTCAGTTTTCGACTGTCGTGGCACGCACGGCGCCGAAGATTTACGTCGGTACGGCGCTCACCATCGTGAACTGTATCGGCTTTGCGCTCACCATTTTCAGCATTCAACTCCTGACGTTTTTACAAGGAAAAATACCGGCGATGTGGTGGTATGTTTTTCTGCTGCCGGGGCCGGTATTCGGATTGTGGAATATCGTGACATTAAAAAACGGGACATTAAAGCATTGAATACCAGCGCTTTAATGTCCCGTTTTAATCTTCTGTTAAGCATTACAGGCAGCTCAATAGATGGTAACGGGTAAAAAATTAGAAGGCGTTCCACGATTGCCATTCCGGTCACGAGGGCAAATGCGAATGAAATAGGCCCCTTTTGGTTTTTTCCATTTGATTTTAAAAAGAGTAAGCGGCATGGAATCTATACCCTCTTCCCAGGTAATATTGTCGGTCGAAACGTCAATCTGATAGTCAACCGCACGATCGGCTTTTTTGCAGCGTAACCGGAGCATATAAAGACCGCTTAAGTATTCTACAGAAATCAATGTTGTAGAGCCCATCGGCCTGTCTTTACTTGGTTCGCTTACAGAGTTGAAACCTGCTTCTTCAATGACAGATTGATCGCCGTCAGCCAAATCGTTTACATCGTCGGCAATATTTCTGGCAAGGACAAGCGATTCTACTTTTGCTTTATCCCGCATGGAAATTTTGCGCCGGTCCCCTTCCAGCACGGCAGTGTAATTCGTTTCAAAGATTTCATTCATAGTAAGCAGTTGAGTGCCTTTGGTCGCTATGCTTGAAAATGCCGGCTTCGTGCTGATATTGGAGCCGATAATGCCCAGAAAATCAATCAGATCGGAATCTTTTTTAGTAAGAAATTTACGATCTACTCTAAATCTAACCATAGTTGCTAAATTTAAAAATGAGTTGGTACCAGACAATTTGGTTCCCCGGATACCAAAAAAAATAAAGGTTGATAAATGATTGTTTTTGTCGTAAAATCAGCTAAAGCCTTCAGGTCATCGCCTAAAGCCTTTAGGTCGTCGTCTGAGGCTTTCAGGTCGTTGTCTAAA
>JASBVF010000025.1 GCA_030147525.1 Bacteroidota bacterium
TGGCACCCGGCGACTCTTTTAAGGCATCGCCGGAGGCTCTTTGCTATGATACAAGCCGCTACACTGGCACCCGGCGACTCTTTTAAGGCATCGCAGGAGGCTCTTTGCTATGATACAAGCCGCTACACTGGCACCCGGCGACTCTTTCAAGGCATCGCCGGGTATGATAACCCGGCCTACCGGAAGCGAAGGAAGTTTGCACCAGTCCATTTCACCTTAAAGAGGGTAAGACTGCAAAATTTTAAACAGTCCCGGCTTACGAAAACCCGGCATTAAACAATTGAAAATCAGTCTGTCGGCCTACTCGCCTACTCGCCTACCGGCCTACTCGCCTACTCGCCAAAAGGCCCAGCTTGTACAGATCGAACACCTTCAGACTCGGAGCGCCGGAGCGCAACTGTGCGGCCATCCGGTTTTTAAAAAGGCGGAAGAAGAGGAAGAGCGGGAAGGTCAGTCCCCAATTTTTACATTTTATAAAAACACGCAGCAGCTTCGTTTCGATGGGTTTACCCTGCCGCCAGAGCAGGTGCAGATTTTCGATCCCCTGTTCGGTTTTTTTCAGGAACACATCCACCGGTTCCAGACCGATGTGTTCCAGCGGATTGTCGATGTGGATGATTGGAATCTGCCTTTGCTTCAGTTCCATGCCGAAGAGCGTGTCCTCGTGGCCGTACTGCGTGAGGGTTTCATCAAATAAAATATCGAGCAACAGCTGTCTGGGTATCACAAAGTTATTGGTCATGAAATGATGCCACGGCGACCGGCTGCGTTGCGCTGCGGTCATGAACTCCCGGTGCGTGCCGTAGTGCCAGTGAAAATACAGCGCCGGATCATCGGGCGGATGCGGGGCATAACACCGGCCGCCATACACCAGCGAACCGGGTTGCAGGTGGTCGAGGTAGTTTTTGATAAAATGCGGCGAAACAGTTTTGCTGTCGCAATCCATCAACAGCAGCCAGGGATACCGGGCCGCCCTTCCCAGCGCATTCCGGATGGCCGAGCGCCCCAGGTTGTGCGGCAGTTCCCGGTAGGTTACCTTTTCCAGCTGCGCCACTTCCCGGTTTTTTATTTTAAAACCTTCCGCCGATCCGTCGTCGAAACAAACGATTTCATACTCCACACCGCAATCCCTGCACTGCGCCTGCAAGTCCATGACCAGCGGCCGGATGTCGAAGTTGTAGATGGGAAGGAGGATGGATAGCATTGATGGTTGGATGGTTGGATGGTTTGATGGTTTGATTGTTTGATGGTTAAAGGGGCGTCGCATTATTTCATCCAGAGATTCTCACGCTCTTCCCGATGTGGCTTCCCTTTAATTCTTGTCCCGAATTCACTCGGGAGGATGGGGGGCTGCATACCTGCGAGCTTCCCCGTGTGGTTCCCCTTTAGGGGTCAGGGGCGTACGCTCCCAGAAAAACAATCAAACAATCCAGCCATCCAACCATCAAACAATCCAGCCATCTAAAATTACCTTTCAAATAAAACTGAAAGTTTAGATTACTGTTACCTTTACGCCCGCAAAAATGCAAAATAGATGATCAGTAACGAAAAAATCGAATTCCTGCTGCAAGATCCGGCGTTGAAACCGGAATTGCGCAGCATCGCAGAGAAAGTTTTTAACCAGGAACGCATCACGCCGGACGAGGGGATTTTACTCTACCGGGAAGGCGAGTTGGGGTTCGTGGCTTCTCTCGCCAATCACATCCGGGAGCGGATGCACGGCGACGATACTTTTTTTAACCGCAACTTCCACATCGAGCCCACGAATGTCTGCGTGTACGATTGCAAGTTTTGCTCCTACTCCCGCCTGATCAAAAAACGGGGCGAGGGCTGGGAGTACACGCTGGAAGACATGATGGACATCGTGAAGAAGTACGACGGACAGCCGGTGACGGAGGTCCACATCGTGGGAGGTGTGCTGCCGCAATACGACTTGCAGTTTTATGCCGAGTTTTTTCAAAAAATAAAAGCGCACCGGCCCGACCTTCACGTGAAGGCGCTGACGCCAGTGGAGTACCATTATATTTTCAAAAAAGCCAAGGTCAGCTACGCCGAAGGCATGAAGATCATGAAAGAGGCCGGGCTGGATTCCATGCCGGGCGGCGGCGCTGAGATTTTTCACCCGGACATTCGACTGCAGATCGCTGCGGATAAATGCACCGGCGATCAGTGGCTGCAAATCCATGAGGAGTGGCACAAGCTCGGCGGACGTTCCAACGCCACCATGCTCTACGGTCACGTGGAAGGCTACGAGCACCGCATCCATCACCTGGAGGAGCTGCGCAAGTTGCAGGACCGGACGGGCGGATTCCAGACGTTCATCCCGCTGAAGTTCCGCAACCAGGACAACCAGATGTCGCACCTGCCCGAAGTGAATGTGATCGAAGACCTGCGGAATTACGCCATCAGCCGTATCTACCTCGACAATTTCAGCCACGTAAAGGCTTACTGGCCGATGATCAGCCGGAACATTGCGCAGCTGTCGCTGTCCTGCGGCGTGGATGATATCGACGGTACCATCGATGATACTACCAAGATTTATTCCATGGCCGGCTCCGAGGAGCAAAACCCGGCCATGAGCACCCGGGAACTGGTGAACCTGATCCGCCAGGTAGGCCGGCGCCCCATCGAACGGGACACGCTCTACAACGTTATCAAAGATTATACGGACGAGGTGTTCGAAGAAGATACGCAGTTCAAGGGCTACGTTGCCCTGCCTGTCGTTAATTGAGGATTGGAGGATTGAGGGATTGGAGGATTGAAGGCTTTTGCCCACCTCCAATCCTTCAATCCTCCCATCCTCCAATCCTTTCAAATGAAGCTAAAAGTCACTGCTGTCAGCTATTTGAATACGAAGCCGTTTTTGTACGGCATTTTCAAAAGCGGCCTTGCTGAGGAGATAGATTTACAATTGGACATACCTTCCGAGTGCGCCCGGAAGCTTTCAACCGGCGAAGCGGACATGGGACTGGTACCCGTGGCTGTCATTCCTGAAATGCAGACGCCGCATATCATTTCCGATTACTGCATCGGCACGGAGGGCACGGTGAAAACGGTTTGCGTTTTCAGCGAAAGGCCGATCGAAGAACTGACGCATCTTTACCTCGATTACCACTCCCGCACTTCCGTGGAGCTGGTTAAAGTTTTACTGAAAAAACACTGGCGCCTCTCCCCTGCCCTGTTGCCGGCAAGGCCGGGTTTTGAGGATAAAATCAGCGGCACGACCGGCGCCCTCATCATCGGCGACCGGGCTATCGGGCTGGAAGGTCGCTACCCTTTCGTTTACGATCTCGGCGAAGCCTGGATGGAATATTCGGGGCTGCCGTTCGTATTCGCTGCCTGGGTCAGCAACCGGCAGCTGCCGGAGGAATTTATCGCCCGCTTCAACCAGGCCCTGCAATCGGGCATCGACCTGATACCGCAGTTGATGTTCCTGCTGCCCTCGCCGCAGCCGGGCTTCGATCTGTCGAAATATTTCACCGAAAACATCAGCTACCGCCTCGACGCCGGCAAGCGCAAGGCGCTGAAAATGTTCCTGCAATCGCTTACTCAGGCCCGGCAGCCGGCATTTGAGGCTGTGGGGCTGTAGCCTCCGGCAATGAATATTTCCTACATTTGCCCCTTCAATTATCCTTCATGAAGCACAGACCATTAATCTTAGTTACCAACGACGACGGCATCAACGCCCCCGGCCTGAAGGCGCTGGTAGAAGTAGCCCGTGAACTGGGCGACGTCATCGTTGTCGCTCCGGACTCCCCGCAGTCGGGACAGGGGCATGCCATCACGCTGAAAGATCCGCTCCGTTTAAAAAAAGTGAAACTCTTCGAAGGCCTGGAAGCCTGGGAGTGCAGCGGCACGCCCGTGGATTGTGTGAAACTCGGCAAGCATATCGTGCTGCATCAGCGGGAAGCCGATCTTTGTGTGTCCGGCATCAACCATGGCTCGAATGCTTCCATCAATATCCTGTACTCCGGCACCATGTCGGCGGCCATGGAAGCTTCCCTGGAAGGTATCAACTCCATCGGTTTTTCCCTGCTCGATTACTCCTGGGATGCCGACTTCGAACAGGCCAAGCCTTTCATCCGGCAGATCATGGAACATGTGCTGGAACACGGCATTCAGCACTCCCGGCTGCTCAATGTGAACATTCCCAACCTGCCCACCGAAGAAATCAAAGGCATCAGGATTTGCCGGCAGGCCGAAGCCCGCTGGATCGAGCGCTACGTGGAATCCATCGATCCCCGTGGCCAGAAATACTACTGGCTCACCGGCGATTTCATGAACCAGGACCACGACGAAGACACCGACGTCTGGGCGCTGGAAAACGGCTACCTCTCCGTCGTCCCTTCCGGCCACGACCTGACGAGCTACAAAGCCATCGCCCCGCTGAAATCCCTGGAAAAAACGTTATTAACGATGAACGATGAATGATAAATGATGAACGGTAGCAACGTTCATCATTCATCGTTCATCATTCATCATTACCCTCATTCGTTTGGAAAAGAATTCAATCATACTCGGCCTTTTGATAGGATTATTGCTGCCCGCTCTGGGCTATGCCCTTTTCTTTGGAATATTTGAAGGCCTGGACGCCCTGGGCTGGATGAGTTCCAAAGGTTTCCGTCCCATGTTCCGGGAACGGACGTGCGGGGTACTCGCCATTGCGCTTTGTGCTTTCGCCCTCAATTTTTACCAGAAAAGATACCTCCACGACACCGTCAGAGGGCTGGTAGTCATGATCACGTTGTGGGTCGTCGTGTGGATCGTTTTATTCGGGAAGTATATCTTTTAAAATAATGCAAAGACTGTCTCCCGCAGATTTCGCAGATTGCCGCAGATTTTAGCATTTCACAAAAAAAGATCTGCGGCAATCTGCGAAATCTGCGGGAGCCCCCCTCCAATCCTCCAATCCCTCAATCCCTCAATCCTTCAATCCTCCAATCCTCCAATCCTCCAATCCTTCAATCCCTCAATCCTTCTAAAAACCCAGCTTCGCCTCCAGTGCAGCCGGGATGGCCGGCAAGTTTTGCCGTTCGATCAAAAAGCTCGTCAAAGCAGCTATCTCCTTGAAAATATAGTGTTTATCCAACGCCCCTTTGAGGTATTCCTTACCCGAAGAACCGCCCGTACCCGTGCGGGTACCGATCATGCGGTGCACCATGTTCATGTGGCGATAACGCCAGGTAGAAAGTTGCTCGTCGATTTCGAGGAGGTAGTTGAGCAGTTGAAACGGCAATTGCAGCATCGGGTAACCCCGGTAGAGTTTGATGAAAAGCGCAGCCCGGCAGGCTTTCGGGCTGAGGCGCCGTTCGGCGTCCGGGTTTTCAGGGAAAAACGTTTCATCAAAAAAGCGGATGTTATGGCGCTCGTTGGGCATGAGGCTGTTCAGGTAAGTCATCCGGTAATCCTGCCAGAAAGGATGCAGGTCGACGTTGGCCTGCGGGTAATTCGAGTGGTAGTTTTGCCAGTTTTCCTTTTCATCAAAAAACGGCATGCGCTCCAGCCAGGTATTCACGAGATCGAGCAGCGAAGGTTTCTGCTCCGAGTTTTTGATCAGTTCCACATGCTCCGGCCGCAGTTGCGACAGGTAATACTGCTGGGCGTGCCGCTCAGAGTAACGCAGGCCAAGGCGAGCTTCCGCAATTTTAAACTGCCAGCTCTGAAAGCCTGAGGCCGGCCGCAGGAAGTTCCTGAAATCCAGAAAATCCATAGGCGTCATGGTTTCCATGATATCAATCTGATGCACGGCCACCCGCAGGATGGTCGCAATGCGGTTCATGCGGTGTACGATGGTTTGCAGGTCAGGCGAATTGTCGTTGATCACCTGCTTGCTCATGATATCGCCGATGGATTCGATTTCAAATAAAATCTGCTTGAACCACAACTCATACGCCTGGTGAATGATGACGAACAACATCTCGTCGTGGGCATGGGCGCCCCTCAGGTCGCTCTCCAGCTGTTGTGCGCCGAGAATTTTATCGAGTTGAAGGTAATCGGAATAGTGAACTTCTTTGGTCTGCATGAAAACTTGGTTTTACTTTGGCAAAAATTTCAGGGCCGAAAGTACGGCTTTGCCCCTCAAAATCCATCATCCATGCTGAAACATCCGTCAAAATCCTCCATCGCACAACTGAAAACCAGTCGTTTATGAAATATTACATTATCGCCGGTGAAGCCTCCGGCGACTTGCACGGCTCCAACCTCGTCAAAGCTCTGCGTGCGGAAGACCCCGCCGCCGAAGTGCGCTGCTGGGGAGGCGACCTGATGGCTGCCGCCGGCGCCGAGGTGGTGAAACACTACCGTGAACTGGCCTTCATGGGATTTGTGGAGGTGGTGAAAAACCTGTCTACCATCCGCCGGAACTTTCGGACATGCAAGAGCGACATCCTTAGCTTCCGGCCCGATGCCCTGATTCTCATCGACTATCCCGGCTTCAACCTTCGCATGGTGAAATGGGCCAGACAGCAGGGTCTTCGGGTATTTTACTACATCAGTCCGCAGCTGTGGGCCTGGCACAGCAGCCGGGTCAAAATCATCCGGGATGCCGTGGAGCGCATGTACGTGATTCTGCCATTTGAAAAGGAATTTTATGAAAAACACGGCGTGGAGGTGGAGTACGCAGGCCACCCCCTGCTCGATGTGGTGGATACGCAACCTGCCCGGCCCGATTTTTTTCAAAAAAACAACCTGACGGAAGGCAAACCCATCATCGCCCTGCTGCCCGGCAGCCGCCGACAGGAGATCCGGGGCATGCTGTCCGTCATGGCTGCTTTGGCGCCCGGTTTTCCCGGCTATCAGTTCGTGGTGGCGGGAGCCCCTTCCATGGATACTGCCTTTTACCAGGAGGTGCTGCCGGCTGCCGGTGATCTGAAAATCGTGGAAAACCAAACCTATGCCCTGCTCCGGCATGCCACCGCTGCACTCGTTACCTCCGGCACGGCTACCCTCGAAACTGCGCTGTTCAGGGTTCCGCAGGTCGTTTGTTACCGAGGCGGGCGGATATCTTACTGGCTGGCTAAATGGCTGGTCAGCAAAGAGTTGAAATTCATTTCACTGGTCAACCTGATTATTGGCAGGGAATTGGTCAGAGAGCTGATCCAGGAGAACCTGACCGTGGAAAACCTCCGGTTCGAACTGTCTAACATTCTCACCGAAGCTAACCGGCAAAATATCCTGAACGGTTACGATGAGCTCCGGCAAAAGCTGGGCGAAGCAGGCGCTTCCGGGAGGGTCGCACGGTCGATGGTGAGGTTGTTGAACAGGGAGGAGGAATGAGGGATGAGAGATTTCAAACAGTCATTTAATCATCATTAAAATACCCTTTTATGAATCTGAAAACTTTCTTTTATCTGGCCGCTGTGCTTGCTGTGGGCCTTTCTTTCTCCAATTGCGCTTCGCTGACCGGCTACCAGACTGCCCGCACGGTTGGTGAAGGCAACGGCGAATTGATCGCTTCGCTGAATGTTTCACAAACGCCGGAATTTGACTTCGACAACAACGACACGACGGACGTGGAGAATTTTTTCTTCCCAAACATTGAGGTAAGCGGACGCTACGGGGTCATCGAAAAGCTGGACATCGGTCTTCGTTTGAATACGAACTTCAACGTGGCATTGGATGCCAAATACCAGTTCATCGGCGACCGTGAATCGCCTGTGGCAGTAGCGGCCGGTTTTGGCGTAGGCACCTTCGGACTGGTGGCGGCGCTCTGGAATGTACAGATTCCGCTGTTTTTCTCCTTCCACCCTTCGGAGAAAGTGGACATTTACATTGCCCCCAGGTATATTGCCCAATTCGCTGCCGGGGATTTCACCGGCTCCCTGAATTATTTCGGCGGAAATGCGGGGATCATGTTCGGCAAACGAACGAAGTTCGGCTTTGATGCGGGCATCTACAACATCAGTGCCGCCCGGCAGGATGTGTTGCCCATCGCCACCTTCGGCTTCGGCGTGAAAATACCGTTTGGGAATAATTAATGGTTAATTGTTAATGAGTAATGGTTAATGGTTAATGGCGTGCGCACCATTAACCATTACTCATTAACCATTAAAAATTAAAATCAAGGGTTTCTGATCGTGATGTCTCCGAAAGATATTTTGATGGAAATGTTGGAGGAGCCGATTTTGGAGGAGAAAATGGCTTTCTTCAGCTGGTCGGTATTTTCGAGGTAGTTGAATTTCAGGTTGTTCGGCACGGAGATATTGCCGTAGTGGGCGGTGAGCGTGTAGCCGTAAAAGTTCGGCTTAGGATCGAAGAAATAGACGTCCGACTTTTCGGCGTCGATGTTCAGGCTGAGCAATTCAGGGCTAGGATTGGTAAAAAACTTCAGCACGCCGTATTGCGAATTGATATTCCAGGTGCCTTTGATGTCGTACAGTGTCAGGTCGGAGCGCCGGGAGTTGATCGTGACGTCGCCGTCGATATCTTTCCCTTCCACATCGCCGAAGCGGGTGCTGATGCCGATCTTTCCCCGCAGATTTTCCAGTCCTATTTTTGAAAACTCGCTGTTGATGCGCAGGGCGCTCGTCAGGTTGCTGACGTGGGTGAGGCCGTAGTTGTTTTTAAGATAAACCGGACAATCTTCCGGGAGGATGATGGTGTAAATTGCTTTGAGGTCGGACACCGGCTTTTTCTTGCCCTGCGGCACATTCACATAGTTGCGGAAGTATAACTTTTTGCCGTGCTGCTCGGAGGTGTAGACCATCATTTCGAGGTCGGCCTGGGCCGTTTTTTTATCAGGGTGCTTCGCAATGATTTCCACGACCACCTTCACCTCGTTGCGGCTCCAGGTTTCCACCAGGATTTCCGCTTTTTCCCCGTCGATGTTCACCTCGTTACCGTTGAGGTAGGGGAAGGTATTTTCCACCGTTTTGGTCACCACCTGAAAAGTGGTTTGTGCGGCAAGCCCTGAGCAAACGGGCAGGCAAAACAATGGCAATAAAAACTTCAGGATATTTTTCATTTCAAATACGGATTTGTGTATTCGGGTGTTTGCGTGTCTGAAGGCTCAACCAGGCAAATACCCGAACACACCATCAAATCAACATGACCATCATTTTCTTCAAAATGCCGGTTCTTTCCAATTCAATTTCCTTGATTTGTGTGATCAGTTCAGGGTCGGAGCCAAAGGCGCCGACGGCTTCTTTCAGTTCTTCCTTGGCGGAAGTGAGTTCTTCCAGTTCCTGCTGCATTTGCCGGAATTCCGGTTGTTCGCAGATGTATTTTTTTCCTTCGCAAATGGCCAGGTATTCCTGAAACACCTCCTCGTCTTCGTCCCAGTCATGTTCCAGCAGCAGCGGGTCTACAGTTTCTTCCGAATAACTGATAGTCACGTTATCCGGTTGGATGGTTGAAGTTTTATTCAACTGCCAGTAAGCCACCAGCAACAAAGCCAGTGAAGCTGCCACTGCCAGCGCCTGTTTCCAGCGCATCGCCACCAATTTGCCCTTCGCCGGTGCGGACAATTGCTGTTCGATGCGATCCCAGACATTGGCCGGCGGCTCGTATTGCGGCAGCGACTTCAGCAAAGCTGAAGGAATGTGGTCCGCTCGTTCCCCGCTGATTTCGTCCTCAATTTTCATCCAGAGATCATCCGGCGGCTGATGCTCCTTGAGCGAGGAAAGCGCTTCTACCAATGTTTTTTTGTTATGCTCTTTCATTGCTGTGAATTTTAAAATCCGTTCCTCTCACCCTCTCACTCTCTCACCTTCTCAACCTCTCAAACCTCATCCTTCAAAATCTCCCTGAGCCGTTTTTTGGAATAAAACAACTGCGATTTGGAGGTTCCTTCGGAAATGCCGAGCAGGGCCGCCACTTCTTTATGGCTGTAGCCCTCCACTTCGACGAGGGTGAAAACCGTCCGGTAGCCGTCCGGCAGGGAGAGTATTGCCTTTTCGAGGTATTCGGCATCGAGGTAATGGCCCCAATCGACCTGCGCACCGGGCGGCAGGTCATCCACCGATTCGAAAAACTTTTTGTCTTTACGTAAATGGCTGTATGCTGTTCGCACGACGATGGTCTTAATCCAGGCGCCCAGCGTAGACTCCGCCCGGAAGGACGACAAGCCCCGAAAGACCTTGACAAAAGCATCCTGCAACACATCATTGGCTTCCTCGAAATCTCCCGTAATCCGGTAGGCGAGCGTGTACATAGCCTTCTTGTACTTGTCGTACAGTTTTTTCTGTGCCAGTCTGTCTTTTGCCAAACAGGATTGCACGAGTTCCGCCTCGGTCATGCCAATCTGGTAGTTAGTCATTGATGCAGTTCGATTTCAAGTTACAAAAATAAGGTGCCGGCAAACGCTGCCGGGGTTGTACCCCCGCAGCGATGAAGGTAGTTTTTTTAATGAAAAAATGGAATGCAGCTACAACACCGCATTCCATTTCGGGATATTGGGACGGGACACCAATATCTCAATATCCTGATATTCTAATTTCTTAAAACGAGAATCCCGCCGTCAGCACCCATCTGGTGGGAGCGTCGGAGAACTTCACGTCATTGCCACCGATGCGCATGTGCTCGCCGAACTTGGTAAAGTTTCCTTCGTAGCGGAGATCCACCAGGATTTTCCAGATGTCGAGGCCCACGCCAGCCTGGTAGCCCATGGTAAAGTCATTGAATCTTTTTTCGTAACCGGAAACTTCATCTTCGATTTCCGATTTGCTGGCCACGTAAACATGACCTACCGGCCCACCTTCCAAACGAAGCGGACCGAGCTTGAATCCAAGCATGAGCGGGATGTCGAGGTTGCGGTATTTTTCGCTTAAAACTTTGTCCATCAGGCCGCTCTGAAAGTCAGTGACAGCAAAATTAACGGTGGACGAATTCAGCAACAATTCAGGCTGAAGGTATATCCGGTCGGTGAGGGAAGCTCTGGCAAACACGCCAAAGTGGAAGCCGTAGTCGGCATCCTGGATGGCAATTTTGACGCCGTCAGACTGAACGGATTCTTTATTCAGATTCATGGAACTCAAGCCTGCCCGCAGACCGTAGCGGATTTGTGCCTCTGAGTTCATCGTAAAAAACAAAAGCGCAATTACTAAAAATGCTAATTTTTTCATGGTGATATGGTTTTGATGATAGATCTGTTAAACGATGCAATTTTTCAAAATGATGTACAGCCGAATAAATTTCCCCTACCTGTTAACTCGCTTTAACGAATACTTTACCATTCCTTAAGAGCTGTGGACAGCAGAAGCGGCAGATACACCAAATTGAGTTACATTTGCGGCCGGAGGCCAAATGCTGACGCCCTGACCCTGATCACGTAAAATTTTGTACCAAAAAACAAGCGGCATGGATATCATTGATGCGAAATACATGGGGAGCTTTCCCCAATACGAACTTTGCCCGGAAGCAAAACTGCCCGAATATGCTTTTATCGGCCGCTCGAACGTGGGCAAATCCTCATTGATCAATACAATTTGCGAACGAAAAGGACTTGCGCACGTCTCGAAAAAACCCGGTAAAACGCAGGCCATCAACTTTTACCAGATGGATGAAAGCTGGTACCTGGTGGATTTGCCCGGCTACGGCTACGCCAAGACTGCCCGGAAAAGGAGGAAAACATGGGGCCGCATGATTTCAGAATACCTGCTCCGCCGCCCGACTTTGCAATGTGCTTTTGTACTGATCGACGCCAATGTGCCTCCGCAGGACCTCGACCGGGAATTCATCAACTGGCTCGGTGAAAACCGGATTCCTTTTGTGCTCACTTACACTAAAGTGGACAAGTTGACCAAAAATCAACTGGCCAGTAACCTGGCAGCTATTCGCAAATCGCTGCTGGAATTCTGGAGTGAGTTACCGCAGGAATTTATCACCTCATCCGAGCATAACATTGGCAGAGACGACATCATTGATTTCATCAGTGATCTGAATAAAATCGTACCTGACAAATAGGATTTTTTGTTTTTTGGCATTGAACAAAGTGACCTAATCAAATCTAAAAATCGAACGGTAGCCATGGCAGAAGGTTCAAAAATCTATCCTCACGTCTTTCCGGATATGGAAGAATGGCCGATCTATAAATTACTGGCCGATCGCAAGAATTTCGTGGAGGAAATTGACAGCTTCACCTACAAACGCCTGCTGAAGCTGCATGGCGATGAAATTCACGACATCATTGCCTCCACGATCTATCTGGAACGTATCCGGATCAAAGAAGAACCCTGGAAAGTAGACCCGCCCAATGAGTATGCCTTCTGGAAAAAAATGAGCCGCAAACTGCTCGGCAAATCCCCGCAACCTTCTGAAGAGGAAGCCAAATCCGCTGCGGAGTCTGTCTTGCGCACCATCATTCACCGCTATTCCGAAGAGATTGTCGGAACCTTTCGCATCTCCACGTTTCTGTTTGCCCGCACATTTTTAACAGTATTCTTCAACCGCCTGCTCAACACGGCTGCCGGCCGGAACATGAAGCGGATTTTCGGTAGAAAATACAAAGTTTACGAACGTCTGCTGACCAAAGGCGAAGTAGAAAAACTGCGTTCACTGATGACCAAAGGCACCGTCATCATCGTACCGACGCACTCCAGCAACCTCGACTCCATTCTCATCGGGTATGCTTTGGATACCATCGCAGGCCTTCCGTCCTTCTCTTACGGCGCCGGCCTGAACCTCTACAATACCGGCTACACCGCCTACTTCATGAACCGCCTCGGCGCTTACCGGGTGGATCGCCGGAAGAAAAACCCTGTTTATCTCGAAACCCTGAAGGCCATGTCCAATCTGTCTATTCAGCGGGGAACGAACAGTCTGTTTTTTCCGGGAGGCACCCGCAGCCGGTCCGGTGCTCTGGAAAATAAGCTCAAAATGGGACTGCTCGGTACGGCCATGGAGGCCCAGCGGGCCATTTACCAGCAAGGCCGCTCCGAGAAAATATTCATCGTGCCGCTTATCCTCAGTTACCACGTCGTGCTGGAAGCGAAATACCTCATCGAACAGCACCTGCAAAGGATTGGACGTGAGCGCTACATCAAGTCGAGGGATGAGTTTTACAGCCTTCGAAAACTGCTGAAGTTCGGCTGGAATTTCTTTTCACAACCTTCGGAGATTACGCTTTCCTTCGGTAAACCGCTGGACGTACTCGGTAACTTTGTGGATGAAAACGGCAACAGTACCGACCGTTTAGGCAACCCGATTAACGTGAGGGACTACTTCCTGACTGATGGCGAAGTGACTGAAAACCTGCAACGGGAATCGGAGTACACCATCATGCTGGCCGACCGCATCGTCGAACGTTACCACAAGGAAAATATCGTGTTGACCAGCCACGTGGTCGCTTATGCTGCTTTCATTATTTTAAGAAAGGAAAACCCCGGCCTTGATCTCTTCGGCGTCCTGCGCCTGCCACCGGACGACTACATTTTTCCGATGGATGCCATGCGGGAAGTTGTCGGACAATTGAAGGATGAACTGATTGATATGCGGGAAAAAGGCAGAATCAAGCTATCAAGGCAAATCATGTTCGACGTGGACGACCTGATCAAAGACGGCGTACGCAAGCTGGGCGTTTATCATGTTGAAAAGCCGTTGGTTATTAATCAAAAAGGCCAGCTTGCCAGCCAGGATTTCAAGCTGTTGTATTTCTACCACAACCGCCTCGACAATTACCGGCTTGATAAAAAACTGAATTACAACAAAGTGCAGATGGAAGAGGCAATGGAGGTGTAGGGTTAGCGGCGAAAAGGATTTGAGAACATATTTTCCCGGTGATCAGCAATTTATAGGGCGGGCCTTTAAAGGTATCTGAGCAATCACCTTTGATCCAGTATTTGCTCCAATACCTTCTCCGTTTTACCAAAGTAAGAACTTAAAACTGACAGGGAAAATCCAAACTGCTTCAGCTGTTTCACCAGATACTGTTCAACTGCTTGAGGTGTTCGCAAAGTTCTGGCAGTGGTAATGGATGAGCGCAGGCCTTCCACTTTTTTATCAGCACTGTTCTTTCTGAATTCCCGGACGAATGCCAGGCTAAGCCCACTGATATCAGCAATGGTTTCTTCATTGAAATTTTTGATAATGAGTTTGACGAGCAGGTTTATCTTTTCTTCAAGGTGAGAGATCATACGTTCTTTTTCTATACCGACCTCCATACCTTTTTCCATACCTTTTTCCATACCCTCCTGTATCAGAGTATTCCATAAGCTGCCGGCAATTGGTTCGATCATTTTAGGTAATTTTTTAGTGAAATCCTGAAATTCTTTCCCTTCGTAACGAAAGGCCTGAAAAATGTAAGTCAAAAGACTGCGCAAGAAGAATAATTTCCGGGCCTCGTCCATTTCCTCTTCGACAAATATAAAAATCTCCTGTGAGAATTGTTCTATGAACTCCTTGTCATTCTTGTGCTTAAAAACCAGAAACGCACTTCGCAGGTACAAACTGGCGCTTTGATGGATGATCAGGTCATCTGAAATATCCTTCAGGTCGATCAATTCAAAATCAAAGTGTGGAATGTATTTTTCAAACCGCTGATCGGGCATTTCAAAAAAGCTGACAAAACTCCGTTTTTTCCATTTACCCTCTCCGTGATAGACAACTATCGGCAGCACCAGTGTAAGCAACTCGTTTGATTTGTATTGATGGTCGTAAGCCTCGGTCAGGTAACGCAAAAGCTGGATAAAAATATTCTTCGGAATGTAACTCTTATGCTCCAGCAGGAACGATAGTTTTAAGCTACCTTCCCGGTCTTTCCATTGACAGGAATAAATAATATCGGAGAAATACTGCCGCAGGTTTTCATTGATGAATGAATCCGGCTCTTTTTTCAGCGTGCTGAAATCAAGGTGAGAAGCGATCCAGGAGGGCAGGAAGTTTTTTAGAAAAGCCTCTACCTCAGCAGGCATCGAAAATGTAACTTTAAAGAGATCGTCGTGCGGTGTGTTTTCTTTCATAGTTTGCCAGGGCTCAAGGTTTTAAGGGAGAAAGATAAATGCATTTCGTGTCTTTTCAAGTAAAACCCAAAACCCTGAACACATAAAAATTCCCCTAAAGCCTAACCTCGTCTCTCATTTCAAAAAACCCCGCACTCCCGGTGGACGGATCAATTTCGAAATATGCGAAGCCACCAGCTTGATTTCATTTATGTCTTTCGTCTCTGCAATTTTTGACTTTGTAAGAATGAAATCCAGGAAATGACGGGCTTCCAGCGTGTCGAATTGCATGGAATATTCGAAGTAAAAACCCAGATCTTCCAGCGGCATGCAATGGGTAAAAACATAGGTCTCCCGCCAAAGATCGTAGTAAACGATAAAGCGGGGCCGTGGAAAAACATTACTGAACACATTGAGAAACAGCGGCGACTCCAGGTAGCGCTCGTTGTCGTAACCAAAGATATTGGCCTCGTAAGCCGGATAGTACAGAATCTGGCAACTGATACCCACCTCCATCAAGGCCTGGCCCAACTTCATCAGTTTTTCACTCAAAACTTTTACAGGAGTCCGTTCCTCCGAAAAATGCTGGTACTTGATCCAGTCCCCTGATTTGAGATCGTAAAACTCTACCTCCTCCGGCTTGCCGATGCGAAGCTTGTAATCGAACCGCTGATAGCCGGGCACCACATAGCCCGGATAGTAGTAGTCGTAACCCAACTCCATTCCGAACTGAATTTCCTGCAACATCGTGAACAGCCCAAGGCTGTAAGACGAATAATCCGGATCGTAAACACCCTTGATACTGGCCAGGCTTTTTTTACCCAAATCAAAAAAGCTGAACGCTATCAGGCGTTTTCTGTCGTAAACGGATACCTCGTAGGAAGAGAAAATGTTATACTCGACATTGTCCATCAGGCTGGCTGTAAGCGTTGGTGAAAGCCGGCCATTAAAGTGGTCTTTGTAATACTGGAACAATCCTTCCTTTTCCACATCGATGACACCCGGCCGCACAACTACCCTGAAATCCTGGTGGATTTTATTCATGATCTTCCGCAGGCTTTTCCTGAAGCGGTAATTTTTAAGCGGGAGTCTGGTCCAGAGAGGGGAATACAGGTTGTCTTCAAAAAACAAAAAATGGCAGGTAAAAATAGCCTGCCCCATGCGATACCATGCTTTGCGCAGGTACTCATCGAGTTCTTCACCAGTGATAGATCCAGGGAAATGTTTTTCAGTAAACATTTAAACAGTTGGAGGTTATGCTCAGCCAGTGTATTTTTGGCGGTGTTCACAATTGAACGAATAAGACATAAAACAATCCATTTTTCATGAAAGCGCAAAGCATCCTTCTCGCATTTTTTGTCCTAACTACACCATTTATGGCATTCACTCAGGAAAAACAGCGTGAACTAACGCCTGAGCAGCAAATCGACCTGCGGAGGGGAACACTGGAAAACTTTGACAATTACCTGCTTCGTCTGGAGGCTGCCTTTCAGGAAAATGAGCTGCAAAGCATGGAAGATATCCGCACCGAGCTTGTAAAAATTATGGCCGGTGAAATAAAATCCACCCAAAAAACATTTCACGAAAACCCTCTGGCCCAGCAGGCTTCCGGCCTTTTCAAAAGCCAATCCCAACGCTTGAACGACTTCACGGCCTATCAATTTTATACCCTCAAAGATCAACCTGAAAATCAAAAAACCGCCCCGTTTTTCACCACCCTCAACCACTTCAGGCAAGGAATCACCGAAGCCATTCAGGCCATGGAAACAGCTCGTTAAGGGATTTGAAATCAGTTCCCGCAATTCCTAATCACAAGCCAATCACCGTTTTGAAATCCCGTTATCAGCAAGCACTGGACTACCTTTACGCACAACTTCCGATGTTCCACCGCATCGGACCGGCTGCATTTAAAAAAGACCTGACCAACATCCGGGCCTTTTGCGAACGCCTCGGCCAGCCTGAACTTAAATTTCCCTCCATCCACATCGCAGGCACCAATGGTAAAGGCTCTGTTGCGCACATGCTCGCCGCCATTTTTACCGCCAGTGGTTTTAAAACCGGCCTCTACACCTCGCCGCACTACCGGGATTTCCGGGAACGGGTGAAAATTGACGGGCAGTTCGTTCCCAAAAAACAGGTCGTGGAATTTGTGGACGAGCACCGGACGTTTTGCGAAGCACTTAAACCCTCCTACTTCGAATGGACGGTCGCACTGGCATTCGATTATTTCGCCAAAGAAAAAGTAGACATCGCCATCGTCGAAACCGGCCTCGGCGGCCGGCTCGACTCCACCAATATCGTTACCCCGCTGCTCAGCATTATTACCAATATCGGCTATGACCACATGAATTTGCTGGGAGAAACGCTGCCGCTCATCGCCGGTGAAAAAGCAGGGATTATCAAGCCAGGTATCCCGGTCGTCATCGGTGAAACACATCCTGAATCACGGCCGGTTTTTGAACAAAAAGCCGGTGCGGAAAAGGCGCCCATCGTTTTCGCCGATCAGCATTTCAAAGCGGTTTTGATCAAAAAAACAGACACGCACGCCACGTATGAAATAAAAAAAGACGGGCAAACCATTTTTGAAAGCCTCTCCCTCAACCATCTCGGCGATTACCAGCAGAAAAATCTTTCCACCGTCCTGCAATCCATCGAAACACTGGAGCAGCGCTACCCTGCCCTGCTGCCGGCCGGCCGCCTTAACGTGACTGACGGCCTTTATTTTTTGAAAAAATATTCGGGTTTCCTTGGAAGATGGGAGTTCATCAGCCTTAAGCCCCGCATCCTCTGCGACAGCGCTCACAACGAAGACGGCATCCGTATGGCTATGGAGGGCCTTAAACAAATGACGTTCGAAAAACTTCACTTCGTACTCGGGACAGTCAACGACAAGCCGCCCGCCAAGCTGCTCGCCCTGCTGCCCACTGACGCAACTTATTATTTTGCCAAAGCCAACATCCCCCGTGGCCTCGACGCCAATGTACTGCGGCAGGCAGCCGTAGCTTTTGGTTTAAAAGGTAAGACCTACGCCAGCGTCCGCCATGCGCTCGCAGCTGCCAAACGCAAAGCCGGGGAAAACGACCTGATCTATGTCGGAGGTAGTATTTTTGTGGTGGCGGAGGTGGTTTGACCGGGTTAAACCAATACGATCAAAAGAGAAGACATTTCCACTGTATGCCGTAAAAGCCTTTGCATTCCGTCGGCGAAAACATTCCATGTTCACTGGTACTGGATATACACCGGCTTCGGCACCAATTCCAGTATCTCTTCCGGCTGCATTTCCGTTTTGGCATTCACCTTCCGGGTGTCGTGTTTGTAAAAGACTTTAAAACCGGCGAACTGCACCGGCTCCGGATAAATGACCTGCCGATAGGTCGCTTTTTTGTAGGCCCTGCCACCCCACCCGTCCATATGCATGACGAGCTGCACATCCGGCAGCAATTTTATGTCCTGATAATTGGTGACCATGCCCTTCGTAAAGCGATGAACGACCAAAATCTTTGGCGGAAGCTGGTGTTGTTTGACCAACCCGGCCAGATATTGCGCAGCAAAATTGATATCCTCCGCATCGAATGTCCCGACCTGTTTGCCTGGCCGGACGCCGGTTTTCATGGAAAACTCCGGATCGATCCCCAAATGCACATTCGGCATCGAAAGGAAGGTATCCAAAGCCGGCAACTCCTCCTGCAAGGTGCTCCACCCTACCTGGATATCCAACATCACGATGGCGTCAATCTTTTTGGCTAAAGTCAAAGCTTTTTCAATTTGCTCCCGGGGCATGCGTTGCCGGTATTTATTTCCCCGCCCGGGGTCCTGTTGCGCCGTGACGGCAATGTAATGGATGGCAGGTAAAACAGGCGCCAGCGAATCAGCCTGCTCCCAACGGGCGACTTCAGTTTGCAGCAGTTCCAGCATTTCCGCTTCCGGCAATTCGCCCAGAATGCCCATTTGTTTTGAATAAAAATTCCCGTAAAATGCCACCACCCGCTGAAATGGCAATATGGCCGCCGCATCAGGATACGGCATCGTGATAGACTGCCAACGCCCGGTTGAATCGCCGGCGCCAAGGGCTTTGACCAATTGGTCAAAAGCTGCGGTATCCAAACCATGCAGGCTGTCAATGGGAGGCACGATAACTTCGTGAGCGGGAGCAGGCAATTCACGACCCTGCGTGTTCGTGCAGGCCGAATGAAAGAGCGCCAATGCACAACAGATTAGTGAAAACTGCAACGGCCGGCAGTAAAAAAGCAGGTTTTGAGGCATGTTTGTTTTTTGTTTTTAAAGGATAAAGCAAAACCAGGCGGCATCCGCCTACTGTTTTTTCAACAACAAATATTGATAAGCCGTGAAAGAGACTGACCCGCCCAGCGTCAGCGCGTCACCGGTAAGTGCATTAATCCATGCAGAATTTTGCAGGCCGGCCGGTAAAGTAAAATTCACAACATCATCCCTGACATTCACCAGTACCAGTATTTCCTCTCCCTGATAAGTTCGGGTAAAACAGGCCACATCGCTTGCCGGATAAAACGTTATCATCCCCCGCCGGGCAGCCGCCGTTGAAGAATAAACCCCCAGGATAGACTTGTACGCCTCCAACATGTCGGGATTGGCGCTCCAGTCAATCGGCGATTTGCTGAAAAAAGGCACGTTGCTGACCCGCCCTACCTCCTGGCCAGTATAGATCAGAGGCACACCGCTCATGAAAATCTGCGTGACCGACGCAGCCAGCGCTCCTTTTTTACCGTTGAAAAGGACCATTGGCGTTTGATCCCAGGCTGACTCATCGTGGTTGGTGGTGAAGCGCAATTTGTGCTTACCGGCCGGAATATCGCTGTATTCGTTAAAGTGTACGGTTTGCAAATTTCCGGCGGGTTGTCCGTTAAAAATGTTTTTAAGGGCCCCGTAAAAATTCCAGCTGAAGGTCAGATCAAAGCCTGCGCTGAAGTGATCGTCCCGGTCGCCTTCAGCCAACATGACAATTTTCCGGCCGGGTACTGCCCTCAAAGTATCGATGGCTGCTTTCCAGAAATCGAAGGGCACTCCGTCGGCGTAGTCGCAGCGGTAACCATCCACATTGGCTTCCAGCACCCAATATTTCATAGCGTCGATCATAGCTTGCCGCATGTCAGCATTACTAAAATTCAGGTCTGCCACATCCTGCCAGTTGGTTCCTGCCGGATGAATGATGTTTCCGTTTGCATCCTGCGTGTACCAGCTTTTGTTGCTGATCCAGGCATGATCCCAGGCTGTGTGATTGGCCACCCAGTCGAGCATGATGGCCATACCTCTTGCATGTGCTTCATCCGTCAATTTTCTGAGATCTGCAAGGTTGCCATATTCGGAACTGACGGCCTTAAAATCCTTCACGGAATACGGCGAATTCACGGACCGGATCGTCCCGATGGGATGAATGGGCATCAACCAGATCACATTCACGCCCAGCGCCTTCAATTCATCCAGCCGGGCAATGACGCCCTGCAGGTTGCCGCCTGTGCTGAAAGCCCGAAGGTTTACTTCGTACATGACAATGTCTTCATTATCAGGCACATTGGCGAAGGGCATTCCATATTGCTGATAAACAGAATCCTGCCCGCCAACGTCATTTACGGGCTTAACGGGGTCGTCTTTTTTACAGGAAAAAGCTAAGAGCAGCAGGAAAGAAAATAGAAAGATGCGGTTCATTAATTTCATGATTTTTGATTTGTTGCTAAGCGGTAAAGATCGTTGAAGTTTCGGTTATTAATATTGACAGGAGGCGATTTAACATAAAAGGTTTCAACCGGGACGTTAAGGCCTCATTAAGGAGAAACACTTCCCGGAAACTTTTTTTCACAAAACTTTCATTTCACCCATTTTCATCGTCTTGCGGTATGTTTTCCAACTCCCGAACGATCCACCGTTTGGTGGCTAAACTGATTGCTTTTTGTGCTTCCATTTTTTGCATTTTTATCCGCAAAATCTGTCAAGCTATTTCAGGAATAGACACAGATAAATAATTGGAGCGCAGTGCATAAAAATAAAGGGAGGCGCTGACGCTACCTCCCTTCATTTTTTCCGGTACCCGGATGGTATTTTTAAGTCCTGGCGTAATTACGCCTCTGCCAGTACCTGGCTCACCAAATCCGCCGCTTCCTGCAGCAAAATGGCAGAGTGTACTTTCAGGCCTGACTCGTCGATGATCTTTTTCGCAATATCGGCATTCGTGCCTTGCAGACGCACGATGATGGGAACGTTGATGTTGCCCATGTTTTTGTACGCATCCACAACACCCTGTGCCACCCGGTCGCAACGAACGATACCTCCGAAAATATTGATCAGGATGGCTTTCACCGCCGGATCTTTCAGAATAATGTGGAAGGCTTGCTCCACCCGCTCAGCGTTGGCGGTACCACCGACGTCGAGGAAGTTGGCAGGCTCACCACCGGACAGTTTGATGATGTCCATCGTCGCCATGGCAAGACCGGCGCCGTTCACCATACAACCCACGTTGCCGTCGAGTTTGACATAGTTAAGGTCAAATTCTTTGGCTTCCACTTCGGTCGGGTCTTCCTCGTCCTTGTCACGCATGGCTTCGAGGTCGGGGTGACGGTAGAGGGCGTTTTCATCGAGTGAAACTTTGCAATCTACAGCTACGATACGGTCGTCCGCAGTTTTCAATGTTGGATTGATTTCAAACAAAGTCGCATCGGCGCCGGTAAAGGCTTTGTACAAACTCTGGATGAACTTCACCATATTTTTGAAAGCCTGGCCGCTGAGGCCGAGGTTGAAGGCAATCTTGCGGGTCTGGAAGGCTTGCAGCCCCAGTTCGGCATCGATGTATTCTTTGTGCACGAGGTGCGGCGTTTCTTCGGCCACCTTTTCAATGTCCATCCCGCCCTCCGTGGAGTAGATGATGACGTTGCATTTTTTCTCACGGTCCATGAGGATGGAAACGTAGTATTCTTTGCATGCGTCGAAATCAGGACGGTAGCTGTCCTCAGCGATGAGAACTTTGCGCACCAGCTTGCCTTCTCCGTCCATACCTCCGGGCGTTTGCGGAGTTTTGAGCATCATGCCGATGATGTTACCGGCGTGTTCTTTGAGCTGGTCGAGGTTTTTGGCGAGTTTGACACCGCCGCCCTTTCCACGGCCACCGGCGTGGATTTGAGCTTTAACGACGACAACATCGGTTCCGGTTGCTTCCCGGATTTTATTCCATGCGGCTACTGCCTCTTCGACGTTGTGGGCGACAACGCCTTCCTGGATGGCTACGCCGTAGCTCTTAAGAAGTTCTTTTCCCTGGTATTCGTGAAGATTCATGTATGAAATTGATTTATGTGTTTGTGTTTGTGGGTATTTGTGTGATTGTGAGGTGTCCGGTCATTTCACGACCACCTGCACACTCAAACACCCGAACACTCAAAAATTAAACGTCAGTCCAATACTCGGCATAATCGGCAACTGATTTACCCTTTGATTGCGCACCCGGTCGAAGTAAAAAATATTATCCCTGTTGTACAGGTTTGTGGCGCTGGCCACCGCTTCGAGGCTGGAATGCTTGTTAAAGGTAATCACTCTTTTCAGCGAAATGTCCAACCGGTGATAATATGGTAATCGACCTCCGTTTCGCTTTTTATCCAACACAACACCCAGGTCGCCGTTTCCGGTCAGAGGATCGGAGTCAAGGCCATCCTGGAAGCTGAAGTTATTGTAAAAACCCTGCGTTTGGGTGAACGGGAAACCGGAACCAAGGTTCCAGCGAACAGCCGCCTCCCAATCGTTAGAAGCGCCAAATTTATAAGTTACCAGCAAATTCATGTTATGCCGGCGGTCAAAAACTGTAGGATAAACTTGTTCGCCATCGTCCCGGTCGACGTAAGCATGCGAATAAGTACCCCAGAAATAGAACTTCCGGGTCTCGTAACGCAGTGTAAAATCAATACCATAAGCCTCGCCCGTTTCCGTTACAAAGTTCGGATCGGTAGCGTTGAGTTTGTTGCGGTTGATCTGGATGAGCTGGGTGAAATTTTTGTAGTAAGGCTCTACGTTCAGTTCCAGTTTCTTGGTCAGGTCGATCTCCGTTCCGAACACGGCATGCCATGCTTTCTGCAGGCGGTGAGGTGCGGGTTCCGAGCTGTTTGGCAGGGTTACCCGTTCTTCAGGCCCAGTGAGGAAACCGACGAAGAGGTTGACCACATCCAGTTCGTTCACGCTGCTGATAAGGTTTTGAGAGTAACGGCCTCCGGCCATTTTTAACCGGAAATTATCCGATACATTATACTTGGCGCCGAAGCGGGGCTCCAGGTTAGAGGCGGATTGAGAGGGGTAAAACTGCATCCTCAGGCTCGGCTCGATAACCCAGCCGCCTACCCGGTATTTCAGTTTTACAAAACCCGCCAGCTCCGTCGTGAAGCTTTTTTGGCGAATGGTATTACCAATAAAGTTGCGGAATTGAAAATCCGTATCCATCCCATTGACCTCAAACCCGTATTTCACTTCGTTGTTCAGGCCGTAGTAAGTGAAGTCCAGCAACACGTTGTAGTTGCTGATGCTGCTCGTACGGGGTGTTCCTTCGGCTTCCTGCAATTCGATATCGTACTTAGAGTAGGCCGCAGTACCGCCGATAACGAGGTTAGAGTTTGGTGGAATCAGGGTGAAGTTAGCGCCACCACCGGCTGTGTTCCAGCCCAGGCTTGCCACGCCGATGTAGTCTACATTATCGTTGAAATTGAAGCCGAACAGATTGAGCTTGCTACCGTTGGCACTCACGAAAGACAGCTTGCCATAGAGGTCCGTAAAATTAAAAGGCAGCCTTTGAAGGTCTTCGCCACCCACGGCCGTGTCATTGTTGAATTTGTAAAAAGAGGTATCCACTGCGTAAGAATACAGCATTGGAGATGTCTCGTTGATGTAGGAGTGCTTAGCTGTCAGCAGAAAGGAAGTGCTTCCCCCACCCTCCTTGAATTTTTTGATCGGACCTTCCAGCACGGTCTTCGCCTGGAATGGATTGGCACTGACGAGGCCTGCCAGGCGGGTTTTGTTGCCCTCCCGTGTCTTCAGGTCGATGACAGCCGAAACCCTACCACCGTATTCTGCATTGAAACCGGCCGTGAGGACGTCCACGGTTTTGATGGTTTCCGTTTCAAAAACAGAGAAAAAGCCAATACTGTGAAAAGGGTTGAAAATCGTCATGCCATCCAGCAAGATCCGGTTCTGAATAGGCGAACCGCCCCGGATGTAAATCTGTCCGCCCTGATCGCCGGTGGAAATAATGCCCGGTAATACCGGCAGGTACTGCGCAATGTCCGCCTGACCACCGGTTCCCGGCAGCGACTTGATCTGGTTGGCGGTGACAGTTACCTTGGAAACCTGCACATCCGAGCGGGCCTTTTCCCGACGGGCGGAGAGTTCCACCGTTCCCAGCTGCACGGCATTTTCCTTCATCATCAAACGCTGGTTGACGATGCCTCCGTCCACAACGTTAATGGCCACAGCCACGCTGTCGTAGCCGATGTAAGTTCCAACGAGTGTATATTTTCCGGCAGGAACGTTACCGATGCTGTAAAATCCATCCTCGTCCGTGTTGGCGCCAATGGTAGTGCCCAGCAAGAGTACCGTTCCAAAAATGATGGGCTCGCCTGTGTCTTTATCGTAAACGTTACCTCGAATTGTACCGCCTTTTTGTGCAAGAAGAGAGACTGAAAACAAACAAACAATCGGGAGTAGAATCAGTATTTTTTTCATAAAAGCTTTTTGCGAAGAACATTAAAGCTGGTGTGCTTTTCTTAATCGGGCGCAAATATAAAAGTCTCCGGCCGGAAGAAGGGACTTAATACTGTCTATTTAAAAAATGAATGCCGGGAAGAGGAAATTTGTCGCGAGGCTTGCGAGGGGGTATCTGACGGGCAGGGAATCGGGGGTCGGACAGGACATCAGACTTTCCAGGCCATTGCAGCCTGGAAAGTCTGTGAACTCGAAGCAGCCCGGGTTAGTTTTTCCGGGCGGCCTCTACCCTGTTCACAAAGGCCTGCGCAGTGGAAGGCTCAACAGGCTGAACTTCGTACTGCTCGCCGTCGGGCATTTTAAAAATCTTATCCTTGTCTTTCAGGCCCAGCAACTCATCCATAAAACGGGTGTTGTTCGACACCACGTTGAGGATGCCCTGCTTGTAGCCGAAAAAGTAGTACTGCTGGCTGGGCGACTTCAGGTAAATGTAGAGCCGGTCGTCATCGTTTGTCGGCATTTTTACCTCGATGTAGGCCGTGACGTTGGTGTTGATCATTTCACCGTCAATACTCACAAGGCCCAGTTTTTCTTTGTTGGAAACAAAAGACTGGTAGTCCCGGTCCCAAATCATCGGCACATTGTCGAAGAGCACAGTGAAAGGATTAAACTTTTTAGGCAAAGTCAGCGTCCCGATGCTGATCCCGTCGATCACCCTTTGCATTTCCTCGTTCGCAGGGAACATTTCACTCACTACCTTGCGGTAAAAAGGCATGTCCTTGGCGTACACGATCGGGTTGGCATCGAAGGTGCTCGACTTGAAATCAGTGATCATGATTTTAAGCAGGTTGTCGGGGATGATAACCTTGGCGCCAAGCATGGCTTCCATGCTGAGTTTTGAGTCCATGGCGCTGGTGCCCATGAGGGTGTCGGTGACCAGTTCGCCAAATTCGGTTTTCACAATGCCGGCAGCGGATACGCTCACATACTTGAGGGCGCTGCCGAGATTGAGCTTTCCATCCATTTCAATCTTGCCTGTTTTATTGTCAAATACCAGCTGACTTCCACGAGGTACCGCAGCGCCGCCGAACATGCGCATCGAATCGGCAAAGATGAATTTATCGGTTTTTTCATCGAACTGCAAGATTCCTTTCACCGCCAGGATGGGCCTGTCCTTCCGGAAAAAAAGCGGCGCCATCACCCGAGGGTAAACCGTGGCCGTCTCCTTGCTGAGAAACAGGCCGGTGAACAGCTGCTCTCCTTCGGGGTTGAGCGGGGTGTCATACGGGATGGCAAGGTCATTTTTGTCACCTTCGCAGTTGATGGAAAACCAGTGCCGGTTAGGCAGGGTTTCAGACTGCAATTCGGCAAAACCCTTGAAACCAAGGTTAGGTTTTTCAGCGCTCAGGTTAATCGTGCCCTGAAACTTGGTTTTGTGATCAATGAAAAATTCACTGCGCTGGCTGATCTCACCGGTGGCACGGGTCACGGAGCGTTTGGTGCTGCGGGATCCTTCTCCCACCCTTGTGCCGACAATCTCGGCAAATTCAATCTCCTGCTTTTTGTTGCCAATGTTGTATTCATAAAAACCGCTCGCACGGTATTCTTTTCTACCTAAAATATTGACAGTGGCACGGTTGATCACGTGGTATTGATTGATGGTATCCGCCACGATGCGCGCATTGGTCAGCTGGCCCATCACGGCGCCGGGTTGTATTTCAATATTGCCGTTTTCCGTGTAAACGAAGGCGTCGGAAGTAACGATGTAGGGCACGCCGCCCACTTTCAGCAGGTTGGTTTTCAGGTCGTAAAAGGCAGTTTTACCCTGAAACCGCAATGAATCCTGATCGGGGTGAATGGAGAGAAAGCTCCCCATTTTGCCTTCGAGTGCATTGAAAGTTACCGTCTCCTCGGCCATATCCCAGTCAAATTCGTTGAAGGACGTCTGATACTGGTTGTAAGGCAATGTGGTGTTGAGGAATTCCGCATTGGCCCGGAAGCTGCCTTTCTGATCGTCAAAGTCAACGATACCATTCAGGTTTTCGGTCGTCAGGGCGAGTGCATCGGCGTTGAATGCCTTGATCTTCAGGTCGGTCGTATCTGCGCTGGCAGAGTGCGCGCCGAAACTGAACAGGTTGGACAACATGCTGGCCTTGTCCCAGTCGAAAAGTCCGTCGGCCTTCAAACCGCCGGGGGTCAGGATCAAAGTACCTTTCAAGGTGTGAACGCCCTCCTTGAAGAGTTCGAACGGCGCTTCCTTCGAGGTCACATACATACTATCCTGGTAAGGCCTCCAGTCGATGGTCACGTCAAAGCCACGAACCTGGGGCACTGCAATTTTGCTGGCCCGGTCTTCTTCCAGGTCGAAGCGCTCGGCACTGCCGGTGAGCTGCTTGGGCCTGAAAATAAGATCTTCCGAGTCGATACGGGCGCCGAGGTAGTTGAGGGTGCCTTGACCTAAAAAGCCCCTGTTACTCAGGTCCATGGCTCCGGTGAAGTTACCCTTGCCCTGGTAGTTGGGATAGCCTTTGGCGGGGGTCTTGGTAGCAAAACCAAGCGAAGTATCCTCCCGAATCACGATCGTTTCATCAAAAACCGGGAAAATACCGGCCGAATGCATCTTGCCTTTGAACTTGACATCGTCTCTTGTGAAACGATCCAGACTGTTGAAACTGAAAGGGTTCAGTTTGAAATAAAAAGAGTCACGGATGTAAACGTCACCCTGTTTATTGTTATAATCATAAAAAACATAGGGGTTGTTCTTGCTTTCCATGGACGGGAACATGGCGATCTCCTCCCGGCCCGATTTGTTCGACGGGGCATCGATCAGCAACACGCCGCTGAGATGCTCAATGCGGGAGCCCAGGGAGTAGGCCTCGGGCACACCCCGCTTATCCACGTTACCGGTAGGCAGGTACAGGTCGAAATAGCGCACAGAATCCAGGCGTACCTGGAACTTGTTGTAGTCGAAATGAAAATCCTTTCCCTGGATGAGGCTGAAGCCCGCAAACAGGCGGCCGTCAAAATCCATGTCCCGGTTTTGCTTCAGGCGCACCACGTCGCCGTAAGGCTTCAGGCCGACCCGCTGCAACTGGCTCAATTCGATATTGGTCACGCCGTTGACGGCGATGGTTTTGTCTTTCAGGTCAAAAATGGCATTGGTTTGCTCGGTCTCAGAGTTAACCCTCAGGTTATCGAAGTCCACCTTCTTTTGGGAAGCATCAGCATAATGGAAGATTTTATCCTTGAGTTCCACCATTTTATCGGTTGCATCGTAATTGATGAAACCTTTGGATACGAGATCGTAGAGCAGCGAGTTGATGTTTTCGACAGAAAACTTTGGGTTGAGTTTTTTGGCCAGAAATTCAGCTTCAATGATTTTATCGCCCGTTTCCTGGTAAGCTACTTTCATGAGAGCGATGGGGTTGGTCGTGGAAATATTCTGAAGGCGGTAATAGTCGCTTTCCTGAAAGTATTTCAAAGACTCAAACACTGCCGGAGTGGCGGCATTGGAGAAACCCACTCCACGGCGGCCGATGTAAATACTGTCCCGATCGAGCAGAAAGTCCAGTTTTTCAGCGTCGATATTAATTTGGTGCAGGGAGTTGAAAAACGGGTTCCGGTCGCTTCCCCGTTTACCCCGGGAGAGTTGAAGTTCCCGTTTACGGATATCAAAACGAACGTTGACGGACGGGTGGTAGATTGAGTCCTGATCGAAGTAGAGCGTTGATTCCACACTCTCCCCGACGATGAGTTCTTCCTGTTTGATGGCAAATAATTCAGCCTTGCCCCGGTAGGTCAATTGTTTCTTTTCGTTGTACAATGTGAATTCTGCCCGGTTCTTCCGGGAACCAAAACCGTACACTGTGGTACCCTGCAGGCGAAAACCACCGGTGAACCGCACGCCTTCCCCGATATTTTTGATTTCCAGAATATCCTCTTTCGACTCGAAACGGGGGTAAGAGCCTTCCGTAGCCAGGTTTTGTGAAACGAGTTTGTCGCTGAAACTACCCTCCACCACCTTTGAACCAAAGAAAAGCGGATAGTGCATTTTCACGGTTTTCACATCGTAGAGACTCTTTTTGGTTTCGATCTCATATTCGGTCAGCTCGGCGTAAACGTCCGAGTCGAGGCCGAGGCGCTCCCAGGAGACAATACCGCCTTTTCCCTTCCAGATTTCTTCCACAGGTGAGTAAACACCGGAGGTATTTTTGATCACGATGGAGTCCTGCCCCCGGGTTGCGATAAGGTCGAGTTTGTCGTACCTGACGAGCGGCATTTTGTTTTCATAAACCAGATCGTAACGGGAGGCATTGGCGAGCCAGTTGGTACCGATATCAGAAGCTCGCAGCGCATTGCGTTCAAGAAAAGGATAACTGAAATCCAGAAAATCCTGAAAGGGTTTGAGCCGCCGGTTTTCAATATTGACCAGGAGGCTGTCGAGGATGTTATGCCAGGTTTTGAAACGGGTTTCACCCAATTCACTCTTTTTAACAACGGAAAGCGCCGTCAGATAATCCGTAAAATACGGGTTGGCCGTCATACGCTGTTCGAGCATTTTATCGCCCGTCAGGCGGATGCGCATCATCTCAATTTCGGAATACACGCCGTTTTTAACGCTTTTCTCAAAGTCCTTGAAAACGTTCTCCATCTTTGAGTTTTTGGTAGCTGTCATGAGGGTTTCCAGCTCTTTGACGAACGTGTTCTGGTCTTCCGAAAATTTTTCCAGCTTTTGCGCTTGTGCAAGGGTGATTGAAAAACAGATAAAAAGGATAGTGCTAAACCAAAATTTCATTATGTCAGGTGATTGAAAATGGACGATTTGACAACGGCCCGGGATCAAAGGAGTTTCCCAACAATCGCCAGCCAGTTGTTTCTTTTTTTCGTTTCGAGGACCTCGAATTGATGTAAGGTCAGTGCTTTTTTCATCAGTTCCTCGTCTTCGAGAATAAAACCTGAAACGACAAGCGTGCCGCCAGGTTTCAACATCCGTGATAACGTGGGCAGGGAATCCAAAATTACATTGCGGTTGATATTTGCAAGAATAATGTCATATCCATTGCCGGGAACGGCTTCCAATGTGCCGTGGAAAGCAGCGATGTTGTCTACGCCATTAACACCGGCATTCTCCAGTGTGTTCAGATAGGACTCCTCTTCAATGTCCACTGCATCGACATGAGCAGCACCCAGTTTGGAGGCAAGAATGGCCAGCACGCCCGTTCCGCAGCCGTAATCAAACACCCTGGCGCCTTTAAACGGCAGTGATTCCATGGCCTGCACGACCATCCAGGTCGTTTCGTGGTGGCCTGTACCGAAGGCCATCTTGGGGTTGATGACCAATTCGAAGCGCACATTTTCGAGCGGCGGGTGAAAATCTGCCCGAATTCCGCAGAATTCTTCCACTACAACAGGGTGAAAATTGGTCTCCCATATCTCATTCCAGTTTTGGCCGGGAATGAATTCCTTTTCAAATGTGAAACCGTAATCCTCTTTCAGTTCGTCGAGGTAGGCTTCGATACCGGGTGTGAACTCAGCAGCCGGCAGGTAGGCATCGAGCCCTGTCTCCGATTCCTGAAAGGTATCAAAAGGCTGGGCAGCGAGCAATGCCATGACGATCTCCGCAGTGGCCGGGTCGGTGTTAATCTGAAATTTGTAATAATCCATGATTGGGTGGGTAATGGAAATGGTGTTGAAATTTAAACCTGAAGAGAAAGTACTTTAAGAAAATGCCCGGCTTTAACCAGTTTAAAATAAGTCCGAATTCCTGCCGGCTTTTTCAAAGCAGATACGAAACTGAAGTCTCGCAAATCTGCCTGTGTTATTCGCTTTTGTGTTGCCCCCAATGTTTCAACGTGGAAGGCGCAACACCAATGGCTTGATTGATTTCCAGCTCCGGACAGGCAGCCCTGAGGCCCATTTTGATCATTGCCAGATGATGAACGGCATGATCGTAAGCATACATCAGCTCCCGCCCAACAGTGGAAACTACGACAGGGCGATCTTCATTCAGCTCGGCTGAAAAGTCGGCAATGACCTCGAGGCTTGCCTGCTCGTTCATGCCGGCCACTTTTGCCGCACAGCCTGACAGCACTTTGGCGGCCTGCAATGGTTGCGTTTCAACCTGTACGTCCCGCTCCCGCTTGGCGTAATCAACCCGGCCCTCCTCCACTCCTTTGAGCAGGCAGGTATAAAAATCAATAATGTGACGGAAGTGCTGACCGATGGAAGATCCGTTAAAAATGGAGAGTGGTTGGGCGTAAGTTCCGGCATCTATTTTACCCAATAAATCGGTCATTTGCAGGATGATGATGTCCGTTCCCTGTTTGCAATTCATGTTTTTGAAAAATAATTGATAAACGAGATTTCCCGCCTGTTGGTCGTTGGTTAAGCGGGGGTGAATTTGGTTTGGCGGTTTTGAAAGTCTGCCGAACATTTGAGCATACCTGAAAGACTTTACAGGTACTGCTGGATGTGTTGCAAGTCGAGGTCAATCTGATTGACGATGCTCTGGTGCGTATGTTCAAAGTTGTCCTTTGTGGCCTGTATCTTGTTCATTTCTGCGGCAATGGTATTGTCGGCATCATCGATGGTGGCCTGTGATTTGGCTATCTGGTTTTGCAACTTTTCAATTTGTTGCTTCCAGGCTTCGATCTGCGCTTTCAGCTTTTCCACCTCCTGTCGTTTGGAGTTGACCCGTTTCTGAAGCTGATTGTTCAGGGCCAGGTCGAACTGTTCCTTTTCTTTCACCAGCACAGCTTTATAGTGCTGGGCAGTGGATACCAGTTTGTCCTTCGTCAGGCCGACCGTGGAAGCTGTTGCGTAGGCAGACTTAAATGCGGTATCCTCCGGAATGTTCATTTGAGCCAGGCGCCCAAGCGACATTTTAAACTCCAGGTAATCGAAGCCGGGAAGGTTGTTTTTCTCGAGGGCATGGGTCAAAAAGTCTACGCTTTTTTCATCCAGGCCGTGGGTATTTCCAAAAATTGATTTCAAATCTTGCTGCATATCAGGTATCATTGGTGAAGGGACAAAGATAGAAAAGAGTTGGTGAGACGGAATAAAAATGCAGGTTGGTTACAGGCTCTATTTTATAGACGAAATTCCTGCCGGCATGGCTAATGGCAATTTTTGTTGTTGGAAAACAAGGCCTGCCTTCCTGTGACAGGTTTTGAAAGATGCTGAAATTAAATGATTGATAACCCGCACTTTACACACCCTTCACAATAAATCAGCCCTCAGCCTGTCCGAGCCGTTTTAAAAAAGCATGTTAACCTGACGTCCTGCAAGCTCCCTGCCTCGCCATTCAACAATAAAAAAATGTTTTTAAAATCTAAAAGTGAACCTTTTTCAAAATAAAATTCGTTGGGTAAAACATTTCCGCATATTAACTAATCATTAAATGTCGGAAAGCCAACCAGCTTAACGGTACATTATTCCTACCTTTAGGCTATTAAAAAATCAGCCCATGGATAAATGGCGAAAACTCAACGGCGAAATACTGCGTGCGCCGATAAAAGAAGCAGTAGAACAAACGATCATACGGGAAACCGAAGCTGGCCACCGTTTAAAGGTTTGCATCGGTTCCGATTCGCAGGTCAGAACCGGCGTTGTCGAATTTGCGACGGTCATCGTGTTTTTGCGGGAGAAGAAAGGTGGATTTATGTTCATCAATAACTCCAAAATGGAAGCCCGGATCGGCTTGAAGGAACGTATGATTTTAGAAGTAGCAAAGTCTGTCGAAATTGCTTACCACCTGTGCGACTTGCTGGACAAATACCACGTTGAACTGGAAGTCCATGCCGACATCAACACGGATCCGGCATTTCAATCCAATCGTGCATTGCGGGAAGCAATGGGTTACATTCTCAGCATGGGATTTGTTTTCAAAGCAAAACCAGACGCCTTTGCCAGCACTTCCTGTGCCGACAAGGTCGTTTAAGCCAATGCTTGTAAAGGAAAAACGGCAGCGCCTGCACGCCCATTCTCAGGCCGGCAGGCGCTGCAACTGTTTCTCATATTGCAGTAAGAAAACAGACCAGTGCCTGCTCACATGACTGCCTGCTTTTTTTGTAAAAATGTCTCACGTTTCTCAAAGAAAAAAGACAACGGATTGTTCAGGCATCTCCCTTCGGTTCAGAGAGCGCTCTCCGCAGCTAAAGCAGACAAACTTAAAACATGCTCAAATTATCCAGACAAGGGGGAGTTAATCATTAAACTTTTGGCGGTTGCCATCGTTCTCTAAAGAATGTTATAATTTTTGGAAATTTGTTGCCAGAATTCTGACAAAAACAAGGCGTCATAATCTATTTGAAAACAGGATTGAGTAAAATTTTTGTAAAAAAAAAACAAACAATCTGGCTACATAATTTTTGGCTATATCCTTGAAAGGAAAAAGGTGTTCGACAAGGCGTAATAAAGCCAAAGATGCTATCTGTTTACAGTTTTGTGACTAAACTTTTCCCTCATAAAAAAAAATTAATTTCATTTTTGCCCCAATGTATTTTCAGTTTATTGAAGTACAAAATTTAGTGCAATCAAAAAATATCCCAAAAGTTCTGTAAAAACCCTTTGATCGATGCTGTAGTTTTCGATAAAAAAGTTCAATTACAGCCTCTCTTGACTCCTTTAAATCTACATACTCCACCAAAGCCTTCTGATTAAATTTTTGGGATAGCAATTTTTCACACAACAAAAATCTTAGAGAACGTGCTTTACAAAGTAAAACTAAAAAATGCGGACGAACATGTCTTGCTGGACGATCGCGTCTACGAATGGCTTACGTCAGACGCGTACCTAACCAAAGTTGATTTTATCAACAATCTACGTAAGCATTCAAGCGGCTGTGCTGTTTTTCAGAAAACCTGGAAAAAGAGCGATGGCAGTTTCAAAACTGAAACTATTTATCTTCACAAGATCATCGCCGAGAAATTCCTGATTCATCAGAAGTCGAAAGAAAACAACCTTGTTGGCGCTAAAAACGGGAACAAGCTGGATTGCCGGCTGGAAAATCTCGTTTACCGCTCAAGAGCAGTTTCCAGTCGCAAAAGAAAAACCAGCAGTAAAACTGGATACACCGGTGTTTATCAGGAAAACAACCGCTTCAGAGCAGTCATTTCCATCGACGGTAAATCTGTTCATATCGGAATGTTTGACACCGCAGAGGAGGCAGCACTTGCCTACAACCGAAAGTCCAAGGAAATCTACGGTGAAACCGGAAAGCTCAATGCCATCAAAAGGCAAAAGCCGGATGGGGCCATGGAACCGATGAACCAGGGCAGTTAAAATCGTCAAACACCTGCGGCCGGTGATTTGATTTACTGATTTACAGAAATTCCTGTAAAAAATGAGTCAAATCACTGGCCCAAATTATGGTCGAAGTTCCAATTCTCCCTATCATTGCGGCATGGAAATAAAAAACGATCTATTACTCCGTGTGCTGCAAGGCGAGACAACAGAACGCCCGCCAGTTTGGCTGATGCGCCAGGCCGGACGTATTCTACCTCAATACCGTGAATTGCGCAATAGCCTGTCCGGTTTCAAAGAATTGGTGACACGCCCTGAGCTGGCCGCTGAAGCCACCATTCAGCCGGTCGACGAACTTGGCGTTGATGCTGCTATCATTTTTTCCGACATTCTCGTCATTCCTGAAGCGATGGGATTAGATTACGAGATGGTTGAAAAAAGAGGACCTTCCTTTCCAAAAACAATCAAGAACATTGATGATGTAAAAGCGCTCGACAGCGGAAGCATTGCCGCTGAACGGCTGGATTACGTTTATCAGGCTTTGCAGCACACCAAAACCGGTCTTGCCGGCCGGGTGCCGCTCATCGGATTTTCCGGGGCTCCCTGGACGCTGCTTGCCTACATGGTGGAGGGCGGAGGCAGCAAGACTTTCTCCAAAGCCAAAAAATTCCTCTACACTCAACCGGAAGCTGCCAAACTTCTCCTTTCCAAAATTACCGATACCATCATCGCTTATCTGAACAACAAGGTGAAGGCCGGTGCTGATGTAGTCCAGGTATTTGACTCCTGGGCAGGTATTTTATCTCCTGATCTCTACCGGGAATTTTCCCTGCCTTACATTGCACGGATTTGTACGGCGATGGAAGATGTACCTGTCATCGTTTTTGCAAAAGACGGCTGGTTTGCACTAAATGAAATTGGCCGGTTGGATTGCCAGGCCGTCGGACTGGACTGGACGGTCAACCCCCAACTCGGCAGAGAATGGGTTGGATCTGAAAAGGTGCTGCAGGGTAACATTGACCCCTGCCTGCTTTACGCTGATTTTACCACGATTCGCAAACACACGATTGAAATGCTAAAAGCTTTCAACGGCAAGCACATTGCCAATCTCGGACACGGTGTTTACCCTGACACCCCGCTCGATAACGTCCGTTGTTTTGTTGATACCGTACAGGAATTCAGGTACGTTCACTGAGCAAGGGTAATTTTTCAACGATAATTTACTGCTTATCTGCCCCGTCCTTTCTACCTTTGGCGGCAGAATCTTGCTTCAGGTGCTAATTTTTCATTGAAAAAAGAAAATCAAAAACGCCAATGGGTTGGTTCAAAAGGTTGAAAGACGGTATCCAAACCGCAACAAAATATAAGAAAGAAACGCCGGACGGGCTTTGGTATAAATGTAAATCCTGCAACGAGTTGAGCACGATGAAAGAGGTGCGTGCCAACTTCTTTAAATGTCCTAAATGTGATTATCACATCCGCATCGGTTCACACGACTACTTCGACCTGATTCTGGAAGAAGGCTACGTCGAACTTTTTACTGATCTCGTGTCTAAAGATTCTCTGAATTTTGTTGACCTAAAACCTTACACACAACGACTCGCCGACGAACATAAAAAAACCGGCCTCTCGGACGCCCTCGCAGTTGCAGCCGGTGATATCGGCGATAAAAAACTCGTAATTGCCGCCATGGATTTCACCTTCATCGGCGGCTCGATGGGCACCGTAGTGGGTGAAAAAATTGCCAGAGCTATCGATTTCTGTATCGAGCACCACGCTCCACTCCTCATCATATCCAAATCCGGCGGCGCACGCATGATGGAGTCCGCTTACTCCCTGATGCAAATGGCTAAGACCTCTGCCAAGCTTACCCAGCTCTCCAAAGCAGGCCTCCCCTATCTGTCTTTCATGACCGACCCTACTACCGGAGGCGTCACCGCTTCCTTTGCTATGCTGGGCGATCTGAATTTTGCTGAACCGAATGCCCTCATCGGATTTGCCGGCCCAAGGGTCATCAAAGAAACGATCAAACGTGACTTGCCGGAGGACTTCCAGACTTCCGAATTTCTGCTTGAACACGGCTTCCTCGATTTCATCGTCAACCGGAAAGATCTCAAGCAGCGACTGCTGGACCTGCTGGAAATGTTTGATAACAAGCAAAACTGATCCTATCCTAAAAACTTTCTTACTATCCGTAAAATAACCGATACAACGATGCTCGCCAGTATCATCGTTGTAATGGGAAAGTAGAACCTGAAGTTTTCCCGCTCTATGCTGATGTCGCCGGGCAGGCGGCCTATCCAGTGCATTTTATCGTGAAAAAAGTAGATCAGCACTCCTGCCAGCAGAATGCACGCACCGATGAGAATGACCAATTTACCTGTATCCGCATTCATTTTATTAAAACTTTTGACTCCAACCTGATTAGCAAAAAACAATCGGGTGACTTTAATTCACCGCCCTGCCAAGGTATCAAAAAGCAAGCGGCTGCCCGAAGACAGCCGCTTGCTAATTATTTAATGTTTATCCGTGGAATCTCAGGATGGGTTTTAATCCATCAAAATCATTTTACGAGTCGCTGTAAAGTCTTTGGTATCCAAACGATAGTAGAGCACACCGGTAACGTTCAGTTCGTCACGGCGAAGTTTTACTTCGTTGTAACCTTTGGCAAAATCACCGCTCACCACTTTCACAACTCTGCCAGAAATATCAGTGATGGTCAGGGTTGCACCGGCTGCCTCCGGAAGCTGGAAACCGATGGTTGTGATATTGTTAAACGGGTTGGGCGTATTCTGATAAACTTCAAAGCCTGCCGCAATACCAGCATTACCAATCTGCAACTCTACGTCCATTAACTCAAGGCTCGCATTGTAAGCCTCCGCTTTGGTGAAGCGAGAGTTCAGACGAAGCAGATCGCTCAGTTTACCGTCAGCTTTGGCGACGAAGGTCAATCCGAAGACTTCCCCTTCGAAGCGCCGTGCTGTACCGTCGTGCTGATTCCAGCTTGCCGTGATGGCGCCCTGGCCGAGCAAAGTCAAACCGAAGTTTTCTTCTGAAACGACACCCGGAACAACTGACAACAAGTCCAGTTTATCTGTGTCAAAGTTCAGGGTAAACTGGAAGCCTGCAATGTCAGCTCCTGCAATGGTAAACGGCACCGTGAATGTTTCGCCTTTTTTCACTGAAACATTTTCTGTTTCCAAAATCAAAGTGCCGCCCGTGCTTCGCTCATCGCTTCCTGAAGTCAGCTGACCCGGCAGCGCACTACCATTAACATCCCCGATTTTAACACCCCGGAAGTTGGCATTCAACTGGCCTGCTGCAACATCATTCATGTTAATCAGTTCAGGAAACGTTGTCTGCCATGGGTTAGCCGGGTTCGGGAAGAAGAAGTTTTTCCTCACAAACCGCCAGGAAGTATTGTTTGGAAGCTCGTCGTAAATGAACAGGATCAGTTTCCGTAACTCAACCAGGTCGAAAGTGGTGACAGACTTGGAATTGTTGGCATCCGCTGCAATCAGCTTGTAAGGTGAATTCAGCAACTGGGTGCCAAGAATGTGCTTGGAAATCAGCACAAGATCAAAAGTCGTCACACCGTTCAGCGGGTTGATATCCTTGGATGGAAGAATCGTGTAATCACCGCCGGGAATAACATTGGAAAACTGGTACATGCCATCCGTGGAAGTCATTGTATTAGCAGACATGGTGCCTCCAAGGTGCACTTGAACATCCTGAATTCCCTGATCGCTCTCGTTGGTAATAAATCCACCCAGCGTAATAAGCGGATCCTCACAAAACAGCATATTGTCATTGATGGTGACAGTCGTCTGGCAGAAATCCTGATTTCCAGCCTGATCTGTTACCCATATATTCACCAGGCTCAAGCCAACATGGTTACATCCAAAAGTGAAGCTTTTGTCATTCACATTCTCTGAGAACGAAAAGACCAGATCGCTACTCGCCGTACAGTTATCAAAACTTCCCTCGTTAAGGTCGCTGGCCCAGACTTCCACAGATGGGGGAGTCATGTTCATCAGCGATACGATCAGACCGTTTTTACAGTAAGGCGTCGGCTTTTTGCAATCCTTCACCGTGATGGTCGTATTACAAACTGCCTGATTGTTGCAATTATCGATAGCGGTGTACTTCACTTCGTAAGTCCCCGGAGCAACGTTGGTGTAAGGACCAAATCCTGTGAGCGTAGAACCACCAATTTTGATTTCCGGCGTAATGTTAACGATGCTGCTGCAATCGTCAATTGCAGGCGAAGGAAGCGTAATCGCAGCTGTGCAGGTATTATTGCTGATGCAAACATCCGGAATCTGGCAGCCGTCAGCAAAAACCGGATCAACATTGTCGATCACCTTGATAGTTTGCTGGTAAACGATATAGCCGTCCCATGGGTCGCTATCAGGATCTGTATCAGGATTAGTGGCCTGCGTAGCTGCAGACGCACCTGGTTTTGACTTTGGTGAAACACGCCAGCTGTCACGGAAAGTACGGGTATCGCAATCTCCGTCGCCATCAAAATCGCAAGGCTCGGTCGGGAAAGCCAGCTGAAATTCCCGCTCGGATGATTCGACAACTTCCTGGTCGATTTCCGTACCCACTACGCACCAGTTGATGATCGTCCAGGTACGCAGGATTTTATAACAGGCATCCGGCACGGTGTTGAAGACTTCATCTTTGAAAGAGACTCCAACCAGTTCGCAGGTTTCATGAAAAATCTCCGGCTCGCCAAAATCAGGAACCTGCGTTCCGCAAGTCACTGTGATGTCGGCAGGAAACTCCACGACCCAATCAGAAACATGATCGATGAAAATGGTCTGGTTGCAAGGTGTTGAAGTATTACCGGCAGCATCGGTAGCTGTCCAGGAGCGGGAAATCGTGCCTTCGAGACACTGATCGATATTGGTACTGAAATTACGATTAATCGTTGGAGCACAATTATCGCTGAAGACGGGCGATCCGAAGAATGCATCCAAAAACTGACTCTTGGCAGCAGCCGTGGAAAGCTGGTCAAGTTCCGTCTCGAGGTTTTCTGCGTAAAAATCGCAGGTAATCCGCTGATTGGCAGGGCAGCTTACGAGTACCGGTGAAATTTTATCCTGAACATATACCTGCACCATACAATCGTTGGTGTTTTGAAAACAATCGTATACACGGAAGACCACCGTCACCGGGTTGTTTGCTACATCGTTACAGCAGAATCTGACGGACGGACCGAATACGAGGTCGTTGTGGCCGTCGTCACAAGGATCGGTCATACGGCGGACTTCAAACTTGTCCACGCAGCAGTTGTCGTAGCTGCCATCGTCGAACGTGGAAGCGAACACCTCGGCAATTCCATCGCTGGAAAGGTTCACGTCAGTAATTTCATCACAAATAGCAATAGGTGAAATGTTATCCACCACCACCAAAGTGACATCTTTCGAGGTGAAATTACCACATCCGTCCACTGCTGTGATGGTGATCGTGTGGTTACCCAATGGAAGACCCGGAGCTGGAATCACGCCGCCCACCGCTTCGCCGATCGGTGTAAAAATATGCACGGCCCCGACACCTGTACAATTATCAGTTACTACCGGCGCAGGAATCAGACCTGTAGAACGGCATGGCTGCGGGTGAACACCCGGCACGTTAGCTACAACAGTAATGGTGTTGGGAGCTGCGATAGTTGGTCCCTGCGTGTCAATCACTTTGATCACCTGAATGTTATCCTCTCCCCCGACACCGGTGGTAATCACCTGACCGGTACACCAGTCCAGTACGGTCCAGGTACGCACGATTTTGAAAACACCTGAAGCACCATTGCAGATTTCCAGGATTTCATCGGAATGTACATAACCGTACTGACAGAATTCGCCATCAATATTGCTGGGGATTCCGGAACCGGTGTTGTTAAGGATCGAGTTGGAAAGGTTCGGGTTGACGTCAATGTCAGGGTCGCTCGGATCTGTATCCACGATGGATGGATGCAGTTTGGCGGCTTTGATAATGTTTGGCTTTGAAGCATACTGAGCACACTGCCAGGTGATGTCGGAAGGGAAGTCCACTTCCGTCGGTCTGGTCACAGTGATGATCTCCGTGCAAGGCTGAGAAGTGTTCCCGTAATCGTCATAAGCAATCCAGACCCGGCGGTATTGTACCTGGTTGTCATCGCAGGCATCATCATCGATGAGCACGAGTTCCACGAGGTTCAGCGTCGGTGTATTGTCGCAGTTGTCGGTTACGGTTGGTTTTGGCACCTGGTTGATATTCTGGGTGCAGGCGACGGTTCTGTTTTGGCAATTGACCACCGGAGCCAGTTTATCTTCAGCGGTGATCTGACCCCAGCAGGAGTTACCAGTGTCCGGGTCCGTAACTTTTACGGTGTAGGTGGTTCCGATATTCGAGCAGTTCAGTGTGTTGCCAATCGAGACGCCGTTGCCCGTCATAATTTCCACGATGTAGTCATCATAGCAACCGTAAGGTCCGCCTTCCAGTACCATATCTGCGCCAATGACAGCTGTGCCAGACTGATCGAGGGAAGCCTGAACGAGATCGTTGCAGGTAAGGGTGGTAGTCGGGTTCGGGAATTCTATCACTTCCAAATCAAATGTACAAGTGGACGAATTTCCGTTTATGTCGGTTGCTTCAAAGGTAAATGTATAAATGCCAATCGGAAACAAACTCCCACTAGTAAGGCCACCAATTTGCGTGATCACTGGATCCGAATCACAATTGTCTGTAGCTGTAATATCAAGAAAAACAATTGTTTCACAATCTCCAGGCCCTAAAGTTACATCTACCGGTGGACAGCTTAACATAGGTGCTTCAGCATCCTCGATAGTGATTGTTTGTGAAAAGACAGCATTTGAGCAGGTGGCGCCAGCATTGGAAGTAAATGTATTGATCGGAAAGGCGCTTGCGCCAGCAGCTGCATTTGTTGAAAAACCATCCAACGCATTCGGGCCACTGAAGGTCCAGTTGCCCAATTCAAAAAAAGCAGCGTCAGGACCGGTATTATTTATACGGTAAGCCCAGCCATCCGTATATTCCCAGGGTTCGCCTGAGCCGTCCTGGTTGATGTCGCCGAAAACATCGATCACGACTCCATTGCAGAAAAGTTCGATGGCGTCATCGCCATTGATGGAAGTTGCGAAAGTGGCAACGTAAGTGGGTGGAAATCCAAAATAAGAGGCGAAGGTGATAGACTCGGTAGCCACCCAAATCCGGGTGCCCTGCGTTACAGCTACCGCAGGAAAGGTAAATTCCTGCCCGTCGCTGCCGCCTCCGTTGTTGGCGGAGCCAAATCCGTATGCACTCAAATCGGGAATATCGGCGAGTACATAAAATTCTACTGCCTTTGGCAAGCCGCCCGGTTCGTCGCCATCGACAACACCGGAAATGACCATGTTACCACATCCTGTAACGGTGTTTGTTACTACATAAGTACCACAATCAGATGCTGCAAGACTGATTTCGCCGGTTGCCGTGTTCAGCCCAAGAGTCGGACCACCTGATGAAACTAAATAAGAATACAGCCCATCAGTCCCAGTAGTATGACTAACAACGGGATTTGCGCCGTTGGAAGGAAAATTAGTTGCCCCGTAGGAAAACTCTGCATCAGCGCTTTCAAGTATAGTAATATTTACGTCATCAGATGCACTCAGACAAACACCGCCCATACCCTGAACAGTCCAGGTCAGTGTAACAGCCGAGCCGATTTCTGCTGCAGCAGGTGTGTAAGTCGCATTTGGATCGGTTGTACTGCTGAACATACCTGCACCTCCGGTCCATGTTCCCATCCCGCTGGCAGAGAGCTGAACGATATCGCCTTCGCATACCAATTGGTTAGGGCCGGCGTCTGCTGTAGGCGGAGCAACTATTTCAATGGTAACGGTACAAGTCACAGTAGTTCCACCGGAAGTGTAGGTTCCAATCGGGAACGGCGTTGCAGCAGTAGCGTTAGATGTTTCATTATCCAATGCATTGATGCCACTGAAAGTCCAGTTCGCCAAAACGAAAGGTGTACCGTCGGGGCCGGTGTTGCTTACACGGTATGCCCAGCCGTCCAGGTATTCCCAGGGTTCGCCGGTACCGTCAACGCCCACCACGCCAAACTCATCTATCACGGTCGCACCATTAAAAAGACGAACCGCATCGTCACCATTTACATTGATCGCATTGCTGGTGTAAGTTGGGTTGAAACCAAAAAAAGTATTAAAGCTTGCAGCATCCGTGGCCACCCAGATAAAAGTTCCTGCCGTGACGCTCACCGCAGGGAAAGTGAAGGTTGAGGTAGGTGTGGTTGCGCCGTTATTGAAGTTGGAAAAGCTGTAAGCACTGAGATCGGCTATGTCATTTTTCACATAAAACTCGATGGCTTTCGGCACGCCACCCGTCAACGGGCCATCGACTATACCAGTAATAAGGATCGTCCCTGCGCCGCCGCCGCCGGTAGTCACTGAATTGGTGACCTGGTAAACACCCGGGTCGCTCAAAGCAAGCTCAATCGCTCCGGTCAGTGCATTCAGAGAAAGCGTCGGCCCACCTGAAGTCACCGTAAAAGAATAAACCCCGTCCGAGCCGGTCGAATGACTCAGCACCGGATTTGTTGCGCTGTTCTGGCAATACTGAGCCTGGTCGTAGGAAAATTCAGCTGCGGGATCGCATTGTGCCTGGGCAGAGAGGCTGTTTACTGTCAGGGATGACAGCGTAAAAAGTAGAAAAAGCTTGAGTGAGCCCCATACAGAGCCCGTGTGTGTAAGATTCGTTTTATTCATGAGATTATAATTTGCAAAAAAACAGAACAGGCCATGTGTTGGCCATACGAATTAAGCAACTTCCTGAGAAGTTCTACTTTTTGATGTCTTTAACCTTTGAAACTAATCGGTAAGTGGGAAAGGGCCGGAAAGCTGTATTTTTAATTTTTGCCCGGCTCAAAGATAGGGCTTATCCCCTTAAAATTCTTTCCCGGTTCCAAAAAATACAAGGATTTTATTCTGATTTTTCTATTTTTTAACACTAAAAAGAAACATTTTCTGTGTTTTAGGAGTAGACAACAGTATGTTTTTTACAAAAAATAATTTTTATAAAAATTTGATAAAGAAAGGCTTAGACTATAACCAACCAAAAAAGTTAAAAAAATATTAAAAGATATTTTATTTTTTTAAATACATAACTTACATTTGCATTGCACAATCGATAACTAACTACTACTACTGCTACTGATGGATCACACTACTCGAGACAAAAGAAAATTTTGGAGCACTAAAATGCTACAGAAATTACATGGGTTAATGATTTCCCACACTGTTGAAACACTGAATCACTACGCTACTGAAACACTTGACTTCCACGATTGCAGTGACCATTGCGATTTTCACCCACGGTTCGACGTGGCTTTACCTGTATTTTCAGATTTCTGCCAAACCGGAGACCGGTTCTGAGTCCGATTATTTTTTTTTGCATCAAAACGGGCAAGCTTTTTCCGTTCAGGCAATTTTGATTCCGGCTTTGAAACACTCAGAATTATCCGTTTGCTTTCAAGCCAAATGTAACTTTCTTTTTCCCATTTTTAAATCAAGTGAAGCTACCTCTCCACAAGCGGAGTTGTTAGATTTTATGTTTCCAGCGGGCGACATGGATGACAACATTCTACTGCTGTGAGAGATTCTACTTATTTTGGTAGTTTCTGAAGGACAATGACGAGTACGCATGAACGAAAACTTATTGTAATCCTAATTATTCTCACGTTTGTAAACCCATGAACAGTATGTACAGCAAAACTACTCCTCACACTGGATTGGAATATTTTTCCAATGACGTTACACTATCAAAGAAAAACAAATTTGTAGAAGCACTTTTCCCTATACTCATGATCGCCGTAGGATTAACCGGCATCCTTCTTTTTTTCAATAGTTAAGTACCTTCAGCGGGTACTGCCTGTTTTAGAAAAAACACAAGTCAATTCGGTCTCGTAAAACACGAGAGTTATTTGAATCAAAAAAAAAGCCCCCGGTGAATTTTTCTCCGGGGGTTTTGCTTTTAACGGCCTGCCTATCGTTGCCTTTTGGCAAAGTCTTTTGCGAAATAGGTAATAATCACATCCGTTCCGGCCCTGCGAAGACTCAACAGCGTCTCCGGCATAGCCTTTTCAAAGTCAAGCCAACCGTTCTGACAGGCTGCAATGAGCATGGCACATTCTCCGCTGACATGATAGGCGGCAATGGGCAACTCAAAGTTTTCCTTCAGTAAATGGATAACGTCGAGATAGTTGAGTGCAGGTTTTACCATCAGGAAATCAGCGCCTTCCGTGGTGTCGAGTTCCGCTTCGATGAGTGCTTCCCGTTTGTTGGCAGGGTTCATCTGGTAGGTCTTTTTGTCCTTTGGAATGTCTTCCGATTCTCTGGGCGCACTGTCCAGCGCATCCCGGAAAGGACCGTAAAATGCGCTGGCATATTTGGCCGTGTAAGCCATGATGCCTGTATCGGTAAAACCTGCCTCATCCAGCGCTTCCCGCATCACCCCTACCCTTCCGTCCATCATGTCGCTCGGACCGAGGATGTCGAAACCGGCAATTGCCTGGGCTACGCTCATTTTAGCCAAAACGGGCAGCGTCTCATCATTTACAATTTTACCGCCTTTGACCACTCCGTCGTGACCATCAACGCTGTACGGGTCCATGGCCACATCGCTGATGAGGCAGGACTCGGGGAAGCGTTTTTTAATTTCCATTGCAGCCTTTAGGTAAAAATTCTTCGGGTCGTAGCTATAGGTTGCCATTTTATCTTTGAACTGATCGGGCACGGCCGGAAACATAATGAAATTGGTCAGCCCGAGGTTCATGCATTCGTCCACCTCTTTCAGCAGGTTGTCGAGAGAAAAGCGGTAAATACCGGGCAGCGATGGCACTTCATTTCTCACATTGGAACCATCGACTAAAAAAAGCGGAAAAACAAGATGTCCGACTTCAAGGTGCGTCTCCTGGGCAAGTCCCCTGATGGCAGGGCTGACTCTGTTTCTTCTGGGTCGTCTTAGCATGGCGTTTTGTTTATTTCGTTTTAGTGAAAATTTCAAAAACCCAAAAATAAGGATTGCCACCTATGCAAAGGATGATGAACATCAGTATGCCGGAATGTTGCAGAATTTTTACGTTGAACTTTCCTTCAGGCACTCATCCGGCACTTATTCAGGAAGTCCCCCTTTGCTTCCCCAAATCCCCTGAAATGCCTGTTTTAAATGCAACCATCACGCCTGCGATCAGCTGATCGGATTGAACCTGTCTTCACTGCGTACGTTTGACAAAAAAACAGCGTGCCGGCAGCTTCCTGCGCATGAACAACTACCTTTCAACGGACTGCTGAATCGGCAAACCCCTATAATTTATCTGCATTTACCGGGTCCGTATGCAGGTAGAACAGCCGAATCTTCGCATAATAAAAGCTCCCGTCCGTAATCTTTCTTGTTTTTAAAAAGAACAAGCATTTTCATCAATAAAATAATCATTATGAATCGTACATTTTTCATCAACCTGGCAGCAGCAATTTTACTTTTCATCGCCCTGGCAATGGTCATTATTGCCTTTCAAATCAAAGCCATTGCCCCTGGTCTTACTGCTCTCGGATTCATTTTTATTGCCATGGTCTTTTTCGTGCTGAATGCCAGCAATAAGTCCCGGAACACCTGAATAGAAAATTGATTGGCGCCTCTCTGTCTTCCTGTTATCCTTCAAGCCGGGCCTCAGTCATTTAGCATGACTTTCAACATCCTGAATGACAAAAACTTCATTTTTACTGCGTTGGTCTTTCAATACCGTGAAGCCAGCGGGCAGGCCAGATAAACCGGATTTCATAAATCGAACAGCCGCTATTAACTTCACGGCAAAATTTACAACAACATGAAAATGGACCTTTTTAACCTGAACCGCAGAATTTCACACTACAAAGAAATTTTATCAAACACGGAGACCTATCGCAAAGCCTGGCAGGAGCAACTCAAAGACGAGATTGTTCGTTTTTTGAATGAGGTCAATCAGCAATTCGAATTAAATGCACGAATCGACATCCGGACCGACCTTGAAAACCTGGAAGCCGTCGTTTTCTCGCTGGGTGCTTCGAAAAGCGGCATGTATCAACGGGTCGATCACGGTGTGGACGTCCACCTGATCAAACACAATGGCTCGCTGATCTATCAGCAGTTGTTCAACGGCAAAGTCATCGTCATCATTCAATATCCTTTTATCGAAAACTACGGCCAGCCCCGCCCGCCAAAAACTGTCGCCATCTACCGGCCTGAAGAGCTGAAAGAACCGTTTTTCGTTCGTCACCTCGAAGAGTTCATCCAGGAAATTACCGAATGGGAAGATTATGATGACGACGAACCTAATAAGCGCATCGGTTTTGATCTGAATTTTGGAGCGCTTGAGGCCAAGTGATGTGTTGGCTGTTGGCCGATATGCGAACGACTGTACGAAAACGCACCGTAACCCGGTTGCCATTCAAATGCGAATTTTGAAAAACGGTTTTCCCTGATGTATGCTTTGGTCGCCTTTTTGATTTCCCGTACCAACTCGGATAACGCCTCGGCGGGTGGTGTATTTTCACCGGAATAAATCCGGTGCTGTGGGCGGGGCATGCATTGCACATTGCCAAACTGCAAAACTGCCAACTAAAAATTCATAACTTTGCCCCGCTTTTTTAAAAATGACTATGGTTAAGATAGGAAATGTAGAACTCGGGGAGTTTCCCCTGTTGCTGGCGCCGATGGAAGACGTCAGCGACCCACCCTTCCGACGGCTTTGCAAAGAGTACGGCGCCGACATGATGTACACGGAGTTCATCAGCGCCGACGGGCTGGTACACGATGCGGATAAAAGTTTCAAAAAGCTGGAAGTATTCGACTACGAACGCCCCATCGGCATCCAGTATTTCGGCGGGCAACTGGAGAGCATGATCCAGGCGGCGCACATCGTTGAAAACGCCAACCCTGACGTCATCGACATCAACTACGGCTGCCCGGTGGCCAAGGTCGCCTGCCGCATGGCCGGTGCCGGCCTGCTCCGGGATATCGATAAAATGGTCGAACTGACTGCTGCTGTCGTCAAAAGCACGAAAAAGCCCGTAACCGTTAAAACCCGCCTCGGCTGGGATGATAACACGATCAACATCGTGGAAGTGGCCGAGCGATTGCAGGACATCGGCATCCAGGCAATTTCCATCCACGGCCGCACCCGTAAGCAGATGTATAAAGGCGAGGCCGACTGGACCTACATCGCCAAAGTAAAGGAAAATCCACGCATGACCATCCCGGTCTTCGGCAACGGCGACATCGATTCGCCGCAAAAAGCCGTGGAATACCGCAACCGCTACGGTGTGGACGGCATCATGATCGGCAGGGCCAGCATTGGCTATCCGTGGATCTTCCGGGAGATTAAACATTTTATGAAAACCGGCGAAATGCTACCCCCGCCGACCACAGAGGAAAGAGTAAACGCAGCCCGCCAGCACCTGCAACATTCCATCGAATGGAAGGGTGAAAAACTTGGCGTGCTCGAAATGCGGCGCCACTACACGAACTACTTCCGGGGTTTCCCCAACATCAAGCATTACCGCAGCCAGTTGGTCACGGAGATGGAACCGGAGGCCCTGTTTGCCATCCTCGATGAAATTATGGAGCAATACAGCGAATTCGAAATGGCAGCATGAGGGAAGTAGGCCGTTAGGCCAGTAAGCAGGTAGGCCAGTAGATGCCGTGGTCAGCCGGGATTCGGGATTCAACATTCATCGTTCATCATTCATCGTAGCAACCTTGGTTTTCAACATACAACCGCACGAAAGAGAAGTTTTCAACCTGATCGCCAAAGCAGCCAGGCAGATTAACGTGCCGGCCTTCGTCGTCGGCGGATATGTCAGAGACCGCCTGCTGGCAAGACCCACCAAAGACATCGACATCGTCTGCGTCGGTGATGGCATCAAACTGGCTAATGAAGTTGCATCGCTGCTCAGCCCTCGCCCGAGGGTCGCTTTTTACAGCCGGTTCGGTACGGCGATGCTGAAGCATAAAGACATGGAGATTGAATTCGTCGGCGCCCGCAAGGAAAGTTACCGGGCCGACAGCCGGAAACCCGACGTGATGACCGGCACGCTGGAAGACGACCAACTTCGCCGGGATTTCACCATCAATGCACTAGCCGTCAGCCTGAATGACGAAGACTTTGGCAGCATCATCGACCCTTTCGACGGCTTGCAGCACCTGGAACAGAAGATCATCAAAACGCCCACTGAACCGGGCCGTACCTTCGCCGATGATCCGCTGCGCATGATGCGGGCCATCCGCTTTTCCACCCAGCTGGGTTTCAGAATTGAAGATGAAACACTACGGGCCATTTCAAAATACCGCAATCGCATTCACATCGTTTCGCAGGAACGCATCACGACAGAGATCGAGAAGATTTTAATGGCTTCCAAACCCTCCATCGGGTTCAAACTGCTGTACAACACCGGGTTGCTTCAGATTATTTTTCCTGAAATGACAGCCCTGCAAGGCGTGGAAGTAAGAAACGGCATCGGCCACAAAGACAACTTTTACCATACCCTTCAGGTCGTCGATAACCTCTGTAAAAAGAGCAACGACCTTTACCTCCGCTGGGCTGCCGTGCTGCACGATATCGCCAAGCCGCCTACCAAACGTTTTCACCCGCAGGAAGGCTGGACTTTTCACGGCCACGAACACCTGGGCGCCGCCATGGTACCCCGCATTTTCAAAAAGCTGCGCCTGCCGATGAACGAAAAAATGAAGTTCGTTCAGAAAATGGTGGCGCTGCACCTCCGCCCCATCGCCCTCACCAAAGAAGAAATCACAGACAGTGCCGTCCGCCGGCTGCTCTTCGACGCCGGCGACGACATCGACTCGCTGATGCTGCTCGCCGAGGCGGATATTACCTCCAAAAATGATTCGAAAGTAAAACGCTACCTGCGCAACTACGAGTACCTGCGCCAGCGCCTGGTGGAAGTGGAAGAGTCCGACCGGATGCGCAACTGGCAACCGCCCGTCTCCGGTATCGACATCATGACCACCTTTGACATTCCGCCCTCCCGTCCGGTTGGAACCATTAAAAATGCCATACGGGAGGCCATTCTGGAAGGTGAAGTGAAAAACAACTTCGAAGCGGCCTATCAGTATATGCTGGAAAAAGGCAGGGAACTGGGGCTGGAAGCAAAGACGATACTGACGGAAAGTACCGTGGAGGAAGAGAAAAAAAATTAACCATCCAAGCCTGTTTACGTCCACGTTTTTGTCATAATGCGAGAAAATGTTTCACTGTTCTCACCAACCGAACCTAAAGCTTTCCCATATCATTCATTCATTTCATCTTGGCTGCTGCCATGGTATTGTTCAGCGCTGCCGACCATACCCAGACTAAGATCGGGGATACATACCGAAATCTTTCGACGCTGTTGCCAACCTGGTCATGATCGCTGACCTTCTGAATCCGGCATTAATTTGAGGTGTAATATATTTGCGCCCAAAACAGCCATTCACCAAACAGCTCTCATCGTATGAAAAAACTGCTTTTACTTTCAATCCTCGGATTAACGCTCCTGACAACAGGGTGCAAAAAAGCGAATTCGGAAGTTCCTGCTCCGACAGAAAATACGGAAGGCACCTATTTCAGAACGATTAAAACGAGTGACGGACAAGACAGGGAGTTCATCGTTTACATACCTGCATCAGCAGCCGGACAGCAGGAAGTGCCGGTGTTGTTTGTCATTCATGGCACCAATCAAACCGGACAAGTCTTTTACAACAACCCAAACCTGTGGAATCCCAAGGCGGATCAGGAAGGGTTCATCCTTGTGTATCCAACCGCCCTGGTATATTGTCACTACGACAATGGCGTGGAGAGAACGACCACCAAATGGGCAGCCGGAGACCTTGGCGAAACAGATGTGAACATGGGCGCATTGCCGCTGTGTCCGGGCGAAGTATTGAAAGACGACATGCTATTTTTTGACGAATTGATTTCAACCATCAAAGAGGATTATGTCGTGGATGAAAAGCGCTTCTACGTTACCGGTTTTTCCAACGGAGCGCAAATGAGTGCCCGGTTAGCCGCCCAGCGACCGGAAGTATTTGCCGCTGTCACCGTTCATGCCGGTAATCTCTCCGCTTTTATCACGCCTTCTTTGTCTGCCAGGCCTATGTCGATGATGATTACGGTAGGCGCTGACGACGGCTTGTTTTTAAATGCCATCGGCGCATCCGGTCCGGTCCCCGTGGATTCTACGATCATGGATTTTCCGGGGGTGGTGAATTTATTGCAGGCATTTTTAGCCATCAACGGCTTGGATTTCGAATACAGCTATTCCAAAACCCAATATTTCGGGAAGGATATCGCCGATTTTATTTTTCAAACGAGCAACGCCGGCGGGAATAACAGCGTAAGGTTTGTCCTGATCGACGGGCTGGCACACAGTTACACGAATATACTCATTGATCCGTTTTGGACTTTTCTGGAGGGGCAATCGCTGCCATGAGGTTTGAGGTTTTATGGTTTGGTGGTTTTATGGGAAAACGCTGCGGTGACCATGCGGTTTGGGCGACCACGAGGGTCGCCCTGTATGGTGGTCGCCCTGCCTCATGGTTCAGGCCTGATCCTTTTATTGAAATGACTTGACCCGCACAAAATTCCCCTCCCGCAGCTCCTGCTCGCCATTCCACCGGTAGGCCACCAACTCGCCGCCTTTGGCTACGCTGTAATCCAGACAGCAAACCGAGGGGCTTTGCAAGGCAGGTTCGCCACGGAGCCAATAGTGGCCGATGAAGACCGGCTTCTCCGCTTCCGGCGGATAATGGTAAGTATCAAAAAAAGAAGCAGGCAGGGGTTTCGATGAAAACCGGCCGCCGAGGCCATAGTCCGCATAGGTAAGTCCACGGGGAGATTTCCACCATTGGATGCGCATCTCAGTGCGAACGTGGTTGTCCTTGTCCCGGAAAATCTCGCCCAGCGGCAGTTGTTTTTCGATGCCTTTGAGCAGAATTTCCAGTATCTCGTAAGCTTCAGCGCCTTTTTGGGCGGATTCATGGAGAAAGGTTTCGGTCAAGCGATTACCCCTGACCTGGTCCCTGACACGATCGATGAGTTCCGGATGCCAGCAGGCATGAATGACCCGGAATTCGTCCAGTTCCAACCAGAGTGGCAGTTGCTTCATCCATTGCAGGTATTCGTCCAGCTCTTCCGGATCATCCCTGAATGCATCGAGGGTGGCGCTGTGCTGTTGGATGTTTTTATCGGTATGCGGCCGGAGCGGCTTACCGTCCGGGCCTTTGGTATGGAAGCAGATGGCATTGTACTCGTGATTGCCCATGACGGCAAGAGCGTGGCCGGCATCGATCATACCCCTGGCAATCTGAAGTGTTTCCCTGATTTGTGGCCCACGATCGATGAAATCGCCGAGAAAGATGACCCGGCGCTCAGGATGGGCATACACGCCGGAGTGGCCGGGTTGGTAGCCAAGCTGCGTGAGCAGAGCCTTGAGTTCGCCGGCATGGCCGTGAATGTCTCCGATGAGGTCGTACATGGTGTTTTTTATTTTTTGGCTCATAACGAGCTTGAAGGGAAGATTCAAAAATAAAGGAAAGACCTGAGCAGGTGATAAAAAAAATGAGCCTGCCCGGATACCACCGGGAGACTCATTTCCATTAACATTCTGCTAATTATCAGAACACAACCAGTTGTGCTGTTCTCATTTCACCATCTTCATAAAGTGAAACAAGGTAAATACCGTTCTTGACCCGTAGTTGTTCCAGGTCGATACTCACCTGATTCGCTCCTTCTTCCAGTTCCATTTCCAATACCAGTTCGCCAAGTACATTTCTGACCATCAGGTTGGCCGTTTCCGCATGGCGGGTAAACTGTATCGTCACCTCCCGGTTGGCAGGATTCGGGAACAGGCTAAGTGTAGATTCATCCGCATGTCCGACTGCATGATGACCATGGGCCGTTGGCGCTGCCATGCTTTGACCGCTACAGGACTGGCAAGGACCGACCGGATCATTGTGATTGTTGAAGTGGGCCGGCAAGGCATTCTTATTGATGCAAAGCGTATTGCTGTTGTGGCAAATGTTAATCTTGTTGTTGGCACATTTCCAATCCTCGCTGTAATCTGCATACGGCAGCAGCTGGCTGCAATCCGGTATACCGTCGCCAATCGGGTCACCGTTGGTATCGTAGGCGCCAGCTTCATCAACGCTGTCATCGCCGCCGGGGCAGACATCGCAATAGTTGCCCACGCCGTCGCAGTCGTCGTCGTCATCGGCTACCAGCGGGTCGTTGTCATTCGTGTCGGGGCAGCCGTCGTTGTCGTCATCCGTATCGATGCAGTTAAGCTCGCCGTCTCCATCCGTATCCACCTCATCGGCAGGGATGATTCCGTCGCAGTCATTGTCCTTGCCGTCGCAAAGTTCCGGTGCTCCGGGATAGACCGTGTCGTCACCATCGTTGCAGTCTGTATTATCAGCTACATAACCCTCCGGTTGATCGCAGATAAAACCGCTAACGCTGTTGCCTGGGTCGCCAAAACCGTCATTGTCAGTATCAGCGTACCAGGTGGCTTCAAAACCTTCATCCACATCACCATCGCAGTCATTATCCACGCCATCGCAGACTTCCGTTGCATCCGGATTGATGTTAATATTGCCATCGTTACAATCTGTATTATCAGCTACATAATCTTCCGGTTGATCGCAGGTGAAACCGCTGATGCTGTTATTCGGGTCGCCAAAACCGTCATTGTCGTCGTCAGCGTACCAGGTGGTTTCAAAACCCTCGTCGATGCTGCCGTCGCAGTTGTTATCGATGCCATCGCAGATTTCAGTAGCATTGTGAGAAATAGCCGCATTGAACGGTTCACAATCCGTTGCGTCCGGGTCTCCGTCATTGTCATCATCCGGGTCGCAGACATCGCCGATAAGGTCCCCGTCAAAATCTTCCTGATTGGGATTAGGCGTTTCAGGACAGTTATCCGTGATATCGGCAACACCGTCATTGTCCGTGTCGGGCAACAGCGCTACGTCGTTGCCGTCGCCGCCGACATACGTAATGAGGTACGTTTTTCCGTCGATAACCAAAGAGGTGCCTTCCGGCAAACCTTCAAAAGTACCACCAACAGGATCGGTTCCGTCGTTATCGATGATCATCAGCACACCTGAAGGCGTGCCGGCAGCGTAAATTTCAAGGAAACTTCTATCAATGATCACCTCGCCAATGACCACGATCAGGTCATGCTCTGTGGGTGTTGTTTCATATTCCAGAATAGCTTCAGGCTCCAGTTCTAAAATCCCTTCGATGGTCATGGTGCCGGGAGAGTTGCCGGGCGCTATTTTACCACATTTTCTGATCCTCATCAAGGCAGCCATAAAACCGCTGCCTTTCATCTTGCCCTGACATTCCACGCTCACTGCGACCGGCGGAGAGGCGGGCGTGGGCGGCGTAAGGCTTTTGCCATCCAGGTTTAATGTTCCCTGTGTTACGGCTATCTCCTTAGCCTCGCTGTTATCGCCCAATTTGACCTCGCCGCCCTGTTTATCCACTTCTACCATGGCGCTGCCTTTGGATTTTAAGACCTGGGAATAGTTGCCAAACATTCTGAAGAAACTATTCGTGCTGGGCGTCATCTTTTTCTGCATAGTGAGGTTGCCTCTTACTGACATCTTCTTCCTGTTTAACCAGCTGGAAAACATGGAGGTTCTGGACTTGACGACTACGTTGTTGTCAACCTGCAGATTATCCTCCAGGGTGATTTCATCGTCATCCGTCGCATCTACTTCCAGATCGTGCAGTGGAGCTTTACTGTTGACTTTGACCGGACCTTTGAAAATCACCGTTCCCGTTCCCTTGTTGAAAGAGCTTAACTTCTTGATGGCAAACAATTTACTGACGGCCAGTTTTTTCGCATGGAGTTTTACGACACCATTATAATCAGTGTTGGTCGTTAAACTTTTGATGTTGACGTCCACGTCACAATTAACTTCGCTGGATGTCGCAGCGTTAAACACAACCTCATCATTAACAGAAGGTACCTGACCACCAGTCCAGTTGCCGCCGGTACTCCAGTTAGTATTGCCGGTGTTGTTGGTCCAGGTAAGGGTAGGATCTTCGGTGAAAGATTTACTGCTAATACAGACAGTTTGGTTGTTGGTAGCAGCTCCGGTGGCAGCGGTAAATCCCCAGAATACCATTTTCTCGCCGTTGAAAATGTTGGCGACGATATCATCCGTGTAGTCGATACGAACGATACCATCCAGCGTAACCTGCAGCCTTTTGGTGGTTGCATTCCAATCAATGACGACCGGGTGGTCGTTACCGTCTTCGAGGTTGGACAGACCGAAAGGCCCTTGCAGGTTATTGGACGATGCATGATTGAGCACGCCGTTTTTTACCAGGGCAATATGGTCAGAATACGGGTCATTTAAGTCCACGTTTTGCCAGGTGTCAAATTCAACGGCAAGGCTGGGTGAGATGTTCTGAAAGCCCAATCCTCCGCCAATAGCGCCAATTCCGTTGCTCACCGGTTGCAGGACAAAGCCTATTCCGTCAGCGCCGTTAGCGTCAACCGTGCCCAGGTTAACTGTCCCTTCGATATGCATGTTATGGCTAAGGTCAATTTTGCTGATGTACCATATGGCACCGGCTGACGAATTGACGTTTACCTGGGTTAAGCGATAACAATCGTTACCAAAATTCAAAACATTGCCGACTGTTACATATTGCGCCCAGGAGCTAACCGGAGCCAATGCAAATCCGGCTATAAAGGCGGCCAGCAGCACGGCCTTCATCTTTCCTTTAAATGACGTTGATTGTTTTGAAAAATGGGTCCGCTCCTGCGCAGACAATGGATGGTAAGCTCCGGTGTCCTTACTCCGGACAGACGGAAGTAGTTGTTTTTTCATAGTTAAACAGAATTTAATGGTTATAGAATATTTCAGCTTAACCAGGCAGGTTTACCGGCGGGCAAACAGACTGATTTTCATTTGTTTATAACCGGGCGCTTCTCATACCCTTTTCCCTTTGAAATATTTGTTAAAGGGCAACAGGTGTGGCTGCTGCGAACCAGTCGCAATGATTAATGGGGTACAGCCGAATGAACAGGTGGTTCTTAAAGTGGAGTGAGTCAGTGTGTGGATGTTTTCATTTGATTTTTCATTGTTATAAAATGATGCGACAAAGATAGGGCAGTAAAAAACCGGCCGGTATCACATTTTAATGTGATGCAGGAAAAACGGGATGCAGTCGTAATGGTCTGCTGAATTCAAAAAAATGAGGCGCTGCATGATACATCCATTGAAACCGGGCTTCCATTTCCAATTTTTTCCCGCCCTCGTTGGAGCGACCCTCGTGGTTGCCCAATTCATCCGGCCATCTCGCATGGCGATCGCCCCGCCTTTTGCAAAAAAAAAAAGGCAGCTACCGAAGTAGCCGCCTGCTTATGCCAAAATATATGCAAATACAAATGAAATGTACAAAGAAAAGTAACTTGCGAAAAGCACGGCCGATCAACATTGAAAACCCGCCTTTTGGGGTGAAAAGGGATCCCTTTTGAGCAATGTCATTAACTTAAGCGAGACGACACACCCCTGACCCCTAAAGGGAGCACCATCACAAACATGATGTTTGGCCTTTCCTGATTTTCTTTTGGGGTATTGCAGGCAATTACAACCAACAGGATCAGCAGAAAAATCGGGATCTTACTATTTTTTATTTTCATAAAACAAGGTTTTCAGTGCAGGTTTCTACTCAACCCATCTCAACCCTCATCCAAAACTACTGCTCATAAACCTCGTAATAGCCTTTCGACACCAGAAAGTACCGCCCTCCTTTCACCGGTTTGTAATCGCTGAAGGTCAGCGTGATTTCATCCCCCTGGTTCATCGTGAAATAATGGCCGTCGGCCTGCCCCAACTCCCCGTGCGACGTTTTGTACCTGGTGATCACTCCGTCGTCGGTGATGTGATGGACCTCAACCAGGTCAATGTGGGAGGTTTCAGGGTCAAGCTCACGGATCTGGAGGCGTCCGTCAAACTGAGACAGCGAAATGGTGTCCCGTCTTTCTTTTTCAGGCGCATTGACGTTGAACAGAAAATGATCTTCCATTTGCCACGTATCCATATCGGGATTGTAAGTGAAAGCGTAGGGGCAGCTGCCGATATCTTCCCCGTTGTAAATCAACAGTGAATTCGGGTCTTTTTGACGAAAGGCAAAACGCTCGATTCCCACGTCCACTTTTGCGATTTTATAGGACGGGCCGTACACCCATAACTGTTTGGGCTTCTTCGGCTGGCCGTATTCCGCAGCGAATGATTCGAAAACGATGCGCAAGGGAATCATCAGTTTTTCACCTGCCGGAAGCCGGTGCCTCGGGTACAGCTTCACGGACTCCGGTTCGGTTGTTTCCAGTTTGGCATTGTCCTCCTCCAGCGATCTTAGGGTCATAGCGCCGTAGGATTGCAGGTAAAAGGAATCGATTTCAATGCCTGCCGTTGTGTTGTTTTCGACCACGGCAACCTGCACGTACATTTTAGGATAATACAGGAAGGAATTATCGGCAATGCAGCCGTCGGGCACTATGCTCATAATCTCAAGCCTCAAAAAATCGTCGGGCACATGATTCCGGCCCACATAACTGAGAAACCGAAGCTGAGAACTGTAAACCTGTTCCTGCGATGCATCTGCCAGGCCGGCCAGGTCTTCTTTTTTCGGATAAATACTGGCGCCGTTCAGCTTATTTTCATTGTAATATTGAATGGCATTCATGTAGCCGTCAGGGCCTTCCAGGCCGGGGGCTCCGGTGATAATCTTCTTTAAAGTGGCAGCCGGAAGGCTTTTGCCGTCGATTTTCCACCGGTCGGAGTTGATCAAAGGCGTCCAGACGGACAAGTTCTTATCAGATTCACTTTTGTAATATTCCGCAAAAGGTATATTCACTTCATTTTCGCCCAGACCAGCACGCCACACTTCGCCGTATTTTTCATAAATCAGCTTCAGTTCTTTCAATAAATCATTGTTGATCACATGCGGCTTTCCCCGAAAGGTCTTCTCCCAGGTATCATCCACACCGTTATACGATCCGGTTTTTCTGACATAGCCCGTCCGGGTTCCGTTCACCAGCCAGGTAACAGACTCCTGTTTCAGATCGTAATAACTCACATCGAACGGAGGATCGCCCGGCGGAAGCCTCAGCTGCAGCACCTGCAATCCGTTTTCCAGACCGGCAGTATCCAACTGCACCTTGCGGCCTTCCACGAATGCAGTCAGTGAGAATCCTTTGATCTTTTTGGTGTTTACATCATCAAACCTGAACTGCCCGCTCACATCCGTAAAGGATTCCAGCAGACCGCCATCTTCATCGCTGTAAACTACCTTGGCGCCATTCACCGGCTTTTCAGCGCTGCTCACCACGAATCCGCTCAGCGGCGCCGACTTGGGCACCAGGAAGGGAAACAACACGGCCGCCGTGGTCGCCAGTATGATCGTGACGACAAGAATACCCACCCGCATTTTGTAATTCGTCGTCACCACTTTATCCCTGCCGATATTATCGCCCGTTCCGCTGTGTTTTTGCTGTATCACATTGCCTGTTCCCGAAAACTCGAACCGGCTGATCTCCTCCGCAATGACCGGGTCAGCTGCATGGCTGTCGATATCGTTCAGGATGCCGAGCAGCGCAAAGCGAATCTGGTTTTTCGTCAGATTTGAGTTTTCGTAGCTGATGGTCCCACGGTTGATGTCGCTGAGCAACTCGTGGTGTTTGGCTGATTGAAGAAGGACGTCATTGAGTTTCGGGCTGCCTGCGAACAAGGCTTTCATTTGACTGATGGCCTGGTCTATTTCATTATCCGCAATAAGATTCCCAATGTGTTCGGTTAGTTTGTTTGCTTCCATGAAATTGTTGAGATTGTTGAGATTGTTGAGATTGTTGGGATGGTAGAGATTGTTGGGATGGCAGATGAGGGTTGAATTGGAAATAATTTCCCGCTAATTTTCGCAAAGTCTCGCTAAGTCATACTTGGCGTGACTTTGCGAAACCTTAGCATAACCTTTGCGGGAATCTTTCTTTTCAAGCGAAAAGATAATAATAACAGGATGCTTCCCAGCATTATTCACCTGTTAATTGCAGACTTCCTTCTAAATCCACGATGGAGCGCAGGCCCTGGCAACCGTGCAGGGCACAGGTTCTGGCAAGCGTTTCATCGGCGCCATGCCCGACTCAAACCCATCAAACCCCTCCAACAAATCAAACCCCTCAAACCCCTCAAACCCCTCCAACAAAAAACACCGGATCTTCCATCAGAAAACCCGGCGTTAGTTCAGAAAGAGCAATTACGCCAAAAAGCACCATGGAATAACTCTTTTACAGCGCCCTAAACCGAACCGGCAGCGTCACGATCACCGCAACAGGCTCCCCATCCACCAGGGCAGGTTCCCATTCCGGCATTTCCAGCACGGCATTCAAAGCTGCCTGACCGCAGCCCTCGCAGCTTTCCCGTTTCGACTCCACCCGGCGGACGGAGCTGATCCTCCCGTGTTGATTGATAATGAAAGTCACATGCTCAAGCCCATCCGTTCCGGTCTGAAGTTCCTTTTCCGGGTATTCGATCTGTTCGTTCACCCAGGCTTGCAAAGCTTCGTTCGAACACTTTTCCGGATCATCCGCTTGCAGGCAGTCTTTCGAAAACAGGGGCGGACGATCCGTTTGCGTGACGGTGTAAACCACAGGCTTCGCTTTTACCGCCGGCGCCTTTTGCTTACCGGACGACTTAACTTCACCTGCTGCTTTTTGATCGACAGGTTCCGCCCCCCGGTAATCGTAGGTGTACCATTCTGCATTCCGTTCATTAATGGCATGTTGCCTGAACGTAGAGACGCCTTCCGGGTCTTCCTGCATTTCAGGCGTGGCTTCCGGCTGCGTGCCGGACGTTTCTTCTTTTTGACCGGATTCGCAGGCAATGAAATAAAGAGCGAACAGGATTATGAAAGTATACACCGTGAACATCCAATTAAATTTTCTCATGACAATGATTTTTTATTGGTGAAAATGGAAGCGTACAATCAGCAGCCAGGCCCGGGCCGCAGGGCACAGGAATTTCACCCCGGCTCATGGTCCGGTATGGCCTGTCCGACCCCGAAGCGGCCGAACGCTGTACGGCATTGATTAAAAAGGGATGATGATTATTCAGTTGTTCATAACCTTCGTGTTTATACCCGAAGTAAAGTGGTTTGCGAAAATGGACGACTTTAAACAATTTAAAATCAGTCTGTTTGCCTACCGGCCTACTCGCAAACCGGCCAACTTTAGGTATAGGTTATTGAATACAATCCTTATGGCGAAGTCAAATTATCATCATAAACTGAGAAGCTTGCATTATGGAAAACCGGGCTTACCCGCTTACCTGCCTAGAACGGTTCCTGCGCCGCAGATGTTTACCGCCACCTGCGGGACCTGCAAAATGGTAAGTCATGTGAATGAGGGGTTGAAGGTGCCGTCAGGTATAGCATGACGGTCGCAAAAAAGGGTATATTCTACCGGCATTTCGTGCCTGACGGCCCCTTTTTGCCCGGTTTCAACTCCTGATGGGCATCCGTAACTCTTCAGTAGTAAAACCGGAAAGCAGCAGCTGGCAAATCGCCGGAAAATCCGCTCATATTCCCTTGCCACTGATTGATTAACCTTGCTTTGAAAAACTTTTTGCCGCTAATTTCACCAATTTTACACGAATTAAATTCGATACAATTAGCGCAATTTGTGGCTATCAGCATGTAAGGAATATGAGCCGGAAAATCAGACCGGCCGCAGGGGTCTGCCCTTGTAGCCCGGCAACTGCGAAAAGACTGACCGCCGGACAAAAAAAAAAGGCAGCTACCGAAGTAGCCGCCTGACTTTATGACTAAATTAGAACAAATACAAATGTAACATGCAAAGGAAAGTAACTTGTGCAAGGCACGGCTGTTCAAAATCAAAAACCAGCCTGCCCGCCTACTCTCCCGCCTCCGGCATCAGCAATACCTCGATGCGGTTGATCTTCCCCTGCGTCACTCTTGTCTGCAGACCTGCTGCACTGACAAAGCCCGCTTTGGTGACTTCCCAGTCGTAAAACCCGTACCGCACAGGCCGGAAGGACACCTCGCCTTCGATTTCGGTTTTGCCCTGCTTTTCCACGTGGCGGGTCACCCCCTTTTTATCCGTGTAAGTAATACGGGTGGCGATGTCGGCCTGGTAAACAGGTACCTGTACGCCGTTGGGCCGCAGTTCCATCACCTGAAAAAGCAGCTGCGTCACCGTTCTGCCGGGCAGGTCGATCTGACGAAGCAAGTTGTACTTATCCACGATCTCCTGCTCATTGGGGATGCTGTTGACCAGCGGATCCAGTTGACTTTCCATCAGGGCAATGATTTGCCGGATTACCTTATTCTCCATGGAAACACCAGCGCTGATGCCGGCACGCTTCAGCTTTACAGCGCTGGACCAGATATCCCATAACGCCATTTTTTCATTGGCCGTAGTGATCATCCCGGGCGTAAGTCCGAAGGGTTCCAGCGAGGTCTTCAGTTCGTCCGCTTTAGAAATGAGCGCTGAGCAAATCGGTTTCACATGCTCCTGGTTCAGCCGGTTCAGCTGGCTGTAGGATTTTTTCGCCATGTCCAACAAGAGCAGGTTGCCCGTGCTGGCTGCATACGCACGAAGTGGTTTGGCCAAATTGAAGGTGGCCATAGCCAGCTCCGATTGCACCTTTTTCTTCGTACTTGTGGTAGCTTTAGTCGTCTGCAAAGAATCGAAGGATTCGATGCTGACCGTTCCAAACAGGGTAATAATCTGGGTAAATACGGTTTCGATCATTGGAATGACGAAGAATTTACCAGACTTTTCAAGGATGAAAATGATCACAGCTGTGATCATTTTGAGACGTGCACCATTCAGTGATGTCATGTAAAAAGAGTTTTCATTGTCCCGTGTTTCTGGCGATTAGCTTTCAAGGGTCTCGTTCAAATTCGACGGGGTTTGTAAATAATATTATCGGATTCTACATATCAAATTATTTGCCAATTCTATCTTCCTGAAAAACATTTTTTTACGCTGACAATAAATATCCGGACTTTATACCCTGACCGGGGTAGATGAACAGAGATTGTTGCGGATGGCACGGCGGCGAGAGGGCTTTGCGAGGCAGGTGACGCAGGTAGGGAGAGGGGGTGATCCCCGCTGGCCCAAGGTTTTCCCATTGAAAAAAAATCTTCCGCTCCTGCCAGTTTGCAACCGGCACTTCTACACCCGTCTTTTAAAGCCAAAACTTTTTTTCCAACATCTCAGGCATCGCTTGTAATGCCAAAGAAGTGTGTCGTCTTGATTGTCGCTCGCAGAAGTGCCGGTTGCAAACCGGTAGGAGGAGAGTTTTTTTTTAGCTGGAAGACTTGGGGCCAGCAGGACAACCGGAAGTCCCGCCAGCATTGTTGCCCAACACCGGTATTACCCTTTGAAGCAGTGATATTTATCCTCATCGATACATTCCAGTATCTTTTCCAGGTCGTCTGATTCCGGAAATGGCTTGTATAACTCCCATTTCCCGCTGGCTCTCAACCAGTAAAGCTTCCAGACGCCGGAGGATTTTACAAAACGAATTTGAACATAAGGATGATGGCGAATGATCGTTTTATCCTCCCAATCGGGCCGGATTTCAAAAAACTCGATCACCCTGCCATCGTAGGTGTAGCCAATGTCAAGCATGTTTCGGATGTGTTCCGGCGGCCGGATGAATTCATGGTATTCATACAACAGGGCGTGAACCTGTTCAGCGGAAGTTGCAGAGGTCTTGTTGTTTGATTTCATTTTCTCAATTTTTTGACACTGAGGGAACAAAAAATTTATGCAGGCAAATTGCTAATAACCATGATCACAAACAGCATAAACAAAAGCATATTTCCGGTAAAAATCCAGCAATACCCATTCTTTTTCGGCGAAGGTGGCAACATCGTCCAGTGCTTTGCGGTGTGGCCGGATGCGGGGGAGGATGGATTTCAGGTAGTTGATCATGACTTTGGCGGTTTGTTAAAGAGTGAAAGAACCAGTCCGGCGCCGACGATGACGTCCACCATGTTCCAGATTCCACGGCCGAGGACTACTTTGAAAAACGGCTGAAAAAGTAAGGCCAGGAGCATGAAAATGTAACCGGCCGCAGCTTCCTTTCGATCGAAACTGACGAAGGCCAGGTATGCAAAGCCGGCCATACCGATAAACCTTACCAGTTGGTAGTAGCCGTAAGGCATGTCCAACAGGCAGATGAACAGCAGGGCGGCGAGGATGATTTTAAGTGGGCGTTCCATTTTCTTTTGTTTGGTTTTGGTGATCAAATCTATTCTACGGCAGGAGGAAGCGCTGGGTTCGTTGATGAGTTTAGAATTCTGGTGAAAGGGGGAAGCGGGAGCAGGGAGGTACGAGCGGGAGTTTTTTTCAGCTGGAAGACTTGAGGCCAGCAGGTACGTGGCGCAGCCTCACACGAGCGCATGTTTGGTGCCAGCAGGGAAATGCTATTCACAATTTATATCGATTAAATCTTCTAATACAGAATACTGTGTCATAGATCCTAAAGGAGTCATGACCTCGTCTTCTTCAGATAAATCATTTCCAATTTCAAAATGACAATCCTCTTTTTTAATATGCAAAATATTAACTATTGTCGATAAAAACTCACGATAATCACAAAATAGATTATCTGTACTATAATAGTATGCATGTAAACAGTTATATACTTTTCTTGTATGACAAGTTCTAATCGCCCCTATATTAGATTGATTATAGTATTGAATTAGATAGTCATTATCAGAATCGCTTTTATTAATCAATTCTTTAAAAGTTGCCTTTTTAAACTTTTTGGAAATGACCCACATATTACCGTCATTGGTAGAGATGTCGTTGATTCTAAATTCAAAATCACTATTTGAAGGTATTTCAAAAATAACTTCCCGCACTTTCTGATTCCCCTCTTCTGCAAAAACAGATACGTTAAGTTTTTCCGGAAAAAACCAACTTAATGTATCTCTTTGAATTGCCATTGGCTGACCGTATTTTGATACGATAAAATCAACGTTATTCCCAACTTGAAAGTCGTAAAAGCAGTTTTTTAGTTTGTCATCTAGTGGGTCAACTTGGCGACCTTTTAAAACTACTGGGACCCATAATAAAACCAATGCACCAAGTATCGCTAAATTTTCCTTTTTACTAAATGCTCTGATTTTTACTACTTTGTTTTGGTCATCTACCCAAGAAATCTTTCCCATTTTCATCAGAATCCGAACGAACGAATAGGTTAATACAAAAAAGACCGTAACTATAATTGCAATTGTCGAATCAACTATGCTGATGGCATTGCTAAGTGCGTCAAGTAATGAACCTAATGCGGTTATTCCGATCAACAAATTACCGCCATTCTCAATGAGTTTCTGATGAAATGGTTTTTCCATAATTTATCCGATCAATAATACTCCAGAATATACCCATACGCCCGATCAAACAACACCTGATCCTTGTGCAATTTATACTTCAACAAGGCCCTGCGCAAAGCCTGTTGTACATCACGCTCTCCACCGGAAGTTTGCTGCCAGCCGGGGAAACGCACGACCCGTACAATGGCGTCAATATCCTCCACAATCCTGCCTACTACCGCAGGCGTTTGGTCGGTCTTCAGTTCCAGAAACAAATCGGTGAGGGCTGCCTTGGGTGATTTCTCTTCCACCAATTGCTCCAATTCCTTTTCGGCCTGCACTGTTTCACGGGCTATTTTACAAAGCTCCTTCACGAACTCAATGGAGGTGATCAAACCTTTCTCCGCTTTATCCCGCAGTGCTTCCAGGCGTTCGCTCAGTTTCTTGAAAACAGGATGAACGTCATACCTTTTGAACCTGGAAATGAGTATTTTCTCCAGATGCTTGGCGTTCTTTGGGTCGGGGTTATTGAAGATGTCTTCAATCACATCCGCATCGAGGACGAACTCTTCCAGTTGGTGCACTTCGCCGACGTGGATGTGCTCGTGGATGAGTTTGGTGGTCTGGGCGCCGAGCGTGAACCACAGCAGTTTGCCGATATTGTCGGAGGCAGGGCGGACGGACTCGAAGACCTGTGAAAGCCAACGGTAATCCACCTGGAAGGCATCGAGCACCCGGTCGGGAGAAAGCGACTCCCAGAGCTTGGACAGGTACTTGAAATCCTCGGCGAACTTGTCTTTTTTCTCATTGGTACCGATGGCGTTTTGGGCGGCTTCCAAGCCTTCGAAGCCTTCCATCGTCCGGTCAACGCCTTCGAAGTGAGCCAGGGCGGCCTGCATGGCCTCCGGCAGCTTTTCCCGGAGTTCCAACAGGTTCGAAATCACCTGCTGCACACTTTTTTCATCGAATTGCAGGGCCTTGGCGGCATCGTCGAACACGCCGAAGTAGTCCACGATTCGGCCGAAGCTTTTGTTCGGGTACAGGCGGTTGGTGCGGCAGATGGCTTGCAGCAGTGTGTGGTCTTTCAGCGATTTGTCGAGGTACATCGTCTGCAGGATGGGCGCATCGAAGCCCGTGAGCAGCTTGGCGGTCACGATGATGAATTTCAGGTCGGAATCCTTGTCGTTGAACTCGTCCACGATTTTTTCCTGCTGGCTTTTGTCGATGCTCCATTGCTGCTTGAATTCCAGCGGGTCATTGGCCGAGGTGGAAATCACCACCTTGCTGGCTTCCTCCGGGAAGTGCTTGTCCAGCTCTTCCTTGTACTGCACACAGGCGTGGCGGTCGGGGGTGACAATCATGGCCTTAAAGCCGTGCGGCGCCACTTTTTCCTTGAAATGCGTGGCAATGTCCTCCACGATTTTGGCGACCCGTTCGGGGGCTTTGAGGAAGGCGGCCATCTTCGCCGACTTGCGGTTGAGGGCGTCGGCTTCCTCGTCGCTAAGGGCGGCGCTTTCCTGGAAAGCGGCGAAGGCCTCATCCAGCGTCTTTTTGTCCACGTGCACATCGACCAGCCGGGGCTCGAAATGCAGGGGGCGGGTGGCATCGTCACGGATGGAGTCGTGGAAGGTGTAGCGGCTCATGTAGCCGCCCTCGTCTTCCTCCGAACCGAAAGCCCAGAATGTGTTCTTGCTGGCCTTGTTGACCGGCGTGCCCGTGAGGCCGAACAGGAACGCATTCGGCAGGGCCGCCCGCATCTGCCGGCCGAGGTCGCCTTCCTGCGTGCGGTGGGCCTCATCGACCAGCACGATGATGTTGTCCCGGGTGTTCATGTCGGGCTTGGCGTCCTTGAACTTGAAGATGGTCGAGATGATGATTTTGCGGGTGCCCCGTTCCAGCATCGTTTGCAGTTCGTTGATGCTGTCGGTGGTTTCCACGTTGGGCACGTCGGCGGCATTGAAGGTGCCGGATATCTGCGTGTCGAGGTCGGTGCGGTCCACCAGCACGATGACGGTGGGACTTTTCAGCTCGGGTAGCCGGCGCAGCTTCTGTGCCGCAAAGACCATGAGCAGCGATTTGCCCGAACCCTGGAAATGCCAGATGAGCCCCTTCCGGATGCGCCCTTCCAGCACCCGCTCCACAATTTTGTTGGCGCCCTCGTACTGCTGGAACCGGCAGATAACCTTGATGCGCCGCTTCTTTTTGTCGGTGGTGTAAAGCGTGAAATTTTGCAGGATGTCGAGCAGGCGGCGGGGATGCAGCAGGTCGCTCAGTTCCTTGCCGATTTCGTGGAGGCCCATGTGGCGGGCCAGCGCATCATCGCTGTTCTCCAGCCGCCAGGGCGACCAGAACTCCAGCGGGGTGCGCACGGCCCCGTAGAACAGCTCCTTGCCTTCGGTGGCAAAGCTCAGGATGTTGGGCACGAACAATTGCGGCACCGCATTCTCGTACACCTCGTGTACCTCGTGGGCCCCGTCGAGCCAGCTGACCGAGGGGCGGATGGGCGTCTTGGCCTCTCCGACCACGACCGGAATGCCGTTGATGAACAGCACGATGTCGGGTATCTTGGTTTCCCGGTGGTGGATGCGGTATTGGTTGGTGACGATGTAGCGGTTGTTGTGCAGGTCGTCGAAGTCGATGAGGCGGACGGGCACGTGGCGGTTGTTCTCGCCGAAAGGCAGGGTCTTTTGCCCGGTGAGCCACTGGTAGAACTCCTCGTTGGCCTTCACCAGCCCGACCTGATTGACGGTGATGAGCACCGCCCGCAGTTTGTAGATGACCTCGTCGGCCAGCTCGGGCCGCTGCCCGATTTCGGGGTTGATGCGGATGAGCGCCGCCTTCAGTTCGCCCTCTTCCAGCACCTCGTTGATGCCCCGCTTCAGTTGCTGCGCTGAGCGGTACTCCCACTCTACGCCATAGGTTGCCTTGGGTTCGGCCAGGCCGGGGCTGTTCAGGTTCACGCCGCTGAGCCGGTGGATGATGTAGTGCTCGACGCTGTTGAGTTCATTGAATGGGGACATAAGGGAGACAACTTGGTTTTAATTGACAGCCTTCCCGTTAGTATGAAATGGTTGGTTACGGTAGTTTTCCAAATGATCGAAAGCAATAGAAACGTATTCAGGCGTCAGGGTTCTTTTTTTACGATTTGACCATTGACTGACCTCTTTAATAACTCCCTCTTTATTCAGGCCGGGTTTTTTATCAAGAATGTAATCTACTGTCGAAAGAAGCTCCAGCGAAAGTGAGGACTGAAAGCCATCCACAAGATTCAGCAAATTGGATAAACGACCTGACTGCTCCCGTGTCAGTTCTTTTTTTACAAACTGTTCAACCTCTTTAAATTTCCCGTAATTCATTTGCAGCGGCTCAAAAGCCCTGGCGTTTTTCTGTTCCAGTCCGTGAAGGAAAACCCCGTTCAGCGCATACAGCACATGGCCCACTTGAACAGAATACGGCCCGAAATGATGCGCATCGAATTTAAGCTTCAGGGGTTCACCCATTCTCTGAAGGAAGTAAGCCAGTTTGTTTGCTACAAAAAGGCTGGCATCTTCTCCCAATGCCTCGTACTGATAGAGTGCATACAGCAGCATTGCCCTGGCAGGAGTGAGTTTGGCTTCCTTGTGTTTATCCTGACTTTGCAACAACTTTTTGATAGCCTGATTGGGCTGATAGATCGTAATATCAGCTGCCAGGTCGGACAGGTATTTTTCCATCAAAATTTTCACTTTGTCCCAATCAAGCCCGCCATTGCCGCAGCCAAGCGGGGGAATGGCTATGGACTCCCATTGATAGGTCATATGAGCCTCTACCAGCGCAGTTAATCCGCTCTCGATGTATTCGTACTTTGAGTTTCCACGCCAATGGGTCTTGGTCGGAAAATTGACGATGTACTTGTCACCTTGTGTAGTCAGCTCTTTGACTATCAGGAGTTTGCCGGGATGTAATTCTTTATGGTCGCAGGCCTTTTTGTAAACCCTGAAATTCTCCGGGAAGGCTTCCTTGAATTGCAGTGCGATGCCTTTTCCCATCACCCCGACGGTGTTGACGGTGTTGACCAGCGCCTGGGCGGGACTGTCGAGTAAGTTGCCTTTGGTGTACCGTATCATCAGTAATGCGAATAACGGGTTGAAAGTGAAAAAAACCTCCCAGTCAGCGATATTGCAGTAAGAACAAAACACTGCACTATGCTGGACTGGGAAGAACTCTTGATTTCAATTTGTTACAAGGTCTGTGACCTTTATGAAAAAGATTTGGTCTGGTACGCCCAACGCATTTCAAACAATGACAGGGCGCTGGACAATGGCTTTCTTGACGTAGAGGCCATTACGCTGTACGTTTTTGGGGTCATCAAAAAGCGCAGGCAAACAAAGGAAATCCATCAGTATGCCAAGGACCACCTCGGAAGCTGGTTTCCCCGCTTGCCATCGTACCAAAAGTTTAACGAGCGCCTCAATTTGCTCACGCCGGCCCTGAACCGGATGGCCGCCCTGATGATGGACGAGGTCCGGCATCCCGGCTGTTTACTGGACTTTAGTCCTGAGCATTTGGAGACCGTCGTAGACTCCATGCCCATCATACTGGCCAAAGGCGGCAGGGCCGACACGGCCAAAGTGGCGCTGAAAATTGCCGACAAGGGGCACTGTTCCAGCAAGAACCTGTGGTACCACGGCGTAAAACTCCATGACCTTGCCGTTTGCCGACCAGGCAGGGTGCCACTGCCAGCTTTTCTGGCACTGAGCAGGGCCTCGGAGAACGACAACACGGTGTTCAAAGAGCAGATAGCCCCGAATTTCCGCAATGTCAGAGTCTTCGCTGACAAAATCTACGACGACAGGCCAGCCGCTGAAGAGCTGCTGGCAATGTACAACATAGAAGTGCTGCCGTGTCAACGAAGGAGGAAAGGTCAAAAAAACCTGCAATCAGACCAAAAACTCCTGAGCACCATGGTCAGCCAGGTACGACAACCAATTGAATCTTTTTTCAATTGGGTGAACGAAAAGGTCGATATTCAATCCGCTTCAAAAGTGCGCTCAACAAAAGGTTTGTTGAAACACGTCTTTGGAAGGCTTGTCTCTGCCATTTTCATTCTACTCAATTCACTTTGAACCCGTTATTCGCATCAGTAATAAAATTTCCCCTGAGGGTTGATTGTAACAGGTATGTTCAGGGTAAGCCTGTTCAGGATTTCAGTGACGAAAGTAGCTTTTTCCTGATCATAAACCACAATGTGATCCACACAATTTGCAGGCACGTGGTTTCTTACAAGAAATTCCGCTTGCTTTCGCCGTTGCCGGTCGTAGTCGTCCTCTGAATTCCTCCAATATCGTTCCCAGCGCAATGACCAGTCCACTTTATCCAAATCACGGGTATCCGAAAAAAACTGTGTCAGCCTGTTTTTGGCGTGCCCGTCACAGAACACAAACTCACAAGCCTCCCTTGCTATGCTTTCCAATTTGCAACAAACATAAACGATGTCGGACTGTGGACGCTTCGTAATGCCCCGGTAGCCTGTTTTAATGTTGAATAACATGGGCGACAAAGTGCCAAAATAAAACGCTACATATTCGCCGATGTTTCCGCAACCTGTCAGCGGAATTTCAAATTCATTTCGCTGTTGTGTCAAAGTGCTGTCGCCGATGAAAATGTAATCGGGGTCTTTGTCCGGATGGCTGGATGCATGCATACCATGCCTGAGCAGGTACTCCAGGTTGTCGCTGTGTACCATGCGATAAAGCCAGACAGTTTCAGGTATTTGATCAGGCATGGGTCAGAAGATTTGGTTGATAAGGGATTTTTGGAGGGATTGGGAAGCTTCGATTTTATTTTTTGTCGCACTCTTATTTTCAAGAATTAAATTCAGTTGGTTGGCATACTTATCCTGAATATCTTTTGCAGGAAATGGTATCGTGAGCGACTTTATCTCATTCTGTGAAATGTTTTTCATTGCTCCGCCAGTTCCGGTAGCAAAGCCTTCAATCAGTTGCCTTAATTCTTTTGACCTCAATATTTCAACAAGAAATAATCGATTCAAGAGTTCATCTTTGACTTCAAGCCTTAGAGTTTTATCTGAAAGCATCAAGTTGGGATAATTTTTTTCAACCAAACAGGTTCTTCCTACCAACTCAGTTGTGTTAGCCCGGGTAATCAAAACATCCAACTTGTTGACTTTGAATTTTTCAAGAAACTCATCCTGTTTTGAAAGCACCTTATTTTCTTCAGCTTCAAATCCGTTTGCTCCAACCGCACTAACTTTTAAAACTCCTTTATGACCATTTGTTGCTGGAGTGTTAGTCCCGTTCAAACTCTTTCCTGCTGTAATTTCTTGCAGGCCATTCCCAAGCTTTTTCCTTGGATGGCTTTTGCTGCATAGTTTTTCTTCACGAAAAGAATAAAGTAAGACGTTATTGGCTTCTAAAAGCTTTTTCGCTCTCTCCACCACCTCATCCATCGCCCACAGCAGTTCGGCGAGTTGGGCTTGTTGGTCTTTTGGGGGGAGGAGGAATTGGTATTTGGCCAAGTCACGCCACTTCACCCTTTTGGACATCGTACCTGCAGCATTGGAAATGGCATAATCCCACAAGGCATTTGAATTCATGACAAAGGCCAAAAAGCCGGGAATAATTTTGTCGTGATTTTCTCTTAAGACAAAAGCATCTCCAGAGCAACAGCCATCAAATTCAACCAATGACGCCCGTCGCAAATAGGCATTTCTACGAGCGAACAGAATGTCGCCTTTTTCAAAGGCTTTAGCGGAAGAAGTTAGATTTTCCGTAGAACCCCAATTCTTTATTTTCAAATCACCGGATACAAAATGTTCCAAACCAACGAAACGCTGATAGTTGGATGTAGCGGGGTTATCCACTCGTTTTGAAATATCTGTGGCCAAATCACCCAGTTCAGTCAGCCGCCAGGATGATTTGTCGAGCTTCAATTTTTTCGTTGTTTCAACAGCATCAACCATTTTCCAGTGTTTTAAATAATTCTTCCATTGAATGCTTCAAGTTCTCAGAGCTTTGGTACCAGTCAGAAATAATTTGCTCGAAGTCTTCTTCCTCTTCCTTCTCAGATTCGACATATAATTGGACGCTCAGCCTGGCATTTGAATCTTCCAAAATAGTTTTGTTTTCAACCACTTCGGTAAACCCTTTTTCCGATTTGAAATTCAGGTAAGCATTGTGGATTTTTCGAATGTGCTTTTCATCCAGATAGCTCATCGTTTTTTCTTTCCGTACCTCATCCACCGCCTGGATGAAGAGAATTTTACCTTTTCTCTCCGGGGCCTTGTTGTTGTTTGTGATCAACAGGCAAGAAACCATCGAAGAGTTATAAAACAAATTCGGCCCCAGCCCAATCACACATTCCACCAAATCCTGTTCAATCATTTTGCGGCGCATGTCTGCCTCAGCATCCCGGAACAGGATGCCGTGCGGCCAGAGGGTGATGGAGCGGCCGTTCTGCTGGTCGAGGCTTTTCTGGATGTGCTGCTGAAACGCATAATCCGCACAGCCCTGCGGCGGCGTACCCCAAATATTGCGGCCGTAGGGGTCGTTGACAAAGCTTTTCTGGTCCCACGATTTGATGGAGTACGGCGGATTGGCAAGGATGACGTTGAACCTGCGCAGTTCGTCGTGGTGCAGGAAGGCCGGATTGGCCAGCGTATCGCCCCGCACAATCCGGAACTCCTCGATGCCGTGCATGAACATGTTCATGCGGGCAATGGCCGAGGTGATGAGGTTGATTTCCTGCCCGTAGAGTTTGAGGGTTCGGTATTCCTTGCCTTCCTCCTTGAGGTGCAGCGCACAGTTGAGCAGCAGCCCGCCCGAGCCGCAGGTCGGGTCGTACACCGATTCGCCGGGCTGCGGGTCCATGATCATGGTCATCAGCTTGACCACCGTGCGGTTGGTGTAAAACTCGGCGGCAGTGTGCCCGCTGTCGTCCGCAAATTCCTTGATGAGGTATTCGTAGGCATTGCCAAGCTGGTCGTCGGGCACATTGGTCAGGTTGAGCCGGTGCTGCGAGTAGTGTTCGATGAGGTTGGTCAGCGTTTCGTCGGAAAGGCGGTTTTTGTTCGTCCAGCTTGCATCGCCGAAGATGCCGTCCAGCGTCTCCGGGTTGGCCTTTTCGATGGCCCGCATGGCGTTTTGCAGGGCCACGCCCACGTTGGAGGTGGTGCCCCGCACATCGTTCCAGTGCGCCCCCTCCGGCACCTGGAAGTGATGGTGCTCGGCAAAGGCAGCGTACTCCATGTCGCCGTCGCTCTCGGCCATGGCCCGTTCGAACTCCTCATCGTACACATCGCAGATGCGCTTGAAAAAGAGCAGTGGGAAGATATACTGCTTGTAGTCCCCGGCATCGATGGTGCCCCGCAGGAGGGTGGCAGCGCCCCAGAGGTATTTTTCGAGTTGTTGTTGGGTCATGGGTTTACGGAATTTAATATTTCATCAAAAGCCAGGTCATTTATTGCAAAATGTTCAGCCCCTTCTTCCTTGTGAATCAAAACATGAACTTTGATGTTGGAGAAATTCTTTGCCCGGTCGAGTGTAGCCCTCAAAAGTTCCTGGTTAATATTCCAGCCAAAAATGATCACCATTTGATACCGGAGGTCTTTAGAAATTTCAATGTGCTGTATCGGGTCATTCCCCCAATTGATCCATGCTTGTTGACCCTTGATTGATTCAATAAAATCACTTTTTTCTTTCAGGTAATGCTCAAAATCTCTGTTCCATCCCATATTGGTTTTCAGGTCGAAATAGCAGCAGAGGGTGTTTTCACGGATGACCGACAAATCTGGTTTAAAAGATTTTGCTTTTTGTTCAGAAGGAAGCCGGATCGAAATAACTTTATCCACGCAATATTGAAGTGTTGAATCCTGAACATTCTCAGCGACGTACAGTGCAAAAAGATCTTCTGCGTACCCTGAAATGACATGGGCCATCCCTCTAACTATGTTGTACCCTCCATTCCCTTCCATGAGGTCCGCTGCCTTTTGTTGCTGCGTTTCGATTTTGCAAATAAATTCTTCTTTGGTCATTTGATTCATGATTGATTTACGTTTACTAAACTTTGAAAGTTTAGTAAACGTGGCAGCGCTCTACAGGTATTTTTCGAGTTGTTGTTGGGTCATGGGTTTTTCTTTTTTGTAGAAATAGGTTTTTTGCGCTTGATGATTGCTTGTGATTTGGATTTTAGTTCTTTTAATCGATTGGGTTTAACATACAATTCTTCAATAGCATGTTGAAGCAGTTCAAATCCATCGAGCAAGTCCTCTCTTGTGAGTTGACCAATGTGGCTGCCAGCATTTCCAATCCATTTTGCAGCCATTAAAAAGGGGCTTAACTCCGGGTTTGATTTTCCGAAAAATTCAATCCGCTGATGTAATTTGTATGTTTCTTTTTTCCCTTTTCTGCTAATAAATTGTTTCCTCACACCTTGCTCATTCATCAAAATTTCAAGGGCTGTGCGTATGCTATTGGCGGAAGCACTTTGGTCGTGAAAAAAGTTAGAAAAAGCAATATTGATTTGTTTGTTTATGTCTTCCGGGCAATTTTCTGGAATATGAAATATTTGTAATTGTGGATGAAAGAAAATCGGCTTAAAAATCCGAGGATGTACCTCGACCATTTGATATGAAGCGTCGTCAAATTCATAATCCAGAAAATAGTCTAAAATTCCCGTAGAAATCACAGTTTCACCACAAATACTGTTAGAACACCTTAATACTATTGAAAATCTCATTAATGACAACCAAGGCTCAAAAAATTCTTCTTGCCGTTCTTTAAATGTTTGTGCTGACTCAGCTACAAGTAATTGTTTTGGATTAGGAACAAGCGTTCCTTTGCCACAGGTAGGACAAGGCCAATCCCCGTTTAGTCTATTTTGGTATTTCTCTTTCAACCAGAGATTCCTATCAATCATAATTCAGACTGGTTTAAAAAGGATTCAAGTAATTCTTTGAACTTTTGTTCCGCTTCCAAACTCTGCTCCCACGCCTCCTTCAAATCCGCCAACGCCTCCTCCACCGATGGCAAATCATCTTCAATCACTTTCTCCACATACAGCGGTATGTTCAGGTTGTAGTCATTTTCCTTCAGTTCATCCAGGGAGGCTACTTTGACGTAATTCTCCACGTTCTGAAAATCCTGGTACCACCGGTAGATTTGCCGGACGTGTTCGGGTTCGAGGTAGTTTTGTGCCCGGCCTACCCGCACCTGTTCGCTGGCGTCGATGAACAGCACCTTGCCTTTTTTGTGAGCTTCCTTGTTTTGTTTAAATACCATGACACAGGCGGCCAACTGCGTGCCGTAAAAGATATTTGGCCCCAGACCAATGACAGCTTCCAGTAAATCCTGCTTCAACAGTGCCTTGCGGATTTCGCCTTCCGCCCCTTTTCGAAACAGGGCGCCGTGTGGCAGTACCACGGTCATGCGTCCGACGCTGTTCATGGACTTAATCATGTGTTGTACCCAGGCCATGTCGCCGTTGCCTTTGGGTGGCACCCCGGCAATGTTCCGGCCATAGGGGTCGTTGACCCAATTTTCAGCGCCCCAGTCTTTGAGGGAAAAGGGCGGATTGGCAATCACGCAGTCGAAGGTTTTCAGTCCGTCGGCCTCAAAAAATCCGGGATTACGCAGGGTGTCACCCCTGATGATCTGGAAGTCCTCGATGCCGTGCAGGAACATGTTCATCCGGGCAATGGAACTGGAAGTGAGGTTTTTTTCCTGTCCGTATAATTTAAGGGTTCGGTAGTCCTCGTGATTATCTTTCAGGTGGTCCACACATTCGAGCAACATGCCGCCGGTACCGCATGCAGGGTCGTAAATGCTTTCACCTTCATGCGGGTCGAGTATCAGGCCAAGTAAATGGACGACCGAGCGAGGGGTGTAAAACTCTCCGGCCTTCTTGTTGGTCAGGTCGGCGAAGTGCTTGATGAGATATTCGTAAGCCTGGCCAAGAATATCATTGTCCACATTGCTGTTGGCGAGCTTGTATTGTGAAAAGTGCTCGATGAGGTCGATGAGCAGGCGGTCGGAGAGTTTATTTTTATTGCTCCACTGGGCGTCGCCGAAGATGCCGTAAAGGAATTCCTGGTTGGCTTGTTCGATACCTCGCAGTGCTTGTTCAATGGCCAGGCCCACGTTGGAGGTTTTTTCACGGACATCTTTCCAGTGGCAATTTTCGGGTATTTCAAAGCGGTGAAATTCCGGGAGTGCAGCGTATTCTTCGTCGCCTTCAGATTCTTCGAATGCCTGCTGGAATTCCTCATCATACACATCGGAAATGCGTTTGAAAAATAGTAACGGGAATATGTACACCTTGAAATCAGAGGCATCGACGGGCCCTTTCAATATCCAGGCGGCTTTAGAGAGATATTGCTCGAGTTGAGAAAGGGTTATTTTGGTTGGGCTCATGCGGTGCACTTTGTGAAATGATTTAGCTGCTTGGTTACACGTTTACTAAACTTTGTAAGTTTAGTAAACGCAGGTTCAAACACAGGCCAAACTTAAAAAAGGAAATACCAAGGAAGCAAGACAAGAAGGAAGTCAGTTCTTTAGGCGTTCTCGCAATTTTTGTTGTTCAGGCCGAAAATTGTCAAACGGCCCCGGGGCGTCTTCCCTATCGATCCCGGGGTTGGATCTCTTAGCGCAGGCAAGATAAAATTTCACCCCCAATTTTCCCCATCATTTTAAAAAAAAATATTTCTAACAATCCTCATTCAAACACCCCGTATTTTATCCCTGAAAAATCAAGCAGCAACGGCTGTTTTTTATCTGTCAAAACCGTTACCTTGTCCGGGAATTAATCAATCTGACTGCACTTCTACCCCAATTACCCCGTCAAAAATATTCACCCCAAATCCCCATTTTGCAAACAAATTTTACAAAAAAGCAGCAAAAACAGGCAAAAGTGCCCTTCCCGAACTTTTTTGTAAAAAGCCATGACGTAAAAGTGGTCTTCCGCAGCAAAAAAGTGGTCTTCCGCACCTGCGAAGTTGGCTTCCACGACCTCGAAGTTGTTCTCCACGGCATCGAAGTGGTCTTCCGCACCTACGAAGTTGGCTTCCGCACCTACGAAGTTGTCTTACACGCCTGCGAAGTTGGCTTCCGCAGCATCGAAGTTGGCTTACACGGCGCCGAAGTTGTTCTCCACGACTTCAATGATAAAATCCTTAACATCGAAGTTGGGCTGCACGGCGCCGAAGTGGTCTTCCGCAACGCCGAAGTTGTCTCCCGCAGCCCCGATCTTTTCATCCGCACCAATGAGGTGTACCCGCCCGGCGACGGAGCGGGCTTCCCGAACAAAAAAGCAGTCTTACAGCCTGACAAGTTGATCTTCCCTGCCCTGAAAGCCGGCGTTCAGGCCAGCGATGCGGGCTTCCGTCCTGAAAATGTGCGCTGACCGTCCTGCGAAGTGGTCGCCACGACGGTCGATGCCGGAAAAACATTTTGCTTTTTTACAAAAACGGGAGCCCCGGTACATTTTTTTTGACGGGACGGCTGTTACAGGCCCGAGCGGTAAGCCGTCCGGCAGCGGCGGGTGGCGGTGTACAGCGGCCCAATGGTGCTGCCTGTTCCCTGCGTTTGACTGAAGAAATCAAGCGCATTCATATCCTGTTCCTGCTGTTATGAATGCGCTTCATCCCGTCACATTTTCTTGTTTTTTGAGTTTTTATTTCAAAGCAGACCGGGCCTGTTACTTGATTTTCTCACGGAAACCCCCTTAGCTTTGTGGGCGAAAGCGAAAAAGCGAGCAATTACTTTTTTGCTGATACCCTTCCCTCATTTACATTTTCTCCCGATTATAAAAAGTTTTCAGCGTATGCAAGGCCAGGTGTTTTGCATTTCGCCGCATGTCCCCCCTCGTTCGTATTTGCGTCCCCCCTCCAATCATATTATTATCAAATTTCAGACATAGATGAAAAAACACTACCTATTGTCCAATGCGCTCTTCTCCGGAATTATTTTCGTTTTGAAGGGTATGTTAGTTCCACGTCTCATGCCGGCCGCCGTGCTGGTGTTTTTCTGCTTTTCCGGCCAGGCCCAGACCACCCTCGGCGGGGTGAACATGGGAAACCTGACGGATTATCTGTTCTTTTTCGCCGATGGCAATAAAGATGCGAACTGGCAGGGCGCCACCAAGGGTTTCGTCGGCGATGTGGCCGTGAACGGGCTCGTCGCCAAGGAACGGACTTCCGGCGGGGTACCGTTTGCCGGCACCATCTACACCAATGCAGGCACGCTGGAGGGCTGGGCTAAAATCGAGGAGCAAAACACGCCGAACAAAGTAACTCCGGCACAGGCTTTCAGTTCAACCCATCAAACCAGCCGCATCGCAGGGCTGCAGGCCGATCTGGCGAATGCTTTTTCCCAGATCAACGCCCTGACGCCCTCGGCCGGATTTTCGGCCGCTTCTTCCAAAGATCTGAGGAACCTGAACACTAAAAACGGCCAGGCGCAGACCTTCGTCATCAATGTGGTCAAAGACCTTGAAACCTCGGAAAAGATCGAGATCACGGGCGATGCGGGCGATGTTTTCATCCTGCGCTGGGACGAAGACGGCAACCCGAACAACGGCTACCAGGGCACCGTGAAGTTCAAAAGCGGCGGAGGGATCGTTCCGAAGGGCGACCTGACCCCGGCGAATTTCATCCATGTGGCCGGCAACATCAACAGCAGCGGCGGCGGCAGCACACCGGTGGCGCCGTTTCCGCAGGGTCCCCGCACCGATAACGGCAAGGGTTCGCTGATCGTGAATGCGTCCGATTTCAGCGGCGGCGGTTTTTTCACCGGCTACTGGCTGACCACGGGCGATGCCGGTTCCGGTCAGACTTCCTCGCTGAGCAACGGTATTTTTGTGGGAGGCTGGTACACGACCACCACTAAATTCAGCATGACCTCCGGCACCAGCGGCGTGTATGTTGCGCCGCCAAGTACTACGCCGCCACCGCCCACACCGCCGAACACGAGCTGCATCGGCGAAGCCGCCAATTATGTGCTGCTGGGATTGAACGGCGGAAATGTTACCATCAACAGCGGCACGAATGTCATCGGGAACATCGGCTACTCGGCAGGTGTCACCAGTACCACCAATCAAAAGGTGGGGGACAACGGCCAGTTCAACGGAACGGTCTATGTTCACGGCAATGTGGCGCAGTTCCAGTATTCGGCACAAAACTTTTTGCCGACCGGCGGAATCGTCAATAACAAGGCATCGGAGAACAGCCGCCTCGATCAGGCGAATGCAAGCGCCGTGTCTGCTGCTGCCGGTTTTGCTGCGCTCACGCCGAACATCGTGCTGGGCGCCCTGGGCGACAACGACAGCAGGACCATCAACCGGACGGGCAATGTCACCGTGGTAAAAATTGAATCGCTTGATTTCAAGGAAGATCAGTTGACGCTGGTCGGACAGGCCGGGCAGAACGATGCTTTTATCATCAATGTGACGGGTAACTTTGAATTTTCAGGTTCTGCGATCCAGCTGCAGAACGTCAGCCCCGAACGGGTTGTTTTCAACTTCCCGAACGCATCCGCCATATCCATCAACAAGGCCAACTCCGTATTCAACGGTACCATCCTGGCGCCCCTCGGCGCTGTGGATTACCACAATCCGGCTGTTTTCAACGGCGGCATCATTGCGAAGAACATTTCTGTTCATTCCGATTTCAACATTACGGCCAGGCCATTGCAAATACCCTGCGCCGGCACTGTTTGCGACAATGTCGTGATGGGCGGCGTGATCGGCTTCGGAGCTGACTGCAACAATACTTTAGTTTACTGCCCAACCGACGGCCAGGCTTCCCTGATCCGTGACTGCCAGTCTCCCATCGGCGGCAGCGGCAATTTCGAAGTTATGTGGCTGAAAAGTACTTCTTCCTGCCTGCCGCCTACCACCACGGCTGCGGATATTGCCGCCGGTCTCGATCCGCACTGGCGGGTGATTCCCGGTGAAACAGGCCTTTCGCTGAATCCCGGTATTGTCTCCGAGAGCACCTGCTACCTTCGCTGCGTGCGCAGGGAGGGCTGTACGACTTTCATCGAATCAAACATCATTTCGCTGAAGGTGGAAGGCTGCGATAACCGGCCGAATTGCGACCAGAGCATCACGATTACCCCGGGCTTCACCAGCATCACCGTCAGCGGCCTTGACGTTGTTCCGGTCGTATCGGTTCAGGTGTTCGACGTAATGCAGAACAACAAGGAAATCTCTACTTATTTTGGAAAATACGGGCAGGATAAAATGGTCATTCCGGTCCATGAGGGAGTTTACCTGGTGAGGGTGAAATACTACACCGACTATCCCGCCACTTTTATCTGCATGAAAGAGCAAACCGTCTTTACGATGGCCAGCCTGCAGGGTATTTTCGAAGAAAAGCTGATGTTTTCGGCTATCAAACAGGAAGATTTCACCACGCTGAACTGGATTCACAACGGCAGTTTTCACGTGGAGCGCTACATCCTCGAGCGTTCGGAAAACGGCAGCGACTTCGCTCCGCTCAGCGAGCTCAGTTCCAACGGAGCGATCTCCCACGAACTGTACGAAGACTATGATTTTCAGCCGGCCACCGGCGATAATTACTACCGCTTGAAAATGATCAACACCGACGGAAGCGCTACTTACTCGGAAGTGCAGAAAATCCATTTCCCGGATATTGTCGACTTCACGATCTTCCCGAACCCGGCCGGCGATTTCACCCGCCTGAACCTGGAGACCGTGATCGGCAAGAAGGAGGTCGAGATCAGCATCTTCAACAGTTTCGGCCACCAGGTGAAACAACTGACGCTGCCGGAAGTCTGGAGCAAATACTATCAAATGGATATCCGGGACCTGAAAGACGGGCACTATATTATATGGATGCGCATTCCCGGCAAGCGCCCGATCGCCAGAGCGCTGTTCGTTGGTAAGATAAATTGATGTTGAAGGATGTTTGCGGGTTTTTATTGGATAATGGGATATTGAGATATTGGGATATCAGGATACCGGAAGGACTGTTCCGTTTCGTTTTTACGATTCGGAAACCAACTCCAACCCTATCACAATATCCCAATATCCAATATTTTACTATTCCGTCATCTCAAACACTCATTTCGCCACCACTCCGATCGCTGCTCCTCCACCTGCGGCCAGGTTCAGCTTGATCATGTCGCCTTTTTTCACTTCGATCTTGCGAATGTTTACCGGATAGGGATTGTCCTTCCAGTGAGCGCCGCCGCCGTCTTCGTAGAGGGTGGCTTCGTAGGTCTTGCCCTCGTCGAGGAAGTCGAGCGTAAGGTCAAAAGAACGGGGTTCCTCGTCGGTGATGGAGCCGATCCACCAGTTGCCGGAGTTTTTATCCTTGCGGGCCAGCCCGATATGATCGCCGATGGCAGCGTGGAGGACTTTGGTATCCTGCCAGTCCACGGGCACATCTTTGATAAACTGGAAGACGTCGAGGCGTTTTTCGTAGTTCTCCGGCAGGTCGGCGGCCATTTGCAGCGGGCTGTACATGGTCACGTAGAGGGCCAGTTGTTTGGCTACGGTAGTATGCACCACTTCCGGTTTTTTCGGATCGTAGGTGTTCATGCGCACTTCGAAAATGCCGGGGGTATAATCGAAGCCGCCGCCGAGGTTGCGGGTAAACGGCATGATCGTTTCGTGCTCCGGCGGATTGCCCACACTCCAGGCATTGAACTCATTGCCTCTGGCCGCCTCGCTGGCAAACCAGTTCGGATAGGTGCGGCTCTGGCCAAAGGGGCGCACGGCTTCATGGGCGTTGAGCATGATCTTGTGCCGGGCCGTCGCTTCTGCCACCCGGCGGAAGTGGTTGATCATCCACTGCCCGTCGTGCATTTCGCCGCGGGGAATGATCTTTCCGACATAACCCGTCTTCACGGCGTCGATGCCGTGTTTTTTCATAAACTCGTAAGCTTCCTCCATCTGGCTTTCGTAGTTGGTTACGGCGGAGGAAGTCTCGTGGTGCATGATGATCTTTACGCCCTTATCAGCGGCGTATTTCGATAAAAAGTCAATGTCGTAATCAGGATACGGCGTGGTGAAACTGAACACCGAGTCGATCTGCTTCCCGAACCAGTCTTCCCAGCCGATATTCCAGCCTTCCACCAGCACCCCGTCGAAGCCGTGTTCGGCGGCAAAGTCGATGTAGCGTTTTGTGTTCTCGGTAGTGGCGCCGTGCTTCCCGGAGGGCGTGCGATTGGTGGCGCTGCTCATGTCCGCAGAGCCGTACATGTCCCAGGTACTGGTGCCGACGTGCATTTCCCACCAGATGCCGACGTACTTCGTCGGTTTAATCCACGACACGTCGCCGATGGCGTTCGGATCGTTCAGGTTCAGCGTCAGCTTCGAGTCGATGATGCCGGCTGCGTCTTTGGTGGTTAAAACCGAACGCCAGGGAGTTTTGAAAGGCAGCGTATTTGTGCTTTTCACCTCCGGCACCCTGGAAGGAATGAGCTGTGCGATGTACTTCAGTTGCTCCCGGTCCACGTGCAGTTGCATGGCCGGATAGTCCCACAGGGCTGCTTCGTGCAGCACGAGGTGGGTGCCGTCTTCCATCTGCATGGCGAGGGGTGTTTGCACGGAATACACATCCACGATGTTTTGCGTGTGAATAGGCACGGGGCCTTCGTTGTAGGGCGTGGCGTCGATTTCACTGATTTTGGAAGTGGAGTAAATGTGCTCGTTGCTGTCCCAGTCGCCGGGAATCCACCAGGTTTTGTGATCGCCGGTCATTTGAAACTCCGTCAGTTCATTGCTGACGACGAGCGAGTCGAGGCCGTCCTGCGCCGGTATTTCATAGCGAAAGCCGACGCCTTCGTCAAAGGCTTTGAAGATGAGGTTCATCTTGCGGCCTTCAGCGCTTTCGAGGTTGATGGTAAGTTCGTTGAAATGCTCCCTGATCTTGTCGACCTCGCCGTAGGGCGGGTCCCAGGTCTGATCGACGGTGCGGTCGCTCGTGCCGGTGATCTTAAAGCCGTCCTTGAAATTCTGCCCCTGAATGTCGAGTCCGAGCATCGACTGAGCGACGACTTCTTTTCCGTTAAAACTGAGTTTGTAAAAGGGCTGTCCGCTTTCGCTGAGGCCTGTTTCTATCTTCACCGTTTTACCGGGAGATTCCAGCACGGGCGTTTGAGAAACCTGCGGCGACTGACAGGCAGCCACCGTGAACAATACGAGTAAAACAAAGATGTGTTTTTGCATGATAGTGAGGTTTGTTTTTTAATGATGAATGGTGAATTTTTAATGATGAATGATGAATGATGAATCCTGACAGCCCTTATGACGTTGCGTGCCGTCAGGATTCATCATTCCTCATTCATCATTCACCATTGAACATTAACCATTCATTAATACCGCCAGCTTTTCAAGTCGGCTCCGGCCGGCGCACTTTCGCCGATGCGTTTCAGGATTTTTGGTAAATACATGGTGTTGTAGCGCAGGCGGGTGATGTGGTTCGGGAGCTCCGGATCGCCGTTCCAGCAATGTTCGGCCCGGTCGCCGTATTTCACTTCACCATTATAATAAGGATTGCGGGTGCGTTCGAGGAATTCTTCCATCAGGTAAACCGCATTGTTGAGATAGAAATTATCCATGTCGCCGCAGTAGATGTGGATCTTACCTTCCAGTTTTTTACCGATACTGGCCCAGTCCCGTTCCAGTATGTAGCGCAGATCGTAGTTTTCACGCCAGTACGCCGCCACTTTCGGATCGATTTCGCCGGTCAGTTTATCCCAGATCGGAGCCGGGTAACCGTCGTCTCCGACGGGAGAGTACACCGCCTGCCAGATGTCCCACTGATCGCCGGAGCGGGACTTATCACCGAGGGCCAGTTCTTTGTGATTCTGATCAATGAGCTGTGCAGAGACGTGGCCGAGGAAATCCCGGTGACCCGGGCGGTAGGTTTTGCGGAAGGGGCCTTCTTCGTAGTAGGCGTTTTTATCTTCGTAAATGTTGACGGTCGTGTACGCCCGGAAATCGATGGGATCAGGACAGGCGGCGAAGCAACCGTTATATTCATCGGGATAAAACACCTGCGCTGCCAGCGCTTCCCAGCCGCCCGTCGAGCCGCCGTAAAGAAAACGAGCCCAGCCTTCACCGATGCCCCGGTATTTTTTTTCGATAAAAGGAATCAGTTCGTAGGTGATGGCATCGCCGTAAGGGCCGAGGCTGGCCGAGTTGACGGCATAGCTGTCGTCGTAGTAGGGATTGGCGTGCTGAATTTCGATGATGATAAAACGGGGGAAGGTTGCACTCACCCATTGCCTGTAAAAGTCATAGGCTTCCTGCTGCTGCACGATGTTGTAGCCGGTCACGTTGAAGCGTTCAGAGTAATCGGGTTTCAGATTCGGGTCGGGCGGCGTGGTGCGCCAGTCACCGAAGTCAGTCGGGAAGTGACCGTGAAAAACCATCAGCGGATAACGGGCTTCCGGATGTTCCTCGAAGCCATGCGGCAGCAGCACATGAGCGCCGAGATACATATCACGCCCCCAGAATTTGCTCAGTTTTTCACTTTTGATCTTGATGTGTTTGACATACTTCGAGTCTTCCGGTTCTTTCACCTGCGGCACCTTTTCGGTCATCACAAGCGCCATCTTTCCGCCTTTTGCGGGATCAACCGTCACTTTCACGGGCTTGCTGTAGAGGTTACCCGGTTCACTGTTGTATTGCTGACCGGCGGCCCAGCTGGCAGGGAGTTGAACGGTGTGGCCATTGGCCAGGTTGAAGGTATCGTAGCGTTTGAGCAGCGCCTGCACGTAGTATTCGCCGGGCGGCAGCAGGTTCAGGCTGCGGATCGGATAACCGAAAACGGCGCCGTCGATGGCAGCGGTTTCTTCAGGTTTGAGTTTTTCAACGTTCAGGCCGAAGACCTGGCCGGTGCTGACGTTATCACGAACCTGAAATCGTGGCTCCGGTTCGTTCGTCGGTGCAATAAACAGCAGAATACGGCCATCCAGCGCTTCCGCAGAGACTTCCTTTGAAAAGGAAATCTCGAAAGTCAGGCCGGGCGTTTGTGCTGAAAGATTGGATAGTGTAAATAAAAACAGGATGGAGAGGGAAAGCAGTTTGTTCATTGTTTCGATTTTCGACAAAGATAAAAACCGCCTCCAAATACCCGGCATCCATCATCGTTTTCAACGGTATGCAAATAGAAAGTCATGGGTTTTGGCAGCTGACTGTTCAATAAGTTAGCGAGCTGACATTGCTCTTGCCCCCTTAAACCTTTCACCCTTTAAACTTTTCCCCTCCTACTCATACGGCATCCTCGAAGCCCCAAATACATCCTCAATGGCGTGAATCACATTGGAGACATTCCAGGGTCCGCCGTCTTCCATCACGACACCCCGGATCAGGTCGATGTACAGCACGGGAAAACCGTTGTTGACGAGGTCGTACACATCCATTTCCACAAAATCGCCGGTTTCCTGGTTTCTGAGGCCGAAGCGATCGATCGACAATTCGCCCGGGCCGCTGTTACCCCGGAAGAAAGAGTAATCGACGAACAGGCGGTAGGTTTGATCCGGTTTCAGAAAAAGATAGCGGGCGTTGTTATTGGGTTTCAGTTGAATGGAGACCGTCCCCTGCACACCCCGGAGCCCCGACTTAAAAGGTACGGCCCGGTGTATCACCTTGTGCTCACCGGCGATCGTGTCCTGCAGCTCATCGACGCCGTTTTTAAATAAAATCAACTTGGAGAAGGCGTTGATGGCCAGGTTGTTCAGGCGGTTCCGCATGTTCTGATCGAACCAGAAAAGCTCGTAATCCGTGTTGAACTGAGAGTCGGCACCGACGATCACGTTGATGGAGTCCTGGTTAAACCAGGGTTTGATCGCTACCGTCCGCTGGTTGCGGGTATGGAGTTTCATCAAAAACACATTGATGCGGTCGAACACATCGGTCAGCCCCTGCCGTGTTTTATCATCCACGGAAAAGTGCAGGGAGTAGCCGTCTTTTCCCTCCAGCAAAGCGCCCCTCGCATGCACGACTTCGTTGTTCATGCGATCATGCCGCCAAACGGAAGCCGAGCATTTGGAATCGAAATACAGCAACTCCAGCCTGCCGATCATCTGGCTGTCCGGAATGACGAAAGTAACTTTTGTACTCTTGCCAACGTAATCATGCCAGATCACCGGCTCCGAGCGGCCGCTGACGATGATTTCATCCGCCGTACTGGCCGTGTCGATAAACATGAGCGCCATGCCGGAAAGCGAAGTCGGGGAAGGCGGACGTTGTGCGTTGGAGACTTTTTGCGCAATGTCGCTGAAGTGGACGGGAATGGCCAGTTGAAGGTTAAAAGGAGACTGTGCAAAGGCCCAGACAGTCCATAGCAGGAGCGTTGAAACAACAATCGGTTTTTTCATTAAATCGGTTTAGTGATGTGTCCGGAAGGAGTTGCTGAGAAGGTTGAGATGGTTGAATGCTCAACTTTCTCAACCGCAAAAAGAGTACAACTCATTCCGCACACGTTCCTTAAATATTCAGTAAAATGCTATGGGATGGGCCCAAAGGTAATAAACCATGCTTTTTTGATAAAATAAAAATCGACAGGCTGGTATTAACTTTGCCGGGAGATGACAATCAGATTATTCACCATAAAATTTTACAAACCTGAAAATCAGTTTATTATGATTCAAAAGATGATGATTTCTTTCGCTGCGGTCCTGTTCCTGTTTGCCTGCGGCAACGATGTTCCTTCTTCTGAAAACGCCCAGGCAGTGGGTGAGAAGGAATGGAAAACCACAGAAAGCGGCAAACCGGCCGACGAACTTGCAGCAAATGCAGTACCCGATTCCGACGTGCTGGCCAAGGTGAAATTTGCGCTCACGCCGGTGCAGGAAGAGTATAAAAAAGCAGAAAATGTAGTGCCGGGCGTTGGCAAAGTCACCATTCTGGTGGATGAAAACCTGAGCCTGATCATTAAGAATGAGAAGGACGGGAAAGTCACGGAAACAGTCGCCGATCTGAAAAGCCTCGATCCGGAAACCACGCACCTCGGCGTCATTGTCGATCAAAACCCCGGCGAGTTTCCCGGCATCCGGATACCAGTTTTAGCCGGCAAAACGAAGGTAATGACGGTGGTCAACGGCAGTGTAAAAAGCAAGGACGATCACCTCGAGATCATACTCGCCGACCGTCAGAGCATTCAGCGGATTGCTTCTGCCATGATGAACGCCATTCAGGTGGCGCATGGTCAGATTTAAGTTTACGGTGAAATTTCGTTTTGATGAGGCTGCATCAAAAGATCACGCAGAGAAATTTTAACGAACTATAATTTGGTCTCCCGCAGATTCCGCAGATTCACAAAGATTTTAATTTTGAAAATCGCACGAATCAATCTGCGAAAATTTGCGGAATCTGCGGGAGAATGCCTTATGATACAGCCTCATCAACCTCACCTCAGCACGAGTATTCTCGATTGAAATACCACCCTTCCTTCTAGGAATATCATCGCCAGATAGGTGCCCGGCGCCTGATTTGAAAGGTCAACCGCTACCCTGCCCGATTGCAGTTTCTCCGTTTTTGCTGACCAAACGGCCTGCCCCAGCGGGTTGTATATATTAATGGTGAAATCCAGCGGCGTCTCCGCCCGGAATCCCAGGTTCGTCATGCCGCTCGTAGGGTTCGGGAAAATCGCCATCTCGAGGAATATTTCATCTTCATCCACTGCCACCAGCATGCCCACTTCCACCCAGATGGATGTTTCACAAAACTGCCCGTCGAACACGGTCAGTTCGTAAACGCCGGGGGCAAGGTTCGGGAAGGTGTCGCCGGTCAGCCCGTTACCGAGCTGGTACGTGTAAGGCCCATTTCCGCCAGTGGCTGCCGGCACGATGACGCCGTTGCTCTGTCCGTTTGTTGCCGGCGTGACGTTTGCCGTCAGCTGAAGTTCACCCGGTTGCGTCAGCACAAACAGGGTATCGAAAGCACAGCCGTTGGCATCAAAAACTTTGAGCTGGTAATTTCCTGCTGTAACATTTGCCAGATCCTGAGCAGTGGTTTGCTGGTTCCAGTTGTACATGAACGGTGGAGTGCCGCCGTCCATTTCGATGGAGATGAAGCCGTCATTTTCACCAAAACAACTCACGTTACCGGTTTCAAAGCTGGCCAGCAGCAAAGGTTCGTCGGGCGCTGTCACTTCAAAAACAGGAGAAATGTACTTGCAGCTGTTCGAATCCGTAATGGTTACGATGTATTCGCCGGGGCCAAGGCCGCCGATGTCTTCAGTTGTTTTACCATTGTTCCAGGAAAAACTGTAGGGCGGAATGCCGCCGGCAGGCGAAATATTAACCTTCCCATTCATCAATCCAAAACAGGTAACATCCGTCACGACAGGCGGCGGCGAAGCAATGGACAGCACTTCGTCCGGCTCGGTCAGTTCAATGACGAGCGTTCCGGTGCAGCCCAAATGATCCGTCACAACCACTGTGTAAGACTCTGCCGTCAGGCCGTTGACATCTTCTGTAAACGCAATGGTGTCGCCGGCAGAGTTCAGCCAGAAATATTGGTAACCCGGTATGCCTCCGGTAACGTTGATATTGATAGCGCCATCCGTTCCGGATTTACATTTCACGTTTTGCAATTGTCCGCTTGGCGCCGAGACGGTGATAAATCCTTCATCCACCACCTCCATCCAGGCTGAAACCGAGGTGCAGCCGCCGGCATCCGTCACGGTGACGTTGTACAGGTCTGACCCCAGGTTTTGAATGAAAACTGTGTCCTGATTCGTACTTCCGATGACGCCATTGCTCCAGATAAACTGAAACGGCCCTGTCCCGCCGTCGATGACGGCAGTGACAACTCCATCCGTAGTGCCTGCGCAAATCTGCACGGCTTCCGTCGTCACAGCCTGTACTTCAACAGGTACAAACTCCTCCGGCACTTTTACCGACATCAATTCTTCCGTACAGCCGGCTGCATCCGTAATGGTCACGTGGTAGTCGCCGACCGGCACGCCGATGAGACAGGAGGAGGTATCGCCGTTGTTCCAGGAAAACTGGTAAGGCCCGACGCCGCCCAGCACATCCACGCAGACCGTGTCCACCTGAATAGCCTGACAACCCGGCGGCAGCACGAAGCTGGCCGAAGGCTGAATGGGTTGCGGTGAAATAACCTGAATGGACGGACTGATTTTCACGCAACCGTTGGCATCGGTGACGGTGAGAATATAGTTTCCTTTGGTTAAACCGCTCAGGTCTTCGCTTTGCTGGTTGTTTGACCAGTTGAAATGATAAGGTTCAATGCCGCCGGACACCGTGACTTCGATGCCGCCTTCATCGCCGCCATGGCAGGCAATACTTTCGACATTGTCCACATGGATATCCAACAGCTCAGGTTCGTCGAGCGAGATGAGGTCGAGGAAAAATTGACAGCCAATATTATCAGTGACGGTGGCAGTGTAGTTGCCTGCTGAAAGCCCTGAGTACACCGGACCGGTATGTCCGCCGCTCCATTCGATCAGGTACGGCGCCACACCTCCCGAAACCGATGCCACCAATTGTCCCGTGGAAGAGCCGTGACATGCCGGAGGAAATGCACTGTAATTGACGCTGACGGGCTGTTTTTCCTGCAGAGAAACCTGCGTATCATAACGACAGCCGACGGCGTCTACCACAGTAACCGAGTAGGTGGTCGCCGGGAGGTTGGTTATTGAAACACCGGATTCATCCGTACTCCAGAAAAACTGATAGGGCGCCGTGCCGCCGGTCACGCCGGTTATTTCAATAAAACCGTCATCAATTCCCACGCAGAACGGATCGCTTTTGTTAAATGTCAGTTGAAAAGACTCCTGACCGGTCACTTCCAGCGAATCGGAAACGCCTGTGCATCCCAGTTGATCTGTCACGGTCACCACGTAAGATCCGGGGCCGATACCGATCAGGTCTTGCGAGGTTTGTGCGCTGTTCCATAGGTAGGTGTATCCGCTGTTTCCACCCGCAGGCGTGATGAGAATGCGGCCATTGTCGATCCCGTTGCAGTCAGGATGTTTGATTTCATCCACTGCAACAGTTACCGGGGCTGGTTCGGGCAGGTTAATGGTTTGAGAAAAAGTACAACCCTTGATGTCAGTCACGCTGACCGTGTAGTTGCCCGTGGTCAGGTTTGTCAGGGTATTTCCTGCGCCGCCATTGCTCCATGCAAAAGAAAACGGCTCTGATCCACCTGCAACGGACACACTCATTTCACCATCGTTAAAACCATGGCAATCTGGCTGTTTGAGTGTGATATCAAACAGTGACATGGCCGCCGGCTGGTTGACCACCAACGGTGAAAGAATCACCTGACACCCTCTCGCATCCGTTACGGTAACGGAATAGGTGCCGGGCGCCAGGTTGCTGACATTTTGCGTGACTTTTCCGTTGCTCCAATTAAACTGGTACGGTGCTGTACCGCCGAGCACGGTGAGCGATATGTTCCCGTCATTTTTTCCAAAACAACTCACTTCACGTGTGTTGGGTTTGGCAAACAATGCTTCCGGTTCCGTGACCGGAATCGTGAGGATATTTTCACAAGCGCCATCCGTTACGGTAACAGTGTAAGTACCTGCCGAAAGGCCGCAGACCTGCTCTCCCGTGGCTCCATTGCTCCAGGATATGTATGGGTTGTTGCCAATCACATTGATTTCAATGCATCCGTTGTTGCCACCTGCGCAGCTGACCGGTTGAACATTTTCAACAGACACCACGGCGGAAGGGCCGTTAACCACGACGAGCGGTATGGTGAACGAACAACCCTCGGCTGATGAGTCTGTGATGGTAAAACTGTAAGCTCCCTGCGTCAGGTTGTTGAGCGTAAGCCCGCCTGCCTGGTTGGAAGCGGAGCCGCCGTTCCAGAGATAATTGAAAGGTGGCACACCACTTTGCGGGCTGAGGATGATGGTACCATTGCTTCCGTTGCACATGGAAACCGGCTCCACGTTAACCTGCACCGAACCGATGCTGGTCACCGTTTCCACTGACACGGTATCATTGCTGCTGCAATTATTTGCTCCTGTCATTTTTACGGCGTAGATGCTCACGGCGCCAACGGCTGTGGCGGATGAGATGTCGATCTGCGGAGTTGTTTTACCGTTGTTCCATTCGATGGCAAGGGGAGAAATGCCATTCCCGATGTCCGTGGCGGTGAGTTGGCCGGAAGTGCCCCGGCACAGGGTCGTGTCTCCAAGAATCTGAGCGACCGGACTTGGTTTAACAATTAGCTCAACGCTCGTCATTGCTGTGCAACCGCCGGTGGCAGTGGACTGGATGAAATAGGTCGTAGTTTGCCCCGGCGATACCGCTGATGCTGTTTCATTGGCAGCCGCAGGCGGCGAAGCAGTGTGAAAAGTCAGAGCTCCGTTTGCACCGTTGGCATCCACGATATTGACGGCAGTCAGATCGAATGTTTCGCCCCGGCAAATTTCAGGCAGATCCGTTGTGCTGATGGCCGGTTGGGGTAAAATAATAATGGCAGCCGGCTGGCGCTGCGGCGAAAGGCAGCCGGTTGCGCTGATTTCTTCGGCAAAAAATGTCAGCGTGACGGGATTCGGCGAATTATTCAGCGGAAAGTTAGCGGGGGAATAGCTGTTTCCTTCGTGGAGCAAATTGCCGCCAAAAGGCTCGTCATACCAGAAAATCTGCCCGCCGAATCCGGGCATTGCCGTCACAAAGCCAATATCACCACTGCAAACCGTATCGCCGGCAGCAACCGGCGTCGGGATGACAAATTCGTCATCATCGCCGCTGCAATTTTCATCGATGCCATCGCAGGGCGTTTCCGCTACGCCGGGGTTTTTGAAAAAATCATCATCATCACAGTCGTCAGCGTTGCTGACGAAACCGGCAAAATTGACATCGGCACATGTGGCGATGAAAGCATCCGGGCGTCCGTAGCCGTCGCCATCCTGGTCAAGATATTTCACGAAAGGCGGAAAACCGAGATCGATGGAGCCGTAAAAATTGATATTGTCCAACGCCAGATCGCCGCGAAAGCCGTTGCCGCCCCTTCCAATAAACCGGAATTGTACGACTTGACCATCGTAAGCATCCAGGTCGACAAATTGCAGGTACCACTGATCGCCCAGGTTGCCATTGGCTTGCCAGAGCGTTTGCCAGGAAAAACCTCCGTCGGTGGTCGCCTGCAATGAAACCCCGCTGACATTGGCGCCGTGCAAATTGTAATGGAACGACATGTCGCAATTGCCGGGACTGGCATGCACTTCGATGCAGTTTGACATCAAAACCGCTTCGTTTCCACTGCGGCATTGCGAACCGGATGTTTCGATGTAAATATATTTTCCGCCGCCGGTCACATCATCGCCGGGGCCGGTGGAGGTGGTAGGTGTTGGGCCAGAATATACCGTCCAGTCAAAATGATCGTTGGGTGCATTTCTCCACGTACCGTTGATTTCGCAAGCCACCCCGCAGAACGGGTCGCAAAGAGTCTGACTGTCAAAATTTTCAGCAATTGTCACAGGTGCGGGCGAACAAAGTGTCATAAAACTGACTGGACAGGAATTGTTGGAGAAGTCGCTGCCGCATTGTTTCCGGACATAAACTTCATAGTTCTGCAATGGTGTAAGTCCCGTCAACACAAAAGGTGGGCTGTTGAAAATAGCGACCGATCCGTTCCCGCTGGCACCGGTGCCCGGCGAAAATGATCCTGCAATGCCATACTCTACGACAAACCCGCTTGGGTTACCTCCTGCTTGCCAGTTGAGTTGCACGCTTGTCGAATCGACCGTAACAATGGACACATTGGCGGGAGGAAGACAGGTCGTTGCTTCAAAAACCAACTCTACGAATTCGAGTGTTCCGTAGTGTTCCTTTCCGTCGTCGCAAATTTGAAGCGTCCAGTTCCCCACCGGGTTTGAGCCGTCGTTGAAGTTATTCAGCGACTCTTCCGGCAGATACTCCCCAATAAATGGAGCCACACCATTGACGATGGAGGCAGCGTTGCAGGCTGCGGGAAGTGAATGTGAAATAAATGTAGTGAATTGCCCGCACCCTCCGCCCGTGTAGCTGCCATAATTATCATTCCCGCTGCCGTTGTCTGTCGTCAGCTCAACGGTAACGCCACTCGGTGATCGCAGGTGCATGTCAAGGTCCGCTACCCACTCGTGACTGACGATGAGCCGAACTTCCTTCAGGTAAACATTCGTGCCAAGCGAGGTACCAGGCGCATCGCTCACATTAATAGTAAACTGGTGATTGGAATTACAGCTGAAATCAGGGATGGGGAGACCCATTCCACAGGCCGAAGGATTAGTCAGCACCGGAGGTGGTTCCACGGCGATTGCTGCCGGAAGTTGAGACAGCAAAAACAAAAAAGAGAAAAAAGTTAGTCTGTAAAAATACGACATATTGGTTAGTTCCTGAATGTGCAAAAGTTTGATTGTTCAAAGCCCGGTGTGGAGCGAAGTCAGGGATTTTGGAAAAAATAGTGCAATTCCCGGTGGAAAGGAAAACAAGGTATGACAACCATTCGTCGAAAGGATTGCCTGATTCCTTGCCAGGGACGCATCAATGTTCAGGTGGGATTACTAAATCAATTCAGGGCAAATTTAATTAAATTTCCACCGGGAGGCCGATACCCTTTTCAGGGTATTTAAACAGTTGTTGAAACAATTTGCACAAACAATTGATTAATAATGCATTAGCCTTATAACTTTCCGCACGCACCGAATAGATATTCAATTAATTAATTCATGAAAAAAGCCCCTGCTGCACTGGGAAGCATTGGTACGCTCAGGATTGACCTGAAAAATGAGGCAAAACAGGTGTCCGGCAATCTTTTGAGGTGTTTTTAGCTAAAGATTTGGATCAAATCAAAAACTGGCAAAAGATTTGAAAACTTTCACTGTACAAAAATTAGAAAATCACCACCCGGAGTCGTTATTTTGCATTCTGAAATTCCCATGTCCTAAAAAAATTTTACGTCCATGAACAATTCTACACGATTTGCAAAGCAGTTTCTTCTAATATTTGCTGCCGTCATTGTGCTTTTCTCTTCCTGTAAGGACGATGACAATTTACCTCCCGCTGATGATACGCTGGCATCAAACGCGTCAGCCGATGTGCCTCTTGCCTGGATGGAGCTTTACCTTGAACTAGACCGCTATGCTCAGGGATTCCGCCCCGGCCCATCTCCCAGAGCTTTAGCCTACATTAACCTTGCAGCTTACGAATCAGCCATGTCAGGCATGCCTGACTACAAATCCCTGCAATCACTTTACCAGGGTCTTCAGATGCCCGATGCAGACAAGTCAAAAAATTACCACTGGCCGACGGTCGTGAATGCCGTTTATGCCACGATGATGAAGCGAATGGTTCCTGGCAACATTCTCGATGCCAGCCAGCAATCGGATTTGCAGTTCAAAGTGTTGTCGTTGGAGCAGGAATTTTATGATGAGTTTCAACCAAGAATAGGCAGCCAGGTACTTGAAAGATCAAAAAAATACGGTGAAGACATGGCCAACTCGGTTTGGGAATGGTCTAAAACCGACATAGCGGGTCACGAAGCTTTTTACAACCCTAGACCAACCAACTACACCCCTCCCACCGGCCCGGGCCTTTGGCAACCTACTCCACCGGATTACTCCGGTGCGTTGTTCCCATTTTGGGGAAGTGCACGCACTTTCGCCATTCAACAGTCCGACAAGCTTGCCAGGCCACCGATTGTCTTCAGCGAAGATCCAACTTCGCCTTTTTACGCCCAGGCTTTGGAAGTGAAAAATACAGTGGATAATCTCGATTTTACGAATCAATGGATTGCTGAGTTTTGGAGCGACGACTTCGTTGGGGTTATGCTTAGCCCGCCAGCAAGATGGATTTCAATTGCCAACCAGGTCATTAAAAATGAAAATGCTGACCTGGAAACGGCCCTTTACACCCTTGCAAAAGTATCAATTGCGCTGAACGACGCCGGCGTCGCTGCATGGTTTTCAAAATATACCTACAACGTTGAGCGCCCGGTCACTTACATCCGTCGGGTAATGGATCCTAATTGGTTGCCTCACTGGGATACCAACCCATCCTTCCCGGCCTACCCTTCCGGTCACTCCACTTTTGGCGCAGCCGCCGCAGAGGTGCTTTCTCACATTTACGGTTACAATTACTCCATGACCGACCGCACGCACGTAAAACGGAACGACTTTTACGGAATGGCCCGCTCTTACGATACGTTTTATGAAATGGCCGAAGAAAACGCTTACTCCCGCATTCCGCTTGGCGTTCATTTCAGGATGGATTCAGAAGAGGGTGTTCGGCTCGGGTACCAGGTAGGAAGAAAAGTAAATGGGATGCCATTCAAAAAATAGCAATTTCGGTTTTGTTTTACCATCGAAATCTTGAACTAAAAAAGGCCCGCTCAGTTGCTGAGCGGGCCTTTTTTAGTTTGGGCTGACAGCTGAGGGCTTTCAACCCGTGTGCTGTTTTTTATAAGAAATATAAAACTCACCGGAATTTAAACTACTGATTTTCAAATACTTGAAATAACCTTCCTATCATCTGCTTTTTGGAAAAAAGATTGAACATATCACCATCTGAGCCATTTTATAGATGAAAAATAAATAAATACAAAACATCAGAGGCGAACATCTATCGCCTTCACACAATCCGTTTTTCAGGATTGATCTTAAAATTTTAACCAAAACCTAAATCAGCAATGAACAGAAGTGAATTCAAATCAAAAGCAAAATCAACTATTGACGACCTTTTTCAACAAGTAGACAAGTTGGAGCAGAAGGTTGATCAAACTTCCGGTGAATTAAAAGTGCAAACCCGTGAAAAGCTTAGCGAACTCAAAAACAAAAAAGCAGAACTTCAGCGGGAATACAAAAGGCTGGAATCATCCACTGAGGAAAACTGGGACAAAGTAAAAGAGGCTTTTTCCAACAGCGTCAAAGCTTTCAAAGGTACCATGGAAAAATAAAGATCATTCATCAGCGGCTAACCGCCTCGTTTTTCAACGATTATTTTCAAACCAAATTTCTAACCATCAAAAATATCAATATGTTACTGAGAATCAATTATTTAAAATTTTCGCTTTTATCTTTTCTAACCCTTGCTTTGCTCTGTCTTTCCATTGCAGCATACGGCCAAAAAACCACAAAAGCGGAACCCCATATCAAAATGACCAAAAACGGAACATCCTATCAGCTCATTGGGTGGGAAAGTAATGTAGTTTACAACCCTCACACTTTTACCTGGTTTGCCTGGGAAGAGCCCATCGTAAAAAAATCGAATGTTAAAATGACATCGATGGTACCGGTCTCTGAATTTGACAGACCGCCCGTTTTCGACGGGTATTGCCTGACCAAAAAAGATAAACTTGCATGCTCCAATGAGAAACTGCAAAAATTTATCTCCGATAGATACCTTGATTATCCTGATGCTGCCAAAGACCTTGGGCAAGAAGGACTCGAATACGTAACTTTTACGATCAACGAAGAGGGTAAATTTGAAGGCAACTTGAAAGTTGTTTCCAAAAACAAACCTTGCAATGGATGTGCCGATGCCGCAGCTGAAATTGTGGCAGGTATGGAAGACAAGTGGTTCCCGGCCATTAAAGACGGGAAAACAGTCAAAACACAACTAACCATCCCCGTAAGGTTCCGTTTGTTTGACCAATAAAAAACAACTCGACACTATTGATTTAGTGGCTTTTATAAAAAACCAGCAGCTTGAGTCATTCCGGCCTGATCGCCGGAATGACTCTTTTTTTTTGTTTCAAACCCAATTTTTGGCAATGGATCATGCCGTTGCTAAAATTGATTCAAGGCTGACTTCCGTAAAATCGTTAATAAAACCCACTACGTTCGAAAAACTTTGAAACTCGGCTTTTTCATGGGTAGTGGTGACCACGATAGCCGGGCATCCGGCGTTCATGGCTGCCGTTACTCCCGTGGGGCTGTCTTCGAATACAAGACAATGACGGGCAGGAATTCCCAGAGCAGCAGAAACGTTTTCAAAAATCTCCGGGTGCGGTTTACCATTTTTTACGTGACCCGCATGCATGACTGTTTTGAAATATTGGCGCAGGTTTAGGTTGTCTAAAACAAAGTCAATATTCTCAGCCGGGGCAGCTGATCCGACTGCCATTGGGATGTTAGCCGCAGCCATCTCGTCAAGAAACCCTGATAACCCGTCCAGCAACTTCAATTCCGGTAAAAATATACTGCGGTATTCAGCTTCTTTCTCTGCTGAAATCTTCCGGCGCTCCTCCGGAGAAAAACGGTCACCAAAAAGCCGGCCGATAATTTCTTCGTTAACGCCATGGATACGCTGATGGACTTCTTCGATAGACAACTCCAAACCGAGCGATGCCAGCTTTCTTTGCCAGGCCCGATGGTGGATCATCATGTTGTCGACCATAGTTCCATCCATATCGAAAATGATTCCTTTGATGTTTTCCAATGTGAAGATGTTTTTATTTAAAGAAAAAAGGCGCCCAACTGAATGGACCGCCCAGTAAAAAGTAAAGCCCCCTGCAAACACAGGAGGCTTAATTTTTGTGGAGGCGCCGGGAGTCGAACCCGGGTCCAGCGAAAGTGCCCATAGGCTTTCTACATGCTTAGATTCCGATTAAATTTTTCGTGCGCAGGGTAGGTTCGAAAACAAACCCGGTCTGCACCTTATCCTCTGAGGTTTCACCTTTTGACCGAGGCCCTTCGCCAGGCTATTCCGCAGGTTGATGATATGCGATACGCTGTGTAGCGGAAGTCAAGCGTACGGCACAAAGGCTTTCTAATTCACTGAATTAGGCCGCCATGGCATACTGATAGTTGCCAGTTATTGGTTGAATGCCATTTGATAACGGAGTGAACAATCATGCTCCGGCATGCTTACCTACCAGCTAATCTTCCCTGTCGATTCCAATACGCCCCCTGGTAGATTTTCGTCAAAGAACGGCAAAAGTATAAACTTCATGAAGACCCGGAAAGTTTCATTGAAAAAGTTAGCAGAAAATTGAAACGGTAGCTACCGCTGGTTTCACAGTGCTAAATGAATGGGGAGATGCAGGATTTAAAGAATTGCAGGGCGGGTGTAAAGTGTTTGAACTTTATTGCGCCTGCTGAGAAGAATGGCGAAGCTGTCAGATTTTCTTTTCTTCCCTTGAAAATTGCTGAACATTCTTACTGTTCAAAACAGTGATAAACAACGCCACCAATACGACAATCAGGCAAAGGGTAAACATTTTCTCAATAATTTTAGTGAGTTAAGACAAACGGCCAAAGGATTCCAAAGGAGGGTATGTTTAATCCAAGGGGGAAAGCATTACAAAAGTAAAGATTTTAAAGGGTAGAGACAATTGCTTGAGCAGTCAATTAGGGCATTTACTACCAATATTTTTTATCGCTATGTTTAACCCTCAAAAAACGAGTGAGTAAGCACTTTTTGAAAAAATACAACTTTTTAAAAAAAATTATATTTGATGGGTATGGAATTTGCACATTTACGGAAAACAGGTAAATCTGATACCTTTGCTTGCCGCTAATCAAATATTATCAAAATGAAAATAGGCCTTATCCGGGAGGGTAAAATCCCGACCGACTCCAGAGTACCGCTTACCCCTGAACTGTGCGCAAACGCCATGAAAAACTTCCCGGTTGAAGTGGTCGTTCAATCCTCAGAAATCAGGTGTTTTACGGATGAGGAATACAGAGATGCTGGCATCTCCGTTGTTGCCGACGTTAATGACTGCGACATCCTCATGGGAGTAAAAGAAGTCCCGACACACCTTTTGGTGCCCGGGAAAACGTACTTCATGTTTTCTCACACCATCAAAGAGCAGGCTTACAACCGCAAACTTCTTTGGTCAATTCTCGATAAAAACATCCGGCTCATCGATTACGAAGTACTGAAAGACGAAAGAGGTAATCGCCTGATCGCATTCGGTCGTTTCGCCGGCATGGTTGGCGCTCACAATGCAGTTTGGACTTATGGCCGGCGTACCGGAGCTTTTTCGCTGAAACGCATGAAAGATTTCAGGGATTATGAAGAAGCTAAATCGTATTATAAAACCTTAAAACTGCCTGCCTTTAAAATTGCGCTTACCGGAACCGGCAGAGTCGGTTCAGGGGCTGCACAAGTGTTGAAAGACATGGGAATCAGGCAGGTTTCACCGGCTGAATATCTGACCGAATCGTTCCCCTACCCTGTTTTTACACAGCTCGACTGCGCCAATTACGTAAAAAGGAAAGATGGAAAACCATTTCACAAAACAGATTTTTACAACCGCCCGGAGCTGTTTCAAAATACCTTCCTTCCATTTACGAAGGTGACAGACGTGTTGGTCCATGGCATTTACTGGGATAGCCGTGCTCCGGTGTTTTTCACATTGGCGGACATGCAGAAACAGGATTTCAGCATCAAAGTGATTGCTGATATCACCTGCGACATAGCTCCGGTTTCCTCCGTTCCTTCCACCCTACGGGCTTCAGCAATCAGTGATCCTGTGTATGGCTTTGATCCAGCCACGAATCGTGAAATACAACCATATCAGCCTGAAGGTATCGATATCATGGCCATTGACAACCTGCCCAGCGAATTGCCCAGAGATGCTTCAACAGCATTCGGAGGCCAGTTTTTGGAACACATTTTACCGGAACTATTGAAAGAAAAAAGTGAAATGATTGAAAAAGCCACCATTGCTGCGGATGGAAAACTTACGAAGCACTTCCGCTACCTGGAAGATTATGTGGCAGCTTGTTCCGGAGAAGCAGGTTCATTTATTTCCTGAAAACAGAAGAGTCAGGCTAACTGCCCCGGTTCCGATACCGGGGCAGTTTGTTTTTTGGTAAAACACGCTAACAGGCTTACCTTGCCAGCAAATTCAGCAAACACATGACCAACAAAGAAATAGCCCGGCAATTCCAGTATCTCGCAGAAATTATGGAGTTGCACCTGGAGAATCCGTTCAAAATCCGCTCCTACCAAAACGCCTACCTCACGCTTCGCAAACTGCCCGATCCGATCGCTGAAACGCCAAGGGAAGACATCGAAAACCTTAAAGGTATCGGAAAGGCAATTTTTGGAAAAATCCAGGAACTGCTGGACTCCGGCGAAATGGCCACCTTGAAAAAGTACGAGGATATGACGCCGCCCGGCGTCCGGGAGATGTTGCAGATTCCCGGTTTCGGCCCAAAAAAAATCAGGGTCATCTGGAAGGATCTCGGCGTAGAAAATGTCGGAGAGTTGCTCTATGCCTGTAACGAAAACCGATTGGTGGAACTAAAAGGTTTTGGTGAAAAAACGCAAACCGATCTGCGCCGCAAACTTGAATATTTTCAAAAATCGCAGGGTAAGTTTTTATACGCCGATCTGGAAGAGCAGGCGCATGCTGTCCTGGATTTTTTACAAAAAAAATTACCGGACGCAAAAATCAGCCTCACCGGTGCTATCCGCAGAAGAAGCAATATCGTTGAACGTATTGAAATTGTCGTCGGACATGATGGTGAAATGGAGGAATTGTTTGACGGTGAAACCGTCACCCTAACAAGTCAAACCGAAAATACTTTCAATGCCATTACCTCCAGCGAAATTCCGGTTACGATTTATCAATGTAAAAAATCAGCGTTTGGCAGCAAGTTGTTCCGGTACACTGCCTCGGCGGAATTTATGGCCGCATTTTTAGAAAAAAATAAAGGACTGGAATTCAAGGAGCTGGAAACCGAAGCAGCCGTTTTTGAAAAAGCCAACCTGCCCTACCTGGAACCTGAACTCCGGGAACAAGCCTGGAGCCTTGACAACAACCCGGGCAAACTGGTGGAAGAAACTGAAATCAGAGGCGTTGTTCATGCTCACAGCACCTACTCCGACGGTCTGCACACCCTGCGAGAAATGGCGGAACAAACCAAAAAGCTGGGCTACAGTTACCTCGGTATCACGGATCACTCAAAGGCTGCGTTTTACGCCAACGGCCTCAAGGAAGACCGCCTGATAGAACAGTGGAAGGAAATCGACGCCCTGAATGCGGAGCTTGCACCTTTCAAAATTTTTAAAGGCATTGAAAGCGACATCCTATCGGATGGCTCCCTCGACTACAGTGAAGAATATTTGAAGCAGTTTGATTTTATCATTGCTTCCGTGCACTCCAATTTGCGGATGGATGAAGAAAAAGCTACAACCCGTATCCTTCGGGCCGTCGAAAACCCTTACACCACCATCCTTGGACACCCAACCGGCCGGCTTTTGCTCTCCCGGCCCGGTTATCCGCTCGATCATCGTAAAATAATTGACGCCTGCGCAGCCAACGGCGTTGCTATTGAATTGAATGCGAACCCCTGGCGGCTCGACCTGGATTGGACATGGATTCCTTATGCGTTGGAAAAAGGTATCCTGATCTCCATCAACCCGGACGCACACAGCACCGGCGGCATTCGGGATATTCATTTTGGAACGCTTTCGGCCAGAAAAGGCGGGCTTACGGCAGCGAACTGCCTGACTTGTTTCGAAACGGCTGATTTTCAGGAGTTTATTGCCAGAAAAAAATAAATTCAGAGGGTATTTCTTTTCATTCTCTGATATTTCGAAACCTATTTTCTACATTTGTGAAGATTTTTTTGAAATTGACCGAACAAACGAAACCTTCAAACGGTTGAAGCGTGAAAGTTGACGAAAGTCGTCTATCAAAAAGAAAGTTTCAAAACAAGTGGACGTACCAAAAGGAATTCCAATTCCCTAACACTAAATCCACTCGACTTTTAAGCCGCCATGTAAAAGAGACTTATAACTCGCCTTCCATTTAAAGCCAAACTTGGCAAACGTTCCGCCAAATTATTTAAGACTAAAAGGTAAACACATCACACCGTCCAAGTAGACGAAAGTGTGTTTTTTATAGCAATTTCATTAATCATTAATTTTTTAATTTTTTTCAACATGAAAAAAGTATTCAGCCTTGTAGCAGTTGCACTGCTTACCGTATCTGTTCTTTTCACTGCTTGCCGTGACAACGCCAGCCAGACTCCAGCTCAAACTGAAGAGACTGCACCTGCGGCTACTGAAGAGCAAGCTCCTGCTGCAGAAGAAGCTCCAATGGAAGCTGCTGCACCAGACACTACAACTCAGCAAGCTCAGTAATTTCCGAAATAACATTTCGGAGGGAAACAAGAGGGTTTGGCATTCGCCAGGCCCTTTTGTTTTTTAATACGGTTTTAAGGTCATTCCGGATTCTCAAGTCCTAACTTTTCCTATTTTTGCCCCTCGTTTGAACATCCGAAAAATAATAAAAGAGAAAAGAGAAAGGCCAACTCAACTATTTCCGGCTTTATTCTCTTTTCTCTTTTTTCTTGTAAAACTTATTTCTGCGCCATGATCGATCTTTTAATTGATTTTATTTTCCACACCAATGACTACCTCAAAGTCATCGTCGAGAATTACGGCGCATGGATTTACCTGCTTTTGTTTCTTGTCATTTTCAGCGAAACCGGCTTTGTTGTCACCCCTTTTCTGCCGGGTGACGGATTTCTCTTTACTGTCGGCGTAATCGCCAGTACGACGGACGGAAAGTTGAATATTGTTTTTGCAATGATTCTGATGTGCATAGCTGCCATTGCAGGGAATACCGTCAACTACCACATCGGCCGGTACTTCAGTTCAAAGCTGCTGGAGGGGCGAAAGCTCAAATACGTGAACCCAAAATACCTGGAACAGACTCATGACTTCTTTGAAAAACATGGCCAAAAGGCAGTTATCCTCAGCCGCTTTCTGCCCATTTTCAGAACTTTTGTTCCCTTTGTGGCGGGTATTTCAAAAATGGACCGACCCAAGTTTATTTCCTACACCATTTGGGGAGGCGTCTCCTGGGTTATCATTTTCAGTATGGCGGGCTATTTCTTCGGCACCATTCCATTTGTTGAGAAGAACCTTTCTTTTATCGTTTTGGCATTGATCATCATTACCATCATTCCGGTCATCACTACAGCGGTGGGGCAATACATGAAAGGAAAGAAAAAAGCTGAAGCCGACCGGGTCGAATTACCCAAAAAGTGATTCGATCTTACCGGCCAGCACTCTGCCGTGTTTCTCTTTGCTTTCAAAGGACCAGCCTGCAATGTGGGGTGACAACACGACATTGTCAGCCTGCGTGAGGTAATCGAATGGCTCAGGCAGCTTGTCCAGCCGGAATTTATCGAAAGAAGTTTCCTCGTACTCCAGCACATCGAGTGCAGCGCCATGCACTTTGCCAGTTTTCAGGTTTTTAACCAGGGCTTCCGTATCCAGCACCAGTCCACGGGCCGTGTTGACCAAAAAGATATTATTCCTGAAACTTTGAAGGAATGTATCGTTGATGAAATGGTGGTTTTCAGGCATGTACGGGATGTGGATACTCAGCACCTCCGCAGATTCGAACAATTCCTCCAGGCTCACCTCTTCGGCAAACTCATCTCCATAATCCGACTTAAACTTGTCATAGGCCAGGGTTTTTACCCCGAAGCCCTGCAAGCGCTGTGCAAATGCGGTTCCCATGTTTCCATAACCAAGAATGCCGACTGTTTTACCTTTCAGTTCCACCGCCCGGTTGCTTTCCCGGCTCCACTGCCCATTTTTCACCTGCCGGTCCGCCCGGCTGAGATTGTTCATCAGGCAGAGCAGGAGCCCCATCGTATGTTCGCCTACGGTATCCCGGCTGCCCTCCGGAGAAATCAGTACTTTGATGCCACGGCTTTCAGCGACTTGAACATCGATGTGTTCAAGTCCGACTCCCTCACGGGCGATGAACCGGAGGGAGGAGCCTTTTTCTATAAAATGCTGATCGAGCGCAAAACGGCTGCGCATGACGATACCGAAGTATTCGGAAATGATGGTTTCTATCTGTTCTTTTGAGCTTTGAAAATCTTTATCGCACTGATATCCCAAAGCCAGCAGCTGCTCTTCGAGCACCGGATGCGGTTTGTCGAGAAACAGGATTTTTCGTGTGTTTTTAGTCATGGTACAATTAAAATGATACAAGATTGCAGCCTTTCTTAATTTTGCAGTTCGGTCAGGCTGCGAGAATAATTAATTTCACTTCGTTTCGTTAGTTTTTTTAAAAAAATTTGATCCGCAATCCAATTGCAAACTCAACATGAACTTATCCAACCTGCTTCCACTGATTCTTCTCACGCTTCCCGTGGCCCTTTGCGCCCAAAAGGAACAGCCCAAAGATCCTTACCAGGAAAAATACGAATGGCGGCTCCGGCAGGAGGTCCTTTACGGCTCTTACATCCCCAAGGATGTCAATGAAGTTTTTGTAGAATTGAACAAAAAAATGGATCAGGCTTCCAAAAACAAGTTCAAATCCATGCCGGAAGCTGTAGCCGCCACGAAACTTTTTTTTAGTTTGGGCAGGTGGATGACCCACAACTGGGGACTCTACGAAGGCTCCCGCCTATCCAAATACATGCAGGACATGGGCGTATTTCATCCGGATGATATGGTTCGGTTTCTTATCATCGCCTACCACCGCAGCATCAACCAGAAACCGCTGGAAATCAAGTCATTACTTAAAGTTTTTCACGAAAAAAACGCAGCGCAGCAGGAGCAGCGAATCAACGACGGCACCATCATTTTTGAACAGACAAAAAAAGTGGATACCATCCCGCCACCTAAAAAGGATCATCGCTAAAATTTGAACACTGCATTTTCCCTGTGCTAACTACGCAATCTCAAAATTTTTACTTTTGCCCTCGCAAATTCAATTTCTCATGCGAATTGATAACAGTTCGCAAGCGAAAGTCAAAAATTTAAAATCAAGCGCAGTATGCCAAAGAACCTCCTAATTGTTGAGTCTCCGGCAAAAGCAAAAACCATCGAAAAGTTCCTCGGCAAGGATTTTACCGTAAAATCCAGTTATGGTCACGTTCGGGATTTACCGAAGGGTGACATTGCCGTGGATGTCGAGAATAATTTTGAACCCAAATACGTCGTCTCTCCCGACAAGCAAAAACTGGTCAAAGAGCTGAAGGAACTGGTGAAGAAAGTAGATGAAGTCTGGCTCGCAACGGATGAAGACCGTGAAGGAGAGGCCATTTCCTGGCACCTTTGCAAAGTGTTGGGTTTGAATGAAAACACAACGAAACGAATCGTTTTCCACGAGATCACCCAAAGCGCTATTCAAAATGCCATCACCAAACCCAGAACACTCGACCTTAACCTGGTGGATGCCCAGCAGGCTCGCCGGATTCTCGACCGTCTGGTGGGTTACGAGCTATCCGAGTTGCTTTGGAAAAAAGTGAAAGGTAAACTCTCCGCCGGACGCGTTCAGTCTGTGTCTGTACGTCTGATTGTTGAACGGGAGCGTGAAATTCAGGCGTTTGAAGCCACGCCGTTTTTTAAAATCGGCGCTGAGTTCAATGTGAAAAGTACCGACGGAAAAACAACTGTACTTAAATCCGAATCTCCGGTACGCTACGATTCTCAGGACGACGCCGAAACGTTTTTGAAAAAATGCATCGGCGCTCATTTCAATATCAACGACATCGAGGTGAAACCCTCGAAGCGTAAACCTGCCGCACCTTTCACCACATCCACTTTGCAGCAGGAGGCCAGCCGAAAGCTAGGCTTCTCCGTAACCCGCACCATGAGCGTGGCGCAGCGGCTTTACGAAGCCGGTCACATCACCTACATGCGTACCGACTCGACCAACCTGAGCGAGGTTGCCCTGGCTAATATTGCGAAGGAAATCGAAAATCAGTACGGTAAAAATTACGTGCATACCCGCCGCTACAAAACGAAAAAAGCCGGCGCACAGGAAGCTCACGAGGCCATCCGCCCGACCTACATCGAAAACCAGCAGGTGCCCGGCGACCGGGATCAGGTACGGCTTTACGAGCTGATCTGGAAGCGCACCATCGCCAGTCAGATGTCTGACGCAGAACTGGAGCGGACGGTAGTTAAAATCGGTATTTCAACACAACCTGACGCAACACTGCAAGCCGAAGGCGAGGTACTCAAATTCGATGGCTTCCTCAAGGTTTACCTCGAATCGAAAGATGACGATGACGAGGAAGAAACTAAAGGCATGCTGCCTCCACTGAAAGTCGGTCAGGCGCTTGATTTGCGGGAAATGACCGCCACTGAACGATTCACCCGTCCGCCGGCCCGTTACTCAGAGGCAAGCCTTGTCAGCAAGCTGGAAGAATTAGGCATCGGACGCCCGTCAACTTACGCTCCGACCATTTCAAAAATCATGGAGGAGAACCGTGGGTACGTGGTCAAAGAAAGCCGGGACGGCGAAGAGCGTAAGTACACGATTTTGAACCTGAAAAACGGTGCCATCAGCAAAGCGGAAGGAAGTGAAATGACCGGCGCTGTGAAAAACCGCCTCTTCCCTACCGACATGGGGATGGTAGTGACGGATTTTCTTTTTGAAAACTTCGGCGGCATCATGGATTTTGGCTTCACGGCTGAGATCGAGGAGCAGTTTGATAAAATTGCCGAAGGCCAAAAGGAATGGGATAAAATGGTGGGTGGCTTTTACAAGCCTTTCCACGAAAAAGTGGTCAATACGCTGGAAAACAGCGGGCGTGCGACCGGCGAACGCATTCTTGGAAAAGATCCCGAAACGGGCCGTACCGTCCTTGTGCGCATGACCCGGTTTGGTAAACCAGCCGTCCAGATTGGTTCGCAGGAAGAACTGGGCGAAGATGAAAAGGCAAAATTTGCCAATCTCAGCCCCGGTCAATCCATCGAAACTATCACACTCGAAGAGGCGCTGAAACTTTTCAGCTTGCCGAAGACACTCGGTAATTTTCAGGACAAGGAAGTCAGCATTGGTGTGGGTCGTTATGGACCCTACGTGCGTCATGGTGAAACTTTCGTCTCCATTCCCCGGAGCGAAGATCCGATGGAGGTGGAATTGGAGCGTGCCATCGAGCTCATCAAAGAAAAACAAAAGGCCGATGCTCCCATCGGAACTTACAAAGGCTTACCGATCACCAAGGGTAAAGGCCGCTTTGGTCCTTTCCTCAAGTGGAATGACCTCTACGTGAACGTGCCGAAAAAATATGACCTGGATACCATCACGACTGACGAAGCGCACACCCTGATCGAGGCAAAGGTGGAGAAAGAAGCCAACCGCTACATCCACAAATGGGATAAAGAAGACATCGCCGTGGAAAATGGCCGTTGGGGACCTTTCATCCGTTTCAAGAAGAAAAGCGTGGCGCTGCCGAAGGTTGACGGTAAAAAAGTAACCAAGGAAGAAGCCGCTGACCTGACACTTGAAGAGGTCAAACAGATTATTGAGGCAGCACTGCCAGGCAGCTTCAAGAAAAAATAAAACGTCATTTAGAACGGCCCGCTTTGAAAGCGGGCCGTTTTTGTTTCAGACCTGTTTCGCCATTTTTAAGCTAAAAACATGCGGCAGGCGCACACCGAAGTTTCCGCCCCAGACAAATCGCCCGGGCTCACGCTCTTCCATGTTCGGGAAACACTGGTAAGGTGAGAAATCATACTCCTGAAAATCAAGCACTTGCAGACCTTCTTTCAACAAAGGCATTACCACTTCCGAGATGCTGTGGTTCCAGAAATACTCTTTGCCTTTCACCTCCGAATCATGGTCGGCGTAGGTTCCTGTTATTTCTTCCGAGTAAGGATTTTTTTCAGTGAAATAGCCGTACTCGACTTTGTAGTTGTCAAAGTTAAATATGTACAGCGTTGGATGAAATTCGGCGAGGTAAAAAGTGCCGCCGGGCTTCAGGCTTCGACTTACGACGGACGCCCATTTTTCAAGATCAGGTAACCAGGGGATAGCGCCAAAGGTGGTAAAGACAATATCAAACTTTTCATCCAAAACCTCCGGCACATCGTAAACGTTGGCGAGGATGAAACGGGCATCCAGCTTTAATTGTCCCGCAAGGGAGCTGGCCAGATCGATGGCTTTTTCAGAAAAATCAACGCCCGTGACAATAGCGCCCCGTCTTGCCCAGGTGAGTGTGTCCTGGCCAAAATGACATTGCAGGTGCAGCAACGACTTTCCGCTCACATCGCCGAGCGCATCCGCTTCGATTTCTGTCAGAGAGCTTTTACCGGACAGAAAACCCTCCATATCGTAAAATTTGGACTTGACGTGCACGTCCACCTTATTGTTCCAAAGGTCTTTGTTTTGATCAAAAAATTCGTTCCACATAATTTATAGTAGCTGACTTGAGGCTCGGAAGGATTTTTAGTGAAAAAAGAAGCAAACTCATTTGGTTTTTATTTCACCTTGAACCTGCGTGAGCCTCGTTTTGAAGATGAAAAGAAAATTTTTTCAGGAACCCTTTAGTCGGGATAAAAATTCCATTTCTTTTGAACAACGGTCAAATATGCAGATATTGGCGGGCATTTTGCATTCAACGAATAAAAATTAAACCTAATTCATTTACCCATGTCTGATAAAAAAATACCCGCGAACTCCCTCAATATCGAACTTCCGGAAGACGTTGCCGAAGGCCAATACTCCAACCTTGCCATCATTTCACACAATCACTCGGAATTCGTGGTCGATTTCGTGCTGATGACTCCGAATGTTCCAAAAGCAAAAGTTAAATCCCGGATCATCCTGACGCCTCAACACGCCAAACGACTGATGATGGCTTTGGCGGATAACATCAAAAAATACGAGGCACAATTCGGTCCGATCAATGATCCTGAAACACCTCCGTTCCCGCACATGAACTTCAACACGCCTACTGCTCAGGCCTGATCTTTTGAAGCTTTTCAGTTCAAAATGGTTTAAACATCATCTGGTGTTTAAACCATTTTTATTTGAAACCTGATGACACCACTCTCCTCTTCTTCCTGCCAGACAGATGACACTTTTTTTCAATTCTGCGTTAAGGAAATGTTTAATTGTGATCCATCCCCGCTGAACCAATAAAATTTTCATAGGATTGCAACTTATGCTTCAACCCGTCAGTCTTTTCGGTACCTTACTATTTGACGAAAAGGCAGGCATTCAAAACGCTTGATGAATTTTGGCTAAAACGTTCCACTAATTTATTCCCGTATGTTGAAAACAAATCTACGCCCGATCGCACTTCTGTTTTTCGGTTTCGCTTTGTTGATGTTTGCAGCCTGTAGCATTGGCGGCAAGGAAAAAGAACAAGCGAAAAACCTTTTTGCCCCCGTAAAAAAAGGCGAATTCAAAATCTACGTCGCTGCTACCGGCGAGCTGAAAGCTAAAAATTCCGAAGACATCAAAGGCCCTTCCGGCATGCGTGCCGCACAGATATGGCAGGCTACTATTTCCGACATGGTAGCTGAGGGTACTGTCGTAAAAGCCGGACAGTACGTCGCCTCGCTCGACCGGACCGAACTGGAAACGAAGCTCAAGGAAGCCCAGACCGAGATCGATAAAATTCAGACGCAGCTTGAACAGGCGGAAATTGATACCGCCATTCAATTGAGGGGCTTGAGGGACGACCTGATCAACCTCAAGTTTTCAATGGAAGAGAAAAAACTCCAGGTGGAGCAAAGCCGCTACGAGCCGCAGATGGTCATCCAGCAGGCTGAGATCGACCTTCAAAAGTCGCAGCGAGATTACAAACAACTTGAAAAGCGTTACGAACTCACCCAGACAAAATCCGTCGCCCAGATCAACGAAATTCTGGCTTCCCTGCGTCAGCAGCAGCTGAAGCGCCAGCGCCTTGTCGATCTCTCCGAAAAATTCGTGGTGAAAGCCCCCAAGGATGGCATGGTCATCTACGCCCGCACCTGGAACGGCAAGGTGGGCCCCGGCTCGCAGATCAGCACCTGGGACCCCGTCGTCGCAGAGTTGCCGGACCTGAGTATCATGATTTCAAAAACTTTCGTCAACGAGGTGGACATCAGCAAGGTGCAGAAAGGCCAGGATGTGAAAGTGAAAGTCGATGCCTTCCCCGACCGGGAGTACGGCGGTACGGTTATTCAGGTGGCCAATGTCGGTGAACAGCTGCGTGGTTACGACTCTAAGGTGTTCGAAGTCACAGTCCAGATCAACGAAGTGGATTCCATCCTCCGCCCTGCTATGACAACGAGCAATGAAATTCTGACCTACACCTTTCAGGACGTTCTTCACATCCCGCTGGAAGCCCTCCAAAACGATACCATCGCCTATGTTTTCAAAAAGGCCGGCGGAAAAGTCGTCAAACAGGAAGTCCTCACCGGCGAAATCAACGATAACGAAGTCATCATCGAACACGGGCTCGAAGAGGGCGAAGAAGTTATGCTCTCCATCCCTGAGAACCCGGAAAAGCTAAGCTTTGTGCCGCTTGGCCCAAAAATCAAGGAGGAACTCAAGCGAAAAATCGAGGAGGCGAAAAAGAAACGACAGGAAGAAGCCCTGGAAAAAATGAAACAGGTGAAAGAGGAGTACCAGCCCAAAGACAAAAACGGAGGCGGCAGTTTCATTATTTTCGGTTAAAACCCCAACCTAATCATGGATCGTATCTTTTTCAATTTCATTCTTGCCATCGAGGGAGTCACCGCCAACACTATGCGGGCAGTTCTCACAGCGCTCGGCATCGTGTTTGGCGTAGCCGCTGTTATTGCCATGCTGGCCATCGGCACCGGCGCCAAGCAGTCGATACTCGACCAGATGAAACTCATCGGCACCAACAACATCGTCATTACCTCCGTCGTGTTGAAAGAGGGGGAAGGCGGCGAAGAAACCGCCAACACTGCGAGCAATGGCAGCAGCAACAATGGCAGCAAGGAAGGCCGCCGCCCGTGGTCTCCCGGCCTTACGCTGGAAGACGTGAAGTCCATCCGGACGGTATTGCCCAACGTGGAGCGTATCAGCCCGGAAATTGTGCTGCAAACCAATCTCATCCAATCGGGTAAAACCCAGAAAGCACGGGCCGTCGGCGTCACGAATGCTTTTTTCGAACTCAATAACCTGAAACTGGCCTCCGGCGATTTTTTTCATGAAATACAAATGGAAGGTGGTCACCCCGTTTGCATCATCGGCCAGTCCGTTCGCATCAAGTTTTTTCCTGAAACAGACCCTGTTGGCCAATACATCAAAACCGGTACTGCCTGGATGAAAATTATCGGCGTACTCGAAAAGCGGATCGCCAGCAAGGAAAGCCTCGAAAACCTTGGCATCCGTGACTACAACAACGACGTGTACATGCCCGTTTCCACTGCCCTGTTACGCCTCGAGAACCGGGCTAAAGTCACCTCAGACGACATACAGCGCAACCGCAACGACAATGACGGACCGGAGGAAGACAACTACCATCAACTCGATAAAGTCGTCGTGAGGGTCGAAGACTCTGACCAACTCCAAGTGTCTGCCGAAATCATTGCCAAGATCCTGAAGCGCCGCCATAAAAACCTCGTCGACTTCGAGGTGGAGGTACCCGAACTGTTGCTGGAACAGCAGCAGAAAACGCAGGACATGTTCAACTTCGTGCTGGCAGTCATTGCCGGCATTTCCCTGCTGGTCGGCGGCATCGGTATCATGAATATCATGCTGGCTTCCGTGCTCGAACGCATCAAGGAGATCGGCGTGCGCCGCTCGCTGGGCGCCAAGCAAAATGATATCGTGCTGCAATTTCTCTTCGAAGCCATTTTTATCAGCCTGCTCGGTGGCATTATCGGCATTCTGCTGGGCGTAGGCGCTGCGAAGATCATCTCTACGGCTGCGGATATCCCGACGGTCGTCTCCGGCTGGTCCATCGCCTTGTCGTTTGGTGTGGCTGCTTCGGTGGGGCTGGTTTTCGGCTTGTTCCCGGCGAGAAAGGCTGCCCGGCAAGACCCTATCAAGGCTCTGCGGATAGACTAAGCCACTGTTCGACACTTTTAAAAATACACATTGAAAGCTATCAACATGAAACCAGCTTCCTTACTCCTTCTTCTGCTTCTTTTATCGAAACCAATGAGCGCCCAGACCGACACCCTGTCGCTGAGCCTCGAAGAAATCGTAGCACTCGCTCAAAGCGACGCTCCCGATGCCCTGCTGGCTGAAACGAGAATGAAAAACCGCTACTGGGCTTATCAGTCCATCCTCGCCGATTACAAGCCCCGCATCACGCTGGACGGCGACCTGCCAGACCTCAACCGCTCCATTTCCATCATCACCCAACCGGACGGGACAGACCTTTTCCTCCAGCGGGCGCAAATGCGCAACCGCCTCGGCCTTTCCCTCCGGCAGCAGGTGGCGCCGACCGGCGGGACGGTCTTTGCCAGCTCCGGCATCCAGCGGCTCGATATTTTTCAGGAAGCCGGCGACAACATCGTGTCGTATTTTTCCACGCCCTTCTCCATCGGTTTTATTCAGCCTGTTTTTGGTTTTAACCAGCTGAAATGGAACAAACGAATCGAACCGCTGCGCTACCAGGAGGCCACCCGTGAATATGCGGAGCAAATGGAAAACGTGGGTTATCAGGCCTCCGATCTTTTTTTCAACGTATACATTTCTCAGCTCAACCTGGAGGCTGCCCGCAGGGACAAAGCCAATGCCGATACGCTTTTTAATATTTCAAAAGGCCGCTTCGAGGTTGGCCGCATTGCTGAAACGGAGCTGCTGCAAATCGAACTCAGCGCCATGAATGCCGACGCTGCCGTGCAGCAGGCACTGCTCGATCTGCAATCCGGCACGGAGCAGCTCCGCAACTTCCTGGGGCTTCGCAATGCCGTCAATTTCAAGCTCGAACCTCCAGTCGATATTCCCCAGTTTAACGTGGAGGTAGAACGGGCTCTGAAATACGCCAACGAGTTCCGCAGCGATGTCATCGCCTTCCAGCGCCGCATTGCTGAGGCTGACTCGGAGGTGGCCCGGGCCAGAGCTAACAGCGGTTTCCAGATGGATGTCTTCGGTCAGTTCAGCCTTTCCCAGACGGGCGGCAAGCTGAACGAAGCTTACAAAGACCCACTCGACAATGAAATTTTCAGTATCGGCCTGCAAGTGCCAATCTTCGACTGGGGAAAGGCCAAAGCCCGGCTTGAAACCGCCTACTCCAACCGGGAGCTTGAGCGCATGAATGTGGAGCAGGAACAGGTCAATTTTGAACAGGAAATCCTGCTGAAAGTGAAGCAGTTTGACCTGCTGCGCAACCAGGTAGCGCTCGGCTTGCGTGCCTATGAAGTTTCACAAAAGCGCCTCGATATGACCCGCAACCGTTATTACATCGGAAAAATCGGCGTGCTTGACCTGAACATTGCCATCTCTGAGAAAGAAGCTGCCCGCCGTAGCTACATGAATGCGTTGAGGTCCTTCTGGCTGGCTTACTACGACCTTCGCCGCATTACGCTGTTCGACTTTGAGCGGGAGGTTTCGCTGGTCAGGCGGGTGGAGGGGTATTGAGAATGGAGAGTGGAGAATGGAGAATGCAATAACGAGCTCAAACCGGCATTCGTTTGCATTCTCCACGCTCGCTGTAACTTAATCTTCGACTTCTTCGGTATCGCTTTTGGCATCTTTCACCCAGCTGTTGTTTTCAAGGTCCCTGTCCACCATCCGTTTGGAAGGATCTATGTCCACACGCTGTACGTTCTTGATCTTTTCATCCAGTATAAACTCATAAGTGGGATGCGTCCAGCGCCAGTCGGGCAGTATGGTGTACTTTTCGCCGGGGAACTCAGCCCCGCTCTTTGCGCCCCGCATGATGTCGAGCGGAATGTTGTAAACGAGCTTACCGCCATCTTTTAATGTGACCACCACATCCAGCGGCATGGGCACCAGGCTCAGGTTTTCAAGTATGATGCGGGTCTCTTTGCGATTAGCCTTCTCCACAGTCTTCACGGCATAATCTATTGTTTTGGTGGTGTAAACAAAATACTCCCTGAACCAGTCCAACTCGAGCCCCGATTCCTTTTCCATGATCCGGATGAAATCGTTGGCGTTCGGGTGCTTGAATTTCCAGGTATTGAAATAACGCAGCATCGCCTTTTTGAAAACCGGCTTGCCCATGATGTACTCCAACTGCGTAAGGATGACGTGGCCTTTCACGTAAGACCCCACTCCGTAGGCAGAGTTGGTCGTATAGTGATCTGCATGGGTGGACAGGGGCTCTTCCCGGCCGCTGGCGTTGAAGCCCACCATGCTGCGGTTGGCGCCCAGGTGCGGATTATCGACGGGGTCGCCGGGCAGGAGCTTCTCTTTTTTCAAAAAATTCTCCACCTCTGCGGAAGCATACTCCGTGAAACCCTCGTCCATCCAGGGGTAGAGGCTTTCGTTGGTGCCGAGCAGGCCGTAAAACCAGGCATGCAGCGACTCGTGAATGCTCACCCCGACAAGGCTGCCAAAGCTGCGCTCCCCGGTGATGAGGGTGGCCATCGGGTACTCCATGCCACCGTCTCCGCCCTGCAGGAAGGCGTAACTTTTATAAGGGAACTGGCCGAAGTTTTCATTGGTAAACGTAAAGGCACGGTCCATCACCTTCGGCAGGTTGGCCCAGTACTCACGGGTTTTGTCATTTTCCTGGTAGAGGAAATGAAGCGTCAGGCCGTCCTTGCGTTCCAGCTTAGTGTGTTTGTAGTCCGGGTCTGCCGTCCAGGCGAAGTCGTGGACGTTCTCCGCCCGCCAGCGCCAGGTAAGCTTGTCGCCGCTGCCCCAACGAACCGAGGTGCCTTCCGGCTCGTAGCCGTAGCCGATTTCACCGGGGTTTTGCAGGATGCCGCTGGCGCCGAGGATGTATTTTTTATCGATGGTAATATTCACATCGAAGTCACCCCAGACGCCGTAAAACTCCCGGCCCACGTAGGGGTTGGCATGCCAGCCCTGGTAATCGTATTCACTCATTTTAGGGTACCACTGCGTCATGGAGTAGTCGATGCCTTCCTTGTTGTTACGGCCGGAGCGGCGGATCTGAACGGGCACCTGCGAGTTGAATTCCATGACAAAAGTGACCACAGATGTTGGCAGAATTGGCTCCGGCAGGGTCACCTCAAGGATCGTCTCGTTGATTTCGTAACGGCAGGCTTTCCCGTTCATCGTGAGAGAGTTGACCTTGTGATAGCCGATTTCATTTTCTTTAAGGTTTTGAATGCGCCCTTTGACACGAGGGTCGGAATCGGGAAGCACCTGATTCCGGATGTCCATGTTGCTGCCCGGCTGGAAGGCATTGAAGTAAAGGTGGTAGAACACCCGGTTGAGCGTGTCGGGAGAATTGTTGAAGTATTTGAGCGTCTGTTTGCCCGCAAACTGATGTTTGCTCACATCGAAGTCGATGTCCATGACGTATTCGGCACGTTGTTGCCAGCGGTCGGGTTGGGCGTAGAGAGCAAGAGAAAAGACAAGTACTGCCAGCGCAGTCAGGAAGTTTTTGGTCATGATTATTTTTTTGAGCTGCCAGCCATGCGGACAAAGCGGGCATTTGATCAGAAAATAAATGGAAACCGGAAAAAAGTAACGCTGATCTTCAGCGGCTTGGTTTTCCATGTCATTGTTTCCCTTCACTTTCAAAGATTACTTCTTTTTATTGCGGTTGCAAAAATGAGAAATGCGAGGGTTTTAGCCAAATTCCGTTTTTGGCTGATATGAACAGCGGCCTGTTCATCCTCGGCGACCGGCATTCCTGCCACTGTGGGAAAGATTTTAATTCCCCTACCCTATTTCTCCGTTAAAATCCTGGCCCCGGGCCCAAGCTCTGAAGCCAGCAGTTTCAACACGGCTTCCCTGGCGCTACCTTCCGCCATCACGACGTGTACTGTTTTTTCCTTCGGCAAATGCAACAGCACGGCCTGCACGGATGAAGTCGTAACGATGCCCGCTGTTGCCATTTCCCGGCGGCAATCTGCCTCCACATCGAATGCAATGACTGTATGGCCTTCCGCCATCAGCTTTTTTGCCAGCATCATGCCTGCACAGGATTGAGATATCAAACCGTAAACCATAGCTGTAAGTGTAAAGCAGTCAGTTGTCAGGGTTCATGGGGTTTGGCAGACTCAAGCGAAGGTTGCCGATGCCTTCCGTTTTATTACACGGCTGCTGTTTTACAACATCCATTCCATTAAAAGACAGCCTGCCAGCCCTACCAGGGAGACGATGGTCTCCATCACCGTCCAGGATTTCAGCGTATCGGTAATTGACAGATTAAAGTATTCCTTGAACAGCCAGAAGCCGGTGTCGTTCACCTGCGAACAGGTCAGGCTGCCCGCCCCGGTGGCCAGTACCAGCAGCTCGGGGCTGACAGCACCCGTCGTCACCAGTGGCTGTACGATACCTGCCGCCGTCAGTGCTGCTACGGTGGCCGAACCCAGCGCAATTCGCAGAGCGGCGGCAATACACCAGGCCATAACGAGTGGCGAAAGGTTGACGTTTTGCATTAAACTCACGATGTAATCGCTCGTACCGCTATTGACCAACACCTGTTTGAAAGCACCGCCTCCCGCAATGACAAGCATGATGATGGCGACTGGTTTTACGGATTCGGCCATGCCGTCCATGATTACCCGCAGCGATTTGCCCGACGGCTTGCCCAGGGTCCAGACGGCTATGAGCACGGCAATGAGCAAAGCGATGATGGGGTCGCCCGTAAACTGGAGGATTTGATTCAGCAGGCTTTCTTTAGGCAGGGTGAGTTTTGAAACAGCCGCCAGCGCCATGAGCAGCACGGGTATCAGGGCCGTAAAAACGGATATGCCGAAGGAAGGGAGCAGCTCTGGCGCTATTTCTCTTTTTTTAAAAAGCTGGGTGGGGATTTCCGTGGTGAAATTCCTGAATGTTTTACCAAAAACAACCCCCGCCAGAATGACCGTCGGCACGGCCAGCACGAGCCCGTACAGCAAAGTCATTTGCATATCAGCCCCGTAAAACTCCACGATCGTCGTCGGAGCCGGATGCGGCGGCAGAAAACCGTGGGTCACCGAAAGTGCGGCGATGATCGGCAGCCCTACGTAAAGCAATGGCAGCTTCGACTCCTGCGCCACCGCAAAAATGATGGGAATGACCACCAGAAATGCCACCGAGTAAAACATGGGAACGCCAACGATGAACCCGGTAAGCACCATGGCCCACGGCAATTGCCTGATGCCGAAGTTTTGGATTAAACGCTGCGATATGACCCGGGCCGCACCGCTCTCTGCGATTATCCCGCCCAGCATCGCCCCGAACCCGAGGATCAATGCCAGGCTGCCGAGCGTACTTCCGACGCCTTCCTGTATGGCATCGACGGTTTCGAGCGGCGTCATTCCCACGCCCATACCCACTCCGAGCGAAACGAGGATCAGGGCGATGAATGCATTGATCCTGAAACCTAAGATCATGATGAGTAAAATGGCGATTCCGAGTGCAATGATGAGTAATGGCATGGTTGGATGTGTTTTGTCGAATTGTCGATTTGGTGTCGTGGCTTTTGCGGGTGTGGCTTCAGGCGTCGTGAATGTATGGCCGGGTTTACAGCTTTTGGGCAATCACACGGACAACATCGGGGGCAACTCCCCTCCCCGATCAGGGAATGACCGTAAAATTCATACTGCCGGCCGCCTGCTGATTGACGGTAAACTCAATGGTATAGCGGCCGGGCGCCCAGAAGTACAGGTCAGATCTTTCAATAAAACCGGTGTAACAAATGGCGCCTTCGGCCTGCGTCAGCCTCAGTTGGCGGATGGGCACGATGTTGCGGTTTTGATCATAGATCACACCGGAGATGTAAGGGTCGGGCAGGTCCTGATTTAATAAAACGGCGACGACCATCTGCCGCTTGGCCTCCTCTACCCGGATGCGGTCGTGGCTTTCCGGGCAACAGCGGCTCTGGTAATCGACCAGCCAGCAGATCTTCGGAAACTGCACTTCCACCGGCTTATCCATGTTGATGAAATAAATAGTAGCGGCAGCCGCCGCAATGCCCACCATCCAGAGCCAGACCGGCACACGGGCTTTGGTTTGCGCAGGGGCGGTCGTTTTTTCAGGCTCTTTGGTTTTCGGAGCAGGGCGGGCAGGGCCGGAAGGCCGGGCGGGCTTTTTCGCCGGTTTCTCCATCTGGTCGAGTAAGTCAAGCAGGTCGGCGTTGATGCGGTTGAGTTGCACGTTGTACTCCCCGGGGGCGAGCACGTCCCTTGTTTTGTCTTTTTGCGTTTGATGAAACCTGGCAGAAATGCCGTAGAGCGTTTTGAGTGGCTCTTTTGAAGAGCCGGACCGCTCCAGCATATCGGTCAACTGTTCGATGGCCTTAGCCGTTTCGCCGGAGCTGATGAGTTTGGTGATTAGATTACGATCTTCCTTTTTCATAAGAGAAGTTGAGGCGGCGCTGAGATCAGTTTGATTAAAAAAAACGGCTGAATGTAGGGAACCGGAGGAACACTTCCAAAAGAATGTAGCGACACCCGCATAAACGGGGGCTCTGCTTCTTTCTTTTTTGATGAAAATCATCCCGGTCACGTGATCCCTATCACTTTCTTTCCGGCTTTTAAGGTGTTATTTAAGAGAAACTAACGGCCCGGCAGTGGGCCTGACGGAAATTATTTCACCAAAAAAGAAACCATGAAAAAGCTAATAATTCCCATCGCCGTGTTATTGCTTGCGTTTATTGCCGTGCAGGGAGTCGCACAAACCGAAGAGCAACTGCTCGCCCAGCTTCTTGAAGACGAACGCACCAGCGTGGAAGCACTGGTCTTGTATCCGGAGAAAACGAGACTTGCCATTCTGGAAGCCTCCAAATACCCGGAGACCCTGATCAAGCTGGAATCGATGCAGTCTCGCACCAGCCAGGCATTTCAGTCTCTCCTGCAGCAGTATCCACAGGAAACGCAGGAGGCTATCTACGACCTGACGAGATACCCCGGGCTCATTGCCCGGTTGGCCAATGAACGGAGCGAGGCGCCGGATCTTATTTTAAATGACTATCCTGTGGAGATTCACAAGCGGGTCAAAGACGCATTTTACAACCATCGCTATCTGCTCTCCGACGCCGACCGCCTGCAAAAGGAGTGGAATGGTGCTTTTGAAAACCTGCTGCAGGACTACCCTGCCCTCGTTCGGGATGCCTTGCGGCAATTGGTCGAACTGCCTGAAGTACTGGATATTTTATCGGACAATATCCGGATGACCGTGCTTGTCGGCGACCTTTACCAGCGCCGCCCGGCCTGGCTGCTGCAGCAACTGGATAGCCTCAATCTCGTCGTTGCCAACGAAAGGGCCAAAGAACTGAACGACTGGAAAAACAGCCTGGAGCAGAACCCGCAGGCAAAGCAGGAATTCATCGCCTCCACGGAAGAGTTCGCCAACGAATATGGCAATGATGACAGCTACTACGAGTATGACGATGATCTTTATTTCTACGAAGATGCTCCGGAGGAGACTGTGATCGAGCACCATTATTACCATCATTACCCCTACTGGTTCGGTTATCCAACCTGGTACGTTTATCCTCGCTGGCGGCCGTACCCCTGGTGGTGGGACTGGGGATTTTACTGGGGCCCGAACCGGATGATCGTAATTGTGGACATGCCTTCCTATTACTTCACGCACTGGTATTTCTACCGGCCTTACCATCACCACCATTACCCGCACCTGTCTGCTCACTTCGCCAATCACTACTACGGCCACCGCACATCGAGCAGCAGCGTGACCAGAACAGTGATCAACTGGCGGGAAGACAACCGGAACGTGGTTTCTGAAAGTTGGCTGGCTGATGCACGAAGCAGACCGGATGCCTTCCGTGAATTCGGGAAGTTTGAAGAGTCCCGTGTGAACTACAACCGGAAACACGCTGATCAGCCGCTGACGCAACGAGAGTTTCTTGATAAAAACAGCCGGAAGTACCCCGAGCTTTCGAAAGAAGCCGCCAGGACCCAAGCCCCCGAGCGCAGGGATCGCACCACAACAGAACCTCCCGTTCAAAAACGCAAAACCGAACCTGTGGTAAAACCTCCTTCCCGGAAGGACCCCGTCACCGTCCCCCGCACCAGGACGGAGCCAGAGATAAGGCAGCAACCCAAAGCCAACAATCAAACTCCACAAAAGCGGCAGCATGTTGACATCCCAAAAGTTGACAAGGCCAGAGATTACCACAAAAACACCTGGGAGAAATCGAAAATTGAACAGCCCCGCAGGCAGACTACCCCCAGCGTTCGCCGGCAGCCTGCTCCCAAAGCCAAAACACAGCCCGCCCCGAAAACAAAAACCGCTCCCCGAACCACCACGAAGAAGAAAGGCGGAGGGTGAAGATTTGACAGTTAAGCAATTAGCTTTCAGCTGGTTAGACAGGCTGACCATCAGGCGGCAGGCGGCTGCTGAAGTCCCCTGCCGAAGGTTTTTGATAAAAGTCAACCAGCATGATTGATAAATGTCATTAAAAAGGGCAGTGAAGTCCGCTTACTTTGCTTCCATTACAAAAAAGTTCTTTCAATTAATATCCGATAACAGGAGAAAGGAGGGCTGGAAAAACCCCTCTTTAGTTTTCAGCCCTTCTGTATCCATTTAAAACCATTCGTCATGTCACTCATCAAATGGAGATCCCCCAGCGATTTGATGCCAGCTTTCCCCAACTGGGTAGATAACATCTTCAGGGACGACGACTTCTTTGCGAACAGATGGACCCGTGAAATGACAGTGCCTGCCGTCAACGTACAGGAAACTGACAAGGAATTCCGTCTGGAAGTAGCCGCCCCGGGAATGAAGAAAGAAGATTTTAAGTTGGAAGTGAAGGAGGGCATGCTTTACATCAGTGCTGAAAAGAAAACAGAGAAAGAAGAAAAAGACGAGCATTACACTCGCAGAGAATTTAGCTACAGTACTTTCAGTCGTTCATTCTGGTTACCGGAAAACGTGAAAGCTGACGAGATCAAAGCAGTTTACAAAGAAGGTATTTTGAACCTCGTTTTGCCTAAAGTTAAAGTTGAGAAAAAAGCACCTGCTAAAATGATCGAGATTAAATAAGCCGAGCATGGCAAGTTTGGTTTTCGATTTAACGAAGTTATTAAAGATCTCATTCTTCAATGTGAGAGGTGTATCACGGAAGTCATCGGAATCGGTGGCTTCCTTTTTTTCTGGGAAAAAGCATTCGGGTTTAATACAAACCGGAAGGCAAACAGTTAAGCGTTCCGTCGTTCCTTGAGCAAAACAACATGGGCAAAGCTGCAATATTATTCCTCTAAAATATTAGCAATGATCCGCTTCAGATCAGCGGCGAGAATGGGCTTGGTAAGGTAGGCTGTGGCACCGGACATTTTACCCTTTTCAATATCTTCCCGCTGGGCGCTGGCCGATAGAAAAACAAACGGAATATCTGCGGTGGAAGGATTTTTTTTGACAAGATTAAGCACTTCGTAGCCGTCGATGACGGGAATCTGAATATCAGAGATAATCAGATCGGGCAAATGCTCTAATGCCATTTGAACACCCTTTTCGCCGTTGTCGGCGCCAAGTACCTCATACCCATCTAACTCAAGAATCTCGAGTGTATTTTCCAGGATGGCCAGATTATCTTCAACGAAAAGGATGGTTCTTTTTTTCATGCGTGTAAAAACATTGTTTTGGGAGTTGATAACAAGTCAAAAGTAGAAAAGAAACACCATTTCCGACAAACAACTGACGGATTTTTTCACGTCACAAACCTACCGAAAGACAAAGCTGCTGACAATGTGTGGATTAGCTTTCGTAAAAACGAAGAGGCATGAGGAATTGTACGGGTGGAGCAGAAGGTGGCCGTGAATGTGCGAATCGTGAAACACGAAACGCACATCCCGAACCGGGGAGTTGTCAAACTATTCCAGGGATAGATCGTCTATTTCGCTGTTGCTCCGGAGAACTTTTCCAGCACGCTTTCCAGCTGGTTACCCGGAATCATGCCGACATGCCGCCATTTTTCCTTGCCATTTTGAAACACAACGAAGGTGGGTACGCCGCTGATGCCCATGCTGGTGGCAAATTGTTGGTTGCGGTCGATATCTATTTTGATGATACTCGCTTTGTCGCCAATGCTCTTTTTGACTTTTTCCAGCACCGGAGCCATGGCTTTGCAAGGGCCGCACCAGGCGGCAGTGAAGTCTACGAGTACCGGTTTTTCGCTTTTGATGAGGTCGGAAAATGAAACTTTGGTTGCCATAATTTTCAGAATTAAAAGAGCATCCTCAAGGGATGCTCTGTGAAACAATTTAATCACCCGAAATATGAATCTTCTTTAAAAATCCATTTGTGCGACAAAGTTCATTTTAATTCTGTCTATTGTCTGTGAGGCTTATCACACAAAAGATTTTACGAAGTAACGACTTTAATTGACGTGAGGATGATGACGATCGTCAGTCCTTGGTTTGACTTTTATCAGGCATCCTGCCAGTGATAAAATTCATCAGAGAGCCGTGACATCCCTCACCCGACTTCCGGGTTACGGCGGATATATTTGAAAGAACGATAAAATGGGATATTTCTACTCTAAAAACACGGTTCTCCGCAATGTTGTTTGACGTTGTAGTTTTCGCAAATAATTCATCATTTCATCACCGGATTGAAATGGGAGTGTAAAAAACTGCTGCCTGTCGTCCGATGGTGAAAGTTTAAATATACCCGCCATGACACTTCAATCAGATTTAATCGAAATGGGTAAAGAAAAACTGACCCAAATGAAAGTTTTTCTCGATGAGCTGGAGGTTCAGATGTCGCTTGGCAAGTCAGAAGCCAAAGACGCTTTTGAACGGGAACGCAAAAATTTCCAGAAGTTCATCTCCGACCAGAAAGAACAGTTCAAAGAGGCCGGTAAGGAAACAGAGAACCACCGCAAAACAATGGTCGAAAAGTTTGAAAAGCTTGAGTCTTTCCTGGAAAAAGAGCCGGCTTTGTCAAAGAAAAAGTTCGACGCCGACAAAAAAGCTACCCTGAAAGCTATCTACGAACTTGAGTTTATCATCAAGGAAGCTTACGGCGAAGTTGGTAAAACGATGCAGTCGAGAATTGACAATTTCAAAGGCAAACTCGACACTTACCGTGTTCAGCTTGCGCTTGGAGAGTATGAGGATGCTGCTGAGTTGGAAAGCAAAAAAGAATCGCTACGCAAGGCGGTCGGCAACATCACAGAAAAGCTCAGGAAAGAAGAGAATGCCAGTGAAAAAATCGAACACTTTGCCGAGGAGGTCAACGAATCGGTTGAACACCTGAAAAAGGCTTTTTCCGAGTTATTTTCTTAGTCACAAGGCTGTCAGCCGTTGGCGAATACAAACATTACCAACAACAGACGGCCTACCGGGCAATAAACAATGGGTAACCACCTCGTCACATCAAACGGCTCTTCGCAGGACCCCGTCACGAAGGAAGTGCTGGTTCTTGCCGAAGAAAATTCGAAGCCTTCCGGCAACGAACACAAACCTATGCCCGAAAATAAAAGTAAAACATCCAGAACGACACTGATCGGCCGTTACGAAAAAGTCATAGGCGTTCTTATAAAATATGGTTTTGCCGATGTTGCGACCTTTCCGCCGCTCAACCGTTTCGTAAAAAAATGGCCTAAACTTCTACCGAAACACAAAGGTCACCCCGTTACAGAATTCACCAAGTTCGAGCGCATGCGCATGGTGTGCGAAGAGTTGGGAACCACCTTCATCAAGTTTGCCCAAATTGCCAGCAACCGGCCCGATGTGCTCCCGGAGGAGTTGATTGAACAACTTTCCACCTTCCAGGATCATGCCGTGCCGGTGCCGGAAGATCAAATCCGTCAGGTTCTGGTGCAGGAGCTTGGAAAGGATCCGGAGGCGATTTTCGAGTTTTTCGACTATCATCCCATCGCTTCCGCCTCCATGGCCCAGGTGCACCGGGCAAGGCTGATTGGCGGGCGGGAAGTTGTGTTAAAAGTCCAGCGGCCCGGCATCGAAGAAACTATAGAGTTGGATATCAGCATCCTGAAAAACCTGGCCCGTCTTATTCACCGGCATTTTCCGGTCACGCACTCCTACCAGCCGGAGGAATTGGTCAAAATGTTCGAACGCAGTATCCGTAAGGAAATGGATTTTTCCATTGAAGCCTCCAACCTGAAGCATTTTGAATCCAACTTCCGGGGTAACCAAAATATTTACGTGCCTTCTCTCTACCAGGAGTATTGCACCCGCCGGGTGCTTTGCCTGGAGTATATTCAGGGGTTGAAAATTACCAACCTCAGCGAATTGGCCAAAATCGGCATGAGCGGCCCCGAGTTGGCTATGAAAGGTATCAGTCTGTACTTTGAGCAGGTTTTCGATCACGGCTTTTTCCATGCCGATCCACACCCGGGCAACATCTTTGTTTTACCTGATAAAAAAATCTGCTTCATCGACTTCGGCATGATGGGCACCGTTGTTGAATCTGATAAATTACTACTCGGCGATCTGCTGCTTGCCATTCACGAACAGGATGTACCGGGCCTTAAGCATGCGCTGCTCAGGTTTTCCTGGGATGAAACCAGGATTAACGAAAAAGATCTGGAGTACGATATCATTGAGTTTTTCCAAAATTACTCCAACATCGGCATTGAAGACATCGACAGCAAGGAGGTCATTGCAGCTTTGAATTCCCTGTTTTTTGACTATAAAATCAAGGTGCCTTCCAACCTGCTGTTACTGCTAAAGGCTTTGGTCATCATCGAGGGTGTAGGATTGATGCTCGACCCTCGTTACGATATCATCGGCAACATTGCTCCCTTCGTCAGGCGCTTGCTTGAAAAGAAATATTCAGCTGCTAAAATCTCCAAAAACTTTTTTAAATCTCTCTCAGACCTGTCCCGATTAACGTCAACGTTGCCACGTGATGCTTCCGAAATCATCAAAAAAATAAAAAAAGGCAAGCTGCACATTGAATTTGAACACCGGGGCCTCGAAGGCCTGAACGAAGCATTGGGTATTCTTTCCAAAAGAGTTGCCTTTTCCATCGTGCTCGGCTCCCTGATTCTTGGCTCTTCGCTTCTCGTTGTCGCTAACGTACCCCCGTATTTTCGCAACGTCCCCGCACTCGGATTTTTTGGATTTATTATTTCCGGATTCCTTGGTCTCCGGCTTTTGATCTCAATTATGCGACATGGTAAATTTTGATTATAAACATTGACTTAACAGGCGTTTTTCAAGCTCACGCTTCTTGAATCGCCCAAAAATTCCAAAATCATGAAAACCATTACATTCTCCCCTGGCCTTCGGGGCCTACTTACCTTTTTGACCACTTTGTTTCTTGTTTCCACAACGTTTTTCACCTTAGCCCAGTCAGTCTGGAATGCTGATGCCACAGGAGGAACTTCGGACTGGAACACTGCCTCAAACTGGATCGGAGGCGTACCGGATGCAAACAAAACAGCCACCATCTTCGAGTGTAACACCTGCCCTGTCATTTCAACGGCAGGCAATCAATCCAAATTTGTACAGATTTACCCGGGCGGGAAGCTCACCTTGCTTGAACACGGCAAGCTGACCATCGAAAACCCGGGAGGACCCGGAATGAAAACACATGCCGGATCTGAAATGACCATCGACACTGGCGGCGTTCTCACCCTTAAAAATTTCTGGGGGGAAGGCATGGCCATCGGCGGCGTTTTTCAAAATGACGGTTCGATCAGCATCAATGGCGGTCATACCGGCATTGCTGTCAGTGAGGGCGCCATTTTTACCAACAACGGCGAAACTTCCGTCACCGGCAATTCGCTGAACTTCGGCTTAAAAACGCTGGGTACGGTTTCGAACAAAGGCTCCCTTTCCATCGACGATGCCAACAACGACGGCATCCACCAGCAGGCCGGAAGTTTTACCAATGAAACAGGTGGTATTGTGCACCTTACAAAAACAGGGGTCAACGCCATTTTTGCCAAAGGCAATTTTCAGAACGACGGCAACCTCAACATTGACAACGGGCTGAACGGCCTCTACGTCCTTTTCGCTACCTTCAACAACAACGCCAATGGTAAGCTGAACATTTCCGGTTCCAGCTTCCTGAATACCGGCATTTATCTCGACCCCGGCACTTTCAACAACGATGGCGAACTGACTGTAAAAAATGCGCTTTCAAAAGGTATTGAAATCAGCAGCAATTCATCGTTTAATAATTTCAACAAAATCGTACTTGACGTACCAGCATGGGCGGGTATTTTCAATGTGGGAGGTTCTGTTTTCCACAACCATCCCTGCGCACTGATCGAGTCTTCCGCTTCCATTGTGAACTACGCAGCTTTTACCAACAGTGGCATTATCAAAGCGCCGAACAGCGGAGGCACTACCATCAATGTAAATCTCGGTTCGCTGATCGGAACCTTCAAAGCCGGCAGCGGCAATGCACCCGTCACCGAGTCAAGTGCTATCGTCTGGACGGGCTGCGCTGACAATGCCTGGAACAATCCGGCCAACTGGTACCCGGACACGCTGCCGGGTCCCGGATTTTACAGGACAATCATTCAGAACGTCAGCCAGGCCAGCGGTAATGCGCCGGTCGTTTCGACGAGCAGCAGCTCCACCAATCTCGTGTTGGATAAAAATGCAGGTTTGACTATCGCCTCCGGCGGTTCGTTAAATGTTAGCTATGGTTATCTGGGGTATGGTCAGGCTGAAATCCGGGCAGGAGCAAACCTTACAATAATGCCTCAGGGCCGCCTTTCCGCCAGCTATATCGGCGTCAACGGAAATGTGCAAAACAGTGGAGAAGTTTTCATACCTGCGCCGTTTCACAGCGTTGGTTCGTTTGGCATGTCCGGCGGAGTTTTCAATAACCTTCAAGGTAGCCAATTAACGGGAAGCGTGGGTCAATATGGCGCAGGGGTAACTGCAGGCCTGAGCAACGGCGCTGTTTTTACCAACAGCGGCCATGTAAGCCTTGACGGTTTTGGCGGTTTTAATCTAAATAACAGCAGTTTGTTCAACACCTCCACAGGCCTGATCGCTATCGGGTTTGGCCTTCCCGGCAGGATTAACCTCGAAAACAGTTCGCTGTTCGAAAATGATGGCAGCCTGTTCATGTCCGGAAAGATCAACACGTCTGGCTCGACCTGCATCAACAACGGGGAAATGAATATTTCATACGGATATCCGGGGCTCTACGGAGAGGACGCCAGTTATACCAACAATGGCACGTTAAACATGACCAGTTGCCATATTTTGCTGTATGGCGGCTACTTCAGCAACAGCGGAGAAATCGACATTCAGTCACCGCAAAATGACGGCGTTATTAATGGCGGAATATTTTCAAATACAGGAAAGCTGGCCGTTTCCAATTCAGGAAATCACCACGGCGTGCTCAATCTTTTTGATGGAAAATTTTACAACGAGACTTCCGGTGAGCTTTTTTTCAATAAAACCAGCAACGGTTTTATCAACTTCGGTCATCTCAGCAATGCCGGCCTGTTGGATATCAATACGACGAACTACGCCAGAGGTTTGGAAAACCAGGGCACAGTCGTCAATCAAACGACCGGGCAAATCCTGATCAAAGATCCGAAAACGGACGGGTTGGTCACTTTTTACAATCCGTTTGAAAACCATGGTTACATCGAAATACTAAATGCATCGGGCTGGGGCCTTGCAGCAAGTGGACCGCTTGACAATAAATCCACCGGCCACATCAACGTCAACGCCGTCGGTAAGTCGGGCGTAGCGTCCTGGAACTGGTTTAAAAATGCAGGCCTCATCGAGTCCGAAAATACAGGCTACGAGGGCGTAACTGTTGCCTACGGCGAGTTCGACAACCTGCCGGGCAGTGAAATTTTTATACGCAATACGACCGGCGCAGGGCTGATCAACTTTGATATTTTCCAAAACCAGGGTTACCTCTCCATCGACAACCCTGGCGCTGAAGGAATCCGAAACCTCAATTTCAAATTTGACAACCGCCCCGGCGGCAGTACCGTCGTCATCAGCAATGCGCAGAACGGACCGGGCATTTACACTTCTAACGGCTTTTTTAACACCGGATACATTATTCTGGAAAATACACCGCTGGCTGTGCAAATCGAGCCTTCAGGTTATTTTAATAACCATCCTTGTTCGGAAGTCCGTTTGGATGGCCGTATTGACAATAAAAATGTGATCAACAACGCCGGTTTACTAACAAGCACTTTCCATGGCGTTAACACCGGCAGCGGCTTTTTGAATAACAAAGGTATTCTGGAGGATGTCTTCGGATCGTTTACTGGCCTGCCCATTGTGAATTCCGGCTTGCGGGCAAGACCGATCGCCGGAACGATGGGCGGTTTTATTCAAAATGCCGTGGAGGTGGGCTTCAACAGTCCTTTCCAGATTAGCTCCACCTGGTACAGTGATGCCGGTCTTACAACTCCGGCAGGTACCTACATCAATGGCGTGAATACCTTCCAGCCAACGGTCGGAACAGGTACACACCTGCTGTATTTTACCGCAAAAGATCTGGTGAACGGTTGTACAAAAACAGTTTCAGTACAGGTAAACATTGCCAGTCTGCTTGCAGGCGGTGACGCCGACAGTAAAACTTTCATAAAATTGTTTAACTTTCCCAATCCATTCAGATATCACACGACTATCCAGCTGTCTCTGCCATTCGATTCCGAAGGTAAAATCGTCGTATTTGACAACTTCGGACGGGAAACCAGCACGATCTACCAAGGTGCCTTAATGAAAGACGAGCTTTACCAGTTCGACTTTGACAGCAGCGACACCAGAGTTTCAAGCTACACAGCAACTTTAATCCTGAAGAACGGACGCACCTGGTCCACCGTCATGGTAAAGGCCGGTCAATGACACAAAAACGGTGAACGATGGAACCGAAACAGATTCCATCGTTTATTTATCATCTAAAACTAACATGGGCGCCGAAAAAGTTGCTATAATCAAAGACCAGGCTCTTCGCCTAAAGGCCACCGACCATTTGTTACGGGATCTGAAAGCACTTGAAGTCATGCTGGAAAAAGGCATGTTCGAAACAAACATTAAACGTATTGGTGCAGAACAGGAAATTTCTCTGATTGGCGATAACTGGAAACCGACTCCTGTACTGATGAAGATTCTTGAAAAGATTAATGACGATCGTTTCACGACAGAGTTTGCCCAGTTTAACATGGAGATTAATCTTGATCCGATTGAATTTACGGGCGACTGTTTTTCCCAACTCGAACGCAGCCTCTGGCGCTTGCTGGTGAAAGGCGAAAAAACTGCCCGGCTATTCAACGCTCATTTATTGCTGGTCGGCATCGTACCCACGCTCCACCGCAGCGATATCGATTTGAAAAATATCACTCCGGTGCCACGTTACCGCAACCTGATTGAGGCTTTGCACGAATTGCGGGGTGATAGTTTTGAATTTAGAATTGACGGAAAAGATTCCTGGATTTCGAGGGCGGAAGATTCGTTTTTTGAAAGCAGCAACACCAGTTTCCAGGTACACTACCAACTCGATCCCGATGATTTCGTTTCTGCTTACAATTGGGCGCTGGCCATCACTGCCCCTTTGATGGCCAGCGCCACCAACTCACCCCTGCTCATGGGCAAACGGCTTTGGCGTGAGACGAGAATTGCACTTTTTCAACAATCGACCGACGTCAGAAGTACTTCCGACCAATACCGGGTCCGAGCGCCAAGGGTGGGTTTTGGAACTTCCTGGGTCAAAAACTCCGTATTGGATCTCTACCGGGACGACGCAACCCGCCATAAACTTTTAATGGCTTCCACCCGTGAGGAGGACGCCCTGCGGGTACTTGAAGAAGGAGGGGTCCCTAAACTCTACGGCCTCAGCGTTCACAATGGAACGGTTTATAACTGGAACCGTGCCTGCTACGGAATCACTGAAGGCAGGCCGCACCTCCGCATCGAAAACCGGGTACTGCCCTCAGGCCCCACCATCATCGACGAAGTGGCCAACGCAGCCTTTTGGCTTGGCATGATGAACGGAATGCCGCCCGAATACGCCAACATCAGCCAAAAAATGGATTTTGATGTGGCGCACCGCAACTTTCGGATGGCTTCCCGGCTGGGCCTGGGCGCTAATTTTTATTGGGTAAAACATGACAAACAAATCCCTTCTTCCGAACTAATTTTAAAAGAAATGCTCCCCATCGCACGAGAAGGCCTGAAAAAAGCCAATGTAGATAAACTGGACATCGACGAGTTGCTCGGCATCATCGAAGAGCGGGTAACGACTGGACGAACAGGGTCTCAATGGATACTTGACGCTTACGATAAACTCGGCAAACAAGGCTCCAGAGACGAAGCCCTTGTTGCCCTTACCGCAGGTATGTCCAAACGGCAGCAGGAGGGCGCTCCTGTTCACACCTGGGATTTGCCCGAAAAAGGCGAAGCCGGAAGCTGGAAAAACCGCTACTGGACCATCGAACAGATCATGAAAACCGATCTCTTCACCGTTATGGAAGACGACCCCGTTCAACTCGTCGCCAACATGATGTATTGGAGAAACATCCGTCACGTACCCGTGGAAAATAACCGGGGAGAGCTCACCGGCCTCGTCACCTGCAAGCTCGTCATGCTTTATTATAGCAACACCCACAAAGACGGTATGAAAACGCCTGTTCGTGATATCATGGAAACTAACCTCATCACCGTTGCGCCGCAAACCAAAACACTTGAAGCGCTGGAGATTTTAAAAAACAATGACATCGGCTGCCTGCCGGTGTTGTATGGCCCGAAACTGGCAGGATTGGTGACGGAACGGGACTTCGTCGGCATCGTCGGCGAATTGCTGAAAGAGGTCGAACCCGCCCTTTCGCAAGAAATTGTCACAACGCCGCCGCAGGAACAGACACCGGAAGTTTCACAACCTGAAACCGTATCTGATTCCCTTCCATAAAATCATTTAATGCCTGTGACAATGCCAACGTTGCAAGGTTAAAGTTTAATCTTTAACTCTATCGGGCCATCGAGAAAGGCAGCTTTTTCATTAGCGTATTTTTCGGCAAACTTTTGCAATTCTTCCGGCGAAGCCGTCAAAACGTAGCTTTCATCCACTTTTTCATGTTTGATTTGGTACTCTCCATCCTCCAATATTTTTTTCAAAAAATCCGGATCGAACATGCTGATTTTCAATTGTTCAGCCTGCAATTCCAGCTTTGCAAAAGTATGAACCGGCAAAAGGTGATAGGCCAGAAATGAGTTTTCTTCCTCCAGCAAACCATGCTTGCCTGTGGCATGATCTGCGTCGTCACAAGGCAAATCGGCAGGAAAAAAATCCATGAAATAATGCTGACCCAGTTGGATGATATGCACATCAAAGGCAGCTGAAACTCCTTTTTCGTCCGTATGAATCAGCAGATAATTTTTGTTTTCACCCTGACGAAAATCCCAGGTTTCTTGTTGTCCGGATTCACCTCCGTTTAAGGAGATTTTCATTTTTTCATCGCCTGAACTATTGACCCATCTTCCGGGTAACTGATCCAGCATGACCAGCTTGTCAGCTGTGTAAATTGGATAAAGAGAAGGTATACAACTTTGTAAAAATAAAATGACGGCTAATACTACAAGGGCTGCTACTTTGGTTTTCATAATTTTATTCATTTTGAAAATTTAAGGTTGAATTTGCATTCAAACCTGTATGATTAGAATAAAAATTTCTTTTTGCTATAACATCTCATGTTTTGGCAAAATTTTCAATTCCCTGACTGGGATTTTAATTCCCTGACTGGGATTTCAATTCCCTGACTGGGATTCTAATTCCCTGACTGGGATTTCAATTCCCTGACTGGGATTTCAATTCCCTGACTGGGATTTTGATTCCCTGACTGGAATTTCAATTCCCTGACTGGGATTTTGATTTTTTGCCAAAAACTCAATTAAATGACTTTGTAAAAAAGGCTGCTGACAACCAGCTGCTAAACATGGAACAAAATGGCGGGAAAGGAGTTGGCGGGAAAATTTCTTCGGTAAAACCAAAAGAAACGCAGATAAAATGAAGAAAATGGGTTTCCGGGGGTAGATTTCACTGACTCCCGCAAAAAGGAATCAGCGGGAGTCAGTGAAATCGGGGATGGAAAGCCGTGTCAGTTTTTCAAGACTTTGCGCAGAACGAGGCCGTTGACGGCGCTCATTTTTACCAGGTAAACGCCTTGCGGAAGATAACCGATTGCTTCTTCAGAAAGTACGATACGTTGGTCTCCTGCGGTAAAATCCCCCGTTAGACCATAAATCCGCTGACCTCTGGCATCGAACAGCTCGATGTTGACGGTTTGCTGTTTTATCAAAGTGAAATCGATGGAAAAGCCTGAACTGAACGGATTCGGGTAAATTGCTACCGCTTCCAGGTCGCCGGACAGATCCCGGACAGATGAGACGCATTGTGTTTTAAAATTGAAAGCTGCTGCAAAATCGCTCTCCTGCCCGCCTTGACAAATAGCCTGTACCGTGTACTCGTAATCCGTGCATTCAGTCAATCCGTTCAGGGAAAACGTGGTGTCGGTGGCCAGTTGGATGAACCAGTTCGGGTCGGCAGCTTTTTTGTAGCGCACCCGGTAGTTTTGCGCATTAGCAGTCGAATTCCAGAATAGTTTAGCGCTCGTTTCTGCTACATCGGTGGTATCGAGGCCGGCCGGAATGTCATCGCAGGGCGGGAAACATTCGGTGGTAAAAACGGCAACCTCCGACCAGTCGCTCTGCGTTCCGATGCATTTGGAAAGCACCCGGTATTCGTATTCCGTGCAGGCCTCAAGGTTTTGAAAAGTTCTGGAAGTACCCGTAACCGTGACAGGCGACCACAGCGAGGTCCCTGCCCTTCTCAATTCTATCGTATATTCAAGGGCATCATCCGATCCCGTCCAGTTAACAGTAGCGCTGGTAAAGGTTAAGTTGGTAGCATTCAGGTCAACCGGCACGAGGCAGTCAGGCGGAGTTCCCTCCACAATATTGACGCAATAATCTTCGACTTCTCCGAAATCGAAATTTTCCACGCAGGCGCCGTTCGGTTCGATATTCCATTTCATCACCACCCGCATGCGGGTGAGTCCCGGCAAAGCATCACCAGGCACAATCAGCTTACCATTGATCGTCATTTGTGTATTGCCGCCGGCGTTAAATGCATCTTCCCCGGGGTCGTTAAAATCGCCGTCCTGGTTAAAATCCACCCATACTTTGAACCATTCATTGAACCCAAAACCGGCAAATCCCGGCGTAAGGCTGATGTCGTGGGCCTTGTAGCTGAGCAGGTCGGTAAAAATGCCTGTGAAATCACCGTAGCCATCGTCGGAGCCGGAATCATTGTTGATGTCGCCGATGGTCACATTAGCGATCCACTCGTTGCTGGCATCGGCGCTGTTGGATTTACAGTAATCCAAATCCGAGCAGGCGCCGCAACCAAGGGTAGTAAATTCAATCAAGGTCCCGAAATCCGTCAGTCCCGTATCGCAAACCGTCTGAACCTGTACGGAGTAATCCGTGCAAGGCTCCAATCCGCTGAACGCCAGCTCCGTTGTTTCCAGCCCTTCGAACAACAAAGTATCCGTCGGAGAAGTGAAAAGCAGGTTGTAGCTGTTGGCCGCCAGCACAAAATTCCAGGAAGCGAGGGCGCTGGTATCGGTTACTTCCGTCAAGCTCAAATCTTTGGGTGCTTCGCAACAACCGTCCGTTTGAAAGACAAAAAGAGGCGTGTAACCGCTTGTGGTATCCGAGCAGATATCTTCCAGCTGAAACTCGTACTGGGTGCAGGGAAGCAGGTTATTAAAAACAATCGGGCTGAGCGCACTGTCCACCTCAATCCAGTTGGTATCACCGGTCATCCGCCAGCGGAGATTGGTTTGCAGGGTTGAATCCGTAGAGCCCCAGCTCAAGGTAGCCGTCGTGTCGATCAGGTCAGTCACCGTAATGCCAAACGGCCCGGGACAGGGCCCGCAGGATTCCAGCAAAATATTCAAGCTGTTAAAAGCATTCACACGGCCGCCGGTTTTTACCTCGCTGACCAGGTTTAGTTTAATATCAACGCCTGCATAAAGCGCATCTCTGACGAGCAGCGCAGTACCGGCAGGGTCGGCAAGGGCCAGCGGGCCAATACTTGCGCAAGGCGCCGAATACAGTAAAGCGATCACGCCCGCCGTCAGCGGTGAAGCAAAGGAGGTGCCGCTCGTGGTGTTGGGTCCTCCGTTCAGGCCAATGCTGACGATCTGGGCACCCGGTGCGGCAACGTCGATATGTTCTACACCATAACCTGAAAAAGTACGCACATCGTTGCGGTCGGAGGCCGTAACAGCGACCATGAATTCACTGGGGCAGGCCGTCGGCAAATCGCCCACCACGTCGATATTTACGTTGTTATTGGCGGTTGCTCCGCAACTGAGAATGCCTTCCATACCCAATGAATCATAAAACGCACACCACAGCGGTGCATCGTCCGGGTCAGCGCCGTCAAGTCCCCATGAAGAGTTGGTAGCCACCACAAAAGCGCCCTGCGTACCGCCGCTTTGATTAAAACGCCGGCGCATAATAAGAGGGTAAGTATAGGCTGCAATGACATTGGCTTCATTGAGCGAACCGACGTTTACGTGCATAATTTTTACATCCCAGTTGATCCCGGTAACCAGCGTGCCGTTATTGCCTTTGGCGCCGATCATCCCGGAGACGGTGGTTCCGTGAGAAGCGGAAGGAATATTATCGGTGCCGGACACCGGGTTCCAGCCATTGTAATCGTCGATGTAGCCGTTGCCGTCGTCATCGATGCCGTTGCCGGGGATTTCAGCTTCATTAAACCAGAGGTTCCCCTGCAGGTCCGGGTGGTTCCGGTTGGCTCCTTCCACCACACAGACAACAATTTCCTGCCCTATGGCGGTTTGTCCTCCGGTGGTAATGCTCCACGCCTCATCGGCATCTACGTCAGCGTCGATGGTGCCGCCGCCCTGACCGGTGTTTACCCACTGCCATTGCTGCCCGAAGTTAGGATCGTTGGGAACGGTATCCCGCATGTAAATCAGGTGATTAAGTTGGGCTACCTGCACCTGTGGTTTTCTGCGAATAGTTTCCAGCAGATGAGTTTCATGAATATTGGTGTGGTCAAAGCTCAGCAGCCAGATGCGCATGGGTGCTGAAAGTTCCCGCTCGACATTCAGCCGGGTGGGTTTTCCATTAAAATATTGCAGTTCACGGGCTAATTGCCGGACATTTTCGCCGGATTTCATTTGAACGATCACGTTGCCTTGCACGTGATCCAGTTTCTGGGCTTGAGAGGAAATTGTGAAGCAGGCACAGAGGCTCAGCAGGAGGAGCAACTTTTTCATACAGGTCTGATAATTTCAAAGAAATGAAGGATTTGGATAACACCCAAAGGTAATGCGGGTAACCTTTTATCGAAGGAAAGGTTCCGGAAAAATGAGGGAATGAATTTCAGGAGACAGTATTAGACTGCGAGCCGTGAGGTTTTGTATATGGTTGAGATGGGTTGATTGAGTTGAGATGGGTTGAGAAACGAATCATCTCAGGCACGCCTGACTATTGGTGAGGCGAGGTATGGATCAAAATCAAAGGCGGGTACAGGCGGTTAAAAGTGCGAAGACGAAGACAGGAATGTTTTCAACGGAGCGAAATGCAGCTAAAAATTATACCGGACATTTCGCTCCGTTGAAGTGGCTCAAACCTACAGGATCACTACCCTTCGCATGGCAACTGCCTCGCCTGCGAAGACTTTTACCCAGTAAACGCCGGGGCCGAATGTTTGAAAATCAAGTTGCATGGTTTTCGATGAAACAAGCTCCTCCGGAATCGAGAACAGCTGCCGTCCGGTGATGTCAAAAACCTGAGCACCTACCCTTTCCGCCTTCGGCAAATCGAGCTGCAGCATAACCTTCCCTCCCGACGGGTTCGGGAAAAGCCGGATGGCATTCGCCAGTGCTACATCCGCTGCCTGGTTAAGCTGATCCACGACGATGACAGCTGATTGTGCTTCGCAGGTGTTGGCATCAATAACGGTAGCCTGGTAACTGCCTGCTGCAACTGCCAAAGGATTGAAGCCGGGCAAAAGCGTACCGCTTCCATTATACCAGGCAATGCTGAAAGGCCCCGTGCCGCCATTGACCGAAAAGCTGATGGTTCCGTCTGCCATGCTGCCCGAAGCCGGGGTGGTGCCGAGCAACTCAAAAACCAGCTCATCCGGTTCCGTTATTTCATAATCTTCCGTCAGTGTGCAACCGTTGGCATCCAAAACGGTGACGGTGTAATTACCCGCCGGAAGGTTTGACGGGCCGCCGCCGTGGCTCCACATGGTGGTGTAAGGCACAGTTCCCCCAGAAATCACCAGGTCAATGAAGCCGTCAGCATCGCCGTGACAGGAAGGTTCGTTGACGATGGAGACGAGGGAAATTTCACTTTGCACCGTCACGGTGAAAGTACAGGTGGCCGAATTGCCGAAGGCATCCGTAGCCGTCCAGGTGACGGGCGTAGTGCCTGTGGGGAATACCTGACCGCTGTTGAAACCACTCGTCAGCACGAGCGTCACATTACTGCAAAGATCCATCGCCGTTGGTAAACTATAGCTCACAGGCCCGCAAGTCGTTACCGAGATATTAGGAGGACAGGTCACTACCGGCGGCGTTTGATCGACCACGGTTACGATGGCCGTGCCGGTGCTTTGATTGTTGCTGGAATCGGTTACCTGCACCGTCACGGTATTTTGCCCCAGATTGGCACACGTAAATGTTTGTGGTGAAACCACAACGCTGACCATACTGCAATTGTCGAATGACCCGTCATCGACCATGTCTCCGTTGATGGTCACGCTGCCGTTTGCTTCCAGGCTTACGGTGATATTTTGGGTAGAAACAACCGGTGGTGTAACATCTGCGGACACTACCGTCACTTGTCCCTGCGCCGCACAACCGCTTGCATCCGTTACCGTCACGCCGTAAACACCTGCCACAACATTCTGAATCATAAAACTTGTACTGCCATTCGACCAGTTATAAGCAAATGGCCCTGAACCTCCCGTCACCGTTTCCACAGCTGCCATCCCATCGGCTACCGTCGGGCAACTGGCAGGCTGGGAAGATAAAATAAGCGACACCCCACAGAAGTAAGCCTCTACTTCAACGCTGGCAGTTGCTTCGCAACCGTTTCCGTCCGTTGCCGTGACGGTGTAGATACCGGGAGCGAGATTGCTGATATTCGCCGTTGAGGCGCCGTTGCTCCATTCGTATTGGTAATTGCTGCCGGTGCCGCCGTTAGCAGCTGCCGAAGCGGTGCCATCATTCGCATCGACGGCAGTTTCATGGGTGGAAGACGCCGAGATGCTCAACACCGGCCATTCGGTGATGGTCGTTGAATGCTGGGAGGAACATCCTGCCAGGTCGCTCACCGTCACGGAAATTGCACCGGGCGCAAGATTGCTGACAGATGAAGTGGCAGCGCTGTTACTCCAGCTGTAAGTTACAGGCGGCGTACTGCCGGTCACACTGACCGAAGCCGTGCCATCCTGCAATCCATTGCAACTTACATTGGTCGAACTGAGGCTGGATGAAAAACCGGCGCAGGAAACCTGGTTCACGGTCACCATTCCGCTCATTGTGCAACCAACCACATCCATCACCGTCACGCTGTATTCGCCGGGGGCAAGTCCCGTAATCATTGGCGTAATACCGCCATTGCTCCACAAATAAGTATAGCCCGGCGAGCCTCCCGAAACTGCCACCGAAGCCGTACCATCCTGCGCATTGAAAACCGTTTCGCCGGTACTGCTCATGGTAAGGACGATGGCAGAGGGCTGACCGACCGTCGCCGTTTTTGTAGCCGGACAACCTGCGCCGCTGGTAACAGTTACCGTATAGTTTCCAGCCGTCAGATTATTAATCCCCGCTGTGGTTGCACCGTTGCTCCAAAGGTAAGTGTAGGGGCCGCTGCCATTTTGCGGCGTTGCAAACACGGAACCGTTGCTGCCTCCGTTGCAGGAAACATTACCAATACTTGTATTGACGGAAAAACCGGCACAAATTGAAGTCACGGTCACCGTTGAGGTGCTTTCGCAACCATTGGCATTCGTCACGGTTACAGTGTAGGTGCCGGCAGTAAGTCCGGTGATGGTAGAGGTGTTTTGTGTGACAGCAGTTTGCATCACTCCGTTGCTCCAGTTGTAATTATAAGGTGCAACGCCGCCGGTGACAGTGACCGTTGCCGTACCGTTGCTGCCTCCGAAGGTAGTTACCTGTGTGGATGAAACGTTGAGCGTGGGCGCAGGCGCTTGAGGAACGTTTGCCGTAGCAACCACCTGACAGCCAAAACCATCCGTCACAGTGACGCTGACCTGTTGCGGACACAACTGGTAAATGGTTGGCAAATTATGCGATGCAGGCCAGCCTTCCCATTGGTAGCTAAGACTGCCGTTGTGGTTAGTCAGGTTAACCGTCGCACTTCCGTTACAGGCCCCCGGCGCATTGTCGCAACCGTTGGGAACAATGTCAAAACTTGAAGTGATCGCACTACAATCCATCCCCACCCGAATGTTGTCGATGTACAAACTATTACCCCAACCTGAGAGATTAATCAGCGCCAGTGTCACATCCGAAAAGCCGTCGTAAGCGCTCAGATCAATAGTTTCAGTCCGCCATTGCGAAGCAAGCGGAACAAAAGGCTGCGTAGTGGCCGGAGCAGTGGAAAGCTGCACACCGCCTTTCCTGTAAACCTGCTGGTTGAAATTCTGGGAGCAATTCGTTGCGACCAATACCAGCAGTGAATCCGTCAAAAAATTATCGTAAGGTGCGTAAGCTACATCGAATTTAAGCTGGGCGCCTGTTACATTACTGAAATCAAAATGCCGGGTAATGAGCGCATCGATGGTGCCGTAGGGATTGTTGTTGATGGTCCCTTCGAAGTTATTGAAAACAGCGGAAGTAGCACCAACCCCAAAACCGGATGCATTGTCGGTCAATTCCCAGGCAAAATCATCGCTGGTGATGTTGAATTCAAAAACGCCGGTGGAAGTTGGAAATCCCGTTTCACCTTCAAAATCCTCGCTGACCGGCAGGGCTAAAGCGACGTGGGTAAAAAGCAACGCAGCAGTCGTATCGTTTGCCAATCTTTCATCTGTCATCCCATTTGGCTGTTGGGTGTAAATGGAAAGTGTGTACTGCCCTAAAGGCGGTGAAAAGGCAGGCAGCGTGACGTCGGTACTTTGCCCCGGAAACAGGTTTCCGGTCCAGGAATAGTTAACCGGCAATGCAGTACCGGCCTGCAAGGTGATCGTGGCAGAAGTAAGATCTTCCGTTCCGAAATTTCGCAACGTGACCAGCGGCGTCAATTGATTCGGTGTGCAGGTAACTTCTTCGGGTGAAATGATCCGGGTGATGCCGGCGTCGTTGGCCGGAATGGTGCACTGCGCCGGAGCGTTTTGAATGAGGCCATTCCGGCTGCCATACCCAAATCCCTGCGAGGTGCCGTTAAGCACAGCCCTCATGACGTTGACCTGGCCATTGGTGAAAGAAGTATAACAATTCTCCGTCACGTAGTCCATGTAGTTGACGTAGAGGTGTTCGTTGCCGCAGGAAACAGGGCCTGCCGGGTAGCCTTCGTTGCAATTCAGCGTGACGTATTCACGGGTCGATTTATCCATGTTTGGAGTATCTGCAATGCCATCGTCGTTGTTGCAGGAATTTCCGTTAAAAGTGTGTGGCAAACCGAGGTAATGCCCTGTCTCATGCGTCAGTGCCCGCCAACCTGAAACACCAAACCCAGGCGCTCCAAACCAGCGATAATCAATGACGACACCATCCTGATTGGAGCCGATGAGACCGGGAGTCGGATAGTTGGAAAACCCGACCACACCGCCGGCCGACGTCGTACCGGGTATTGGAAGTACGTAAATATTGAAGTAGCGCAGGGGATCCCACTTGGTTTGAGGTTTGATAAAAGAATTGATATTGTTGTTATTCCAGGAAGAACCGGTCACTTGCAGGTTGTGGCGGGTGATGCCGACCGTCGGGTTACCTACAGGATCAACAGTGGCGAGGCAAAAGTCAATGTTGGGCGTACCTGCCAGGTTAAACCAGGGACCGGGAGTATTGAAAAACTGTGGATTGAGGGAAGCGAAATCTTCGTTCAGGATCTCAAGCTGCGCCAGAATCTGAGCAGCGGAAAGGTTCTGCCCCTGCCCCACCGGTTCGCCGTTGTGAATCACGTGCACGACAACAGATACCGTCATCAGCGGTGGAACGGTGCTTTTTTCTGCTCCGCCAACTTCTGAAAGCGTGGGCACCACCTCTTCGAGGTAATGTTTCATTTCCTGTTCAAAATCCGGGTCTTCCTGAGCGTGCTTGTGATTCATTTCATCGAAAGCACAAATGGGAAAAGTTGGAGAAGAGGAAGCAGATTCTGCAGGCGCCTGCACCAGATTCGGACCAATGAAACTACTTTTACCGTGGCCGGAAGGCAGTGTTTGGTTACCGGACTGGCCAGCCTTGAAAATCTGTGCGAAGGAAAATACAGGGAGAAATGCTCCCAGGACAAGGAGTGTTGTAATACGGTTCATTCACGGGATATTTAATCGGTTAAAAGACAGTGCAAGGTAAATAAATCGTTTGAAATCGCCAATTCAGCCCATCCGGCCTGGATGGTTGAAAAATAACATATCACAAATTTTCAGCCAACTTACCTTTCTACGGTTCATGGAGTTGCATTTGAATACAAATTTGAAATTCCGGCACTCAGATTTGTGGAATACAGCTCCTGAAAAACTCCAGTTTCAAAACTTTTCCCTTCCATTTACTCATTTTTCAATCAGACTCAGGAACAAAATAAACCCTTTCGACCTTGCATTTATAAAAAGAATAAATGTCGCTGAGGAGGCGTAGCACACAAACGATTTTGGGTGAAAAAATCATTTTAAAAAATAATTTTGCGCCTGTCCGGCATTGCGACGTTCGCTTTTCAAAATTTGAACTATGAAAAAAAATTACTTGCCTGCATTTCTTTTTCTATTCTCATTGTCTACCTTTGTTCAGGCTCAACAGCCAACAGCTCACACGAACTTACCCATAGACAGCCGTCTTTATGATGCCTTCGACGGCGAATACCTTGAAAGTTTAAGTACCGGCAACCCGTTCCTGCTTCAACGCTGGAACTTTTACCTCGATCATTCGTGGTACCTGACTACGTTGCCCGACGAAAAAGCAAATGATGACTATCCGGTGATCCGAATCGAAGACCCGGACAACATCAATATTTTCCTGCTCGAAAAAGAGTTTCGGATCCGAAGCGACTGGGAAAAACAAATGATTTACAGCATTGAAAACAGCGACCAGGCTTTGGTCATGATTCCCGGAAAGGAATTTACCCGAAAACTGAACGAGCATCTTGGACGAAGGCATTAGTTTTTTTTGAACATTAAGCAGAGCCCCGTCGGTTTTATTTTTAGAAGTAATCTCACACACTACACAGGTACACTCAGCCTGACATCCCACACATTCAACAAGGCCCGGCTGGCCGTTGAACATCCCGTGAATGAAAATTTGAAGTACTTCCGTTGCCGGAAGTAAAAAGCGGCAGGTCTGCGCCTGAACCCCTGCAGGGTGAAAGCAGGTCCTCACTTTTTCAATTTGACCTAATCAACACACGAACCTGACAGAAAGTAATTATGAATCTAAAAGCTACACTCGCTACACTCATGACGCTCTGCTGCTCCCTCGCCTGGGGACAGAATTACCTCATGAACGCAAACCTGACCACCGTCACCGACTGTTCCGGTTTTTTCATGGATAGTGGCGGAGGCGCCGGCCCTTACGCTCCCAACCAGAGTTTCACTACGACCATTTGCCCGGATATGACTTCCGGTACGCATGTTCAGCTTGTTTTCAGCGGAACGCAAATCGGTACGGGCGATGCGCTTTGCTTTTTTGACGGAACAAATACCAGCGCACCTTCACTGGGGTGTGCTGCTGATTTTGGTACCAACAGTTCGTTCATCATTCAGGCAACGGCCGTGAATTCCTCAGGATGTCTGACCATTACGTTCAATTCGGATGCAACGGATGAAGGCGCAGGTTGGAGTGCCGATATTAACTGCATACCTGCCTGTCAGACCATCATGGCTGTGCTGGACAATACCAATCCGGCTGTTATGCCTTCTGACACCGGATGGATTGATATTTGTCCCGGCGACCGGGTGTTTTTCTATGGGAAAGGCGAGTATCCTCAAAACGGCTCGGTTTACAATCATTCTGACCTCACCAGTGACTTCGAGTGGGACTTCGGAGATGGTGTCATTACCTATGGCCCCAATGTTTCTCATGTTTTTGACGAGCCCGGAGGTTACGTGGTGCAAATGAAAATCACGGATCAGTTTGGCTGCACCAATAATAACTTCATCAGTCAGCGCATAAGGGTCGCACCCAAACCTGTTTTTGCCATGGGTGATTTTACCGAACAAATCTGCGCCGGTGACACCGTGCACCTGAATGCCGTAGTGGACAGCGTAGACAACATTCACACGGTTTCCGTCATGGCTTCGGAGGGTGGGTTTCAAACTGCCGGTGTACGTTCAGACTCTTTGGCTTTGCCGGACGGAAACGGTTCGTCTTACGAAACTACGATTTCTTTTTCCGGCTTTGAGCCAGGCCAGATTTTATCAAACATCAACGACCTGCTGGGCATTTTTGTCAACATGGAACATTCCTGGATGCGGGACCTTCAAATCAGGCTGACCTGCCCCAACGGACAAAATATTTTACTCCATAACCACCCCGGCCAAACCGGCGGCGAAGTTTTTCTCGGCATCCCTTACGAAGCGGACGAAGGCTTCCTGACACCGGTTCCCGGAACAGGCTACGATTACGGCTGGTCGGCTAACCCGGATTTTAACTACACCTGGATTGAATACGCCAATGCCTTTTCACCCGGCACGCTCCCTTCCGGTACTTATGAACCTTATGAATCGCTGAATTCATTGCTCGGTTGTCCGCTCAACGGCGACTGGACCATCGAAGTAACGGACCTTTGGGCCATCGACAATGGCTACATTTTTTCCTGGGCCATCGATTTTAACCCGGATATTTATCCAGATATCGAAGTTTTTTCACCGGCGCTGACCAGTTGGAGCTGGAACCAGCATCCTTCCATCTATTTCTCCATGCCGGATTCCATTTCAGGTTCTCCGGTGAATGCAGGGGAAGTTGCTTACACCTTTACTGTCAACGACGAATTCGGTTGCGCCTGGGATACGACGGTGGACATTCAGGTGCTGCCATTTACCCATCCTGACTGCCATTCCTGTCTGGATATTCTTTCGCCTGAAAATGACACTACCATTTGCCAGGGTGAACCGGTTGCGCTCGATGTTTTCAGTCCTGTAGATGCCGTTTCAGCAGTTACTTTTGAGTCTTATGATGACTACCCCATCGGCGCCAGTAATCACCCGCCGGCCAATCCTTATAACTCGGTGATCAATATCAATTCCATTAAACCCCTCGCTATTACCAACGTTGCCAACGACATTGTTTCCGTTTGCCTCGATTTGAACACCGATTTTGATGCGGATATCAACCTCTTCCTCGTTTCACCCAACAACATGGTGCTCATGCTTTCTACCAACAACGGAGGAAGCGGTGACAATTACACGCAGACCTGTTTCACCCCGACTGCCACCATCCCCATTACCGCAGGTTCAGCCCCGTTCACCGGAAATTTCCTGCCCGAAGGTAACTGGAACGTACTCAACGGCGTTCCCATCAATGGCAATTGGAAGCTTCGGGTCTCGGATGCCTTCGGCGTCAACGCCATGGGAAAACTGAACTGGTGGAGCATTACATTTAATTCTCAAAACAACATTACCTACACCTGGACTCCCACCACAGGTCTGTCCTGTACTACCTGCCCCACCCCGACGGCTACTCCGATGAACAACACCAACTACATCGTCACTGCCAATGACAGTTACGGCTGCGTCTCAAAAGATACAATCAGTCTGACCGTACTCAACAGCTTTACCGCTCCCACGGTCACTTTGCAACAAGGCAATGGTGAAATAATCGCCAACTGGAATGACGTAAGCCCCGGTCTCAGTTACGAAGTAAACATCAACAACACTGGCTGGATGGCCTCCAACAATGGCAATCTCTCACACATCATCAGTGGCCTTTCCAATGGCGATCAGGTAGACGTGCAGGTGAGGGTGAATGTGAATGGCGCTGCCTGTCAGGTTGGTGTGGGGGCGGCAGATATGATGTATCAGTTTTGTCCGATTGATTTAGCGGCGGTCACTCCGGCGCCGTACGCAGTTTCCTGCAACGGCCTCTGCGACGGAACTATTACGCTTACCGCTCCGGGCGGAGTACCACCCTACAGTTTTTCCGTAACAAATACCACTTCCGGTAATCAGTTCAGCACGCCGGACAGTGTGCTCACAGGATTGTGTGTGGGCAACTTTACCGTCATCGCACAGGATGCAACTGGTTGCCTTGACACCTTAAATTTTACCGTAAATGATCAACCCGCCATCAATATCACGGCAATGGCCGTCAGTCCCACTACCTGCAATGCCGGTAGTGATGGCTGTGCAACCGTCAGCGCAACAGGCGGCGCCGGAGGATTTACCTATACCTGGGACAATCCCAACATGTCCACCCAGCAGAACATTTGCACCTTGCCGGCAGGCCCCATCATGGTAACAGCAACAGATGCTAACGGCTGCGAAGCCACAGCAACCGTCACTATTTCACAACCCCCGGCCATCTCGCTGACCACTTCTAAAACGGATGTAAAATGCAAAGGCGGCAACAGCGGAACAGCCACCGTAACGGCTACCGGCGGAGTCGGTACTTTTACTTATCAATGGAGTAGCGGCACCACGCCAACGGCAGCAACTACCAGTGGTCTGTCAGCAGGAACCTACTCTGTTACCGTGACGGATAGCAATGGTTGTCAGGCTTTCGCCAATGTCACCGTCGGCGAACCGGCAACCGGTGTGCAGGCAACGCTCACGCAAACCGTCACCAGTTGTTTTGGTGAAAACCTTAGCGAAGCCAATGCAACAGCTACCGGCGGCACAGGCCCTTACACTTTCCTCTGGACTCCCTCCAATCAAACCACGCCAACCGCCACCAACCTGGCTCCGGGCGCTTACACCGTTGTTGCGACAGATGCCAGCGGTTGTACAAATTCAAAAAACATCAACATTCAACAATGGCCGGCCTACGATCTGCTGATCACTGCCGTACCGCCAACCTGTAACAGTTCCAACGATGGTGAAATGGGCGTTGCTGTATTGGCTGGCGGCAACGGAACCTATACCTACCAGTGGAACACCGGTGTCAGCGGCGACTACATCGACGGGCTTCAGGGAGGTCTGACCTACACCGTCACCGTGACGGACGGACAAGGTTGTACCGGTACAAAATCAAGGCTGCTTGGAAATCCGCCTGCCATTGTCATGAGTATTACGCCCGATGATGCGGATTGCCATCAAACAGCAACCGGTTCAGCCACCGTTACCAATGTTCAAAACGCCAGCGGCAACGTAACTTACCTTTGGGACGTCAATGCGATGAATCAAACCACAGCCACTGCCGATAGTCTGAGCGCAGGAACTTACAGTGTGGTTGTAACGGATACGAAGGGCTGCACAGGCTCCGGCACAGTGAACATTGGCCAGCCCACAGCCATTAATGCGGATTTTGATATCGTCAACAATGTTTGTTTTGGTTACGAGGAAGGCAGTGTTGACATGAGTATCAGCGGAGGCACGCCCGGCTACAGCGTTCAATGGTCAAACGGGGCTGCTACTTTCAAAATCACCAACCTTGCCGCCGATCAATATTACGTGACCATTACAGATTTAAACGGTTGCACCACGGTTGACTCCGCCTTTGTAGCCGCACCTGAACGGGTGGATGCAGCCATCAATGCGAAAGATGTATCCTGCTTTGGTGGCCGGGATGGCTCCCTTACCATTACCCTGGAAGGCGGCACCCCACCCTATCTCTACAGCCTAAACGGTAACCAATATTATGGCAGCAGTACGCTCATCGCCCTCACAGCCGGCGATTACACGGTTTACATTAAAGATGCCAAAGGTTGTATTTATCAAAGTGAAACCACCGTCAACCAACCGCCGCCTATTTCCGTGGAAATTCTCATTTGGGACCAACCATTGGATGAATACATGACGATGCTCGGCGACAGCATCCCCTTGTTTGCTGAAGTAACCAACGGCGTCGGCAGTATCAGCTACTTTTGGGAGGCTTCCTACTGCGGATCGCTTTTCTACCAGGGCGTTTCCGATTGCGATCAGTCGCCATTTTACAACAACCTCTGGGCAAACCCCAGTTACACCAACGACTACTACCTCACCGTGGTCGATGAAAATGGCTGCGAAGCGGAAGACCACGTGCAGGTGCATGTGAAAAAAGAACGCAGGGTAGTTGTTCCGACCGGTTTCACCCCCAACAATGACGGCAAGAACGACCTGTTGCCCATTCACGGCAAATCGGGTACGATGATCAAGTTGTTCCAGGTCTTTGATCGCTGGGGCGAACTGCTCTTCCAGGATGTGGACATCCCGATCAACGACACTGCCCGTGGATGGGACGGTACTTTCAAATCGAAGGACATGCCGCCGGGCGTTTACGTTTGGTACCTGGAAGCTGTTTACTCAGATGGAATGACAGAGACCTACCGGGGTGAGACGACGCTGATCAGGTGAGAAAGATGAGGTAAGCTGGACGGCAAATGTGAAAGGAATTTTTGTTTGAGAATTAGAGGTTTGTACCTTGGGGGCATTGTCTGCTGCCTGCACTTTAAAAGTTTAGTGCAGACATTCAGTACTCCCCTCCAAACTGCAAAGTGATTTTGTCAAACAGCAAGGACAATTTCACAATGGGACACCCCACTTTTATTTTTGGCAAGGACAATTTCACAATGGGACACTACACTTTTATTTTTGGCAAGGTCAATTTCACAATGGGACACCCCACTTTTATTTTTGGCAAGGACAACTTAACAATGGGGCACCCCAATTGATAAAACAGCAAGGCCAATTCATAAGACAGTGACCAAAACCATAAATACAGAAACATAGCCCCCACGGATTTAACTCCGCACCAGATCGACAGCAGTAATATTTGAACGAATTAAGCTTAACAACACATTTTATAATGAAAATAAAACTACCCATCCTCCTCATCCTGATCGGTTACCTCTCCACAGCCACCGCACAGGATCCCCAATTTGCCCAATTCTACGCCTCGCCGCTGCAACTTAACCCGGCCATGACCGGTGTGCACCCCGGTAAATGGCGGGCCATTGCCAACTACCGTGAACAGTGGAACAGCATCCTGGACACGAGGCCTTTCCGAACCGTTAGCACCAGCTTCGATGCAAAAAGCAGGATCGGCAGAAATGATTTCCTTGCTTACGGCTTCACACTGCTCGGCGACCGGGCCGGTAAGTCTAACTATACCCGCACAACCGGCGACCTGAGTCTTTCTTACATGAAACAACTCGATGGAAGCCGCTACCGGGGCTACGATCAGTATCTTATCGGTGGCCTACAGGTAGGTTTGGGACAACAAACGCTCGATTACGGCGGCCTTTGGTTCAGCTCTCAGTTTGATAACGGTACGGAGCAAATTGATCGTACCCTCCCGAACGGCGAGCTCATCCAGGAATCCAGCAATGTTTACCTGAACATGAACGCAGGCCTGATGTGGTATGCCGTTATGGACGACAACCAGAGCCTATACTTCGGTGGAGCGGTCCATCATGTAAATGCACCGAAAGTTTCCTTCATTGCTGACGGCGAAGAGCAAATCGACATGAAATGGGTGGTGCATGCCGGCGGCGAATTGCCTTTCAGCCATCAATTAAGTCTGTTACCGGCAGTTGCTGTGATTGGACAAGGCCCCTCAATGATTTCATTGTTCGGCGCTAACCTCCGCTACACGAACAGAGACTGGAAAGAAGTTGCCATTCGTGCAGGCGCCTGGGGTCAACTTGTAAAAGACTTCGAAGGAAGCGTAGCCAATCCGGCCGTTACTTTTACCGCCATTCTGGAACTGGAACGTCTCAACCTCGGTATCAGCTACGATGTAAATGCAAACAAGCTCGCTGCCCCCACTAACGGACGTGGAGCTTTTGAACTTTCCCTGGTGTATTACCATCCAGCTACCCGCCGGGAAAAAGTGACCTGCCCGAAAATGTAAACTTCGCTGTTACTCCCCCCTGTCCGGTATCTTCATGAAATTTGAAATTTTGAAATTGATGAACTCGTTTCAAAATTTCAAATTTCTTACCCTTCCCATACCCTTCTGAACTTCACCTCGTACAAAACCCCTCCCTTTCCCGGCGATAAAAGCATAGCCTGTTCGGTTCCGGCATTGAACATTCTCATCTGCCCCCTTTGACATTCGTCACCCCCGGCTAATAGCTTATGTGGCACTTTTACCCTGAAATATTTGAACCAAATACAGATTTTTTTTTCGCTACGGTGAACAGGAACTTCACTTGAAATGAAAAACAGCCTTAACAGCATAACTTTTCAGCAGGAATTCAAAGGTTTGAGCACGGAAGCTGTCCTTGCTTCCCGGAAAAAACACGGCGCTCACAACCTGAATAATCATACAACGTTTGCAGGCTTGCAGGTACTGAAAAACATCGTACTGGAACCCATGTTTTTACTGCTGATCCTGGCCGCCTGCGTCTATTTTCTGCTGGGCGAATTCTCCGATGGGCTGGTCATGCTGGCAGCTATTGCCTTCGTTTCGGCCATTTCACTGTACCAGGAAACCAGAAGTCGAAACGCTTTGCAGGCACTTAAAAAACTCTCGCAGCCCAGCTCAAAAGTCATTCGAAACGGAGCTCTCATGGAAATTCCAACCGAAGAAATTGTCATGGGAGATTTCATCATTGTCGAAGAAGGCAATCTCATTCCTGCCGATGCCCGCATCGTTCAGTCGAATGATTTTTCGCTCAATGAATCTATCCTCACAGGCGAATCTTTTTCCGTCAGTAAAAACATCACCCTGGGAAACAGCGACATTTTCTATGGTACGCTCGTGACCTCGGGCTCAGCCACCGCCGTTGTAACTGCCATCGGCAATGGGACAAAACTGGGCAAAATCGGCCAATCACTGGAGGAAATAAAGGAATCTAAAACGCCATTACAGCTTCAAATCAATGATTTTGTAAAAAAAATGGCAGGATTCGGCATCCTTGCATTTCTACTCGTCTGGGGAATCAATTACTTTGAATCCGGCGATCTGCCGAAAGGTTTATTGAACGGCTTGACGCTGGCCATGTCTGTTTTGCCGGAGGAAATACCGGTCGCTTTCGCAACTTTCATGGCATTGGGCGCCTGGAAGCTGATCAAAAACGGCGTACTGGCCAAAGAGCCGCAAACCGTGGAAAGCCTTGGCTCTGCTACCGTCATCTGTATTGATAAAACCGGTACCATCACAGAAAACAAAATGAAACTGGTTGAAATATACAGCTTTGACGAGGATTGTTCGCTGCCCATCTCTGCTTGTCAGTCAGATAACTGCCGCCGCATCGTTGCAGATGCCATGTGGGCCAGCGAAATGACTCCCTTTGATCCGATGGAAGTTGCCATCCACGAAGCTTATGAACTTACCACTGCCAGAGACCTCCGCAGTCAGTTCAAAATCATTCACGAATACCCCATCAGCGGCACGCCACCCATGATGACTCACCTGCATGAAAATGTTGACAAACAAAGAATTATCGCTGCAAAAGGCGCATGGGAAGCATTGATCGCCTGTACTGCATTATCGCCGGCCGATCGGGATAAAATCAGCACCCAGGCATTGATACTGGCGCAAAAAGGTTACCGGGTACTTGGTGTGGCTACCACTCATTTTAAGGGAGACGATTTTCCGCAAAACCAACAGGACTTTGACTGGCAGTTTCTGGGGCTCATCGCATTGGAAGATCCTCCCAAAGCCAACATCGGAAAGGTTTTTCAGCGTTTTTACGATGCGGGTATTCAATTGAAGATCATCACCGGCGACTATCTGGAAACCGCCATGTCCATAGCCCGCCAAACCTTGTTTTCAGGTACTGAAAACCCGCTGACAGGCCATGCCGTCATGGAAATGGATGAAGATGAACTCAAAATAGCCGTGGAAAAAACCAACCTTTTTGCCCGCATGTTTCCGGAGGCTAAACTTAGGGTCGTGGAAGCGCTAAAGGCCAACGGCGAAGTTGTCGCCATGACCGGCGACGGCGTCAACGATGCCCCGGCACTAAAATCAGCTCACATTGGCGTAGCCATGGGAAAACGAGGTACCGAAACGGCTAAACAGGCTGCCTCCATGGTTATCACCGACGACAACCTGGATAAAATTGCTGATGCCATATTTCTGGGCAGGCGCATTTATTCCAATTATAAAAAAGCCGTTCAGTATATTATTTCCATCCATATTCCCATCATTCTGACCGTGAGCATCCCGCTGATACTTGGATGGAAGTATGCGAATATATTTTCGCCGATTCATGTTATATTCTTCGAATTGATCATGGGGCCTACCTGTTCGATTATTTTCGAAAATGAGCCGATGGAGGAGCGGCTGAAAACAGAAAAACCCCGCAAAATGACCTCCCGGCTTTTTGCTTTCAACGAGTTGATCATCAGCATTCTGCAAGGCCTCGCCATCACGGCCGGCGTTTTGTTTTTATACAAAACAAGCATGGATGCAGGCCACAGCCAAACCGTAGTCCGCACACTTGCTTTCACGACCATATTGTTGAGCAATATTTTTCTCACGCTCGTCAACCGCTCGTTTTATTATTCCATTTTTAAAACGCTGAGCTATCCAAATAAACTGGTTCCGCTGATCATTTTCATCAGCCTGGCCGTTCTGGCAGCGGCCCTGTTTTTACCCGGTTTACAATCGATATTTGAGTTACAACCAATGAGTGCTCGATTTTTATTTCAATGCCTGACAGTGGCGTTTGTGAGTGTGATCTGGATTGAAATTTACAAATGGATACGACGGCGGCAAATCGTTTGAGGACTCCAGAATTCAGTTTTGGAAAAATTCACTCCTGCGGAAAACAGGAACTTTTCCGGGTTTTCTCTTTTTCAAATTCCTGCACAGACTTTCACCCGTAAATGACTTTCGTATCTTCGCCCCGCTTACCGCAAGAGTAGGCAAACCCGGATTATCATTCATATTTTACAGTAAAGCAAATGGATAAGACAAAAAAATATTGCATCACTTCTGCCCTGCCCTACGCCAACGGAGCCCTGCACCTCGGTCATCTTTCAGGAGCATACCTCCCGGCTGACATTTATGCACGTTATCTGCGTGGCCTTGGCTGCGACGTTGCGTACATCTGCGGCTCTGACGAACATGGCGCCGCCATCACCATGCGGGCTAAAAAAGAAGGAACCACGCCGCAGGAAATCATCGACAAGTATCATTTTTTAAATAAAAACACCTTCGAGCGGCTGGGCATCAGCTTCGATTATTACCATCGTACTTCTGCGCCACTTCACCATAAGACATCACAGGATTTTTTTAAAAAACTCTATGAAAAAGGAGGCGAATTTGAAGAGCGGGTTACGGAGCAATACTACGACGAGGAGAACGACCAGTTCCTTGCCGACCGCTACATCACCGGCGAATGCCCTAAATGCGGCAACCCGGAAGCCTACGGCGATCAGTGCGAAAACTGTGGCTCTTCACTTTCACCGACTGAGTTGAAAAACCCGAAGTCCATGCTCAGCGGCAAAACCCCCGTCCTGAAGCCTACCAAACACTGGTATTTCCGCCTCGACAAACATGCTGACTGGCTGCGTGACTGGATCAAAAACGGAGTGCTCGACGGCCAGCAACATCACGACTCAAACAGCTGGAAAAAGCACGTAACCGGACAATGCCTCTCCTGGCTCGACAGCGAGGAAGGCCTGCTGCCCCGTGCCATCACCCGTGACCTGGACTGGGGTATTCCTGTACCGCTCGACGATGCTAAGGGTAAGGTGCTCTACGTCTGGTTCGATGCTCCAATCGGCTATATTTCTTCCACGAAGCAATGGGCGGAAGAAAACGGAAAAAACTGGGAGGAATACTGGAAAGGTGAGGATGTACAACTCGTTCACTTCATCGGAAAAGATAACATTGTTTTCCACTGCATCGTCTTCCCTTCGATGCTGAAAGCGCATGGAGAATTTGCCCTGCCGGTGAACGTGCCCGCCAATCAATTCCTGAATTTCGAGGGCCGCAAATTTTCAAAAAGCAAAGGCTGGGGCATCGAGCAACACGAATACCTGGAAGAATTCGCTGACTTCCCAAACAGCGAAGACGCCTTGCGCTGGTCGCTCATCCGCAACATGCCGGAGAACCGTGACAGCGATTTCAAATGGGACGAATTCGTGGACAATTACGACAAGGAACTGGCCGACAACCTCGGCAATTTCATCAACCGGGTCATCGTACTGACGAACAGCTACTTCGGAGGCAACGTCCCTACTCCGCCTGCCGGTTGGCAGGAAAAACTTGGAGCAGTCCAGGATTTCGCCACGTCATTGACCAATGATATCGAGCGTTTCACCTTCAAATCTGCGGCATCAACGCTCATGGAAATTTCCAGCTGGGGCAATCAATACCTGCAGGATACGGCGCCTTGGGCCATTCGAAAATCTGACCCGGATTCGCCGGTGATCAGCGAATGCCTTTTCGTCAGCCTGCAACTCGTAACCCTGCTGAGTGCGCTCTGCGAGCCGTTCATTCCGTTTACTTCCTTGAAAATCAGGAAACTGCTCAACCTTCCGGCGCTGCAAAACGGAGACCTGGAAGAAGTTTTAACGAAATTGAAAAATGGCGAGGCACTGTTGGCAGCAGGCCACGAAGTTGGTGCGCCGGAAATTCTTTTCGCAAAAATCAACGACCGCAAGGACGACAGCCGTTTGAAAATCATCGAAAGGCAAAAAGCCAAACTCGAAGCCGTCCTTGAGGCAGAAAAAGCATCCACTCAACAAAACATCAAAAAATATCAACCATTGAAAGAGGAAATCCAATACGACGACTTTGCCAAAATGGACATCCGCACGGCCACCATCCTCAGCGCCGAGCGCATCCCGAAAGCCGACAAATTGCTGAAGCTCACCGTTGACATCGGGCTGGAACAGCGCACCGTGGTCAGCGGTATTGCAGAGCATTTCACCCCGGAAGAAGTAGTGGGCAAAAAAGTACTGTTGCTGGCAAACCTTGCACCCCGCAAGCTGCGTGGCGTCGAGTCGCAGGGGATGATTTTGATGGCAGAGGACAACGAAGGAAAGCTGGGTTTTGTTAGCCCGGGCGAAAGCTGGGGAGCCGGTTTTGTGGTAAAGTAAATGTTTGAGAAATGAGCGTTTTAGAAAAACTTGCCACTTCGCTAAGCCGACGGGATGAGGCGCCAAACCAGGAGCTTGCCCGTGAAATTGCCGCTACCGGCAATACCGCTGCGGTGACCGAACTCGTTCAGTTGCTAAAAGGGAAAGATAAAAACCTGCAAAGCGATGCTATTAAAACGCTGTATGAAACCAGCTTCATCAACCCGGAGTTGATCGCTGAACATTGGCCCGTTTTTATTGAAATGCTGAAGGGAAAGAACAACCGGCTGATCTGGGGCTCGATGATTGCGCTCAGTGAAATTACGAACATGAAGCCGGATGACATTTTCGTCAACCTGTCTGTCATTCTCCAGGCTGCGGATGCAGGTTCTGTCATTACACGAGATGGTGCGGTGGCCATTTTAACAAAACTGGCAGGAAACGAACAGTACAGTAAAACCGCCTTCCCATTGCTGATGGAACAAATACAGCAATGCCCGCCCAACCAATTTCCGATGTACGCCGAAAATGCCATGACGGTCATTTCAGCAAAAAACAAACCCGGCTTCGTGGGATTGTTGAAGGAAAGGCTTCCTGACCTTCCTAAGGAAAGCCAGAAAAAACGAGTGGAGAAAGTTTTGAAAAAATTGAACACATGAAAAAGTCGCTAAGGCTTTCACTTCTTGCATTAACTTCCATCACCACCGCAGTGCTCGGCTGGCGAATGTTTTCACTTTGGCAGGTAGAAGAACTTTGGGGTCACCTCCCGCTTTTTTTCTTTGTCACTGCCTGGGCAGCAATCATTCTGATATTTTGGAAAAAATACACCCGGCACCCGAAAGGCCTGCGCTGGCTGGGCCTTGCCACACTGAGCGGTGTTCTTTTGGCAGCAGGTTTCCCGCCAAGTCCGCTCACGCCGCTGATGTTCATCGGCTGGGTACCGCTCCTGATGGTCGAGCATGAGATTTCGAAAGATCAGTCCAATGTTGGAAAATGGGGCCTGATGGGCTATACCTATCTCATGTTTGTGGTGTGGAACGTACTGACTACCTGGTGGGTCGGCAACACGGCCTTCGTAGCAGGCATCGTGGCGATCTGGCTGAATTCCTTGTTCATGACCGTTCCATTTCTGGTGTTTCACAAAACCAAACAAGTCTTTCCGAAGCTGGGCTATCTTGCTTTCGTGGTGTACTGGATTTCGTTCGAATGGCTGCACCTGAACTGGGAGCTTTCGTGGGCATGGCTCAACCTGGGCAACGCATTCGCTCAGTTCCCAAGCTGGGTGCAATGGTACGAATACACCGGCACCTTTGGAGGAACGCTTTGGATACTACTGGCTAACGTATTGTTTTTCAGCGTTTTTAAAAATAATAGTTTTACTTTTTCCATTAAAAAAAGCTGGCAGGAGCAACGCTGGTCTTTACTTGGGATTCCGGCAATCGTGCTGATTCCACTGGCTGCATCACTTTGGATGTATTTCAGCCAGGAAGACAAAGGCCGGGAAGTGGAAGTCGTGGTGGTGCAACCAAATTTTGAGCCGCACTACCAAAAATTTGAATTGCCGGTTTACGAGCAACTGGAGCGTTTTCTGCGGCTTTCGGCTGAGGCCGTCACTGATAAAACGGCCTACCTCGTTTGGCCTGAGACCAGCTTCAACGCCGGCAACAGCACCTCCCTGAAAGATCACGCCGTGATACGGCAACTGCAACGCTGGCTGGAAAAATACCCTGACCTGCAATTGGTAACTGGCGTCAGCGCCTATAAAATTTTTGAACCAGGCGAGCAACGCACCCCGCAAACGAGAACCGAAATCCGGGAACCGGATACCATTTACTGGGAAGCCTACAACGCAGCCATTCAGCTGGAGGCCTACCCTGACAGCATACCGTTTTACGTAAAATCCAAACTCGTACCCGGCCCGGAAATACTGCCGTACAAAGATTTTTTCTTCTTTTTAAAACCGCTGATCGACAAGCTCGACGGCACGGTGGAGGGACTCGGCACCCAACCCAAACGGGAGGCTTTCGCCAGTGAATATGGAAAAATAGCCCCGGTTATTTGCTACGAAAGTATCTTCGGCCAGTACCACGCCGGCTACGTTCAGGCCGGGGCCGAGGCCACGTTCATCATGACCAACGACGGCTGGTGGGACAATTCGGCCGGCCACAAGCAGCACCTGAAATTTGCATCGCTGCGAGCCATCGAAACCAGACGAAGTATTGCCCGCTCTGCCAATGTGGGTACCTGCGCTTTCATCAACCAGCGTGGCGATATTTTACAGCCAACGACTTACGGCGTGGAAGCAGCAGTACGTGGAACCATCAAACTGAACAATGAGCTTACATTTTACGTAATATGGGGCGACCTGATCGCAAGGGCTTCACTTTTCACCATGGGAATCCTTGTGCTGAACACGCTGGTGAGAGGATATTTGAAAAAAGTGAAACCTGAGGAATAGCCTGGCCGTGAAGACTGGCCCGGGTTTGAACATTCCGGGTTGGCATCTTTTTTAACCTTGTTTTTTTTATAATGAAAAGCGACAGGTTATATCAAATCAGAATTTTTACTTAGGTTGGAAACTCCTGTAAAATCAGTCTGGCAACTCAATCTGCCGGTATTTTTATTTAGTAAATAGCTTTTAAAAATGAACAAAACGATAGATAAAGTTGAATTGCGGTACCTCAAAATGGAGGACTACGAAGAGCTTAAAGAAACCATGATCCAGGCTTACAGCGGCATGTCGGAAGCTTACTGGAAAGAAAAACACGTAAAAAAACTGCTGGAAGTTTTTCCGGAAGGCCAGGTGGCTGTTACGGTAAATGAAAAGGTGGTTGGGTGTGCGCTTTCCCTGATTGTGGATTACACCAATTTTGGTGACAACCACACTTACCGGGAAATTTGCGGCGATTACGAATTTGACACCCACGATCCGGAAGGCAACGTGCTTTACGGCATCGATGTGTTCATTCATCCCGATTACCGGGGTTTGCGGCTCGGCCGGCGGCTTTACGACTACCGCAAGGAGCTTTGTGAACAATTGAACCTGAAAGCCATTGTTTTCGGTGGACGGCTGCCGAATTACCACAAGTTTTCAAAGGAACTCTCTACCAAAGAGTACATCCAGAAAGTCAAGCTCAAGGAAATTTACGACCCGGTACTTTCCTTCCAACTGTCCAATGACTTTCACGTAAAAAAAGTGATGCGAGGCTACCTTCCCGGCGACAAGGAAAGCAAGGAATATGCTTCACTCCTCCAGTGGGATAACATCTACTACACCCGGCCCAAGAAGAAATACGCTCAGGGCACCAAGGAATATGTTCGTGTCGGCCTCGTGCAGTGGCAGATGCGTAACTACAAATCACTGGACGACCTCATTGAGCAGTCAGAATATTTCATCGATGCGGTGTCTGGATATCGCTGTGATTTTGCGCTGTTTCCGGAGTTTTTCAACGCCCCGCTTATGGCTGCGTTCAATCACCTCTCCGAACCGGCAGCGATCCGGGAGTTGGCAAAATTCACGGAACCGATCCGGGATAAATTCATCGAACTGGCCATTTCCTACAACATCAACATCATTTCCGGCAGCATGCCTTTGGTGGAAAACGACAAACTCTACAACGTAGGCTACCTCTGCAAACGCAACGGTGAATGGGAGCGCTATGTAAAACTTCACCCGACACCCGACGAAAAGAAAGTCTGGGGCATGGCAGGTGGCGATGAAATCAAGGTTTATGATACAGACTGTGGCAAAATCGGCATTCTCATCTGCTACGATTCAGAGTTTCCGGAGTTATGCCGGATTCTCGCTGATCAGGGTATGAAAATTCTGTTCGTGCCTTTCCTCACCGATACTCAGAATGGCTTCTCCCGTGTCCACTACTGCACCCGTGCAAGGGCTATCGAAAACGAATGTTACGTTGCGATTGCCGGTAGCGTTGGAAACTTGCCGAAGGTGCACAACATGGATATTCAGTTTGCACAGTCAGCAGTGTTCACACCCTGCGATTTTGCCTTCCCGACCAACGGTATCAAGGCTGAAGCAACGCCTAACACGGAAATGATCCTCATTGCCGACCTCGATCTGGAGCTGCTGAAAGAACTGCACCAGTTTGGCGCCGTGCAAAACCTGCGTGACAGACGGACGGATATCTATGAAATTAAATGGAATGGAAAACGGGGGGCGAAATAACGCTGCCTGATCAGCTTAAAAATGAAAGGCCAAAAGGGAATGTCCACTTTTGGCCTTTTATTTTTTACGACCACGCATCATCGTTTGATGAACTTGAACCTGACAGCCTGCTGCCCTGCCTTCAATTCCAATAAATAAAAACCGGACGGCAGATTCCCGGTTGAAACCGGGGTTACCAAAGTGTCGATATCAAAAGTTTTGACAAGCTTACCCTGCGCACTCCACAAGCTACCCTCTACCCTTCCCGGCGGCAATTCAGCCAGTTTTAAAAACAAAAACTCGCCAGCCGGATTCGGGTAAATCATGGCCGAAGGCAACAAAATTTGCTCGTCCGTATCTGTCGTATTGATAAAAACCTGGTACGCAATGGCACTTCCGCAAGCGGTGTTGCCTGCCGTGAGGTTGACAGTGTAAATCCCGTTGCCGTCGTAGGTATGCACGGGATTTTCGAGGTCTGAAACATTACCGTCGCCAAAATTCCAGACAAAATAAGTGCCCCCGGAGGACAGGTTGGTGAACGTAACAGTCAGACTGTCAATTTCAAAAAAGAAGTCGGCCTCCGGAGTTTCCTCCACCACGACAAGCCCGGGTTTTGTCAAAGTATTGTCGCCAAGGCTGTTGGTTACGGTAAGTGTCACATCGTAAACGCCTGGCTGGCTGTATGTTACGAGCGGATTCTCCTCGTTTGAAAAAGCCGGGTCGCCCCCCGGAAAAAACCATTCAAACTCCGAAACATTGCCGCCTGATTCGTTTTGAAACTGAACGGTTAGCGGGGAACAGCCTCCCTCTGATTCAGCAGAAAATAATGCAAGTGGCAGATCGCCGGTTGAAATATTTTGTGAAATAGTTGTCTCTCCACAACTGTTCAGCGCCGTCAGCGTGACGTCAAAAAAGCCCTGCGACGAGTAAGTGTGAACAGGGTTGATCGCTGTGCTCATTTCACCATCTCCAAAATTCCAAACGTATCCGCCAGCCGCATTGACTGAAAGATTGGTGAACTCAACCGTCAGGTCCGTGATCGTAAAACTAAAGTTGGCCGTAGGCACATCCTTGGCAATTACGGCCTGCGCATTCGTCAGGGTATCGCTGCCTTCCAAATTTGAGACAATCAAAGTAGCAGCATAAGTGCCTGGCTGCGTGTAGTTTACAACCGGGTTTTGCTCGTTTGAAACGGCCGGATTGCCTCCGGGAAAAGACCACTGCCAACTCTCCGTATTGTCGGAAGACAAATCCTGAAATTGTACTGTTAACGGCACACAGCCGCTTTGAACATCCACCGTAAAATCTGCATTCGGAGCTGTCGTGACGAAAATTTGCTGGGCAAAAACATCCGAACCACAATCCCCGGTAACGGTCAGGGTGACCAGGTATGTCCCGAAATCAGCGTAAGTGTAGGTCGGATTTTCATCGTTACTTGTGCTGCCATCGCCAAAGTCCCACTCGAAGGTGTTTGCCAGCGAGGATGTGCTGGTAAACTCGAATGTCCCGCCGCCGAGAGACACCAGCGTGAACTCTGCCTGAGGAGCGGGAACGATCGTTAGCGTTGCATGCGCTGAAGTCAAATCCATCACGCAAGGATTGTTCACGATACACCGGTACTGATACCCGTCGAGACCGGGCTGCGGGGTCAAAATTGTAAGTACGGCAGTATCGACACCTTCGTAAACCGCAGCGTTCTGCAAATCCATCCAACCGTTGCCATCGTTTACCTGCCATTGATATTCCAAATAATTGCCCTGCACCCCAAATTCAAAGGAAACCGGCTGGCCATCGCAACCTATCGAAGCAACCGGCTGTACCAGCGCTTCGACCTCCACTACTGCCTCCGATGATTCCGGGAATGGAAATATAGTTTCCTGCACACCCGGCTGGCCATCTGTAGCCCCATTTGACGGACCGTTACATTGACCGGAAGGTTGGGTGTTCACACCCGGAACTCCCCCTGTCAGATTTACCATTCCCGGATTCGGCAGGCTCGAAATCAGCCGACCACCACTACCGCCGCCACCCGGCCCTGAACAGCGATCGGGATTGTTGTTAATGCTTCCGCCATCGCCACCTCTCGCTTCAATATTCAAATCGCCTTCAATTTCCGCAGTGCTGAGGTAGATGGTACCACCGGCACCACCACCGCCGCCGCCGTCGCCGGCACTTATTGCTGGCGAGTTTCCGTTGGCAAGAATTGAATAACCGTTGGCAATGATTTTTGAAGAAAAAATAATGACGATGCCTCCCCCCTGCTGACCGGCACTGCCTGCGCCGGCGTCGTCGATATGACCGGCGCCACCACCGCCGCCCAGGAACAATCTGGCAGGGTCATTTGGCAACTGTTTACCACCTCTGCCGGGAAAGTCACCGTCGCACCCGAACGTGGAATCTGATTTTTGCTTACCGCCATCGCCGCCTGCGGCGATATTTGCGCCACCGCCACCGCCTGCGTTGTGGTCATTTCCACCGCCGCCGCCGTTGGCCTGCGCACCACGCCCATGTTCTTTATTTAGGATAAAATCAGCGATGCCTTCGCCTTTTGGAGCGCCCCGCCAGTTGCCGGCCTCGTAATAGTAGGCGTTTGCATTGGTTAAAAAATTGCAACCGCTCGTCACCACATTCACCGCTCCTCCACGGAAACCCGTGCCGCTGGCATCAATGTCGGCCTGCAAGGTCAGTTCATTTTCAACCTCCAAAACCAGGACGCCTCCAGTTTGACCGTCCCAAGTAGTGGCTTCCAACTTGCCATCGACGATTGCATCCTGATAAACGGGAATTTTTACCAGCTGCAGCGAGCCTGCCACATCGTAAAAGTTGAGTAAAGCATTTTTTAAAAAAAGCTCGTTGCCATTTTTGGCAATAATTTCAGCTTTTTCATAAAGTCCGGCGCCGCCCAGGGTTTGGATGTTGCCAAAACTCCCGGAATTAGAATCATTGATCTGAGCCCCTTTCATTTGTATTAGTAAAACCCGGTCGCCCGCTTCGAAAGCAGCGGCTGTGGCAACCGTTATTTTACCTTCGCAATAATCAATCTCGTTGATTTTTGCGTACTCGTTGATAACGCCGGAAATGGAAGTTTGAGCAAAAGAGAAGCAAGAGCAGCATGCCATGAAAATGGCAATAAAATAAGTGTACATAGCAGATACATTTGATTTTAGGAGGGTGTCAGGAGTTAGAAAGCCCGCAATTTTAAGGGATGAGATCAGAATAGCAAGTCTTTCTTGAAATTTTTTTCGGTTTGTCATACGGTTTCGGGAATAAAAAAGATTACCTTTGCGCCCGCTTAAGCCCACCGCCTGTTGATCAGAGTACGTGGGGATGGTTCAAATCCG
>JASBVF010000032.1 GCA_030147525.1 Bacteroidota bacterium
CGGCAAGGGGCCGTTCCAGTTCGCATGGACGGGCGGTGTTTCCGGTGAAACAGCCAACTCACTCGCCGCTGGCAGCTACGACGTGACCGTGACGGATGCGACTGGCACTACGGCGACCGGTAAAATTTCAGTAAAAGAACCCAAGCCCATCGAAGCCACGGCCAAAGTTGACGCCCCCGCCAGCACCGGAAATTCCGACGGAAAAGCCACGGCGAAAGGCAACGGCGGCACCGGCAATTTTACTTTCAAATGGGACAATGGTGAAACGGCAGCGACGGCCATCAAACTTGCCCCCGGCAACCACACCGTCACCGTGACGGACGAGGCGGGCTGCACGGCCACGGCCTCCGTCTCGATTACCGAAAACATCCTGCCGCTGACCGTGAGTATTTCACAAAAAACAGAGATCAAGTGCGCCGGTGAAAAATCGGCCAGCCTGGCTGCGGAAGTTTCCGGCGGCAAGGGGCCGTTCCAGTTCGCATGGACTGGCGGTGTTTCAGGTGAAACAGCCAACTCACTCGCCGCTGGCAGCTACGACGTGACCGTAACGGATGCGACCGGAACGACAGCGACCGGCAGAATTTCAGTGAAAGAACCGGCAGCCGTGCAGGCCACCGCCAAAGTTGACGCCCCCGCCAGCACCGGCAACTCCGACGGAAAAGCCACTGCGAAGGGCAACGGCGGCACCGGCAATTTTACTTTCAAATGGGACAATGGTGAAACGGCAGCAACGGCCACCAAACTTGCCCCCGGCAACCACACCGTCACCGTGACGGATGAGGCGGGATGCACGGCCACGGCCTCCGTCTCGATTACCGAAAACATCCTGCCGCTGGCGGTGAGTATTTTACAAAAAACAGAAATCAAGTGTGCCGGTGAAAAATCGGCCAGCCTGGCTGCGGAAGTTTCCGGTGGCAAAGGCCCGTTCCAGTTCGCCTGGACCGGCGGTGTTTCAGGTGAAACAGCCAACTCGCTCGCCGCTGGCAATTACGATTTGACCGTGACGGACATTACGGGAACGACCGCTACCGCTAAAATTTCAGTGACAGAACCGGCGCCGCTCAAGGCCGAGATCACTAAAACCCGACCTACCACGACCGAGAAAACCACCAACGGCAGGGCTTTCACCAAAGTAGAAGGCGGCGCTGGTGGTTACACTTTCCGCTGGGACAACGGCGAAACGACTGTTGACGCTACCAACCTCGCCGCCGGGCCGCACAGCCTGACCGTCAGCGATGCGAACGGCTGTCAGACGGTGGTGAATTTTGAAACCAAAATCCGCATCATCCCCGAATTGACGGCGGAAACGCTGCGCAGCGGCGAGGTGATCAAACTGGAAAAAATCTACTTCCAGCCCGACAGCACGAACATGGACCCGACTTCCATCCCGACGGTGGACGAGTTGTTCGAGTTTTTGGAAGAAAACCCCGGCATCGTGATTGAGGTCGGTGGACACACGAACAACATCCCGTCGCATGAGTTTTGCGATGCGCTGTCATCGGCCCGTGCGAAATCAGTTGCCCAGTACCTCGTGGACAAGGGCCTGCCTACTAATCGTATCACTTACCGAGGCTACGGGAAGCGGAACCCGATTGCGACGAACGCCACGCCGGAGGGGCGGGCGAAAAATCAGCGGGTAGAGATTAAGATTGTGAGGTTGGATGGGGATTGATGCTGGAGTAGGCCGGCTGGAAAGCAGGCCGATAGGCAACTGCCTAATAGATTTTAGATAAAAACGGGCGGCGGGTGTGGTCGGAGAAGGTGGTGAGGTATTGAATATTGCGCCTTTCTTCCTACAGGGTGTGAATTGAATTCACACCCTGTAGGAAGAAAGTCAAAGCGGGATATTTCCGAGGTGCCGCCAACCAAGGACTGTTGCCTGGCTCCGCTGTTGCGTTTCATCGCCACCGTAAACCAAGTAGCTATTTTCAGGTTGGACTCCAGAGAGCGGTTGGAAATATTTCAAAGCATCGAAGTAGTTGGACGTGATGGTTCTGCCTGATTTGATTTCGACCGGAACCAAACTTGCTCCCTGATCAAGGAGCAAGTCAATTTCATGAGCGCCGGCAGCATTCCAAAAATAGGCCTTTGGGTAGAGGTTGCGATTCAAATGATTTTTCAAAATTTCATTGATGATGAAATTTTCAAACAAGGCCCCTTTCGCAAAATGGCGGTTCAAATCTTCAGTATTTTTAAGATTCATGAGGGCACAGGCAAGGCCGGTATCGTAAAAATAGAGCTTGGGAGTTTTAACGATGCGTTTATTGAAATTTTTATGGTAAGGTCTTAAAAGGTAAATTATAAAACTGGTCTGAAGGACACTCAACCACTTGTTGATTGTTTGATAACTGACACCAACCAGGTTGCCGATTTCCGATAAATTTACAAGTTGCCCGATTCTCCCGGCACAAATTTCAAGAAATTGCCGGAAAGCCCCCAAATCCGAAACGTTCAGGACCTGCCTCAGATCACGTTCCACATATGTTTGTATATAATCAAGCAGCCACGGGGTTGGATCGAGTTCGAGATCATAAATTCTTGGATAAAATCCTTTAAAAATATAATCCTCATAAGCAGACATTGCAAAACTGGAATCCTTTATTTCTTCTAATGAAAAAGGCAACAGGTTAAAAATAGACACCCGGCCTGCAAGGCTTTGTGATACGCTTTCCATCAAAAGCAGGTTTTGAGAACCAGATATGATAAATTGCCCTGCAATTTTTTCCCGGTCAACTTTTACCTGAATATAGGAAAGCAAAGCCGGCACATGCTGAATTTCGTCGATAATGGCCTTTTCACCCAGGTTTAAGAGGAAACCTTTTGGATCATGTACTGCAAATTGACGTTGCTCTATATCTTCCAGGTTGATGTATTTGTATGCCGGGAATATTTGCTGAACAAGCGTGGATTTGCCACTTTGACGTGGCCCGGTGACTGCGACAACAGGCATTTTTTGTGCAGCTTCGATTATTTTTTGACCAATTATTCGCTGAATCATTCTTTGCAAATTAGAAGTTCAAGTTCTAATCTGCAAAGAAAAGAACATTTTCTTCGATCAAAAAATCAAATTTTCCTGCCCATCAGCGTAAGGCTACCGCCCCAGTAGCACAATTCCAAACTCAGACTCCACCGTCACCCGCCCGCCGGTTACCGTCAGCATTTGACCTGAGTAGTAATCCTTCACTTTCATTCCATCTTCGAAAACGCCCCGCACGGGGATGTCCTTCCGGCCTTTTTCCAAATCCAAACCCACCAACACCACGTCTGAGAAACTGCCCGATTGATAAGTCCGCTTGAACAGGTAAGGCCGGGATGCCAGTTGCTCGTGAATGCCTGCGCCGACGGCAGGATGCGCCTTGCGGAATTGCCCGAGTTTTTGCCAGTGCGACAGCACGTCGTTGATTTTGAAACCATTGCGCTCGCTGTTGCGGATGACCTCGTCCCAGTTCATGAAGGAACGGAGGTTGGCGTCGCCCTCAGCGCCATTGACTTCGAGGGGGCGGCTTGTTTCATCGCCGTAATAAACCTGGGAGGCGCCGGGGCAAAGCAGCAGTTTCGTCGCCGCCTCGAGGGGCTTCATCCGCTGCCGGTCGAAGGGACCACCGTCGTCGTGAGAGCTGAGGTAATTGACGACGGATTGATCCTTAAGCGGCCCGTGCAGCAGGTTGGAGTATTTTGAAAAAATGGCTTCATAGCTATTGTTGGCGTCGCTTTTGAATTCAAAATTGATGAGGCTGGTCATGCCGTGGGCAAAATAATCCACCTTGCGGTCGCCGAAATCGTACATCCTGCCGCCGGAAATGCCGTAGCCATACACCTCACCGGTCATGTAGAACGGGTTGTTGTCAAGCACCTTTTTCGGGTTGGCTTTTTTCCAGTCAAGAAATGCGAGGTTGGCCTCTCTGCGCAAATCCGCCCAAACGGACTCCTCCGTATGCTTGGCCGTATCGACCCTGTATCCATCAACACCATACTTTCGAATGTAGTCTGTCAGCCATTTGATAATGTGATACCGGGGCGAACGGGGGTAACCGGTGCGTTTAAAAAAAGCATCCAATTCGGCCATTTCTTTATCCAGGCGGCCTTCCTGCTTCCATTTATCTTTTAATAGCTGCGGCACGCCCACATTGGTCGAGCTTTCGGTTTTAATGTCCGGCAGGTTTTTGACCAGCGTACAGGCGGTGGTCGTTTCATATCCCTGATAGGTGCAGGCAGGACCAGTGCGAACCCAGCCGGAAGGCCAGACGGGATCCTGTTCCGTGACCGGGCCGGTATGGTTGATCACCACGTCGAGCAGGATGCGGATGCCATGCTGATGGGCCGTTTCGACGAGTTTGGCGAGGTCGGCTTCGGTGCCGAAATTGGGGTCGAGGGCCGTCCAGTCTTTGGCCCAGTAGCCGTGGTAGCCGTAGGTGAGACCGGTGCCTTCGTCGGTGGGGCCGTGAATTTGCTCAACCACGGGGGTAAACCAAAGCGCCGTAATGCCAAGCTTATCAAAATAGCCTTCTTCTATTTTTTGGGTAATGCCTTTCAGGTCGCCGCCCATGAACCCTCTGAGCTTGACAGCTCTTTCCGTGCGGTTAAAATTCAGGTCGTTGGTTTGGTCGCCGTTGGCAAACCGGTCGGTGAGCAAGAAATAAATATTGGCATTTTCCCAGAAAAACGGCGTTTGGCCGTCGCCGGCGCCGGCAGTTTTCTTCGGACCAAAACAGCCGGACAAGCAAAATGACAGTAAAAGCAGGAGGCTCAGGAATTTCTTCATTGGTATTAAATTTTTGATCAAACAATCAGCAAAACGGCATCAGGCAAATATGCGATTAATATTTGTCTTTCCGGATGAGCAAGCCTACCCAATCAATTTTCATAAAATTCATGTAACCTGCCGGTTTCGCATCTCGTCTCTCCATCCAAACACGATGTTTTTACAAAAAAATAAGTGCGTTCATCGAAAAAAAAGGAGTTGGCTTACTGTACCCGGTAAATTTGCCGTCAGAAATCACCAAACAATGTAAACTCAGATCAGCACCCGAATTTACCTGAGTAACACAACCATTTTTTTAAAACAATCTAAAATTACCCGACTTATGAAAAAGCGAACAGTCCTGTCCGCCCTGTTATTGTTATGCATTTTCTCCACTGCTTTTGCTGCTAAAGAAAACGGAAAAGTGACCGGAAAGGTGGTCAGCCAGGATCATCAGCCGCTCTCTTTTGCCAACGTTTTACTTTACTCAGCAACCGACAGTTCTCTTGTAAAAGCTGAATACACCGACGATGATGGCTCCTTCCGGCTGCTCAACATTGCCGCAGGCAAATACTGGGTCAATATCAGTTACGTCGGCCTGCCGGAGTTCAATTCACAAACTTTCACCCTGACAACCGGCCAGGAACTTGTGCTGCCTGAAATTATCCTTTCTTCAAAAGGCGTGGACCTGACTGAAGTGACTGTCGTAGCCCGCAAACCCATTGTGGAAGTGCACCCCGACAAGACGGTTTTCAATGTGGAAGGAAGCATCAACGCCACTGGCAGCGATGCCATGGAGTTGCTGCGCAAAGCGCCCGGCGTGGTGGTGGACAACAACGACAACATCATCGTGAGCGGCAAAAACGGCGTGCAGGTGTACATCGACGGAAAGCCTTCTCAACTCAGCACCTCCGACCTGGCCGCTTACCTGCGCACCTTGCAATCCAGCGAGATTGCCAGCATCGAGGTCATCACCAACCCCAGCGCCAAGTGGGATGCCGAAGGCAACGCCGGCATCATCAACATCCGTATGAAAAAGGACAAGCGCCTGGGCGGCAACGGCAGCGCCAATCTCGGTTACACCCGCGGCGCTTTCAACAATTACAATGGTTCCATCAGCGGAAACTACCGCAACCAGAAAATGAACACCTTCGGCAGCTACAACTACAGCGAGGGCAAAAACGAGAACATCTTCAACCTCTACCGGGAACAGGTGGGGCTGGCTTACGACCAGACGAACCCCGGCCAGCACGAGCACAACTCGCACAATTTTAAACTGGGCAACGACTTCTTTTTAAATGATAAAAACACGATTGGCGTGCTGGTCAACGGCTACAACAGCGAATACTACGGCGTGCAGAACAGCACCATGCGCATCAGTTCTGCAGGTGCTTCCACAGTGGACAGTTCGCTCATCGCCAACAGCATGAACCGTGGCAAACGCCAGAATTATAATTTCAACCTGAACTACCGTTTCGACAACTCCAAAGGCGTGATCTGGAACATGGACGCCGATTACGGTTTTTTCAAAAATGATAACAACGACCTGAACCCGAACCGGGTGTACACCGGCGATGGCGGCACTAACAGTGAGTTGCTGAGCGAGGAAATTTTCCGCACTGTAGCACCGACCGACATCGACATCGCTACGTTCAAAGTGGATCACGAGCGGCCATTCCTGAAAGGCCAGCTCAGCACCGGCGCAAAGTTTTCCTACGTCAGCACCGACAACGATTTCAATTTTTTCAACGTCATCAACGGCCAGGACGTGGTGGACGTGGACCGCACCAACCTGTTTGTTTACACGGAAAACGTGAACGCAGTGTACGGTAACTTCTCCCGTCAGTTTGGTAAAATCGGCATCCAGGCAGGTCTGCGGGTGGAGCAAACCAACTCCGAAGGTGATTTGACAGCCCTCAAGCCCGTCAACAACCAGAACGTGAAGCGGGACTACCTCGACTTCTTCCCTTCGGGCGGCGTCACCTGGCAGATGAACGACAACAACATGTTCCAACTGACTTACAGCCGCCGCATCGACCGCCCGTCGTACCAGGATTTGAACCCCTTCGAGGGCCGGCTCGACAAGCTGACGTTTGAAAAAGGGAACCCGTTCCTGAACCCGCAGTACACGCACAGCGTGCAGTTGAACCACACGTTCATGCACATGTTCAACACCTCGCTGAGCTACAGCCGCACGACGGATTTGATTACCCGCCTGACGTTCATCGACGACCGCAACGAACAGGCCAGTTTCATCACCTGGGAAAACCTCGGCCTGCAAAACAACCTCAGCCTTAACATCAGCGCCCCCATTACCATCAGCAAATGGTGGAATGCCTACGCCAACCTGAGCGGCTACCGCACCTACAACAAAGGCGACTTCGGCGATGGCGTGGAGGTGGACCTGGCCGTGTGGGCGTATAATTTTTATGCGCAAAACACCTTCACCCTGCCGATGGGCTTCGTGGCTGAAATTTCCGGCTGGTACAACTCCCCTTCCGTTTGGGGCGGCACCTTCGAGACGGACGCCATGTGGAGCATGGACGCCGGCCTGCAGAAGAAACTGATGCAGGATAAAATGACGGTGAAACTCTCCCTCAGCGACCTTTTCAAAACCAACGAATGGGCGGCTGAAAGCTTCTTCGGCCCGCTATATATGCGGGGCGGCGGAGGCTGGGACAGCCGCCGTTTCCGGGTGAATATGACCTACAACTTCGGCAACCAGCAGGTGAAAGGCGCACGCCGCCGGGCGACTGGTTTGGAAGATGAGAAGGGAAGGATTAAGTCGGGGGATTGATTTGAAATTTAGAAATTAGGAAATTAGGAAATTGTCAGGTTGGCAATTTCCCAATTTCTAATTTCAAATTTCATTCCCCGGACGGCTGATGCAATGGTGCGTCAGCCGTTTTTTATTTCAATACCACCACCTTCCCCTCCCCCACACTCCTCCCCTGCGAGGCAACCTTCCAAAAATACAGCCCCGGTGGCAGCCCCTCCAGCGGGATGCTTAGTTTCGTCTGCCCGGCGGCTAAAACGGCCCGGAGGACGGGCTGGCCCGTGGCGGCGTGGAGCGTCCATATGGCGGCGACGGGCGGGGGGGCGGGGAGTTCGAGGGTGAGGGATTCGGTGGCGGGGTTGGGTGAAACGATGATTTCTTTTTCAGCCTCCGTCCAACTGACAGAGGTCGGAAAGTCACACATCATTTCATCGTTGCCGCCCAGTAACAACTCCTCGTCCTTATAACACACGAAATAGCCCTGACACGCTCCCAGAACAATGTCACACAACGATCCCGCCAGCCCGCCTGTGGTACATCCGACCTTTTCGAGGATGGTCTCAAATCTGCGGCATTCTTCCTCGCTGTCAGGGAACAACGGCTCGGTCTCCATTTGCCTGAGAAATTGACCGTCCACTTCCACCAGGGTAGACGAAGTAACCAGGTTCAGGATAGGACCTCTTACTTGATCGCAACAATTATCTGAATAATTGAGCAGCCCAAAAGCAGCGGCATTGTAAGGCAGGTACGATTTCAGCGTGTCGCCTGCCGCAAGGTTAAAGTCGTACAACAGGTAAAATCCCTCCGGGCTGAAAAAATCAGTGGCGTAAAAATAGACCCGCCCGTTTTCTTCCCAGACAACGAGGCTGTCCGGCGTAGGGAGGAAGTCCGGCTCCGACTGGTGTTTGGAATATTTGCGGATGACGCCGCATAATTTCCCGTCGATTTCAATCTCCGATTCCACGGTCAGCAACACGTGATCTTCGCAGGGCATGTCCTCATAAACGCCAGCCACGAAACGCCATTCGGCGCCGAGAGGTGCAAAGTTTCGCTGAGCGTTGGCCGATAGCGACAGGCTGGCCGCCAGCAGATACAGAATTGTCAGTTTTTTCATTATCAGGGTTTTGAAAGTTAAAGTTTAAAAAATGCTCTGTTCACCCCAGATTGCGCCCGGTGCACTTCCTTCAAAAGGACTCTGCCCTGTACAAGTCCATCGCATAAGTTTAGCTATTACCAGCCCCGGAGGGGCGATCATGTTTGTAGAATGAACCGGTCTCCCATTTTTTAGCCCCAGCGGGGCGATCATGTCTGACGGCTGAACATCAGGACCGCCCCTCCGGGGCTGAGTGATTGATTCTTGATCTCTATTTCTATAAACATCACCGGGGCGCTGCCCCTGTTACTGATTAATAAATATCGCTTGCGACAGCCAACACCCGTCGCCCCTCCATTAAAAGCCCGGAGAATGAATCAACAAAAAAAGTCGCTTTATCAACATCGGTAAAATCAAACCATACAGGAAGGAACAGGTCGTCTCGGGTCGTCGTCAGGTTCATCAGGTAGTCGTTAAGTTCGTGTGTATGCGGTATTTACCGGCAGGACAAGGATACGGTGAAATAAATTTCCAATCAACGCCCGGCAAGGGCTTTTGGGGTGATTTGCAAGTTGGGCTACGCAATTTTATGTTTTTATCAATCCTATCATTCCCGCTTTAACCATAACACCAAGTGGACTTTTTAATCGATGTAAGATTCTTCGATTATTGATTATTGATTTTTGATTTGGCCAACCCATTAAACCCCTCAAACAACAAAAGCCCCTACTCCCGGAAAGGCTTTCGTCAGCGTATTCCCGCTTTGAAAGGCGAAAAGGATGGTTAACCGGCCAAATACGAAAGCATCATTCAAAAATGAGGGTGTGGAAATTGGCAAGAAAAAAGCCTTGTAAATCGAAGACTTACAAGGCCATGTGTCGGGGTGAAAGGATTCGAACCTTCGACCTCGTCGTCCCGAACGACGCGCGCTACCGGGCTGCGCTACACCCCGTTTTTAATGAGAGAATGAATGAATGAGAGAATGAATGAATGAGAGAATGTTCACGGTAAGTGTATTCCCTAATTCATTCATTCATCCATTCTATCATTTACTCATTTACTCATTGCCAAAGAGCCACCCAGGAGACTCGAACTCCCGACCCACGCATTACGAATGCGTTGCTCTACCGGCTGAGCTAGGGTGGCGGAAATTTCAGCTGTTTCCGCTGCGTTCAGCGGCTCGCAAATTTATAATATCTTCCTTCAGATTGCCAAAGCTGCTTTCAAATTTCTCGCCATATTTTACCACAAAAAAACCACTGCCCGAAGGCAATGGTTTCACACTCTTAAACATTCTTATTAACAATATGGACTATTTCGATCGTACGTCGCCGGAGCCGGTGATTTTTGATCTTACACTCGGTCTGCCTTTATAATAAACATCGCCGCTGCCAACTATGGCCACATCCAGTTGCTCTCTCACATTGACGGAGGAATCGCCGGAACCTGTGATTTTTACCGAACAGGAAGTAGCCTCAAGGTCAAAGGCTGAAATATCGCCGGAACCCGTGATTTTCATTTCACAGGCACCCGTAGTACCCTTGAGCTTTATATCCCCGGAGCCGCTGATCGAGACATCCATGGCTTTTGAACTGGACTCCAGCACGATGTCGCCGGAACCGGTTACCCATAGATCCAGGTTGCCCAGGTTGGTGAATTTTCCTTCACCGGTGACATTGCCGGAACCGCTTACACCAATTTTCCTGAGGTCGTCAACGGTGATCCAGATTTTGACGCCATCATGCCCCCGGACATTTTTATCAAAACCAATTTTCCAGGTACCATCCTTCACGGCGGTTTCCAGGTTGTCGATGATATTTTGCTGGGCTTCAATTTTTACGGATTGCGGGCTACCCTGCCGCAGATAAACATCGGCGCTGATGCTTAGTGCAATTCCATCGAATGCATCAATGTTCAGGTTTTTCGTGACTTTGGGCCCCTGCCCTTTGATGCCGGCCCCCCAGTTTTGAGCGCCGGTAAATTGCACGGCTGTGACGGAGATGGCGAACAGCAAAACCAATATGCGGAATGATTTCATGTTGAAAGATTTTGGTGAAAAATATTTACGGTAACAAAGACATGGGATTGGACGGCGGGTTGCCTGAACCTGTTACAGGAATTGAATTATTTTTAACAAAAAAAGGCTCGTCTTGTGCAGACGAACCTTTTTTTTGGTTGAGAAAATGGTTTGTTATTCATTGCTGAGCGTGGAAAGATCGACCACAAAACCATCCATCTTCTTGTTTTTCTTCAGATTGGCTTTGTAAACGTTCGCCTCAGCTTCTGTGGCAAAAGTTCCAAGGATTACCTTGTAAAGCATTTCGTTCTTTTTCCCTTTCTGCACACTGACCAGGATGGTCGAGAACCAATCTCCCTGCAGGTCAGCCATTTTTTTGAAAAGGGCATCCTGCGTTGTCAAAGCTGCAACCTGAACGCCAAAACCTTTTTTCTCCGGGCGCTTCAGCTCGATTTGGTAAAGGTCGTAGGGCTGGTAATCCGATCCTTTCACAAGCACGGGCTCTGATAAAACAACCGGCTCGGCCTTGGCTTTGGTGGCGGCCTTTTCAGGTTTGGTATTCACCCTGGCAGTCTCTTTTTTGGCGTCGGCAGCTTTGGCGGTGGTTGCCGGACTGGTTTCAGCCGGTGCTTTAGTCACGGGTTTTTCAGGCTTTGAAGTTACAGCCTCCGGTTCCTGCGTGTAGGTTTTCGGAGTGGTTGCAGGCGGGGTGGTTACAACAGCGGGCTCCTCTTTTGCCTTTTCACTTACGACCTCAACTTTAACCCTTGCAGACCCATCGTTGATGAGATCGACCTGGCTTGCAGCAGCTCTCGACAGCTCGATGACACGGCCGCTGATGAAAGGGCCACGGTCTGTTACCCGAACCTGTACGGATTTATTATTGTCCAGGCGGGTTACTTTTACCAGCGTTCCAAATGGCAGGGTTTTATGTGCAGCGGTGAGTTTTCCTTTGTCATACAATTCGCCACTGGCGGTCGGTTTTCCGTGAAATAGGTCGGAATAGTATGATGCCAATCCAAACTCCTCCTGTGAAAACAGACCGGCAACGAATAAAATGTTTAAAATGATAATACTTGCAAAACGTTTCATGACAGCATGTTTGGTGATAAAATTAGGTTTAAAAAGGTTTTCTTCGTCCAAATGTACTACTTAATTCACTTACACTCAACGCAAAAACTTTCTCAATTATGCCCTGTCATTAAACTTTACCTGATTCTGAGGCATTCTTCTGAACCAACGCTGGCCAAAGTTGTACCTTTGCAGTAGTTGTATTTATTTATACTGACACACGGATAGTTTTGGCTTTTTGCGATTTGCAGCCAGCCTTTTGACATTGGAGCCGGCCAACAGCTAATAGCCAAAAGCTGACAGCGGTCATTATAACTAACGGAAGTTTTCAGAATCATAATTTTTTTAGAAGATGAGTAAGCATGGGAGAGTATTGGTCGCCATGAGCGGCGGAATTGATAGCACAGTGACGGCGATGCTGATGCATGAAGAAGGCTACGAAGTGGTAGGTATTACCATGAAAACCTGGGACTACGCTTCATCCGGCGGTTCTTCAAAGGAAACCGGCTGCTGTAGCCTCGACTCCATCAACGACGCTCGCCGGGTGGCTGTTGACATGGGTTTTCATCATTTTATCGTGGATATCAGGGAAGAGTTCGGCGACTACGTGATCGACAATTTCGTGGACGAGTACCTCGCAGGCCGCACGCCCAATCCCTGCGTTTTGTGCAACACGCACATCAAGTGGAATTCTCTTTTGAAACGGGCCGATGCGCTCGATTGTGAGTTTATCGCCACCGGCCATTATGCCATCATCAAGGAGCATGAAGGACGCCGGTATGTCAAACGTGCTGTCGACCGGAACAAAGATCAGTCGTACGTGCTTTGGGGGCTGAGCCAGGAGTGTCTGGAAAGAAGCAGGTTTCCGTTGGGTGAGCTGACGAAACCCGAAGTGAGGCAAATTGCTTTCGACCGTGGCTACGCTGAACTTTCGAAAAAAAGCGAAAGCTATGAAATCTGCTTCGTCCCTGACAACGACTACCGGGGCTTCCTCAAGCGCCGGGTGGACGGGCTGGAAGAGCGGGTGGCAGGCGGCCATTTCGTCAGCACTTCCGGTGAGGTGCTGGGCGAGCACAAAGGTTATCCGTTTTACACCATTGGTCAGCGGAAAGGGCTGGGCCTTGCATTCGGCCAGCCGATGTTCGTAACGGAAATCCGACCCGAAACCAACACTGTGGTGCTGGGTACGGAGGATCAATTGATCCGCAACAGCATGAAAGTCGGGCAAGTGAATGTCATGAAATACGCCGAAATACCCGACGGGCTGGAAGCCGTTACCAAAATCAGATACCGTGACAACGGAACTTTCAGCACCCTGCACAACCAAAATGGAGAGGTGAAAGTGGAGTTTCTGGCCAATGTGAAAGGCGTAGCCCCCGGTCAGTCCGCCGTATTTTACGAAGAAGACGACGTCATCGGCGGAGGCATCATTTACCGGTAGCATTAACTTCAAGTTTTGTTTTATGAAAAACCTCTTATGTGCTTCCGCCATGCTGGCATGTTTGTTCTTGCTTGCCTCTTGTGAAACAACGCCTGACGACTATCAAACAGACCCGGGCTATGAGTATTTCCCGCTCGAGGTGGGTAAGTATGCGGTTTACGAAGTGGATTCGACCATTTTTGACCCCACTGGCGACACGATGGTTTTTTCATCCAAAACACAGGTGAAAGAGGAGGTCGTGGATACCATTTCTGACAACAACGGCGAAACGCTTTACAAAATCGAACGGTATCAGCGACAGGCAGATACTTTGCCCTGGCAGGTTTCGAAAGTTTTCACCGCTTCCATTCAGGATAACAAAGCCATACTCACGGAGGACAACCTGCGTTTTATCAAACTCGTTTTTCCCGCAAGGAAAAACGCTGCCTGGAATGGCCACGTCCATTTCAACCCTTCCCTGATTGTGACAGTAGCCGGCGAAAGCCTGGAGATGTTCAAAGGTTGGGCTTACAAAATTGAAGATATCATTGAACAGGACTCCGTGGGCAACCTCGCTTTCGATGATGTGTTGACGGTGAGGGAGGCGAACAATGAGAATCTGATCGAGCTCCGGCGCTCCAACGTCAAATACGCCAGAGGCATTGGGCTCATTTACAGAGAGTTATGGATCCTGGATACTCAGTGCATCGAGGCTTGCGAGGGACAGTCCTGGGAAGAAAAAGCTGAAAAGGGATTTATTTTAAAACAAAGAATCATCGATCATAACTAATGGCAGACTCCTTAATTCTAATTGGCCATACCAAAAAGACGCACGGCGCAGCAGGCGAAATCAAAGTCTTTGTCGAAGACCATTACCTGGATGATTTTGCCCAATCTGAGGTCGTTTTCATCAACATACAGGGGAAGCCTGCCCCGTTTTTTATTGAAAACCTGCGAGTAGCCGGTGATTTGTTGTTAAAACTGGAAGAAATCGATACACCGGCGCAGGCCAAAACCATCACTTCCAGCGAGATTTTTCTTCGCAAACAGGACATCAGCCATGTTGAAATAAACGAGGACCTCGCATCTTTTCGGCAATACGAGGGTTTTGAAATAGAAGACGAGCATCTGGGCAGAATCGGAAAGATCGTTGAAGTTATTGAATTGCCGCAGCAGGAATTAGCGGTAGTGATTTATCAGGACCGGGAGGTTATGATACCGCTGCATGCCGATTTGGTCAGGAAGATTGACAAAAAAACATCAACCTTGTTACTCCAACTACCTGAAGGCATTCTGGACTTATAAAAAAAACGCCGGGCAAATTGTCCGGCGTTTTTTTTCTATTTACCCGGGTCGATCCCCCCGGACAGGCGGTCCTGCAGCGCATCCAGTTCTTCCCATTTTCCTTCAGCAGCCAGTTTTGCCTGCTGTGGCCAGGTTCCCGGATTGGCGATCCGATAGCGGGGACCTGCATCATCCAGCATCTTTTGCAGCGTTTCAACAGGAGTTTCCGCTAACTTGGCAAAAGTGTGAATACCGATGTCGTTGCACAACTTTTCAATCTTGGGCCCGATGCCTTCGACTTTTTTCAGGTCGTCTTTTGTTCCGGCAGCAGCGACGACGCCTTTCTTCGCTGCACCAAGTACGACCCCTGCTCCGGTAGCGACAGCGGTGGATGCTGTTGTGGTAGTCGCATTGGCAGCTGTGGCCGCATTCAGGTCAGCAATGCTTTTATCCAGCTTGAATTTCAGCCCGGAAACATCCCCTTCAAGGCTCCGCACCTTGTTGTGAAGTGTTGCATTCTCCTTTTCAGCCTGTTCAACTTTGTAGCGCATGCTTGCATGATCCTTTTCCAGGTCGAGGTGCTGAGCTTTCAGGCGCTCGTGTTCTGTCTCCAGTTCGAGGTACAACTTGCGCCAGCGGTACCAAAGAATGTAACCTAACAGCAGACCAAGCAAAAAAGCAACCAGCAGCATGATGAGAATTTCCCCCGTGTGGGCAGTAGCGCCAAGATGACCGGGGCCTTGAGTTATATCTTGAAACATGATTGTTGTATTTTATTGTTGAAAAATGAGTTGAAATTAGCGTTCAAAAACAAATAAGAAACCCTTTACCCGTTCACGAGGAGCTCTGCCCTCCGGTTCAACCGGGTGCCTTCTTCTGTATCGTTGCTGGCAACGGGTTGGTCCTCGCCTTTGGATTCAATGGATGTTCTTTTTTTGTCAATGCCATTTTTTACCAGAATGGCCTGAATGTGCTTCGCCCGCTCCAGGCCGAGGCCCCTGTTGAATTCAGCAGAACCCGAATCATCGGTATGACCAGTGATCTTCACGGTCTTTCCCGGGCTCGCCTTCAGCAGGGTGACAATATCCTCCAGGCATTTTTCAATTTTCATATCGACTTCTCGCTGAGATTTTCCATATGGAAAATACACAGTCAAGCTATTTTCTCCCTCCTTGAAGCATTCAACTACCGGCGGATCGCTGGTTTTGATGATGGCTTTGGTGCCGAATCTGGCGGCGGAAAAAGGCTTACTTTCGGCATTTTCCGGCTTTGCCATAACCTCCGACCGGACGACGATTCTGTCAACGGGAAGAAATTCTGCGAAAAGCTTCTTGATAGCTTCTCCCCTGGCCAGCCCCATATTGGCAAACCCGGCAGGCGCTGCCTCTCCTTCGGCATATTGACCGGTAATTTCGAATAAACTTGTGTCAGTGACAGTCTTCAGAAGGGAATCTCTGAATGCTGCGAAAGCAGGCCGGGTAACGGGTTCCGGTGACTGCCAGTTAAAGACGAGCGGGAAGTTATCAACCGTTTCGTCCGGGGGTGGAGGTAACGGCTGTACTTGCTCCTCGCATACCTGCTTGATATGACAAACATACCATTGCCTGCATACGAAGCACCAAATTATAAACAACCCGATAGGTAGTAGTGCTAAACGTGGAAACATAGCATGCACAGTTTTTATTGGTGAAAAAAAATATTGTAACCAAAACAGGGATCGGTACTAACTATTTGATATTCTTCCCCTTACAAACAGGAACGGGTGATAACGTGTGCAAATATTTCGGAGAGAGTTTTCCTGGTTTTTACAATCCTTGTGTTGGGCACAGTATTACTGTGCAAAAGCCGGGAGCAGTAATTTAGTAGTTAAGTCAGGCCAAATGTAATATTTCCCTGACCTAAAGAAGTATATTTTCTTAAGATTTTTCTAACATTTCGTAAAATAAAATGTGTCTAACAACCTGAACACCTGAATTATCTATCGAAAAGCTACGGCAAGATGATATCGAAAAGTTGTTTGCTGTAAGGCAGGGAGTTTACCGTGTGTAAGAATAAATTATTTCCATTCCTTCGATCTCCTCCATCGTCTCTGCTTCCTCTACGCTGACCTTGGCGATATGGGCCTTCAGCCGCACCAGCGTTTCTTCCCGAAGGCTTTGCCGGATGGCGATTTCGAGCTGACCGTCCAGATGGAATTCCTGTTTTAAAATTTGAAGCTCAAGGCGCTTCACTGCATTCATCACATCGCTCATGAGCGGATAATCGAACCGTAGCCGGAACACGTCTTCCACCACCCGTTCGACGATTTCGGCGTTTTGCAGGGCTTCCTGCGCACATGTTTTGTAGGCATTGATCAGGCCGGAAGTGCCGAGCAGCGTTCCGCCAAAATACCGCACGACAATAACGATAACATTCGTGAGGCCAAAACTGTCGATCTGCCCGAGAATAGGACGGCCAGCTGTACCGGAGGGTTCGCCGTCGTCATTGGCTCTGTAGTTATTCTCATCCATGCCGAGGCGATAGGCGTAGCAATAGTGGCGGGCTTTCGGGTGCTCTTTTTTTACTGTTTCGAGGTGCTGCTGCCACTCCTCTTCTTCCTCCACGGGAAATGCGTAGGCAAGAAATTTACTGCCCCTATCCCGGAACTCGCCGGTAGCAGGGGCCGCAAGGGTGGAATAGGTATCTTTCACTATAAAATCAGGTGGTTTACTCAGTAATTGCTTGCAGGCATGAGGCTGTCGATGTGGTCCACCAAATCCTCCAGGTTCCAGGCGTCGTCGACGCTGTACTTGCCTATTTTGGTGCGGCGAAGCGAAGCGAGATAGGCGCCGCTGCGGAGGGCTTTGCCAAGGTCGTGAGCAAGCGACCGGATGTAGGTTCCTTTGCTGCATTTCACCCTGAATTCAATCTCGGGCAATGCCACTTTTGTAAATTCAAATTCGTAGATCTTCACCGGCCGTGGCTGTACTTCCACGTGCTCGCCAAGGCGGGCTTTTTTATACAGCGGCTGACCATCGACTTTTATTGCTGAAAACATGGGCGGCATCTGGTCGATTTCGCCGATGAATTGCAGCCTGGCCTGCTCCATCATCTCCGGAGTGATATGCTGAACCGGGAAGGTGCCGTCAGGTTCTGTTTCGGCATCGTAGGAAGGCGTGGTGGCGCCAAGCCTGATGGTGCCGGTGTATTCCTTTGGCATGTCCTGGTATTCGGAAATCTTTTTGGTGAATTTGCCGGTGCAGACAATCAGAAGGCCGGTAGCCATCGGGTCGAGCGTTCCGGCGTGTCCGACTTTGATTTTTTTGATGCCCAGACTGTACTTTAATCCGGTGCGGATTTTATTGACAACGTCGAAAGAAGTCCAGGTAAGTGGTTTGTCAATGAGAAGGCAAGCGCCTTCAATGAATTTTCGACTCGGCAAAGGATCTTCCATATTTTAACTAAGAACTATGAACGGCGAACCATGAACTTTTACACCTGAATTTTACAGACACCGGCTTGTTATTCATCGTTCATCGTTTAAATTTAATCAAGTGTCATGCAAGGTAAAAAATAATTACTACCGCTGCAACGACGAAACAATAGATTGAAAAATATACCAATTTACTGTTTTTTACCAGTTTTATCATCCAGGTGCAGGCTATCAGACCCGTTACAAAGGCTGCGCCAAAACCAGCCAGCATGGCTCCCGACGGTAAGGCTGAAGACACAAGCGCCCCGTCGAGCAGGTCTTTTGCAATTTTACCAAAAATCAACGGTACTACCATCAGGAAAGAAAAGCGGGCTGCCCGCTCTCGGTCGATACCCAGCAGAACAGAGGTGGAAATCGTCGCTCCGGAACGAGAAATTCCCGGCAGAATAGCGACGGCCTGCGATAAACCCACCATCAGTGCATTGCCGAAAGTGACGTCTTTTCCCGTTCTTTGAGAGCGGTTCGCCATGAACAGCAACAGGCCTGTAACTAACAGACAGATGCTTACCAGCAAAATCTGATGGTTGAAAAGGTCGTCGATTTTGTCTTCAAGAAAAACACCGACCAGGGCCGCAGGCACCATGGAAAGTATAATTTTCAGGGAAAAGCGGGATTGCTCATTCCACGAAAATTGAAAAAGCCCTTTGAAGATTTCGGCTACTTCTTTTCGCAAAATGACCACTGTGCTCAGGGCGGTAGCAAAGTGCAGGATGACTGTCATCATCATGCTCTCCTCGGCAAGGCTGGTATCTCCGAGAAAATATTTGGCCAGTTCGAGGTGTCCGCTACTGCTTACGGGAAGAAACTCTGTCAAGCCCTGAATGACACCCAGGATGACAGCTCTTAATAGCTCACTCATGGTTTAGTTGGCGTTGTCAGCCGATGCTGTATTTTCCGCTGCGTCCGATTTTTTGAAAATGGCATAGATTTCAACCACCAGGCCAAGAATAATGACCAATGGTGCAAGCAGGGTTCTCCGGCTGCTGTAAATGATGCTTTCATCCCACACATCCGGGTTGGGCATGGCGCCACCGCTCATCAGAATCAGGCCCAGCGCTATGAGGCCGACACCGGCCAGCATCCAGATATAATTGGTTTTACCAAATATCAGCTCGCCTTTTTTGGCAGAGGAGGGAGCCGGCTTACTTCTCGAAACAGTCGGTGATGTCCGCTGTGAGGTCGTGACTACAACTTTCTTTTTTGTGTTGCTTTTACTCATTTCATTGAATGGTTATGGCCGCAAAGGTCGTTTTTTTAATGATGAACGATGAATGCTGAACGATGAATTTTTTTCATGCGTCGATTTGTCGCTGAATTTTAACAGAATACACCGGTACGCTCAGATCGTTCATTGGTTCAATACAAATCATCCACCCGCATTTTTAGATATTTTTTCACAACGTAGTACGTACTAAGGGTAGTGATTAAAATACCCAGCAGTAACAATGCGCCAAATACCAAAGCGATTCCTTCCACATCGATCAGCGCCCGAAAATCGCTCACATTGCGCAGCACGAAGTATAAAAGCAATACGAGCGTCCCCACAGCCAGAAGCCCGCTCAGCAATCCGTGCCAGAAGCTTCTGGCCAGATAGGGCCGGCTGATGAAACCCCACGAAGCCCCCACCAACTCCATGTTTTTGATCAAAAAACGATTGGCGTAAAGGGCCAGCCGGATGGTGTTCAGAATGAGCGCTACCGCCACGATGATGAAAAAAATGCCGGATGCCAGCACTGCCAGTCCAACTTTCTTCAGGTTCTCAGCAATAGCATTGGTCACGCTTTCCTGGTAATACACGTCGCTGACATAGTTGAATTCACGGAGTGTCTCCCTAATTTGCCGCATGCTGTCAGGCTCCATCCATTCGGAACGTACATTGAAAGTCAGCACGTCGTAGAGCGGATTGGCCATGTCCAATTTCAAGAATTCTTCTCCGAATTCTTCCCGCATCATGGCAGTGCCGTCTTCCTTGCTGATAAAATGCGCCGAGTTGGCTTTAAAAAAACTGCTGCCGGCCAGGAATTGCTGCAGAGAATCCACACCGGCGGGCGAGGTGTCCGGCTGAAATTCCACGATGATCTCCACTTGTTCTTTCAGCGTTTTGATGAACTGCTGCCCCTGCACCACCAATAATCCGAACAGCCCTAATAGAAATAACACCAACGTGACACTCACGATGCTGTACAGGTAATTCGGCTTGTTTGATGGCGGTTTTTTCATCAGCTGATTTTAGAAACGGGCGCTAAAATAGAAAAATTTAAACTGTAAGCCGTTGGCTGATTGACTGTTGACTGTTGGCCGGAAATTGACAGCGTATTTGTGATAAAGCTACTTATTCGACTCCATGTCGTTGATGAGCGCTTCCGTATCTTTCAGCAGTTGCTCCAGTTCACGCTTGATGTTGGATGAGTCCTGCCCGCCTTTAGGTGTGAATTCATCCCTGCCATCTGTGATGCGTTTGCTTTCCTCTTCGTAATCCGAGAGTGCTCGGCGCAGCTCCCTGCGCTTCGCTTCCAGTTCGTCGATGCGGTCGAGGTATTTTTCATCAAACTCTTTGGCATTGCGCTTCAGGCCGTCGAGGACGTTGCCGATCTTGTCAACGGCGTTGTCGTATTTGCCGGCGTCGAATTTTTCTTTCTCCGACTTGAGCAGGTCTTTCACTGCTACACCGACATCTTTCATTTCACTGAAAATCTTCTTCGCACCCTGTTTTTCCTGCTCCGTACCAAGGAAGTAGTTGTAGATAAGGATACCCAGTACGAGGATGACGAGAAGTTTAAAAAGACTCTTTATCATGAAAGTATTGATTTGTTGCATTTGGCTATTTGCCTTGGGTTATTTGCTGTTTGCAAAAAGCAAACGGCCAACAGCCAAAAGCTAATAGCCAAAAGCATTAACATTATTTCTTACTTTTCAAATACGCTACCACTGCTTTTCTTATATCGCTTCGCAAATCATCCGAATTCCCCGGCTGTGCCATGTCTGTTTTGATGAAATTCTTCGGGTTGAAAAAGTCCAGCCGGGTTTCCTTGCCCTGCGAGGTGTAATCATTGGTGGCGATGTGGTACGTTTTACTATCATTCAGCGGTTGTCCGCCGATTTTCCAGGTTTTAGCGGCTTCGTTGTATTCGATGTTGTGCCATTGCAGATAGCCGCCGATACCTTTGTTCTCCAGACCGGCTTCGAGGGCTTTTTTTAATACCGATCCCTTCAGGTCGATCTCGACAATGCCGCCGCCGAAAGGCAGTGTACGAAAAATATCCACCGGTGTTACCGCCCCTTTCAACTGATCGTCCACCCGGATGGAGCCGCCGTTAAAAAAGGCGCAGTCCACTGGCTTTTTCGCTGCATAAGCCATCGATGCGGCGATAATGCCGCCCAGGTTCGTCTGAAAATTACGGACACTGGCCTCCCTTCCATCCAACGGTTCGGTAGCGGTAAAAATTACCTCGCCGGGGTTTTCGAATAGCAGCGCAATCTGCTCCCGCTGTATTTCCTGCCATTTCTCCACGACATCGCCAACGAGTTGATCGTCCGGAATTTCATCCGTGATGGGTACCAATTCAGAGTACAGCTCGGTGGTTTTGGTATCAGGGTACCAGGTGAAATGGTGTACGTAAACGCTCTTGGCGTTGGCATCGGCTTTGGTGATGATGACGTTGCCCACCGTGTCGATATGGTTTTCATGCTCATGACCGCCCATGATGAGTTTTGTTTTGGGCAACATGGAAGCCAGCTTCAGGTCCTGGTTCAACTCCAGGTGCGTCAGGCCAATGACGACGTCGCATGTAGCGCTTAACTCAAGGTACGCCTTGGTAGCTTCCTGGTAGGGGTCTTCGTAATAAACATAAGGCACCTGGTTGTCATTCAGCACGGCACTGTAAAAGCCTACTTTCAGCGTTTTACCGCTCATGTAATCAGTGATTTCCCAGATGTAAGTCTCCGGCAGGTAGTATTTGTAGCCGTAAGATTCCTTGTAAAACGGCTCGACCCTGTTGCCCCGCTGATGCATGATATTGGTGCCGAGCCAGTCGAAGTAGGATTCATTCAAACGCTCCTGCAACTCGTGTTCTTTTACATCAAATTCATGATTGCCGAAGGCCACCAGGTTTACACCCAGTTCATTCATCACATCCACCATTTGCCGGCCTTTGATGGATTTGCCTTCATATTTCAATGTGCCCAGCAGCGAAGGGCTGAGGAAATCGCCGGCCATGACGGTAAACAGGTTAAAGTTTTCTTCCATTAACTGCCTGCGAACGGTAGCCACCCTTGCCATGCCCCCTACCCTGCCCTCGTCCAGCGGCGCTATTTCATACACATCATTCATTTGTAAAATGGTGAAGCTGACCGGACCGGCCTCGGAGTAATCGAAATCCGGCGGCATTTCCGTCGTATCGCCGCCGCCCGCAGCACCCATGCCTGCGATCAATGCAGCGCAGGAATGCAGGCTCAACATCAACGCCAGCAGCATGGCCAGGCCTGCCGCCTTTTTCATTAATCCAGTTGGTATCGTCTTATTTTTCATGTTGAATTTTTTTTGGCTTTATCAAAAGTACCCAGATTTTCTAATTTTACTTTTCAATGAGTGAATGATAGTATGATAGAATGAATGAATATTTCAAAGCAGCGCCTCACATTCACTCATTTCATCATTCAATCATTCTATCATTAAAATAAATACCATGCTCTGGCAGCCCTCAACTGAATTTATCCAAAACTCCCACCTGCGCCGTTACTTCGAATGGATGTCGCAAAACTACAATTTGAAATTTCAAAACTACCATGAAGCCTGGCAATGGTCGGTAGAAAATATCCCCGATTTCTGGGAAAGCATCTGGAAATATTTCAAAGTCATTTCTCACAGCCCCTACCGGCAGGTTTTATCCGGTGAAATGCCCACGGCCAAATGGTTTGAAGGTGCAACGCTGAACTACGCCGAGCACATCTTCCGCATGGCAGATAACGAGCGTACCGCCATTATTTTTTCATCGGAAAGACACGACCTGATCGAAATCAGCTGGCCGGAACTGCACAGCCAGGTCGCATCCATGGCTGCCTATCTGAAAGAGATTGGCGTGGAAAAGGGCGACCGGGTAGCTGCCTATTTACCCAACATCCCCGAAGCGACCATCGCTTTCCTCGCTGCCTCTTCCATCGGCGCTATCTGGTCGAGTTGCTCGCCGGACTTTGGCGCCAACAGCGTCATCGACCGTTTTGCCCAGATCGAACCCAAAGTGCTTTTCGCCGTGGATGGCTACACTTACAACGGTAAACCGTTTGACAAAAAACAGGTGGTGAGTGAATTGTGTGAAAAATTACCCACTATCCAGCAGGTCATCCTGATCCCGTATTTAAACAGTGAAACCCAGCCTCACGCAATTGCCCCCCAATCACCAGTCACCAATCACCAATCACCCCGTCTGACCGGATCATCCGGGCAGGCAATCATCACCCTCTGGAACAACACCTTCCGCCACTCCCAAACCCTCACTTTCGAGCCGGTGCCTTTCGATCATCCGATTTACGTGCTGTACTCCTCCGGCACGACGGGCATTCCGAAGGCCATTACGCACTCGCACGGCGGGAATCTTTTGGAGCATCTGAAATACCTACACTTTCATAATGACGTGCATCCCGGCGAGCGCTTTTTCTGGTTCAGCACCACGGGCTGGATGATGTGGAACTTCGTCAACGCCAGCTTTCTGGCAGGCGCTACGGTTGTGTTGTTCGACGGCAGCCCCGGCTACCCTGACCTTAATCGCCTTTGGGATTTTACCGAAAAAGCCCGCATCACGCACTTCGGCACGAGCGCCCCGTTCCTTACAGCCTGCATGAAACAGGGCATTGCTCCCGGCAAGGATTTCGACCTTTCCGCACTGCGCAGCATTGGCTCCACTGGTTCGCCGCTGCCACCCGAAGCCTTTGCCTATGTTTATGATGAAATAAAAAAAGACCTCTGGCTCAGCTCCATGGCCGGCGGCACGGACGTCTGCACGGCCTGGGTGGGCGGTTGTCCCACGGAGCCGGTTTACAAGGGCGAAATTCAATGCCGCTGCCTCGGCGCAGCCATCGAGGCCTGGAACGAAGACGGCGAACCGGTGACGCAGGAGGTCGGCGAGCTGATCGTGACGAAGCCCATGCCTTCCATGCCGGTTTTCTTTTGGGGCGATGAAAACAACGAGCGCTACCGCAGCAGTTATTTTGAAATGTACCCCGGCGTCTGGCGGCACGGCGACTGGATCGAGATCACAAATCACAACGGCATCGTCATCTATGGCCGATCAGACGCTACGCTCAACCGGGGCGGCGTACGCATCGGCACGGCGGAGATCTACCGGGCGATGGATAAGATTCCGGAGATCAAAGACAGCCTGATCGTGAGCATCGAGCAGGAAGGCGGCAGCGACTACATGCCGCTGTTTGTGGTGTTGAACGAGGATGTCGAGTTGACGGATGTTTTAAAAAAGAAGATAAAAACCACGCTCCGCTCGGAGTATTCGCCCCGCCACGTGCCGGACGAAATCATCGTGGCGCCCGAGGTGCCTTACACGATCAGCGGGAAGAAGCTGGAAGCCCCGGTGAAGAAAATTCTGATGGGAAAACCTGTTGAGAAGGCAGCGAATGTGGATTCGATGAAGAACCCGGAGAGTCTGGAGTTTTTTGTGGGGTTTGCGAAAAAATAAGCCCGGCTGCCTGTCAGTCACGTGCAGGCATACCGGGCACTTTCTGGATGCAAGGAATAATCATGGATGGATATCTTTAACCTTTTCGCCGTATAGTTCAGCGCCCCTGTCTTCGGCTTTTTCACCGGCAGCGGCTTCGTGAAGTTCTTTGTCCAGGTCAGCTTCCATTTCATCATCAAGGTCTTCGCCCTGCATTTCGCCGATCGAGCCAAGGCCACGGTTCATACCGCCTTTGCCACGATCCGTCTCTGCGTCCATGCTTTCCTGAAGGTTCTCGTCAATTTGTTCATCGATGGCGTCGGTGGATGATGTGCCTTCGGATTTGCTGATATCATCGGACAGCGTTATTCTGACTTGTTTGCGTTTTTGTTCGTCGGAGGGTTGCTTGCTTTCCATGCTTTCTGTTTTACAATTAAATAATAAGGGATTTCATAGGTTGGAACGACCCTAAAGCCCCAATGTTCAAGCGCTGAAGCGCAAGCAAACAGTATCTTTCAATGGTTGCGGATGGCGTCGATCAGTTCCTCCTTGTTCATTTTGGAACGCCCTTCGATACCGATCTTTTTAGCCTGATAGTAAAGTTCCTTCTTGGTTCGGTCTTCAAGTTTGCTGGCCTTTCCGCCTTTTTTACCGGCATCGGGCGTATTGGCGATGCGGGCCGCTTTTTCTTTACTCATGCCCTTCTCACGCAGGGCTTCATATTGTTCTTCATTTTTGATGGTTTTATACTTATCGCCTGGCATGACTTAGTTTTTTTGGTGAAACAGGTAGGTGATCATGTGTTTTGGAAAACGATCATGACAAGCCGGTGTTCAAATTTTGCCACGCTGCCAACAACCGGAAAAGCGATTGGTCGGAGATAAAGTTGGTTCAGATTTTTTAATCCACTGTAGATACAATCAATAATTCCCCGGCATGTGCATACGTGCCGGGGTTATTTTTTTGGGTTGTTTGATTGACGATGGACGATGGACGATTTTATATTTTCCGGGACTCATCCGATAACTTAGATCTTGGAGAAATCTAAAATCTAAAGTCGTTAATCATCAATCGTCAATCAAACAACAAACTTCAACAGAACCGAAGCCTGCCCGTACCTACCTTCCCATCACATACCGCACGCCCACGTTCCCATACGTAGCGCCGAAGCCGGTACGGTAACCGGAAAGGAACACCGTCGGAATCCAGTCAACAGTCAGGTTGAGCGGCACTTCGTCGAAGGTGTAGTCAATGCCGAGATAAGCCTGCACGCCAAGCCCGACCTGCGATTCTCTTTCACTGCCAAACACTTTGTAATTCCAGAAATAAAGGCCGCCGCCACCGCCTACATACCACTGTAAATTCGGGACTTCTTCGATGGGGAAATGAAGCAGGTAAGCGCCGTTGACGGACACCCAGCGGTAGTTGGGCCAATTGCGGAACCCGACGTAGCCTTCCAGGGCACTTTCATTTGAAATAAACGTTTTGTAAGAAAGTGACAGCGGGTAGCCCAGCCTTGCGCCAATGGCCGAATTGTAAACCTGTGCGTTTGTGTTTTGAGTAAAAAAGAAGAGAATGACGGTAAAAATACCGGAGATGGTGATTGCTTTCATGACAAGTAAATTTAGTATGTTCAAAAATGGTTTGATGTATTACTTGTCAAAGGTTTTAAAGCGGCGCAATGTTCAATTTATAGTGGAGAGTGGAGAGTTGATAGTGACTATCCGTTATACACTCTCCTCCATCCTCTATCCACTACCCCACTTCCGCAGCTGTTTCACCACAGCGCCAAAGTCCTTGGGTAGTTCTGCCTCAAAAGTTACGGGTTGATTCGAACTGGGATGGGTGAAAGAAAGGCGGCCGGCGTGCAGACTGGTGCGGGCCATTAGCGGGCGTTCTTCTTCCTGAAACTTGCCCATGCGGTACTTGCCCAGTTTTACGTCGGAAAGCTTGAACTCCGTCTTGCGGCCATACATCGCATCCACGGCCAGCGGATAGCCGATCGATTGAAAATGAACACGGATCTGGTGCATGCGGCCCGTTTTGATATCCGCCTCAGCGAGGGTGAAATTTTTAAAACTTTCCCTCACCTTGTAGTGTGTGATGGAACGCTTACCCCGCTGCGCAACGATCATTTTGCCCGGTTCGGTGGGATGCTCCGCAAGGGCCTTGTCGATGACGCCCTCCTGCTGATGCATCACGCCTTCCACGAGGGCGAAATAAATCTTTTCCACGCTGCGCTCCTGAAACTGCCGGGACAGCTCCCGGTGCGCCTCTTCCGTTTTTGCAAAAACAAGAATACCGCTCGTCTCCCGGTCGAGCCGGTGAACGGTATAGATTTTACCGTAGCGGTCACCCAACTGATGATAGAGATTAGGCTTATCCGGCGAGTGACGATCAGGGATCGTCAGCAAAAACGGCGGCTTATTCACCACGACCAGGTCGTCGTCTTCGTAGATTATTTCAGTTTGAAGTTTCATTATTCAATGAGTGAATGAGAGAATGAGTGAATGAGTGAATGAAGGATGCGTGCTAATTTCATTCATTCCATCATTCAGTCATTCTCTCATTGTTCGCTCCCCCATCGGTACGACTGCAAATCGAAGCCCGCCAGGTCGAGCACCCGATCAACCACCGTTGCGGCCAGCTCTTCGAAATCTTTCGGTTTGCTGTAAAACGACGGGATGGCCGGACAAATAATGCCGCCCGCTTCACTGATGGTGACCATATTGCGCAGGTGGATCAGGCTCAGCGGCGTGTCCCTCGGCACAAGAATGAGGCGGCGGCGTTCTTTTAACACCACATCGGCAGCACGGGTAACGAGGTCATCCGAGATGCCGGCAGCGATGCGGCCCATCAGCCCCATCGAACACGGACAGACGATCATCGTCTCGTAACGTGCCGAACCGGAGGCAAACGGGGCGGCAAAGTTATTTTTTTCGTAAAAATCAAAAGGATAATCCTGATAGTCGTTGCTGCCCAGCTCGTATTTCCAGTTGAATTTGGCGTTGTCGCTCATCACGATGCCGACCGCCGACCACTGATCCTTCAACTGAAGCAGGCGATCGAACAATACTTTGGCGTAAATAGAACCGCTTGAGCCCCCCACTGCAATCACAATTTTCCTCATCTTGACCGGTTTACGTTAATTTTTATTTAAACATTATACCCAAAAACCATCAAATCGGGGCTTTTGGTACTTTCGTTGCACAGGGTAAAAAAATCAAAGGGTAATTTTGCCCTGCGAACTTTAAATGTTCTCATTATTATTGAATTCAATCCTTGAACAAGTTTAAAACATCATTCATGAAAAAAGTTTTCTTTGTTGCCATTGCTATCCTCGCCGCAGGTTTGATTTTCGCTTTTATGCCAAAAAGCGATTCCGTTGCGGAAACCACCACCACATCCGCCGCCGCAGAAGGCGAAATCAACTGGATGACCTGGGACGAGGCCGTCAAAGCTAATGAAAAGGCGCCTAAAAAAATCTTTATTGACTTCTACACCGATTGGTGTGGCTGGTGCAAGCGCATGGACGCCACCACTTTCGTTGACCCGGCCGTCGTGGCTTACGTCAATAAAAACTTTTACGCTGTAAAATTTGATGCTGAACAAAAGGAAGATGTGGTCTTTCAGGGCACTACCTTCAAATGGCAGCCCGGCGGCCGCAACGGCTACCACCAGCTCGCTTTTGAACTGCTCAGCGGTCGCCTCGGCTATCCAAGCTATGTTTACCTTACGCCCAACTACGAGCGTATCCTGATCTCCCCCGGCTACAAGCAGGCTCCCGACCTTCAGAAAGAAATGCAGTTTGTTTCGGAAGATCATTACCTGTCAAGAACCTGGGAGCAATTCAGCACAGCCAACTAAGCCGGAGAGACACCGCAGGTCTTGGTTTTAACCAAAAAAAGAACAGGTAACGATCACATGACCGTTACCTGTTTTTATTTTGAAAAAAAAGAAGTGCCTCTCTTCCCCCTCATTAACCATTAAAAATTAAGCATTCTTGTAAATCTCCAGACACGCCCCGATTTTCTCCAGCAATTCATCCGGGCTGAAAGGTTTCCCGACGTGGTCGTTCATACCGAAAAGCACCGCCTTTTCCTTTTCCGTTAAAAAAGCCGAAGCCGTTAGTGCAATGATGGGTACGTCCCGCTTCGACTCATCGGGATGCGTCCGGATTTCAGCCGTGGTGCGGTAGCCATCCATCACCGGCATTTGAATATCCATCAGAATGAGGTCGAAATCTGCCGTTTCGTAGATTTCGAGGGCCTCCATGCCGTGGTTCGCAGTCACGACCTCGATGCCGAGTTTGCGCAGAATCTTTGCCACCACCAATTGATTGATTTTATTGTCTTCCACCACCAGAATGCGGGTGCCAGCCAGGTGTTGATATTCAGCGGCGGGCTTTCTGGCAGCCGGCTTGTCGGATTCGGTAACCAGTTTGAAAGGCAACCGGATGACGAAAGCCGTGCTCACTCCAGGCTGTACTTCCACCTCGAACTTTCCGTTTTGCAGCTCCACCAGCCGCTTGGCAATCGCCAGGGAGAGCTGCTCGCTGTCGGTGGTCCGTCTTTCCTCGTCCTGTCCGCTCCATGGGTAGGTTCTGTTCTTTAATATTTTACGGCCGAAGCCTCCGTCGGTACCTTCGATGGTGATTTTCAGCATGGCCTCACGGCTGTTCAGGCCCTCCATTACCACATCCGTGTTGATGCTTCCGAATTCGGTATGCTGCAGGGTGTTGGTCAGCAGGTAAGTAAGAATCTGGTGCAGCCGGGCATTGTCGCCCATGAGTGTATCCGGTATTTTTTTATCAAAATCATACTGAAACTGAAGCTTCTTGCGGTCAGCCTTTTCTTTAAACAATTGGCTGACCTCCTGAAAAGTAATGGCGGGATTAAACTCCCTGTCTTCGAGGTTCAGCTTGCCGGCTTCAATTTTAGAAAAGTCGAGCACATCGTTGATGAAAACAATCAGGTCATTGGCGGAGTATTGCAGGGTTCGAAGATTTTCTGCCTGATCTGGCCTCGGCTCCGAATCAAGCAGAATGTGCGAGAGCCCGATGATGATGTTGAGCGGGGTTCGCATTTCGTGACTCATGGTGGCCAGGAAGCGGTCACGAGCGAAGGACGATTTTTCAATATTTTCCCGTTCTGCCATTTCATCCACCAGTTTTTTATTGAGCAAATCGAGGCTGATGTTTTTCTGACGCAGTTCGTTGTTAATGCTGTCAATTTCGTTTTTCTGCCGTTCGATTTCGTCGTTTTTAGCACGCAGCAGCCGGTTGTCTTTTTGCTTCCGGCGGTAAAAAAAATAAAGTAAACCCAGCAAAACGCCCACCAGTCCTATACCTAAGGTCAGATAGCACTTCATTTTGACGTTGGCAGCATTTTCAATCTCAAGCATTTCGATGCGTTGCTGCTTTTCTCTGGCAGCAAACTCTGACTCATACTTAGCGGTCAGGTCGAGCAGGGCTTTGGCTTTTTCCTGGTTAAAAATTTCATGGCGGGTCGTTGCATAATTTTGTTGATGTTCATACGCCCCGCTGAAGTCATTCACTGCTGCAAGCCCCTGAGCGATGGACTGGTAAATACCGGGCGTTTCAGTTTGCACCGGCAGATATGCCAGCAGGGCGGCGCTTCGGTTGAAATTAAGTTTTACCTCTTGCTTTCTACCCATTTTTAAATAGATCAACCCCATGTCTCTCGCACTGACAGCCAGCCCCAGGGTGTCGTCCAGCAATTGTTGTAAGCTCAGTGCTTTCCGGCAATGCTCCAGGGCCTCCTGGTAAGCTCCCTGCGCCAGATACACCATCGAAATCTTATTCAATCCAGTTGCTACCTGCAACGAGTCATCCAGCTCACGATACTGGTCGAGCGCCATTCGGTAATAGCTCTTAGCTGCTTCGTAATTCCAAAGCTCCATGGCAATTCCACCGAGCAGCATTGCAATGTCAGCCGCACCTTTTGCATCGCCTGCAGCCAGTTTCAGCTCCATTGAACGCTGGAAGTTTAGTTCTGCTTTACCATAGATTTCACTGGCCAGGTAAAGGTCACCGAGGTATTTCAATACCCTCGCCATGCCTTTTTGGTCACTAACAACCGTCCAGCCGTTGCGGGCTTTCACAAGATATTCTTCGGCGTGAATGAAATCTTCCGTCAGGTAAAATAACCTACCCATGTTCGTTCTGGACACCGCCTGTCCTTTTTCATCCTGATGTTTAGTGCTGATTTTCAGGGCCTCCAGAAAGGCCTCTACGGCACGCTTGTAGTCCAGTTTCGCCTGAAAAGCCAACCCCTGGTTGTTGAGGGCGGCAATCTCGCCGGATACATTTCCCAGCATCCGGGCAAGAGTGAGAGCAGCTTCAGCATTGGAAAGCGAGTGATCGGAATATTTTGGGAGTTGCGCTTCGGCAAGTGTATTCAGCGCCTCTACTTTTGAAATGCCTTCACTGTTCTCCATAACCTTATTCAGGCTGTCCAGACCCGGGTTTTGAGAAAAAACAACTGTAGACTTGTTGGGGCATAAGTAGCTGATTTTCAAGCGATGTTCAAGCTGAGTTTGTAATTCCAAAGACCAGCACAAATGCCGATTATTCTGTCAATAAAACGATCACATTTCATTCTCAGGGGATAGACAAGTACGTTATATCTTTTCATTCCCCGAATGGCATGTTCGATGATAATTCGCTCTTTTGAAATATTTCGGTTTGTTTCTTTTTGCTCTTCTGTCAAGGAAGGCTCAGGGTTGTTTTTTGATTTTCGGGGTTTCTTCTGTGGCTGATAAACCGCTTTTGCAGAGTAGTTTTTATTGAATCCCTGGTAGCCACTGTCCAACCAAACTTGAAGACTTTCGAACCAATTTTGGCCAGGTGAAAAATCTTTTTTTAACAAAGAGAAATCGTGATAAGCTCCTCCCCAGACGGTCGCACTCAGAAACAAAATAAACCGTTGCGTATTACAAATGACTGTGTTCTTCAACGTATGTGCTTTTTTTTACCACTGTATGCCTCTTCCTGATCTGCCTGATTTTCAGGACGTTGTAAACGGCGCTCGGTGGCATCGACGAATATTTTTTCAGCAGTGGTCAAAAGTAGTTTGAGTTCCTTTTCTTCCGTGGAACTTCTGGCCGGAAGCATTTTCAAACGCTGCAAGGTTTTTTCAAGAACAAACTGAAGCTGTTGAATATGCTGTTCTGCTGTAGAGCCATCCATGCCGAAACAAATTCCCAGCACATCAAATGTTGGGTACACCTTGAGGTAGTAGAGCGTGAAAAATAGCCGCTCTTCGACATTTGAAAGAACTTTGGTCGGCTGATAATTGGTCAGCCTTTCACCAAACAGGTCTTGTTCTGTTTGGTCGAACTCATAGACCAGATCATAGAACTGGATTTTTGTAAATCCGGTCGTTGCGCTGAATTGACGATCTGTTTTGACATTTGTAAATATGGTGCTCATAGCTCGTTTTTGAAGCAAAAATACAACGATTGATTCTCAACGAGTTATGCCCCAACAAGTCTTGTGATGAACAAAAATAGCAGCGCCGTAATATTCAGTATTCTCATGCAGGAAGTATGTGGAATATGCAAATGGGTAAAAACCTGAATATGTTGGCAAATACAATGCCGGGAAAAGCAGCTGCCGATAACCAGTGCGAAGGAAAAACCCTTTTTACCGCCAAAAAGTAAAACCAATGTTAACCACGGCGATCAGGATTTCAGAAAGTCGTACGCAATGCCGGAATGTAAACCTGACGAAATGAGTTGGTATTCTGAAACATTGATAGGACATTTGCGCCGCACGGCTCATTTCCATCTATGGCATGAAATTTTAATAAAAACAACCAGCCCTGGCCACATAGCCGTCATTTTCCAAAAACTTCAAGCAATATGAAAATCCTCATCATCGGTGGCGGAAACATGGGTATGACCTATGCCCACGCCTTCCTGCGTTCCCACATCACCAAAAAAAACGACCTCATGATCCTCGAACGCTCCGAGGAAAAATGGCCCGAACTCGAAAAGCTCGACGTGGGTACAGTATGTAAAAAGCCGGAAGACTGCCTCTCCCGTGCCGACCTCGTCATCCTGGCTGTCAAACCGCAGGATGCTGCTTCCCTGTTCGAGAAAATCCGCCCAATGGTCGACCCGCAGCAGGTATTCCTCAGCATCATGGCCGGGGTCAAAATGAAGTCCATCGCCGAGGGTCTCGGCATCAGCAAAGTCATTCGGGCGATGCCCAACCTGCCGGCCCAGATCGGCATGGGCATGACGGCCTTCACTTCCACCGACGAAGTGACCCGCATCGAGCTGGTGATGGTGCAAAACCTCATCAACACCACCGGCAAAAGCATCTACGTGGACAACGAAGCACTGATCGATGCCGCCACGGCAATTTCCGGCAGTGGTCCGGCTTATGTCTGGTTGTTCATGCAGGCGCTGATCAAGGCGGGCAGGGAGTTGGGATTCAGCGAGGCAGAAGCGGAACTGCTTGTTAGCCAGACCTTCCAGGGCGCCATCGACCTGTTTCACCAATCCGATTTTTCATGCGAGGAGTGGATAAAAAAAGTAGCCTCCAAAGGCGGAACCACCGAAGCCGCCCTGGATTCCTTTGCGCAAACATCTCTGTTTCAGGATATTATTTCAGGCGCTGAAGCAGCTTACCTGCGGGCGAAGGAACTGGGAGGATAAAACTGCCTGCAATTTTGCAACCTGCTGATTTTCATACTTTTTGGAATTTCGAGCTTCCTAATTTTCAGTTTTCGGAATGACCCTATTGTGATTTTTCTTTGTATGAAAAACATCCTTTTTGGCATTACGTCAGGTTTTCCGACGAAAACCATGTTTATTTGCAGGTGTAAAAACCAAAAGCACGATCTTCTGTTTTAAACCCACAACAAGCTTTAACAAATGGAATTTTCTAAAACAGCAAGTCTGATCATCTATCGCATCCGGGAAAAAGGCCTGGAGGTTTTCATGCTGAACAATGAAAAAGAAGATGGAAAATGGCAATTGCCACAACGGGAAGTAGCACAGGCATCCGCTATCCCGCTCGGTAACGATGAAAAATTCATTGCGCTCGATCCCGTTCACCAGGAAGACGGCAAAGTGGAGGAAGGTATTGCTGTTGAAGGCGACTGGCACGACATTCCTTCTCTGAAATCCTTGCTCATGGAAGATGTTGAATTCGTCAAAACTCAAATCAAACAAATGGGTAGCGATGTAATGGAAAAAGGCACTTTCGTCGCCGTCAAAGAAGCCATCAAGCGGGTTGCTCCGCATCAATACGAAATGCTCAAGGAGTTGAAAGATATTATCACCGACCGGAATTCTGTTAAGGATCTGTGAGAAACGATAAATGTTGAACGATGAATGTTGAACGAAGGCCCGGCAGTTTTGCCGGGCCTTCGTTTTTTAGAATAAAACCAAAATGGATTTTACTTTTGCTCCCGTTCATCATTCATCATTCATAGTTCATAGTTAAAATGACTTCTATCGAAAAACGCACCGTCAGCCGCACCAACTTCAACTTTCCGGGGCAAACCAAAGTCTATCACGGCAAAGTCCGGGATGTCTATTTCATCAATGACCTGCTGGTCATGATCGCTTCGGACCGCATTTCAGCGTTCGATCACATTTTACCAAGGCCGATCCCCTACAAGGGGCAGGTTTTGAATCAAATCGCCGCCCACTTCCTCGAAGCTACCAAAGATATTTGTCCCAACTGGCTGCTCGCCACCCCCGATCCGAACGTCGCCGTCGGCCACCGTTGCGAGGCTTTTCCGGTTGAAATGGTCGTGAGGGGTTACCTCACCGGCCATGCCTGGCGCACTTACCGGTCAGGCCTGCGGGAACTCTGCGGCGTAGCTTTGCCGGAAGGCATGAAGGAACACGACCGTTTCCCCCAACCCATCATCACCCCTGCTACCAAAGCGGAGGAGGGCCACGACGAAGATATTTCAAAGGAAGAAATCATTGCACAGGGCATCGTAAGTGCTGAAGATTACGCCGTGCTTGAAAAATACACCCTCGCCCTCTTCGAACGGGGAACGAAAATGGCCGCCGAGCGGGGCCTTATCCTCGTGGACACCAAGTATGAATTCGGTAAAAAAGACGGCCAAATTTACCTCATCGACGAAATCCACACGCCCGACAGCTCCCGCTATTTCCACCTCGACGGCTATGCCGAACGCCAGGCTAAAGGTTTGGAACAGAAGCATTTATCCAAAGAATTCGTTCGGGAATGGCTCATCGATCACGGATTTCAGGGCAGAGATGGCGAGGTCATGCCCGCCATGCCGGATGTGTTCGTGGAAGAAGTTTCCGAGCGCTACATCCAGCTCTTTGAACTGGTGACAGGCAAGACATTCGAGCGGGTCGAAACCGGCCAGATTTTGGAACGGATTGAAAAGAATGTCAGGGGGTATCTGGAAGGTTAACAGACGCTCCGGGTATCCATCGTATTTCGTCTAAAGGCGAAAGCCCTGGTTTCAGGCAGGCATAAACAACAAGGCCCGATTCATGACAATATGAATCGGGCCTTGTTGTTTATGCCTGTTTTAAAAGAAATTAAACAAGCGCTGCGATTTTCCGTGCCGCCTCAAAGGATTCGTTGACGACTTTCCAGTTAATCAGGTTGAAAAATGCATCCACGTAATCCGCACGCCGGTTTTGGTACTTCAGGTAGTAGGCATGCTCCCATACGTCGAGACCAAGAATGGGTCTCCCCTGGAAACGGGCGATGTCCATCAGCGGATTGTCCTGATTGGGTGTTGAAGTAATGAACAGGTCACCGGTCGGTTCGTCGACGCAAAGCCAAGCCCATCCTGATCCAAATCGGCTGGTGGCCACGTTTTTAAAGTCTTTTTTGAAATTTTCAAAATTGCCGAATTTACGGATCAGCGATTTTGAAACACCTGTTTTTTCATCGGGAGCCCCGCCGCCTTCCGGCGACAAAATCCGCCAGAAAAGCGAGTGATTGTAAAATCCGCCGCCATTGTTGCGCACCGCATCCGAATGTTGGGAAACATTGGCCAGTATCTTTTCGATGGTCATGCCTTCCAGTTCGGTGCCTTCAATGGCTTTGTTGAGTTTATCGGTATATCCCTGGTGGTGTTTTTCGTGGTGTACGTGCATGGTTTTCGCATCGATGTGCGGTTCCAGCGCATCGTAATCGTAGGGGAGGTCGGGCAGTTTAAATTTCATAATAAATTATTTTTGATTTATAAAAAGCCTGACTCGTAACCGAAGACAAACGGAGTTACAAAATTTTCGGTCTTAAAATAGGAAAGCCGGTTGACTCACAATCTCATTTGCCCACAGAATAGCTTTATTTAAAGTAGGCAGGTTGGCCAGTAGGCCGGTAGGCAAACAGAATGATTTTCAATTGCTTGAAAGCCAGACATTTTCGTAAACCGCTTGTCTCCGGATAAAATCCAGGCAATGAGTTCGGTCCTAAAACGAACGCCCACAGGCCATGTTCAACACCGGTCGTAATTCACGCCAACTCATCGCCCCTCGCCTGCAACCTCAACTTTTGCGACATCTCTGCGCCCAGGTACCGGTCGATGAAATAATGAGCCAGGTAGATCACCGGCGTGAGCACTACAGCCACAATGAATTTGTAGCAATAGTTGACCGTACCCACTGCAAGGAACAGCCCCATACTCCACTTTTGCGGCCCCAGCACGAAAGCGATGTACAGCACCACGAAGCTGTCCACGAACTGTGAGATGAGCGTGGAACCGGTCGCCCGCAGCCATAGTTTTTTCTCGCCGGTGAAAACCCGCAGCCGGTGAAATACCGCCGCATCCAGCACCTGCCCGATGAGGAACGCCACCAGCGACCCCGCAATGATCCAAAGCCCCTGCCCGAATACCTGCGAAAATGCCGCCTGCATATCCGGCACGCCATCCGCTTCGTAAATATTCACCCACCACCCGGCCGGCACCAGCCAGATAGCGCCAAATACCATCAGAAATGCATAACTGATCAGCCCGGCCGTCATGTACGAGAGGATGCGAACGGCCCGCTTGCCGTAATATTCGTTGATCAAATCCGTCATCACAAATACGACTGGCCAGAGCAGCACCCCCGCCGTCAGCGACAGGGAACCCGACTGGCCGAACAGCTTCCACTCCAGGGGCGAAAAACCAAGCGTATCTTCCAGTGCAAATATTTTTACACCGATGAACTCCGCCACAATGGCATTTGTAACAAAAAATCCGCTGAGGATGACGAACAGCCGGACGGCCTTGTTGGAAAGCAAATTCTTCATGCAGGCGTATTGGTTGGGGTTGAGAGAGGTTATTTAGGGTTGAGAAGGGTTAGCTGCACGCTTCTCAACCCTCTCACCCCTAATCAACTTCTCTCAACCATAAATTCAGTCTGGCATTAACCAAAAACAAGGCGTTAAGTTGCGAAAATTTTCCGGTAGCCAACTAATTTCGTTGCTTTGCCGGTCTTACTTATCAAGATTGTTTACCTCAGCACACAAAACGTATGAATCCATTCCGCATTCTTCTGACTGCCTCCCTGATTTTCCTGGCTGGCATTGCCTTTTCCCAAATCACAGTGAAAGGAGAACTTCGCCTCGGCGACACCAGCCAGGTCCATCTCCTGAACCTCAAAGACGGCAGCCGTCTGACCGGCCGTGTGATCGGGTTTGACCAGGATCAACTGACCTTCCTGTTTAAAAATAAAAACACGCTGGTCTTTCAGTTTTCAGAAATTGAAAACATTGAAATCCAATCAGTTGCAATGCAAAATGAACCGAAAACCACAATGCCTGCCCCTCCTGCAGCAAAACCGCTCAGCCCCGCTCCGTTCATGTATGCGATTTCCACTTCCAACGGCAAAAGTTTTAAAGGAAAACTCCTCAAAGGAAACGACTCTTCCATCCGCCTGCAAAATGACGACGGCAGTTTCAAATACCTCAACTGGCGTGAAATCGATACCCTCCGCTACATCGGAACTTTACCGGATTGGGCCGACCAGGAAAAGCACATCCTGACGACTTTCCGGGGCGACCGGTTTACCGGCTACGTTTCAGCTTTTGAAGATGCCACGCTGTATTTTATCCTCGAAAACGGTGCAGATCTTAAATTTTCAACCAAAGATATCAGACGCCTCGAGCTTACCGAAAAAGTCACTGACATCGCACTTCAAAACAACAATGATTACGTCGAGATGCAGGGGCACGAGCGACTTTACTTCTCGCCAACTGCCTTTATGCTTAAAAAAGGCCAGGGCGAATTTCGCACCGTCATCCTCAACAACTCGGTAGACTACGGGATTTCGGATAACTTCACAATCGGTGGCTCCTTTGCCACGGTTATAGCGGCAAGCCTCATCAGCGGCAAGGCCAAATTTGGCGGCAGCCTCAACGATTATCTCCATGTAGCGGGCGGCGTGCATCTATTTGGCGCCTTTGCGATAGAAACCGAGCCGATCGGCGCTGCGCTTGCTTACGGCTCGCTCACGGTCGGTACACCCGAAAAATTTCTCAGCGTGTCAGTCGGCAGAGGAACTTCCAGCGAATCAGACGGAGGAACCACCGGAATCAGTTTCAGCGGATCTTTCCGAATTGCCGAACGGTTCCGCCTGTACGGAGAGTACCTCAACTTCTTCGATCCTTACGGCGACAACTATGGGTTTGCCGTATTGGGCGGCAGCTGGTTCAACGCCCGGCATCGGGTCGATTTCGGGTTCGGGGCTGCACCGATATATGACGATGCGACCCTGATTCCGTTCCCGTTGGTCTCTTATGCCTACAGGTTTTAAGGGAATCCCTACCATCTTTTTTATGGAAAACCCTACAGGCATTGCTCCTTTCTGTTAGTTTTGTGAAAGAGATACACACCTGATGCACCCTGCCTTTTGGCTGAGAATTAATGGTTGAAAGTTTACCGGTTGAATCGAACAACGCACCCGCCTGCCTGTTCAGGCGAGGTCATTGTTTCAATCTTCAAAACCTGCTGCCAGTTTCTCGCTTCCACTTTTCATCAAATCATCCAATCCATGCAAAAACGCCTTCACTTTCGGTTTTTGACTTCCACGCTTTTGGTGCTGGGTATGTTTTTTTCAAATGCCATCCAGGCCCAAAGCGGTTGCACCGGCTGCCTGACCAGCCTCCCTACCCTGCCCGGCGACACCATCTACATCAGTGATGCGCCCGACGGCACCGCCAATGAATACTACGACGGAGACATCAGCTTCAGGATGCCAAAAACAACGACGCCGGTCAACGCAGTCGACCCCGGCACTCCTCCCGGCCTTAACATCAGCAATATCACCATCGTTTCCGTGGTCAATGTGCCGCCAGGACTAAGCTGGGAGCCCAACCAGTTTTCGTTTAACCCCGGCAACAATACGGATGGTTGCGTGAAATTCTGTGGGACGCCGCTGCAACCCGGCTACTACGACGTGCAGGTGTTCGTAACGGCAACAGTGCTGCTGGTCAATCAATCCACTTCGTTTTCCTTCCCGATGTACATCGCACCGGCGGTTAGCAGCAACGATGGTTTCACCATGGAAAACAACTACGGCTGCGGCAGTGTGACGGTCGGTTTCGAAAACAACATCCCAAGCAACGGCGACCCCGGCTTTACCTACGCATGGGATTTCGGCAACGGCAATACCTCCAACGCCGAAAATCCAGGCGAGCAAACTTACTCAACGCCCGGCCAGTACGAAGTCAATTACGAGGCCACCATCGACACCTTCGGCTACCAGCTAACGACCGTGCAAGTGCTGGCTGCAGGCTGCGACGACATTGGCCTGCCGACCAGCGTACCGCCTGATCTTTATATTAAAATAAAAGACCCGAACGGCAACCTGCTGGTTTCCACCACACCGGCTTCCAACGTTTCATTCCCCTTTGCCGTCAACATCAACCTGATGCTGGGCGATGGCGTGTACGAGCTGGAAGTCCGGGACGATGATACTTTTGGTTCGGAGAGCTGCGGTTATGTCTATTTTGATAAAAACAATACCTCCACCCTCGTCAGCGGAAGCCTGCAAGTGGCGACCAACATCATCCATCCTGTTTCGACGATCAGTTCGAAAGATACCGTGTTCGTTTTCGAAGTGCCGGAAGCGCCTGCCATTCAGCCGAATGCTGCGCAGGAAATCTGCACCGGTGAACATACAGAGCTGGAGATCAACAACTACGTGGACAACCTGCAATGGTACCGGGACACCACCGTGCTTTTTGGTGAAACAACCTGGAGCCTTTTCGTCTCCGGCCCCGGCGCCTATTGGGCAGAATACACCAGTGAAGACGGCTGCAAGTCGCAATCCGATGTGGTAACTGTCGGTTTGCTGCCGCTGCCTGCCGCCCCCGCTTTCCATTCCGAAGGCAATGAGCTGGTACTCAATGACCCCGCTCTGCTGCCCGCCAGTTACTCCCTGCAGTGGTACCAGGACGGCAACCTGCTGCCCGGAGAAACGGAAGATACTTACTGCGTAACGACTCCCGGCACTTCGCTCTACACACTGGAAGTGACCGATAATACGACCGGATGCTCCCAGGTTTTCAGCATCGGCGTCACGTTAGATCCTGCTTTCAACTGCGCTGTCTCCGCCGGAGAACTGGCTGCACTGGAGTCTAATCTGATCATTTCACCCAACCCAACCAGCGATGTGGTGACGGTTGAGTTTGAAACAAGCACCCCGGAGTCCGTCCGGCTGACATTGCTGGATGCCGTTGGCAGAATGGTTTTTGATGAAAAAACCCAAACGCAAAGCGGGGAAGTCCGCCATAAAATTGACCTGACCAACCTGAGCAGCGGCGTTTATTTTCTCAAAATTCAATTGGGAAATGAAGTGACCGGAAGGAAAATTGTGAAACGTTAACAGGTATTTTATCCTGAAACCACTTACAGGTTTTGCGTTTTTGTCCGCAAAACCTGTAAGCACAATTTATTACGCCCCCTGTTTATTCCTGAAATACCCTATCCACTCCCCGTTCTCCTTTTTCTCCTTATTTTTTGCATCTTTGCCAGGCACCAATTTTAAACACCAATGATACAATTTGACTGGAGCGAAAAAATTCAACCCTGGGTTTACAAAACCTGGCTCGAAAACAAAGGCGCTGATGTAAAAATTGCCGTCCTCGATACCGGCGTCGACCTCGCCCACCCTTCCCTCAACAGCCTGGATCAATTGGATCATAAAATCAATGCCGCCGTACCCGGTTTCGACCCCGACCGACTGCACGACTTTTGCAACGGCGACGTCACCGACCGCCATCAGCAGCGGGGGCATGGAACGCAATGCACCAGCATACTGTCGGCGCAGGCCGAAGGCGATAACGACCTGCAAGGTTTTATCAGCAAATCCGATATTTTTATCATCAAGGTCAACACCGTCGATCACAAGTTTTTCCTGGTAAAAGACTTCCTGAAAGGGCTGGAAGCCGCCGCCAAACTGAAAGTGGACATCGTCATTTCCAGCGTCTGTTTTCCGAAGGAAGATGTTGAAGCGGAAAACATTCCACCGGCGGAGATCGACCGGGTTTTCACCTTGCTCCGCAATTCCGGCGCCGTGCTGTTCGCAGCCCTGCCCAACACCTCGCTGCTGACGCCCTGGGCCGGTCTTGCCGCTGAAAACTTCCCGAATTACCGGCCGGAAGCGATCAACACGGGCGTGGTTTCAGAAAAAATTTTTAATAAAAGAAAAACGGAAATCGACCAGCAGCCGGATATCCATTTTATCGCCTCCGACCCCACCTGCGCTTTTTGTAAAATCAACAACGGATATGCCGTGGAAGCCGCCACCAGCAGTCACGCGGTGTACATGCTGGGCGGGGTCGCCGCTTTGTATATCGCCTCCATTAAAAGAAGAGAAAAAGAAGAATACGAACCCCGTGAACGCGACGACTTCCTGAAGGGACTCAGTCAGTTGTTTCAACCCCTGGCCACTGCAAACGGCTGGGATGCTTCGCAATTGACCTTGTTTAAAACGAAGGGAGTAGATGGGTAGATGATTGGATGGTTAAAGGCTTTACGGCAAATGCTTTGAACCATCCAGCCACTCAACCATCCAGCCATCCAACCATTTAAAACTTCACAATTGATGAAAACTTTCATACTATCCCTTCTGATCAGCAGCATGTTACCCATCGGCATAATGGCACAAAGCGCCTGGCTCGATGCCGGGGAACTGAACAAATACCTGGAATTCAACCCTGCCCGCAACCGGGTCGAACTGGACAACTCCGTGGAGATAGACCCGGTGGCCATGTTGACCACCCTGCAGCGCTACTGCCCGGATGCCGTGATGCAGGACGGCGATTCCATCATCGTAGACCTTGATCTTTGTTTTAAAAACAACCCGTTCATCTCCATGCGCTCGTATGCGCAAAAGGGCCTGCCATTCAGTTATTCAAAAAACGTGGCGCCGCCTGCCAGGGATGCCATGTTCGAATCGGCCCCGGCAGCGCAGGGCGGTTCTTTTGTCACCAACCTGGCGGACGGGCTGGCCATGTTTCTCGTTCAACGGACGAAGGAAGAGTTGAATGCGGCCTTTTTTGACCGGCTTAAAAAGGTCATGAACAATCAGCCGACCTTCAGGGCGCTGTTCCCTTCCACTTACAATCTGCTGTACATCATCGGCGATGAAATTTACAACTACAACGCTTATCTCGAAGCCCTGCGGGAAAGCTTCACCAGGGACATGAAAACCCTGCCGTTGCAGGTGCGGGATTATTCAGTGAATACGAATTTTATTACAAAAGAAGAGTTCAGAATACTGACGGAAGACGTGCTGACGACGGCGCAGTTCATGATCGACGGCGAGGCGCCGCTGGATATTGTCGAGTACCTGTCCACCACAGCGGCGCTGCAAATCGACGAGCGCCGGGCCAGTATCAAAGACGAACCGGTGAGGAAAGGAGTGGAAAGTCTGGCGATGGGTCTGCGCACGCTGAACCTGTTTTCCAACTCGCTGCGGGTGCGTCAAACGGGACAGACCTGGGCCACGACGAGGGCTATTTCCGATTCGCTGAAGGATGTTTCTTTCACCTATATATATCTGGGTTTGCTCTATCAGCAGGCGCCCGGCATTCAGTACAACGACACCGTTTCGCTGCAAAGCGTACTGAAGAAAATGCACGGCGCTACGCAGGCGCCGCTGTCTTTCCGCAATTACCTTGTTTCGCTGGCGCAAACCGGAAACCTGCTCGACGAAAGCATCAAAACGCTGAAGCAAAAAGTGGGGACGGAGCAAATCGTTTACGATGATTACTACCGTTTCGCTGATCTGATGTTTGATTTTCTGGATCAAATAGCCAATTTCAGAAAGCAGGTAGTTTTGCCCAACTGGAAGATAGAAAACGGCAAGCCCCTCGTCATCGGTCAGATCAACCTGCCCAACATTCAGGTGGAAAAGGTGGAGCAAAAGTTCCTGATCATCCTCCGGCAGGTGTACGAGCTGGAATTCAACATTCGCCAAAACCACTACACTTCCGCCGTCAACAACGTGGCGTTTCTGCTGAACGAGGTGCTGGAGGATGATTTCACTTTCAAAAAAGATTTCCTGCGCTACGCCAATTTCATGGCCACCGTTGCTGAGGCCCAGACTTCAGAAGACGTGGCTGCCGCCATCGATATGTTTGCCTTGCCACCGGGCAGCTCACGCCTGAAGAAACAGTCGCAGTTTTCCGTCTCGCTCAACTCTTACGGCGGCCTGGCTTACGGCTGGGAAAACGACGTGAACCCCGACGTGAACGAAGCTTTGGATAATAAGAACGTGCTGGCCACCTCTGCGCCCGTGGGTATCGGCCTCAACTTCGGCATTCCCCGGAACAGCAGCAGCATCAGCCTTTACACGCAGCTGATCGACGTGGGAGCCATCTTTGCCTATCGATTTTCGGATCAAACGGAGCGCATACCGGAGATCAAATTTGAAAACATCATCGCACCGGGCTTTTATGCCATTTATGGTTTTGGAAAAAACATTCCGGTCTCCGCAGGCGTCGGCGCACAATTAGGCCCCAACCTCCGCAAAATCGACCCCTCCGCCGGACTATCCGTAGATGAAACGAGCGCCTGGCGCTTCGGATTTATTTTATCGGTCGATATTCCCATCACGCATTTTTATACGAAGTAAAATGGCGGTTGGCTTTTTGCTATTGGCGGTTGGCTAAAAGCCCACCAAACCCTTCAAACCCCTCTAACCAATCAAACCAATCATTTTCCCCCAAATTATTTCCAAAAAACCCGAATATTTGCGCCAGAAAATAAAACCGAATTCAAATGTTCAAACCAATCGCTCAAACTACCTCCCATCTTTTGATGGTACGCCCGGCCAACTTTCGATTCAATGAGGAAACAGCCGAAAACAATGCATTTCAGACCGACGACGGCTCCATGAGCAATGCGGAGCTCCGTGAGGCAGCCAAGGTAGAATTTGATGCATTCGTTGAAAAACTCCGGGCCGTCGGAATTGACGTTACCGTGGCAGAAGATACAGCACTACCCGTGAAGCCCGACGCTGTATTTCCCAACAACTGGGTCACTTTTCACCAGGACGGCACCGTGGTCACCTATCCGATGTTTGCTACGGCAAGGAGGCTTGAGCGTCGGGCGGACATCCTTGAAAAAATTCAGGATAGATTCCGGGTGGAACGTAAAATTCAACTGGAAGAATACGAAACCATCGACCAGTACCTCGAAGGCACCGGCAGCATGATCATCGACCGGCCCAACAAACTGGTGTACGCCTGCCTGAGCCCTCGCACAACGCTGGATTTGTTGCAGCGTTTCTGCAAATTAATGAATTACGAAGCCGTACCGTTTCACGCCACCGATCAGGACGGTATTGAAATCTATCACACCAACGTGATGATGGCTTTGGGTGAAACCTTCGTCGTCATCTGCTTCGACACCGTGGTCAATGCCACTGAAAAAGCCCTGCTCCAGCAGAAATTCACGCAAACGAACAAGGAAGTCATTGAGATTTCACATCATCAAATGATGAACTTCGCCGGCAATATGCTGCAGGTAAAAAACAAAAAAGGCGAAACCTATCTCGTCATGTCGGAGCAGGCCTACAAATCGCTGGAAGCCCAGCAAATCTCCAAAATCCTCCGGCACACCAATATTCTTTACAGTCCGATTCCTACCATCGAGACCTACGGCGGCGGCAGTGCGCGGTGTATGTTGGCGGAGATATTTTTACCGGAAAAGGGGTGAGGTTTTGTTGAAATTGGGATATTGATGGATATTATGAAATTGGGTGGCTGCCTAATTATGAAAGCAGCAGGTGACTTTCGGCCCATGAACATTTGGCGTAGAGCAACGCCCCTTGCCGTCACCGACCCTTCTCATCACCCTACCCTACCTGACGAATATCACACAAAACACCTGCGATACGTCATTTCATCCGGCCAGTAAAAACGATATATTCCGGCAGTAAAACCTGCCTCTCTCCTGCCTCTTCTCTATCCTCAACCTTGATCATCCGAAACACAGCACGCCCGGCCCGCAAACCTGCCTCTTGCCAGCAAAGAATGATAGCTCTCATTTAACTCCTCAACTCATGGCAAGGTAATCACCCGCAGCGGAGCGCCAAAGCCGCTTTTTCCCAAGTAGGCAACTTCAAAATGAACTACAATGAAAAAACTGATTTTGAAAGGACTGATGCTTCTGCTGATCGCAGCGGGCACGTTTGTCTCCTGCCAAAAAGATCTGCACGAAGCAGCTTCTGATGTGGTGTCTGCTTCCAAATACACCAGCCTGACGCTAAACGACAACTTCGACTTACCCGACCCGGCCGCTTCCGAGCAATACGCCCTGCGGCTGTTCGAACTGAAAGAAGACAGCGATGGCCTGACGGAAAAGGAATTACTTTCCGTTGGCGATCCCACACAAAATGAAGATCTGGTGTACGCCCTCCTGTTTGTGGAGGCTTACGACCGGGATGAAATTCTCTGGAGTTGGGATGAGCCTGCCGTTTCAGACAATGAAACCGGCGACCGTTCCTACAATGGCGCCTGGAAATGGACCGGTGGCGATCCTATCGCTTCAATGTACGCCAGTGGTTTTAAAAAGTGGCCTGCTTACCAGGTAAAAAATCGCTTTCAGGACCCCTGCGGCGAAATCATCAAATCCGGACCGGTTTACCAGATTTGTTACAACCTCTGCGACGGCAACCTGCCCGGACCCTGCCAGACCGGCGCTTACAAGCAGGCGGTACTGAACAAAATTATCGACGACGCACCCGTTAACCCCTACTCCATTGCGAAGCAACTGCTGAACCAAAGCGGCTGGACGCAAACTGCGAATGTAAACCTGGCGACTACGCCGGTCAGCCTGATGAATTTTGAAAGAAAGACCGTCAGTGGCAACATCGCATACTATACCTTTGAAGTGTCCGTCGGTACGGACCCGAATGACAAAATCGCCCTTCACAGAGTGGTGAAAGAAACCGCACCCAACAAGCCCATCAACACCGGCAAAGTGCTGTTCTTACAGCCGGGCGACCACACCCGGTTTATGAGTTTCGCCATGCCGGGATATTATTCCGGCGCTAATCCGGCTGACTTTGGTCTTGCTGTTTTTATGGCAAAAAACGATGTGGACGTCTGGGGAATTGACCAGGCCTGGGGGCTTCTTCCTGAAGCTACGCCCGCATTTGGGTTCATGAAAGAATGGGGCCTCGGTAAAAACATGACCGACCTTCGCACGGGCATGGCCGTTGCGAGAGTTACCCGTTACCTGACCATGAATTACTTTGACCGCATGACGCTCGCAGGATGGAGCGGCGGAGGCATCACCGGTTTCGCTGCCATCAATCACGAAACACAACTCGACCAGGATGTGCGCCATGCGAAGAATTACATCGTACTGGATATTACCGCCAAAACCAACCACCCGGCTTACCGGAATGCCCGCATCAACGAAGTACAAACCAACCTTGGATTGTGGAACGGAGGAACCTACCAGGAGCATGTTTTCTTTGCAACCCTTGGGTTCCTTGCCGTCAATGATCCCGGCGGCAATTCGCCATTTTTTCCGGGCTTCACGAATGAACAAACTGCCATGTTCGGCGGCATCATTCAGTGGTACGCCCCGATCCCGTTCCACTACATGGCCGGTGTTTTTGAGAACAACATGCCGGTCGGTTTCCAATTCGTCAAAAAAGCGCAGTGGTTCGATTACATGACGACGCTCGCTCCATACCTGCCAACGAAATACCTTGTTGACAGGAGTAATTTCATCAGTGAATTCACCGATTCACCGTTTGACGATCACTTGGGGAAAGTCAGGCTGCCGATTCTCAATGTTGCACCGGCAGGCGGCTTTGGAGACCTGACCATGTTTGGTTTCACCAAAATGCCCAAAGCCGAAGTCACACACCTGATGCCGTCGTTCATGCCGCCTCATCTTGCCATGATTGACTACGGGCACATCGACCTGTTTCTGGCAAACAATGCTGAAACTACCGTTTGGCAGCCCATGTTAGACTGGCTGAAGCAGCATTGATGAAATCTAGTTAAACCCCACATACAGGCAGCGGCCTCCCGGAGCGGGAGGCCGTTTTTTTTTAAAGTTGAGGAGATTGAAAAAGTTAAGCGCTCAACCTCCTCAACCAAAATCAAGGCGCCAGCCTGTCGATTCTCCAAACCCCTCCCTCTTCCCGGGTGTAAGTAAACCGGTCGTGAAGGCGGCTCTCCCTACCCTGCCAGAACTCAAATTGATCGGACACCACCCGGTATCCACCCCAAAACGAAGGGAGCGGGACTTCCTTGTTTTCAAACTTCCGTTTCAGTTCTTCAAACTTTGAGAGCAACATTTGCCGGCTGCTGATGACGTTGCTCTGGTTCGATACCCAGGCGCCGATCTGGCTTCCCCTGGGGCGGGTGATGAAATATTTCACCGATTCTGCTGCAGTGACCTGCTCAGCCCTGCCGGTGATCTTCACCTGCCGTTCGAGATCGTGCCAGGGAAAGTGCAGGGCCACTTTCGGGTTCCCTTCGATATCTCTGGCTTTCTGGCTTTCAAAATTGGTGAAAAACACAAAGCCTTTTTCATCAAAAAACTTAAGTAAAACAATGCGCATGGTGGGTTGCCCTTCGGGCGATACCGTAGCCAGGGTCATGGCGTTGGGCATGCGCATGCCGGCCTTTTCCGCATCTTCAAACCAGGTGGCAAACTGAGTCACGGGGTTTGCGTCGAGATCAGCTCTTGTGAGCCCGGCTATCATGAATTCGTCACGCATCAAACTTAGATCCATACAGTGTTTTTTTAAAGCTCAATGGTCCGCTCCTTTTTTGGTGTGGCTGGTGACTTTCCTTAGTTCAAATAGTGATTTTGATCATTTTTATACCAGGCTGTTCGTGTAAACTTTACGCAAAAATTTGATCATTATGAATACAGAAGTAATGGACCTTCCAACGGTCAAAAAATCACCATCACAAAAGGAGAAATTCGTTTTCTCATTTAAAGAAGGAGACGGTAAAAACAAGCACCTGCTTGGCGGTAAAGGCGCCAACCTGTGTGAAATGACCCAGATCGGTCTAAACGTGCCGCCGGGCTTTGTCATTTCAACCAAAGCCTGTCTCACCTACCTCGACAATCCGGACAGGGAACTTCCTGACGGCGTAATGGACGAAGTCAGACAGCAAATTGAAGACGTGGAAAAAGCTACGGGCAAAATATTTGGCGATCCCGCCAATCCGTTGCTCGTCTCTGTACGTTCAGGCTCCGCCATGTCTATGCCGGGTATGATGGACACTATCCTCAACCTTGGTTTAAACAAGGAAACCCTTCACGGCCTGATCGAACAGACCAAAAACGAACGCTTTGGCTACGATGCATACCGTCGTTTCATTCAGCTGTTCGGAAAGGTGGCGCTCGGCGTGCCGGATGAGAAGTTTGATGTGGAATTTGAAGCGGTGAAACGCTCCGCAGGCGTGAAAGTAGATATCGGCCTCAACGCTGAAAACCTGAAAGAAATTAGCCAACGCTTCCTTAAAGTCGTAAAAGAAGTTACCGGCAAACCATTCCCGGAAGACGTATTTGAACAACTCGAAATCGCCATCAAGGCCGTTTTCAACTCATGGATGGGCAAACGTGCGGTGGACTATCGCCGTGAATTCAAGATTACCCCCGCCATGGCCAACGGTACTGCTGTCAACGTCGTGACGATGGTTTTCGGGAACATGGGCAACGACAGTGCCACGGGCGTCGGTTTTACCCGTGACCCCGGCACCGGCGAAAATGTCATGTTCGGTGAATACCTGACTGATGCGCAGGGCGAAGACGTGGTTGCAGGTATCCGCACGCCGAAGCCAGTCGCTGAACTGGAAAAGGAAATGCCGGAAATGTACCGCCAGCTCGAAGAATTGCGCAGCAAACTCGAGAACCACTACCGGGAAGTGCAGGACTTCGAATACACCATCGAAAAACAAACGCTCTACTGCCTCCAGACCCGCAACGGTAAAATGAACGCTACCGCCATGGTGCGCACCTCCGTTGAAATGGCTGAACAGGGCCTCGTCACCAAAGATGAAGCACTGCTTCGCATCAAGCCGGAATTACTGGAGCAATTGCTTTACCCACGTCTCGACCCAAACCACAAAGCTACTCCGCTTGCCCAGGGCTTACCTGCCTCTCCGGGTGCAGCCTCCGGTCACTGTATTTTTGATGCTGACCGGGCCGAACAACTGGGCCGTGCCGGTGAAAAAGTGATCCTCGTAAGAGAAGAAACCAAACCGGAAGACATCCACGGTTTCTTTGCTTCGCAAGGTATCCTTACCAGCCGGGGCGGTAAAACCTCTCACGCAGCCGTTGTCGCCCGTGGCATGGGCAAACCTTGCGTGGCAGGCGCCGAAGGTATTTCTGTTGACGTAAAATTACGCCAGGCAGTCATCGGTGAAAAAATCCTCCACGAGGGCGATTTCATCACCATCGACGGTGGTACCGGATTGGTTTACCAGGGAGAAATCCCGACCGTGGAGCCTAAGTTCTCCGACGATCTGAAGACATTGCTCTCCTGGGCGGACCAAACAGCAACGTTGAAAGTATTTGCCAACGCTGACACACCGGCTGCAGCCAAGCGGGCCGTCGAGTTCGGCGCCATGGGTATCGGGCTTTGCCGCACGGAGCGTATGTTCAACGCCGCAGAGCGCCTTCCGATCGTAATCGATATGATTTTAGCGAACACAACTGAAGAGCGGGAAGTAGCACTGAACCGGTTGCTCCCCATTCAGCGCCAGGATTTCAAAGAAGTTTTCAAAGTCATGGCTCCCCGGCCGGTGACGGTTCGTCTGCTCGATCCGCCTATCCACGAATTCCTCCCCAACGAAGAAGACGTGGTGGCAGAACTCGAACACCTGAACCACCTGAAAACAACGGTGGACGGCGTGAACAACCTCTTCGGAAGCCTGCGTTTGCTGGAAACTGACGAAGACGTCGAGCACGAATATCCATCGCCATTTACCCAGAAAGGTGGTGATCTGGTGCGCAAGGCGATCATGAAAAAAGAACGGATGTTGAAGAAAATCAAGGAGTTGCACGAGGTGAACCCAATGCTGGGCCACCGGGGTGTACGCCTTGGAATTACCTATCCGGAAATTTACAAGATGCAGATACAGGCCATTCTTGAGGCAGCTGCCGAATGCCAGCTGGAGGGCGCAGATGTCAATCCTGAGATCATGGTACCCCAGGTTTGTACAGCTGTCGAGTTGGAAAACGTGAAAAAATTCGTGGACGAGCTGCAGGAGAAAATTGAAAGAGAGAAGAAAGTAAAACTCAATTTCAAATATGGCTCCATGATCGAAGTCGTTCGTGCCTGTATGAAAGCAGAAAAACTGGCGCAGGTGGCCGAATTTTTCTCCTTCGGAACCAACGACCTGACACAGGCCACCTTCTCCTTCAGCCGGGAGGACGCAGAGAATAAATTCCTGCCGCTTTACCAGCAAATGGACGTACTGCACGACAACCCGTTCGAGGTGCTTGACACCGGCGGTGTTGGCAAACTGATGCAAATTACTGTGGAATGGGGTCGCCGCTCACGTCCCGATCTGAAAATCGGCATCTGCGGCGAACAGGGCGGACACCCTGAGTCCATCAAATTCTGCCACCACATTGGCCTGAATTACGTCTCCTGCTCCGGCCCGAGGGTACCAATCGCACGATTGGCTGCCGCTCATGCCAAGCTGGGAGAAAGAACTTATTCTACGGATTAAACGATTGGAGAAAGCCTAAAATAGGCAAGACAGAAGGAAGGCGCATTCGGGACTCCAGACCCGGTGCGCCTTTTCTTTTTTTTAAAAATCGGTACCTCTGCCATTGAAATGTCTCCCGGAAGCGAATGCCCGGGTACACAAAAATTTCATCCTCACCACCTTTTTGGCGTATTGACAAAAATCATGATCAAAAAAAACGATCAGCTAAAATCAATTAAAAAGATTGCCAGGGGTCAAATTGTGAATTCTTAAAGATTTCATTCCAAAGACTAATCAAAATTTATCAAATCATTTTAAAACTATCGCAGAATTTAAATAAATCAAACAAGGTAATTTGAATGTAAATTTTAGATAAAATTTTGTCAACAGACTTGACTACCAACATTCCTGTCTTCACCTTTGCACCATTATTTTTAATTGATCATTCACAACTATTTTATCAAAAGCTCATCCCCGTTTCACCCGAATGACCACCGATGAACTAACATTCAGGAAGCGATCTTCGGACCGAAACTTCGTATGAGTCATTAGAGAACACAATCCCATTTTTATGAAAAATCAGACTTTCGCTGCGCTCACGATCTTAGTTTTTTCAACCCTGACGCTGACCGCACAAAACAACGCCAACCGCCTTTCCAAATTCAATCTCTCGGTAGGTGCCGGCCTCGTTACAACCTTCGTCGCTGATGGCGTAAACACTTCTCTGCCGCCACTTACTTTCAAAGCCGGCTACCAAATCAGCCGGAACTTCAGCCTCAACGGTTTCGTCGGTTTTGCGGAGGCAGATTCAAAGCCCGGCCTCGTTTCTGACGGCAAACTCATTTATACCCGAAACACACAATTCGTGACAGCATTGCGTGGAGAGTGGAAAAAGCCCGTCAATAACAAACTCGACATTTATGGCGGTGGTATGCTGGGCTTGAGCAGCTCCCGCATCCGGCAGTATGAGGTAGCCAGCGGGCAGGAGTTCATCCGCCAATCCGGTACGCCTACCCCATTTGACCCAAACGCCCGCGCCGGTAAATTTTTCTACAGCGGCTTCGTCGGTGGCCAGTATTTTTTCAGGAAAAACATCGGCCTGTTTCTGGAAGCAGGATTCGGCGTTTCGCTGCTGAACACAGGCATTGTAGTTCGTCTTTAAAAGCTGCCAATTCTACGGATTTCCGGAGTTCCACACTCCGGTTTAGCCCAAAAAAACAGGCGCATCGAGGTTTTTTCACTTCGGTGCGCCTTTGTTTTTATACAACCTTTTTCAGCCTCGCAACCTCTATAAACCGCACAACCAGTAAAATACTTCATGAAATTTATCATTCTGATTTCAAGTTTGGCCTTTTTTTGGCAGGCGCAATGGCAGGAATTTGTAAGCCTGGACGGCAAATTCAAAGTACTGACCCCCGGCGAGTTGATTGAAAAAGTGGACACCTCCGACACCTCGATCGGCAAGCTGGCTTATCATGTTTTTTACTACCAGCCGCCCGATGAAAACGCCGACAATCTGTTTTACGCAGTGCATTACTGCCAGTATCCGGAAGGCACTCTTTCCGCTGACACAACGGGTTTGGTCGAAGATTTTCTGGAAAGCACCCTGGAAAGTGCAGCAGAAAGCGTGGGTGGCAAGGTTTTGTATTCTAATGACATTTTGCTTGACAACACCCATCCCGGCAAGCTGTGGCGGATAGATTTTAACAACGGGAAAGCGGTGGTGAAGTCAAAAGCTTTTGTCGTGAAAGACCGGTTTTACATGATCCAAACGGTTTCAAAACAGGAAAAAAATATTAACCTGGACGCCGAGAAGTTTCTGGATTCGTTCAGGATATTTTGATAAGTCAAACCCTCCGAAACAAACTTCCAGGCTCGTAAAAACGCCTCCCCGGCCGGCAGCCCAAAAGCATCAGAAAAATGAGGAATTCCGCCAATTCCTTACAATTGTTACCGCCCGGAAAAATTCAAGTCACAAACTTTTACCTTTGCAAACTTTAAATCTAAAAACGCTACATTCGATGAAAAAATCAATGATTTTACTGGTTTCGCTTTTCAGCTTTTCCGTGCTCAATGCGCAGGAATTAAAAAACGCTGAAGACTCACTCAGCTATGCGGTAGGCATCCTCTGGGGGCAAGCCATCAAACAGCAGGGCATTACCTCCATCAACACGGATTTGGTGGGCCATGCGATCGGCGATGCACTGAAAGGAGAAGAAGGAAAGATGGATATCAAAGCTGCAAACACAGTGTTGCGCAACTACATGGAGCAGAAAAAAGCTATTGAAAAAAACAGGAACATGGCAGAAGGCGAGGCTTTTTTACGTGAAAATGCCAAGCGGGAATCCGTCGTCACACTACCAAGTGGTTTGCAATATGAAATTTTACGGGAAGGCTCAGGTGCAACGCCGGTTGCCACTGACCGGGTGAAAGTTCACTACGAAGGTCGCCTCATCGATGGCACCGTTTTCGACAGCTCCGTTCAGCGGGGCGAACCGGCTAGCTTTGGCGTCACCCAGGTGATCAAAGGCTGGGTGGAAGCGTTGCAGCTCATGCAGGTAGGTTCCAAGTGGAAGCTGTACATCCCGCAAGACCTTGCTTACGGCGACCGTGGCGCAGGCGGACAAATCGGCCCTTACGCCACCCTGATTTTTGAAGTGGAACTGCTTGACATAGAGTAAAGCCTGAAACGAGCATTGGGAATGGTTTTTATTCTCAATGCTCATTTCTAATACCCTCCAGGTATGCGTATTGATATTATCACCGTCCATCCTGAACTGCTGGAAAGCCCTTTTCAGCACAGCATCATGAAACGGGCGCAGGAAAAAGGACTGCTCGAAGTTGTCATCAATGACTTGCGGGAGTTCGGTATTGGTCGCCACCAACAGGTGGACGATTACCAGTTCGGCGGCGGTGCAGGCATGGTGATGATGGTGGAACCGCTGACGAACTGCATCGAAAAATTGCAGTCGCAGCGGACTTACGACGAAATCATTTACCTCACACCTGACGGTCAGCGCCTTGACCAGGGAATCGCTAACCGACTTTCACTGAAAAACAATCTGATGCTCATCTGCGGCCACTACAAAGGCATTGACGAGCGCATCCGGGAACAATTCGTTACGATGGAAATCTCCATCGGCGACTTTGTGCTTTCCGGCGGCGAGTTGCCGGCCGCTGTGTTAGTTGACGCCATTGGCCGGTTGATTCCGGGCGTATTGGGAGACGAGACCTCTGCACTTTTTGATTCGTTCCAGGACCAACTGCTGGCCCCGCCTGTTTACACACGCCCGGCTGAGTTTCGGGGGTGGAAAGTGCCCGAAATACTGATGTCAGGTCATTTCCCCAAAATAGAAGAATGGCGGCACGAACAGGCATTGAAACGCACGGAAGAGCGCAGGCCGGATTTGCTTGAAAAATTGAAGGACCAATGAATATCCAGGATTTCCACCAATATTGCCTTTCAAAAAAAGGCGTCGAAGAGACCTTTCCTTTTGACGAAGTCACCCTTGTTTTTAAAGTCATGGGTAAAATGTTTGCGCTCACAGGCCTGGATTCCGAGGAATTCACTGTCAACCTCAAGTGTGACCCGGATTGGGCCATTGAGTTGCGGGAAACATACCCGGAAGAAGTTCTGCAAGGCTGGCACATGAGTAAAAAACATTGGAACACCGTCCACTTCGAAGGCGGGCTGGATGATGCTTTTTTGAAAAAATTGATCGACCATTCCTACGAACTTGTCGTGAAGGGCCTGCCCAAGAAAGATCGTGAAACGCTTCAACAGCTGTAAGTTTTGAACACAACCAACACGGAAGAACTGGATTACCTCATTGTGGGGCAAGGACTTGCCGGCACGCTGCTTTCCTTTTTTCTTTTAAATAAAAACCAGCGGATCAAAGTCATTGACTTTCCCCACCCCGGCGCCTCTTCAAAAATTGCTGCCGGGGTAGTAAACCCCGTCACCGGAAGGCGCATCGCCAAAAGCTGGCGTTTTGAGGAGCTTCTGCCGGCAGCCAGGCAAACCTACCGTGAACTGGAATTGCTGCTCGGCATCGAAATCTGGCAGGAACGAAACATCTTGCGGGCCCTTCACAACAATTTTGAAGAAAGCGAATGGGATCGCCGTGGGGCCTTCCCTGAGTACGAACCTTACTTTGAGCCAACAGCGGACGCAAGCAGCTTTCAGGGAAAAATTCACCAGCCGTTCGCCTGGGGCGAGCTGAAACAATCAGCACAGGCGGCCATGCCGGAGTTGGTTTTTGCTTACCGCCGGTGGTTGGAAAAACAGGGACTTATTTTAGAAGAAAACTTTGACTACCAGCAAGTTAAACCTGACAGGGCCCGGGTGATCTACGGGCGTTTTTCAGCTAAAAAAATTGTGTTTTGTGAAGGTGCAAGGGCATTGGACAACCCGTTTTTTAACTACCTGCCATTCGTGCCAACGAAGGGCGAGTTGTTGATTGTTCGCATACCCGGCGCCGGTTTTGATAAAATGCTGAAACATAAAACCTTCATCGTACCGATAAAATCCGACCCTGAAAATCCCGGCATACCGGAAGGTGAATTATTTTGGGTGGGCTCCACCAGCCGCTGGGAATATGACGGCCCCGAGCCAACGGAAGAGCGCCGGAAATGGCTGGTTAAGCAATTGGACGCCGTCCTCGAACTTCCGTACGAAATCATCAGACAGTTTGCCGGCATCCGGCCGACAGTTCAGGACATCCGGCCTTTTTTAGGGACGCATCCGAAGTACCCCGCACTCGCAATTTTTAACGGGCTCGGAACCAAAGGCGCATCATTGGGGCCATTTTTTGCCAGTCAAATGGCAGCATTTTTACTTGGGACAACCAAACTGGATGACGAGGTAAATATTTCAAGGTATTCAATTCCTGATGCCTAACTTTACCCGGTAATTAACCTGAACGGAATGTACGACTCCCTACTTCGACATGTTGCAAAATTCATCCGGCTCAACGAGGAGGAACAGGCCTTCTTCCTTTCTCAGTTGCAATTCCGGAAATTGCGTAAGCGCCAGTATTTTCTGCAGGAAGGCGATGTCAGCAAGCATGAGGCTTTCATATTAAAAGGCTGTCTTCGCACCTATGAAGTGGATGAAAATGGCAATGAGCACGTTCTCAGTTTTGCAATTGAAGATTGGTGGGTAGGTGATTTGTACAGTTTTTTCACAGGTTTGCCCAGCAGCTACAATATTGATGCACTCGAAGCTACCGAAATCGTTTACCTCGATCATGCGACTCAGGAAATGTTGTATGAAAAAATCCCAAAATTTGAGCGATACTTCCGGCTGCTGATCCAGAATGCTTTTATCGCTACGCAACGACGGGTGATTTCCAGCATTTCCAAGCCCGCCGAAGACCGATACCTCGAATTCCTTGAAAAATATCCGCTGCTCGACCAGCGGATTCCCCAGCATCAGATTGCATCTTACCTTGGCATCACGCCTGAAAGCCTCAGCAGAATCCGCAAGCAACTTCACCGGAAAAAAGGCTGATTTTCTTGATCTACATCAAGATTTTTTTTGACCTGCATCAATGAATTTCGAATGATGATACCCGCATCTTTGCAACGTCTTACAAAAAGACAACCAGGGTTTACTTCGTTTTAAACGACGTCAAACCCGAACTAAATCATTGTAAATTAAACCTTTAAGTTATCATCATGAAAAATTCTTTTTTCTCTGCACTTATTGCTACGATCGCTCTGCTGGGTATGTCTTTTACCTTTGCTGACGGCACATCAACAACGCTCAACATTGACACACAAAACAGTGTGATCTACTGGAAAGGATACAAAGTAACCGGCGAACATGCAGGTGTTATCAACATCAAAAATGGCAATCTTGCTTTTGACAAAGGTGTTTTAACCGGCGGTTCTTTTGATATAGACATGAACACCATTACCTGTACAGACATGACCGGCGAGTATGCTGACAAACTGGTTGGCCACCTGAAGTCTGATGATTTCTTTGGTGTTGCAACTTATCCGACTTCAAAATTTGTGATCACAAAAGTGGTCTCAAGAGGCAAGCCGGGCGAGTACAAAATCATTGGCAACCTGACCATCAAGAACAAGACAAAAGAAATCAAATTTGATGCAAACGTTAAAGAATCAGGCGCAAACTACGTGGCTGAAGCTGCAATCAAAATTGACCGCACTGACTTCGATGTTCGCTACGGCTCCGGCAGCTTTTTCGACAGCCTGGGCGATAAGACTATCTACGATGAGTTTGACCTGAATGTCAAAGTTGTTACGAAGAAATAAAAAGGATAGTATTTAATCACCCGATTGAATTCGTCAAAATAAATTGGAAGCCACTTGTGAATCAACTCGCAAGTGGCTTTTTATTTTAGTAAAAACACTGCCGGGAAATCAAAACATCTTCGCCTCTCTCAAAAGGAAAAAGTGACGCCGCAATTACTTTGATAAAATTAAACGTTGTCCAATCGACAAAGAGAGTGTAAGTTTACCTGTGAGAAACTTCCCTTCATTAGTTTTGCCCAATACACCTTTTCCCTTCAGGCAAACCATATCACTCACTTTTTTAAATCAAAATCCACTTCCATGAAACGACGTAAATTTATCCAACAATTAGGCTATGCCCTGCCTGCGTCGGTTGCTGCTCCTTACCTTTTTAGCTCCTGCGATAAACAAGATGACGACCTCATTCCGACCATCAAGAAATTCAAGAATTACAAAGTAATTGTGGTAGGTGCCGGCGCCGCCGGGCTTTACGCAGGCTGGTACCTCAACGAACGGGGGTTCGATGTCACCATTCTCGAAGCCTCCGGGCAAGTAGGCGGCAGGGTCAGACACCTGAGTGGTTTTGCTGATTTTGACATAGAACTGGGCGCTGAAGAAATTCACGGTAAACAGTCGGAGTGGTACAATATCGTTAAGCAATCCGGAGCAGAACTATTGAATGCAGACACGGAAGACTTTTACTTTTTCAGGCAGGACCTCTCCAACCCAAACGAACTTGCACTAAAAAGTGAGCCCCAGGCAAATCAGTACAATGAATTCATCAAGTCCATGAATTTTGTTGAAAACGCCACCACTTACACTGGCCCGGACAAAACAGTCGAGCAACACCTGGCCACTTCCGGAATTTCCTGGAACATGTTCGGCGTAGTCAACGGTCTCATCGGCAATGAATACGGCACTTCCAACAACAGACTGAGCATCAAGGGCATCGCTGAGGAAGATGCTTTATGGACTGCCGGCGATCAAAGTTATGGTTTGAAAAACAGAAGTATGCTCTCCGTTCTGGAATCAAAATTCAGCCCGGTGATGAGCAAGGTAAAAAAAGGTGTCCAGGTAAAAGTGATTGATTATCAAAGCAATAAAGTTCGCCTTACCGATCAGACTGGCAAGGTCTGGGAAGCTGACCGTGCGATCGTCACCGTTCCCCTGAAAATCCTTCAGGATGGTGATATCACATTCAGCCCAAGCCTGCCGTCCACTAAAACGGCTGCGATTGACAATATTGGTATGGGGGCGGGTATGAAAGTCATCTTTAAATTCAGTCAGCGGTTTTGGAAGGACATACTGGTGCCTAATCTGGGCTCCATTATTGGCTACAACGATGTTCCCGAAATTTGGGCGCCAAGTTACAGCAGGAGTGACATGCCGGTGTTAACGGCATTCATCATGGGTGAAAAGGCAGAACAATTCAGTGCTCAGGGAAGCAATGCCGCAGGCACCATTCTTTCACATCTAGATAGTATTTTTTCTTCCGGCAGTGTTGCTTCTCAAAGCCTGCTCGAAAATGGCTCCTACATCATGGACTGGTCCAAAGAGCCCTTCATCAAAGGTGCTTACTCCTACCCTATTGTCGGAGGAGGATTGATTTTCAGAAAAGAACTGGCTGCCCCCGTTGATGACAGAATATTTTTTGCCGGCGAGGCAACCCACTTCAAGGGACACAGCGGCACCGTTCACGGCGCCATCGAATCTGGCATTAGGGTCATAGAAGAGGTTGAAGCCTCAGTCTAAGCGTTTTAACCTTCAAACGGCAAGGCTTTATTTTTTAAGGGCTTTCTGTAAATTCTTCCTTCACGACCTGCTGAGGGATGAAAGAACATTTCCCATCCGCTGCCCGACGCCTTCGAATCGGCTGATTTACATTGGTTTAGATGTAAAGGCGCATTCAGCCTAATGCAATGAATCCAGATGCTGGATCAATGATAAAAATCAGCACAGATATTTTTTAACATAAATTGGCCGCAAATTTGTTTATTTGGTTTCATCCAAAACGAATTTTGTTTTTATAAGATTTCCCATAGCATATCCCCTCGTATTTTTTAATTGACTAACGACGGCTGAATCTTCATGTTCAGCACTTTCACAGTCTTACAGTGATTAAACACTGTATTGACTCAAACCCGGCGTGCTATGAGATCACATCACATTATTGCATTGACAGTAACACTGTCCCTGTTGCCTGCATTGGTTATTGGCCAGCGAAACCTGGACGTTGGTTTCTTTTTCGGAATTTCCCACTATATGGGAGACCTTCAGCAACAGCATTTTGAAGTGCTTGAAATTCACCAGGCAAGAGGGCTATTCCTACGATACAACATCGACAACTGCTTTTCCATCAAGACGCACTTCTACGAAGGGGCAATTTCGGGCAACGACTCCCACTATCCGACCGTAGAGCGGGCCTGGAAGCGCAACCTTAGTTTCTATTCGCCTATTTACGAAGCCGGCGTACAGGCAGAATTCAATTTCATGAATTTTGGCATACGCAAAGAACACCACTCCAAACGACTGGTCGGATACATGGCTTCAGCTTACCTTTTTGGGGGTGTTTCAGGGTTTTACTTTAACCCAAAAACATTATACCTGGACAAATGGTACGAGCTTCAGCCCTTAGGCACGGAAGGACAAGGTATGGAAGGCTACTCTGAAAAGTATAATCGAATTCAGGCTGCCATCCCTTTTGGTTTCGGCTTCAAAATTCGATCTACCAGATGGTCTTGCATGGGTGTTGAACTTGGATTCAGGAGAACTTTCACCGACTACCTCGACGACGTAAGTGGTGATTATCCCGACCTGCAAATGCTGACCGAATTTAACCCCATGGCTGCAACACTGGCATACCGGAGCCCTGAGGTAGATGCAACGGCTGCCCATAACCCTCACGGCAGCGAGCGGGGAAATCCAAATGGAAATGACATGTACTTTTTTGCAGGTCTGTCAATTGCCGTAACGATTGGCAAATAAAATTTGGGAATACAGTATCATGTAGAATCTTTGTGCAGAAATAATTTGATTTGGTAGGGAAATTCAGATTGAAAGTATTGCAAAGAAAAAATTTCATTTACTTCCAAAGAAAAATCAATTTACATTTTTTAAAATGAATAAAGTTTTTATCTTTGCACACGAAAGAGAGATTTTTAATCCAGGAAGGCCAATTTCCCATTATTTACCCTCAAATTATCTCCTACTCCCCTATTTTTATAGGCTACAGCCTATTTTCAGTTCTGCATTAGAGTTTCTTCCCATGGTATTCTTTGTTGAAGTACCCTAAAATTTCATTTGAACATTTTTTGATAACCGACTAAACACAAACAGCATTGAAACCGACCATGCTTGCTGTTCTGTTCATGGCAACTGTTTGCCTGGCAGACGCACAAATTATTTACGTCCAGCAGGACGCCAAAGGGAAAGGAACTTCATGGTCAGACGCCACCGGCGATCTGGCTAAATCCATCAAATCTGCCACTCCCGGCACCCAGATTTGGGTGGCTAAAGGGATCTACAAGCCAACAAGTGGGACAGATAGAAATATCTCCTTTGAAATAAAAAATGGAATTAAAATTTTCGGTGGCTTTGTTGGCACTGAAACATCGCCTGAGCAGCGGAATATCTCTGAAAATCAGACAATTCTTTCCGGTGAAATAGCCCAGCCAGGTGTTGCAGACAACTCTTACAATGTCCTGCTTATCAAAGGCGTAGCTGCAGAAACATTATTGGATGGGCTGACGATAACAGGTGGAAATGCAAACGGCGATGCCTCCGAAGGACACCGAACCCGCTGCGGCGGCGGCCTTTTTAATGATGGTCATAATTCAACTTCAACTCCTGTTATCCGTAATTGCACTTTCATTGGTAATTTCGGTCGGGATGGTGCAGCAGTTTACAACAACGGAAGAGCAGGCAACAGCAGCCCTGTTTTTGTGAATTGTGTTTTTAAAAATAATGAAGCAGGACTTGATGGCGGAGCCGTTTACAATGATGGCAGGCTGAATGGCAAAAGCAATCCGACCTTCACAAACTGTACTTTTGAAAGGAATATGGGCACCTACGGCGGTGCCATTTGCAACGCAACTGAAACAGGTGTATGCAGCCTCACACTTGACAATTGTACTTTCAGGGAAAACGCAGCCTACCTTCGTGGCGGTGCAGTCTTCTCTCTGAACGGAGATGAGAAGTGTTACCTGGAAATGTCCGATTGCGATTTCGTTGGAAATTACCCTGATGACAACAACATGATTTTTACCAGTAATACTGCACGGAGTGAAGCATATAAAATCAACCGTTCAGAGCCTTAATCACTCCGGGAATTGACAGCTTTAAAAGCAAACAAACAAAACCAATTTTTGACGACTCACCAGCAATGTTAGTTCCAAAATCAAATCTCTATTTTTTGGAAAAGGTGTTTGGGTGTACTACCTAAACACCTTTTTACTTTTGAAAATTTGTGGGTTCACAGGTTTCTCTAACTTCGTATTTCATTAAATACTCAGACCCGAAACCCTCAAATGCTGTTTTTGTGAATCAACCACACGAGATACTTAAAAAATACTGGGGATACGATGGATTCAGGCCTATGCAGGACGAGGTCATCCAATCTGTTCTCGACGGGCATGATACCCTTGCGCTCATGCCGACCGGAGGTGGCAAATCAATATGCTTCCAGGTACCCGGGCTTTGTAAAGAAGGTATCTGCATCGTGGTCTCTCCACTTATCGCCCTGATGAAAGATCAGGTCAGCAACCTCAAAAAACGGGGAATCACAGCCGAGGCCATCTTCTCCGGCATGCATTACAGAGATATTGATCGCATTCTGGACAACTGCGCTCATGGCGCCGTGAAATTTCTATACCTCTCCCCTGAACGCTTAACTACCGACCTGGCCCGGGAACGCATCAAACGCATGGATGTTAACCTTTTGGCCGTTGATGAAGCCCACTGTATCTCACAATGGGGTTATGACTTTCGCCCACCTTACCTTCAGATTGCAGAAATCCGACAGTTTATCCCTGACACACCGGTACTCGCACTCACCGCCACTGCCACTGCTGAAGTAATCAACGACATTCAGGAACGGCTTGATTTCAAAAAAAAGCATGTTCATAAAAAAAGTTTCAGCAGGGAAAACCTGGCCTACGTGGTATTGCCGGAGGAAAACAAAAAGGAGAAAATGTTAGACATCGTCCGCAAAATCAAAGGTAGCGGCATCGTTTACGCTCGAAACCGGAAGCTGACCAAAGAAATGGCCCGTTTCCTTGCGGAGCATAAAATCTCAGCTGACTACTACCACGCAGGCCTCACAACCGAGCAGCGGTCCAGGAAGCAGGACGACTGGGTCGCTGGTAAAATCCGCATCATGGTTTGCACCAATGCCTTCGGCATGGGCATCGACAAACCGGACGTGCGGTCAGTGGTTCACCTCGACTTGCCCGACAGCCTCGAAGCTTATTTTCAGGAAGCCGGCAGGGGTGGCAGGGATGGAAAAAAATCGTTTGCTGTCCTGCTTTACGCTCACGGTGATCGACTGATGCTGGAACGCAGCCTTGAAGTATCCTTCCCTCCCCTTTCTGAAATCCGGCAAACTTACCGGGCGCTGGGTAGCTTTTTCCAATTGGCGGTTGGAGGGGGTGAATTTCAAAGTTTCGACTTCGACATCACTCTTTTTTGTAAAAACTTCAAACTGGATGTACTGAAAACTTACTCCTGCCTTAAAATTCTGGAGCAGGAAGGATGGATTGCCATGACGGAGTCCATTTATCTGCCGTCAAGTTTTATGGTAAAAGTCAACAGGGAACAGCTTTACGATTTTCAACTAAAAAACCCAAAACTCGACATCCTCATCAAAACACTGCTCAGGCTCACCGAGGGGGCCTTTAATAACTTTGCTAACATCAATGAATACCAAATAGCAAGAGTGCTGAAAGCCCCGGTCGAATCCGTCATACCGGCATTGCACCAAATGGACAAGGAAAATATTATTGACTACCGGCCCGCCAAAGACAAACCGCAAATCGTTTTCATCCGGGAGCGAGTGAACGCCGACAACCTGACCATCGACCTCGAACAGTACAACTTCCGGAAGGAACGATACGCATGGAGAATCCGAAAAGCGATTGAATACGCAACAACACCCCGCTGCCGCAGTGAGCAACTGCTGGCGTATTTTGGTGAAAAATCAGCACCCTGCGGCGTATGCGATGTTTGCCTCGGCAGAACAAAGTCAGAGCTTTCCACCAATGATTACGAACGTTACAAATTGAAAATCAGCCAGTTGCTAAAAAAGGAACGACTCAGCGAACGACAAATACTGGAAGCTTTTTCATCTAACCGGCACCCTTTCGTCCTAAAGGCTCTGGAGTTTTTACTCGACGAAGGACTCATCGTAAGGGAAAGTGATTTGCTGACCTGGAAATCCTGAGCATGAAAAAAATTATCTGCACCGTCACCAACGACCTCACTTTCGATCAACGGATGCTAAGGATTTGCTCGAGTCTGGCTGCTGCCGGGTTTGAAGTCACGTTGGTGGGGAGGGTGCTTCCTTCGTCCATTCCGCTTTCGCCTCAGCCATTCCGGCAAAAGCGGCTCCGGCTTTTTTTCAAAAAAGGCAAACTGTTCTACCTGGAGTACAATCTGCGACTGACGCTTTTTCTGCTTTTTTCCAAATTTGACATAGTCAATTCCATTGATCTCGACACCTTGCTTCCGGGTTTCGTTGTGTCAAAAATTCGAGGCAAAATCTGCGTGTACGATGCCCACGAGTACTTTACCGAAGTACCCGAAGTCGTCGAACGGCCGGGAGTTCAGCGTGTCTGGGAGTGGGTGGCCCGCATGATTATTCCAAGGTTAAAATACGCATACACGGTGTGCCACAGTTTGGCTGAAGTTTTTGAAAAAAAATACGGCACCAGCTTCGAAGTCATTCGCAACGTACCCTGGCAAAAGCCGCTTCCTCCCGAAAATTTTGAACAAAAAACTCAACCCTTCACCCTGCTCTACCAGGGCGTTTTAAACGATGGCCGGGGACTGGAAGAAGCAATCGAGGCGATGGCAGATCTTCCGGATGCAGTTTTGTGGCTTGCCGGTGAAGGTGACCTGTCGCAACATTTACGGTTGCTTACTACTCAACTGGGCGTAGAATCAAGGGTAAAATTCCTGGGCAAGGTGCCGCCTGACGAGCTTTCGAAGCTTACCCCACAAGCAGACCTCGGACTTAACTTACTAAAAGCAAAAGGATTAAATTACTACTACTCCCTGGCCAACAAAGCCTTCGACTACGTTCAGGCAGGTCTGCCCTCCCTGAACATGGACTTTCCGGAGTATCGGCGAATCAACCGGGAGTATGAGGTGTTTTTACTATTAAAAAAGCTGGACGTTGCCTCCATTTCGGCAGCAGTGGAAAAATTGCGAAGCGACAAAGAGTTTTACAGGCAACTCGCAGCTAATTGCCGGGAAGCAGCCAATATCTTTACCTGGGAAAACGAAGAAAAAGTACTGTTAGGTTTTTACAAAAAAATACAGGAGCAGCAACCTTGAAATGATCATAGTTCTCCCCAACTTATCAGCGTCAGAGTGCGTCGGTGGAATCCACTTCAGTTTGGGCAGCTACGGCGCTCTTGAGCTGAAGACGGAAGGGATAATTGTTGATGGTCATTTTGAAAACAAGCAATGAATCCGTGAGATTTTCAATGGTGTAAGTGACCGGAGGCTCACTTTTCTGCATGATTTCGGTTCCTGAAAATTCGTAATCAAACTCATCGTCCAGCAAAGTTGGTGTCAGATTGGTTCGCATTTTACCATCCTCATCAAATTCGTAGTAGGTATCGGTCAGCGTTTCGGTTTGTTTGCCATTGCGCCATGCCTTGTCAATTTCCCAGCGGCCGGTGAGCAGGTTTTGGCTAAATGCAGGTTGCTTGGGTTCGTCTTTGCATGCCGACAGGATCGACAGAATTACAAATAGGGACAAAGTGATGAAGGAACGCATATTTCAGAGAGTTCATAGTGCCGTTTCAGGCTGATTATCAGCGAATTGCGGCAATTAGTGATCAATTTTTGTTTACACCAAAACACAGGGCGGGAAAGTCCAGCCATGCAATTTTAACCACAAAAATAACAGAATCCTGATTACATGCGCCAACTGGCGCAATTCAGGCAGGGAATGTTGTATACTTTGAGTCGACGAATTTAAGATCAACAGACAGTCAACCTTCCAGGTTTCCGATATATTTTAATCGTAAACCAATTTTATTTAACTGTAATCTCACATCCACCGCCCTACCCAACCATTTTGACCCGGTTACCTGTCTTAACCGATAGCATCCGGATGTTGTAATTTTGTGTTTTAAACTAAAATCACAATCCAGCTCCTTCAACATTAATTCTACAATTATGAAGACGAATCATTTTTTACTCCTCGTACTGACTACCCTACTGGGTTTCACTACCCAAAGCTGCCTGAAAGATAAATGTGAGCGTACGGTATCCTACATCAAAGTGGAGCCAGTGTTCAAATCGTTAGCTGAAATTCACAGCGGCGAAGTCGTATCCGAAGCTCCGAGGGAGCTCAAAAACCCAGGAAAGATTTACTACTACAACAATCAGATTTTTGTAAACGAACGGCGGGAAGGCATCCACGTCATCGACAATTCTGACCCTGCCAATCCGGTGAACACCGGCTTTATCAGCATTCCCGGCAACGAAGACATGGCGATCAAAAACGGCCTGCTCTATGCCAATAGTTACATCGACCTATTGACTATCAATCTCAATGATTATCAACTGATTAGCCGTACTGAAAACGTTTTTCCGCCACTTTGGGAAGATGTCCAGAACAACCAGGTGGCTGTGTATTACCAGGAAACTCCGGTTACGGAGGTAATGGATTGTGAATCATACGGCGGCCTGTACAGGCATAAAGACGAATTGATTGACTTCGGAGGATTTAACGCTGATGTATCAGTATTGTCTTCCAGTTCATCAGAGGCAAGTGGAGGCACAGGAATCGGCGGTTCGATGGCACGTTTTACAATTGTCAACAATTATCTCTACGTCGTAGACGATTTCAATCTTAACGTTTTTGATCTTACGCAAGCTACGGCCCCCACCCAGGCAAGCACTGTAAACATTGGCTGGGGTATTGAAACAATCTTCCCATATGAAGACAAGCTTTTCATCGGCTCTAACAGCGGTATGTTTATTTTTGACAATAGCAATCCAACCATGCCTTCCATGCTGGCTTCATTTGCTCACGCAACGGCCTGCGACCCGGTGGTTGTGAAGGATAATTTTGCCTACGTCACACTTCGGGATGGCACCAACTGCGAAGGTTTCAACAACCAACTTGACCTCGTTGACATTTCCAATATCACGAATCCATTTTTGGTGAAGTCCTTTCCGATGGATAACCCACACGGTCTTTCCATCAAAAACAACAGCCTGTTTCTATGTGAGGGCAGCTTTGGTTTAAAGTCCTTTGACATCACAGACCCCGCTGCGCTGAACCAGCATTTGCTCGATCATGAAAAAGGACTGCATGCTTTTGATGCTATCGCTTTGCCGGGAGGCGCCAATTTGCTGCTCGTAATTGGCGATGATGGTTTTTACCAGTACAATTTTGACGATCCGGCCAACCTGAAGCTGATGAGCAAGATTCCGGTAAATCGTTAAAGCCCGCAAAAACTATGAAATTTCAGATAATACGTTTCGGTTTGCTGTTTTAACCCAAAACCGGGATCAACCTTTCTGAGTATTATTAAAAGTCTGCCGGAGATACTCCCGGTAGGCTTTTTTTCTAAAATTGAAAAAAGCTATATTTCCTATTACAAGATGGAATTTTGAAATTTGCCGCAGCCATAAGATTGTTGCCGGCACTTCACAATGTCCTACAACAGCAGATGCAATACCACTGCAAAAACATCGTTCAAAATATGGCATTTTACCGGCCAGAAATCTGAAAAACAGTTACATGAAAAATATACTTGCACTTCTTGTTTTCACCACTTGTGCACTTTGCCAGGTGAGTGGTCAAATTGGCTTTTCCGGTGCCTACAAAACCTTCACGGCCGATAGCTGGGATGATTATTTCCGAAGTGAGTTTGCAGAAAACCCAGGTTCGGCAACAGGGTACGCCGCAGCTGTGAATTACTGGTTCCGGCTCAAAAACCGCCGGATAGAGTTTTTGCCGGAGCTTAGTTACGAGCGCTTCGAAAACATGGCCGGGACGTCCAATTTTGAGCACCGTATCCTTGGTTTTTATTTCAACACCAATATTTATCCATTCGATTTTGAAAGTGACTGTGACTGCCCGACCTGGTCGAAAACGGGTAATTTTTTCACGAAAGGATTTTTTATTCAAGTTTCACCCGGCATCTGGCAATTGCACAACCGGTACGAAACTGACCAGCAATATGAAGACGAAAACCTGACGTGGGCCATCGGCGGAGGCGCCGGGCTGGACCTCGGCATCTCTGATTTTCTCACCGTTACACCGATGGTAAAAATGTATTATTCGCCGGACAACACCTGGAATAACCTGCCTGGCTTTAGCAGCGAAGCTGTTGCGGTGAGTTCAAACATCCGCCAATTGTACGCCGGATTGAAAATTGGTTTTCGCTGGCAACAGGAGCCTAAGTTCCGGCGCCGCTGATTTTTCACAAAAGCCTGTCAGATGCAAGGAATTCCTGTTAACAAAAATATTCAACCAGATAGAAACTGAACCAAAAAAGATTACCTTTGCGCCGCTGTAACTGATTTTCGTAATCACTAACGGCTGAAAACAGGTGAGCGCCAGGCTGCTTTTTCACAATAATCGTCTTACTATCAAGCGATTAGAAAAAAAACGCAGCAGGTTACAGCACCGTTCACCGGGTTTTCGCACAATACACAAATCTAAATGGCGGTTTATCTAACCAGCGAGAAAAAGAACGAAATCTTTAAAGAATACGGTGGAGATGAGAAAAACACCGGTTCGATTGAAGGTCAAGTTGCCTTGTTTACTTACCGAATCAAAAGTCTTTCAGAGCACCTGAATTCATTCAAAAAAGATCACACAACCCGTCGTGCATTGCTTGCCATGGTAGGCAAGCGGAAGCGGCTCCTTGAGTATCTGAAAAAAAGAGATATTCAGAAATACCGGGAACTGATCAGCAAGTTGGGTATTCGTGGATAAGACATCAATGAAAAAGTGTTTCGCATTTTGCGGAACACTTTTTCCATTCACTCGCTGGTTCGAAGCACAAAAATCGCTACGACAATTCTCTCCCAAGCGTCCTCTTCAGCAAAAGGAATTTTCAGAAAGATGAAGAATGTTGATTTGGGAAATCGTTTGAACACTGACCCTTACAACTCACCGGCGACCTGTTTGACCGGAATATCATCATCAGCTGTATGAGACCAAAACAATACAATCTAACAACAAGATTATACAGTGTCCTAAATCATAATCATGGTTCAACAACCTGTTGAATCGCTAACTAATTTTTTAAAATGGGTAAACAAATTCCTATCACTACCTCCTTCAACCTGCCCGACGGCAGGGAGGTTACGATTGAGACTGGCAAACTGGCTGCCCAGGCCGATGGTTCAGTCGTTGTAAGAGTAGGCAACACGATGATTTTCGCATCGGTTGTTGCTGCTAAAAAAGTCCGTGAAGGACAATCGTTTTTTCCGCTATCAGTCGATTATCAGGAAAAATTTGCAAGCGCCGGTCGTATTCCGGGCAACTTCTTCCGTCGTGAGTCAAAACTTTCTGATTACGAGGTTTTGATTTCCCGATTGGTAGACAGGGCTATTCGTCCGCTCTTTCCTGATGGGTTCATGGAAGACACGCAGGTAATCATCAACCTGATTTCCGCTGACAAAAACGTGCCGCCGGATGCCTTCGTCGCACTGGCCGCTTCAGCTGCACTCACTATCTCCGAAATTCCTTGGCAAGGGCCAATTTCCGAAGTTCGTGTAGCGAGAATCAATGGCAGTTTTCACATCAATCCGAACAAGTCGGATCTTGAAAATGCCGACATTAACCTCATCGTCGCCGCCGATGCTAAAAACATCATGATGGTGGAAGGCGAAGCTAAAGAATGCTCAGAGCGTGACCTCGTTGACGCCATCCGCCATGCTCACGACGCCATCAAAGTACAGTGTCAGGCTCAGCTCGACCTCGCCCAGAAGGTGGGAGGTCCTGCACTGAATAAGCGTGAGTTTGAAGGGCTGCCCGAAAATGAAGAAATCAAAAATCGTGTTGCCGAACTGGCAAAAGATAAAATTTACGAAGTAGCCAAAGCTTTCCTCGAAAAGCAGGAACGTAAAAACCGCCTGGAGGAAATCCAGAATGAAGTGGTCGAAAAGATCACCGAAGAGAAAGGCGAAGAGTTCATGGAAGAAAACGCCGGCCTGACCGAACGTTACTTTGACGAACTAAAGAAAAAAGTCGTTCGCAGCATGGTCTTGAATGACGGCGTTCGCCTCGACGGCCGTAAACCTGACGAGATTCGCCACATCTGGAGCGAAATCGACTACCTGCCTTCTCCACACGGTTCTGCGGTTTTCACCCGTGGTGAAACCCAGGCACTGACCAGCGTTACACTGGGTACGAAGCTGGATGAAATGATGATCGACAATGCGCTGGAGCAGTCTTATGAAAAATTCATCCTGCACTACAACTTCCCACCCTACTCTGTCGGTGAAACGAAGCCGCTGCGTGGTCCGGGCCGCCGTGAAGTTGGACACGCCAACCTCGCCAGCCGTTCCATCAAGCAGGTAATGCCGGAAGATTTTCCTTACACTGTCAGAGTAGTCTCAGACATTCTCGAAAGTAACGGTTCTTCCTCCATGGCTACAGTTTGCGCAGGCTCACTGGCCCTCATGGATGCAGGTGTTCAACTCAAATCTGCCATCTCCGGTATTGCCATGGGTATGATCGCAGAAGACGGCAAAGCTGCCATCCTCAGCGATATCCTCGGAGACGAAGATGCGCTCGGTGACATGGACTTCAAAGTAACCGGTACCAAAAACGGTATTTGCGGTTGCCAGATGGACATCAAAATCGATGGTCTTTCTTTCGAGTTGCTCGAACAGGCGCTCATCCAGGCTAAAGCCGGCCGCCTGCATATTTTGGATAAAATGTCAGAAGCAATTGCTGAACCAAGAGAAGACCTCAAGCCTCATGCTCCGAGAATCGTGGAACTCATCATCGACAAGAGTTTCATTGGCGCCGTCATTGGCCCTGGTGGCAAGATCATTCAGGAAATCCAAAGTACAACCGGCACAATTATCAACATTACCGAAGTTGGCGATCAGGGAATTGTAAATGTTGCCAGCCCAGACAAGGAAAGCATCGATGCTGCTGTCAGCCGTATCAAGCAAATCACTTTCATGCCATCCGAGGGCGATGTTTACGACGCAGTCGTAAAAACAGTTATGCCTTACGGTGTGTTTGTTGAATTCTCTGGCAAAAGCGGCTTGTTGCACGTGACTGAAATGTCACACTCCCGCATTGACAAAGTGGAAGATGTCTTTCAGGAAGGCGATCCGGTCAAGGTTAAACTGATCGGCATCGACAAGAAAACAGGCAAATTCCGCTTGTCTCGCAAGGCACTCATGCCTCGCCCTAACGGCGCTCCCGACGATGATGGTGTAGGAGAGGATCGTGGCGGCGACAGAGGTGGTCGTGGCGGCGGAAGAGGCGGCCGTGGCGGTGGCGGAAACTACAGAGGTGGTGGCCGTCGTTAATAACTGACGCTGAATTTTTAGCAATAAAAAAGCGGTCTGCCGGGTTCATCCTCGCAGGCCGCTTTTCATTTTCTTGAAAGCTGAACCTAAACCTGTCTTTTTACAACCAGCGTCCCCGCGATCATATCGTGAAGCGCTTGTTTTTTATCTGTAAAACCAGCCATGAAAAAACCAATGAGAAGAATCATCGCAGAGAGAATTTTGGAAAAATACCGCCCGACAGCCTGCCCGACAGAGATGCGTCCGCCATGGATGTCAGTGACGACAATGCCAATCGCCTGTTTGCCGAAAGTCGCTTGTTTTTCAGAACTTTCGTAATAGACAAAATAGCCAACACTAATTAATGCTACCAAGATGCGGGAAAATACATTAGGTTCGAGGAAGTCACCACCGATGGTACCGTAAATTACCAAACCTACCACCGTCATAATGATGGCATCAATGAGGTAAGCCGCTGCACGCAGCCAGAATCCAGCATATTCCGGTGAAAAGCCGTAACGGTCAGGGGAGTCAAGGATTTCATTTTCCATGGAAAAAAAGTTTTATTTATGAAATGAAAGGTTAATTCAGCAACAAGAAATGAAATTATATTTCGACATCAAAGCTAAAATCCTAAAAAGCGGCGGTCAACCTTAAAACCAAGATACTTCAGGCCTTTCTGATTCATGAATTACTGCTATTTTTCCTGCCATAAAAAGAACCTGAGAAGAAGCTTTAGCCGAGTTTTATGAAATAACGTTGGCGGAGTTCAAAGTTCAAATTACCTTTGAGGGTGTCATTTTTGCCACTCACTAACATTTATTGACAAATTCTATATTTAAAAGAAAATGAGAAACCGTACCATCATAACCAACGTGAAACCCGCTCTTGAAGGTGGTAAATATTTCATCAAGAGAGTTCCCGGAGAAGATGTTAACGTCTCAGCTGATATTTACTGTGATGGAGACGACACCATCAAAGCCGCAGTTTTATACAAAAAATCCGATGAGAAAAAATGGAGCGAGGCTCCGCTTTTCCACACGAATGGCGAGTCCTGGGCAGGGTCATTTACCGTGGAGTCGGAAGGAATGTATGATTATAAAATCGAAGCCTGGGTTGACCACCTCGCCAGCTGGCACAACAATTTCATCCGGAAGCACAGCCTCGGACAGCACCTGGCTACCGACCTGTTGATTGGCGTTGAGTTGTTGAAAAAAGCTGCCGGAGGCGCCGACAAACCAACAGCAAGTCTGCTTAAATCCTGGATAAAACTGCTGGAAAATGACACAAACTATCATGAGGCGGTATCACTGGTTTTAAGCCAGGAGTTCGCCACCGCCATTGCCAATTGCCCTTTGAAGCAATTCCAAACTGTTTTTGATCAAAAACTAAAAGTACGGGTTGGCAGACCGAAAGAGCTTTTCAGCGCCTGGTATCTCATGTTTCCAAGGTCGGCCGCTGATAAGCCAGGTAAACATGGCACGCTGAAGGATTGTGAAAACCGCCTGCCCCGCATCGCAGAGATGGGGTTCGACACATTGTTGTTGCCGCCGGTTTTCCCGATTGGAAAGACTAATCGCAAAGGAAAAAACAATACATTGATTGCCAATCCCAACGACGTAGGCTCGCCATGGTCGGCAGGAAGTGAGGAGGGCGGCCACAAGTCTGTCCATCCTGAGCTTGGTACCATCAAAGATTTTGAAAAACTTGCTAAATCAGCGGCAGGTCTCGGCATCGAACTGGCGTTGGATGTCAGCCTACGTTGTTCGCTCGATCACCCCTACATCAAGGATCACCCGGACTGGTTTTTCCGGTTGCCGGATGGCAGTTTGCAGGTGGAAGAAGTTCCGCCGCTCAACTACATGGACATCGTCGATTTTAATTTTGAATGCGACGACTGGGAAAACCTCTGGAATGAATTGAAAAGTGTGTTTCTTTTCTGGGCGGAAAAAGGTGTCCGAATTTTCTATGCCAGTACGCCGCACCACAAGCCGTTTGCTTTCTGGCATTGGGTGATTCAAGAAGTACAAAAGAAATACCCGGAGGTCATCTTTTTCTCCGGCGCATTCACCCGGCGGGTTATCCGGGAAGAACTCGCAAAGTCCGGCTTTAACCAGTCCATCTCCAACTTCATCTGGCAAACCAGTATTAAGGAGTTACAGGATTATATGATTGAGGTAACACAGAGCGAAACGAAGGAATACCTGCATCCGAGTTTTTTCACCAATACACCTGACATACTGCCAAGCTACTTGGCTGACGCAGGCCCGAATTCATTCCTGCTTCGTTACGCACTTGCAGCCACTTTATCCTCCAACTGCGGTATTTACGGCCCGGTATTCGAGTTGATGTACAATGAACGGTACCCCGGCAGCAAGGAGCGCTACCAGCATTCTGAAAAGTATGAAATTCTGCATTTTGACTGGGAACATCGCAACCGGCTGACAGATTTTATTACCCGGCTCAACCGTATCAGAAAGGAAAATCCCGCATTTCACAATACTTTCAATATTCACTTCACCAACGCAGACAATGACCAGTTCCTGGGTTTCGTCAAAGTCTCCCTCGACAAAAAGAATCTCGTATGGTGTATCATCAACCTAGATGTCAACAACCGCCAAACCGGCCATGTGGAAGTGCCGAAAGCACTACTGGGCTTGAAAGGCAGTTGGTTCAACCTGAAAGTAACCGACTTGTTAACCGGTGAGGTTTATCACTGGTTTAACGACTGGAATTTTGTGGAACTCAACCCTGAACGTTTCCCGCTTCACGTCCTGAAAGTTGAGATGGGATAATTCAGGTGAGATAGCTAATTTTATTCTTCCTGAAACTCTGCAGGATAACTGACCGTTCCGGCCATTTTTTCTAACGAGCCTGGAACCAGTTCGATCGCCATAAAAGCAGCATCCGTTACCTCAAAAGGGCAACGGATGCTCCATTTTGAGGCTTTTTCAAATCCAAATTTCGGGTAGTACTCAGGGTGCCCAAGCACAATGACGGAGGTAAAACCAAGTGAATATGCCTTCCGTAGCCCGGCTCTATTCAACATTTTCCCAATACCCTTTCGTTGGTGTGCCGGTAAAACGGTCACAGGTGCAAGTGCCAGCGTGATTGTTTGCCCCTTCAGATGATTGATTTGAATTTTAGAAAATAAAATATGCCCAACGACCTGCCCATCCATTTCAGCCACCAGTGATAGGCCCGGCACAAAGTGCTCTCCTTCCCGGACCCTGTTTACCAGCCGGCCCTCATCTTCCTGACCGAATGCAGCTTTGTTCACTTCAAAAATGGCATCCCGGTCAGCAGGCATTTCTTCCCGGATTGTCACATCGCTGTTCTCATCGTCCAACTCGTACACGTCCAGGTAAAAATACTTGCCAGGGTGCTGCTCAAAATCAATCTCCCTCAGGAAATGAAAGCCACATTTTTCCAAAACCCGGACGGAGGCAACATTGGCCGCCATCGCCCTGCCCACAATCCGTTTCAGGTTTAATTTTTTGAAACCAAATTCAATGCAGGCCTTCGCCGCTTCCGTAGCATAGCCTTGATTCCAGTATTTTCTAAAAAAACGAAAGCCCAGGTCGGATTCATCCAGCTCCGGCAGGTATTTCAACCCACACCAGCCAAGGAATTCACCGGATTTTTTTAGAATTACAGCCCAGCGGCCATAGCCATACTTTTCGTACTGGTCATATTTTTCAAGGAAATCCTTTGCTGATTCGATGCTTTCAAAGGGCGGGTCGCCGGTGTATTTCACAACTTCCGGGTCGGCGTTGAGGTCGAGAAAATGACGGGCATCGCCGGGCGTAAGTTCCCGGAGTCCCAGCCTGCTTGTTTCAATTAGATAGTTCACCGGTTCAGTTTTGTGGAAATTTTTAACCAAAGTGACCAAAGTTCCAAAGTTCAGGAAGTTTTTACAGCTCGTTGGCGTCTGATTTGTTTTAGCATTGCAAAAAATAGAATTCAATGAAAATCACCCGCAGTTTAGCCTTTTCACTGTTCCTTCTTTCAGCCTGCCAGGAAGTGCCGACGATTCAGGCCATCAGCTACAGCGATGCGCTGAAAAAATGTGAGCCGGTGAGGGAAGAACACGTCATCAAATTTGACGGAAACTGCGTCAACGGCGCTTTCCTTCCCGAATTTTCAACCACGGACATGGCCGGTAAAACCGTCACGAACCAGGATTTCAAAGGCAAAATGCGACTGCTCAATTTCTGGTTTATCGAATGCCGGCCCTGTATCGAGGAATTGCCCGACCTGATTGAACTTAGCCAGAAATGGGACTCCGGCGATTTTGAAATCGTCAGCATTTGCCTCAATCAACGGGAGGATGTTGAGAAATTTTTATTGAAAAAACCCATCCCCTACACCATTTTGCCCGACAGCGAACACTTGGCAGATGAAGTTTTTCAAAATCCATTCGGCTACCCCGCCAATTTTTTAATTGATAAAAATGGTGTCATCGTGGACGTATTCGATGCCTTGAAAAAAGGCAATCAAGACTACGCCACGCTGGTGAAACTGGTTGAAAATCAGCAGCGGTAGTCATGATGTTTCAGGCAAGAAATACTGTTTATCAAAAGTGAGACAATTCTGAAGATTGTCAGATGTGAAAATAAGCGGAAAGGAGAATTGCATTTGGGATTTTGAAAAAAAACGAAGCCGGCCGGCTTCGTTCTCGATAAAATCATGTCGAATCTAACGGTTCCGCAAACTCAATCCGCCTGCTTCAACCGAATCACATCCACCCCTTTCTCCCTGATCAGCCGGTTAAATTCCGGCAGTTTCTGCTCTTTCACCACCTTTAGTTCCTTCAGCCATTTATCGATTTCAGCGGAAAGTTCCTGCTGAACGGCAATGGCCTGCTCCGTTGGCGGATAGTCTCCGCTGGTGAGAGAGTTCAGGTGGCCGAGCTTGTTGGTCAGCCGGATCGGGAAGTTGAGCGGGTCCTGGTTCGAGCGGTTTTTCGTCTGGTAAAGTTCCGTCTCCACTTTTGTCATGATCGAATCCATGTCTTTGGAGAGGTCAATCAGCACTTTGTGGTCTTCGTTTTCCTTGTCGAGCCGTCCGGTGAAAGCCTTCGTTTGTGACCTTACGTCCCGAATGTCGAGGATGGCCTGGTGGGCTTCGCTCACCTTGTCTCTCACGGCAATCAGGAAATCGAATTGTTTTTTGAAATCAGCCGCTGAGGAAGGCGAGCGTGGATCTTTGAGTATTTTGAAATTTTGTTCCTGCACCTCCTCCCCTACTGTGAGTCTGACTTTGTAATCGCCCGGGATAGCCTTCGGACCGTTCAAACTGGCCCACCAAAGCACCATGCCATCAAAAGATTTGGCGTCAGGATAGCGCATGTTCCAGTTGAAAGTATTCGCTCCGGACTTCGCCTCCATCTGGTCTTTCTTTTCTTTTGCTTTGGTTGAGAACTCCCTGATGACCGTGCCATCCGCTTCCAGAATGGCGATTTTAACCTCCGTTTTTGAGGAGTCAAAATCGTTCAGATTGAAGAAAACGGTCACTCCGCCGGGGTGATTTGTACCTTGTGTTTTCAGGTTTTTGCGCTGAAAACCGTCCATCCGATAGCTGTCCATCGGCCGGAACAGGTGGACTTTTTTTGTCGCCAAATCATCTTTCAGCTGATGCAAAACCGTCAAATCATCAATCATCCAAATGCTGCGGCCCTGCGTGGCGGCGATCAGGTTGTTGTTTTTCACAGCCAGGTCAGTGATGGGAACGACCGGCAGGTTGAGCTGAAAAGGCTGCCAGTTGGCGCCATCATCAAAACTCAGGTACATACCCGTTTCCGTACCGGCATAAAGTATGCCCCGGTGATCGGGATCAGCACGGACTACTCTCGTAAAATGCTCATTGTCAATGCCATTCACGATTTTAGTCCAGGTTTTACCATAATCTGAAGTTTTGTATAGGTAAGGCTGGTAATCACCGTTTTTGTAGCTCGTAGCTGCAAGGTAACAGCCCCCGTCTTCGAATGGGCTGGGCTCAATGCTGTTGATCATGATCCACTCTGGCATGCCCTTCGGTGTCACATTGTCCCAGGTTTTGCCACCGTTGCGGCTCACATGCACAAGACCATCGTCACTGCCGGTCCAAAGCAACCCTGCTACCCGTGGACTTTCCGCTGCTGCGAAAATGGTGCAGTAGTACTCCACGGCTGTGTTATCCTTGGTAATAGGACCACCGGACGGGCCCTGCTTGGACGGGTCGTTTCTTGTCAGGTCAGGTGAAACGACCTCCCAGCTCTGACCCTCGTTGGTTGACACATGCAGGTGATTGGACGCAGTGTACAATTTCTTGGGATCGTGCGGTGAGAAGAAGATCGGGAAATTCCACTGGAAGCGGTATTTCATATTTTCAACACCATGCCCCATCGGGTTGTCAGGCCAAACGTTGATGGCACGCTGGAAACCGGTCCTGTGGTCCTGCCGCTCCAGCAGACCATCGTAGCAACCACCGTAAACGATATCATTGTTCAGCGGATCGATGGCAATATGACCACACTCGCAGCCGGCCGTTGTCTCCCAGTCATCTTCGCCGATGGAGCCACCGTTCGTCCGGTGATGGATTCGAAGGGTGCTGTTATCCTGTTGCGCAACATAAATCCGGTAAGGGAAATGATTGTCCGTCGTTACCCGGTAGAACTGAGCGGTTGGTTGATTGTAGTAAGTTGACCAGGATTCGCCGCCATCGTAGCTGACCTGCGCCCCGCCGTCGTCAGCGATGACCATGCGCTTTGGGTCTTCCGGTGCAATCCAGAGGTCGTGGTGATCGCCATGAGGGGCGTTGTAAGATTTAAAGGTCCGGCCTCCGTCAGTGGATTTATGGTAGGATACGTTCATCACGTAAACCACGTCTTCATCCTGCGTATCAGCATAAATTCGGGTGTAATACCAGGCACGCTGACGGAGCGAGCGGTCCTCGTTCAGTTTCCGCCAGGTTTTTCCAGCATCGTCGGAGCGGAAAACACCTCCCGTGTTTGACTCGATGATCGCCCAAACCCGGTTGGAATTCACCGGCGAAACCGTTACCCCAATGATCCCGATGGTATCTTTCGGCAAACCTTCGTTGCGTGAAATATTCGTCCAGGTATCCCCACTGTCGGTACTTTTCCAGAGGCCGGAACCTTCGCCGCCGCTTTCAAGGCTGTAGGGCGTACGGCGTACTCTCCAGGTAGAAGCATAGAGGATGCGTGGGTTGTTTGGATCAAATGTCAAGTCCACGGCGCCGGCCACATCGTCAACATAGAGAATTTTTTCCCAGGTTTTTCCGCCGTCTTTGCTGCGATACACACCCCGCTCTTCACTTTTTTTAAAAATATCACCCAAAACGGCTGCGTAAACCAGATCTGGGTTTTTCGGGTGAACCCGGATGCGGGGAATGAAACGGCTGTTTTTCAAACCCATTTGTTTCCAGGTCGTGCCGGCATCTTCTGATTTCCAGACACCGTAACCGTAAGAAACATTACCTCGCACGGTTACTTCGCCGCCACCGACGTAGATTACGTTCGGGTCGCTTTCGCTCACGGTCACCGCCCCGATGGAGCCGCCGAAAAATCCGTCGGAAATATTTTCCCAGGTTCCGCCGCCATCAGTGGTACGCCAGACGCCGCCACCGGTGGCGCCCATGTAGAAAAGTTTGGGTTGGCCGGGCACGCCCGTCACAGCTGCGGAACGTCCGCCCCGGAATGGGCCAATTTCCCGCCATTGCAGCGAGTTGTAAAGTTTTTCCTGAAATTTTACTGTTGAAGTAGTTTGTGCTGTTTGCGCTTTCGTTTGCTTCTTCTGAGCAAAAAGCTGGTTTGAAAAAAGAAAAACAAGGACCAGCAGCGCAGGAAAGGTGTATTTGTGCATAGTTTGTCCGTTTACAGGTTTAGTTCAATTTTTAACGGACGCTAAGATAAAAAAAGACCTGTAAGCAAATGCGCTAAACAGGTCTTTCCTCAGGGGTTTCGCAGTTTAGTGGAACATCCACTGCGTCAGCGAATTCACCACCCCGACTACGACGGCGAGCGCCAGCGCCCACCAGAAGTTTTTGATTGTCAATCCTTTCAGAAAATAATCCGCAATCATCAAAACGATGGCATCCACGACGAGGCTGAAAAGCCCGAGCGTTATCCAGCGAACCGGCGTGGAAATCCAGTCCAGAAAACTACCCAGTGAAGCATTGAGCAGCGCAACAACTAAACCGATAACCAGGGCCCGGTAAAAGTCTGATACTGTAACGCCCCGCAGGAGCTGGGCACCGAGCCAAACGGCCACGGCATTGATCAAAGCAGTAATAATGAATTCGAACATGACAGAAAGGTGTTTGGTAAGTGATTAAAATTAGAACATGGATGGTATGAGAAATCTTCTACTTTTTAGATTCTTCCAGCGCTTTTTCTGCACTTTCCAGCCTCCGTTTCAGCTGCTCATTTTCCAGGTACAACTCATCTACCCGCTTGGATTTGAATTCCAGTTCATCCTGCAATCTCTTGACTTCCTCCTCTAATCCTTTTGCGGAAGGGGATTGATTTACAGCTTTGGTTTCAGCTGTTTCAGATGAAACCGGAGCGGTGACCGATTCCGTTTTATCGCCTATGTTCAGCAGGTTTTTAATATTCTGAATTCCGTCTTCACCATTGTAATACGAAGCACCGATGTAAGCCAGCGGTGCAACAATGATCATAACCAACATAAAACGTGTGAATCCTGTAACTTTCAATGATCTCCTTGCCATAATACTATGTGATTTTTTATTGTTTCAAACAGGAACGAAAGTAGCAGGAAATACGAACCGATCCAATTCTTCTTCTACTTAGCTTAGAAAAAAACGGATGAAACGGGAGTACCCGTGATTTGGAAATCAGGCAAATTTCGAAAATCCGTCAGCATCACGCACATTTCACAAAAACAACTCTTGTGCCTGTTAATCTACTGACTATCAAATTTTTAAAGTAATTTTTTTCAAATGAAACACTTCAGGGATAAATGGAGGGCATTTTAAATTCAAAAATGCAGCCTGTGCCAGTATTGATTTCGTAAAACAGTTTTGCCATCAAAGTCAATTTAGCATCTATTGGTAAAATCCGCTGAAATCGATAGGTTTGCAAATCTCCACTCGCTGCTAAAATAACCGTAAAAAAAAACAGAACAGAACACCATGCAACTAAAAATCTACCAGGCCGACGCATTTACCGGGCAACTTTTTGGCGGCAACCCGGCTGCTGTTATCCCACTCGACCACTGGCTCCCGGATGAAACACTTCAAAATATCGCCATCGAAAACAACCTTTCGGAAACAGCTTTTTTTGTAAAAAATAATCACGGAAAAGGTTATCAACTTCGGTGGTTCACCCCTGCATGTGAAGTCGATCTTTGCGGACATGCAACCATCGCAACGGCCCACGTACTTTGGGAACACCTTGACTACGAAGGGGATGAAATCATTTTCGACTCCCACCGCGGCAAACTCGGTGTAAAACGGGACGGCGACTGGTACACACTCGACTTCCCGACGGATAAAATAACGAAAATCGAAACCCCGGAAATAATTGCAAAAGCCCTTGGCGTCAGGATTCTGGAATGCTGGAAAGGCTTGGAAGATTATCTGGTTTTGGTGGAAAGTGAAACAGTTGTTGCCAACCTTGAGCCTGATTTTAAAGCCCTGGCACAACTGAAGTCACGAGGCGTGATCGTAACCGCAGGCGGCTCAGGGGTCGATTTCATTTCACGGTGTTTTTTCCCGGCCTTCGGTATCGATGAAGATCCCGTCACCGGCTCGGCGCACACCACGCTGGTGCCTTTTTGGTCAAAAAAACTGGAAAAAACAGTGATGACTGCCCGGCAAATTTCACAAAGAGGCGGTTTTTTAAAATGCCACCTGTTGGGTAAGCGCACCGCCATCAGCGGACAAGCCGTCACCTACCTCGAAGGCGTTATTGTGATCCGGTAAACACTTACCGTCCATCGAAAAAACTAAAAAATGCACCTGAGCGAAATTCTCACGCACCTCGGCGAGGACCGTAAAAACTACTTCAACGCCGTATCGCCCCCCATCATTCAGAGCAGCAACTTTGCTTTCGAAAGCCTGGAACAGTTCCGCAACGATGTCCAGGACGAACTGGCGAACCACATCTACACCCGTGGCAACAACCCGACGGTTGAAATTTTACGAAAAAAACTGGCGGCCCTTGAGGGAGCTGAAGATGCACTCGTCGTGGCCAGTGGTGCAGGGGCAACAGCCATGGCCGTGCTTGCCAATGTGAAAGCAGGCGACCATGTTATTTGTGTGAAAAACCCTTACTCCTGGACGAAGAACCTGATGCTGAATTTTTTACCCAAATTCGGCGTCACCCACACTTTCGTGGACGGCACGGATATCGCTGACATCGAGGCAGCCATCCAGCCAAACACCACTTTCATGTACCTCGAAAGCCCAAACACGATGACTTTCGAGTTGCAGGATTTACGGGCCTGCGCAGCGCTTGCCAAGCAGCACGGCATCGTCACCCTCATCGACAACAGCAACTGTTCGCCGCTTTTTCAGCGCCCCATCGAATTCGGAATTGATCTGGTGATGCACACTGGCACGAAGTATCTCAACGGCCACAGCGATGTTGTGAATGGCATCATTTGCGGCAGCAAAAAAATGATCCGTAGGATTTTTGAAACGGAAATAATGACCTTGGGCAACATCATTTCCCCGCACGATGCATGGCTGATTATCCGTGGGTTACGGACGCTGGAACTACGGGTGAAACGCAGCTTCGAAAGTGCCGCTAAAGTTGCGGCATGGCTGGAATCGCATCCGAAGGTTGAGCGGGTATTGTTCCCGTTCCTGCCCTCTTTCCCGCAATATGAATTGGCCAAACAGCAAATGAGCGGCTGCGGCGGACTGATCACTGTTTTTTTGAAAACAGATTCAATGGAGAAAGTGGAAGCATTTTTCAAAAAGCTAAATCGATTCCTGTTTGCCGTATCGTGGGGAGGTCACGAGTCGCTCGTAATACCAATGGCGGCATTCTACAACATTCCGGGAAGAGAAAACCCGCCCTATCCTTTCACGATGATGCGATTTTATATTGGGCTGGAAGATCCGGAATGGTTGATGGAAGATCTGGATGAAGCGCTGAAGGTTGTCTGAAGTGGTTGAGTTGAGAGTTATTGAGTTGCGGACAACTCAATAACTCTGGGACTCAAAACCTTGAGGCTATGCATTAACGTACATCACCTCTTTTACTGCCTTGATAATCTTGGAAGGATTGGGCAGGTATTCCTCGACAAAAGTCGGAGCGTAGGACAATGAAGTGTCGGCAGAATTCACCCGTGTGACAGGAGCATCGAGGTAATCGAATGCGTATTTCTGCATTTCGTAGGCGATTTCAGCAGAAACACCGAACATCGGCCAGGACTCATCCACTACGACCATGCGGTTAGTTTTTTTCAAAGATTCTACCAATGTGTGGTAATCGAGCGGGCGAATGGTACGCAGGTCAATAACTTCTGCAGATATTCCCATGCCTTCAAGCTCTTCCGCTGCAGACATCGCTTCAAGTACCATTTTATTGAATGAAACAATTGTCACATCGGTACCTTCCCGGCGAATCGCTGCCTTCCCGATAGGCACGAGGTATTCGCCTTCAGGGACCTCCCCCTTGTGTCCGTACAGCATTTCAGACTCCATCATGCAGACGGGATCGTTGTCACGAATGGCAGACTTAAGCAAGCCTTTAGCATCAGCAGGATCGATGCAGGAGACGACCTTGAGGCCTGGTGTATTGCCAAGCCAGCTTTCAAAAGTTTGAGAGTGCTGCTGAGCCAATTGGCCGGCAGCGCCAGAAGGGCCACGAAAAACGATGGGGCACATGAAATCACCTGCCGATTGAGAAAGTGTTTTGGCGGCGTTGTTCACAATCTGATCAAAAGCCAGCACCGCAAAGTTCCAGGTCATGAATTCAACGATCGGACGGAGGCCGTTCATGGCAGCACCAACGCCGATACCGGCAAAGCCAAGCTCGGCAATGGGCGTATCGATCACACGTTTGGCGCCGAACTCTTCGAGCATACCTTTACTAACCTTGTAAGCTCCATTGTATTCAGCGACTTCTTCGCCCATGAGGAAAACGGTTTCATCCCGGCGCATCTCTTCCGACATAGCTTCCCGGAGTGCTTCTCGCAATTGAAGTGTTCTTGCCATATTTCAGATATTATTTTAAAACTTGAGAATTTATACAACAACGCCTTTTGCAGCCGGTGAAGCATGCCCGATTGAAACCGGAAAAGTTCACAATGGTTAGCCGGATGGCTGTTCCTGTTTTCTGCACGAGGCGCTGCATCGTTTTGCAGTTTTTGTTCTACGGCGCAAAAGTACCTTTCCGTTGCTAACTTTTTATAAAGAAACATAAAACATTGCAGGGAAAATTTGGTTCTGAACCCATTTTTTTCAAAAAAATGCTGAATCGACTGAAACCTTTAAGACAGTCCCGAAAATAATTCTCTTATTTTATTAATTACAGAATTTAATCCCGATCTTTGGTGCCTTAACGGTAAATCTTGAAAAGACATGATGCGAAATTACTCCTTGTTTTTTGTGCTGTGCACATCAGTGTGTTTGGTTTCCTGTGAAAAGGAGATTGAATACAATTTTAACAAGAAGGAGAAAATTGTCGTCTTCAGCCAGTTTACTGACAATAATGCTTTGGATGTACTGGTGTATAAGACAGGCTCATATGAAACTAACGGCACCAATGAATTCGTCACCGACGCAACCGTTATGGTTTTTTCGAAAGGAGAATTTTTAGAGGCGCTCGACCTCATTCCCGCCAATGATGCATCCAACGCACCACCATTCTACAGATCCAAAGAGCTAAAGCCCGAAATTGGAAAAGTGTACGTCATCAAAGTCAGCGTTCCCGGCTTTGACCCCGTAACTGCCGAAAACAGCATCCCGGTCGCCGTGCCCATTCAATCCGTTCAATTCAACAGTAACCAAAACGAAGACCCGGAAAACGACAAAGAAACCGTGCTGGATTTCAACGTATCCGTCACCATCCAGGACCCTCAGGAAGTAAGGAACTACTACCACCTCATCTTTTATCAAAAGTTAATTCCATACACCATAACAAGCACTGGCGATACCATCAGGGGCGAAATGTCTTACGCCAAACCACAGACACTTTTCCCGAGTGACCCTAATCTACCCCTGATCAAAAACTTCGACAACAGGGGCTTCCTTGCCGAGGACAGAACTTTCAACGGCCAACGCATGGTCTTTGGCGCCCACGGAAGTTACCTCTACGACCCCGGAAAATTTATTGCCGGGGATTTCTTAGTGGAATTGCGAACTGTTTCCGAAGCCTATTTTTATCACTACTCTACCCTCACACTTCAGGATGGAATGGGAAATAACCCATTTGCTGAGGGAGTTGTCATTTACGATAACATTGAAAACGGTGTGGGAATTTTTGCAGGTTACAGCTCTTCCGTGAATACGTTTCATTTGAATAATTGATCTCCTGTTTTAAAAACAGGTGCAAGAAAATGCGGTAAGTCAGTTACGACTTACCGCATTTTTTTTTGCGCCCTGATGAATTTTAAAAAAAATCTGAATGCAAGTAGGGGGTGACTTCAAAATAAGTGTCTTAGTAGGCGATAGGACAAAATTAGCTTTCACAACAACTTAAAATTTCAAAAGAAATGAATGTAGCTGCTACAAACGAAATCGCACCCATCTCTCAGTTTCCATTGTTCAATTGCCTGACGGACGATGAAAAAATCCGCCTCGAATCAATGGCTGAATACAAGGTGAAGCCAAAATTCAGCTACCTCTACCTGCCTGACGAGCCTTCCGACACGATTTTCTTTTTGGCTAAAGGCATGATCAAAATCGCAACTCATTCCGATGACGGCAAAGAAGTCATCAAATCTTTGTTCCAACCGCTTGCCATGTTCGGCGAACTTGGAATTATTGGTGAAACTAAAAGGCAGGACCTCGCACAGGCTCTGCGGGAGGAAGTTCACATCTACACTCTGAAAGTAAGCGACTTGAAAAAGTTAATGCGCATGAACTTCCAGCTTTGCGACAAAGTAATGGCACTCTTCGGCAACCGGTTGTTGAGAGCCGAAAGCAAACTCGAATCGCTCATCTTCAAAGATGCCCGCACCCGTATCGTAGAATTCATAAAAGATGCCGTAGCCCGGAGCGGCCGTAAGGTTGGCTTTGAAATTTTACTGAAACATTCTCTCACTCATCAGGACATTGCAAATATCACCTGCACGTCCCGCCAAACAGTCACACTTGTGCTGAATGAGTTACGCAAGTCTGACCTGATCTACTTCAACCGGGGTAAAATCCTCGTGAGAGATATGGCGAAGCTGGTTTAATATAAAAAGTGCTTTTTTCTCTTTTTGAGATTATAATATCTACCGAAATACGGGCCATTCATTCCGAATGGCCTTTTTTTTATTCAAATTTTACATCCATCCGAATCCTCCACTCATTGGGCAGGTAGTTATTAATACGATTGTCGAGCACCTTCATCCAGCCAAGGTTATGACCTTGGAAGCGGGCAAGCATCCAGCCTTTGGGCAGTCCTGCAGGGTCGAGGTTATCTTTTTTCAAAAAATGGAGCGCCTGCATTTTATCAAGTTCCACGGCCGGCAAATTAGTACTAACCAAATTGCTCAAAGCAAGGGTGTGCGCAGGAACAAAATCCTTTTTTTTCATCGTTCCGATGACGGTGCCGAAAGATCTTTTGCGAAGTACCCTGTCAAGCATCGCACAATCATCCGTCAGGTTCTCCGGCAAGGCTACAATCTCTCCGTTAGGTTTTTGAAAAAATGCCAAAGCTTCTGGCGCTGCTAACCACTCGGAAAAAGCGGTAATTTCTTTTGTTTTCAAACGCTGCCAATCGCCCAGCCCGTTATTCTTACTTCGAAACAGCGATTCGGCGCCAGCTTTCTTTTTCAGGCAGGCGATAAAAAAACCCTCTCCCCGAAGCCGGTGCGGGAAAAACTGATATCCCAGTTTTTTGTCTGCGATACCCCAGGCAGGTTGAAGCTGGATGGGTAAAAAATCAAAATCACCGGATTCGAGCAACCAGCTGACGTTCAACTCATTTTCACCCGCATTAAAAGTGCAGGTTGAATAAATCAGCACTCCGTCGGGCCGGAGCAGCTCTTTCGCCTCGCTCAAAATCCGCCGTTGCCGACCTTCGCAAATCGCAAGATTTTGCTCCGACCATTCACCCGCTGCCGATTGGTCCTTCCTGAAAAGCCCCTCCCCGGAGCATGGGGCATCAACCAACACTACATCAAAAAAACCTTCCAGCTTTCGAAAATCGGAAGGGTCGTGATTGCTGACTGCAACATTGGCATGGCCCCATTTTTCCAGATTCATCCGCAAAGCCGGAACCCTGCTCTGAATTACCTCATTGGCCAACAATAGACTTTCACTGCTCAAAGCGGAGGCCAGCAATGTACTTTTTCCGCCGGGTGCTGCGCAAAGGTCGAGTACCCGCATAGCTTGCCCGACATCTACCGATTGGATCAATGCTTCCCGAAGAAACATTGAAGACGCCTCCTGAACATAATAAGTCCCGGCATGAAAAGCAGGATCGAGTGTAAAAACCGGCCGTTCCGGTAAGTAGCGACCATCGGGATGCCAGGGTATTTTTTCACAACCTTCAAACTCTTGGCTCGCCTTGGCCGGGTTCAGCCGGATGCTTACAGGAGGCGGCTCGCCTAAAGCTTCCAGAAAGACCTGGAAGTCATCTCCTAAATCCTGCCTCATGCGGTCGGTGAATATTGATGGTAAAATCATTTTTTCAGGTAGGTAATTAATGGGCGAATGTAAAAAAATTGAACAGGAAGCAGTCAAAAACCCACTGCAGGGTAGTGTTCTTCTATTTTTTCAAAAAAAAGTAAGCGGGAAAATCCTGGCTGAGTAGAGGAGGTGCCTGTTATTCTCAATCTTCTGTCAAAATAGGGGCCGTTTAGATTAAAAATGAAGACTCAACAAGATTCCTTCACAGGCGTTTCCTTTTTTTGCATTCCAAAAACATTCATCTAACTCCGCAAGTCTAAAATTCATGGCAGATCAATCCACCAGCTCAACCCCGGAAACGGCTGATAAAAAGATCAGTGGCGAACGCCTTCGAGAGGCACTGAAAATTTTCGAATTTGTGAAACCCTATCGCTGGTCACTGATTTGGGGATTAGTGCTGCTGTTTTTATCCAGCATGGTCTTCATGATTTTCCCGTTTCTTTCCGGCGAGCTGATCAATATCGCACAGGGAAATTCAGAATATCCCTACACTTTGGAAGAAATTGGCCTTTTCCTGATCATGGTATTGATTGCCCAGGGCTTCGTATCCTATTTCCGGGTGCAGCTATTTGCCACTGTAAGCGAAAAGGGCATTGCTGCCGTACGCAAAGCGCTTTACGAAAAGCTGATCTCCCTTCCGATTGTATTTTTTGAAAACAGCCGGACCGGGGAGTTGGTCAGCCGCCTTACTGCCGATGTTGAAAAACTCTACAGTGCATTTTCGATTACGCTGGCGGAATTTTTAAGGCAGATTATCCTCCTCATTTCCGGTATCATCATCCTCGGCATTCTTACCCCTGAACTTTCGCTGATCATGCTCGCCACGTTTCCGGTCATTGTGGTGGGCGCCATGGTGTTCGGCCGATACATCCGCCGCCTGTCAAAACAGCGACAGGAAGAATTGGCCAATACCAACATTATTCTCAACGAGACCATGCAGACCATTCAGGTGGTGAAGGCTTTCACGAACGAGTTTTTTGAAAATTTCCGCTACGGTAAATCCATCGATGAAACCGTCAAAGTATCCCTGAAATACGCCAACGGAAGGGCTATTTTCACAGTTTTCATTGTCACCATCTTATTTGGAAGTTTATTTTTCATCATCTGGCAAGGTGCAGTTTTGCTAAGGGCCGGAGAGATTGATGCCGGAAAATTAGTTTCATTTGTGGTTTACACTGCCGTCATCGGCGGTGCCATTGCCGGTCTTGGAAACTTCTACACAGAATTACTTGGCGCAATCGGCGCTACGGAGCGGGTGCGTGAAATTCTGAATGAAGAAAGCGAGGTGAAGGTGTCAGAAACCGCTTCGAATGCCGGCAAAAAACTCTACGGAGACATCGAGTTTCAGGATGTGCAATTCCACTACCCTACCCGTCCCGACATTGAGATTTTAAAAAATATCAGTTTCAAAATACCTGCCGGCAACAAAGTAGCACTGGTGGGACCCAGCGGAGCAGGAAAATCTACCATCGTTCAGCTCATCCTTAAATTCTACGACCTGCAGGACGGAAAGGTCCTGGTGGACGGTGAGAGCATCCAGGACATGAACACGACTGCCTATCGCCAAAATGTCGCCATCGTTCCGCAGGAAGTGTTGCTCTTTGGCGGCACCATCCGGGAAAATTTACTCTATGGGAAACCTGACGCTACCGAAACCGAACTGATCGAAGCTGCCCGCCAGGCCAATGCCTGGGATTTCATCCAAACCTTCCCCGAAGGCATGGACACAATTGTAGGCGAAAGAGGTGTCAAGCTTTCTGGCGGACAACGACAGCGGGTAGCCATCGCCCGGGCCATTTTGAAAAACCCTGCCATTTTGCTGCTTGACGAAGCCACCTCTTCCCTCGATGCCGAATCAGAAAAAGTAGTGCAGGATGCGCTGGATAAGCTGATGGAAGGCCGGACCTCGATCATCATCGCTCACCGGTTGGCCACCGTGCGCAACGTTGATTGCATTTATGTCATCGACAATGGCAAAATTGTTGAGCAGGGAACACACGATCAGTTGTCGCTGATGGAAGATGGCGTTTACAACAGCCTGGCGAAGTTGCAATTTGAACAGGTTTCGTAAGTTGCAGCGAATAACTTTCACTAACGTTGAAAACAAAGTTTAAAATACTTGCCTGGTTAGGTCTGCTGCTGTTCATCGGCCTGTTTGTGCTGTATGCTGCTGAATTCAAATGGCTTGAAAACACATTTGATGCCGGTGAACTAATCTGGAAGTCAATCGCCGGCGGTGTGTTGGTAGGAATTCTAACCGGATTATTCTTAAAAAAACATGCGGAAGACCTCGTTTCACACATCCGGCTTTGGGCAGCTTGTCTGTTGGTGCCGGCATTTTTTGCTCCGCTTGCCGGAAGTTTGACCAACCGGCTGCTTACTCCGCACGAGACCCAACTGCAAGATTTTGAATTTTGGGAGGAAAAACCCTACGCATCTGAGCTTTACGGTTTCATCGAAGGTGAAAAAATTGAGCCGGATGGCTACTACCTGTTCATTCTCCGGAACGGAGAGATCAAGAGATTTAAAAGCAAATTCCAACGATTTAAAGGTGTCCGGCGGGGTGACATAATTAAAATGCCGGTGAAAAAAGGACTCTGGGGCTTCGAGGTTGTTGCCTTGCAATGATCAGACAATGCCCTCATTCACTGCGTAGAGGACCAACTCGGAGGTCGAGCCGATCTGCAGTTTTTTCATGATGTTCTTTCGATGGGTGTAAACCGTGTGGGTACTGAGGTTCAGCTTCCCTGCGATTTCCTTGGCAATGAGGCCGCTGGCTACCAATTGCACGATTTCGATTTCCCTGGGCGTTAGTGGTGTCGGGGAGCAATCCTCCTTGGGGAAGGATTTTTCAAGCAAATGGTTCAGGACATTCGTGCAGTAAAATTTTTCACCTTTGGCGGTAGCCATCACAGCGTCTGTGATTTCTTTTTCACCACACTGCTTTGATAAAAAGCTGCTCACGCCACTTTCCAGCACACGGTAAATAGTTTTTTTGTCTTCATCACCGCTGATCACGAGGATGTTGGTGTAAGGCGATGCTTTTCTGATTTTCTCAATGGTTTCCGGTGAAAACCGATGAGGTTGATTGTAGTCGAGCGCAACCATGTTGGGCTGAAGTTTCTTCAACTGTTCCATCAGTTGAATCTCGTTGGTGGCTTCAGCAACAATCTCGCATGCTGGAAAGGAGGAAAGCAGATGGCGCAGACCTACCCGTATTAAAAACTGGGAATCAGCTATGATGATGGAAATTGATTTCATGTATTCATTCCGTGTAATTAACGCCCCTTGATAGGGATGGCAAAGATAGGCCAAGGCCCACACTCAGCCAATTTTATTTAGATTAAATTCAGATTGGGCAAAAAGGTTTAACTTTCAAATGACAGTTTGCCATTTATTTAAATTCCATGATGTACCGGAGTATCGGAAAAATGGGTAACAAACTCACCTGGATGACCTTCCTGCGCAGCACGCCCTCATCGTCAAAATCATCCCGAATGGTGTAGTAAAGCGGGTTTTGACGGTAGTAGGCATTGTAAACCCCCATTTTTAAAACATGCCGGGTATTTCTTTGTGAAAAATAATGATTGACCGCAAGGTCAAGCTTATGGTAGAGCGGATAGCGGTTGCCGTTTAGCTCTTCAATTACCACTGACTTAGGTAAAACATCAGTTGGCGGACCGCCCGAAGGTGGTTGCACCAATTCATACTGAGCAGTCGGGAATGAAAATGCAGTACCTGTCGCCAGTGAAAAACTCGTTGCGAGCTCCCATTTTTGGTTAAACTTGTAAAGGAACTGGGCACTTAAATTGTGACGGCGGTCAAATCTGTGTGGGAATTTTTTCCCGTTGTTCACATCTTTTCCGAACTGCCTGTCAGATCTCGACAGCGTGTAACTCACCCAACCACCTGCTTTTTGGGATTCCATTTTCAGCAAAACTTCTGCGCCGTAGGACCAGCCTTTGCCAAGTGAAACATTGTTCTGCCAATTCACGGAATTGATCTGATCCAACCCCGTACCCTGGAAGTAGACGAGGTTTTGCATGGTTTTGTAGTAAGTCTCGAACTCTAACTGATACCATTTACCCAGTTTTTGCCGGAAACCGGTAACAAACTGCCACGAATGCTGGGGGGGTACCCGCTCCGTTGCACTGACCCAAAGATCTTTTGGCAGGCCAATGTTAGTCGGCGTCAGCAAATGTAAAAATTGCGTAACCCGGCCTGCTGAAGCGTGTATTGAGAATCTTTGATTCTGAAGAAAACTCAGCAGCAGTCTCGGCTGAAGCGAGATATGTTCTCCATCTTTGACTGTCAGAGCTGCTGCCCGTAACCCAAGATTTACCCGGATAAAATCTCCCAACTTCATTTCATTTTGCACGTAAGCATCCAGCTCATTCGAGCGGAGCGGCACTTTGTTCCATTCTCCAAGTGTGTCAATCTGTATCGAGTCAATGATGGTAGCCTGATCGAATGAAACAATGCCGGGCTGGAAATTATGGCGGGTAACGCTGCCTCCGAACCGAATCCGGTGCGTTGGGGACAACAGGTAATCAAAGTCCATTTTTACACCAACATCCCTGATTTCAGAATCGTATTTTAAAACAAGAACATCCCGTGAAATCCGGCCAGTGGGCGACAGCAAATCGACATCAATAAAATCTTTGGATTTATAAAAATACTGGCTGAAGGTGATCGTGGTATTGGCAAACAGTTTTTCAGTAAAAATATGGTTCCAGCGAAGTGCTGCCACGTTATTGCCCCAGGCAATATTCTCCCGGTCCGTTACGACGGAAAGGGTATCGGTAAACCATTGAAACTGATCATAATTGTCGATAAAATCATCTTTCCCCCTGTAGACACTGAAATAAACCCGGTCTTTTTTGGAAATTCGGTAATTTACCTTGCCATTCAAATCAAAAAAGAAATAGCTGAGAAAGCCATCGGCGCCCTCCTCTTTCCTCAGTTTTCGGGAGATTGGTTCACTGAAAAAGTCAAACAGCGCCCGGCGGCCTGACACAAAAAAAGAGCCTTTCTTATTAGCAATCGGCCCTTCCAGACTGAGTTGGGCTGAGCTAAGCCCTACCTCTGCATCACCTTGTAACTGATTGGAGTTGCCTTCCTTCGTCTGCACATCCCAAACAGAGGAAAGCCGTCCGCCGAACTGCGCCGGAAAGCTTCCTTTCATCAGAGTTGCGCTTCGAATGGCGCTGGAGTTGTAAATTGAATAAATTCCGACTCCGTGCGATGCGTTATAAACTGACACGCCGTCCAGCAAAAACAGGTTTTGATCGACATTTCCTCCCCGGACGGAAATTCCTCCGAATCCATCTGTTCCGGTTTGGATACCGGGCAGCGTGTAGGTAAGTCGCATGATATCCGCCTCTCCACCAAGAGAAGCCATCCTGGATGCCTGCTCCATGTTGAACTGATAATTGCTCATCCCTGATTCAAGGAAAATGGAATCGGCAAAAGAATTAACAATGACTTCAGTAAGAAACGCAGGCTTTAATTTCACATCCTGCAAAGAATTGGCTGTTAAAACTAACGACAGCGTATCGAGCTCGTAACCCAGATTTGAAATCACCAGATTCACAGGTCCTTCTTCCAGCGTCAGGCTGAAATAACCAAATTCGTTGGCGTAAGTCCCCACCCCTCTTAACCCTTCGTAAATAATAGCGCCAGCCACCCGTTCGCCCGTCGAGATATCACTGACAAAGCCATAAAGGGTATAGCTCCTGACCGGTGGCGGCGCTTTTTTCACCAGCACGATCTGGGTTCCTGAAACTATAAACTCAAGTTCGGTTCCACTCAGAATGGACTTTAAAATATTCCGGAGCGATTCATTCTTCGCTTCGATGCTGACGGTTTTGGTAGCCGGAATGACTGCGTTGCTAAAGGAAAGTTTGATACCTGACTCTTCAACCAGCAGGTAAAGCACCTCTTCCAGCGGTATATTTTTCACGTTGAGACTGACTTTGACATCTAACGGCGTTTGGCCGGATATGCTAAAGGTGAGACACCCAAGAAAATATAGAAGTAGCCAGATTTTCTTCATGTAAAGGTGATTAGAGCGAGTCCAAAGTTAGTTTTTTTTGAAGAAAATCAAGGATTCAGACACCTTGACATACAAGCAGCTAGACAGCCGCTCTTCATGGAGGTTTTTTGAAAAATTATCCAAAATTAAACGAGGCATGCCCGTTAATGCCACGGACATGCCTCGTTGATTCATCAAGTTACAGCGACCGGTTTTATTCGCAGCAGGTACCCGAAACAGCTATGCTCGTCGGAGAAGTTTTAGTGAATTGAACAGGACAGGAAATTTTGATGGAATTCAAATCCGCTTCCACCTGATCTTTCTCAATCGTCAGGGTGTAACGGCACTTGAGCAACTGCTCGTCTTTTACACTTATTTCTATACCATACTGACGTTTGATTTCCGTAAAAATTTCCCGGAATGTTTTTTCCTTAAAAATCAGGGTTCCGGATTTCCAGGCCATGGAGTTATCAGTTTTCTCCTGGAAGGAAACGACTTTTCCCTGGCTTTTTTCGAAAACCATTTTGTCGCCTTTGTTCAAAATGACCTGCTTATTGGAGCCTTTCAATTTTACGGCAACCTTTCCGGTTTTTACGTATACTTCCATCACGTCTTCATTGGCGTAAGCCCTGACATTAAAAGAAGTACCAAGCACCTGAACTTCGGCCACTCCCGTTTCAACGACAAATGGTTTTGAAGCATCTTCGGCGACTTCGAAGAATGCCTCGCCGGTCAGTTCTACCCGTCTTTCCTTTTTGGTAAAATCTTTCGGGAAGGTCAGCATGCTGGTTTCGTTCAGCGTTACGGAAGTTCCGTCGCTGAGCATGAGTGCTTTTTGCGCTCCTGCTTCTGCAGCAAGCGTTTCTGTTGTTGCACCTTCTGAAACCACGAGTCTGAAAACATAAACCGAAGCCAGTAACAGGACTGCCGCTGCTGCAATTTTCATAAGCCGCAAGCCGGGATTCAAACGCACCACTTTACCGGCATTCTTCTGCCCCTCGTTTTCTATCCTGGCTTTGAATTTCTGAAAGCCGTTAGTGACGTCAGGCTGATAGTCCTCTTTGTAAGAGGAGGTAGCTTCCCACAACTTGCGCAGTGTTTTTGCATCCTGGCCGAGTTCGGTCTGCTGATCCAGCCATTGTTCTATTCCCTTCTTATCCTTAGAAGCCATTTTAATAATTGATGAATTTTTGAGGTAAGTGCAAGCTTGTTTAAAGATTTAGTTTGCGCTCAACCTTTCTGATTTTTCTACTTGGAAGACACGCCAAAACGGTACTCCCCCTACTTGGATGCTAAATTCTGATAGATTTCTCTTTTAAAATGTAAGTTAACTGACTAAACTAATTTACGCATCCTTCAAAAACGGGCCAATGACAGTTTTTAGCACTTTCAGAGCCTTCGTCATCTGATTTTCCACCGTCTTGATGGAAATACCAAGCTGGTCAGCGATTTCCTGATTGGTCATCTCCTCAAAGCGACTCAGCGAGAACACCAGCCTGCACCGCTCTGGTAAACTTTCAACCGCCTGCTCCACCACTTTGGCCAGATCAGCGCCCTCCAGCGTTTCTATGATGCTGACCGTATCGCTTTCCATCTCTGTTATTTTGTCCTCGTCGTCCCATCTGATTTTGCGGTCACGGATGTAATTCAGCGTTTTGTTAACTGCAGCACGGCGAAGATAAGCCTTGAGAGAGGTATTGATTACCAGTGAATCCCGTTTTTTCCAAACATCAAAAAACACATCCTGGGCAAGGTCTTCTGCTACCTGAGTATCCGGTAAAATTTTTGCAATGGCAATACAGACCAATGAATAATAATGTTTGAACATCAGCTCCATTGCTCGTTCACTGTCCTTGCCAAGTAATTCGAGAATTTGGTCGTCGGTGTTCGTCAACACAGTAAATGGTTAGATTTTTCAGCCGGGTGTCAGGGCTATCCTTGAATTTTTTCAAAAAAAATGACCCCCGGCAAAGTTTTTCGTCTCAAGACTTAAAAAAATGAAATCCAAACAGTACACGGGCCGGTGGATCAAACTTTGAGATAAAAATTCCCGTTTAATTGATGTAAATATGTAAAAATCGTGCTCAAAATAGGAGATTTGCCAGAAATCAAACCAGAAATTAGAAAATTGACTTTTTTCACCGTTACACTTTCGGTTTTTGGCTATTTTTGAAATTGAAAATGCATGCACATCTGCAAAAATATACTAGATACATTTTTTTGGTTAGAAACTCGAAGCCTGTCCCGGTCATCCGGGATGGGCTTTCGGGCTTTTAAAAATTATCTTTCAATGCGTAAACTCATTATCCCATTGACACTCCTGCTCGCTTTTGCAGTCCGGTTTTCTGCCACCGCTCAAGCCGACCTTACAGAAAAAAGCGGCTTTGTCGTTAACGCCGCCGAAGAGCATTCCTTCCTCTTTGTGCTCAACAACAGGCCCAACGACCTCCCTGAAGTCCGGACGGGCATCACCAAGTACATTTGGAAATACCACCCCTCCGACCGCCTGAAAATCACCCAGATTAAAATTGATGGCGACCTGGAAAATGTTCCACTAATCCATATCACCGGTTTCGATTCGAAGACAAAGGCCATGGAATTTTTTAATGGCCTTAAGAATAACAGACCCGACTTTCTGCAAATGGGAATGACGAAAGATTATTTTGCCCTGTCGAAATCAAATTACGAGACCGTCGTGCGGACAAAATCGCTGCATGGATACAAATCCTTTTTTGAACAAAATTATTTAAAATAATATCCATCGAATGATGAGCGGATTCCCCTTGAACGGGCTTCCGGTCATCATTCCTCAACTTTAATGATTCACAGGAACCGAGGATTTTCTAATTTTCTGATGAATCCTTTTTAACTCTCACTCTCCCTTGACTTTCCCGCAAATACTTAACGATCTCAAGAAGAAGCAGTACCGTCCGGTTTATTTCCTGCACGGCAGCGAATCTTATTTCATTGACTCCATTGCTGATTATATCGAGGAAAATGTGCTTTCTGAAAGTGAAAAATCTTTCAATCAAGCCATTCTTTACGGCCGGGATGTCGACCACCTCGCCGTCATCGACAATGCAAGACGCTATCCGATGATGGCCGAACGGCAGGTGGTCATCGTGAAAGAAGCCCAGGAGATGAAGGACCTGAAAGAGCTTGAAAAGTACGTGCAAAATCCCATGCCCACTACCCTGCTAGTCATTTGCCACAAGCACAAATCCTTCAACGTCAACACAAAATTTGGAAAGCTTTTGCAGGAAAAGGGCGTCGTTTTCGATGCTAAAAAACTTTACGACAATCAAATCCCGGAATGGATTCAGGACTACCTGAAACACCAGCGCCTGCGCATAACGCCCGCTGCCGCTGACCTGCTGGCCGAATATCTGGGCACCGATCTCTCACTGATTGCCCACGAGCTCGACAAACTTTCCCTGCACCTCGAACCCGGTACGGAAGTGACAGCCGAACATGTGGAGGAGCACGTCGGCATCAGCCGGGAGTACAATATTTTTGAGCTGCAAAAAGCGCTGAGCCAGCGCAACATGCCCAAAATCAGCCGTATCGTCCAGAATTTCATTGCCAACCCAAAGCGGAATCCGTTCATCATGATCGTGGCCTCCCTGGCCGGTTTTTTCACCAAAGTATACCAGCTTCACTTCTTGAAAAATGCGCCCGACGGGGAAGTTCAGAAAAAACTGGGCCTGCGTTCATCGTATGCGCTCCGGGAATACCGTTCTGCTGTCCGTTATTTTCCGCTGGCGAAAACGGAGCAAATCATCAGCACCCTTCAGGAATACGACATGATGGCAAAAGGCGTGGATTTTAACACCACCGGTAAGGAAGACGGTGAATTGTTGAAAGAACTGATCTGGAAAATTTTAAACTGACCCGTTTGTACGATCCATTTCTTCCAGCCAATCAAGTAAAATTTTATGGGAAGGATGCTCCTTGAAACACCAGCTTGCAGAGTCGAGATGCATGCCGTCAGGTAAGGTAATTAACCGCACGTCTTTCGCACCCTCTTCCCTGAGTTTTTCATAAAATGCCACATTGCTGTCATACTCAACCAGGCCATCTTTGTCGCCATGCAAAATCAGGGTAGGCAACGATTCGCCCGGGCGAATGTGATACATCGGGCTAGCCTTCCGGAATAATTCGCCGGAGCGTTTTCCGGCAAGCATGCGCAATGGCGGCGATTTCCACATGCCATTAAGGTGAAGCGGAGCGCCCAACAGGAATACACCGGAAAAAATATCCTGACGGAGTCCTGGCCCTGCCAGAATAGAGCGGTCAAAAGCCAGCAAAGCCGCCAGGTTGCCACCGGAGGAAATACCGCCCAACAGGATCTTTTTATTGGAGAGGCCTTCCGCCTTCATGATTTCGTGTACTTTCAGAAACGCAGAAAGAGTATCTTTCCGAAGGTCTTCAATATCAAAAAATGGAATTCTGCGATGGGAAGGCATGAAGACATGAAAGCCCAGGTCAGTCAATATCTGTGCATTTGCCCGGAACATTTCCGGCCGGCCAAACTGCCAGCCTCCGCCGTGAATGTAAAGGATGACATGATTTCTCGTTTTTTCCGGCTTTTTAGGCTGAAAATGAAGAATGTATTGACGAAAATGCTTGCCGTAGGAATATTTTTCCTTGCGGTAATTGCCCGACGGATAAGTTTCCATCCTGAAAGCCCAAGGCGCCAAACGCAATGCCTCGTAAATAAAAACACCTTTCGGCACAAGCCAATACATCAGCAGGTATCCAACCAATAGGAAGAGTAGAATTTTGAGGAGAAACATATTTTTCTAAATGAAAAGTAAAACCGGCATCCCGGTCTTTTAAGTTAGCGTTCTTTTTATAAAATCAGTTTACCTTCGGCCTTGCTAATTTCGAAAACTTTCACCAAAAGTCCCAAAAGACCCTGTAAAAATTCATGACAAATCCTTCTTTTATGCGGCTTCATCTTTTAATAAAAATAAACATCCTGAGCGCAGGAACCATTTTGGCTGCCTGCCTGACGCTATCGGGTTGCATGATCAAAGGCAACGGTTACTCTTTTAAAGGTATCAGCATACCGCCGGATGTGAATACCTATTACGTTGAGCTTTTTGAAAACCAGGCCCCCGCCTCCATTCCAACTCTTCCCCGTGATTTCACCGAACTATTGAAAGATAAAATCCGGCGGGAGTCAAGACTTCAATACACCGACACGGACCCAGACATTGAATTTTCAGGAATGATTACCGACTTCAGGGTTTCGGCAGAAGCACCCAAAGCCGACGAACAAATCGGCTTCAATAAGCTCACCATTACCGTTCAGGTAAACTTTGTCAACAACAAAGACGAAAAAGCAAACTGGAAACAGCAATTTTCTTTCGAAGACTTTTTTGGCGCCAACCAAAACCTGCTCGACGTTCAGGATGGCCTCGTTGAAAATATCAACAGGGAATTGACCGACCGTATCTTCAACCGGGCTTTCACCAATTGGTAGACAGGGGTTTGGGGATTTATTTTACTTTTGAGCTTTTGAAAATCAGCGACTTCAACTTTAAACAAGTTCAACTATGGATATTCTCAGAGGGCTGTTAGGAATGGTGGTGATGCTTGGCATTCTCTTTCTGATTAGTAGCGACCGAAAAAATATCAACTGGCGGCTGGTCGGCGCCGGGATTTTACTTCAAATTGGGCTGGGGCTTCTCGTTTTTAAAGTTGAAATGGCCACCCTGGCTTTCGACGCTGTCGCAAGCTTTTTTGTCAAAGTACTTGATTTCACCAATGCCGGCATTGACTTTCTGCTCATCCCTTTCGGAGCCACTGCCATGGACAACGCACTCAACAATTTTGTTTTCAAAATACTTCCCACCATCATTTTCTTCTCGGCACTTTCTTCCATGTTGTACTACTTCGGCATTTTGCAAATTATCACCAAAGGGATTGCCTGGGTGATGAGCAAAACCATGCGACTGACCGGCCCGGAAAGTCTCGCTGCCGCCGCCAACGTTTTTATTGGTCAAACGGAGGCGCCGCTGGTCATCAAGCCCTACCTGGAACGCATGTCCCGTTCAGAAATCATGTGCCTGATGTGCGGAGGGTTTGCTACCATTGCGGGCAGCGTATTTGCTGCCTACGTAGGTTTTTTGGGTGGCGACGATCCTGTCGCCCGGCAGCTGTTCGCCCGGCACCTGCTCACAGCTTCCATCATGTCAGCTCCGGCAGCCATCATCGCTGCCAAAATGCTCTTGCCCGAATCAAAAGAAATATCACTGGAAGATCAAGCCCTCGAAGTGCCGAAGGAGCAGTCAGGAAGCAACGTCCTCGATGCTATCACACGGGGCTCCACCGACGGGCTCAAACTTGCAGTCAACGTAGGTGTGATGTTGCTGGTTTTCACCGCCTTCATCTCCATGATCAACTTTTTCCTTGAATCAGGATTAGGCGAATGGACCGGATTGAATGACTACGTTGTTGCTTCCACCAATGGCCGTTTCACCGGCTTCACTCTGGAATACATCCTTGGGCTGGTCTTTGCTCCTGTTGCCTGGCTGCTCGGCGTGCCTGCTCAGGATACCATGGTGGTCGGACAATTGCTCGGCATGAAAACGGCCATCAACGAATTCTACGCCTACGCCCAATTACCGGGCCTGAAAGAAACCATGATGCCCAAATCCATCCTTATTTCTACGTATGCGCTTTGTGGCTTTGCCAACTTTGCTTCTATCGGTATTCAAATCGGAGGCATCAGCGCTATCGCCCCCGGCCAACGGAAAAATCTGACCGAACTGGGCTTCAAAGCCATGATTGGCGGCACCGTTGCTGCATTCTTGACGGCAATAATTGCGGGGATGTTTTTATAGAGAAGTGTGGGTTTCCTAATGAGTTGGATTTCAAATCCCAGTGACCGTTCCGGCTCCTACTTCAACTTCAATGCTTTGAAGCAACCTGCTGCAGCGTGCGGTCAATCTGCTTACGGTGTCGGGTAAAATGATCTGAGAAAAAAGTGAGCATACCTTCAGGAGGCATTCTTCCGGCCAGTGCGTGCCTGAAAATTTCCTTGTCTTTCCACTCCGGCTTCAGGTTTTCAAAAAAATGCACCAGTTCCCCTCTGCTTGCCCGCCACTCGGCGGAGAGTTTGTCAAGCGTAACGTTTTCCCGGAAATGATCCTCGTTCACAATGGCAGGAGCTTTGTATTTGAGTGGCAGCCAAAGGAAAAACTTCAGAAATGCGGGTCTCAGACTGCTCAACGTACCTGCTTTTTTCAGCCCTTCCGGATAGCTTGTTTTCTTTTTGATGTACTGAATGGACTTGGCTTCGGCCATCATCAGATGCTGCATAACCTGCAAAACCGACCAGGCGTCCGGCCGGGGTTTGGCAGCCAATTGTTCCTGCGAATAACGCTTCAACCCATCGAGCAGGCGGTCCAGCTCATCATTCAGCTGGTTAATCTTACGCTGAAAACGTGCATCCATAATTATCAATTTTCAAGCTGTGAGAATTTCCTGTTTCCGGCCACGGGTCATTTCCCGCTTGCCGGGAGGGCCCTTCAGTGCCTCCACCTGAAATCCTACCGAGCGCAGCGTCCGCTTGAAAACGCCTTTGGCACAATAGGTCACCAAAACACCGCCGGGCTTTAGCAATTCATACATTTTTTGCATCATCGGTGTTTGCCAGAGTTCAGGTTGGGTAGCCGGAGCGAAGGCGTCATAATAAATGACATCAAATTGCTCCGATAGTTCTATCGACTCAAACGTACTCAGGAGTTTTTCAAAAACAAAATTCTCAGTCAAACTTATGGGCGAATCCCAGTCGGAACGATGCATTTCATTAAAAACGGCCTGGTGGCGCATAGCCTGCAGGCTGGCGGGATAGCCCAGTTCTTCGGTAAGCTCAGGGCCGACAGGGTAAGCCTCAACGGCGGTGTAGTTCACACGAAGATCCAGTTTTTCAGCCTCCAAAAAGGTGAGGAAGGCCGTCAGTCCTGTGCCGAAACCCATGTCCAGCACGTTTAAATCCTTTTTTACGATGGCACGGTAGAACAAACCCGCTTCAATGAAAACATGCCGGGTTTCACGTATGGCGCCGTACTTCGAATGGTAGCCAACGCCAAATTTTTCAGAAAATACAGAATTTGAGCCATCCTGCGTCTCGAATAGTTTCAACATGGCTTCAAAATTTTACACGCACAAAAAGCAATCAATCCGCTCTTCAGAAGGAAAGGGGTTGCCGGTAACTTATTAAAAAAATGACGACTGACGAATTACGAAACGTGAGGATGATTACATCATAACTTTCGTGACTTCGTCAATCGTCATTTAACTTACCTGCAAAAGCAGCGTCAGCTGATTACGCCTTGCGCAAGCGGATAATTCCAGTCCAATGCAAGAAGCGCATAACCGGATAAACCGGATCGAACTCCCACCATCTTGACGCAAAGTTCGGGCTGTTGGGATGTTTGTGGTGGTTGTTTTGAAACAACTCGCCTAACATCAGGAAGTCGAATGGCAATGTATTTTTTGAGTGGTCGTCGTTGTCGTAGTTCTGGTAGCCGTACTTGTGGCCGCACCAGTTGACAATTGCGCCGTGAATAGGCCCCATCATGAAGTGAATTGGCAGCAGCAGGTACATCCACCATTCAGTGGCGAAAACTACATAGAAAGCTATGTAAGCTCCCATCCAGAGTACCCTTGACGTCCATCCGTAACCGAATTTATCCAGGAGCTCCCATTTTGGATAGTTTCCGAGAAACTTGGGAGACACTTTCAACGTATTGGTGGCAAGTCCGTGAAAAATGTTCCTCGTGTGCATCATCATGCCAAAAACATCTTTGAAGAAGTTGGGTGAATGCGGGTCTTTTTCCGTGTCGGAGAAAGCGTGGTGCATCCGGTGCATGATGGCATAAGCGCTGGGTGTAAGATATGATGCGCCTTGCGCTACATAGGTAAAAAAGTGAAAAATCCGTTCCCACACCTTATTCATGGTGAACATCTTGTGGGAAGCATAACGGTGGTGAAAAAAGGTTTGAAAGAAAAGTGATCCAAACCAGTGGAGCAGAAAAAAAATCAAAACAGGCATTAGTCTAATCTTAAAAAATGAAAAAAAAAAATAAAGATCGGGCAACTGAAGACAAGACTGGAATTCGGAAAAGCCGCCTTCAGAAACATGAATTTAATTCAATTTTTCTAAAAACTTACTTCAATTGCTGCGCAATATTCGTCAGAACCTCTCACAACTCTGAGTTTTCAGCCCTTTTTTTCCATCAATTCAATGTAAAAATTCAAACGAATTAATTTTTGGAATAATATTTGAAAAGCTCATAACTGTTCATTGATTTATCAGTCAGATCGTTACAAATAATTTTTTTTAGAATTTTTTGTAAATTTTTGAAACCTCCACCCCCTGTTCCCTCGTACAAGCCGTTCGTATTTCATTGGGATCAAAATTGGAGAACTATGTGAATTTTTAAACCCGGTTCCCATGAACAGTATGAAGAAAAAACTGCTAATCGCCTTTGGCGCTACAGCAACTCTCGCCTTTGCCTCAGTCATCGTCTATCAAACAGACGTGATTGCCACATTGACGAAAAACCTTAAGTCTGAAACCCGGCGTGCTGACATTGCCGAACAGGAATTGCTGGTAAAAAACACCCTGGTAGAGGAATTGTCTACTGAAAATGCGCTCTTGCGTGACAGCATCGAAGGGCTATATCTTGAAATTGCCAAGCTCAACGAAACCATTGCGGAGCAAAAGCAAGCTATCAAAAAGTTGAACAGCGTTCTAAAGTCGCAGGAAGATAAAGTGGCGGAACTGACCCGTGAAATTGCAGCGCTTGAAAAGTCAGGAGCAAACAACCGGCAGAAAATCAGCCAGTTGGAAAAGCAAAGGCACGACTTGCTCATCAAAATGGAAGAGTACGACCGGTACCGTCAAACTGTTATGGAGCAACAGGCCATTGCGGAACATAAAAAAGAAGAAGAAGCCAGAAAGCTGGACTCGGCCACGGAAAATCTGAAAGAGAATATTTCAATCGAATCAAAACCCGTGGTAGAAGCACCGCCAGTCCATTTAAATGTGTCTCCGACCGATGGACCTTCAGGCGAACCAGCTGTTCCTTCGCCAGCGCTTGAGAATATCAAAAACAAACAACAGGAAAACCTGGTAGCCATCAAAACGCAAACGAGCGTGCGGTTTTCAGATATCACCCTGCGAAAAAAGGAAACAGGTAACGACCTTAAGAAAATCGATTCGAAAGACTGGCGTTATACTTTCGTCGAATTTGACCTCGACAACCCGAAGAAGGATTTGATTCTCAACGAGATATTCGTTCTGCAAATATTTGACATTGACCGAAACCAGGTCGTGCCGATGAACGAAGCCAATCCGGAATTTCCGGATGGAGAAACCGGCAGAACCGGCTACAGATTTCGTTACAAAGGCGCCCCCGTCAGCATCCGCTACTTTAACAACCAGCGGAAGGAAGGGGCCAACTACGAACTTCGCCTGTACTACCTGAAAGGCGGCTTGTTTTTCCCGCTCGACAACGGAAGCAAACGCATTGTACAGAATGGCGAAGTGTTAACCCGCTAAAACCAACTCAATTTAGGAAAGCCTTTATCTCAATAGAAGTTGTTTTTGGGCAGTGGCTTTAGGGCTGCTGCCTTTTTTTATTTTCCTTTCGTGATTGCACCGGCGATTGTTATTTTGTCCGCATAAAAATCAATCACGATGATCAAAAACGGCTGCTTACTCCTTCTCGTTTTTTCCTTTTTTTCCTGTCATTCCGGTAAAATTTTAACCGTACAACAAACGGCAAAGCCTGCCGTCTTGCCCGGCGGCGCTCCCCGCTACAGCGATGTTTGTTTTTCCAGCCGATGGGAACGCCCCCGCCATGCACAGGATACCTTCGAGACCTTCAGCGCAGCCGCCGGTTTTCATGCCACCTACCTCAACTGGGTGTACACCACCAATCCCCGTTTCATCCAAAAAGCCGACTCGCTCGGCTACAAATTGCAGGTTGCCCTCACCCCTACCCTGCCCGACCTGCCTTTTGGCAGCGAAACCAACCTGCAGGGCCGCATCGTGAATAAGGCCGGAAACTCCGTCACTGCTCCCTGGATGAAAGGCTGGGACAACTGGTGGGGCTGCGTCAATCATCCGGTTTTTCAAAATACCTATTTCGCCTACGTCCGGGCAGCGCTGGAGGCCGGTGCGTACGGCTTTCAGGTTGACGACCCCGCCATGGGCTTTTTGTTGCTTCGCAATAAATGGGAAGACGTTTGTTATTGCGAACACTGCCGGAGGAAAGCCGACAGCCTTGGCGTACAACCGCCTGATATTCAGGAGGCTTCCGCAAGGGAGTTTCATCAAAAAATGAAACAGCAGGCCGAAGCACTGGCTGGCCGGCCCGTCCCTTTTTCCTGCAATAATTTTGAGGGCGATTGGGAGCTTTTCCCCTTCGATCAATTCGATTTTGGTGTGGCAGAAGTGCCTGAACGAAGAGCAAACCCCGAATACCTCTACGCAACCATCCGGGAAGCCCGACGACTTGGCAAGGCACAGGTTTTCACCTTCGCCAACGACCGTGACTGGCTCGTGCAGAAAATGATCGCTGCCACTTATGCCTGTGGCGGCAACCCGCTCGTACCCTGGGATGTGTGGATGGGCGGCGGCCGTGACCGGTATTTCGGCAAGCCTGAAACTTACGCCCCGCTGTACGCTTTCGTCAGGGCGAATGCGCAGTGGCTCGACGGCTACGAGGATGCTTTTTACGCCACCTCTCAGGATGATCCCCGTTTCATCAATACGCAGCAATTTCCCGTCAGTTTTGACGAATACCGCAGGCAGGTGCATGCATTCGTGCGGGCAAAACCGGACGATACGACGGCCCCGGTCGTGGTTCACCTCATCGATTGGCATGTATTGATGGAGCCGTTTTCGATCCGGTTGAACGAACGGCGTTTTTTCAAAAAAGGCATCCGCTCCGTTGAATTGCTCACGCCGGTCGATTACGATCCCGGCGCTCACGAAGCTGCCAGAGCGAGCAGCGATTATTCAGCAATGGTCGCTTCGCAATCCCTTTCTTTTACCCGTGATGGAGATTTGATACGCCTGAAGATTCCAAAACTGAACTGGCACTGGGGAGTGCTGGTGGTAAGATGACAACATCTGCCATGGAAACTGGCGCTCTGCGCCGTTTGAAAAATGCTATGATCATAAAATCGCTTGAATCTTCAATTTCAATGAAGTAATCAAATCATTAGGGAAAGCTGTTTCAGAAACGGCTAAATCCAACAAATGAAATTTAGCTGTTAAAAAACCACTTTTAAATTACCATGTTATTTAGACAGAATCTACATTTGCGCACTTTTCAGCGCAGGCAACTATTTGCCCGCCGGCGCAAATAAGCAACAGAAACAACATGGCAACTGTAAAATTTACTTTTGAAGATACCAACATCCAACCGGTCACCGTCGAAAACGTGCCGGTTGATATGTCCATTCTTGAAATCGCTGAGGAAAACGACGTGCACCTCAACCACAACTGCGGCGGCGTTTGTGCCTGCAGTACCTGCCACGTTTACGTGCTGAGCGGCGAAGATGCCCTCGAAGAAATTTCCGACAAGGAAGAAGATTTCGTTGACCGGGCCATCAATCCCCGGCTGGAGTCCCGTCTGGGCTGCCAGTGCGTTATCCTGGAAGACGATGCCATCATTGAAATTGAAATCCCCGACCAGTCAAGAATTATCGGACACGAACATTAACCAACGATGACTACTGAACGACGGGCAAGGGAGTTACCTTTGTTTCCTCTTTCAACATTCATCATTCATAGTTAAGAAAATGGCTTTTGAAGATTTTGACAATCACCCCATCGAGTGGAGCGACCACGAAGACATTGCGATGAAGCTCTATGAGCGTTTTGGCGATGATTTTAACGAAAGCAAAATTTATCGCATTCGTTTTACCGATTTGTTGGATTGGATATTGGAAATCCCCAACTTCACCGGCAAAAGAGAAGACTCCAACGAAGGACACCTGGAGCAGATTCAGGCCAAGTGGGTGTACGAGTGGAGAGACAATAATAAGTAAGGGTTAGGGTTTTAAGGTTAGATGGTTTTGGGTTCTAAGGTTTGGAGGTTTTGACCAAACCCTAAAACCATCAAACCCTAAAACCCTCAAATCCAAAACCTCCAAACCTTAAATCTGCATGCACAGCGACGCATATCCTCCCGACAATGACGAGCGGTTTTACCAGGCTGGTAACATTCTGAGCAGGTTCAGGGACATTCACACTTTTATTTTTGACGTGGACGGCGTGTTGACGAACAGTGAAGTACTCATCACTGAAAAGGGAGAATTGCTGCGAAAAATGAATGTCAGGGACGGCCTTGCCATGAAAATGGCCATTGACAAGGGTTTCAACATTTTCATCATCACCGGCGGCAAATCGGTTGGCGTGGTTGATCGCCTTCGGGCTCTCGGCGTGAAAGACATCGCACACGGCGTACAGAATAAACTCGGCGCCTACGAAGAATATCTCGATATCTACGACCTCAACGAAGACGGCATTCTCTACATGGGCGACGACCTGCCTGACTATGAAGTCATGAAACGGGCCGGTGTTTCTGCCTGTCCCAATGATGCGGCGCCTGAGATTCTCGCATTTGCCCAGTATATTTCCCCCTACAAAGGCGGCCAGGGCTGCGTCCGGGACGTTATTGAAAAGGTGTTATTGTTGAACAATGCGTGGAAGTAGTAGATATTAGGATATTGGGATATTTAGGGGACCAAAGGCTTATGCTCAAATAAAGTGGTTTCTGAAAATACCCGATTTTAAACAATTGAAAATCAACCTGTTTGCCTGCTTACAAACAGACCCGCATCAGTTTCCAATTTTCAATTTTTTGATCAAGACTAACAGACCAACATGATTCATCAACTTATCAGCTTTTTTCGTCTTATTCGTTGGCCGAATCTGCTGATAGTTGCCATCACGCAGTACCTGCTTCAATATCTCGTGCTTGTCCCTGCGCTTGAAAAAGCCGGTCTTTCCCCGATTCTTAGCCCGGTTCACTTCTTCTTACTCGTCCTCGATACCGCCATCATTGCCGCAGGCGGCTACATCATCAACGACCTCATCGATTACGAAAGTGACCTGCTGAATAAACCGGAAAAAGTATTCGTCAACACGGTCATTTCCCGGAAGGCAGCCATCATCATTTACATCATTCTCAACCTTGTCGGGCTGGAAATCGCCTGGTACCTCGCCAATTTTGTAGGTGAAAAACTGTTGATGCTCATCTACCCTGCTGCCGTTTGCCTGCTGTGGTTGTACTCCCGGCATTTCAAAAAAATGCCGCTGGCTGGCAATGTTGTCGTAGCAATTTTTTGTGCATTCGTCGCCGGTGTGGTGCTGTTCGCTGAGCGGGAAGCATTCGCCATCATTTCAAAAACACAACCCGAACTCGCTGCCACCATCAGTTTGTTGTTTGGCGGGTACCTGCTATTCGCATTCCTTTCCACCATGCTGCGGGAAATCGTGAAAGACATGGAAGATGTGGAGGGAGACCGGGCCCAGTCTGTTCGCTCGCTGCCCGTCGTTTTCGGTATGCAAACAGCCCGCTATTGGGGTATGGGGTTCGCAGTGCTGCTCGTACTGGCGCTATTGCTTTTTTCAAAATGGCTCTACGAACATGCGCAGTGGACAGGCCTGGCATTCACGTGGATTGCGATAATTTTGCCCCTTGTTTTCACCTTGTTTTTATTGAAAAACGCCACTGAAAAAAAAGATTACACCCGGCTGAGCAGCCTGACGAAGTTTATCATGCTCTCCGGTTTGATCCTGTTGTTATTGATATGGAAATTTTAAAGAAGAAAATCATCCTTGCCTCCAAGTCTCCCCGCCGAAGTCATTTGCTGCGTGAAGCCGGCTTCGATTTTGAAATCAAAACCCTCGATGTGGAAGAATCCTACCCGGACGACCTGCCCGCCGACGAGGTGGCGCCTTACCTTGCCGAAAAAAAAGCCATGGCCTGCGCCGGTTATTTATCCAGCGAAGATGAAATCCTGCTTTCAGCTGACTCGGTCGTCATTCTGGATGATGTCATCTACGGCAAACCCGTTGATTATGAGGATGGTGTGAGAATACTGCGAAATCTGTCCGGAAGGATTCACCGGGTCATTACCGGTGTTTGTTTGTTGTCGAAAACGAAGAAGCGCATCTTTGCTGACGTAGCACACGTGCATTTCAAACCACTCAGCGACGAGGAAATACGCTACTATCTCGACCATTACGCACCGTTTGACAAAGCGGGCGCTTACGCTATTCAGGAATGGATTGGCTTGTGTAAAATTGCTAAAATCGAAGGGACTTACTCCAATATTATGGGCCTGCCCATGGAAAAGGTGTATGAGGAGTTGGAGCGGTTTTGATGGGTTTGGGAAATAGTTTTATGGTTTCGGGATTACCCCAAAACCATAAAACTATGTATCAGTTTACGCCTCTTCCGCTACGATTTCAACGGTAGCTTTGGAAGCCTTCTTCCGGTCGAAATCTTTCAGGAAGATTTTGCGGAGGCGAATACTCTTGGGAGTTACCTCCACGTATTCATCGTCCATGATGTATTCCAGTGCTTCTTCCAGTGTGAACTTCTTCGGTGGAATCAGTTTCACTTTTTCATCGGCACCTGAAGAACGCATATTGGTAAGCTTCTTCGTCTTGGTCAGGTTCACCGTCAGATCGCCCGGACGGGTGTTTTCACCAACCAACTGGCCTTCGTAGATTTCTTCGTTCGCTTCCACGAAGAAGTGCCCCCTGTCCTGCAGGTTGTAGATAGAGTAAGGAATGGCCTTACCTGTTTCCATGGCAAGAAGAGAACCGTTTTGACGCTTGGGCAGATCGCCTTTGTGCGGTTGGAACTCGATGAAACGGTGCGTCATGATGGCTTCACCGGCAGTTGCGGTAAGCAAGTTGCCACGCAGACCGATGATACCCCGTGACGGGATTTCAAAACGCAACACAACACGGTCGCCTTTTGGCTCCATGGAGTTCATGATACCTTTCCGGCGTGTTACCATGTCGATAGCCGTACCTGAGTTAACTTCCGGTACGTCGATGGTCAACTCTTCCACCGGTTCACTGAGCACGCCGTCAATTCTTTTCAGGATAACCTGCGGCTGTCCGATTTGAAGCTCGTAACCTTCCCGGCGCATGGTTTCGATCAGGATGGACAGGTGAAGAACACCCCGTCCAAAGACTCTCCATGCATCCGTTGTATTCGTATCCTGCACCCGGAGGGCGAGGTTTTTTTCCAATTCTTTCTCCAAGCGCTCCCGGATGTGGCGTGAGGTCACAAATTTACCTTCCTGGCCGAAAAACGGAGAGTCGTTGATGGTGAACAACATACTCATCGTTGGTTCGTCGATGGAAATGGTTGGGAGTGCCACGGGGTTTTCAACATCGGCAACAGTATCGCCAATCTCGAAGCCTTCAATACCCTGAATAGCGCAAATGTCGCCGGCCTGCACTTCATCGACTTTCACTTTGGCCAAACCTTCGAATAGGTACAGCCCCCGTATTGTCTGACGGGAAATAGTACCGTCACGCTTGATGAGCGCCACCTGCTGATTCGCCTTCAGGGAGCCACGGTAAAGCCTGCCGATGGCGATACGGCCAATGTAGTTGGAATAGTCCAGTGAGGTAACCAGCATTTGCGTAGCACCATCGCCGACTTTTGGTTCCGGAATATATTCCAGGATAGCATCCAGCAGCGGCGTGATGTTATCGGTGGGTTTGCGCCAGTCATTGTTCATCCAGCCTTGCTTGGCCGAACCGAAGATGGTAGGAAAATCGAGCTGATCTTCGTTGGCACCGAGGTTGAACATCAGGTCAAAAACACCGTCCTGAACGATTTCAGGGGTGCAGTTTTCCTTGTCCACTTTATTGATAACGACGATGGGCTTGAGGCCCAGTTCGAGTGCTTTTTGCAAAACGAAGCGGGTCTGAGGCATGGGGCCTTCGAAAGCATCGACGAGCAACAACACGCCGTCGGCCATGTTGAGAACCCGCTCCACTTCACCGCCGAAGTCGGCGTGACCCGGTGTATCGATCACATTGATTTTTACGCCTTTGTACCAAAAGGCAGCGTTCTTTGCCAGAATCGTAATACCCCGCTCCCGCTCGAGGTCGTTGTTGTCCATGATAAGTTCGCCGGGAGCTTCGTGTTCGCCGAAGAGGCGGCCTGCGTGGAGCATTTTATCAACCAGGGTTGTTTTGCCGTGGTCAACGTGGGCGATAATGGCTATGTTTCTAAGTTGCATAAAAAGTTTTATAAATCACAGGGAATTAGTTGTGCCTCAGGTTGAAATAACTGAAAGACAAAGAATTTGGCCAGGCTGTTTTACAATTGCTTAGCAATCAAAAAGTTACCCCAACAAAATCCTGTAGCCATCCTACATTTCAATTTCCCGGAACCACTACTCCATGTGGTTTTTCAAAAAGAGGCGCAAAGGTAGTGAGAAAACCATCCATGTGCAATGGATGAAAAATAATATTTTGTTAAGCCATTATTAAATTGCCGGTTCCCAAATTTTCAGGAAGGAAGTAAAAAAAAATGCCCCGATAGTAAGCTATGTTTCTAATTTTGCCTTTTAAAAAACTGAATCCTTGCTCAATATGAAATTCCTTTTCTTTTTTATTTCCTCCATTTTGCTATCCATGACGACCCTTGCTCAGAAAAATTTGAAGTTCGTTGAAAAATTTGGCGACGTGTCATTCGACAACTATCCTGTTTACACCAAGGATGATCTCGGGCTTACCTTTTCAAAAAAGAAGCTCACTTTTAAAATTTGGTCGCCCCCGGCCAAAAAAGCCCGCATCCACATTTACGACAACGGAATCAGTGGCGTACCGGAGAAAACAAAAGAATTGAAAAAAGGAAAAGACGGCCTCTGGTCCATTAAATTGAGCCGCAAGCTGGAAGGTAAATTCTACACTTTTCAAATCCTTTACGATAGTATCTGGCTGGCCGAAACTCCCGACCCCTACGCCAAGGCCACAGGCGCCAATGGCAACCGGGCCATGATCCTCGATGTCAGTGCCACGAACCCCGAAGGATGGGAAAACGACCAGCGGCCTTCGTTAAAAAGTTTCAGCGACATTATTCTCTACGAACTGCATCTGCGTGACATTTCCGTGTATCCCAATTCCGGCATCGAGCACAAAGGCAAATACCTCGGCCTGGCTGAAACCGGAACAAAAACCTCCACGGGCCTCAGCACCGGCCTCGATCACATCAAGGAACTTGGCGTTACGCACGTCCACATTCTGCCGGCCTTTGACCATCGTTCCATCGACGAGGAAAAACCTTTGGACAACCAATACAACTGGGGTTACGATCCGAAAAATTACAACGTCCCGGAAGGCAGCTATTCCACCGATCCTTACGACGGCGCAGTCCGCATCCGGGAGTTCAAACAGATGGTGAAATCACTTCATGACAATGGCCTGCGGGTCGTCATGGATGTGGTCTACAACCACACGGGCGGCGCCGTCGAAGAAAACCCGCTGTACCTGCTGGCCCCAAATTATTTCTACCGGATGGGCGACTCACCGAACTATGAGTTTACCAACGGCTCAGGCTGTGGCAACGAAACCGCTTCCGAGCGCCCGATGATGCGCAAATTCATGGTGGAGTCCATGGCGTATTGGGCTAAAGAATACCACATTGATGGCTTCCGGGTGGATCTGATGGGTCTGCACGATATCGAAACGATGAATGCAGTTGCTGCCGAGCTCCGCAAAATCGATCCAACCATTTTCATCTACGGCGAAGGCTGGACTGCCGGGGATACACCGCTGAGCGAACAACAAAGAGCCGTAAAAACCAACACGCTCAAACTGGACGGCATTGCAGTTTTCAGCGACGAATTCAGAGATGGAGTGAAGGGCCACGTTTTTCAACCCAACAACAAAGGTTTTATCAACGGCGAGCAAAAACTGAAGGAAAGTGTCAAATTCGGAATCGTCGGCGCCGTAAGCCATCCGCAGGTCGATAACAAACAAGTCAATTATTCGAAATATCCCTGGGCAAAAACGCCTACCCAGTGCATTAACTACGTCTCCTGCCACGACAACCACACCCTTTGGGATCGTCTGAAAAACTCCTGCGCAGGCAGCACTGAACAGGAAATGCTGGAAATGAACAAACTCGCCCAGACCATTGTGCTTACTTCCCAGGGCGTGCCGTTCCTTCACGCAGGTGAAGAGTTTATCCGGACGAAATTTGGCGTGGAAAACTCTTTCGAAGCTCCCGACCACATCAACATGATCAACTGGGACAACAAAGCGCAATACGCCGACGTCCTTACCTATTACCAGGACCTGATCAAACTTCGCAAGGCTCATCCCGCTTTCCGCATGAGTACGCAGGAGGATATTGCTAAACATCTTGAGTTCCTGGATGTTCCTCACGACAACATGATCGTTTACCAACTGAAAGACCATGCAAACGGCGACAGTTGGAAACGCATCGTGCTGATTTTTAACGGAAATAAAGTAGGCAAGCAGGTTGAAATTCCGCAGGGTAACTGGAACATCATTTGCCAGAACGGCCGCATCGCTCACGAAGGAATGGGCATGATAACCGGCAATAAAGCGAATGTCTTACCCTATTCCGCCTGCATTCTGGCAGAATGGTAGCCTTAAACCTGACTTATTTTTTATTTAAAATAACGTATGAAAATTGACATCCTCGCCATTGGCGTACACCCCGACGACGTGGAACTTAGCTGCAGCGGAACTTTATTACGACACATCGACCAGGGAAAAACCGTGGGCCTGCTCGACCTTACCCGTGGCGAATTGGGCACCCGTGGCACCGCTGATCTCAGAGACAAGGAAGCGGCAGCATCCGCAAAAAAAATGGGCGCCCTGTTTCGGAAAAACCTGGAAATGGCCGACGGAATGTTTCAATATTCGGAAGAAAATATCCTGAAAATCATCCGCATCCTTCGCTGGTGCCAGCCTGAAATCGTTCTCGCCAACGCACCCGACGACCGCCACCCCGATCATGGCAGAGCTGCAAAACTGACTGCAGACGCCTGTTTTTATGCCGGTTTGGTGAAAATCGTCACTCGGGATGACGAAGGCAGAACGCAGGAAAAATGGCGACCGAAAGCCGTTTACCACTACATTCAGGACAAAGATCTGGTGCCGGATTTTGTAGTGGACATCACGCCGTACATCGATCGGAAAATGGAACTGGTGCAGACTTTTGAGTCGCAGTTTTACCAGCCGGGAGATAATAAATACGAGAAGGAATTGAGCACGCCGATTTCCGGCAAAGATTTCATGGATTTTCTCCGATCTAAAAACCGCTCTTTTGGCCGGCCCATCAGCGCTGAGTTCGCTGAAGGATTTATTGCGGCGAGGACCATCGGCGTGAATGATCTTTTTGATCTGAAGTGAAGCGGTCAGTAGCCTAATTCAAGGTTTGAGTAGAATCGCTTTTGTTCCAGCCAGTCCACGTATTGAACCGTGCCCAACCGGAATTTGACTGGGATGTGAGCCGACTGTTCCATCCTCACCTCCAACCTGCAAAAAAGCGCTTGCGAATGCTGAAAATACCTTGCCGGAAGGTTGACATGCGACAACTGAAAAAGTCGGTAATCTGCAACAGGGTCAGGAAGTAAATCAGATCTCCAGGAAGGAGTTAGAGCCTGCACGGACAGAGGTTCGAACACGCCGGGACTGTACCGCAATCCAGCCTGCTGGCTAAAAGCCAGCGTTGTGAAACATGCAAAGATGATAGCAGAAACTAAGGTTTTCATGGTTTGAGTTTTAAAAACCAATTACTCAACAGCACACCTGCCCGCCCACAAAAAAATACCGATCCAAACCAGTCCTTTGATCAGAAAAAAAAGGAAACCTGCAACTCCTACCCTTTTCAGCCAGCGAGTGAATTTAGTTTTACCTGCCTGCGAATTTTCAATTTGCTCCATTGAATTAAGTTTGAATAACACCAACGTTAAACCGCTCAATCGGAGAATGGTTTGCCATTTCTATCCCGGTGGAAATCCACTGGCGGGTTTCAAGCGGGTCGATAATCGCATCTACCCAGAGCCGGGCAGCTGCGTAATAGGGTGAAGTGGTCCGGTCGTAGTGGTTTTGAATCTGATCTAACAGCTTTTTTTCGTCGGAGGCTGCAATTTCCTGCCCCTTGGCTTTGAGCGAAGCCACCTGAATTTGCAACAGCGTTTTTGCAGCCTGCGAACCACCCATCACAGCGATTTTGGCCGTTGGCCATGCAACGATCAGGCGGGGGTCATAAGCTTTTCCGCACATGGCATAGTTACCGGCGCCGTAGGAATTTCCGACAACAATCGTAAACTTCGGCACCGTGGAGTTGGCGACTGCATTCACCATTTTTGCACCGTCCTTGATGATACCGCCATGCTCGGAACGGCTGCCTACCATGAAACCGGTGACGTCATGCAGGAATACGAGCGGTATTTTTTTCTGGTTGCAATTCATAATGAAACGGGCCGCTTTGTCCGCTGAATCAGAGTAAATCACCCCGCCGAACTGCATCTCGCCCTTCGCTGATTTGGTCACGACACGGTTGTTTGCCACAATACCAACGGACCATCCGTCAATTCTGGCATAAGCGCAGATGATGGTTTTACCAAAATCTTTTTTGTAATAGGTGAGTTCCGAGTCATCCACCAGTCGTTTCAAAACTTCCGTCATGTCGTAAGGGCGGGTCGCCTCGTAAGGAATGAGCTGGTAAATTTCCTCCGGTTTTTCTTTGGGCGGAGCAGGTTTTTCACGGTTAAAACCGGCTTTGTCAAAATCGCCCAGCTTATCCATCAGCCCCCGGATGGTGTCAAGGCATTCCTGGTCGTCTTTGACTTTGTAATCACAAATTCCGGAAATTTCCGTCTGCGTTGTCGCTCCGCCAAGCGTTTCCTGGTCCACATCCTCTCCGATGGCCGCCTTTACGAGATAAGGCCCGGCCAGGAAAATACTCCCTGACCCTTCCACAATGAGCGACTCGTCGGACATGATAGGCAGGTAGGCGCCCCCGGCTACGCAGCTCCCCATGATGGCGGCAATCTGCGGAATACCGGCCGCCGACATTTGCGCATTGTTTCTGAAAATGCGGCCGAAGTGTTCTTTGTCAGGGAAAATTTCATCCTGCATCGGCAGATAAACGCCGGCACTGTCCACCAGGTAAATGATCGGAAGCCGGTTCTCCATGGCGATTTCCTGCGCCCGGAGGTTTTTCTTTCCGGTGATTGGGAACCATGCACCAGCTTTCACCGTGGCATCGTTGGCAACGATGATGCAAAGCCGTCCGCTCACATATCCCAGCGCTACAATCACGCCGGCTGCCGGACATCCGCCATGTTCCTCATACATTTCAAAACCTGCAAAAGCGCCGACTTCCAGCCATTCCGTATCTTTATCCACCAGGTAGTTCACCCGCTCCCGGGCCGTAAGCTTTCCCCGTGCATGGAGTTTTTCGATTTTTTTAGTGCCGCCTCCCAGCCGGATTTTTATCATCCGGTGTTTCATTTTTGAAATGAGGAGCTTCATGGTATCCTCATTCTTGTTTTTTTCAATATCCATAAGGTTAGGTTGGATGTTTCAGATTGAAAGCAAAATTGCAGTCGTAAAGAAAGCAAACCCGTTGAGAACGAACAAAAAAAAGACCCGGCAGCGTCGTTTACCGGGTCTTTTTTTTTAAAATATGTCGGATCTATTTGATTTCAAAAGTGTAATAATATTCGCCGGGGTAGTTTTCGTAAAACCCTTCCAGGTAAACTTCCTTACCTCGTCTTTTCTTCAACTCATTGATGACCTCCTGCACGGAAGACACCCTGACCTCGCCCACCTTGGTGATGATATAACCGGCGTCCATTTCTGTCTTTTCAATAGTGCTTCCTACTTCGATGCCTTCGACATACACCCCGGAAACCCGGAGTTTCCTGCGTTCATCCGTGTTAAGTTCACGCAGGGAGAAGCCAAGCCTGCTCAGAATCTCACGATCGTCGCCACGTACGGTAAGCTTGGTAGCCTGGTTTTTATCTTTCAGTGTCACCTGAGCGGTTTTGCGTTTTCCATCCCGGATGTAATCTACTGAAATAGTAGCCCCTGGATGCAGCCTTCCGACCTGCTCCTGCAATTCAGGGATGGTTCTGATTTTTACATTGTTAATTCCAACGATTACGTCTTCCGCTTTCAGGCCGGCATCTTCCGCTCCGCCTCCGGGTGAAATGCCTGAAATGTACACGCCTTCCACGTATGGCAATTTCAATTCCCTCGCTTTTTCACTGTTAATCGCTCCGATGTGAATGCCCAGCAGGCCCCGTTGCACTTCACCGTAATCACGCAGGTCACGTATCACTTTCTGAACCAGCGTGGCCGGTATGGCAAACGAATACCCTTCGTATTTGCCGGAACGAGTGATGATGGCGGTGTTGATACCTACCAACTCGCCGTTGGTGTTGACTAATGCCCCTCCGCTGTTGCCCGGATTGACGGCCGCATCGGTTTGGATGAAAGATTCAATGGTGTAGTCACCTTCCAGAATGTCGATGCTCCTGCCTTTAGCACTTACGATGCCCGCTGTTACAGTTGATTCAAGGTTAAAAGGATTACCGACAGCCAGCACCCATTCTCCCACTTTCAGAGAATCAGAGTTGCCAAAAACCATGTATGGAAGATCCTTATCGTCCACTTTCAACAGTGCCAGATCCGTATACGGATCAGTGGCAACCAGTTTTGCACTGTATTCCCGGCGGTCATTCAGGGTCACTTGATATTTGTTACCGTCTTCAATGACGTGGTTGTTCGTCACGATGTATCCGTCAGGTGAAACAATTACTCCCGATCCTGAAGACGCACCAAAAGAGCCTGCGCCCCACCAACTGTAATTGGTGCTTTCTACCGCCCGGATATTGACCACCGCCGGCGTCACAACGCTTGCAGCAGCGATAAAATCAGTGGGAGAAGACGACAGGAAAGTACGCTGCAGGCGTCCGGAAAAAGGATCTGCTTCCCCAAAATTGGTATAAACCGGGGAAGCGCCGGCGTCTTCGATGTAAACCATTTTCGGCGACTCAAAGCACTTGTAAATGAACACAGCCAGCAATGCGCTGCAAACAGAGGATACGACAATGGGAACGAACTTATTCATAAACATAGGTTGTTACTTGCACGCAATTTCAAAATTAATGAGAGTAAAATCAAAAATGCCACCAAGGTTTTTTTCGGGAATGGTAGATTCTACCTCAGAAACAGCGCCTTTTTACCTTTTAGTATGCAGGAAATCAGGCAAACCCTCTGCAATGATATTTTAAATTTCAATATTTCAAAACGCCGAAATATCTTGTAGGTTGTATTACTTCAAAAATAAAGCCGCAGAAAGCGGTTTTGAATAGCATTTTCTAACTTTAGACCGTTAACTCAAAAATTCATCAATATGAAATTAGGTGCATTCTCTATCAGCCTTAGCGTCAAAGACCTGCAAGCCTCGAAAGCATTTTATGAAAAACTGGGTTTCGCCGTTTTTGCCGGCGACATGGCAAAAAATTACTTGATCATGAAAAACGGCAACTCACTCATCGGGCTTTTTCAGGGCATGTTTGAGCAAAACATACTAACCTTTAATCCGGGCTGGGATGAAAACGCCCAATTGCTGGAATCTTTTGACGATGTCAGAGACATTCAGCGAGCGCTCAAAAACAGCGGCATCGCACCGGTATCCGTGGCGGATGAAAACACAACCGGACCGGCCAGTTTGATCATCACTGACCCGGATGGTAATACGATCTTGATCGACCAGCATGTGTAGCAGATAAATATGGGGTTGAAAAACTTGATTTTCGGCAGATGGGCAAAGGCTTTCTTGTAAAACTAAAATACATGAATCGTAGGTTCTTGTGGGGAATTGCCGGTGTATTGGCAATGGCCACTCTCTTCTCTTGCACCAAAACCATCAATGAAAAAAAATACATCGTTGGCTTCTCTCAATGCTGCTCCGACCCTTGGCGAGATGTTATGAACGGTGAAATGCAGCGGGAGCTACTCCTGCATCCTGAACTGGATTTTAAAATAAAAATCGCCGGCAACAACAGCGAATTACAGGAACAACAGATTAAGGAACTCGTTTCGGAAGGTCTCGACATCCTGCTCGTTTCACCCAATGAAGCCAAACCGCTCACAGCGATCATCGAAGAAGTTTACAAGGCGGGTATTCCAGTCATTTTGATTGACCGGAAGACGGATTCGGAGCTTTACACCGCTTACATTGGAGCCAATAATTATGAAGTCGGAAAAACAGCAGGTCGCTATGTGGTAAGCAGGATGAACGGACAGGCCAGGGTTATCGAAATCCTTTTACCGCTGGCCATTTCGCCGGGCGCTGCCCGTAACCGGGGGTTCTCGGATGGCATTGCTCCGGCACCCGGTGTCGAGGTGGTGGCTACCCTCGAAACCAAAGGCGGGTTGGAAGACATTTCTAAAATGTTGCCAGGCTTGCTACAAAATCACCCGGATGCCAATGCCATTTTTGGTCATACTGACCTGCTTGCTGAAACGGCACACAAAATTGCGCATGACATGGGCCGGGCTAAGGATATGCTGTTCGTCGGCATCGATGGCATACCCGGAACGGGCCGGGGCATTCAAGCCGTGGAAGACGGAATTCTCGACGCATCCATGCTCTACCCGACAGGAGGTGCAGAAGCTATTCGACTGGCTCTTGCCGTTTTGAACAACCTCCCCTACGAGAAGGAAAACACGCTCGAGACTATTGTTATCGATGAAGGGAATGCCCGCATTCTTCATAACCAGATGAAAAAAGTTTTCAGCCTTCAGGAAAATATTGACCGGCAAATGGAGGTACTCGAAAATTACAAACTCGTTTCCCACAACCAGCGCATTTTCATTTTGGTGCTCATCTCCAGTTTGCTGTTGGCAGTGGTGCTGGGGGTGTTTTTATGGAAATCGTTACGGGTTCAGAAAGCTGCCCTGAACAACCTGGAAATAAAAAACCGGGAAATCATGGAACACGAGCAGCAACTCGTCGAAATGGCGGAGGAGGTTAAGCAGGCGACCCAGGCAAAGGTGGATTTTTTTACCAACATCAGCCATGAGTTCCGTACTCCGCTCACACTGATTTTGGGGTTTGCTGAGGAGCTTTTGCCGTCGAAAAAACTGGGAAAAGATGTTCAACAGAGCATCGGTCACATCCAACAGAATGCTTTCCGGCTGCTTCGCCTTGTCAACCAACTCATGGATTTCCGAAAGGCCGAAAGCAACCAGATGAGACTGAGGGCCAGTGAAAACGACCTCGTGGCTTTCGTACGCAACATCATGGAATCATATGGAAAAACGGCTCACAGGCGAGGCATAGATTTTCAGTTGCTGACACGTCAGGAAAAACTGCCGGTCTGGTTTGATGCCGGGATGATGGATAAAGTACTATTCAACCTACTGTCCAATGCTTTTAAATTCACTCCTGACGGCGGTAAAATCCACCTCGCCATCTCAGTAGATAATTTTGAAAACAAAGTAAAACTCTCCGTCGAAGACAATGGAAAAGGCATGACACCGGCAGAAGTTGATCATGTTTTCGAACCGTTTTTTCAGGGCGATGAACAGCAGTTGGCAGGCACCGGTCTTGGACTTTCGCTGTCAAAATCACTGGTGGAGTTGCACGGAGGGGATATTTCAGCTAAAAGCTCTAAAGGTAAAGGCAGCCGTTTCACGGTGTCGCTGCCCTTGGGTAAAAAACACCTGAGGGAGGAGCAGGTGATATCTGAAGCTGTGCCGGCGTTTGTAAGTCAGGAAGTTTTACTGACCAGAGAAATGGATTTGGAAACTACCTGGAAAGAAACCGAAAACAGCACCGCTACCCAACAAATCCTGATCATCGAAGACAATGAAGACCTGCAATTTTTTCTTAAAAAGAAACTCAGCGCTACCTACCAGGTCATCCAATCCACCGACGGCAAGGATGGACTCCGGAAAGCCTTCGACCTCACGCCTGACCTTATCATTTGCGACATCATGCTGCCGGGCATGAACGGGCTGGAAATCGTCCGCACCTTGAAATCCGACCTCCGCACTTCGCACATTCCCGTGGTAGTGCTTTCTGCCCGAAGCACCATCGAGCAGCAAATCGAAGGCACGGAAACCGGGGCCGATTCCTACATCACCAAGCCTTTCAACGTTCTTTTTCTTTTGTCAAAAATCAAATCGCTGCTGCTCAACCGGCAGGTATTGCGGGAGAGTTTCAGCCAGAACCTGGTAGCGCATTCCATCGAAGTGCCACAGGTTGATCTTCCTGAAAACACCTCGCCGCTCGACCGTGATTTTGTTCAAAAATTTGTGTCTTATACCAGCGAAAATTACGGCAGGCAAGACTTCCAGGTAGCCGACCTCTGTGATGAATTTGGCCTTTCGAGATCGCAGCTCTACCGGAAAGTATCGGCCCTGCTAGGCGAGAGTATCAGTGATTATATTCAAAACCTGCGATTGAAAAAAGCAGAAGAGCTGCTGTTGGAAGGTAAGTTATCTGTCGCCGACATTGCCTACCAGGTAGGTTATTCCTCGCCCGATTATTTTTCAACGGTATTCCGGTCTAGGTACGGTGTGCCGCCGAGTGGTTTCAGAAAGAATCAATAGTGCAACAATCCTTAAACTCCACGCAACAAAACCTAAGCCCACGCCTCCATGCCGTCCTATTTACAATAAGTCCAAACTATTGATTTTCAGCAGCTTAACGAATTTTTTTCTTTGCAACAAATTTGAAGAAAATTTGGAATGAAGGTTAAGTACACCCGTTTTGCCCCGGCCTAATTTTGCGGTATAAAAAATGGAATACATGAATCACCGCAAGATTTTCTTCTGGTCAATTACGGTTGCGCTTGCCGGCTTTCTGTTCGGATTTGACACCGTAGTTATCTCCGGCGCCGACCTTTCCCTTCAGGCGCTCTGGCAAAAAGGAGAGTTTTTCCACGGCTTTGTTGTGATGGCATCTGCTCTTTGGGGCACTGTAATAGGTGCTATTTTCGGTGGCATCCCTGCCGACAAGTTCGGGCGCAAAAACACCCTCATCTGGATTGGCATTTTCTATTTTGTATCAGCCGTGGGTTCAGCGCTGGCGAGTGACCCCTGGGTATTTGCTTTTTTCAGGTTTCTGGGAGGGCTGGGTGTCGGGGCATCAACGGTAGCGGCTCCTGCTTACGTTTCAGAAATAGCTCCCGCCAGCAACCGGGGTAAACTGGTCGCACTCTACCAATTCAACATCGTTTTCGGTATCCTCATCGCTTTTCTTTCCAACTTTGTGCTTTCCGGTATCGGCGAAAATGCCTGGCGCTGGATGCTCGGTGTGGAAGCTTTTCCGGCATTTATTTACACACTGATGGTGCTGAGTGTTCCCAAAAGTCCCCGTTGGCTGCTGGTGAAAAAAGGCGACCGGGAGGCCGCCGCCAAAACCCTCAGGATAATTGATCCCGGCATAGACGTAGAGGCAGAGGCAGAGATACAGCGCATAGTGGCGGACCATGAGGTGACAGATAAGCATGAAACAATTTTCAGTAAAAAATACCGGTTCCCACTGATGCTGGCGTTTCTGGTGGCATTTTTCAACCAATTCTCAGGCATCAACGCCTTTTTATACTACGCTCCCCGCATTTTCGAAATTGCAGGCCTGGGAAAAAGTTCGGCGCTGCTCAGCAGCGTAGGGATTGGAGTCACCAACCTCATTTTCACCCTCATCGGCCTTTCGCTGATTGACCGGTTTGGCCGCCGCCAACTGATGTATTTCGGCTCTGTTGGCTACATTTTGTCCCTCTCGCTGGTGTCCATCACGTTCGCCATGGGCATCAAGGGCATGGCCGTGCCGGTATTCCTGTTCGTGTTCATTGCCGCCCACGCCATCGGTCAGGGAACCGTCATCTGGGTCTTCATTTCAGAAATATTCCCCAATCATTTGCGGGCAAACGGGCAAGCCTTCGGTAGCTCGGTGCATTGGGTGCTGGCAGCAGCTATTCCATCGCTGGTACCGGTGCTTTTCACTCAAATCGGAGCAGCTACCGTGTTCGGCATCTTCGCTTTCATGATGGTACTGCAATTGATCTGGGTCTGGCGCATGATGCCGGAAACGAAGGGAGTTTCATTGGAGGAATTGGAAAAACAGTTAATTCTCAAAAGTTAAGTTTCATACATATCATTTAGTGAGAGTACGGGGTTTCGGGAATATCCTTCCCGAGCTCCTTTTTAAAAAAACAAAATCATGTCAATGCCTGCCATCATCTGTTTTGGGGAAGTTCTTTGGGATCTGCTGCCCACCGGCCGCATTGCCGGCGGGGCGCCGATGAATGTAGCATTTCACGCTAACCAACTGGGGATGGAGTCAAAAATGATCAGTAAAGCCGGACAGGACAGCCTGGGCAAAGAGCTCAACCGGTTTCTGGAAAATATCGGCGTCTCTACCGAGTTGATTCAAACCGACAATACTTTCTCCACCGGCACGGTGAACGTAACCCTGGATGCGAATGGCTCGCCTGCTTACGAAATCGTCAGCCCCGTAGCCTGGGATTACATCCACCCCGATGACAAGGCGAAGGACTACGTCAGGAATGCCGACGCCCTGGTTTTCGGTAGCCTGGCCAGCCGCACGGAGCGCAACAAAAACACCCTGTCAGAATACCTCGAGTTGGCCTCCATCCGTGTCTTCGACGTGAATCTTCGCAAACCTTTTTTCTCAAAAAACCTGGTGGAAGAACTACTGGAAAAAGCTGACATCGTGAAGATGAATGACGAGGAACTTGACCTCATCGCCGGCTGGCAAGGCTCCGGCGGCATTGAGAGATCGCAGATGGATTTCATCAGAAACAAGTTCGGGCTCGACCTGATTATTTTAACAAAAGGGAAAAATGGCGCCGCCTGTCTGGATGAGTCAGGCTACTACGAACACCCTGGCTTCAGTGTGAAGGTGAAGGACACCGTCGGCAGCGGCGACTCTTTCCTTGCTGCCTTTCTGAGCCATTTTTTAAACGGTGAAAACATACAAGACTGCCTTGCTTTTGCAGGGGCTGTCGGTGCGCTTGTGGCAACGAAACAGGGTGGAACACCAGAGTTCTCCCTACCTGAAATAGAGGCCATCATGCGTACAAAATCTTTTCAAAACAATTGAAAATCAATTTTATTCGGATGAAAAAATTCTTTAAAACCCTCGCATTTTTCCTCCTCGGCTGCCTGATTTTTTCATGCGACCAAATGGCCGATAACCAATCAGCCACACAGGAATCAACAACTACCGAAACGGCATTCTACCAAGAGCCGCACCGCCCGCAGTTCCATTTTTCACCCAAAGAAAAATGGATGAACGACCCAAACGGAATGTTTTTCTACGACGGCGAATACCATCTTTTTTACCAGCACTATCCCGACAGCAACGTCTGGGGGCCGATGCACTGGGGCCATGCAGTCAGCACTGATTTGGTGCATTGGCAACACCTGCCTATTGCACTGTACCCCGATTCGCTGGGCTACATTTTCTCCGGTAGTGCCGTGGTGGATTGGAAAAATACCAGCGGTTTTGGTAAAAGCAGCCAGCCACCGCTCATCGCCATTTTCACCCACCACAACGTGGAAGGCGAAAAGGCCGGACGCAATGACTTCCAATACCAAAGCATCGCCTACAGCAACGACCGGGGCCGTACCTGGACGAAGTACGAAGGCAACCCCGTCGTGCCCAACACTGAAAAAATCCGGGATTTCCGGGACCCGAAAGTGATTTGGGACGAAGACTCCGGCCAGTGGGTCATGATTTTCGCAGCGCAGAATCATGTGAAACTATGGGGCTCCAAAGACCTGAAAAGCTGGACGTACCTCAGCGACTTTGGAAAACAGCACGGCGTTCATGCCGGCGTCTGGGAATGCCCGGATTTGTTCCCGATCAATGTTGAAAACAGTAAAGAAAGCAAGTGGGTCATGCTGTTGAGCATCAATCCCGGCGGACCAAACAGTGGCTCAGCCACCCAATATTTTGTGGGCAATTTTGATGGTAAAAATTTCATCCTGGATAAAAATTTCGAGCGAGACGTTACCGGCGAAAAAGCCGTTTGGCTTGACTATGGCCGGGACAACTACGCTGGTGTCACCTGGTCGGATATTCCAAAGGAAGACGGCCGCCGCCTGTTCATGGGCTGGATGAGTAACTGGAACTATGCCACCATCGTCCCTACCCAAATCTGGCGCAGTGCCATGACGCTGCCGAGAACATTGATGCTGAAAAAAACGGACGCAGGCTACCGCATTTTTTCACAGCCGGTCAAAGAATTGGAGGTGTTGCGTTCAACGGCTGCCAACCTTGAAAATACTGAAATCGCTGGCACGCTCGACCTGACACAGCGGCTCGGTTTTTCACCATCGCAAATGGAAATGACCCTTGATTTTGAGGCCTGGGATGCTGCCGCCAACTTCGGCGTCGAACTTTCCAACAACAAGGGCGAGCACTACCGCATCGGCTACGACGCTTCCGCCAATCAGTTTTATAGCGACCGCACCCAATCCGGCGATCTTGCTTTTTCTGAAAGATTCGGAGCAAAAATCCACACAGCTCCTCGCCTTGCCCAAGACAAAGCCATCCGCCTGCACTTTTTCTTCGACGTCGCTTCAGCGGAGCTGTTTGCCGACGACGGTGCGACCGTGATGACGGATATTTTCTTTCCCGGCGAAGATTTTACCTCGGTAAAAATTTATGCGGAAAAAGGAAAAGCAAAGCTGACTGGCGGGCAAGCATGGAGACTGAACGGTATCTGGCACTGAGGCTACAATTTTATTCTCAATAACAAAAAAGCAGCCGTCTGCTTTCGCAAAACGACTGCCCATTATTCTAATTAAAACATGAAATTATGAAATTCAATTTACTATCGCTTTTTGCGCTGCTACTTTCCGTGCAGTTTGCTCTTGCACAGCGAACAGTGACGGGGTCAGTGACGGACGCTGAAACGAACGACCCGCTCATCGGAGCAAACGTTTTGATTCCTGGCCAGAACGCAGGAACAATTACCGGCCTAGATGGATCCTTCTCGCTGGAGGTACCGGAAAGCACCACTGAATTGAACATTTCTTACACGGGTTACCAGTCCGTCGTGGTTTCCATTGCAGGGCTGCAAAGAATTGAAGTCTCGCTAACACCCGGCAGCATCCTCGGCGAGGTAGTCGTCACCGGTTACACCACCCAGCGAAAAGCAGACCTGACCGGGGCCGTAACAGCCGTGGATTTGAAAGATGTGGAAACACTGCCTACCGGCAACGTCATGCAAAACCTTCAGGGACGTATTCCCGGCGTCCAGATTTTTACCAACGGAAATCCAAACTCCACGGCAGCCGTGCGTATCCGGGGTGTTGGCCTCGGCCGGCTCGGTTTCAACGACCCGCTCTACGTCATCGACGGGGTGCCGACTTTGTCGGGCCTGCACGAATTAAATGCCAACGATATCGAGTCCATTCAGGTATTGCGGGACGCAGCTTCGGCAAGTATTTACGGCTCACGGGCTGCCAACGGGGTCATCATCATTACAACTAAAAAAGGAAAGGAAGGCAAAGTGCGGGTTGATTTGCGGGCCAACGTCTCTACGGAAGACTTTGCTTTCGATGTGAATCCGCTGAATACCGAACAGCGGGCCACCGCCATCTGGCAGGCTGCCGTGAACGACGGCACGAACCCGAACAACGCCAGCCCTTTGTACCAATATGAATGGAATGGCGATTTTGGAAATCCGGTTTTAAACAAAGTGCTGCTGCCCGAATACATCGACGGCAACCGGACGATGAAACCCGCCAACACCGATTGGTACAACGAAATCAAGCAGAATTCACTGATTCAGGACTACAACCTGACCATCTCGAATGGCAGCGAGCGTGGCAATTACCTTGTGTCCGGCAGCTATTTTAACCACCAGGGTATCATCAAAGAATCGGAGTTCGAACGGATGACTTTCCGTATCAACACGAGCTACGACATCGTTCCGGATAAATTGATCATCGGTCAGAATTTCACCGCCACCAACCAGCGGGCAAACCTCGTCAACGACATTGCGCAAAGCGCAATGGGCCTGGCCATCGAACAGCAAACCATCGTGCCCATCCGCACCGAAGACGGCATCGGCTGGGGCGGCCCGACAGGCGGCATCACCGATCGTGACAACCCGGTCCGTCTGATTGAAATGAACAAGGACAACGTGTCCAACTTTAACCGTCTGCTTGGAAATGCCTACGTCGAGTGGTTACCGGTTGAGAACCTCACGCTGAGGTCCAGCTTTGGCGTTGATTACAACTTCTTCTATTTCAGAAACTTCCGCAAAGCCTTCACGGCAGGCAGCCTGAATTTTGAGGATGAACTGAACACCAATAGCAACCGCTACGGCAACTGGGTTTGGTCGAACACAGCCAATTACAAGGTAAAAACCGGTGACAAACACTCCCTCGATCTGCTTGCAGGTACGGAAGCCATCAAGTTCAGAGGCGAGTCATTTTTTGGCAGAGCGCAAGGCTTTGCTTCGCAAGATCGTGACTTTGCCTACCTCTCACAGGCAACCGGCAACGTGCTTGTTGGAGGCGGAGGGGATAGCTGGGCATTGTTGTCTTATTTTGGAAAAGCCAATTACGTGTATGACGACAAATACCTGATTTCCGCAACCGTGCGCCGTGACGGATCCTCCCGTTTTGGTGAAAACAACCGCTGGGGCGTGTTTCCTTCTGTTTCTGCGGGCTGGAGACTTAGCCAGGAGAATTTCCTGAAAAATTCCAGCCTCGTTTCCGACCTGAAACTCCGGGGTAACTGGGGCCTCAATGGCAACCAGCAAATCAGTTCGCTGGCAGCCATCGCCATCTTCGAACCTCGCTACGCTACGCAATCTTTGTTTACCACTTTGCAGGACAACGGTACCGCTTACGACATTGCCGGTATCAACGAAGGTCAACTGCCTTCCGGTTTCGCCCGTACGCAAAGCGCCAACCCCGACCTGAAATGGGAAACTTCCGAACAGTACGGCGCCGGTATCGACTTCAGTTTGATGGATTATTCACTGTACGGCAGCGTTGATTATTTTCAAAAAGAAACCCGTGACATCCTGACGGCCACCCGGCCGCTGGCCACTGAAGGCGAAGGCGCTCAGCGTATCGTGAACGGCGGTACGGTGAAAAACTGGGGCTGGGAATTGCTGCTTGGTTACCAGACCACGCTCAGTACCGGCATCCGCCTCGATTTCTCCGGCAACCTGTCCACAGCGAGAAACGAAGTGGTAGCCTTGCCGGAAGCCGTTATCAACTCCTTCCCCGGCAACGGACAAGACAAGACCATCCTCGGGCAATCCGTTAATTCCGTATTCGGATTCGTTGCTGACGGCCTTTTCCAAAACCAGGATGAGGTGGAGGCACACGCCACCCAAACCGGCGCAGCCCCCGGCCGCATCCGCTGGAAAGACCTGAACGAAGACGGCGTCATCGATGAAAACGACCAGGACTACATCGCCATTTTTGACAATCCAGATTTCATCTACGGCCTCAATTTGAACTTGGGTTACAAAGCTTTTGACCTGAGCCTGTTCTTCCAGGGTGTGAAAGGCGGCCAGATCAGAAACGGCTACAAAATCTTCACCGATTTCACCTCAGTCAACGTGGGTTCTAACTACGGCGACCGCACGCTTGATGCCTGGACACCGCAAAACAGCAGTTCCACCATCCCGGCGCTGACCCGCATTGACAACAACAACGAAGCACGAGAATCTACCTACCTCTGGGAACCTGCCGACTACCTGAAATTGCGCAACCTGACCATCGGTTACACGCCCGGCAAAGAGTTCATGCAACGTTTCAGGCTGACCAATGCCAGGATTTTCCTCCAGGGACAAAACCTGTTCACTATTAAAAACAGCGACACCGTGGCACAGGATCCGGAAACGCCGAATGCGACTTTCCCGGTGCCACGCCGCTTTACCTTCGGGGTGAACCTGACTTTCTAATCTATTTTAAATGAAACTTAAGTCATGGTGATTTTGAAAATCACCATGATTTTCAAAAACATAAACAATGAAAAATTTTCATAAAATACTACTCCTGACGCTGTTCGCTTTTGGCTTTGCGGGGTGCCAGGATTTTCTCGATGAAACGCCCAAAGGCGTACTCAGCGAAGACCAGGTCAACAGCATTGACAACATCGACGGACTGGTGATTGCCGCCTACTCCTGGCTGGGCAATGACCACTACACAGCACCCAACTACCTTTGGCCCACGGGCAACCTGCGTGCCGGCGACGCCCACAAAGGCGGCAACGGCGCCGGCGATATTTTCGCCTATCACGCACTGTCCGTTTACACGCCGCTGATTGCGGACATGACCACTTTCCCGCCGGACCTGATTGATTTGAACAACAAAAAATGGGAACGCCAATTCACCGGTATTTCCCGATGCAACGCTGCACTGAGTGTGTTAAGCAAGGTCAGCTCTGACGAATATCCGCTGAAAGCGGTACGTGAAGCGGAATTGCGTTTCCTGCGTGGTCATTATTATTTTGATTTAAAAATCCACTTCAAGCGGGTGCCTTACATTGATGAAACGGTAGCTGTCGAAGACATTCTGAAAGTGTCGAATGTGGATTTGACCGACCAGGAGCTTTGGTCTAAAATTGCCGACGAATTCCGTTTTGGCGTAGCTAACTTACCGGAAACGCAGTCACAGGTGGGACGTACCAACAAGTACACTGCCATGGCATACCTGGCAAAAACACTGCTCTACCAGGCATACGAGCAAGATGATCAGAATGCAGTTTCAAAAATTGACAACAGCAAGCTGGAAGAAGTGGTCAGCCTGGTGACCCAAATCGAAAACTCCGGCCAATACGCCCTGCAAGGCGATTTTGCAGAGAACTTCCTGTACCAGTTTGAAAACGGTCCCGAATCGGTGTTCGCCATCCAGCGTTCCATCAACGACGGCTCCCCCGACGGGCGTGGCACCTGGGCTTCGGCACTGAACTACCCGCAATCGGCAGAGTTCGGCTGCTGTGGTTTTCACACGCCGACACAAAACTTTGTCAACTCCTTCAAAACAGGAGCCAATGGACTGCCCCTGTTCGACACCTTCAACGACGCTAACTACAATCCGGCCACCGACGGGGTGGACCCCCGCCTAGATCACACCGTGGTGCAACAAGGCAAACCTTTCAAGTACGACGCTTCGTACATCGCTCAGGGCGACGCCTGGGCACGTGACCCGGCCACTTACGGCAACTACGCCTCGATGAAAGAACTGGAACACCCCGACTGCTCCTGCCGGGCAGCGAATGGGCCGTTCACCATCACTTCCAAAAATGATGTACTCATCCGCTACGCCGATGTGCTGCTGTGGAAAGCTGAAGCGCTCATCGAACTGGGCCGCCAGAACGAGGCCCTACCCATCATCAACGCCATCCGCAGCCGTGCCGCCAACAGCACCGGCCGCCTCAACAACGCCTCCATTTACAGCGTGCAGCCTTACCCGTCGTTTCCTTCGCAGGACTACGCCCGGCAGGCACTGCGCTTCGAGCGGAGACTGGAACTCGGATTGGAGGGCCACCGCTTTTTCGACCTGGTACGCTGGGGTATTGCGAAGCAGTGGATCGACGGCTACCTCGCCGTTGAAAAAACAAGACGGTCCTACCTGAATGACGCCGCTTTCCAGGCCGGCAAGCATGAGTACATGCCCATACCGCAGACGCAAATCAACCTTTCCGGCGGGCTGTATCAGCAGAATCCGGGGTATTAATTTTTTAGTTAAAACGCTGGCAGGGTTTGCTGAGCCCTGCCAGCATTCAATCAAAATGAATCATGATGAAAAATGTAAAAACACTAAACCGGAGCATTTTCGCTCTTGCCATACTTTTTGTGGCACTTTGTTTCACGGCTTGCAAAGACGATACTTTGCCTGGCACCAGTCTTGACATTGACCCGAACAAGGTTTTGATCTTTACCGATTTTCAGGCTCCCGGCGCCGAAGAGGTGAGCATCGATGAAGGAAACAGAACGGTGAACATCATTTTCCCCTGCGGAACCGACCTGACAAGCGTGACGCCAACTTTCACGGTTTCATCCGGCAATACGGCAACGCCAGCCTCCGGCACAACTGTCGACATGAAGATACCGGTAGAATACACCCTCGTCAACGGAAATCTCTTCAGCAAATGGACGGTATCCGCCAGCGTGCGCTGCATCACCGGCTTCCTCAGCGATGCTCCGACCCGTGCGGATATTGCAGATGATGACGTGAAGGCCGCTGCTGATTGGTTTTTCTCCAACTATTCCGCTGACGTGGCCAAATTCGTTTCCATGCAGGACATCAAAAACGGAACCGTTGACCTTAGCCAGTACAAGGTCCTCTGGTGGTATCACGACCGCAACGATGCTTTTCAAATGCCGGGCATTTCACAAGATCCAATCGTTTTGAATACCATCAAAGACTGGTACAAAGCGGGCGGTAACCTCTACCTCGCAGGCTACGCCAACCAATACCTTTGGGATTTGGGCCGTATCACGGACGACTACTTTCGCATCATCGGCGGTGGCGGCGGCTTTGAAAACGGCGACACCTGGGCTATTAATGTGGTCATCAACAAGCAGCATGACCAAAGCGGACACCCTATTTACGCCGGCATTCCAATGACTAACGTGGACGGCAGAAAGGAATTTCCGACCATCGGCGCCGGCTGGCGGGAAGACCACAACTATGTTATCGAACGCATCCCGGAATTTATGGTGGATGTGATAGGCGTGCCGGTTGACCCGAACTTTGGTTTCAATGAAAATCCCAATGCTTACAACGAGTTTACAGCCAGAAATAACGCTGAATGGCTCGGCACCTGGGGTGGCATCAATGACTACTTCATGGCGGGTATGCTCGAGTTCAAACCCACCGTCGAGTTTCAGGGAACGGCCATTTTCCAGGGTATCGGCGGTATCGAATACAACCAGAACAAGCAGGGCAGCATCAATCCGGAAGGGCTGAATGCTCATCAGGGGAACATCAACAAGCTGACGAAAAACACCATCAATTACCTGTCTACCAAGTAATTATGACTATCTGAGAAAGTGCCGGGGCTATTTTTTGTCCCGGTGCTTCGTTCAATTTTCTTTCATAAGCAAGCATTTTTCATCCTCCGGCCACTATTTTTTTCCAAAAAACCGGTAGAGAACCAAACCGAAACCTATAGCTTTTGACGGTGGAGTAAAGCAGCTTTTTTACATTAAAAAACCAACCATGAGTACGGTAGGTTTCATGAAAAAACAAGTCACCATGTACCCATATTTTTTTCAGATTATAATCTTCCTGCTGACGCTTTCTCTGTACGCTCAAGCGCCCGTTGCTCAGTTTTCTTTCGATGAAAACACCGGCCACCTGACGACCCTCGACTCCTTGAGCATGACCGCTTTTACTATTGCCAATCACTTCCAAAAACCCGAACGAACAGATGCCCCGCACGGAAAAGCACTCCGTCTTGACGGCTTTTCCACCTGGGCTTCCAATCCTGATTTTAGCATACCCGGCGTGACCAAAACGATGGCCGTCGAGATCTGGCTCGCAACCGAAGCCTTCAACGAGCAAAATGTCGGGCTCGTCAGCCAGCTTTCCGGTTTCGCCGGCTTTGCAGTCAGAATAACTCCCTACGGAAAGGTTCTCGCAGAATTCTTCGCCGACGGGCAGCACTACTTTTTGATCACTGGCGAACCCATAGAAAAATACCGGTGGAACCACATCGTCTTTCAGGTAGATCTGGATGAAAAAAAGTCTCAGATTTTCATCAACGGGGAACTCAGGGCCACAAAAGAAACCGGCGAACACAACCAGCTGACCTTTTCGAACAGCACTTTTTACCTCGGCCGGGGGGGAGATTCCCCACAATTTGCAGGTTTCCTGCTCAGCGTGGCCAATGGTGCGCTCGACGAGGTGAACATTTTCGAACAAACATTTTCCCCATCCGAAATTCTCGCCCGTTTCAACGCAATTGGAATTGTCGAAACCGACCTTGCCATCGACCCCGACATCCGCCACGCCGGCGACCACCTGCGCCCCCGTTACCATGCCATGCCCAACACAAGCTGGACAAATGAAAGCTATGGACTGACGTATTACGAAGGAAAATACCACCTGTTTTTTCAGAAAAACCCCAACTCGCCCACGCTTTTTTTCATGCATTGGGGGCACCTGTCAAGCCCGGATCTGGTGAACTGGAAGGAAGAAAAAATAGCGCTGGCGCCCCGCCCCGGTTTCGATGATTTCGGGGTATGGTCCGGTACAACGGTTTTCGATGAAAACGGACAGCCGGTCATTTCCTACACCGGCGTGGACGGTCAAAAAGCAGGCATCGGCATGGCCTTCCCCCTCGACGATTACCTCATCGAATGGGAAACAGCCGCCCAAAACCCGGTCATACCGAATCCGCCCGCCGGCTATCAGCACATGGACTTCAGAGACCCCTACATCTGGAGGGAAGGCGACACCTACTACATGGTCGTCGGTTCAGGGCTGCAAAACAATGGCGGCGGCATACTTTTCAGCTATAAATCCGCCGACCTGCTCAACTGGACCGAAATCCAGCCTATTTATCAAAACGCCAATTCCTTTCTTGGCGGCAGGTTTTGGGAGATGCCCGCCATGCTGAAGTTTGAAAACGGAGACTATGCGCTGGTCGTCACCCCCCAGTTTCCGGACAAACCTGCCGAAACGGTTTACTGGCTTGGCAGTTTTTCCAATGAAAAATTCACCCCCTACGAAAACGAACCAAAAAAATTCGAACACTTGACCCACCACCTGCTGTCACCCGCCTTCGGCTACGATGAGGCTGGGCGACTAGCCTACCTCGGCATCGTACCCGACGACCGCAGTGATGCCAGCCAGATTGCCGCCGGCTGGCGACATTTGTTCAGCTTGCCGAGGGTCGCCCGTTTGCTTTCTCACGGTCGCATTGGCCACTATCCGCACCCGAACATTTGCCGCCTGCGGCAGGACAGCGTTCACATCGAACATCGTACTGTCGGCCCGGGCGCCAGCTTCAACTTGCCGGAAATCATGGGCAATCAATACGAAATCGATGCCTTGCTGATCCCGGAGCCGGGTACACGGTTTTCCCTCCAGGTTTTGAAAAACGACATCGCCAGCCGGTTTACCGGCATTGATTGCGACCTGAAAAACAACCGTTTAGGTTTGAACCGTCTTGTATCCTCACCTTACCTGGCCACGGAAAACAACCGCTCGGACGACTACGTTTTTAGCGACACAGTGCGTCTGCGGGTATTCGTGGACCATTCCATTGTCGAGGTTTTTGTCGACAACCTGACCGTCCTTTCTGCCAGGGTTTATCCCGGTGAAGACCAGCAATTGATCGACCTCGTAGTGCCGGAAGGCAGCGTAAAAATCGAGCGGCTGGATTTTTACGAACTCGGCAACAAAGAAGAAAGCTTCGGGCCGGAAGTCTGCGAACCGGCCTACCTGCCCGGCGCATTCCTGACCGACATTTTTGGAGTACAGGCGCAGGATTTTGAGCTGTCCGTTCACCCCAATCCGGTGACTGATTTTTTGCTAATTGAAACACCGGAGAGCATGATACCGCCATTTGACCTGCAAATTTTCGATGCGAACGGACGACAGTTTTTGCAAAAGAAAATGCTGAACAGGACAGACTCCGTGGAGGTGTCTGGATTGGAAGCAGGCGTATATTTTCTGGAAGTTCGAAAAGATAAAACGGCAAGCATTTACAGATTCGTCAGGCAGTAAGTACAAACTCGCACCCTCACTGAACGAATGTCAAACATAAAAATCATGAAAAAAACAATCAACCTGCTTTTAGCGATTTGCTGCTGCCTCAGCGTAGCCACGGCGCAGATTTATACCCAAAAATATCGCCCTCAGTTCCACTTCTCCCCGATAAGCGGATGGATTGGAGACCCCACCGGCGCTATCCGTTTTCAGGATACCTACCGTTTGTTTTGGTGGGGTCAGGCAACCTCGGACGACCTGGTTTTCTGGGACGACAAAGGCTGGGCAATGGCCGGCGACGATGGCTCTTTCATTTACTTTACCGGCTCCGTGGTGGTGGATGCGGATAATACCGGCGGCTTCGGAACGGCTACCGACACAGCATTGGTAGCCGTGTACACCATGCATAACAAGGCCACCGGCATTCAGTCGCAGGGAATTTCCACCAGCCTGAACTACGACCAATTTCAATACTACCCCGGCAATCCCGTCATCCCTTCCACCAGTACCGATTTCCGGGACCCACAGGTAATCTGGCACCCGGAAACCAACCGCTGGGTAATGGTGATTACCCGCCCGATAGAACGGGCGATCGAAATTTACACTTCTGACAACCTCGTAGACTGGATCTACGTCAGCAAGTTTGAAAAAACGGGGGCGCAAAAGGAAGTCTGGGAAGTGCCCGACCTCTTCCAATTGCCGCTTGACGGCGACTCCTCCAACCTGAAATGGGTGATGACCTGCGGCATGGGCCCGAACCGGACGCAGTACTGGGTAGGTGATTTCGACGGCACGCATTTCACCATGGACAGCGTCAGCGAAGCCTATTTGCGGCATGGCGCAGGTATTGAAGGTGTGCTGTTCGAGGACTGGGAAAACGGCTACAACGACTGGACGGCCACGGGTAACGCCTTCGGCGCCAATCCCGCTCAGGGTGCCATTGGCGGGCAGCAGGACGTGACAGGTTACCTCGGCAACTATCTGGTAAATACCTACCTAAATGGCGACGTCTCGACAGGTACGTTGACTTCACCAGCTTTTCAAATCAGCCATCCATTCATTAACTTTCTCATTTCCGGCGGCTCCCAGTTTTTTAATACGGAAATCCGGCTGATGGTCAACGGTCAGGTCGTGCGCAGAACGCAGGGCTACAACTCCGAACGCCTGCGCTGGGACGGCTGGGATGTGTCGGACCTGATGGGCCAACCGGCTACCATCGTTATCGTGGACAATGCAACTTCGGGCTGGGGTCACATCAATGTGGACAATATTTATTTTTCCGATGTAAAATTCGCCACCCAAACCGAACACGCCTACTGGGCCGACTGGGGCACGGATTTTTACGCCGCAAAATCGTTCAAGGATTACGACCACGCCGAAAACAGGATGGTCTGGCTGGCCTGGATGAACAACTGGTCTTACGCCAACAGCATCAACACCGCCTGGGGCAACAGCACAGCCCACTCCCTGCCCCGTGAGTTGAAGCTGGTTTCCTCTCCCTCGCAGGGCTACAGGTTGATTCAAACCCCCATTCCGGCGCTGAAAAAACTGCGGCAGGATTCCGTTTCCATCGGCATAACTCAAGTACAGAATTCACAGCCACTGACCCAGTTCAAGCCGCCCCGCAATACTTACGAGATGGAGGCTACGTTCATGGTTAACCCCGGCAGCGGCCAGGATTTCGGGTTCAACCTTTGCGTTAAAGACGCCAGAAAACTGGTGCTGGGCTACGATGAAAAAACCTCGGAAGTTTACCTGAACCGCACAAGCGCCAATGATATTTTCATCCCAAATTTCAACACCGAAATGCGCATGCCCGTCGTTCGTGACAGCCAGCTCACCTTCCATATTTTCGTTGACCAGCTATCGGTGGAGGTCTTCGTCAACGGCGGCGAAGACGTCATGACGGCCCTCGTTTTTCCGGCGGAAGATGCGCTGGGCATTGAGTTGTTTTCAAAAAATGCAACCACTACTATGACAGAGCTAAAAGCCTGGGAGTTGCAGTCCATCTGGGGCGTTAACCCGACACCGGCGGAAGAAATTTCCGGCTTCGACAACGAGATTGACATTTTCCCCAACCCGGTGCAAACGACCCTGCATTTCAAAGCTGTTTTTTCTGAAAAACAGGCATTCTCCGTCGTCGATTCTGCCGGCTTGGTGGTAAAATCCGGCACTATCCTGCCCGGGCAGCGCAGTATTTCGGTAGAAGATTTGGGCTCGGGGATGTATTTTCTGAAGATGGGAAACAGGGTTGTAAAGTTTGTGAAGAAGTGAAGATTGAAATAACATGACCTGGATTTTGAAACAACATCGCACCCCGCCTTGCTGCTTTCAATGTTCTATCACAAAAAAGCAAAAATATGATTAAATATCTACCCGTCATTGCTGCTTTCTTCTGGCTGCAATCCGCACAATCGCAGCCCCAATTCACAGAGCGCTCCGTGGCAGCCGGACTGAGTTTCATTTACGAAGAAATGCTCCTCATGGGTGGCGGTGCTGCTGCTTTCGACTTCGATAACGACGGCGACGAGGACCTCTACGTTGTGGGAGGCGGCAGGCACGATGTTATGTTTGAAAACGACGGCACGGGTAATTTCACCGACGTAAGTGAAAAATACGGCATTTCGGTTTTGACTAAAAACAGCTTCACTACCTCCGTTACAACAGGCGACATCGACAACGACGGAAGACGGGAAATTTTCGTGGGAACAGTAGGTCCGGTGGGCTCCGCCTCCGGTTTCGACCGGAATTTACTCCTGCAATTCGACTCCGTTTCACAGCAGTATAAAAACATCGCCACGCAGGCCGGGCTCTACGATGCTTCCTTTTGCATGGGCGGTCATTTTTTTGATGTCAATCACGACGGCCTGTTGGATTTGTACGTGATGAACTACGTGGAAAAACCAGGCCTGATCACTGTGGACGGCGAGCTGATTGCCTTTGACCACGAATGCGGACGAAACCGGCTGTACATCAACACCGGCAAGGATTTTTTTACGGAAAGCGCCAGCGTGTATTCCCTCATTAACGACGGCTGCACCCTTGCTGCAACTACCTCCGACATCGACATGGACGGCGACGCTGACCTGCTCATCGCCAACGACTTCGGCAAATGGCTGCAACCCAATGAATTACACAAAAACAACTACCCGCAGGCCTCCTTCACCGATGTGAGCGCCACCTCCAAAATGAACGCCCAAATGTATGCAATGGGCATCGCAGCAGGAGACTATGACGAGGACGGAGACTTCGATTATTATTTTACCAACATCGCCCAAAATCAATTCTTTGAAAACAACGGAAACGGCACTTTCACCAACAAAGCGCCGCAGCTGGGCCTCGAAGACACCTACGCCACCGACCCTGCAAAATACACCACCGGATGGGGTACCTTTTTCGAAGACCTCAACAACGACAGCTATCTTGACCTGTTCGTAGCCAATGGCTACGTCAATTCTGCCATTGACCGGGACGGCCTCCGCCAAACAGACCGTCTGTTCCTCGGAAACGCCGCCCACACCTTCGACGACCGCACGGTGGAGTGCGGTCTGTTTTTCGAAGGGCTTTCAAGGGGCGCCATCACTGCTGATTTCAACCAGGATGGCAAGCCGGACATCCTGACCGTCACCAACGATATCCTGTTTCCCGGACCGGTTAATTTCCTTCAGTTTTATGAAAATATTTCAACGGACAGCAACAACTGGATTACCTTCAGGCTGGAAGGCCGGAAAAGCAACCGGGACGCTTACGGTGCCAAAGTGCTGCTCTTTTCCGGTGGACGCAAATGGCTGCGGGAGGTGAGCGGCGGCTCCAGTCATGCTTCGCAAAACAGCTCGGAGGTGCATTTCGGCCTCGGCAGTTTGACAAAAGCAGATTCCGTGCAGGTATTCTGGCCGGGAGCGAAAATGGAGACTTTTTACCAACCGGCTGTCCGGGAGTTTCATCAAATCCGGCAATCCGAGATCAGGGAAGATGTCATCGCCGGCCCGGTCGTTTCTGAAAATGGTTTTGAAATAATTTTCAACCCTGTAACGGAAGAAATCACCATCCACTACGCCGGTCAACAATTACGGCAGGTGGAACTACTGGCCAGCGATGTGATGGGCCGTGCGTTTTTGCAGCGTAATTTTTTAATAACGAACGGACAGGAGAAGGTCTTTCCTGTCGGGAACACCGGCCACTTTTTCTTCGTATCGCTCAAAACCCGGGAAGGTGTAATTTCCAGAAAGTTTGTTCGATTCAAATAGAAACGCCGGACGCCCCTACCTCCCGTTCACCGGAATCAGCCGGAAAATATACCCGGGATTTTCCACGGCAACGTAAATGTACCCATCCGGGCCCATCGCCACATTCCGCACTCGGCCGATATTTTCCAGCGTAATCTCCTCTTCCACGATTTTATCGCCTTCCACCCGGCAGCGGCTCAAATGACGGAACCGCAGCGAACCGGTGAGCAGACTTCCCTCCCACCCCGGATAGCGGTTGCCTTCCACAAAATCCATCCCGCAAGGGGCAATGCTGGGCACCCAGTACCATTCCGGCTGCTCCATGCCTTCCGCCTCGGTTTTATCGGTGAAAGTCGTGCCGTTGTAATTGATGCCATAGGAAATGACCGGCCAGCCGTAGTTTGCCCCTTTCCGGATCAGGTTGATCTCGTCGCCGCCTCTCGGGCCGTGCTCATGCGTCCAGATTTTGCCATCGGCAGGATTCAGCGACACGCCCTGCGGATTGCGGTGGCCATAAGAAAAGATCGAAGGCATAGCGCCGTCCTGATTTACAAAAGGATTATCGGACGGGACGCTGCCGTCGTCGTAGATGCGGTGTATTTTACCACAATGATTATCAAGACTTTGCGGGTTTTCATCCCTATTGCCCCGGTCGCCTACGGAAATGTAAAGAAAGCCTTCCTGGTCGAATTCCAGCCGGGAGCCATAGTGATGCCGGGTTGTGCTGTAAGGTTGCGCCTCAAAAATGACTTCCTGCCCCTCCAGCCTGTTCCCGGTAAGCCGAGCACGGCTGACGGCAGTAGTGGAAAGTGTTTTACCACCTTCCTCTTTAAAAATGGAATAGGAAAGATAAACCAGCTGGTTATTATCAAAATCGGGATGCAGCCTGACATCCATCAAACCGCCCTGCCCCTGAGGCAAAACTGCCGGTGTGCCGGCAATCTCTGTGCCTGACTGGTCTTTTTTCACCCGAAAAAGTTTTCCGTCCCTGTCTGCCACCAACAGGTCGCCATCAGGTAAAAATGCTAAACCCCACGGCACATTGCTTCCCGAAAACACGGTGTCCAGCTTCAAATCGAACGCAGATGTTTTAAAAATACCGGACGGGTTTTCCTTTTTTTCAAAAGCATAGCGGTCCACATTTTCGATGCCTCTGAGGATGTAATCGACCAGGTCGCTGATTTCTTCATCGCTGAAAGCTGCCTCGAAGCCGGGCATCCCGCCATCGGTGTAGCCGTATTTGATGCCTTTGAAAAGGTCTTCCGGTTCTTTTCCGTACTTCCAGCGACGGTCAACGAAGGCCTCCATTTGCACGCCATGACAGCCGCTGCAATAGTTTTTGTAATTCTCTGCCGGTGATGCAGGGGGCAAGCCGGGGGTGTTGATTGAAAACAAAAAACAGGAAAAGCTGATGATGCCTGCCATCAACAGGAAGGTTCTTTTGTAAAGCATGTTCAGTTACATTTTCAGTTTAAAAAAAAGTAAAACAGGAAAGTACTGCGAAAGTTATGAGATAACGCAGAGAGTCGCACCATTTATTTATTGTCAATTTACGACCCGGTCCTGCGGTGTCATTCCCCAGACGGCGCCTGCGTCCTTTTCGGCTAAGCCAAAACCACGCTCCCGACAGGCCCCACAGAGCGAATTTTGGAAACCATCGCAGGTAAAATTTTGAATCTCGCTCCCCCATATCCCGGTAAGATGTGGAAAAATCAGTTTTTTTTTGCCCTCCCCGCACCAACTTGATTTCTCATCATTTGCGCTATCTTTGCCCGCATGACTGAAAAAATTCTCATACTCGACTTTGGTTCTCAATACACACAACTGATCGCCCGCAGAGTGCGGGAGTTGGATACTTATTGTGAAATAGTTCCCTACAACAAAGTACCGGAACTCGACGACACCATCAAAGGCATCATTCTTTCCGGGAGTCCGTTCTCCGTCCGGGAAGAAAACGCCCTGAAACTCGACCTTGACCAGGTCGTCGGCAAACGCCCCGTTTTGGGTATTTGCTACGGCGCCCAGCTCATTGCCGATTACTACGGCGGCAGTGTGCAACGCTCCGAAAAGCGGGAATACGGCAAGGCCAGCCTCAGCAAAATCCACCAAAACGGCGCCTTCCTTGAAGACGTGGCCCCCGGCTCCCAGGTCTGGATGTCGCACGGCGACACCATCGTCAAAATTCCGCCGCAATTCGAACTGCTGGCCAGCACCGACAGCGTGGAAGTAGCTGCCTACCGGGCCAAAGACGGCGCTTTCGATGCGCCCGTTTACTGCATTCAATTTCACCCGGAAGTGACGCACAGCCTCGACGGGATGAAAATCCTCAAAAATTTCGTCGTCAATATCGCCGGCTGCCATGCAGAGTGGACGCCAGCCCATTTCGTCGAAGACAAAATCAGAGAATTGCGTGAAACCATCGGCGACGAAAACGTGCTCATGGGGCTTTCAGGCGGCGTGGATTCAACGGTCGCAGCGGAACTGCTGCACCGGGCCATCGGCGACCGGCTGATTTGCTTTTTTGTGGACAATGGTTTGCTCCGCAAAAATGAATTCCAGGACGTACTCACTTCTTACAAGCAAATGGGGCTGAACGTCGTGGGCATCGATGCGAAAAATCAATTCTATCAAGAGCTCCTCGGCGCCACCGACCCGGAGAAAAAACGCAAGATCATCGGCCGGGTTTTCATCGAAGTATTCGAGGAAGAAGCCCGCAAACTGGCCAATATTTCATGGCTGGGCCAGGGCACCATTTACCCGGATGTGATCGAGTCCGTATCCGTACATGGTCCCTCGGTTACCATCAAGTCCCACCACAACGTAGGCGGCTTGCCCGACATTTTAAAGCTGAAAATCATCGAGCCCCTCCGCATGCTTTTTAAGGACGAAGTGCGCAGAGTCGGCAAAGAGCTCGACATACCTATGGAAATCCTCGGCCGTCACCCCTTCCCAGGTCCGGGGCTTGGCGTTCGGATTCTCGGCGACATCACCCCTGAAAAAGTACAACTCCTGCAGGAGGCCGACGCTATTTTTATTAACAACCTGAAAAAATTCAACCTTTACGACGAGGTTTGGCAGGCGGGCACTATTTTACTGCCCATCCAATCCGTCGGCGTCATGGGCGATGAGCGTACCTACGAACGTACCGTGGTGCTGCGGGCGGTGAACTCCAGCGATGGCATGACTGCAGAGTGGAGCCGGTTGCCGCACGATTTCCTTGCCGTTGTTTCCAACGAAATCGTCAACAATGTGAAAGGGATTAACCGAGTCGTTTACGACATCAGTACCAAGCCACCTTCCACCATCGAGTGGGAATAAAAAATGTGGCCTGCGATTGAATAGATAATGCTGAACCACATTTCAGCGATAGGATTTAAAAACAAACAAACATGGATCATATCAAAAACCAAAACCCAGGCAGAAATGCAGGTTCTTTTATGACCTGCCTCATCCTGATGCTCACTGTCACTACCTTCCTTTCCTCCTGCGAATGGTTCAAACCGGCAAGGGACACCTCAAAGGATAAAGTTTACAAAGATGATGACATCGGCGACATGCAGGGGACCAAAGTGTTTGATCCTGAAACCGGCGAATGGCGCACTGTCCGGGAAGTCGGCGGAAAAGTCGATACCGTTGCCTGGACCGATATGTCCGAAGAGCGTTTCCCTCCCATCACCACCGACAGCAAGCCGCCCGCCAATAACACCGGCGGAACCACCGGCCCGACACCGGGCGCACCCGGCACTTACGACATCTCCATGTTGTTACCGTTTCTCAGCCAGCGTTCCTCCGGCAACATTGACGATAATTCCCTCTGGGGTATTCATTTTTATGCCGGCGCAAAACTCGCCTACAAAGACCTGGAAAAAGACGGTGCAAAACTGAACGTCGCTGTCGCTGACACAGACGCATCTTCCGGCAAAATGAATGAAATTCTCCGCAGTTCCGACCTTGCAAAAGCGGATATGATCATCGGTCCGTACCGGCGTGAGCAGGTCAGCCAGGTCGCCGGTTTTGCGAAGCAGAAAAAAGTGCCGGTCGTCGTGCCGTACACTGCTCAGATGGGCATGACAGAAAACAACCCGTTTTACATCCAGGTTAATCCTTCGCTGAAAAGCCATTGCGAAGCCATCCTCAAACACGCCCGCAAATCCAATCCGAAGGAGAACATCGTGTTGGTAGCCCGTGACGAAAGTGATGAAAAAGCCAGGCTGAAGTACTTCCAGGATGCCAGCGCCACGCTGGAAGGAAAACGGGAAGGCTCCAAACTGAAGGAGTTTATTGTCTCCGGAAATTTGAATAACATCAATGTTACACCTTACATTCTGCAGGGAAAAAGGACGGTTTTCATCATCCCCTCGTGGTCAAGCGAGCCGTTTGTGTATTCATTCCTCCGCCAATTGATGATCAAACAATCGGAAGGTGAAGAGATCGTGGTTTATGGCATGCCAATGTGGATGGATTATGAACAGGTCGATTTTGAATATTACGAAAGACTGAACGTGCACGTAAGCAGTGCATTTTACGTGAATAAAAACGACGAGCGCATCCGCCAGTTCAACCGCAAATTTTTCGACACCTACGCAGCTGTGCCTAAAGAAGAGGCCTACCTCGGCTACGACATCATGCTTTATTTCGGTAAAATGATCAATAAATGGGGCAATGATTTCGCCACCCGGCTCGACCAGGAAAACTTCGACGTGCTTCATGGCCGCTTCAATTTTCAGCGCATTGTTCTCGATCCGGAAAAACACCGGGAAGATTTGAACTACTACGATCAGCTGGAAAATACTTTCGTTCACATCCTGAAATTCAAGGATTATCATTTTCAACCGGCGGAATAATTGGGTGTTTGGGTGTTTGGGTAGGGCCTCACAAAAACACCCAAACACAAAAATACCCAAACACACAAGTCCCCCCTCTCCTCATGAAAAAACGCAGAGCCGAAAAATTCAGGGAAGTCGCTGACCGGCGCCAGCCGGACCTGACCGTCATTCTCGAAAACGTCACCGACATGCACAATATCGGGGCCGTGCTGAGAACCTGTGATTCCGTCGGCATCGTTGAAATTTTTGTGCTCAATACAGAACCTCACCTCCAAACCGAAACCCTCGTCATCGGAAAACGAACTTCCATGGGCGCCAGAAAATGGGTGGACGTGAATTATTTTACCGACATCGACGCCTGTTTCAAAAAAGTCAGGGAAAAATACCAGCGGATACTGGGTACGCATCTTGACGAAACCTCCTCCGAAGTGTATCAGTTAGACCTGACCGAGCCCGTCGCCCTCCTTTTCGGCAACGAACACAGCGGACTCTCCGATGCCGCCCGGCAACGCATCGACGGTAATTTCATCATCCCGCAGGCCGGCATGGCTGAAAGCCTGAATATTTCAGTGGCCTGCGCCGTCACGCTGTACGAAACCTATCGCCAACGGAAAGCCAAAGGATTTTACGACCCGCCCTTCCGTCAAACCGAAGCAGAGCGGGAACAACGACAGGCTGCCTATCTTGAAAAACACCTTGAAAAAATTCATGGAAAATTGATCGTTCACCGTCAGGGTTAACGGAACGATCAGCCGGTAACGCCTTCCAGCACCAAATCGTGAGTAAGGCTGCGAAAATCGACCTGCGTCACGGCAGAAACGCCTTGTTCTGCCATGAAAACCCCGTAAATCGTATCTACGGCAGCCATCGTTTGCTTGTTGTGGGTCACGATGATGAACTGACTGTCCTTGGAGAAATCCTTGATGATGTGGTTGAACTTTTCAATGTTGGCGTCGTCGAGCGGGGCGTCTACCTCATCAAAAATACAGAACGGCGCAGGCTTGAGCAGGTACAGCGCAAAAAGCAGGGCCGTTGCCGTCAGCGTTTTTTCACCGCCTGAAAGCTGACTGATCGACTGCGGGCGCTTGCCTTTGGGCTTCGCAACGATTTCGATCTTGCTCTCCAGCGGGTTTTCAGCATCCATCAGGATGAGGTCGGCGGCATCGTCTTTGGTGAAAAGACTGCGGAAAACATCGATAAAATACAGCCGTGCCTTTCCAAAGGCGTCGAGAAACTGCGCCGTAGCCGTCTCTTCGATTTCACGAATGGTCTCCAGCAAGTGATCTTTTGCTTCCAGAATATCGTCCCGCTGCTCGGTGATGGTATCGTGGCGGGTTTTCATTTCATCGTAAGCTTCAACGGCCATCGGGTTGATTTCGCCGTAGTTGTCGAGGCGGTTTTTGATCCGTTCGACCTTGAGCTGAAGCTCGGCTTCGTCCAGTTTTTCACGATCTTCCGGCGCCAGGGTCAGCGCTTCGTGGTCGTTGATGGAAAGCCCGAACTCGATGCGCAGCCGCTCCGCCACGGCCGTCAGCTGGTATTTTGTATCGTTAAATTTGTCTTTCAGGTTATTGATCAGAATTTGAGCATCCTGAAATTTCCGGTTCAGTTGCCGCAGTTTATCCTCAATTTCATGAACGCCGCCACGGGTTTTGAAAAACTCCTGCTCTACTTCCGTCAGGTGGCCTTCTTTCTCCTTGCGCTCGGCGTAGGAAGCCAGCAAGGTATTGTGCAGGCGCTCGATGTCGTCGTTGATTTTCGACATTTCGCCGCCGGACTGGTCGAGCGTTCGCTGGCTTGATTCGAGCGTGGCCCTGGCTTCGTCCAGCTGTTTTTCACGGAAGGAAAGTTCCCGCTGAATGGAGGAAACCTTGTTTTGCTGGCGGATGAACTCGATATTTTTATTGTTAAAATCGGTACTCGCCTGGCTCAGCTGCTCGGCTACCTGCCGGAAGGAGACGTCGGTGTTGGAAATCTGCTTTCTTGCCTCATCGGCCTTACCGAGCTTCTCTTCCAGTTGTTTTTCAATGGCATCGTTGGCTTCTTCCAGGGTTTTGATGCGGGTTTCGGTTTGCTGCCGTTTTACATCCACCTCTTTGATGTAAGCTTCGAAGCTTTCGAGGCGTGCCGACAGGGATACTTTTTCCTTTGAAACCCGGTTCAGCGCTGATTGCTCCTGCTGAATCTGCTGCCTCGACTGCTGCGCCTTCAATGTTTCAATTGAAGACTTCATGTTGTACATTTCCGTGGACAGTTTGTCCTCTTCCTGCTCCGCCCGCTTGATGGCATTGTCCAGGATTTCCAGGTTTTTCTTCCGCCCGATTTTTTTACCTTCAAACAACCCGATGCTACCCCCGCTCAGGCTGAACCGCCGCTGAATAAACCGGCCGCTCTTTGCCAGGATGGTCAGGTCATCCTTGGACAATTGCTTCGCAACTTCATCATTTTCAATGACTACCACATTTCCAAGCAGGTAGTTGATGAGGCTCCGGTAGGCCGGGTCGCACTGCACGAGATCGAAGGCCGGCTTCACTTCCATCGGCAACATCGCCATCGACGGAGTATAGCTTTGGAAAGCATCCAGCAGGAAAAAATTGGCCTTGCCTTTTTGCGCCGATTGCAGCAGGTTGATCGCATTCTGGGCCTCCTCGATGTTTTCAACTACATAATAATTAAGGTAAGGCTCCAGGAAATTCTCGATGGCCACCCGGTACTCCACCTCCACATAGATGAGGTCGGAAAGCAGCGGGGCATTTTTGCTCCAGTTCTTGGCATTGCTGAGAAAACGGATACTCTCCGGAAAACCCTCGAGGCTTTCGACCATGCTTTTCGTGAGCTTGTATTCGTTTCGTTTCGAGTCGAGCTCACGGTGTATTTTCTGTACCTGGTTTTTGAGCTCGTCCAGTTTAGCCTCCCCCTGCAGGATCTGCTCCCGCCGGTCCTCCTCCGCTTTTTCAAGGTTTTCGAGGTTGCTTTGGCGTTCTGCTTCCTCTTTTTCCAGCGCCTGAATTTTCTCTTTCAGCGAAGTGGTTTCGCCCCGCCGGTTTTTCACCTCCTCTTCTCCGTGTTCGATATCATGGCGAAGCGTTTCGATCTGGTTGGCGTTGACGGCTTTTTGTTTTTCCAGTTCATACAACTCCTTCTCCACCTTTTGCTGATTTTGCATGACCACATCCAGGTCGGCTTTCAGCGTGCCGTGGCTTTGGCGGATGTTGTTCAGCGCTTTTTCGGCGGCGTCGAGTTGTTCTTCGAGTTTGGCTTCCAGCCTTTTATCTTCGGTGAGGCTTTCACGGTAGCCGGTGATTTCATCTTCCAGTGTAGTGATCCTGGATTTGGAGATCACGATCTGCTCCAGCGTTTTCTTTTTATTGTCTTCGACAAAATTGATGCGCTGCTCGAGCACCTTCCGCTCGTTTTCCATGTCCCGAATCTTACCGACGAGCTGGTTCAGGTCACGTTGTCTTTCGGAGAGCGCTTTTTCTTTATCGAGGTTGGCCTTGCGTTCCGATTCGAGTTTGGCTTCGAGCTGCCGCTGCTCCACTTCAAAGTTCCGGTAGTTATCCTGCTCTTTTTCCAGGCGGTCTTTCAGCTCCTTGTATTTCACTTTGAGCGACTCTGACTTCAAGGCTGCCAGCTTGATACTCAGGTCTTTGTATTCCTCTTTGAGCTCGAAGTATTTTTTCGTGCGTTTGGCCTGCTGCTCCAGCGTTTTCAGGTTGTTGTTGATTTCAAACAACAAATCTTCCACCCGTTCCAGGTCGGCGGTGGTGCTTTGCAACTTATTAAGCGTTTCCCGTTTTCTGACTTTGTATTTTGAAACACCGGCGGCCTGCTCGAACATCCGGCGGCGGGCATTGTCCTTGTCCGCCAGAATTTCATCCACCATACCCAACGCAATGATGGCGTAAGAGTTGGAACCGATGCCCGTGTCCATCAGCAGGTTGGTGATGTCTTTCAAACGGCAGACGACGCCGTTCAACTGGTACTCGCTTTCCCCGCTGCGATAAAGTCTGCGACTGATGGAAACGGTGTTGTATTCGGTAGGAAGCAGGTTTTTGGTGTTTTCAAAAGTCAGTGTAACCTGAGCCATGCCGCCCTGCTTGCGCCCTTTGGTTCCGTTAAAAATTACGCTCGACATCTGGTCGAGGCGGAGCTCGCTGCTTTTTTGTTCGCCCAACACCCAGCGAATGGCATCCACGACATTACTCTTGCCGGAGCCGTTGGGCCCGACGATGCCGATCACGTCTTCGTGAAAGTTGATCACCGTTTCATCGGCGAAGGACTTGAATCCTTTTATTTCGAGGGTCTTGAGACGCATGCGTTATGTTTGCACGTTGTTGGTTGCCCGGCATATTGTCAATTCCTGAATGACCGGCAATACCACTTGCTTTGATCAAAAATTTGGGGTGCGAAGATAAAGAAAATATGGAAGGATGGATGGATAGGCAGGTGGTTTTGAAAAGATGACAGATGCAGAACGGTATAACATCCGGCCCCACGCCAGTTGTGACAACCTCACGCCCGCCCAGGCGCAGGACCGCAACGGAGTGCTGCCCAAACGCTGGAAATCAAAGCCACGCAAACCAATCGATCTCGATGATGAAAAGAAAAAACCGAAAAGCCCTGTCAGCCAAAACCGGAGGAAGCAACGCCCATGCAAGGCTTTTTCAGGAAGGTACAATTCGTAACGCTCCGAGAGCGATTCGTAACGCTTTAAGACCGGGCCTTTGCTCTGTTTCACAGGTAAACGCATTAAGAGTGGATAAAGGATTATCAGGTTTTGCAGCGGCATCAACCCTTATCAACCTGAGGAATCTTTATCAACTTAAAATGCGACCATCTGTAACTCAGTGATAAAAAAACAGAGGGGACACCCGCCACCGGCGCTGCCCCCTCCTTAACACCCGTTCTAAAGTAAGGTCATTTTACTTTTTCCTGAATGGCCAGCCAGCCGGGATTTTGCGAACCGGTGCGCAGGGCTTTTTGCAGGTGCATGCCAGCTTTTTCAGTCTCGCCGGTTTTATGGTAAAACTCCGCCAGCATACCATTCACGTCAATGTTTTCCGGGCGTTTGGCGTACTCTTTTAACGTGTATTCAAGCGCCTTTTCATAATCGCCCTTCAGGTCGGCATAAGCATGGGCAAACTCCAGCGACATGTTGTGGCCGTGAGCCTCGTCGTCTTCCATCATGGCAATTATTTCATTAAAGGTAGCCTCGAACTCATCCTGCCGGCCGGTGGCTTTATACAGCTTCGCAAGGCCCTCGTAAAATCCAACCTCCGGGATGATTTCGGCTGCCTGCTTCAGCAGCTGCTCGGCTTTAGCGTAGTTCTTTTTATCCAGTTCCAGTTCACCCAGTGCAGCCAGTGCGAAAGGATAATCCTGGCGTTCGGCCAGAATTGTCTGGTATTGCACCTGTGCAGCCTCCGGTTTTCCTTCTTTTTCATAAAGGTTCCCCAGCGTCAGCAACGCCCAGGAAGTCTGGTCGGTACCTGGATATCCCGCTTTCACTGCCATCGTCATCGCTTCAATGGCTCCCGGTATATCACCGTGAATCTCCCGCAGATACGACACCCGTGAGTAAGAGCGAAGGTCCGGACGTATCGACACCATTTTATCGGCCATCTTCACGGCCTCTTCATAATTGCCCAGCTCCACATTGGCATCCACCAAAACACCGTATATAAAGGCATTGTAAGGATTCATCGCCACCGCCTGCTCTCCGGTTTCCTTTGCTGCCGCAAAATCGTGCAACGAAAGCTGCACACTCGCTTTGTCCGACAGCGCCCGGAACTTCAGGTCATTTTCATGAATGTTTTTTTCGTCAAACGGCATCCCCAGCATTTCGTCCAGCATCTGCAGAGCGGCCGGGTAGTAGTGCGGATGTTCGCCCGTCACCCTTGCCTCCTGGATGAAGATTTCTGCCAGATCGAGGCGGGGTTCTTTGGCTTGCGGGTTATTGATCAGTTCCTGACGGGCTTTGCCGTAAGCGTTTTGCACGGCGTCCCATTCGGTGCCGTAGAGGAGGGCTTCGGGCCGGTCGAGGAGTTTTGGCAGGTTTTCGATGACCTGCGTTTGCGTGTTTTCAACTGTGTTTTTGCTGCCAGATTGCTGGCAAGCCTGAATGCTCAAGCCCAAAACCAGGGCGAGCAGAATAATTGTGTTTTTATAAAACGGGTGCATGATAATTGATAATGGTGAATGGTGAATGGTGAATGGTGAATGAGTAATGATGAATGGTGAATGGTGAATGATGAATGGAAAGGCCGTTGGCACATTCATCATTCACCATTCATCATTACTCATTCATCATTAATTAGTTTTAATCATTTTCAAAACCTGCTGCGTACCGCTGCTGCCGGTAGCTTTGGCGAAATACACGCCTGGTTTTAAATCTGAAGTGTTAAACTCGACCGTGTACTGGCCTGCGTCCTGTTGGCCGTTCACTAGCGATGCGACGACCTGTCCGGCGGCATTGTACACGTTGATGGAAATTTCGCCGGCTTCCGCCAACTCGTAGCGCACGGTGGTGCGGCTGGTAAAGGGGTTCGGGTAGTTGTCCATCATCAGTTTTTCACCGAAAAATTGCGGAGCAGCAAGACCCACTCCATTCACCTGCTGTATAGCGGCCATTGGCGAAGTAGCTGCAGCGATCGTGCCGCCGCAAGATCCGTCGCCAGCCCAGGGCTTGGCAAGGAACGGGAATTTCTTGGTGAAGTCCGCATCGTTTTTCTCGACGCCCGTCGTGTAAGTCAGCACGTCCAGCAGATCTTGCGTAACAGGGCTTCCGCCGACTACATAGTCATCGTACCAGAGGCCGATGGCCGCCAAAGCGATCCCTGACACTGCCTGCAATTCAATGCGGGTCACGTCATCTTCAAGGCGACGCCCGTTCGGGAAGCCGTCCATATTCGGGATAAACTCCAGGTTTGCATTTGATGCGTAGGTCGGATCGGTCAGACCCAATACCGCTGCTTGAATGATACCCAGCGAACTGAATTGCGGGTGATCACGTGGCGTAGGCGGCACAGCCATGTTCAGACGGAGCATGTCGCCGCCGTTCGGCAGGAAGTTGTTGATGAAAGGCTTGCCTGCTGCCAATGGGTTACCGTTTTTACCGGTTGCCAGTTGGTATGGCGGGAAATTGGGCACCCCTGTATGAAAGATGGGCCAAAGGTCAACCGAACGGGGCATTCCGGGGCCGGGCAACAGCAAGGTTCCGAAAATCGCATCATCCAACGCCGTACCGGCCACAGCAGCCGAGCCTTTCAAAGCGAAAAGTCCATCCTGCCCGTTTCCGAAGTCAAACGAACCGAGCGAATTGCGCTGAATACGCAACGGCGCAAAGCCTGGAACCGCACCGCCGAAGAGGTCGTCATCCATGTAAAGGGCCAGTTCAGGATTGTAGAAAAAGCCATCCAGTTGTGTGTCGTTGATTTCTTCGTAAGGCGAAAGCGCATTCCAGTAATCTTTGAAACCGATCGGAATCACGGCCTCATTCGTCAGAGGCATACCGAGGCGGGAAACCTGTACCCAGTCGCCTGAGTGCTCCTCAGCTCCAGCTGAAAGCGTACGGATCTGACGACGGCTGGCCGAAGCCCACACGCCGATGATGTAGCGGCTATCCAGGATGTCGGCATCGCTTGGAAGCGACGGAGCACCTTTCTGACGCAGGAAGGAGATGGGAATTTCAATGGCAATCGAGCTGGTATTCATGCAGGCAATGCCATCCCGTGGCGTACCGTTCTGACGAGGCAGGTCGCCCAGGTCAAACACGCCACCGAGATCCACGAAAAACGGGTCATCCGTAGGTCCGGCAAAAACACGTTCGCCGGTGTAGCTGTAGCGGATGGCCTGTTTCATCAACTCGTCGTAAGTAGTATTCAAACCTACCGGCGATTCGATGCTGCGCTGGCCGATGTTGTAAGGAGGCACCGGGCCATTGTCGAGAATGGTGATCCAATCCTTGCCGCCGTTGATGCTGCGCTCCAGCTTGTAGGTCGTCTTCAGGTTTTCTTTGCCGAGACGAATGTTGAAAAACGTGGTCGGGTCTTCGTTTTTCTTGCTAAAGGTAAAACGATAGGTAATCTCATCGCCGGGCTTGGAGGCATCGTTGTCAATATGGATCTCGTAGCGAATATCCTCCCCGAACTGGTAGTAATTCGGCCCGCCGTGCGGCAATTGCAGTGGCACGTAAGTGGCAATGATGACAATGTTATTCGGACGTTCCGGGCTACGGAAAGCGTAGAGGTCCACGTTGTCCGCCAGCGGATCGTCGGCGATGAGGGGCGCTTCCCTGTGACTGGAAGCATTGGCAGAGCAGCAAAAAGCTGCGACGACTGCCAGCGATAGAAAGTATTTTATGAAATTTTTCATTTCTGTTAAATTTTATGCGTGAAACGGCCGTATCGGCCATTTTAAAAAATTGATTTTCAAAAAGTTAAACCAAGCGGATCTTATGAATGCTGAAGTAGTTCAACATTCATCGTTCATCATTAATTATTATCCGTCTCCGTCCCGCTCCAGGGTGTAGCCACGTAGGGGAACGAATCCTTGAACGGCCGGTCGTTTTCATCTACCCCGGTGGAGTAAGTCAGTACATCCAGCAGGTCTTGCGTCACCGGGCTTCCACCGGCCACATAGTCATCGTACCACAAACCGATGGCAGCCAGCACCACACCACTCACCGCCTGCAACTCAATGCGGGTCACGTCATCTTCGAGGCGGCGCCCGTTCGGGAAGCCATCCATGTTCGGGATGAACTGAAGATCAGCAGAGGAAGCATACGCAGGATCGGTCAGGCCCAACACTGCTGCCTGAATGAGGCCAAGCGGGCTGAAAGCCGGATCGTTGCGATCGGTCGGCGGCACGGCCATGTTCAGGCGGAGCATGTCGCCGCCGTTGGGCAGGAAGTTGTTGATGAATGGTTTGCCTGCAGCCAGTGGGTTGCCGTTTTTGCCCGTTGCTAATTGGTAAGGCGGGAAGTTGGGAACTCCCGTGTGGAAAGCGGGCCAAAGGTCAACCGAGCGGGCCATTCCAGGGCCGGGGAGCAGCAGTGTACCAAAGATGGCATCGTCGAGCGCCGTACCTTCCACGGCTGCCGATCCTTTCAGGCTGAAAAGCCCGTCCTGGCCATAGCCGAAGTCGAAAGCACCCAGCGAGTTGCGCTGTATTCTCAGCTGCGCAAAAGCAGGGACTGCACCGCCGAAGAGGTCGTCATCCATGTAAAGTGCCAGTTCAGGGTTGTAGAAAAAATCGTCGAGATTTGTTTCGTTCAGTTCATCGTAAGGTGTAAGGCCGTTCCAGTAATCTTTCCAGCCAATCGGAATAACCGCTTCATTCGTCAGCGGCATGCCGAGGCGTGAAACCTGAACCCACTCGCCGCTTGTGGCGGCCGCAGACCCATCCGTGCTGAGCGTACGCATCTTCGGGCGGCTGGCAGATGCCCACACGCCGATGACGTAGTCGCCGTCGAGGATGCTGGTCGGTACGGCAGGAGCGCCGTCTTTCAGCAACATACTGATCGGAACCTGGATGGCAATAGAATGAACGTTGTATTCACCGAGTCCGTCACGTGGCTGTCCGTTCTGACGAGGCATGTTGCCCAGGTCAAACACACCGCCGAGGTCCACGAAAAACGGATCGTCGGCAGGGCCGCAATAAATCGTTTCGCCGGAACCGGTGCTGGTAATCGCATTCGCAATCAGGGCTTCGTAAGTCGTGCCCAACCCTACCCCGCTCTCGATGGAGCGTGGACCGATGTAAGGTGGCGGCACCTCACCGCCGGTGACGATGGTCTGGAACGTAGCACCGCCATCCGTAGAGCGCATGCAGGTGTAGGTGGTGCGCAGGTTGCGGGCTCCAAGGCGGATGTTGAAGAAAGTGGTAGGATCTTCGTTCACCCGCTGAAAAGTGAAGCGGTAGATGATCTCGTCGCCCGGCTTCGAAGCATCGTTGTCGATGTGAATTTCATAGCGGATGTTCTCGCCGAAAGTATAGTAATTCGGCCCGCCATGCGGCAGTTCTGCCGGAATGTAGTTAGCGATGATGGTCACCGTGTTAGGATTGTCAGGACTGACAAAGGCGTACACATCAGTGTTGTCCGCCAACGGATCGTTGGCGATCAGGGGCGCTTCCCGGTGGCTGGAAGCCATGGCTTCCATGCCCCAGAAGAGGAGCGCCGTAAATAGGAGTTTTGAAAAAACGGATTTCATAACTGACTGTTTTTAAAATGATTAAGTAAAAAATAGTGACAAATTGCGTTTAGGGTTAAGGCAAATAATATCCAGCCTCTGCAATGTGCAGCAGGTCTGATTTTTTCAGAAAAAGCAAAGCGATGACAAGCAGGCACGAGCCCGCTATACCAGCATGTTCGCTCTGACGGCAGTAATAGTTTAACCGATCCTGACTGTTTCACTTCGGAAACAGCTTTTATGGGATGGCCCTGAACGGGCCGGCGAAGTCAGATTTGATTTATTAAAAAACAACGGAGTTGGTGCCTATCCTCCGGTTTGTTTGCAAGGCAATCAAAAAAAGTAGCTCAGGCTCCCCTTGAAAAAGAAGGGGGTGCCGGGTGTAAAATGAAGCTCCGAAACGGGTGCCGGTTCGTTTTGCAGGCGACTCTCAGTGTCGAACTGAGCATCGTTGAATTCAGTATCAAAAACGTTTTGTATGGATAGGTTAACTTCGTAATTTGATTTTTTCCAGCCTGCCATCACGTCCGTGACGAATTGCCCTTGCGCCGTCACGCTGTAGTCCTCGTTGGCAGGACGGTCGCCAATGTAGCGATAGCGAATGCTACCGAAAAGGCCACTTTTTGCCTGCGCCGTCAGGCCGCCGATGCTGGTAACAGTGGGTGCGAGTGGAATGTAATTTTCGCCCTCCGGTTCGTCCTTGGCCCGTGGCAGGGTGTAATTAAAGTCAGCGTCAGCAAAGAGCCAACGGGTCAGTTGCCAGCGGGCGCTGAAGTCGAAGCCCTGGCGTTGGGTGCGGCCGCTGGGTTCTACAACACCTTCATCACCGACGTACACAAACTCCTGCTCCAGGTCGAGCCGCCAGACGGAGAAGTTGAACAATAACCGGGGGACAGGCTTAAACAGCACGCCCGTTTCCACTCCGAAAGCTTTTGGCAGGGTCGTTCCGGCCGTTTGCGCCACAACTACTCTTGCGTCGTTAGAGTGAAAACCGATACCGGCATGGGCGAATAAACGCACCGTTTCGGATGCATCAAAAAACAAATTTAATTTGGGTGAAACGATGCCCTCGGTAGCAGTCTGATTATTGTACTGCTGCAACAACCTGTCTGAGTAAGCAAAATAAAACTGGTCGTAACGCAGTCCGGCATTGACAGTCCAGCGGGACGAAAGCTGTAAGGTCTGATCGATATAAAAACCGGCGTTGGCTTCCTCCACGTCGCCGAAGGCGAGGCGGGAGAGCGTTTCCCGGCGGTTGGCTGTCCGGCTGAGTTCGTTGTTTTTTATGTCGTCGTAGCGAAGCTGCAAACCGATTTCGGTGTTCAGGCGCTTGCCGCCGATGGTTATTTCCTTGTTCCAGGAGCCATTGTACCCGATGATGTTCCGGTTTTCCTTCTGGCGGATCTGATCGCCGTTCACGGGGTCATTGAGGAAAAAAGTGAAGTTGGAGTAAAGCTCAAAATCGTAATTGACTAGGTAGATCTGGTTTTTGAAAAAGGTCCGGTCGCCAAGGTTTTTCATAAAAACCAGACTCACGTTCGAGCGGCTTGTTTCACCGCCCTCGGTATCATCGATGGCGCCGAAGCGACCAATGGTACCATCGGAGATGGCCCGCTGAGGTATCTGGCCGGAGTGATCCCACCGGCTGCGGAAGGTAGAAAACGAAACGCTCAGGCTTTGATTTTCGCCGAGAAGCGTGGTGTATTTACCCATCAGGTTGAAGCGGGTGAAATTCTGCGGGCTGTCGAAATAGCCATTAGAAAAATGGTACTCGGAAGCCAGCCAGGCATTGCGGTTTTTGGTCCTTGCCTCTTCTCCCAGCAGATCGAAGGCAGCGACGGCCCGCCAGGTGTCGAACTGTCCGCCTTCGAGCTTGATCATACTTTGCCCAAGGGCAGTCGGCGTATTGAAATTGACATGACCTGCGGTGGCAAAGTCACCAGCGCCGGCGTCGTAATTGCCCTTTGCAAAATCAACACTCTTCACCATTTCAGGGATGAGCCAGTGCAGGTCAGCATAGCCCTGTCCGTGGGCATGGGATACCATGTTCACCGGCAATCCGTCCACGGTGATGCGGATGTCCGTTCCGTGGTCGATGTCGAAACCCCGGAGGAAAATCTGTTCGGCTTTACCGCCGCCGGCATGCTGCGCAATGACCAGCCCCGGCACGATCCGCAGAATGTCCTGTGATGAATTGACCGGACGGGCCTGAATGTCTAAAGCACTGATATTATTGAGTTTATCGGTTGGGATAGCCTTTATTTCCACGTCAGGAAGATTGATGTCGGTGGCGTAAAGCGGGATTTTCGCAGAGGTAGTTTCGTGGTCTTTTACATTAATTTCCATCCTCGCAGCCACGAAACCGATGTAAGAAACCGAAATCGTAAATTGACCGGAAGGCAAATCATGAAATGTAAAAATCCCCAGCTCGTCGGTGAAAGTAGTCTGGTTCGTTTCGAGCAGTTTCACGTGCGCACCAATGAGTCCTGCTTTTGTTTGAGCATCAAAAACAAGTCCTTTGATGGTACCATTGTGGGCATTTGCGAAACAGAAGGAAAAAAGGAAGAGCAGCGTCGCAAAAGAATTTTTATTTGTAGAACGGGAGTAAAAATTGGTTATCATGGCTGTTTGAACTGATTTTCGTAACTACTTACGAGGAAAACTGCCGGATCGGATTTCTAATCTTAAATAATTTTTAAGAAAAATAGTTTTTAGCGACGAGTGAGGACGGTTGATAAAAAAAACGTTGTGACTGACACCAATAAGGTAAGCCTGATTGCCCGATTTGAATGGGGTTGTATAAATAAAGCAGTATAATTCGTGAACCTTTATCTGTTTTTAGCTTTCAACAGAATGTAAAAAAACAGCCATTAAGTCAAGAGGTAAATTCTGCTGACTACTTTTCGCCTGAATCAATTTAATTAAATTGTTATTTCAAAATTACTTGGCAGGTGAATATACTTTTATAGATTTGCCATCACGAAAAATTTTATGCAGCAAGACGTAGAAACAATATCAGCGCTTAAAGAAGGCAATCAAACTGCCCTGGCAAGTCTTTATGACAAATATGGGGGAGCACTTTACGGTGCCGTATTGCGCATTGTTCAGTCGGAAGAGAAAGCTGAGGAAATTGTGCAGGAAGCATTTCTCAAAATCTGGAAAAACGCATCCAGCTTCGACGAAAACAAAGGAAAATTTTTCACCTGGGCGCTCAACATTGCCCGCAATACCGCCATTGATTACGTCCGTAGCAGCGATTTTAGGAGTAGTCAGAAAACCGATTCGTTCGATTTCCTCGTATATAGTCAAAACCACCCTTCAGAAGAGACAGCCACCGAACACATCGGACTTCGTGAAATCGTCGATAAGCTCGACGAAAAGTACCGGACTGTGATTGATCTGGCCTATTTTCAAGGGTACACCCAATCGGAGATAGAAGAAGAAATGAATATCCCGATCGGAACGGTCAAAACCCGTATGCGCCTGGCTATCAGGGAATTACGAAAAATATTTACAAAATAAACCGGCTTGCCCGGCATTATAAAATGGACATTAAAGGTTTCATAACATCTGGAATTTTGGAGCTGTACGTCAACGGCCTCGCTTCACCCGAAGAGGTGAAAGAAGTAGAGGAGTTGGCAGAAAAGCACCCGGAAATCCAACAGGAAATCGACGCTATCCGGCAAGCGCTGGAACAGTATGTCCTCTCTCATCAGGTTCAGCCACCGGCCGGCCTGAAAGCAAAGATCATGGACCGGATTGACAGCGCCCAAAAGCCAAGACCGGTCAAATCAAAACCTGCTGCTACGACTGCTGTTCCATCACAAAAAACTCACACCGGATATGAAAAAGATTCCGGAGCTAACGTGTCGGCCATTGCGTCCTGGCTTTTAGCCTTCGGTATGCTGGCTGCGGGCGTACTGGCCTACTGGTTCTATACCCAAAACGAACAGGCCCGGACTGCACTTGCAGCATCACAGGTACAGTACGAACAATTCAAACAAGCCTGTGAAGAACGCCAGCAAAAGGAAGACGCTCTTCGGGAGCAATTCATCGCCATCCGGCACAAAGCCACCCAGCCAGTACAAATGAAAGGTACCAAACTGGCAGAAGATGCCCTCGCTACTGTGTACTGGAACAATGTCCGGCGTACCTCTTACCTCGATGTGGCGAGTTTACCGATACCTCCCTCCGGAAAGCAATACCAGCTTTGGGCGATCGTAGACGGGAAGCCCGCCGATATGGGCGTTTTCGAAGTCAATACCAATACGGACGGCCTGACACCAGTTCCTTTTATTGAAAACGCCCAGGCGTTCGCTGTAACGCTCGAACCGGAAGGCGGCAGCGAAAACCCCACCCTCGATCAAATGTATGTAGTCGGAAGCGTTGCGAAAGGATAAATCTCCCGGCGGGTAAACGGCGGGATAAGAAAGTTCAAAATTTACGGCAGAAGTGGACGTTAACTTCCTACTTTTGCAGTCAAATTTTGAACTTTTTTATTTTCAGATATGAAACATCTCATCGCCCCTTCCGTCCTCGCCGCTGATTACACCAACCTTCAGGCTGAATTCGATATGGTCAACCGCAGCGAAGCCGACTGGTTTCACGTGGATATCATGGACGGCCGCTTTGTTCCGAACATTTCATTTGGCATGTTCATCGTGGAGTTCATGAAAAAAATGGCTGAAAAGCCACTGGATGTCCACCTGATGATTGTCGAGCCTGAAAAATACATCGAAGAATTCCGAAAAGCAGGCGCCGATGTCATCACCGTACACTACGAAGCCTGTCCGCACCTGCATCGCACCCTTCAGCAAATCAGGGAGACAGGCGCAAAGGCCGGTGTTGCTCTCAACCCGCATACACCCGTGCAGGTGCTGGAAGATGTTTTGGAGGATATCGATTTGGTGTGCCTGATGTCGGTCAACCCCGGTTTTGGCGGGCAGAAGTTCATTTATCACACCATCCCGAAAATCAGGAAGTTGAAAAACATGATCATCGAGCGCAACACCCGAACACTGATCGAGGTGGACGGCGGCGTCGGCTTGCAGAATGCAGAAGAAATTTTGAAAGCGGGTGCGAACGTCCTCGTAGCAGGCAGCAGTGTTTTCAAAGCGAAAGATCCAATGGATGTCATTTCAAAAATGAAAGCTATCGGAGAGCCGGTGGCGTTGGTTTGATTGGGTTAAAAAAAAGCCAACAGCCGCTAAAAACAGCGCTTCGCTGCGTTTGAGCAGTAAATTGATTGCAATGTTTCAACATTTTTTGATCAAAAAATACAGATCGTACGCACAGCGGGCAGTGCTGATTTTCATTGCGTTTTTCACCCTGGGCATCATTGCCTCTGGACAAGTGCAGCCGAAAAAACCCACCCAGCCCCAGCCTCAGAAACCCGGCCAGCCCACCGTCAAAAAATCTTCCAAGGATGACCACATCAACATCCGCTGGGCCGACGAATTCAGCTACACCGCCCTCGGAGTGGATACACTTCAAAAACTCACCGGGGCAGTCGAACTCAACCAGGACACCCTGTTCCTTTTTTGCGATAGTGCCACTATTTTTAACAGCACTTACATGGTGGCCAAGGGCAATTTTATCCTTCAGCAAGGAGATTCACTGACCATTTTTGCCGACTCGGCAGAGTACAGCAGCCAAACAAAAATCGCTGAACTTTTTTCCAATGTCTCGATGCTGAAAGGCCACCAAAAACTATTTACCGAGCGGCTGACTTACGACGTCAACACCAAAATTGCTACCTACCTTACGGGCGCTACCATGACGGACGACACGACTTTTCTCGCCAGTAAACGGGGCTATTTTCACGGGCAAACCGATGATATCTACTTCGGCGACAGCGTCGTGGTGGTCAACCCTGACTTTACGCTCCGCTCCGACACGATGAAATTCAACGCTGCATCAAAGATTGTTTCATTCGTTGCCCCCACGCTCATTTCACAAAAAGACACGGCGAAAATCTACACGGAGGACGGGTTTTACGATATCAACAGAAAATTCGCTGAGTTTACCCGAAACCCGCAGTACCTCAAGAATGACCAGCGGGCCTGGGCCAAAATCATGCGCTACGACGGTAACCTGGAGGAAGTCACCCTCATCGGTGACGCCCATTTCGAGGACAGCACCACCTACGCCACCGCCGACCGCATCCGATACAGTGACCGGACAGAGGTGACCCTGCTGGAAGGCAATGCTTTCATCCGGGATGAAAACCGGACCATCACCGGCGACATGGTAAGCTACGACGCCAAAAATGAAACCTACTCCACCCGGGGCCGCTCTCACATTGTGGATGGCAACCAGATTCTCGACGCCAACGAGGTGGACTACGACAAGGAAAGGGAACTCGGCATTGCCAGGGGCAACGTCATCTGGCGGGACACCACGGAAAACCTGACCGTTGTGTGCGAGTTTGCGGAGCATTCCAAAAAGAAAAGTTACCTGAAAGCAAGCGGAGGAAAAAACGGAAGACCGATGCTCATCCGGGAAATCGACGGTGATTCGCTGTTCATCAGCGCAGACACGCTCATGTCGCTGACACCGGAAGATGCTGCCAAGCTACAGCCCAAAACCACACGGGACAGCCTCCTGGTTGATTCCCTCTCCGAAGCACCGACCGGGGAGCTGACAGCTGACGGAAGTCCTGCGGATACAATTTCGGCGCAGCCGCCCATCGATTTGGTTAAAACGAGCGATACCACGGCAGTAGTAGATCTGGTTGAAATACCAGAACCGCCCGTCGCTCCGGAAAAACCTGACAGGCCCGAACCACCTGTTTTGATTGATCCTCCGACTGACTCCAACACCCCGCAAAAACTCTTCGAAATACCAGAACCGCCCCCCACGCCAGTGACCGACACGATAGGTGTGCCCCTCCCCGACTCTCTCAGCGAGTTGAGCGATTCGACTGAGGTGGTCATTTCTACCCAACCACCGGCTGTAAAACCAAAAAAGAAGAAAGACGAAGAGCCTCGTGTCATTCTCGCTTACAACGATGTCCGCATTTTCAAAAGCGACCTGCAGGCTACCTGCGACTCCCTGAGCTACAGCACACTTGACTCGATGTTCCGGCTCTACCGCCTGCCGGTCATCTGGTCCGACACCTCGCAGTTTACTGCGGACACTGTGCAAATCCAACTGGCCAACGATAAGATCGACCGGATTTACCTGCGGGTGAATTCTTTCATCGTCAACTCTCCGGACGAGCTGTTTTTCAACCAGATCAAAGGCAAAAACAGTACGGCCTTTTTCGAAGACGGGGAGCTGCGCCGGGTTCGGGTGGAAGGCAACGCCGAGTCGGTGTACTACGCCCTCGACGAGGAGGAGGCGTACATCGGCGTGAACAAAACGATTTGCAGTGAAATGATGCTGGAATTCGACGATGAAGGGTTGACCGGAATCCGTTTTTATGCTCAACCTACGGCCAATCTATTCCCGATGAAAAAAGCCGATCACGAAGGGCTGAAAATGCCCGGCTTCAACTGGCAGGAAGAAAAACGGCCAAAATCGGTCGAGGATTTGTTTACCAAACGGGAAGTTATTGTGCCCCCGGCAACTCCTAAAAACGAGGAGGAAACCGCACCGGCGCCTGAGGCCGAAAAGCCAAAAATTGAAAAATAAAGGGAAAACGGGTGCCCGGCGCAAGACCATGGCGACCGCAAGGGGCGCCGCTACGAGGGTCTGGATTATTCCTGAATGAGGATGTTGAAAAATCCACACCGGGGAAATTGAGCAAGTACTGCCTACCGGCCTACTCGCCTACTTGCCTACTTGACTCTCCGCTACTTCACCCGATTCAGGCTCAATGCTCTCAGCATCCAGTTTGGTAGTGCTTTTCCGGGGGGACGTTTGCGGAGGTCGAGGTACCAGCCCAGTTTTTTCAGCAGGGGAAGTTTGTGTGTTTCAACGAATTCGATAAGTGTGCCGTCGGGATCTTCAATGTAGCTGAAATGTCCGGCTGCCTCGCCCATGTCAAAGCTCTTAGAACTGTCCACCGTGAAGGGGTGGCCGTGGGCTTCGCAATGCCGTTTCATCGCCTCCATGCCGGAGATGTCGAAACAAAGATGGATGAAACCGAGGTCGCCCCAGTAGCGGTCCTCAAAAATCTTGCGGGGTTTGCGCTCCTTCACCTCCACGAGTTCGATCTCGTAGTCGCCGAGTAATTTGCTGAAAGCACCCCTGCGATGGTCGCTGTGACGGAGGAGTACACGCCTGCAGGAGGCGTCGCCACCCGGCAGCGCAGCCAGATCGCTGAAGGTATTTTTTTCATCAAAAACCACTGTGTCGCAACCCAGTATTTTTTGGTAAAACGGGAGGGATTTTTCAATATCGGAAACGCCGATTACACAGCCATACACGCCGCCGGTGGTACGTTTGCTTTTCTTGGTAAACCAGCTGTTTCCCTCCACTATTTCGATGAGATTGCCGTGGGGGTCATTCATAAAAAAGTGCTGTTGACCTGCGGGGTTGACAGTTATTTCATCCAGAATGTCATTGCCGTTTTCTTTCAACGCATGGTAAGTGGCAGGTACGTCAGAGGATTTCAATTTTAAAATAAAAATGCCCAAATCGCCCAGTTGTGGCTGAAATTCGGGAGCCTGCGGCTTCCGTTCGGTGTACTGCCAGATTTCTAAACCACCTCCGCCTCTGAGATTCAGGGCCAGTATTGCATGACGTTTGCGGGCCTGTCCGCCGGTGTACGGCAACATGAGACCCGCTTCAGCTGCTTCGTTGAAGATAGGAATATCGAAACCAAGGTTTTCCCGGTACCAGCGCCAGGTGGAATGAACGCATGCGATTCCGAGTCCAACCTGTTGAATGCCGGCAATAAGAGGCTTACCATTTATCATTTTAGATGCTGATTTTAAAAAGATTGAATTCACCTGAACGGGGCGAGGTATTTGGATAAGGCGGGCAAATCTGTGAAAAATTCCCGATTTATTCGTCATCAATTTCAATTTAAGCAATTTGAAAGGCGAGTTTCAGTGTTTCTCCGGCATTGATGAAGCCTAAAATTGAAAAAATCAGATTTTTATTATTTCACACACATACCTTACCCTACTGCAAAAGAGAACCCGTTCTAATCGATATCTTATGATTTTACTCATGGTTTCAAGGAAGTTTTCGCCCAGGAAAAGCCTGAGCGTTTGAAAAAATGCACGAATCATGGCACAAAAAAAAATGGGCAGCCGCCTGACTGCCCATTTTTTTCAACCTGAAACTCCTCAGTTGAACAGGTTGTCGTAAGAGGAAGCACCGCCGCCTCTACCCTGCTTCTCAGGCCTTGCAGTCGGTCGGTTGAGGTCGAGGGTGTCGCTGGTCGTCGTTTTCGGGCCGAGCAGCATGAGGGTGCTTTTTTCCTCCCATTCTTCGAGCATGCGCAGGCCTTCCTCCTGGAAAACGCCCTGCTGCAGGTCGATGGAGTCCATGAAGCTGGCGGACATTTCCATGAAACGCTCCATTTCACCCACCTTGTTGGCCACGTCGTCGGCGATGTTTTCCAGGGCCATGTCGAACATGGCACGCTTGTCCGGGTCGCCGGAAATGACGCTCATGGCGGATTTCATAGCCGAGTGGGAAGCCCGGATGGCTTTGCGTTCCTGCTCTTTCAGCTTGACCTGGTCCTTGGTGTCTTCGAGCAGGATCTCCGAGTTTTTGTACATTTTATCGAGGATGCGGTAGAGGATTTCCATCTTGCCGTGAAGTTGGGCGTACTTCTCGTTGGTCTCCTGCAGGCGGGCAGCCTTGCGGGTAGCGAGCACAATCTGACTTTCGTTTTCCTGTTGCTTCGCAACGCTGGCGAGCTTCAGGTTGCGGTCGATTTCCTTGCTGTTTTCCTCTATGAGCGTACTCATTTTTCGCATCTGGCCTTTCAGGTTGCCGATCTGCTTGCTCATTTTACCGAGGTTATCCTCCAGGTCTTCCACGTAGCTTTTCAAAATGCCGATGGGATCGATCTGCACAAAGACGCCGGTTACCCAGCGCATGACGCTTTTGTACATGTACCAGATGAGGTTACGCATTTTCGGATCCAGAATGACATAAATGAGCGCAGCCAAAGCCATCAACATCAATACGAGATAAAGCGTATTGGCAGCCAGGGTAATCAGCGTTGGCAGAAAAGTGTACAGCAGAAACCCGCCACCCACCAGCACTGCCGTCAGGAAAATAGCCCCGGTAATACCTTCCGGGCGCTTCCAGAATGATTTTTTCTCGTAAGTCGGAGGTGCGATATCAGACATAGAAAAATGATTGGTTGTTAAATTTTATGATTTGCAGAAACGATTTTTACATCGATCAAAACCCGAATTTAGGTAAAATTGATGTGAAGAAACCACCTGCCCTTCAAAATTTCAGACAAAATGAAGGTTAATCTCCATAAATGGCTTTCTGACTGGCTTTCAGCGTATTTTGTAAAAGCGACAAAACCGTCATCGGCCCCACCCCACCGGGAACCGGGGTGATGAAGCTGCATTTCTCCGCAACGCCGTCGTAATCCACGTCGCCGACAAGGCGGTAACCCCGCTTGGTTTCGGGCGCTTCCACCCGGTTAATGCCGACATCGATCACCACTGCGCCGGGTTTAACCATGTCAGCCGTTACGAAATTGGCCCGGCCAATGGCAGCCACGATAATGTCCGCTTGCCGAACGATACCGGGTAGGTCATGCGTGCGGCTGTGGGTCACCGTTACGGTGCAGTCGCCGACTTTTCCTTTGCGGGATAGCAAAATGGCCATCGGCGTACCGACGATATTGCTGCGCCCGATGACGACGGCGTGTTTGCCGGCTGTCGGGATGTTGTAGCGCTCCAGCATAGTGACGATACCGAAAGGCGTGGCTGGCAGATAGCAGGGCATACCCAGCGCCATGCGTCCGAAATTGACAGGATGGAAGCCATCCACATCTTTTTTCGGGTCGATGGCGAGAGTGACCTTTTCTTCGTTGATATGGTTGGGAAGTGGCAGCTGAACAATGAAGCCGTCGATGTCCGGGTCGTTGTTCAGGTTGTGAACGACCTGAAGGAGTTCGGCCTCGGTGATGTCGGCGCTTTTTTCAACGAGCGTTGATTTGAAGCCGACCTGCTCGCAGGAACGTACTTTGTTTCGAACGTAGACCTTGCTTGCAGGATTTTCACCTACCAAAACAGCGGCCAGGTGCGGTATTTTACCGCCATTTTGAACAATGGTTTTCACCTCTTCCGCCAGTTCGTTTTTGATTTGTTCTGAAAGTTGTTTTCCGTCGATAATTGTCATGAATATGCAGTTTGAGGGTTGGGCAGCTGGCGTGTTGATTTCTTCAAAGCCTTGAAAATCAAGCAGTCCAACCATCCGGTTTTTTCAAAACGCTAAATTATAAAAAGGAGCCTAGATGCAGGGAGAAAAGGTCTCTGCAAAAGCGACAGGTGATAAAATTCATTGAAAATCAAACCGCAGCTTTAACCAGGGAGGCACTGGCGGCTCTGACAATCTGCAGGCTTTGCGCAAGCACATAAAAAAGGTAGCCCTCGTTTTTACTGGCAATGCCCAACTGGTTATTGACCAGGCTGAGGAATTTTGAAAAATACTTCCAGCGCATCAGCTGATGGTCCTGATCGCCGGAGGAAAGCTGTCCGGATTCGAGGGCTAAACTCAACTCGACGTTGGTGTTTGAGCTGACGTGAAACCACCGGATCAATTCCGGGTCCTCAATTTTTCGGTATTGCTTGAACAACTCCCAGAGTGCTGCATGGTACGGGATGATATCTTTTTTCTGGAGCTCGAAAATTTTATGAAAAGAACGAACGGTAGCTTCCCGGCTGCCGGAATCACTGCTACCTTCTCGGCTTTTTTCGTGCCGCTGCATCCACTTTTCCGTCATCCACTGAAAAAACCGGGCTGCCTCTTCCAGGGTAAGTCCCGAGGCGTAAACAAAACTGAGATGCAGCCTTATCGCCGAGCTGACCATTTCATTGTAGTTCCAACGTTGTTCATGATCTTTTAAAATATTGAGCACAATCTGGGAGGAAGCCTGAAACTGCTTTTCGCACAACAGCCATTCACTTTCGTTGCCCATACTTTTCAACTGGGGATCATTATCGATGAACTGGACAGAGTTGTTCGGGTGCCATTTATATTCATCCGGAAGGCCTGCAGGATACTGCGGATGAACGAGTAAGGAGGGACGGGATTCAAAATACTGGATAAAATGCTCTTTCAGGTTGGGTTTGAGCATGTTTTCAAGGACGAAAGAACTTCCTTTAAACCACAGACGGATGTTGGGGCCACGTTCCCAGCTGCGACGGAAAAAGAACCGTTCTGCTACGCCGGTCTGCATCACAACATCAATGTAAGGTTTTACTGCGTTTGTAAGAAAATCCTCCCACGGTTCATTGTAATGCAAACAAACTGTCAACCACTTTGTAGGTGCTTTGACTGACATTGGATTATAAATTCTTTTCTTTTGTTTGAGACCTGACCTAAGCAGGCAAATACTTCGCCAAAATAAGTTAACACACCGGCTAACCCTGATAATGCAAAGCGCTTTCCCTGCATACGGCAGAAAAAGCGCTTTGATACAATTCGTGAAAAAAATTTTGTCTCGTATCGATTTTTTGCAACGCAACATACAATTCACGGACGGCCGGATGCAGTTGCTCCTGTTCTGATTTTCAGGAAAAAAAAATTATTTCTGAATGACCAATTTTTGCCGTTGCCCAGCATCTGCGCCGTTAAATTCCAGCATGTAAATGCCATTCTGAAGGTCCCCAACAAAAATTTCAGCATTGCCGGCGCCGACGCTCGTTTGCAGGACCGGCTTGCCGTTCAGGTCGAAAATACGCAGCAGGCCATCGTCCGGCAGGTTTTTCAAATTGACCACCGCTGCAGCAGGGTTTGGGAATACGTCAAGCATTGCAGCATTCCGTTCAGTAGTTGCGACGACGGGAAGTGTTTCAATTACCTGGTAGTTTTCAAAAAAGTTGATCATGTTCAACACGGCAATGAATGCACAGCTTCCATGGTCAGCAGTTGAGCTGACGTTCACTGCCAGCACGTCGGCGGCGCCGTTCGCCTGCATAGCCGATTCGGCCACGATGCTGTTTTCAAAAGGCACTTGCTCGTCAGCCATGCAATAGAAAAGCCGGGTCGGAGCAGTTGGAGCCCAGTCGTAGGTATTATTTTCGATCATCCGGAGGTTGGCTGGATGGTTGGGGTCGTTCGTCACCTCCTGCACGTACTCTTCCCTCAGCAAATTGAGCGGCACGACCACCCCGTCGTTGGCAATCAGCAGATTGGTCAACTCGTCGTTCACTTCTCCGAGCGATATTTCTTCATTATAAAATTGCTGGACCAAATCCTGGTATTCCGGCTTGAAAGCCTCATCGATGCTCATGTAAATATTGCCGTACACATACTGGTAAGAAACGAACGTATTGATGAGGTAGCCCGGCCGGGAGTATTCAGCCCCCGAAAGAATCAGGTCACGCATGACCTCGCCGATGCTGTAAGGTCCGGACATCGGCGCCGAGGCCGTCACTGTGAATTCATCTGCCAGATCGACTTCCATCATACGATGCAATGCCATAGCTGCATGCCCTCCCTGCGAATAGCCGGTGATAAAAACCTGCTCGTGAAATTCGATATTTTTTTGTGCTGCAAGTTCCTTTGCCGCCCGCAGTAAATCAACCGCCACCCATGCCTGCGAAGCTGCATGTACGTATGGATGCACGCCTTCTGAAACGCCGAGCCCCAGGTAGTCGGGTGCAAATGCGACGTATCCTTTCCCGCAAAGCGCCACAGGTATGATGGCATCGAAGCTGAGGTTGGAAGGCACTTCGTCGTCATTGCTGGATGTGCCATGCTGATAACAGGCCATCGGGTACCGTTTTGTCAGATCGTCGGGCAGGCAAACCAGGCCGGAGGCAATGGTCGGGTTGCCGTCGATATCCATAGTTTGGTAAGTCACCCTGTAACGATCGGCACCGTTGTGAAACACCTGAAAAAACTGTTGTTCCAGGCTGATTTTAGAGACTTTCCCCAGAAACTCAAAGCTGATCAGGGTTTGCGCAAAAAGGGTTTGCGACAGCAGAAAAGCAAGCGATAAAAATGTAAAAATTTTTTTCACACGTTTTGATTTTGATGCTTTGACCCTCTTCGGAGCAGAATGAGTTGACATCATTTGTTCCGGTCTATCCCGTCGCTGAAACAAATGGCAAAACTTACTCCTCCCCGAAAGGGTTATGCGGATTTTGATGAATAATTATACAGAAAGCCGGATTCCTGAGGCCCTTGCAATGATAAAAATAAATCGGGCTTGGAAATAACGGCTGAAAGACAAATCTTCGCCGCCTGCCCTGTACTTCCTGTTTTTGGAAGCCACGGCACGCCAAATTTCAAGTCTGACTAAATATTATTTTCATGCTCAACCCTTTAAAATTTGCCGCTTCAGCCTGCAGCCTTCTCCTGGTCTTACTCCTGAGCGCCGGGGCCTGCAAGTTTCCCTTAAAAACAGCGAAAGTCTCAACGGACAAGCTCCTGATTGGTTTTTACAATGTTGAAAATCTCTTCGATACTGAGGACGACCCTGCGATCAACGACGATGAATTTACCCCCGGCAGCAAAAAGGAATGGACCCCGGAACGTTACCAAATCAAGCTCGACCACCTTGCAAGGGTCGTGGACGGAATGGGCTACCCTGTCCTGCTGGGACTTGCCGAAGTGGAAAATGCCGTCGTGCTGAAAGATTTTTGTGAAAAAACAAGCCTCGCCGCACACGGCTACAACTTCGTTCATTATGACTCACCGGACGAACGAGGCATCGATGTAGCGCTTTTGTTTCAAAAAAAATATTTCACCGTCCTGCATTCCGAGCCGCTCCGCATAGACTTCCCTGCGGAAGTGGCTAAAGGCGACCCAGACCCGGCCACCCGTGATATCTTGTTCGTGGAAGGTACTTTGCCTGACGGCGACACCCTGCGTGTATTGGTGGTGCATGCACCCTCCCGCAGCGGCGGGCAAAAAGAAACCGAACCGGAGCGGATCTTCGTCGCTGAAAAACTGCGCAGCAAATCGGACGAAATTTTTGCCAAAAACCCCGACGCCAACATCGTGCTCATGGGCGATTTCAATGACGAAACCACCGACCCCAGCATCGCTGAAACGCTGGGAGCCCTGCCGGTCAACGGCCCTGCATCTCCCGGCCAACTTTACAATTGTTTTTCAAAACTCGACGCTGATGGGCTCGGCACTTACAACTACCGTGGCAACTGGAATATGCTCGACCAAATAATTCTCTCCTCCAATCTCATCGATCGTAAAAAGGGTTTGCGCTTCCGGGAAGCGTCCATTTTCAGGCAGGATTACATGATGTATGAAGATAGAAAATATGGCGCTACTCCCAGCCGGACGTACGGTGGCAACCACTACTTCGGCGGGTACAGCGATCACCTGCCGGTGATGGTGAGCCTGGGCAGGTAGTTGAATTGAGATGGTTGGATGGTTGAGATGGTTGAGGTCTCAACCATCTCTGTTACGGGTTATCCGTAAAATGATCACTTGCCAGTGGCTTACTTCTTTTTCTTTTTCCTGAAATTGACCAGTTCGTGAATCGAGTCAAATTCTTTCCTGAAACTCAGTCCGGCGCCGGTCCTGATGCGCCGGCCGCCGGCGAAGTCCGGCTCGGTGCTGTTGTAAACCTTGATTTTCAGACGGCGGTCTTTGGAGATGACGTACTCGATTTGCACCTCATGGGTGAGGAAGGCACTGTTGGTGGTATAAATCTGACTGCTGCCGCTCAGGTCGAAGTCGAGGCCGCCTTTGATGGAAATCCGGTCGTTCACGATCACCTTCAGGCGTCCCTGCAACTCGTTCGTGATGTACCCGGCAGTCGGGTCAGTAGGATCAGCGGTAGTTCCTGCTGAAAAGCGGTTGTAGGAAATGTCGAGATCGATACCCTGGATCAGGTTACTTCCGGTGAAAAACTCCGACACAAACTCCGTCAGGTAAATGGAAAGCTGATTGGACAGCATCTCGCTAAGCGTATTGATCCCCACATCCCCGGCCTGAATGGTATAACCCGAAGGAAGGAACTGCCCAAGGATGAGCAGGCCGAACACCTGGCGGTTCAACTCGTTGGGGTCCTGGCGGATGGTGCGCATTTTACTTTCAGCATAATTGCGCAGCTCGCTGTCAAGGTTTGGAAACCCGATGTCGAAGGCAATATCAGGCTGGAGCAACTGGCCGGTCAGTTGCATTTTCAGATCTACGTTGGTGCCGCTGCGGGCGAGGTCCTGCGCACCTTGCGAAGCTGCCGCCATGTATTCCTGGATAAAACTGTACACGGACGTGCTCAGCCCCTCGTACACCGCTTTTATGTTGATGGTAGCGTCATAGGGGTCGCCGTTCCAGGTAATGGTACCGCCCGGCTCGACAATGAAGGGCTTGTTTAACCCCAGATTCATGAGGGTAAAAAGGTAATTCCCGGTCACCACGTTAAACTGCCCGTACATATCAAAACGTCCCTCACGGGTCATGATCACCTTGAGCTGGCTGTTGCCCGTGCCTTGCAGCACATCCCCCCAGGCCTTGTCGAAGATGACTTCCATTTTGGCGGCAGGCGTGATTTCAAGATCGTACTCCATGTTGAGTCCACGCAGGTCGAGTGGATTTTTCGGGTCTCCATTGGCTGTTTTGTCGGCAGTGGGTTCCGGGAAAGTGATGAATCGCACCTGCCTGTTGGTTGTGGTGCCGGTCATGGGAAGGAACATGTGCGTGCCGGCCATCGTCCTGCCATTGACGTAGAGGCTGGGTTGCTGGAAGTTGCCGGTGAAACGCACGTAGCCGGAGCCAATAGCCGTACCGTAAAATACGGGGTTGTCCTTTTCCCTGGTTTCCAGCCCGAGGAAAGCCTTTCCCGGTTCGGTTGAAATGCGCAGATCCAGCCCGAAATCCTTCAGGTGATCATGGGTGATGCCGCCTTCGATGTAGGCCCGGTTGCCAAACCGGTCGTAAACATAGCTGCCGGTTCCGTCAAAAATATTGCTGGTCACCCTCACTTTGCCGTCAGGCACCCGGTAGTTGACCTGGAGCGGTTTTATCTTAAAAGAGGCATTGTTCACGAACGCTTCCCCGTCCAGTTCAGGCATATCGGGCTTGCCGTAAAAACGGATATTTGTGGCACTGACGGAGCCTTTCACATTCTCGATATCGGCTACGAAATACTGCACAATCCGAACCGGATAATTGGAAATACTGACGTCAAAGTCGAAGTAAAGCGGATCATCTTTTACCCACTTTCTTGACGATTCCCGTTCCAGCCCCGGCGGGTTAAAATAGCCGTCTACGGTCAGTTCCATCGAGTCATTTTCGATCGCAAGGAAGCCGGTCACCGTTTCCTTGATGCTCGGAGCGCTGGCATCGAGGCGAAGTACGCCGTAGTTGTCGCCGTTGATAGTGAGGTCATTGATTCGCAATAGCGCAGACAAACCCTGGAAATTGAATACGTCTTTCACCCTGGCGTAAACATCAGCGATGCCACTGATGCGGTGTTTTTCATTGTTTTTGATGAAATCCAGCGAATCGACCGGGTAGTTTTTCAGCTGTACTTCAAGCCCTTCGTCACGAACGCTCTTCAGAATGATGCGCTGATCTTTGTTGGATAAAACGAAATTCTGCGTCTCCACTTTGCCGTCGCCGATCCGAAGGTGATTGGAGGTATTGATCTCCCAGGTCTGATTCAGGATGACGAGATCCGATGGTTTGAAACTGATGCCCCAGGAGCTGTCCGGCTCGATGGTCAGCATGCCGTTGATGTTGACGTTGTCGAGTATCTTATAAAAGTTGGATGAAATGACGAGGAATTCCAGCGTATCCTCATAAATCGTCCCGATGAGCGAAACAGGCGACAGCTTCTGCGTTTCACTGAATTTCGTCTCAACGACCCCGACCTGCAGACTGCCCTGCGAGCCTTTCAGTTTTGACCTGAAGTACACATCATTGAACTCAATATTCTGGTACTTCCAGAAGGGCACTTCCACCTCGAGGTATAACTGATTGGCGTAGCCGTCGTAGTTGCCCGTGATTTTGGATTCATCGAAGCCGTCCAGTTTTTCTTCAAAAAACCGGAAAAGGTTTTGCAGCTGAAAAAACTCCACCGAAAACTCAAAGCGGGCCGTATCCGGCAGCAGTTCTTTGCTTTTCAGGCCGATCCGGTTGGAAAATGCGGGGTAATTCGCCGTAACGAACTGCGTAATGCGAGCCGGGATTTTTTCAATATCAAAATCACCCTGAATATCGATGTTGCCCAGGGTTGATTGCACCGAGAAGTTCTTTTTACTCTCGGTGGGAAGCAGCGTCGAGGTAACTACGGCCGAGTCGACCCGAAGCGTATCCGCTCCGTTTTTAACCACCTCAAAATCAAACACTTTTGCCTCGCCGATGATATCCGAAAGGCGCTTGCCTTTCAGGTGCATGTCGACCTGGCCGAAAAACTGCAAGTCTTTGGAAGAAATATTCAGCGGCTTGAGCGCCAGGCGACGGATGTCGGCTTTGAAATCGAAGGCCGGCAATGAGTCCGTCAGGTTGATCTCCCCGCCGAAAGCCAGATTGATATTGGGATCTTCGATGTTCAGGTCTCCGTCGAAAAGGTTCTTTTTCAGCTGGCCGTTGAGGGTCACGTTGGCGTATTTATAGCCTTTGAAAACGAGGCTGTCGATGTTGCCTTCAAGTTTTGCATTGGCGCTGTTCAGCGTCAGCCCCCGGCCTTCGGTGACATGGGTGTTGAGGGTTACTTTTCCAAAATCATCGTTGGCCGACCATGCGCCGAGGTCAAAGTTTTTCAGATAAAGATCACCGGAATAGCGGGCTTTTTCCTTCCCTTCCCGGAGTTTGAGATTCATGAACATTTCAGCCTGCCCGATGTCGGTTTTCAGGCGACCATCCGCCACGAAATCGACGAAGAAGCCGTCAAATTTTCCACTGAAATCAATCCGTCCCAGCCGGTCAAAGTTCTCCGGCGGCCTGAATTGAGGGATGAGTTTCCGGAGGGTTTTCACATCCGTCAGCAAGCGGTCGAGTTTTAGTGAAATGAATTGTTCGTCCTTCACCGCCAGGTTGAACGTGCTGAATTTCCCTTCGATGAGTACGCCCTGCGCCAGGTTCAGTTTCAGGTTTTTACCATCCAAACGGTTAACCGGCCCCTCCACAAGCCCCTGAATTTCAAGTACTTCCTCCCTGTTTTCCCGAAAAAAAGTATTTTCTTCCAGCACCGGGGCAAACTTCATGATGTCCTTTAGCGCCACGTAGGCATTGTTGAAATGCCCCTTCATTTTTACATCATTTTCAAAATTTTCCCAGGCGTGGTAGGTATCGTATTCAAAAATGAGCGTATCGCCGAGACGGGTGAACGGCGTTTTCAATTCCATCCCATACAGTTCGAGGCCCCGGCAGGAAAGTTTGGCCTCGTTCGCCGAGAGGTTTTCAAGTAAAAAACCGGTACTGTCACGCATGGATATTTTCTCGACCGAACCCTCAAATTCCAGGTCTGTGTAGGCGAAATTGTTGATGTGGATTTCAACATCCATCACATCCAGGTAATTGTAGTTCAGGATGTCAGGCGGCGTCAGTCGCTGAGGTTCCTTGCGGATATTGTGGAGCGAAATGAATCCTTTGCCCAGGTCAAACTCTCCGATGGTGATGACCAGAAGATTGGTATCCGCCAGTTCCGGGGGTATTTTTTCGGCGGCGAGCTGGGCCGGGGGTCTTGTCTCCGGCAATGGTTTTGGCTCCAGCAACCGGATTTTGATATCCGGTTCGTAGATATTTACGAGCGAAAGATCGAGGCGTTTGGCAGCCAGGTCGAAGCGGTCAAAATGACCTTCCGCTACTGGAACCAGTACGTCGAACACCTCCCCTTTTACCTCATCCGGCTTCAGGAAGTGGACATTTTCGAGGTAAAAATGGCGAAGGTTCAGGTTAAACGGGCGGGAAGTTTTTTTCTTCTTCTCCTTTTTGTCACCGGCAAAATAATCGACCAGAAACTGGAAATTGTCGTACTTGTTACCTGCTCTCCTGCTAATGAGGATATTGGCATCCCTCAACTTCAGGGACTCGATGCGCAGCTGTTTAAAAGGAATCATGAACAGCCCGGAGTGATTGACTTCGAGGTGTCCGGTGTAAAGCAGCGTGTCGCCGGAGAGGTCTGCCAGGTAAAATTTTTCCAGCTTTATTTTATTGAAAATACCGAGTTGGACCTTGTCGACGGAGACAGTCGTGTTCCATTCTTCGGAAAGAAATTTTGCCAGCTTTTGTGCCGCTTTGTTTTGCACCCAGGGAATCTGAAAGACCAGTACCGGCGCCACCAGAATGAAGATCACTGTTTTCAAAAACCCGTTCAGCCAGAGCGGAAACCGTCGTTTCAGCTTGCGCTCCATCTTCTCCAGGTTATTTTCCAGCGGTTTATTCATTCGGACAAAATCAAGTTATTCGGACTTATAGTTGGTTTTTGGCTATTCGATGTTGGCATTTTGCTATTTGCTTTTAGCCTTAGCCCTGATGGCCGGCAACTAACAGCCGAAAGCTAACAGCCAACGGCAAAAGTACACGAAGTAAAACTATTAACAGCGGGTCAATGGTTGGTTTAGCAGGCGGCTTTTAACGAAAATTTATATGAACGGCCGCCTTTCACGGATCGTAACGGCAGGTCAGGTGGATTTTAAGCGCAATTGGGTTGCATGACGAATGCTGCGAATGCCTTCAAAAATACTCCGCCAGCCGCCGGGTGAGGAATTCGGGCGCCGGAATGGTTTTGTTCGTCGTCATGTCCACGAACACGAGACGAACGGTGCCGCCATTCACCAGTTTTTTGTTTTCGTTCAAAATCTCTACGTGAAAAGTGATGTCCTTCTCCGGCATCTGCCGCAGCGTGGTACGAATGGTGAGCATTTCATCATATTTCGCCGGGCGCACGAAACGCATTTCCAGCGCCGCCACCGGCAGCATGATCTTTTCTACTTCCTCCATCTCCCGGTAAGTAATGCCAAGCGAACGCAGCATCTCCACCCGCCCGATTTCATACAAATCGGCGTAGCGACCGTAGTAGAGGTAGCCCATCTGGTCTGTTTCGCCGTAGCGGACCCGTTTTTGATATTCGTGCGTGTACATAGATACAATGAGTGAATGATGGAATGATAAAATGAGTGAATGAGCGGAGAGCCGGGGTTTCACTCACTCATTCACTCATTTAACCATTCTCTCATTCCCTTTCAATAGGGCAGGTCATACAGTGCGAGCCGCCCCTTGCCCGTGAAAGCTCGTTGGAGGGCAGGTTAATGATGGTGTTTTCCACCTCCTCCGGTTTCACTTTGCCGGACTTCAGGTCCTTGAGGAGCTGGCGGGCATGCACGATTTTGTACCCTGCTTTTTTAAATGCTTTTTCAGTGTGCGGATTGCGGTCGTAAGTGAAAGCTACACCGGGTTTGATGGCGACGAGGTTACAGCCGTCTGTCCACTGCTCCCGCTCCTGGTAGGGCGATTCACCCTCACCGCTGAGGATGAACTGCATGTTGGGGTTGATTTCATTGACGAAAAAATCCCGGACGGAGTGGTAAAAGACACTGGTACCGTTGGACTTGTGCACCTCCACGTTGGAACTCAGGCCATCCAGTACGATGGGTTTGAAAGCCACCACGTGGTTGTTGTTGACCTGGGTAAAAATCGTGTCGATGTGCATGTAGGAACGCTCCTGCGGAATGTTGACCTGCACGACGTTTTTCACCACTTTTCTTTCAAAAAGTTTGTCACGCAATGCATGGATGGCGTGGGCACTGGTTCGTTCGCTGCGGCCGATCAGCAAGTAATCCTTGTTGATGATCATCATATCGCCGCCTTCCAGCGACACCACCTCGCCCCGGCGGGACGGCGGGAATTCCTCCACGTGGTTCATGTTGATGAGGCGACCCTGCTCCTTCAGGTGCGCAAAGATCGGGTGTGCCCAGAAGATGAAACGGGACAGGTAATTCTCCCGGAAACGGGCTTCTTTGCCCGGCTTGGTGATGATGACGTGGTCATTGACGGTAACGGCGATGTCACGAGTAAAAATGAAGTTTGGAATCGGGTCGAAGAGGATGTGGTCTTCCGCTTCCAGATAACCGGTGATGAGCGTATCGGCCAGTTTATCGTCGGGCAGTTTCATCAAAGTTTCCTCGACGGTTTTGGGCAACTCTTCATAATCCACGATCTCGTGAACGACCCATTTTTTCATTTCGGCGTCGTTGGCGATGGCCTCGCACAGCAACTGCCGGGTTTCCAGTACGTTTTCCTTGCCGAGAAACTCCCGCAAAATGTCCGTGAAAACATCGTGCTCTTCCTGCATCTGTGGCAGGTGAACGATGTCGTCGAAGAGCAGCTCACTGGCTCTTTTGGGTGAAATTCTGGCAATGCCCTCGTCAGGGCGGTGTACAATGACTCGTTTGAGTTTTCCGATTTCTGATGATACTTGGACGGGCATAAAATTAATGGTTAATTGTTAGTGGTTCATGGAGAATGGAAAGTGGATAATGGTGATCAGATTAACAATTATCCATTTACCATTAACCATTATTAAACAACTTTTTCTATTTCATAAATCGAGTTGATTTTTCCGGCAAAGATGCAATAAAAGTCAGGATTTCGATGAAGCACGGAGATTTCCGTCGGCCTTCCGTCGTCGATGAAATTAGCCTTCAGCTTCGATTTGATCGTGAAATACGAAGTCAGGTAATTCAACTCCACCTTGTCCGAAAAATAGCGGCTGATCTGGCCCATCATCTTCCGGTAGTTGGAGCGGGGTTTCGCTTCGCAAAAATTACAATTGGCAATAAAATCAGGCTTACAATCCGGGTTTCGTTGCTGACAATCGAAGTGCGGAAGGTTGTCGTACGACACCTTGTGGTGCGTGTACGCCACCGACGAAAGCGACAGCAGTTCCGACTTTCCGTAAGGCATGATCGAGCCGAATTGCCCGTCCATCACCGTCAGTCCGATGTCTTTCAACTGCGGCGAAGTGAGGAAGGCAATCTCCGAAATTTCGTGCATCAGGTTGATGTCGTCCAGCCCGAACTGCCGGTTGACGGCATTGCTGCCGCAATAGGTGGCATTGATGACCGTCGTGGCCCGTACGTCGGCAAGCGCTTCGTTTTCAAGGTTTTGTAAAACAAGCTCCCACTCCCCTGCCCCTTTCGCCGCCGAGTGTATTTTAGTAAAAAACCTCACCTCGATGCCCGGCGTGTTCAGCACTTTTTCCTTGTAAAACTCCCCGATCAGGATGGGGTCGAAAGTATATTCCGTCGTCAGGTAGAGCGATTCCAGGCGGTCGTAATTGATTAGCGGATGCTCCTCCACCCTTTCGCAGCGGATGCCGATGAATTCGCAAAAACGCTCGAACTGCGCCGCATCCGTAAAGCTGCCGAACTTGTCGATAGCGTAGTATTTTTCATACTCGAAATGGATGAACGGCCGGTGTTCCTCCGTGAAGCGCTCCTTGTGGTCATCGCTCATGATGGCCGTCGCCACGCTGCGGGGATAATGGTAGCCGCCGTGCAGCCTCGCCTGGTTGACGATGCTGGCTTTTTTGAACATCTCTCGTTCCTTCTCGACGATGCAGACCCGGTAGCCCTTGCCGGCCAGGTACAGCGCCGCATAGCAGCCGAAGATGCCGCCGCCGGCGATGAGAAAGTCGTATGTTTTGGATGGTTGGATGGTATTGAGTTTTGCGGTTTTAGGAAAAAATCAATAATCAAAAATCAAGTATCGTAGAATCTTAAATCAATCCTTACGCTCCCAAGCGCTGAAGGTTTTGAAAAACATCACTGAAATCGTTCGCTTTCAGCATTTCATAAAAATCAATGCTCGAACGCAACTGCTCCACTCCAGACACGCCTAACAAAATTCCCAGCATATCTGGCTGGTAAAATGCGTGGAGCATGCCGATTTCATGCATCGCCGAAAGTTTTGGCCTGTCCGAAACCCGGTTCGCTTCCGCAATGATCTGCCGGATCTTTTCAACGATGGGAGGCTCCGTTGTTACATCAGCGCCACGGGCCGCCAGCGAACTTTTGGCTGAATAAGCCGCCGGATCGAGCTTTAACCCGCCCGCATTGATGCCGTAAGCGATGAACCGGCGCTGGCCGTGAAACATGGCGTAGCGATCATAATCCGATTGCAAAACGTTGTGTTTCATTTGAATACAAATATCGAAGTCGAATTCCCGGTTCAGTTCCGCATATTTCTCCGGGTGCCGGATGCCCGACAACCCGGTGCGCAAACCGTGTTGCCGGGCTATGTCGAGCGCCTCCATCGTTTCACGAACAGCGGAAGCATCGTCCCGGTTGTCCCAATGCACCATCAGCGTGGCGAGGTTGCTGCCGAACAACCAGCGGTATTCGTCGAGCATCATCAGCACAAAGGAACGGGTGAGCACATGCTCCGGGGTGCGCAGGTTGTTCACGCTGCCGATTTTCATCATCACCTCCAGATCGCTCACGCCGTGCGTTTTGATCCATTCCAGCAAGATATTTTCCGCCAGCCGGAAGTGCTCCGGATTCTTGTCGATGGGGTAATTCGTCGCTCCGTCCACCTCCCGGAAGCCACGTGCATACCACTCGTCGAGCAGGGCGAAGGCGGTTTCCTTCGGCGTCGTCCAGCCCCACATGGCGGTGCCGAGGAGGAGGATTGGAGGATTGGAGGATGGAAGGATTGAAGGGGGCATCAGGTGGGCTTTTTGGTTTTCAAAACTTTCATGGCGGCGAGATACTGCTTGGCCAGCGGCCCGATTTTCACCCGGCTGCTGCTCACGTCGTCGGTCCACTGCACGGGAAGTTCCAGCATTTTCAGGCCCTGCCATTCTGCGACGGTGAGCAGCTCGGTGGAGAAAAACCAGCCGTCGCTCACGGCGCCGCCCTCGTGCAGCGGCGCATATACCTCCCGGCGCAACCATTTAAACCCGCACATGCCGTCGGAAAAACCAACGTTGAGGTAGGTTTTTAAAATAAAATTAAACGCCCTCGACGTGATCTCCCGCTTCAGCGTGCGACCGATGACCTTCGATCTCGGGTGCAGACGGGTGGCATACACGAGGTCGTAACCTTGCTTCGCAATGGCGTCGTAAGCTTCCGGGAAATGCGACAGATCGGTCGCCAGGTCGAGGTCCATGTAGCCCACGATGTCTGCCCCCGACTGTCCCCAGGAATGTTTGAGCGCCAGCCCGACGCCCTTGCGGGGCACCGTCAGCGGCACGATTTCGGGGTGGCGTTGGTGCAGCGATTCTGCGATTTCCAGCGTGCGGTCTTTCGAGCCGTTGTCGGCGATCACGATGCGCCACTGGCCCGGCGTGGGGTAGTTTTTTTTCAAAAAACCGTGCAGACTCAGCACCTGCCGTTCGAGGGTCGGCTCTTCGTTGAGTACGGGAATGGTAACATCGAAGGTCATTTCAGGCATATTTCAATTTTTTCGGGAGCAAAGATAAAAAAGCCGGGAATGCGGGGTACCCTCAAATGACTCGTCCATTTTTTTGATATCACCATCTGTCACAGCCACTTTTTCCATTGCTGCAGCAGGACATATAATGAGCGCAAAAGATTGGGAAAAGCGTCAAGGAATAGCAAAGAAATTGACACCAGCAGATCAGTCAATCTTGACACCAAATTTTAAATCATGAGAGTCGAATGATGATTTAAAAAACCTTATTTCGTCAGCCAGGCTTTTAGCAAATTACCGACAGCCACGCCGATGAAGTTAGCGGCAGCGATACCCACCAGCCCGGTCGCAATACCGGAAAATACCAGTGAGCGGTTTTTAATGACAGCGGCTACCTGCCCGATGAATGGCGGCCCGTACAACCCGGCTGTAGAGGTTATTATCATCGTGTCCCGGTCGATATTCAACAAGCGGCAAAACACCGCATGAAGAGCTACAGCCACGAGCATCACGACCGCACAGAAGCCGATGAGCAGCCAGCCATTGGCAAAAATCTCTGTGAAGTCAGCCATCATGCCGATGGCAATACTAAACATGAGCAGCAGGTATTTTCCTGATTCGTAGGCGCCGCCCAGGTTTCGGATTTTTTCAAAAAAAGAAGCACCGACGCTGAGGGCTGAAAGCAATAAAATGATAAGGCCCGGCTTGTCGAGGGAGCCGGTAGTTAGTTTTACAACCAAAATGGAAATACCGGCCAACAGCAGCGTCAGGCCCACTGCCTTGAGAATTGCCGCCCAACTGAAGTTGTTTTTAGGTAAAAACTCATCCACTCCAGCATGTTTATCCCCTTGAAAATCAGGGAGAAACAACCCGAAGAAACGGTGCGCCACCGAAGTCAGAAAAACCAGGTACACTCCGCCGCAGGCAATTTCTGCTGCGTTAAGTTGAACGAAGGTTTCATTACTTGCTTCCAGCGCAATGCCGACTGCATTCATATTCGGGGTGCCTCCTATGAAAACGCCGGTGAGCATGCCGGAAAGCAGCCATGTATCGGGAAGCATTTTGTTAAAAAGCCATGCAGAAAGTGTGACGCTGATGATGGTACCGGCAGCCATGAGACCAAAAGACAGGATGGTGGTTTTAGCAAGACGCAGCCATGCCACAAAATCTGTGGAGTAAAGCAGTAAGGGAATGGCCAGAATAATGGTACCCTGCGTGAAATGCATGGAAAGCCCATCGTCCAGCGGAAAAGGTGTCAGGTTTCGCATTCCGATACCTACGATGTAACAAAGTACCACCGGACTCAGCCAGCTTTCGGTTCCCATCCGCTTCGTCAGCCGGGTGAGAAAGTAAGGCAAAACACAGATGAGCATTGCCTGAAAGACGGCATAGATCATTGTTTTTCGTTTTAGATTCGAAGAAAAGTGTTTGACGAAAAAGCCTTTAGTTTCGAATCGAGTCCGGAACTAAAGGCTTGCAAACTTACCTGTTTTTTCAGCTGTTGCCCAGCTCTTTCAACCTCCGCACATGCGAAGCGATGGCTCCACCCAGAGTTGGCAAAACATTGTAAGCAATGCCGTATTCTTTGGCGGTTTGCTGTACGATGGGTGCTATTCTTGGGTAGTGTACGTGGCAAATATGAGGAAAAAGGTGATGTTCTACCTGAAAATTCAGCCCGCCGGTGTACCATCTGAGCCATTTGCTGTGTGTAGCGAAGTTGAAGGTCGTTTCCAGTTCATGAACCACCCAGTCGTTTTCGATAATGCCTTCCGAGTTTTGCAGCGGCTGACCAGCTCCTTCCACCACATGTGCCAGCTGAAATACAACTGTTAAAATGCAGCCTGCAACCCAATGCATCAGGAAGAATGCTGCAAGCACCTGCCAGATGGTATAGCTGGTGATCAGCAACGGCAAGCCAATGAGCGTAAAAAGATAGGCAGCTTTGAAAACGGACAATTTCACCATTTCAACCGTAGGGTTGAGGCGGTGTTGCCGGGTGATGCCTGACTTATTAAAAGCAACCAGCTGGACAAAATCGTTGACGAGTTTTGACAATGTTAACAACCCGTAAAGAAAGAAAGCGTAAATGTGTTGGTAGCGGTGGGCTTTGGACAAGGGTGCATGGTCGGAAAGACGGATGGGGCCGTGAGAAGCAATATCGATGTCCAGCCCGTCAATATTGGTAAAGGTGTGGTGAAACCCATTGTGATTAACCTTCCAGTTGAACACGTTGCTGCCCAGCAAATACATGCTGGTGCTCATAAGTTGGTTCACCCATTTTTTACTGGAGTAAGACCCGTGTACAGCGTCGTGCATCACGCCCATACCGACGCCTGCTTTACCCACTCCAATCAGCACGACCATACCCAACGCAACCCAGCCGCTCATCGGAACGGTGATTAACAAGATGAATGGTACGATGTAGATGGACAGCATGGCGACTGATTTGACTTTCATTTTCCAGTTGCCATTGATGGAGAGGTTGTTGGATTTGAAGTATTCGCTGACGTTTTTACGGAGAGCGACGGCAAATTCGGCCTGAGCGTTGGCCTGTGTTTTAAATTTTACTGATTTCATAAAAATAATACTAAAGTTAACAGCCTTTTCAGGCAAAAAATAATTCCAGCATTCACAGCTGTCTCGACCGGATTTCATGAATTGAAAGCAGTCAATCAATTGTTACTATTCAGGTTTAATTAAAATTGGCATACAGGAAGCTCAAAGGCTTTTCATTTACCTGGAAGCATGATTTTAAAAAGGTAGGTAATTCCGGGAATGAAGATTTGTTGCATTGGCGCTTTCACCCCTGCATTCAACATATCGAGGTATCAAAAAGATGATTGGGGAACTTGAAATTCGGATTATCGAACTATTGATTATCAATATCTTATTTTCTAAATAACTCAAATAAGTCTCAAGGGATAATAGGGAAACAATGATGATTAACGGGAAAATTTTAAATCTTACCCCCGGAAAAAAAGGAAGAAAGAAATAAAACATGCGAGCTAATTTAATTGTCAGCGTCCATGCTTTCCTAGCTGAAACCGGGAAATTCCGGTAATTTATTTGGCTTTGTATTGGTCGACTGGCTTGAATTCTGAAAAAATAACGGTCAAAGCTACAACTTCTTAACGGAAATATTCCTGTCAAAATCCACCTCCAGTTTCCCGTCCGTTGCATCAGGATGTTCGAGCAGCCAGTTGGCAAGCGGCCGAAGGATGAAATCTTCCAGTGCCCGCTGCAAGGGTCTTGCACCATATTTTTCATGAAAACCGATCTCCGTCAGGTAATTGAGTACCCGGTCAGTAAAAACAAGTTGCAGACCACGCTTGGTGAATCCTTCCCGTTGTTTGGCCTCTTCCAGTTCCTTGAGGGCAATCTGGCGAATATTGTCCTGACTTAGCGGCTGGAATACCACAATTCCGTCTATCCGGTTCATGAATTCAGGCCTGAAATGCCTGCCAATTGCCGACCGGTACACCTCGTCGTCGATGGCTCGCTGTCCAAAACCGAGCGCACGGTGGTTGGTTGCTCCCAGGTTGGTCGTCAGAATGATGATGCAGTTTCGGAAATTGGTAATACGCCCGAAAGCATCCACCAGCATCCCCTCGTCCATCACCGTAAGGAAGGCATCGAAAATTGCAGGCGTCGCCTTCTCGGCCTCATCGAGCAGCAGCACGGCAAAAGGCCGCTCCCGCACATCGCTCACCAGCTTCCCCGGCTCCAGTCCGGCGCCCAGAAAACGAGTGATTTGGGACGGATGCTGAAATTCACTCATGTCGATGCGAATGAGGGGTGACTGCCGCTGGCCTTTTCCAAAAAAGTACTGCGCCAGCGCCTGGGCACTGGCCGTTTTTCCTACGCCCGTCGGGCCTGCAAAAATGAGCGTGGTGATGGGTTTGAGCGGATTGTTCAAACCGGCTTTGAACACTTTCACGATGTCGCTCAATTTCTCCACTGCCGCTTCCTGACCGATGATCCGGCTGTTAAAAAACTGCTCCAACTCCTGCTGGTCAAGTAGCAGGTCATCCCGGAGGAATAGCTCCGGCAGCCCCGTCCTGCGAATGAACTGGGTGATGACATCCCTCCGTGAAACTTCTGTTTTTTGATGAAATAACGCCTCACTCACGCACTCGCCCAGGAAGCGAATGCCCTTGCCGGGAAAACTTTCATAGGGATAAAAACGCTTGAGCAAACGCAAAGCCATACCAAGCGCATCGTTCGATACGTGCACTTTGAGATTTTGCCGGAGGTAGGCTGTCAGTTTTTCAAAAACAATATTCAGCTGCTTCTCCGGCAGTTCCCGGATGGTGATAAATTGTAAGCTTTCGACGAAGCCGGGCAGGAGTCGGCGCATGCTTTCCAGTTGTTGAGGTGTCACCTCGCCCACCAGCTGCAACCGCCCCTGTTGAATGAATGGCAGCAGGTAAGCCGCCACACTGTCCTCCACGCCTTTACCACCTTCCTGCAGCAAACGAACGATGTCTTCCACCCAAAGGATGCCGTTCACGGTATTTAACTCCCAGACCAGTTCCTCGACGGTTTCCTGCCATTCGCCGAGGTATTTGCTGGTAGCGGTGAAGCGTTGAGCCTGAATGCGCCAGAAGGTATATTCAAGGTCGTTTTTCTTGGCTGCCTGTGTCAGCTTGCGAAAAGTCTGCCGCAGCACGGCGCTCTTTCCTACCCCGTTATTTCCAACAAGCAAAACACTGGCCCGCTGGACGAATAACTTTTCAGTCGCTTGCACAACGTATTCCTCCAATTCCCAGGCAGCATCCGGCATGGCGGTAAGGTTTCGCTGAACAGCTTTCGGGTAGGGATAGCGTTCGGCAAGGCGTTCGAGGTTTTTGGGTTGTTCGGTCTTGTTCCAGTCATAGGAAAAAAAATATTCCTCGTTTACCCGCAGTGTGAGCACCTCAAGCGAAGGGAGGGGATACTGCGCCATTCGATAGACTTCTTCCGGCTGCTCGTTGTCGAGAGCATTGATGATGAAATGCCGGGCCAGGTTTTCCAACTGACTGATTTCATAACAAAAAAAACTTTCGTCGAGCAATGGTAGGAAGCACTCGTAAACGCCCGGCTCACCTTCGCCGTACACCAACGGGGTTGAAATTTTCACCTTGCCCGTCAGGGGGAACGCACCCGCCCCCCAGCGGTAGGTTGGCCGCAGGCTGACTTCAATCATTTTGAGTGCCGGGGATTTCATTTCCAGCAACGGGTAATCACCATCTTTTTTGTACTGGCGCTGCAGGTGGTTGGTTAAAACTGATTTCAGCCTGCGGGCGTCCGTTTCAACAGCCTGGTATTCCGTACCGACCAGAATGCCCAGCACAGCATGCTGATTCAGGTTAAAACAAAGCAGCGGATAGGTAATTTTTTCCATCGGATAATCGGCCAACGCCCGAACGTGCTGAAATATCTAAATCCCGGATTGGCGACTGTTGGTAAAAGTATGGAGCAAAGCTTTGGAAAATGCGCCGGAAAACGAAACTTTGCGGGGGAATTTCGAAATTTTATCTTTCCCGGCAAATTGAAAGTTTTATGAAAAGAAACCCCTGGGTACTATTCTCCATACTGTTTTTGGGTTTGGTAAGTTGCAACTCCGACCCTCCTTCCAATATCCCGGAAGAAATTGCCCCGCCCGCAGTACTCCCTGACTCAGTTGAACTGGAAGAAGCTCCTCAGACTTATTTTATCAAAAAATACGAAGGGACACTTAACAATTCCATTCCGGTCGAAATGGTGCTGATCAACTGGGGAGATGGATTTCTAAGCGGACGTTACTGGTACAAGGACAAAGGAAAACCTATCGAACTGAGCGGCGAACTGATCGATGATGCAAGTTTTCAGATCGTGGAATTTTCTAACAACAGAGAGACTGGCGTCTTTGCCGGCAGCCTTGCCAATCCTTCGCAACTGAACGGTGTTTGGAGCAATCCTGCCAAATCGAAAAATTTCAACTTTGAGCTTCACGAAGTCCCCCCTCCCGCAGAAGCCGCTGCCTGGGCAGGCAACTGGCACCTGAACGAGGTTTGGGACAATGGGACACTCATGATTGGCAACGTCAGCAAGGATTCATTTGATTTTGCCCTCACCATTGTTCGCAGTAGCCACACTGGCACCATTGAAGGACGAGCAGCGATCACCGGCGAAAAAGCTCGATTCAGCAGGAAGGAATATGAGGAAAAACCGTGTGTTTTGCTGTTTCAGCTCAAGGAAGATTTGATCGAACTGGAACAACCCAGCTCCAATTTTGCCTGCGGCTTCGGGGCAAGGGCTTACGCCGGAGGAAAATACGAGCGTTTGAATTTGATTAAAAAAGCCAGGCTTCAGGTCGGAACCGGCGAAGACGATGTTTTCCCATCTCAGATACTGCACGACACTTTCAAAGCGCTTGTCGGTGAGGAGAAATACGAACTTTTTGCGTTCAACATGCAGGTGAAAGAGGTCGAAAAACAATCGCAGGGACTCACCATCGTCACCGGGGCCATTCCGGGGTTGTTTCGCACAAACGAGGCGGTTATCGTGTTTAATAAAACAGGGACCATCTGGGCAGCCACCCTCGATATGGACCAAACAACGAACGAACTGCTGGTGCGTTATTTCACCAATGATCCGGCCTCAAAACAAAAGCTGCCGCCTGCCATACAAAGCTGGCAGGAAGGGTTTAAAGATTACCGGGTGATTTATTAACCGGATTCATTTCCTTTGTGAAAAAGGCCGTTTTTGCGCTCTTGTTAACAAGGACATAATCATTGGCCTGAAATTTTCGTTCAGCAGAGTAATTTGATTTATAAACGACATACCATCAGGAAGGGGCTTTCCAGTTCAGTTTTTCGCCTTCCGGAAACTAAATTTTTCACCACAATGAAGATTTTTCGAATCCTACTTTCTTTGGCCTTTGGCCTTTTCTTCTTTCATGCGGCGATGGCACAACCAGCCTTGAAGCGAGCCAACAAGAATTACGAGCTTTCTGAATTCAGCAAAGCCGTTGAGGAATACAAGGAAGTTTTATCAAAAACACCCAACCACCTCGAGGCCAATTGCAAAATCGCTGACAGCTACCGCCATCTGAACCAACAGGACCGGGCACTGCCCCACTATCAGGCTGCCGTATCGCAGGAAGGGGTTGAAAAAATTTACGTTTTTCAATACGGCCTAACGTTGATGGAACTGGGTCAATATGATATTGCCAGGCGGGTATTTGAAAAACTGGCCAACGAATCGCCGGATTTCAAAACGAGGGCTAAAAACTTTGCCGAAGCCTGCGTTTATGCCGTGAACAACCAGGATCCTCCCCTTTTCAAAGTTTCGAATGAATACGTCAACACGGCCTCGGCCGATTTTGGCCCTGCCCTCCTGCGAGATCAAGTGGTTTACTCCTCCGGCCGAACGGATATCATCAGCCGGAACAGCCGGAATGCACCTTCTGCTGCACAAGGCAGCAACCAACTGCTCATCACTCAGCGTGATAAAAACGGCTACCTCGAAGTGCCCGTAACGCTGCACTCGGGGATGAACAATGCCACTAATGAAGGACCGGTTGCCTATTCCGCTGATGGTAATTGGGTGGCTATCACTAAGAATAATTTCACTCCAGGCACTCGAATGATTCCTTCGAGCGGCATGTCGCTAACACTGTACATCGCTCAGGCCGGAGAAAATGGAGACTGGAGCAATGCCGTTCCTTTCCCTCATAATTCGGTTGATTTCTCCACGGGATTTCCTTCATTTTCGAGTGATGGTAAAGCTTTGTTTTTTGCCAGCGACCGCCCGGGTGGTTACGGCGGGTTCGACCTCTACGTCTCGTACCGGGTCGGCAATACCTGGTCGGCGCCTGAAAATCTGGGCATGGTTGTCAATTCCGTCGGAAATGAAATTACACCTTTTTTTGATGGCAGCTCGCTCTACTTTGCCTCCGATTACCACCGTGGGTTTGGAGGTTTCGACATTTTCAGAGCGGAAGAAAGCGCAGGGCGCTGGAGTGCTATTTTTCATGGTGGACCGGGCCTGAACTCTTCGGTCGATGACTTTGGATTTGTGTATGATGCGTCCCGTAACGTGGGCTATTTTGTTTCAAACAGGCCGGGAGGCAAGGGCGCCGAAGACATTTACCGCATTCAAAAAGAAACGGAAAACATCGTCATCAAAGTTACCGATGCGATCACGGGAGTGGCCATTTCAGAAGCGGCTATCGACTTTTCAAACTGCGGAGATAAAACCTACATGACGGATATTAACGGGATTTTCAACTTCCAGCTGATGGAAAATCTAAATTGTGCCGTCACGATCCGGAAGGATGGTTTTTTGAGTCAAACAGTAAAGGTTACGTCCCTCGGCCTGCGCCAAAGCCGCACACTCGACGTCCAACTGGCCAAAACCGGGGAGTCGTACCGAGGGAAAGTGATAAACGGCAGCAATGGTTATGTCCTTGAAAACGTGAAGGTTATCGCAACCAACCAGGCCACGAACGAGTCAACTACTGCAAACACCGATGCACTTGGCGACTACCAAGTGCCCATGCAATCCAATGCAACTTATGTTTTGCGTTACTCAAAAGCCGGCTACCGGGACTTGAGCTTCAATTTCAGAACCGGGCAAAATGACAATAAAACCATCCAGAATATTGAAATGCTCCCGGTTGGTATCGCTGCAACTTCCACACCGCCAGCGCCCAAACAACCTGCCTCCACCACCTCTGCCCCTGCCGCCATGGAAAAACCTGCAGAAACGCTGGCCGGCGGTTACGCAGTTCAGCTCGCAGCTACAACTTCCTCCTCTTTTGACCTGCGCCCCTATCAGTCCAAGGTTGGTAATGCAGGTACTGTTTACACAGTTGAAGAAGGTGGTAAGACTAAAATCAGAGTGGGCGTTTTCCCGACCCGGGAAGAAGCTGCCGCTGTGCAGGCAAAAGTCAGGGAGGCAGGCTATACCGGCGCTTTTTTGGTGGAAGAAAAAACCCGGCAGGCAAAGTCCGCTTCAACTGCAGCTTCAAATATCCTCACAGCTGAATCAAAAGCTGCCAGTACCGTAACAACCAATGCTGGCACCGCAAACAAACTGGAAGGTTACATGGTACGCCTGGGCGTTTTCCGGGATGCAAGCAGATTTAATCAGGGCCTCGTTGACGACGTGGGCATCATTACCTATGTGCCCAAAGGAGATTTGACGATTGTTTTGCTGAGCGGATACGACAGCCGTTCATCCGCTGAAATTGGCTTGCGCAAAGCGAGAAACCGGGGATTCCCGGATGCATTTTTGGTAGAAATGAAAGAAGGAGAACTGAGAAAAGCAGATTAATATAAAAAAGAATGGCCGGATGGTTGCCCACGTGAAAGCACGCTTCAAAGACAACCACCCAGCCATTTCACTTTTTTCATTACAGGTGAATCACCTCGCCGTAAGCTGCGGCAGCAGCTTCCATGACAGCCTCGCTCATGGTCGGGTGCGGGTGAACAGCTTTGATGATTTCGTGGCCGGTCGTTTCAAGCTTTCTGGCTGCAACTACTTCGGCAATCATCTCCGTCACATTGGCGCCAATCATGTGTGCCCCAAGGAATTCACCATATTTTGCATCAAAAATAACTTTGACAAAACCGTTGGCAGCTCCTGAAGCCTTGGCTTTACCGGAAGCCGTGAAAGGAAACTTGCCCACTTTGATCTCGTACCCTGCTTCTTTGGCTGCCTGCTCAGTTAATCCAACGGAAGCTACTTCTGGCCAACAGTAGGTGCAGGATGGAATATTGTTGTAGTCAATAGGCTGCGGATTGTGTCCGGCAATTTTCTCAACACAAATGATACCTTCAGCACTTGCCACGTGAGCCAGTGCAGGTCCGGGAATGACATCACCAATTGCGTAAACCCCTGCCACGTTGGTACGGTAATAATCATCAACTTTGATCATACCTTTTTCAGTTGTAATACCGAGGGCTTCCAGTCCGATATTTTCTGTGTTTGGTGCAACACCAGCAGCTGACAGGACCACATCGCACTCGATGGTATCTTCTTTTCCGCTCTTGCGATCCTTCACTTTTACCTTACAGGTTTTACCGGAAGTATCTACAGATTCAACGGCTGTGTTACCGAGCACATTGATGCCGCTTTTTTTGAAAATTTTACCTAATTCTTTTGAAACGTCGGCGTCTTCTCTCGGCACCAGCCCCTGCTCCAGAAACTCCACGATGGTCACTTCCGTCCCGATTGAATTGTAGAAATACGCAAACTCAACCCCAATCGCACCGGCACCGATAACAACCATACGCTTAGGTTGCTTTTCGAGTGTCATGGCACGGCGGTAATCAATTACTTTTTTGTCATCGATCGGCACATTTGGCAGCGCTTTGGCCCTTGCTCCGGTGGCGATGATGATATTGGAAGCCGTGTATTCTGTTTTTTTACCGTTTGCATCCGTTACTTCCACTTTTTTTCCCCTCAATAACTTCCCGGTGCCATCGATGACAGTGATTTTATTCTTTTTCATCAAAAACTGAACGCCCTTGCTCATGCCATCAGCTACACTCCGGCTGCGTTTCACCATGCCTTCAAAATCTGCCTTTGCCGACTCTACCTTGATACCGTAATCAGCAGCATGCTGGATGTATTCGAATACCTGTGCGCTTTTAAGCAGTGCTTTGGTCGGGATACAACCCCAGTTCAGGCAAATACCGCCCAGCGACTCCCGCTCAACGACTGCCACTTTTAATCCTAACTGAGATGCTCGAATTGCAGCTACGTACCCCCCGGGGCCACTGCCAATAACAATAAGGTCGAAATTCATAATGTTGATATTTTTTTGGTTCAAAATCTGCCCGTTTGCATGGAGCTGGAAACGAGAGAATCATTACTGGAAAGTATTTTTGTAAAAAAGCGGGGCAAAGATAGGAAAAGAGTTTTTGAGTGTCCGGGGTTTTAAACAAAGGAGGTGGAGTCATTTTTACCCAAGGTTAAAAAGAAGAAAATTTCAAACCTTGGTTTTAAATAAAAAAAAAGTCCTGTCACAACGTTTTGCGACAGGAGCCTATCTAACTTACTGATACTATAGACAAAAGATCTTTATTCAATTTTTATAAAAATAAAAACAAATATAAAAATATAAATTTTATTTGAAACAATCACACTTATTTCCGGATAACCCACTTCAATAATGAAATTTTATCAGCATCTGTTACGGCCGGTCTCATGTTTGAGTGTTACGGTGATGGCCGCACCTATGTTTCACGGAAATTTTTTTTTATGGTAAGCTTCTCAAAGTAAGGGCTGCTAAGATAAGGCGAACGTATCTGAATGGCAAGAAAGGCTATTGGCAAAAAACCAACAACCAGTGATATTAAACATTTTTAAAATTGAAAACAAATCATTGATTTTCAAGATATTACAAAAAACACTTACCTTGCATTCTAATTTTTCCCTATGGGAAATACGCTGATAGTCAGACCCCCAACATGTGGAAAACTATGTGGAAAAAAATTTTGAAATTTCCGATAAAATTCAGAGCCGAAGCTGATAAATGGGAAAAAGCCATCCTGGTCAACCGAATGTTACGGCTGAAATTTGCGCTGAACCACCATGTCTGCAGATTAAAAAAATCAGAACTTTGGACACAAAATCAGGTCATCTTCGTACTCGCCAAGGTAAGCGACTGAAAACTCAAAAGTGCCCCTGGTGAAGTTGGACGTCGCCCCCAAATACACATCGTAACTCATTCCGATTAAAACATTGTTGATCTCTAACCCTACCAACCCTACCACGGCATCCATCCGAAGAGAATTGTCCTGGTTAGTAACTGGCCGAACATAACTACCCACGTGAAGGGCGATGTTTCGGAAATCACTCGTGTTGAAGCGAAGGTTAGCTCCTGCATCAAGTTTCATGTGTTGGTCCTGCCGGTCGAAAATAGCCCTGGGCAGCAACATGACACCTTTTGAAACGGGAAACTGGGCACTCAATTGAGCAGAATAGCGGGTAGCCAGCAGATTGTCAGGCAAGTCGCTGTCAGCATCTGTACGGTGAAAAAAGCTCACAGAAGGGCTCAGGAAATGATGCATTGCAGCCCCCGCAAAGACTCGCATCTTGGATGCCTTCGGTGAGTATACATAGTTAAGGCCAACAGAATAGTCGGCAAAAGCATAGTTATTCTCCGGCAAACGCTCAGCGGTGGGGTCAGAATAGCCGGTCGTACCGTTGAACTGATCTTCAAACGTCACATTGCCAAAATTAATATTCCGCTGCGCAACACCGGCCTGAAAACCAAGGGACAGAACCTGAGTGCCACGAATATCGAGTGCTTTGTGGTAAGCACCGGAAACAGAAATTTGTGTTGTACTAAAATTAAGCGGACCTGCTTTGTCGTTGAAAAACACCACACCTACCGCTGCATGATCTTTGTACCTTGCCGAAGCCTGCCCCATTCTCCATCTCAGATCAAGGCCGGTGGAGAAAGTAGCAAAAGAATTTTCCATGACACTGCGCCATTGGTCCCGATAAATGGCCGACACCCTGAATTTTCCTTCGAAAGCACCTGTCAGCGCAGGGTTAAGCGTAAGTGGAGAAGCATAAAACTGGCTGAAAGACCGGTCCTGCGCTTGCAGATTTAATGCACAAATCAAAATAAAAGTAGCAATCAGTATTTTTCGCATAATTTTAGGTTTCTGGATAAAACGATTCACAAGGCATGAAATTTTCTCGCCCTGACATTTCAAAAAATTATCAAGCTTTCGGAAAAACTTGCCAAAGGTAAACTGAAAATTACAGAGAAACGGAACGGAGTTTTAAACAGAGTTAGTATTTTTGGTTGTGCTATTAAGTAAATCTCCAGCATTTTGGACCTTTAAAAGCCTGATTTTCAAACACTTATCCCCTGCCAAATTAACATTCCGCCCCTTTTTCATCATCAAAAAACAAACGCCCGGATCGCATGAGTTATGCCCTTTGTCACCTGAGTGTCGTTCCGCTTCGAAACAGCCCGTCTGATAAAAGCGAGCAGATTAGCCAATTACTTTTTGGTGAAATTGTCGAAATTCTGGAAACCAAAGGTAGATCCTGGTCTAAAGTTCGCTGCACCTGGGATAACAATATTGGCTGGGTAAAATCCCGGCAAATTAAGCCGATCACACAGCCGGAGAAGGAATTATTCGAGGAGCGGTATGCCTATTGCCTCGACCTTTTTCACCCACTCCTATCCAATGATCATTCCATGCCTATCACACTGGGCGCCAGACTTCCCGATTTTGATGGAATGAAATTCGTATTTGACAGAAAATCCTATTTCTACAGCGGACAGGCGGTGTTTCCTGAAAACCTGCTGCCTACCACCGAACGTGTGCTGAAAATTGCAAGACGCTACCTGCTGGCCCCATACCAATGGGGAGGCCGCTCACCACTTGGAATCGACGCAGCCGGGTTTACCCAAATGGTTTTTAAAATAGTTGGCTACAACCTCCATCGCAGTACTGAACAACAAGTACACCAGGGCCAATTGATTGACTTCATTGAACAGGCTGCTCCCGGTGATCTTGCATTTTTTGAAAATAATCACGGCAACGTTTCCCATACCGGCATTTTGCTGCCAGACTTCCGTATCATCCATGCCTTTGAGCAGGTGAGAATTGACAAAATTGATCACTATGGGATTTTTAACGAGGACGATCAGCGCTACACACATCGCCTGCGGGTCATCAAGAGAATTTTAAAACCAACAGAGCTGCCAAAAGCTCAGCAGCAGGAAATACCTTCCATTAATAAACAGGTAGCATTATTTGATTAGGAGAAAGTGAGCAGGCTAAAACCAAAAATTTCCGGCTCGCCCCTGCTCACTTTTTGACAACATTTTTCTGACTAAAATCAGAGTTGCATGTTGTTGAAAACATCGATCACTGAACGGACGGCAGTGGCAGACTCGTTCAACAATTTCATTTCATCGTTATTCAGCTTCACTTCAATGATTTCCTCGATACCGTTTTTACCTAACTTCACAGGCACACCGAGGAAAATATCAGACAAGCCATACTGGCCGTCTAACTTGGCACAAACCGGGAATATCCGTTTTTCATCCTTCACGATAGCCTCCACCATTTGCGCAGCAGCGGCACCCGGAGCATACCAAGCAGAAGTTCCCATCAACTGTACGAGCTCACCGCCGCCTGAACGGGTACGATCCACAATCTTGTCAAGTGTCTCGCTATCAATGAGTTCAGTAACCGGAATTCCGGAAACAGTGGTGTAGCGTGGCAGCGGAACCATCGTGTCACCATGACCGCCCATCAGCAGTGCCTGAATATCTTTTGGCGAAACATTCAGCGCCGTTGCAAGGAAAGCACGGTAACGGGCCGTATCCAGGATACCAGCCATACCGAAAACTTTTGAAGATGGAAGTCCGGATGCTTTCCAGGATGCCAAAGTCATTACATCGAGTGGATTCGAAACCACGATAATAATCGGGTTTGAGGAGTACTTCATAATGCTCTCCGTAACTGAATTAACAATACGGGCATTGGTAGAAATGAGGTCGTCACGGCTCATGCCGGGTTTGCGGGGCACTCCGGCAGTGATCACGACGATGTCGCTGCCAGCCGTATCCTCGTAGTTATCAGAACCACTGAGAGCTGTGCTGTAGTAGTCAATCGGAGCTTGTTGCCAGCTATCGAGCGCCTTGCCTTTAGCGAGGTTTCCAACGATATCGAGTACAACAACTTCTTTTACGATGTCTTTGTGGGCCAAAACATTTGCACAGGTGGCGCCCACGTTGCCTGCGCCAATGACAGTTACTTTACTCATAATTTGATTTATTTTTTTGGAAAAATTAAAACCAGTCTTTGTTGCCGGGTGTTAATCCTTCAGAATTGCACACCGGCAAAAGCGCCGCAAAAGTATGGATTTCCAATGTCAAAAAGGCGGAAATGACCCGCTAAAGACAAGTGCAGGTTGCTTTTTTTTCTACCTTTGTCTGCCTCTCCCTGTTGAGCCTATTTTTCACAATTCTAAAATTGATTTTTAAAGTTCCTGAAATGAAAAAATGTACCTTCCAGCTGATGTTCATTTTAATCAGCGCCTTTTTTTTAAACCTTCAAGCTCAGTCCAACTGGTGCGGCATCTCTGCTGAAGATGCTCAGGCACTGACCAACTACCACCTGCAGGTACGGGAAGATATGCGTGATTTCGTAAAAGAAAGAAACGCTGTCACTTACGTTCCTGTCCGGTTTCACCTTGTTGCAAAATCAGACGGAACCGGCCGCCCGACAGAAAGACTGGGGCTCCAGGCACTCTGTCTGCTGAACGCAGCCTATGCCGACCACGACATTCAGTTTTACCTGAAGGAATTCAAAAACCTGAACAGCACTTCAGTTTCAACAAATCCTGAATCATTTTCAGGATTCAATGCAATCAAAAGTGCAATGGTGTACAATGCCATCAATGTTTTTATCGTCGATCAAATTGCCGACCCCGGCGTAGCCGCCTACTGGCAAGGCCCTCCCGGCCCCAACGGAAATGACTGGATTGTGGCCAGTGATAACTTCGTAACTACGGATAACGTACTTGCTCACGAAGTGGGCCATTTTTTCAGCTTGCTTCACACTTTCAACGGCTGGGAAAGCAGTGGCGGCTGGGACCCTAACGTACACGGCAATCCGGTAGGCCCTAACTCGCCCGGCAACGTTCCAAATGAGTACGTCAACGGCTCCAACTGCACAAATGCCGGAGATTTCATTTGCGACACACCTGCCGACTACATGTTCGGCCCGGATAATACCTGCGTTTACAGCTCCAATGCGAAAGATCCTACCGGGGCTGCACTGGCGCCGGATGTTTCTAACCGGATGAATTATTTTTACAACTGCACTGATTACCATTTTTCAAATCAGCAAATCACTCAGATCAATAACAGCCTCTTCCACTCGACCCGGAACTACGTACGGCCCGGAATTACTCCTACGCTTGACATCGTCTCAGGCTCCCCGGCATTAACAAAACCGGCACAACTTGAAAAAGTCGACACTTATAATTATGTAGAGCTGGAGTGGACGGCCGTTCCCGGCGCTAACAAATACCTGGTAGAAATTTCCAACTCTAATATCGGGAACCTCCGCTTCATCGTCAACGACAACACAATGGTCGTTACCAATCTTCTGGAAAACCAAAGTTACCTCTGGCGGGTAATGGCATTCAATGAGTATTCTACCTGCGGTAATTATTCTACCCAGAAAATTTTTAAAACAGGTGCAATCTTTACCGATACAGCCGAAATTCCCAACCGTGAAAAGTGGACTATAGCCCCCAATCCAGTGAGGAGTGGGCAGCCAATTCTGATCAATCTTGAATCTGACGGGATGGAAACGGATGTTTCCCTCTTTTCAATGACCGGTCAGCTCGTTCACAAGGTGGCAAACTACCGCTTTCCAGGTGGAATATCCACCCTGGAGCTACCTACTGACAGGCTGCCGGCCGGCATTTATATTGTGGCATTGAGAACTGCCGGAGGGGTTCAAACCCAACGGGTTGCAGTCACCAACTAAAAATTACTTTTGGAGTCAGAGCGTTTTTAACAATCCACTTTAAGAACTGAAAACGCTCTGACTCAAAACAATTTTCTCCTTATTCTCCTCCCAGTACTTTTCCTACCTCTTCCTCCGTCGAACGAAGTTTTTCCCTGCAAAATTTAATCAACTCAGACGCCCTCCTGACTTTTTCTGAAAGCTCATCCATGCTCGCAGTCTCCTCCTGAAGATGCGTAACTATTTCCTGAAGTTCCCGCACGGCAGATTCGTAGGTTAGCGGCGATTTTGTTTTGCTCATTTTTCAGTTTTTTTCACAATGCTTTTAAAAGTACCCCGGTGCAGTATCACCTCCACCTCGTCTCCGTGCGCTACCTGACTTGCGTCAGTCAGCACTTTCCCGTTTTTAACAGCGATACTGAAACCTCGTTTCAACACCGCTTCCGGACTGAGGTAATTCACGGATTTTTCCAGCCCGTCCAACAATATTTTTTCTTTTGAAAAAAGGTTGCGCAAAGCTCCCGGTATTTCTTTTTCGATATAATCCAACATCATTTTTTGCTGTCGCAAGTTGCTATTAGACTGAAATTCAAGCATTTGCCAAAGGTGCTGAAGATGAAGCTCACTGCCTTTCAATATTTGAGCCGAGAGATTTTTCACAGCCATTCCAAAATTCATCACTTCGGTTTCGAACTCAAGATTGCGGTGAAGAATAAAGTCGGCAACGGCCGTTGGCGTCTTAAGGTGCGTATGAGCGACGAGGTCGAGCACCGTTTCATCCACGTCGTGACCAATGCCGGTTAAAACCGGAATCGGAAATTTGGCAGCAGCCATGCTTAATGGCAGGCTATCGAAAGCAGCCAGGTCGAGCTTTCCTCCCCCACCCCGAAGGATACAAACTGCATCGAATTGAGCGCATCGCTTTTTGATTTGCTCCAATTGTGCCAGCATCTCTTTTTCGACAGCCATCCCCTGCACGGCCGTTTGAAATAATTCAATGTGAAAACGGTACCCAAATGAATTTTCAGCAAGTTGCACCTGAAAATCCTGATAACCGGCTGCCCGTTCTGAGGTGATGACAGCCAGGCGCTGGAGAACCGGCGGAAGTAAAATCTGCTTGTTTTTATCCAGCAAATTCAATTGTTGCAGCTGGCGGATGGTCTCCCTCCGTTTCAATTCCAGCTTGCCCATCGTGTAGGTTGGATCGATGTCTTCGAGGATGAGTTTCAACCCGTAACGCTCATGGAAGTCCGTTTTTACCAAAATCAGTACCTCCTGCCCTTCTTGCAGCAGGGCATTAAGTTCAAGCCCGATTTTTTTCTCCAGAGAACGATACTGCCGGTTCCAGAGAACGGCCTGCGACTGCGCTACGATCTCGTCATTTTCTTCAGCTTTTTGCACCAGTTGAAGGTACCAGTGCCCCCTTGAAAATTTCACTTCAGCCAACTCGCATCGCACCCAAAGCGCATCCGGCAGGTTGAGTGCGAGCACCCGCCGGATGTATTCGTTCAATTCAAAAAGCGTGTAAGAAGTCATTGCCGGAATGAATGTGGCGGTTAAAATGGAACACCGGGATATCTCACGGGTCGCTCCTTTCGGGTCTATGGCTTGACAATAGCAACTTCAAAATGCATTCCATCAAAACGTGGTGATGAAAAATGACCGCCCCAGTAAAAACCATTTTCGTTGGCAATATCTACCAATTCCCGAACAGAGCCTTTTTCTCCAACAAGCGCAGGGACTTGCCCCAAGCCGTTCCAGGCAACGTTGATATCGAAGGCAGACCCAAAAGCGTGATTACTCAGCGTCCGGCGGCTGCCACGAATAAACCGGGGAACGTAAGAACCAGCCCAGGTAAGAATGTGATTTTTGAGTCCTGCTTTTTCCCAGTCGTCGAAAAGCTTTACCAACTGCTTTGCCCCCAGACGGTGAAATCGTACTTTCCCACTGGGCACCATGCCGGTAACTCCTCTTAACTGCGGTATTTCAACGGAAACAATATTTTCTCTTTCCCAATTATCCAGCATGATGATGCGCTCGGTGCCATCATTCGCAGATTTGTATTTGAACTTGCCAAAGACCGCCGCTCTCGCCGAATTACTTGACAGCGGCCGAAAGTTGGGTTTGGGCGGAAAATCCATGGCCTCCGGAAGCCGGTAGCCTAATTTGATGGCCTCCAGGTAGGTTTTTTTACCCACAATTCCGTCAGCGACCAGATCATTTTTTCGTTGAAACTCAACAGTTGCCTCATGAGTTTTCTTTCCGAAATCACCATCGACAACCAGATTGGCCCCAAGGCCAACCAGAAAATATTGCCAACGCTTGACCTGTGCTCCCTTCGATTTTCTCCTGATAGTTTCCATTACTTGATTTTTAGATTAAAGAAAATGGTAAGCTTGCAACTTAGGGCTAATTTTAGTATTCTCCAAAGCAATTCCAACTCATTGTGCCTGTCAATCAAAAACCGCTACCCTTACATCTCAAAAGGATCATCGTTTTGCCAGCTTTCAGACATTGGCCTGCCAATCCTTTTTTTATTTTTGCCAACCTTTGACAGGTTACCTTTTCTTTTCTCTTCAAATTTTTAAAAAACTCAATTACATGCGATTAACGCTACTTGCCTCCCTGCTTTTTGTCTGTTTTTTCCTGCATGCTCAACAATACTCACGGGTTAAAATCGAATTGGACGAACAACACACTTTCATTCAACTGGCCGAAATGGGCCTCGACACCGACCACGGCCGTCTCCAGCCATACAAATATTTCATCAGCGAATTCGCTGATTTTGAAATTGAAAAAATTAAAGCTGCCGGTTTCATCACCGAAACGCTCATCGAAGACTTGCATGCCCACCGTCATACGCTGAACGAATCCGGCACAATGGTCAGCCGTTCACTTGCTTGCGAAAGTTTTCAGCCAAACGATTGGGAAACGCCAGTCAACTACCAGCAAGGCAGCATGGGCGGATATTTCACGTATCAGGAAATGTTGGACAACCTCGATGCTATGGCAGCCCAATATCCTGATTTGTTCAAGGCCCGCCAGCCCATCACTACGGCTTATCAAACCCACGAAGGGCGCCCTGTTTTTTGGGTGAAAATTTCAGACAACCCTGAAACCAATGAAACCACCGAGCCGGAAGTACTTTACACCGCCCTTCATCATGCCAGAGAACCCAACAGCCTCTCGCAAATGATTTTTTACATGTGGTACCTCCTCGAAAATTATGAGACCAGCGAGGAAGTCAAATACCTCGTGGACAATGTCGAGATGTACTTTATCCCCTGCGTGAACCCCGACGGTTACATTTACAATGAAACCACCAACCCTGACGGCGGCGGTTTTTGGCGAAAAAACCGTCGTGACAACGGCAACGACGTGTTTGGCGTTGACCTGAACCGAAACTACGGCTATGAATGGGGTTTCGACAACTCCGGCTCTTCGCCCAACCCGAACTCACAAACTTACCGTGGCCCCGGCCCCTTCTCCGAGCCGGAAACGCAGATGGTCCGTGATTTTTGCGAATCACATCAGTTCAAAATAGCGCTGAACTACCATACCTATGGCAACCTCCTCATTTTCCCCTGGGGTTACGTCGATTCTGCGACACCCGATCATGCTACTTTTCAGGCATTCGGCGGAGTCATGGACCGTGAAAATGATTTCCTCACCGGTTTCGGATCCCAAACTGTCGGCTACACCGTCAACGGTGATTCCGATGACTGGATGTATGGCGAGCAGTCGACAAAAGCAAGAATTTACGCCCTAACACCTGAGGTGGGTCCCGGCAACTTCGGCTTCTGGCCGCCTCAGGCTGCCATTGATCAATTGAACAAAACCGCAATGTACATGAACCTTGCAACGGCTCACCTGGCACTCAACTACGGCGAACTCACGCCCGGCGGGGGCAGGTTCGTTTCCGGCCTGCAAGGTAAAATTGAATTTGACCTTGAAAAAATCGGATTGGCACAGGGTGCGCTGACCGTTGCGCTGGAACCAGTTTCTGATAACATCACGTCCGTCGGCACTTCCAAAGTTTTCGGGCTTTTTCATCTTGAAAAAATATCCGATGCGATCCCCTTCCATCTTAGTCCGGACATCCAGGAAGGAGAGGCTGTTTTGTTTGAAATAACGGTCAGCAACGGCCTCTACACCTGGCGCCAAACCGTTGAACGGATTTTTACGAACAATGCTGCCAACGTATTCGTCGAGCCCGGAGACGACATGTCACAATGGGCCGTCTTCTCTGACTGGGCCGTCACGGATGAAACTTTTCATTCGGCTCCAAGCTGCCTGACGGACTCTCCGGACGCAGCTTACCTGCCAAACAACATCAGTGAAATTACCATGGCCGAGGCACTGACCGTCAAAGACGCCACCGGCGTTTACCTCAGCTTCTGGGCAAAATGGAACATTGAAGAAGATGAAGACTACGCACAGGTCTTGCTCTCTGTCAATGGAAACAGCTTCTTTCCGCTTTGCGGACGATATACCGAGACCGGAACGGCACAGCAGTCGCCCGATCAGCCAGTGTATGACGGAATTAAAGCCAACTGGGTCAGGGAAGAAATTGACCTTACCGAATACCTCTCCGGCGACAGCACTCAACTCACCGTAGCCTTCCGCATGGTTTCCGATGAATTCATCGAAGCGGATGGGTTTTATTTTGATGATTTTGAAATAACTGTGGTCAAAGAAAATGCCGTGACTTCCACGACTGAGCTGGATGGCGCTCATTTCACCATGAAAACCCGCCCGAATCCGGCTCGTAATTATGTAATCATTGACCTGGAGGGTCAAACAAACCTGCAGCCGGGCCTGGAATTGGAAGTTTTCAATACGATGGGTCAGTTAATGATCAGAATGCCCGTTCAGGGTAACATCATTCAGTTGGAGACAGCGGACTGGCAGTCAGGAATTTACCAGTGCAGGCTGAGCGCAGGTGGTAAATTTTTCCCTGCAACCAGGTTTTTTGTGAGTGGAAAATAAAATTTGGGGGACGAAAAAATGCGGCTGCAAATAAAAGCTCGTTTCAAAAAAGCTGAAACTACTGTTTTTACTGTCCAATTTGACAGGTAAAAATTAGTAATTACCACAATGACATGTTATCTTTGCGCCCGTTTTTCGAGGTTTTTTGCATTCTCTTGAGAATCAAACATTTCGGTAAAACGAAAACAGTTCATCATTTTAAAATAATTAAACATGTTCGCAATCGTAAACATAGCCGGTCAGCAGTTTAAAGTGACTGAAGGTCAGGAGATCTTCGTCCACCGGTTAGAAGCCGCAGAAGGAGATAACGTTTCGTTCGATCAGGTACTCCTGGTGGACCGTGATGGCTCCGTGAAGGTCGGCACGCCGATCGTGAAGGGCGCCAGTGTTGGTGCTACTGTCATCGACCCACTCGTAAAGGGTGACAAAGTCATTGTTTTCAAAAAGAAAAGACGCAAGGGTTACCGGAAGAAAAACGGTCACCGTCAGCAGTTTTCGAAGATCAAAATTGACTCGATCGCTCTCTGAGCAGCAGCGTCTTGAACTTATTTTTCAACCTAAAAAAATTTAAAAAATGGCACATAAAAAAGGTGAAGGTTCAACCCAGAACGGCCGTGACAGTATCAGCAAACGACTCGGTGTTAAATTATTTGGCGGCCAGGGCGCACTTGCCGGTAACATCATCATCCGTCAGCGTGGCACCAAATTCCACGCAGGTGAGAACGTTTATATGGGCAAAGATTACACGTTGCACGCAGGCGTGGATGGCACCGTTCAATTCCGTAAAGGCCGGAAAAACCGGACTTTCGTCAACATAATTCCTTTCGGCGAAGTAGCTGAGACGATTGCTCCTGCTGCTCCTGTCAAGAAGAAAGAAGAAAAAGTTGAAGTGCCGGTAGCCAAGTCAGTAAAGCCTGCTGCTCCGGCAGCAGAAGAAAAAGCTGAAGCATTGGCATCAGCACCAGCTCCTGAAAAGAAAGCGGCTCCAGCCAAAAAAGCAGCCGGCGCTGACGACCTGAAAAAAGTTGAAGGAATTGGTCCAAAGATTGCTTCCTTGCTTAATGAAGCAGGAATTAATACATTTGCAGAACTCGCAGCTACGGATGCGGATAAAATCCGGGAAATCCTTGAAGCTGCCGGCTCTCGTTACCGTGTTCACGACCCAGCCACCTGGCCTCAGCAGGCTGGCCTTGCCGCAGAAGGCAAGTGGGATGAACTGCAGTCACTGCAGGATGAACTCAAAGGCGGCAGAGCTGAATAATTTCGAATAGTTTTAGTTTTCATAGCTTTATATTTGGAGTCCTATCCGTTCAGCGGATAGGGCTTTTTTGTTTTATTTATTTTTCTCCATCAACTTCATTGCTTCTGAAACCTGCTGCACCGGCAGCTTGCAGACTTTGTTCTGGCAAACATAAATCATGGTCCTGCCCTCCTGAAGTTTGCCTTTCAAAAGCTCCAGCGCACCTTCAGTTTTGCCTCCCAGCAAAATGGCGTTAGGAAGAAATTTCCTCAACATTTCATCCCGGCTTTTCGCAAAATTTTCCCCCACAATGGCTACCTCAAAAGGCGGCCTGACAAAGTCAAGGTAGAGCTGGCACCAGTTGGAATAAAAGTCCGGCTGCTGATTTTTAACAATCGTATTTGAAAGGACCTGCATCATCGAACGGGACTTTTCCAGCCACTCGTTTTGATAAAAATACATTCCCAGCCGGTGCAGGTTGGTGGCCATGACCGAATTCGAGCCGGGGATGACATTGTCAGAAGTTTCCATTTTCCGGGCTATAAGTGGCGGGTCGAGGTTGGATGTGTAGTAAAAAAAGCTACTGTTTTCATCAGAAAAATGTTGAAGAACGTAGGCGGTAAGATCCTTAGCTTTCATCAACCAGTTTTCATCGAAAGTTACCTGGTACAGCGCCGTGAATGCATCGATCGTGAGGGCATAATCGTCAAGGAAAGCATTGATGACAGACTTGCCGTCCTTGTAATTTCGATTGAGGCCGCCATCGGGGCGCAACGCTTTTTCAAGGATGAAACGCCCATTTTTCAGCGCTGCGTCGAGATACGATTTTTCGCCAAAAGCCTGGTAAGCGTCCACGTAGCCCTTGAGCATTAAGGCATTCCAACTGGTTAGAGATTTATCATCAAGTGCGGGAGGTATTCGGTTCGAACGTGCTTTAAATAATTTATCTTTTGAGTTGGTAATCAATGAGTTGAGCTGAAATGGTGTTAGTCCGAACTTCTTTGCCACAGCTTCCGGCGTCTTCCTTCGGTGCAGAATATTTTTGCCGTCTTCCCAGTTTCCATTGGATGAAATTTCAAAAAACTGGCAAAAAACGGCCGCATCCTCTCCCAGAATGGAATCAATTTCCTGTTTCCGCCAAACATAAAATTTGCCCTCCTCGTCTTCGCTGTCGGCATCGAAAGAGGTGTAAAATGCCCCCTCCGGCGAAGTCATTTCACGTTCGATGAAACCCAGGGTTTCCCGAACGACTGTTTCATAAAGCGGGTTTCCCGTCACCTGAAATGCCTGCGAATAGAGACTGACGAGTTGTGCATTGTCGTACAGCATTTTTTCAAAATGAGGCGCCAGCCATTCCGAATCGGTCGAATAACGGGCAAATCCCCCTCCCAAATGGTCGTAAATGCCGCCTTTCGCCATTTCGTCGAGGGTTACCGTTACGGCTTTCAGCGCTCGTTCATCGCTGCTGAAATGATGGTATTTCAGTAAAAATTCGTAGTTGTTGGGCATGGGAAACTTGGGGGCACCTACCCTTCCACCTCGGTGAAAATCAATACGTTGGAGAAAACTATCAGCAATTTGATCGAGATCGGAGGGTGAAAAACTGACCTCGCCGGAAGGCAAAGGCAAAGCCTCCATCTGCCCGACGCCTTCTGTCAGTCTTACGGCGTACTCCTCCATTTTCTGAGGAGATTTTTGCCATTCATTTTTAAAATATTCGAGCACCTCAAGCCAGGGCTTTTTTGGAAAATAAGTCCCGGCCCACACTGGTTTCCCATCGGGCAAGGCCATAGCGTTGAGCGGCCAGCCGCAACCTTCCTGCGACGCAAGCTGGCAAGCAGACATGTACACATCATCAACGTCAGGGCGTTCCTCCCGGTCCACCTTGATGCTGACGAAGTGCTCATTCATAAAATTGGCGACTGTAGTATCTTCAAATGATTCATGTTCCATGACATGGCACCAATGGCAGGATGCATAACCGATGCTGATAATGACCATCTTGTTTTCAGCTTTGGCTTTTTCAAAAGCTTTTTCACTCCAGGGATACCAGTTGACCGGGTTGTGGGCATGCTGCAACAGATACGGGCTACTCTCATTAATGAGCTCGTTGGTGAATTGATGATTGTTTTTTTGTGCTTCGCTTTGGCTGAAGTTGCAACTAAAAAAACCCATGCAAAACATTAAAAATGAAAACTGAAGGACATGCATCTGTCTCTGATTTTTTTTTAAAACTATCAAATGCTTCGTAAGCAAATCATAATTTAGTGATAGTCGTGCAGTTTTGAATGACTTTTTGCAAAAAAAAAACAGCCGTCTCTGCTCTGAGACGGCTGTTTCAAAATTATTAATCCAAATACATGATGTTTCGTGTGGGATGAAACCGTTAAACTGCAACCCCACTCCACATCACCTCCACATTATGGAAGTGCTTCAAGTATTACATAGTTCGCATTGTTGTTCACGTTTGCCGGGTGAGACAGAATCGTGTTGAAGAGCAACATCGACCGGTCGTTCGAAGGTCCCTGGTAAATCGCTCTACCGTTCAGGTCAACGTCTGCATTCAAGTAGCCAGACCTGATGAAGTTTGCAATATTACCCACGTTGTCAGGATCTGCGATCACCGTGGTAAACAGGTTCAGAACGTCGTTGCCCGGCCCTTGGTAAACAGTTCGTCCATCCGAGTTCAAATCACCTGCCCACATGAACATTCTGGTATCAGTATCGGTCGGATCCGGCGTAACAACAGCCAGTTCAACCTGCGCATAGTTTCCGTTCGTCAGGAATGTTGGATCCGTAAAGTCAACAGTTTGTATGATCGGGCTCAAGTCGAGTGCTTCCGCCGTCATGACGCCGAGGTGGTTCCGGTGGCGTACAGCCACGTAGAACGATCCGGCATTGGCAGTCGGGAAACGAAGCGGTGAAGTACCATCTTCAGCAACGACATCCCCGTCACGCTGCAGCAGACCTGCTTTGGTAGTAACTACACTATCAAGCTTGGTTGAGCTTCGCAATTCAACAAACACCCAGTCGATGATAGCATTAGGGCCAGTGACTGCGAAAACCGTGGTTGAGTCTTCAACTATCTCGCCGCCGCCGTCGCCTTTGTGCGTGAAGTTCGCCAAAGCTGTGTATGGTTCCGTTGCAGGTATCAGGCGGGTAGCCGGGTTACCGTAGCTACGGAGGTTATCCCTCATCAGCGTGTCGGATGGCAGCGTACCGATCTTGGCACCTTGCAAATAAACTTTAATGGCCAGATTGATACCCACACAGGTTGGGCCGAGGATCGGATCACAAGGATCGAGCGGATCACCGTCAAACACGCCGTCAGCGTCAGTTTCTTCCGTGTTGTTGATGTTGTCACCGTCAGGATCTTCTTGTCCGTCGAGGATTCCATCGCCGTCAGAATCGACATTACAGTTGCTGTAATTTAGCAGGCCACCGGTATTATCCAGGTAGTTCCAGCCGTCAGTCACGTTGTTGTTAGTCAGGTAATCTTCCCAAACGTCAGCCAACTGATCGTTATCATCATCCGGGTCAGTATTGTTGTCCAAGCCATCGAGATCAAAGTCACAGGTTCCGGTCAAACATGCATCCAGTACGGTCAGCGTTACCACATTCGAAGTGTCGAAACACTGGCTGGTGCGGATCAGCAACCGGTAGCGGTATCCATTCAGACCTGAAACGAGGCTGATGTTGAGGTCCATGGTTTTAACACCGGTGTAGGTTCCTCCGTTGCCAGTTGACTGGCTCGCAGTGATGTTAGACCAGGTAGAGCTGCCGAATGGGCTTACCTGCCACTGGAACTGCATGGCACCAGAGCCGGGGTTCGTAACAGTTGATTCGAAAATATGACCGATGTTAGAGCAAACAGACGCATTGTCCGGTTGATCGTCGATGGTAATCGGACCTTCCACGAACAGCTGAGCCAGCTGAGAGAAGGAGTAATCACAATTTGAAGTTCTTACTTTGCAACGGTACTTGTAGTTGTAAAGTCCGGTTACGTTACTAATGCTGAGCGTATTAGTTGTCACACCGCTGTAAGGTGCTGTATTCGTAAGGTTAGACCAGGTAACACCGTTAGCGCTAACCTCCCACTGATACTGTACTGTGCCGACTCCGGTTGCGTTGTTGATGGCGATAGTGAAACTTGTTGCTCCATTGGAACAGAGCGTTACGTCGTCCGGCTGATCTGTGAAAGTCAGCGGACCTTCAACGTTTAAGGTAACAGCAGCCGTTGAGATCGTATCACAGGTTCCTGTCCATCCTTGTAAACGATACATCCTGCCGTTCAGGCCTGTCAATGGTGAAATAACCATTGTATCAGAAGTCGTACCACCGTAAGTGTTGGCGCCTACCTGACCTGCCTGCTGCGGCTGCCAGGTTGTACCTCCATCCAAGCTCACTTGCCACTGGTACTGAATGGCACCTTGCCCCGGATTTAACAGGTCTGCAGTAAGCAATGCTTCTTTATCGTGACAGTTTGTCAAATCAACCGGATCTGCCACCACACTCAGCGGGCCTTCTACCGTCAGCCTTGCTGTGTTGGAGTAAACCGGATTACATTCTGTCGTGCGTACGCAGAGACGGTAACGTCTTCCATTCAGGCTCACTACGTCGGTAATACCAAGCGTAGGCGTGGTCGCACCGGTATAGCCGTTCGGGCCACCATTTGCTACGTTCGTCCAGTTGATGTTGTCACTGGAGGTCTGCCACTGGTAAGTCAAAGTACCGATGTTTCCTGCCTGAATATTTGCGACAGCCGAGAAAGTTACACCTTCAGCAGAACATTGCGTAATGTCATCAGGCTGGTCGCTGAATGTAATCGGACCTTCGACCCTCAGTACTGCCGCATTGGATGCTACCGCAGCACAATGTGCAGTTTGAATCAAAACACGGTATGAGGCGCTATCGAGGCCGGTAACGTTGGCGATACACATGTTCGCCGTTTTCGTTCCACTGTAATTACTGTTGTTGGAAAGGTTTGACCAGGTAGCCACGCCATCAGGCTTCACTTGCCATTGGTAAGTGATCAGACCTGTGTTGGTGGCGTTTGCTGTTTCAACACTGAAACAAACCGGGTTGCCTGAACAGATGGTATCAGAAACCGGATGAGCTGTGAATGAAATCGGGCCTTCCTCCTGCAGCACTGCATAATTAGTTCTTGCAGGATCACAAGTAGCGGTGGAGTAACGCAAGCGGAAACGGCAACTGTCAAGTCCTACGATATCAGAAATGTTCAATGTCGTTGTTGTCACACCGCTGTAACCGTTCGGGCCACCTGCAGTAATGTCCTGCCAGGTCACACCCAGGTCGCAGCTGCGCTCCCACTGGTACAGGATGGTACCCAAACCAGCATTTGAAATCGTAGCCTGGAAAGTAACCCCAGAACCGGAACATTCTGCAACGTTGTCCGGCTCGTCGATTACTGTCAACGGACCTTCAACAAACAAGGTTGCTGCGAGAGAAGTCAATGTATCACAAGTGCTCGTCCATACCTGTACACGGTACTGGTAGTTATCTTTTCCTAAAATATTGGTAATCAACAGTGTATCAGTCTCTGTACCACCGTAGGTAATGTTGTCGTCGATGTTGTTCCAAACCGTACCGTTCACGCTTTCCTGCCACTTGTACTGAACGCTGTTAGGTCCATTAACGTCAAGCGAAGCATTGTCAACTGCTACGGTAAAGAATACCGGATCGCCGGAACATTCTGTAATATCAACCGGATCGGTGGTGATTGCAATCGGACCTTCAACCGTCATGCAAGCTTTAGCACTGAATACCTGAGTACATTCGGCTGTTGTGAAACGCAGGCGGTAGCAAAGACCGTAAAGACCGGTTACATCGCTCACACTCAAAGTTGTTGTATTAAAACCAGAGTAAACACCGCCACTGGTAGAACCATTAATATTCGTCCAGAATGCGCCATTGTCCGAAGACACCTGCCACTGATAACTAAGTGTACCGGCAGTTCCTACGCTGGCCGTGGAAGTGAAAGTAGCGGCATCGCCGGAACAAAGTGTAATATTGTCAGGATCGTCAGTCACCGTAATTGGCCCTTCTACTGTAATAGTCGCAGCGTTGGTATAGATTACGTTACAGGTTGAAGTACCTACCCGTAATCTCACTTGATTATTATGCATACCCGCTACATTGGAAATTACCAGTGTATTGGTTCCTGTACCTCCATAAAGAGCGTTATTGGTGAGTGGCGTCCATGATACTCCGTTGTTAACACTTAGCTCCCAACGGTAAACCAGCTGTGATGCGCCTCCCGGGTTGTCAATATCAGCAGTAAACTGAACTGGATTACCGGAACACTCCGTCACGTTGTCCGGATGGTCGAGAACACTCAACGGACCTTCAACAGTGAGTCTTGCTTCTTTTGAAACCACAGAATCACAATCCGTTGCGAATGCAACCGCCCGGTAGCGATAGTTGTACAAACCGGCAACGTTACTGATAAACAGCGTATCCGTTCCAGAGCTGATTGCACCAGTTTGACTATGCGAATAGACGCCACTTGGTAAAGTAATATTCGACCAGGTTACACCACCGTCAGTAGACAACTGCCATCCGTAGGTGAAAGTACCTTGCGGAATAGAAGCATTGGCTACAAACACCGTGTCGTTACCTGAACAGACCGTGATGTCTTTCGGATCGGAAGAGAATGTTACGTTACCGCTAACCGACAGAGTAGCCGGAGAAGAAGTGACATTGGAACAGGTGGCCGTCCGGATTCGTACCCGGTACTGACATCCGTTCAACCCGACAACGTTGGTAATCGCCAGTGTATCCCCGGTCACACCGAGGCTGACACCCTGAGCGTTGTTGTATGGAGCGACGTTGTTCAGGTTGGTCCAGGTTGCACCACCGTCACAGCTTTGCTGCCACTGGAAGTTCACGGTCCCACCGCCCGGATTAGTGTATTGGTAGTAGAAAAAGACTTCACTGCCGGCACAATTCGATACGTTAGCTGGCTGGCTGGTAATTGTCAGCGGTCCTTCGATATCGAGTGTAGCTCCGTTAGTGAAAATAGTATCACAGGTTCCGGTGTAAATTTTCATCCGATATTGCCAACCATCCATACTGACAGTGGGCGCCGTGATGTTAACCGTTGTTGTAGTTACGTTGCTGTAAAGTGAGTTATTGGGAATATCTACCCAGCCGGAACCTGAATTCACCTGCCATTGATACGACATGGTGCCGACTGCACCTGCATTGTTAGCAGCAGCTGTGAAAAATGCGTTGTCCTCTGTATCACAAATCGTGATATTGGCCGGCTGCGTAGATACGGTGATTGGACCTTCTACCTGCAGTAATGCCGCAGCAGAGTAAACCGTATCACACACGCTTGTGAATATTTTACAACGATACTGCCAGTTGTGCTTATTCGCAACATTGGCGATCAGGATGGTATCTGTCGTGGTAGAATCATAAACTGAGCCATCCTGAACATCCACCCAGCCGCTGCCGGTGTTCACCTGCCACTTATATTTAATGTTACCATCGCCGGCATTCGCCGCTGCGATACCGAAGAACGTTCCGTTGCCGAAACATTCAGTTACGTTGTCAGGATCATCCGTAATTGAAATCGGGCCGTGAACCTCCACGGTTATTCCCCCGACCAGTGCTGTGTCCAACGTACAACCAAATGAATCGACGATACCTACGAAATCATACGTTGCGGTAGCATTCGGAACAACAGAAATGGTGTCTCCTGAGTACAGCGTATCAACAAAGTTGCTCGTACCATCCGTATAAGTCACCTCATACGGTGGCCATCCACCTTCGATTTTTACAATCATTTTGGAAGTATCGCCGAGGTCATTGGCACAAATGACATTAGCGCCACTCACAAATTCGAGTGTCGCAGATATTGGATGGAACGGATCACAAGGATCACAGACTGCTGCACTATCAATACCAACGTCAAAAACACCATTACCATTGGTGTCTTCAAATGCATTAAGCACTCCGTCTCCGTCGCAATCGTGGCAACTCCATGCTGAAGGTGCGTAATTGCCAAGGTATTCGTAGATCGGATTACCGGGCACCCCAAAATCTATGATGGAAAATTCGTTACCAGGGTTGTTATTATAGGAGTTTGGCAGGTTGTTGAACGGATCCGTTGCGTTATCAATTAAATAAATACTGTCAGGACAGGCTTCATTTCGTTTGATCGTAAACAACAAAGTCTCCGTGCCGGCTGCCAGGGGAATATCACCTGATTGCCAACCGAAGGAAACATAAGTCCAGCCAGGATTTTCAATTGGGTCTGGTGCTGTGGCATTGTTAAACCAAAGACCATTTACACTTGTCAGGTTCCCCCAGTTGAAACCGAGTGGCATCACAATCGTTACCTGTGCTGACCCGGTAACGGTTGTTGCTGAAGGAGTAACACCGTTAGGCCTGACATAGACACCCCAGGTGTCGGCCGTTATCAGTTGTAATTTCAACTCGAGTGAAGGTTGAGCGTACATCGAGCTAAAACCCAACACAAAGAACGACACCAACAGTATCATTTTTGGGTAAATGTTGGATCTATACATAATTTTTGCAGTTTAAAAAATGATTTTAAGTATGTGGACTTCAGAATGAGTGCTTACTAATTATGGTAATGAGAGGTTAGAATTAGCTTTAAAAAAAGGGCATTTTCGCCCCGAGACCATCGGGGCGAGAAGGCTGCCCGAAAAAACACTATAAACCCAAAATTTCTTTATGCATGATGCATGTCCAGTGAGTGAGACCAGACTGATTTATTGAGGTTGATGTATGCGTAATCTTTTTTGTTAGAAGCTTGCAGGGGATTACGATCCTTCAAAAGAGGGGGGAAGAAAGAAGATATCTGAAAAATGCTTCCGGAGTTCCGCCAGGAAACAATTCTTCGCCTGCGAGTTGGGTCAATGTTATTCCGGAAAAACCCGGTAACGAATGCAGAGTGCTGCCATTCCCCGGCAGCACTTAAAGCCTGCTTGCAGAATGCATTGTCACTCTAACTACGCTGTTAAAATGGATTCGGAGGAGAATAACATTAGGGGGAAAATGACCTGAGGGGACAACAATTTGAAATTTGGCAATTGTTGTGCCAATCTACCCTTCAGATTAGAATGGATTAAATACTTGATGATTTTCATTCCACCGAAGCGGTGAAATTTCCGTTTTGACCTTGTTTATTTTAGGGAACTCAATATCCGTACTTTGTTTTCCACCTTTCCCGTAACCAAAGGCGAAGCCGCTCCTCCGCTGCGTTTTTACCCGGATCAAAAAACTGACTACCTTTAACCTCTTCCGGTAAAAATTCCATGGCTGAAAAATTTTTTTCGAAATCGTGTGCATATTGGTAGTTCTTCCCATAATCCAGATCTTTCATCAGGTTGGTAGGTGCATTCCGGATGGGAAGTGGCACCGGCAGGTTGCCTGTTTTTTGCACCAGCGCCTGTGCTTTGCCGATGGCAGCATATGCAGAATTACTTTTGGGCGAGGTAGCCAGATAGATTGCCGCCTGCGACAGAATAATTCGTGCCTCCGGCAAACCTACCGTGCGACAGGCTTGCAGGCAGGTCGTTGCCATCAACAGCGCATTGGGGTTGGCGAGCCCGATATCCTCCGAGGCAAGAATGATCATTCTCCGGGCAATGAATTCAATATCTTCCCCGCCTTCAATCATTCGGGCCAGCCAGTAAACCGACGCATTGGGGTCACTGCCTCGCATGGATTTAATGAAAGCGCTGGCGATGTCGTAGTGCATTTCACCCGTTTTATCGTAGATGGCAAGGTTTTGTTGGATGGAATTTTCGACCAACTCATTTGTGATGACCAGTTTTTCATCCTTCTGGCCCAAGTTGGTCACCAGTTCGAGCACATTCAGCAGCTTCCGGGCATCCCCACCGGAAAACATCAGCAGCGCCTCGTATTCGCTAACCTCAATATCCCGCTCCCTCAGATATTCATCTTTTTCCAGCGCATTGTTGACCAGCAGGATTAGCTCCTCTTTGTCGAGGTGTTTTAAGACATACACCTGGCAGCGGGAAAGCAACGCCGAGATCACCTCGAAGGATGGATTTTCAGTTGTCGCCCCGATCAGCGTCACGATACCTTTCTCCACAGCCCCCAGCAACGAATCTTGCTGGGATTTGCTGAAACGGTGAATTTCATCAATAAAAAGGATCGGGTTAGGTGCGTTGAAAAATCGCTGACTTTTGGCCTTCTCGATGGTTTCCCGGACGTCTTTAACACCAGAACTCACCGCACTCAGGGTGTGAAACGGGCGATCGAGTTGTTTTGAAATGATACTTGCCAGGGTCGTTTTACCCACTCCGGGCGGGCCCCACAAAATCATCGAGGGCAAATTGCCACTTTCAATAGCTTTGCGTAAAATAGCATCCGGCCCGACCAGGTGCTTTTGACCAACATAATTTTCAAGGGATGTAGGGCGAAGGCGATCAGCGAGTGGTTGCATAATTTTACTGTTGTTGTGAGTTGTGGGGTTTGGGCAGGTTTTGAAAAAAAAATTCAGCGAACCCAACCATTCTTTCTTTTTGCTCGTGAATATGGGTGAAATCAACTTTTCACCACAAACAAAATAAATCTTTTGAAATGAAAAAATTGCTACAACTTTTTGCGCTCCTCATTTTTGCGGCTCCTTCGCTTGCCGGAGCGAATGAATTTTTCTCAAATCCGAATCATCCGGAAGCCTCTTTCGACCTGACCTGCTCCGCCAACATTCTGATCGACTCGACCAGTAACCCGGCAGGAGCCCTGATCCTGACTGCAGATGCCACCGGCGAAGCGCCATTCAGCTACCAGTGGAGCAACGGTGAAAATTCTCAATCGATCACTTTTTTTCAGTGGAATATAAACTACTGCGTCACCATCACCGATGCCTCCGGTTGCGAAGCAACAGACTGCCTGTATTCAAATCCAACCTGCGCTGTGACAATTCAGGCCAGCAACACGGGCGCCCTGACCGCCATTCCAACCGGCGTTGCGCCGTTTACCTACACATGGTCAAACGGGCAGGCTACCCAATCCATCACGCCGAATGCCCCCGGCAACTACTGCGTGGCAGTTGCTGACGCAAACGGTTGTTCGGCGACAGCCTGCTTCCAGTTTTCGGGCAATGGCGGCAGTGGTAACTGCGGCGTACAGGTTTACGCTGATTCATCTTCCGCCGGAACACTGGCAGTTTTTGCTTCAGCTACCGGGCAGGCGCCATTTACCTACTCCTGGAACACCGGTGCAACATCGCAAAGTATTCCCATCACGCCCAACCTTGCCAACTACTGCGTGACCATCACCGACAATACGGGCTGCGAAGCTTCCGATTGTTTTTCCTTCACCAATCCGGCGATCTGCAGCGTCGTTATCGAGGTTGATTCATTGCCGGGCTCTACCAACGTCCAACTGACCGCCAATGCTACCGGCCAGGGCCCTTTCACCTATCAGTGGAACATTCAAAACTGGCAAACGCAGACGATCACCGTTCCGCCAAACACCAGCAACCCGCTGACCTACTGCGTTACAATTACCAGTGCCAACGGCTGCACTGCCTCAAGTTGTGTGACTTTCCCCAACAATACCGGCTGTAACGTAACCATTTCCGAATCCGTGGACCCGGTCACCAACCAGGTCATCCTCGTGGCCAACACGCTCAACAGTGGACCTTATACTTATATGTGGAACACCGGCGAACTGACTCCAAGCATCATACCACAACCAACGGGTACCGGCACCTATTGTGTGACCGTCACAAGTGCAAATGGCTGTACCGCTTCGGATTGCCATACCTACCTGACGCCGAATTCCAGCCAGGTCCAGGGCTACGTTTACATCCCAGATTCAATCAACATACCGGTCATTCTTGACGGGGTCGTGGAGCTGTACCAAATTGATCCGGCAGGCAACCAGTATTCGCTGTTTGCAACCACTGATTTGCAGAACACCTCGAACGGATGGGCTGCATACTACAACTTTGGACAGGTGGCTACCGGTTCCTATATTTTAAAAGTGTCGCTCGATCCGGGGTCTCCCTACTTCGAAGACTACCTGCCGACCTACTACGGCAATGTCGTTGAATGGAATGAATCAACGGTCATCAACATTCCTTCCAACCAGAGCTTTTACCAGGTTACCCTCGTTGAAGATGAAAACCTGACCGGTCCGGGCGGCATCAGCGGCCTCGTGGATGATGGCGATGGCCTGACTTCCGGCGGCAGTGATCGCAGCGGCCCGCTCGCAGGCATCAGCATTTTGCTGTTCAACGCAATGGAAGAACCTCTCACCCACACACTCACCGACGCTGAAGGCAAGTACGCTTTTGAAAACCTGCCTTACGGCACTTACAAAGTGTCAGTTGAAATTACCGGCCTGGAGCAGAGCGAACGTTGGGTAACGCTCAGCGCAGACCAGCCATTTTCCACCGGCAATGATTTTCAGGTGGATGAAAACGGTATTGTTAACGGAGTCTTGGCCTTAGTGAACGAAGGCAAACTCCTGGTTTACCCGAACCCGGCAGCCGGCTCGCTGAATATTTACCTGGAAGCTGCTGCTGCGTTTGAAGCACAAATCACATTGAGCAGCCTTACCGGAAATGTGATATTGACGAAAAAACAAAACATCGCCACAGGCGGTCAGGTCATCGGGCTGGACGTAAGTGAACTCAACGGCGGGGTATATTTTCTGCAAATCACGACCGGAGGTGACGTTATTTCGAAGAAAATTGTGAAAAAATAACCGGATTTCAGGATTCAGGTTTCGATGAGTTTAATCTCATTTCCAAAACCTGAATCCTGAAATTTTAAGTACAAATGATTGATTTTCAACTGCTTGAAGACACCATCAAGGGCGACCGCCGGGCACAGTTCCAGCTGTACAAGCGCTGCAGCAGTGTTTTGATGAGTGTATGCTCCCGCTACCGGCCAACGGAGAGCGAAGCAGTTGCAATGATGAATGAGGGGTTTCTTAAAATCCTTCAGAACCTGAAAAAGTACAGTACTGACGTCCCTTTCGAAGCCTGGATCCGACGCATCATGATCAACACACTGATTGATGATTTCAGGAAAAATCGGAAGGTCAGCGAGCTCATGGAGAGCCACGATTTTACCGATACCAGCAGCCACGAAGAGTTCGTGGATTTCAACACGGCAGACCTGGAATTCGACGCCGGCCAACTGGAAGCCATGATCCAAACGCTGCCACCGGTAAGCCTGAAGGTATTCAACCTCTACGCCATCGACGGTTACTCACATTCCGAAATTGGCAGCATGCTGGGCATCAGCGAAGGCACTTCGAAATGGCATCTTTCATTCGCCCGCCAACGTTTGCGGGAGTTATTGGTGAAACAGGGGGCCGGATATTTTGCAATGGCAAAAAAATAAGCCCGGCTCAACGGGCTGGAAGTTTTTTAAACGAATAAAAATGAAAAATAATCTCGACCGGTATTTCAGGGATAACCTCCGGGACAGGGAGTTCGAATTTAACGATGTCTGGTGGCAACAGGCCGAACAATTGCTCGATGCCAACCGCCGCAAACGCAGGGCAGCCCTCGCATGGCAGGGAGCTGCGTTGCTGTTGCTGGCAGCCGTTTTGGCTGGCTGGTGGTTTTTGAGTGAAAACCCCACACCTGTCCCTATTGAAAATTCAACGCAACAAGCTGATGCAAAGTCGCCAGCCGGGCATGGCATTTCAAAAGCGTTTTTTCAAAACGATCAAAACCAAGCTTCGGAAAAACCCGAATCCGCAAGCACAAGCGAGGACCAAACCAAAAATGCCATTCTGAATTCAAAAAAAGCTGATAATCCACAGGAATCAGCGGCATTGACGGGCGTTTCCGCTCAGAAAAAAGAACAGCAGCAGCAGGTCGCCCCCCCCTACCCCACTGGCTTAAAAAAAGAAACTTCACCCCCTGAAAATCCTGCATCCAACGCCGGCAACCCGGCAGCACAGACCGAAAACAAAAGCCACGCAATCGTACCTGAGAATTTTGATTCAACACCTGAAACCGCCCGCCGGACGAAAGATTTAACGGCAATTCCAATGCTTGCAAGTCCCGTCCTGGGCGATTTTTTGAAAAACCTGAATCTCAGTTCCGGCGATCTGAACCGGAGCAACTTCTCCAGGTTGGCTGTCGGTTTCACAGCGGCTCAACTGATGCAGGCAGGCAGCGCCTCCGGGGAACAACTCGTCATTGGCCATCGTGCCGGATTGGTGCTTCGTTACGGATTTTCAAAAAACTGGTTCGTCAGTTCCGGCTTGCAATACCTGCGCCGAGGCGGCACTTTCGAGGTGTCGAAAGCGGTGGAGAGCCGCCGCTACCGTTTCGGGGTGGAAGTGGACAGCCAACTGCTCAAACCAACAAGTCTGCACTACGCTTCCATGCCGGTGATGCTGGGCTGGCAACGAGGCCGGCATCTACTCGAAACCGGACTGCAGTTCGAATACCTTGCCGGGCTGCGGGGCTCCCGTGGAGTTTTTGAAAAAACGACTGATCTGCCACCCCGGAGAGGGTTTAAGACTCAGCAGGAAGGCTGGCTGGTGGAGGATGGCTACAAAAAAATCACAGCCACTGTGCAGCTGGGTTACCACTACCGGGTGAACCGTCAGCTATCGTTTGGAGCCTCCGTCAACTACACGCCTGGTGGAATTTTGGCAAAAAATTATGCTCCGCCGACGGGCCGTTTTCTTCTGAAAGAGGCTGATAAATTTTTCATCACCGTGCAGTCGGTTTATTTTATCAAATAGAAAATGAAACAACTATTTTTTCATAAAATACTGATAATCTTCACATTACTTGTCGGGTGTCAAAAAATTGACGTAGAACCGGTGGAAGGCACTCCCGTCTTTTCGATCACCGCTGAGGTGGATGGCGATGCTAAAAACTGGCAGGCCGGCGTGGACGGGTACTACATGTTTAGTGAATTTGAAAAAGATACAAACGACGTGTACGTTTTCACGGGGCGGATGCAGCAGGACAGTTGCAATTCAGTTTGCGGGGAGTCATTGACCATTCATATCCGGGATTTTCAACAGGTTTTCGGCACGAACCCGGACGTTGACCTGGCGCTGAAACCGGGTGATTATTTTTATAAAAAAGAAAATACAGACAGTTCATTTTGGCTACTCGACACGACCATTTTTTACCATACAGCCTTCGACGCTTCGGCGTCGGTCAGCCCGACCGGTACGGCAATTTTCACCTGGAATTTTGGCGGATTGGGTACGGCCACCGGCCTTACACCTGAGTTTGACTTCGACCAACTTGCTCAGCCGGTGCCGGTGACGCTGAGCATGGCTGCCAGCAACACGGGTTGCAGCAGTTCGCAAACCCGCACGGTAAGGAAACCTGCCCCCAACGCCAGCTCATGCAGCGTGCAGATTTTCGCAGAAAATGACACCACCTCATTGGGTACAATTCTGACAGCGATGGCCAGCGGCGCTGCGCCATTTACCTACAGTTGGTCAAACGGAACGACCACAGCTTCCATTCTTCTGCCTTTCAATCAGGTGTCGCAGGCAACGGTGACGGTCACGGATGCGTTGGGTTGCACTTCTTCGTCTCAGGTCAGTTTTTCAAGTAATCCCGGTGGGCTGCCACCATACTGTTCGGCAGCATTTTCCTTTGATGTGGAGGAAGTCATGGAACTGGACAGTACGCAGGTTTTTATCCCCGGTAATCCCCTTCAATTTTCAAAAATCACAGTGGAATACACGGACGCCAACGGACAGCTCTACCGGTCAGACCGGCAAACGCAGGCCGGGTTTTCATTTTTCAAAATTTTGTCAGTGGAAGAATTTGACCTCAACGAAATGGCTGAAAAAACTAAAAAACTGAGCATTCGTTTCGCCTGCCGACTGTGGGACGTTCAGGGTGATTTTATCGAAATAAAAAATGGGGAAGCCGTGATAGCTGTGGCCTACCCGTAGGCTGGATTTATTTGAAACGAATCGCTTTTACCGGGCTGATCTTGGTCACCAGCCAGGAAGGAATCGTCAGAAAAATCATGATAATCACCAAGGCTCCAGCATTGAGTGCCAGGATGGTCAATGGATTGAGCTCGATGGGTGCAACGGGCAGGTAGTAATTTTCTTCGCTGAGGCGAATGAACCCGTATTTTTGCTGAAGCAGGCAAAATGAGATGCCGATGAAGTTGCCCCAAAACAACCCAAGCAGGATGATGTACCCGGCATGGTAGAGGAAAATTTTACGGATGCCCCAATTCGTTTGGCCGAGTGATTTCAGGGTGCCGACCATGTTTGTTCTTTCCAGAATCAGAATCATCAGGGCCGTGATCATGTTGATGAGGCCGACGATGACCATAAGCGCCAGAATGACCACCTCGTTGATGTCCTGCAAGGCCAGCCATTCGAATATAGCGGGAAATTTTTCACGAATATTTTCGCAGTAGAGATCTGCGGGAGTTTCCTCGAGGTAGATGTACTCCGTCATGATGTCCAGGTCGCTGAGGTCTTCGATGAACACCTCAAAACCGCCCACCTGATCACTTCGCCAGCCCAATAGTTCCTGCACTTTTTTCAAATCCACGAGGGCAAACTTTCGGTCGTATTCTTCAAGTCCGGTTTTGTAAATTCCTTCCACGGTGAACCGGCGTCGCAGCGCCTCTCCATCGGCAACAAAGTTGAAAATGAATTTGTCGCCAATGCCCAGTTCAAGGCGGTCGGCAGTTTGCCGGGAAAGGATGATGCCTTCGGTAGAGGCGGAATCTGAGAGTGTAAGCTTTTGACCCTCAACAAGATATTTATCAAAAAAGGACCAGTCAAAATCCTGCCCAATGCCCTTGAGGATGATCCCTTCGATTTCCTTTTTGGTTTTGATGATGCCTGGCTTGAGCGCAAAAGCCTGGATATGGCGGATGCCGCCTTCCGTCTGTTTCACCACATCGTAAGGCAGTTCAAATCCAAGAACCTGAAATTTTTCCTGAAATGAAATTTTACCAACCGTATCCAGCCCGGGGTAAAATGGCTGGTAAATACTGATGGGAACTGCTTCGCCCGTTGAGCGGTTAATCTGGGTACTTGTGATATGGATATGCCCCCAAAAACCAAAAATCTTTTCGCCAATTTGATTTTTAAAACCGGAAATGACGGCTGTCGCAACAATCATGACCGTCAGGCTAAGCGCCACCGCTACGATTGCGATGCGGATAATGAGTCCGGAAAAGGACTGACGTTCGGAGGAAGCGACTCGTTTGGCGATGAAAAATGGCAGATTCATGCGGGCAAAGATAAAATTGTTGATGGTTGTTGAGGTTCCTGAAGTCTGAATTTGTTGGATTGTTGCCAACTGTTTCGCAATCTAAAATTGAGTTCGCTATTTTTGCCGCTTCAAAATTTCAGACAAGCAAGCTGCAAGCAAGCCAAACTATTCATAATCAAACATTTAAGCAATCAAAACATGAACTTCATCGAAGAACTACGCTGGCGGAACATGCTCCATACTCCAACCGAGGGTGTTGAAGAACACCTGGCCGGCGGCATGAGAACAGGCTACATCGGATTTGACCCAACAGCCCCTGCACTTACCATCGGTAATTACGTCCAGGTGATGATTCTGACGTTGTTTCAACGTTCCGGCCACCGCCCCATCGTGCTGATGGGAGGCGCTACCGGCCGCATCGGTGATCCCTCCGGCAAGGACAAAGAACGGGAGTTGAAAACGACCGACGAGCTGGATGCCAACCTCGCCAGCCAGCAGGCGCAGATGATGAAATTCCTCGAATTTGGCGACAAAGGCAACCAGGCAATCTTGATGAACAACCTGGATTTTTATAAAAATATGGATGTTCTGACTTTCCTCCGTGACGTTGGTAAAACGCTGACCGTCAACTACATGATGTCAAAAGACAGCGTTCAGAACCGCCTGGAAACGGGACTTTCTTTCACGGAGTTCAGTTACCAACTGCTGCAGGCTTACGACTACCAGTGTTTGTACAAAGAAGCCGGTTGCACCGTGCAATTGGGTGGCAGCGATCAGTTCGGAAACATCACTTCCGGTATCGAATTCATCCGGCGAAACCTGGGTGAAAAAGCTTACGGCGTCACCTCCAATCTGCTGACCAAATCAGACGGTAAAAAATTTGGCAAATCCGAACAGGGGAATATCTGGCTTGACCCGGAGTACACTTCTCCATACAAATTTTACCAGTTCTGGATCAATGCCGACGACAAGGATGTACCGAAGTTAATTCGCTATTTCACCCTCAAGTCAAAGGAAGAAGTGGAAGCGATGGAAGCCGAACATGCCACCAATCCGCAGGCGCTCAAGCGCATGTTGGGCGAAGAGCTGACGGTGCGAATTCATTCTGAGGAAGCATACAATGCAGTGCTCAAGGTATCCGAGCTGCTTTTCAACGCCAAGGCCAGCCGTGAAACCTTGCTGGATCTGGGTGTGAAAGATTTGAAAACCGTATCGGAAGAAATCCCCAGCTTCGAAGTTCCAAAAGATGCCCTTGCCAACGGCGTGAATATTCTCGACCTGATGGCTGACAACACCACGATTGTTTCATCAAAAGGCGAAGCCAGGCGGGCGATTCAGGGCCAGGCTGTTTCTGTAAACAAAGAAAAAATCAGCTCCGTGGATGCAGCCATCAACCATGAATCGCTGCTACACGGAAAATACATCATGCTGGAAAACGGGAAGAAGAATAAGTTTATGATTGTGGCGGTGTAAGGAGTAGGCAAGTATGCGAGTAGGCCGGTAGGCCGGTAGGCAAGTAAATGGGCTGCCGGAAACTTTTACCATAAAATCAGCTGTGGGATATGGATTCCTTCAGCTGATTTTTTATTTTGAAAAAACGCATGGTCTCCTACTCGCCTACAGGCCTACTCAAAACAAAAGGGCGAAGGTCTTTCAACACTCCGCCCTTTCTAAAAAGATATTGGATTGCGTAAATTTTATTTCAGTTTGAAGTCGTAGCGAATGGTGCCGCACTGTTTGTCCACATCGCCTTTGGAGAATTGCCAGGCTTTGGCATTTTGTTTTGCCAGGGCAATTAATCTCGTACTGGCAGTAGTGGAGCCTTTCTGGGTATAATCTGCGCTGATCACGTTACCGTTTTTATCCACACAAACATCCAGGAAAACGGTCCCTTGATCCTGAGAGTTGTCATTGATGGCCGGACCTTTCCTCAAAACGCCCCGATTACCAAGTCCACCTCCTACAGTACCGGAGCCAGTGCTGATACCAGTAAGGATATCGGAATTAGGGTCTCCGTTCGGATCTCCTTGGTTGCCGGGTTTGCCGGTGTTGCCCTTACCACTGCCTTTGCCGCCGCCAAGTCCTCCGGAGACGAGGTCTTCCAATTCTTTCTTACGGGCTTCCTCGGCTTTACGCTGCCGTTCGGCTTCGGCCTTACGTTGGGCTTCGGCTTCTCTTTCCCTTCGTTCTTGTTCAGCTCTCTCCCGTGCCTCGGCGTCGGCTTTGCGTTTTTCTTCTTCTCTTTTCTTCTTGAGGGCTATTGCCTCTGGGTCTTCAGTTTTTTTAACTTCTTTTACGGGTTTTGGGCTCTCCTTCACAGGTTCCGGCTTGGACTCCGCAGGTGGTGGAGGGGTAGACTCTTCGGGTTGGGGTTCAGGTTTTTCGACCGGTTTGGCGGGTTGTCCGGCCGGGGCATTTTCGTCGCCCTGTCCTACGTCGGGAATTCCCAGATTGACTAAAATACCACCCTGCTCCGGCGGAGGGCTTTGGTAAGTGAAACCATAAAGCGCCGCCAGGATGACTACCATTGTATGAAAAACAACGCTAAAGATGAGCCCTTTGCGTTTGTTTTGTTCTTCTGATCTGCTGATATCTTCCATGAGGAAAAAATTTTTGGTTCAAAATATTAAACGCGAAATCACCGGGGAGTGGCTAGTGGCAACCTTTGTTTTTTAAAATCCTTAACAAAAAACTACTCTTCTGCGGCTAAAATTGCATTAATCTGGTAACGCATCGCTATGTCCATCACAAAAGCGACGTGCTGCACGGGGGTTCCTTTATCAGGAGAAATCGTAATATCCAACTGGGAGGAGGAACCGCCGGCCTTTTTTGCCAGTGACTGTTCAAGATCGAAAGGGGAAACCCGCTTGCCATTGAGATAATAATTCCCGCTGCGGTTGATGGCAACATCGTCGGTCTTTGAATCAACCTGCGCTTTTGATCTTGAACTTCCCGGCAATTTCAGGTTTAGGGAGTTAGGCGCCACCACGCTGGAGTTCAGCACAAAAAAGATCAGCAACAGGAAGATCATGTCCGTCAATGACGCCATGCTGAACTCTGCCTTAACCTTGCTTCGCTTTTTTAATCCCATTTTTATTTAACTATGAACGATGAATGATAAACGATGGACATTTGTCCGGTTGAACAAACACCGTAATTCACGATTGTTTTGGATTGGTTGCAAGAATTGCCTTGACTTTGTACTTGCCAGCCAATTGGATCAAATCGACCACGTAATCGAAGGCCACATCTTTCTGCGCTGCAATGGTCAGCGTGATGTCGTTGGGATTTTCAACGCCCTGCAAACGCTGGCGCAAAGAACTTTCTACCTGACCGACTGTCATAACCTGGCCCCCGAAAAGGTATTTGCCTTCTGCGTTAATTTCTACGATGACGGTAACCGGCGCTACGGTAGTGGAGTCGGATTCCGGCAAATCCTGCGTGGAAATTTTCACCAGCTTCGAAGTCAGTACGAAGAAAATCAGCAACAGGAAGATTACATCCGTCAGGGATGCCATGCTGAATTCTGCGCTGGTTTTATTTCTGCGTTTTAATGCCATGTTTTTTAACTATAAACGATGAATGATGAACGATAAACATTGACGGGTTCCATGTTCATCGTTCATCGTTAATCATTCTCCATTTAAGACGTCGGTTCCTGGAGCAAATCCATGAATTCCATGGTAAAGCGCTCCATTTTGTATACCACTTTATCCACGTTTACCACCAAAACGTTGTAGGCAATAAAAGCAAAAATCCCGATCACCAATCCAAGTGCGGTAGTGATGAGTGCCTGATAAATACCGCCAGCCAGCAATTGTGGCGTTACGTTTTGCTCTTTCGCCATATTGAAAAAGGCGATGATCATCCCCGTTACCGTACCGAGGAAGCCAATCATCGGAGCGGCGCCGGAAATACTGGCGATGGTCGAAAGACCCTTTTCAAGTTTAAAAATTTCAAGATTACCTACGTTTTCAATGGCAGCATCGATATCACGGAGCGGCTTGCCGATGCGGGCAAGGCCTTTCTCTACCATTCTGGCAACGGGGGTGTCTGTGTTCTGGCAAAGTGCACGGGCAGCCTGAATATTGCCTGCACTGACGTTTGCTCGGATGTTGTTCATGAAATTTTCATCCACCTGGCCGGCTTTTTTGATCGTCATGTAACGCTCAATAAAAATGTAGAGGGCGATAACAGACATAACTAGCAAGACGACGACAATCGCCACACCAATTGCACCACCGGAAAAAATCAGGTCAAGAATTGATTCAGATTCTGTGGTACGCTCAAGCTCAGAGGAAGCAGTTTGAAGAAACAATGTGAACTGGAACATAAAGTCAGTTTTTAATTTTCTCGTTGTGTTGATCCGGGTTAACAGATTACAGGCTGAAACGCCGTGCTGGTCTGGTTAAGTGTAAAAACGGGGCGAAAGTTATTGCTTTTTGTTAAAACACAACGATTTACACAGCGGATAATATTTTTACTAAAATGAAAATGCAACTTTGATTTCTCCCCGGCGTTTGTATTTTTGCAATTCCCAGCGAAAATTCGCTGAATTTTGCAATTCGTTGTTTGTTGCCCGTTGTTCGTTAGCGTCCAGTTAATCTTTCCACATCGAGCAGTCTTCAACGAACAACTCACAACCAAATAACTATTCCCAATATGAGAAGAATAAAAAAAGTCGCTGTTCTTGGCTCCGGTGTGATGGGGTCAGGGATTTCCTGCCATTTTGCCAATGCCGGTTTGCAAGTCCTCATGCTCGACATCGTGCCCCGTGATTTGCCCGAAAACAAAAAAAACGACAAGGCCGCCCGCAACAGTGTCGCTGACGGCGCCTTGAAAACTGCCCTTAAATCAAAGCCCGCCCCACTCTACGACAAAGGATTTGCATCCCGCATCGAGACAGGTAATTTCGAAGATGATTTTGCTAAAATAAAGGATTGCGACTGGGTCATCGAAGTGGTCGTTGAGCGGCTGGACATCAAGAAAATTATTTTTGAAAAGGTCGATCAGTACCGCAGCAAAGGCTCGCTCGTCACTTCCAATACCTCCGGCATTCCCATTCACATGATGCTCGAAGGTCGCAGCGATGATTTCAAAAAACACTTCTGCGGCACGCACTTTTTCAACCCACCCCGCTACATGCGCCTGCTCGAAGTCATCCCGACGAAGGAAACGAGCCAGGAAGTCGTGGACTTTTTCATGCACTACGGCGACGTGTACCTAGGCAAGCAGACCGTACTGGCGAAGGATACACCCGCATTCATCGCCAACCGTGTCGGCGTGTACGCCATGGCGAAGATTTACCAGCTCACCACACAAATCGGCCTGACCATCAGCGAAGTGGATGCGCTCACCGGTCCCGCCATTGGCAGGCCAAAGACGGGAACGTTCCGCTTGGGTGATCTCGTTGGCCATGATACGGCGGCAAAAGTCATCCAGGGCATCAAGGACAACTGCCCGAACGATGAGCAGGCCGGCGCTTTTGAAATTCCGAAATACCTGCAATTCCTGCTTGACAATAATTTCCTCGGCAACAAAACGGGTAAAGGTTTTTATGAAAAAACAAAACAGAAAGACGAAAAAGGCAAACCCGTCATCCTCGCCCTGAACCTGGAAACGCTGGAATACGAAAACCAGCCGAAACCCGCCTTGCCCAGCCTTGGCATTGCGAAGCAAATGGATAACCTCGAAAAGCGGGTGCAAGCCGTTTTCAATGCGGAAGACAAGGGCGGCGAACTCGTCCGGCGCTCGTTGCTCGGGCTGTTCGCCTACGCTTCGAATCGGGTTCCTGAAATCGCCGATCACCTTTATAGTATAGACGATGCACTGCGGTCAGGCTTTGCCTGGGACCTCGGTCCATTCGAATACTGGGATGCAATTGGTGTGCAAAAAGGTTTGGAACTGGCGGAAAAGCAAGGCGAGAAGATCGCCCCGTGGGTTAAGGACATGCTGGCCGCAGGTGTTACGTCATTTTACAAAAGTGAAAACGGCAAGCGTTTTTATTACGATCAAAACTCGAAGTCATACCAGCCGATTCCCGGCACGGAAGGTTTCATCATTCTCGATAATTACCGGGACAAAAAACCGGTGTACCAAAACCCCGACGCCACCCTGCACGACATCGGAGACGGCGTGCTGTGCCTCGAATTTCAAAGTAAAGCCAACTCGATGGGTGAAGGCGTACTGCGGGGCATCAACGACGCCATCAAAATTGCCGAAGAGGGCGAGTGGAAAGGCCTCGTTATCGGCAACAATGCCAAGAATTTCTCCGTCGGCGCCAACCTCATGATGGTGGCCATGATGGCTTACGAGCAGGAATGGGATCAATTGAACATGGCGATAAAATACTTCCAGGACACGACCATGCGCTGCCGCTATTCCTCCATTCCGGTGGTGGCGGCCACGCAAGGGTACGTCTTCGGGGGGGCTTGTGAAACGATCATGCACTGCGATGCGGCCCTATGCGCTGCGGAAAGCTACATTGGCCTCGTGGAGGTCGGCGTAGGTCTGCTGCCGGGCGGCGCAGGCACGAAAGAGTTTGTCGTGCGGGCCAGTGACGCCTTCTTCGAGGGCGACGTGCAGATGCCAACGCTGATCGAGAAATTCAAAACCATCGCCCTGGCAACGGTGGCCACCTCGGCGCACGAGGCGTTCAATCACGGCTACCTGCTACCCCGCAAGGATGCCGTGGTAATGAATACGCTCCGCAACATCGGCGACGCCAAGAGCAAAGTGCTCGAACTGGCAGAAAATTATGTGCAACCGATTCAGCGTGAGGATGTTACTGTATTAGGCCGGAGCGGTCTGGCTGCGCTCTACGTAGCTGCCAACGAACTCAAACTTGGCAACTACGCCAGCGATCACGACATCAAAATTGCGAAGAAAATCGCCTGGGTACTCTGTGGCGGCGACCTGACGGGGCAGCAGCAGGTGAGCGAAAAATACCTGCTCGACATCGAACGGGAGGCGTTTTTGAGCCTTTGCGGCGAACAGAAAACGCTGGAGAGGATACAGTATATGTTGACGAATAACAGGCCGTTGAGGAATTAAGCTAATACTGGAATATGTTCAGGTTTTCATTACTATTGATTGCGTCTATTGCACTGAAAAGTTGTATTGGAGATCATCATTCGCCTTTGAGCCACTTTGTTAGACCTGAATTTGATCCAGCCCTTGTTAATACACCTTGTTGTATTTCAGTTGATAGCATGATAGACGGAAAGGCGCCTATCATTTGTATTGAAAAATTTGGAGACACCTGTCGAAATTTCTGGTTTCCGGGAAAAATAAAGGAATTTGAAATCCAGGAAAAGCTTTCAAAGAGCTGTAATCATTCAACAGATGGTCTGACGGTTTTTGTTGATGAACAAATGAGCTGCAGTATTGAGCGCTCAAGGTTTAAACATTTATCAGACTGGTCTGGGAATGAAAATACATTTAAAGCTTTGGTTGGATACATAATCAACGAGACCCCGGAAATCAAGAAAGTTTTCCGACAAGATGAAGATCTGTACGTCATTCAGGAAGCTCAGGATTCACAGGGGTTTTGGTGCCCTATCGAATACTGGTCTTACGCTTGGTGTGGAGTCAGTTATTCCTGGGCCCATTTAGAACCTGGTGAGTATCTGGCATTTAGGGTTCCTGTTTATGAAGGAAATTTTAAAACTCAGTTGCGCTTAAAATTGAATAACGGTAATACGATTTACCATAGTGAGCCATTTATTGGCTCAATCAATTACAATCAATTCAAGGCACCTGACTTTTACTTTTCAACCAGGAATTATAACTACGACATGTCATTTTTCGGAGAACTAAAAATAGAAATCAACAGACTCCAAAGTGTTGACTATCATAGAATAGTCCGCCCCCAATGATAAATTCATAGGGGCGCCAGAAACGCTTTCTCAACGCCCTCCTGACATAAATAAATCCAAATAAGCTGAACCGTAAGATGTTTTCAACTTTTTTGGGGAGAATACGCAGGGGAAGGTTCAGTTTCTGATAAGGCATAACTTGCCGTTGCAAAACTAAAGTTGTTTTAAAACCATTATTTTGAAAAAAAGGAATCATGGAAGCTACCGCACCACAACATGGATTGTCGAATCTTCAATTGGAGTTGTTGAAACTTTATTCAAGGAATATTCCTGATGAAGATCTTTTGGCAATTAAATCTTTGATTGTCAAATACATGGCTGAAAAAGCCAGTAAGATGGCGGCTAAAATTATGGAAGAGAAGGGATTGGATGTTGATACGATTTTGAAGACTCACATTCGAACACCATTGAAGAATTTAAAGAATCATTGAAAAAATAACATCATGCAAGAAGCCTATATCGTAAAAGCATACCGCTCCGCCGTTGGCAAAGCCAAAAAAGGCGGTTTCAAAAACTACCGCTCCGATGACCTGGCGGTGGACGTCATCAATTATTTGCTGAAAAACACGCCGGAACTCGATCCGGCCCTCGTGGACGACTGCATCGTCGGCTGCGCCAACCCGGAAGGCGAACAGGGCCTGCAAATCGGCCGCATGATCTCAGTGCGGGCGCTGGGCAAGAGCGTGCCCGGCATGACCGTGAACCGCTACTGCGCTTCTGGCCTGGAAACCATTTCCATCGCTGTCGCAAAGATCAGGGCGGGCATGGGCCACTGCTACATCGCAGGCGGCACGGAAAGCATGAGCATGATCCCGATGACGGGCTACAAACTCTCGCCGAGCTACGCCGTGGCATCCACGACACCGGAGTACGTGACCGGCATGGGCAACACCGCTGAGGCTGTCGCTGCCAAATACGGCATCACCCGTGAAATGGCGGATGAGTTTTCTGTAAAAAGCCACCAAAAGGCAGCCAAAGCCATTGCTGAAGGCAAATTCAAAGACGAGATCGTGCCGGTGAAAGTGAAGGAAGTTTTTGTTGAAAACGACAAACGCAAGGAAGTCGAATTCACTGTCGATACCGACGAAGGCGTCCGCCCGGACACCTCGATGGAAGGCCTGGCCAAGCTGCGCCCCGCTTTCAAAAACGGTGGTATCGTCACAGCCGGTAATGCCTCGCAGACTTCCGACGGTGCTGCATTCGTGTTGGTGATGAGCGAAGAGATGGTGAAACAACTGAACCTAACGCCCATTGCCCGCCTGGTTTCCTGCGCTGTGGCCGGTGTGGAACCGCTTTACATGGGCATCGGTCCTTGTGTTGCCATTCCGAAGGCATTGAAACAGGGCGGCCTAAAACTTGACGACATCGATGCCATTGAACTGAATGAGGCATTTGCCGCACAGGCTTTGGCTGTGATTCAGGAGGCACACCTCAACCCGGATATCGTGAACGTGAACGGCGGCGCCGTGGCACTTGGCCACCCGCTCGGCTGTACGGGAGCGAAACTTTCCACACAGCTTTTCAACGAAATGCGCCGCCGAAAGCAGAAGTATGGCATGGTAACAGCCTGCGTCGGTGGCGGACAGGGAATTGCGGGGGTATACGAGCTACTGAATTAATCGACAGGTTTTGAAAAAAGAATGGGGCAATGCGCTGTATTGTCCCATTTTTTTTGCCCCAAAGAATTTTTAAACATTTCAAATCCACCGGGAAGCTACCCAAACTTCATTTTCTGTTACTTGCAGTTGAGGCATTCAAAATTAAGGGCCCGTTTTGTCTCATCGGCCGGTGAAACGCTATCGGATACCCGATCACCCCGGACGGGCATATTTCCAGTCGATAGTTTTCACCCTGAATACTTATATTTGCGCCCGCCCGGAAAGGGCACTTAATCATCAACAATTCACTATTTACTACTGATAAAATGTTTGAAAGCTTATCCGACCGCTTAGACCTTGCCTTTAAGTCGCTCACCGGCGACCGAAAACTGACTGAACTCAACATCGCAGAATCCGTCAAGGAAATCCGCCGTGCGCTGGTTGCTGCCGACGTAAACTATTCTATTGCGAAACAATTCACGGAAAATGTGAAGGACAAGGCATTGGGTAGCGAGAACGTGCTCAAAGCCGTTCGGCCCGGGCAACTCATGGTCAAGATTGTGCAGGATGAACTTGCCGAACTGATGGGCGGCCAGGCAGCCGGCATCAATCTAAAGGGTAGCCCGGCCGTCGTGCTGATCTCCGGGTTGCAGGGTTCTGGTAAAACGACTTTTTCCGGCAAACTGGCTCATTTTTTAAAAACCAAAAAACAGAAAAAACCACTGCTCGTTGCCTGCGACGTGTACCGCCCGGCAGCCATCGATCAGCTGACAGTCATCGGTGAGCAGATCAAAGTGCCCGTTTACAAAGAATTAGAGAATAAAAACCCCGTTGAAATTTCACTAAAAGCCATCGCCCATGCACAGGCTCACGGCTTCGATGTGGTGATTGTGGATACAGCCGGCCGTCTGGCCATTGACGAGGAGATGATGACTGAAATCACCAACGTCAAAGAGGCCATTTCGCCGAACGAAACCCTGTTCGTGGTCGATTCCATGACCGGTCAGGATGCTGTGAACACTGCAAAAACCTTCAACGAGCGCCTCAATTTCGACGGCGTCGTGCTCACAAAACTCGACGGTGACACACGGGGTGGTGCTGCGCTTTCCATCAAATACACCGTTGGCAAGCCCATCAAGTTTGTGAGTATGGGTGAAAAAATGGACACGCTTGATGTGTTCTACCCGGATCGTATGGCCCAGCGGATACTCGGTATGGGTGACATAGTTTCGTTGGTAGAAAAGGCACAGGAGCAGTTCGACGAAGAAGAAGCCAGACGCCTTGAAAAGAAGATTTCAAAGAATAAATTCGACTTTAACGACTTCCTGAGTCAGATCAAGCAGATCCGGAAAATGGGTGACATGAAGTCGCTCGTAAGTATGATTCCCGGCGTGGGCAAGGCACTGAAAGATGTCGAATTCGACGACAAGGCGCTCAACAAAGTCGAAGCTATCATTTTCTCCATGACGCCTGAGGAGCGTGAGAAGCCGGAGATCCTCAACATGAGCCGTAAAAAACGCATCTCCAAAGGCGCCGGTCAAGATTTGAACCAGATCAACATGTTCATCAAACAATTTGACCAGATGCGAAAAATGATGCACAAAATGTCAAAAATGCCGGGCTTTGCCGGAGGTGGCGCTCCTGCTGCCATGAAGCCTGGTTTCAGAAGAAGATAACTTTTCTAAGTTCAGGGTTTTAATTTCAAGGTTCAAGGTTCAACGCTGCAAGACTGGAGCGTTTTGCACCTTGAACCTTGAAACATTTCAGGCCTCAGGTAAACCGGAAACACCTGCTCCTTTCTCCTCTCCCATCCTTCCTTTATCACAGCTAATTTGAGGGCTCTTTCTACGAAGCGTTTTTATCCATTATTCATTGAATGCTGAAATTTAGTTGCACCGCCTCGTATTTCATCAAAATACTAACTCGTACTCGAGCTTTTTTACGAAATTTTACAAGCCGCTAATTGCATTCCAAAAAATAATAGTATATTAGTAGGCTTTTCAACCGAATCGTACATTGAATCGAATAAGCAAAAAAGTGAGAAAAGCGATAAATTGAGAAAGGAACGAGGGAAGACAGACAACCAGTTGGTTGCCTTTTGGAGGACAAACC
>JASBVF010000058.1 GCA_030147525.1 Bacteroidota bacterium
ATGATCGCCCCTCCGGGGATTTGGGTAATTGAAAAGCCCGGTTGTTTGACTACAAACATGATCGCCCCTCCGGGGATTTGGGTAATTGAAAAGCCCGGTTGTTTGACTACAAACATGATCGCCCCTCCGGGGATTTAAAAGGACACAATAGTTTATTCTTAAAGTTGAAATTTAAAATTTAGAAATCATGAAATTTAAATCTTTCTATAAAAAATGGCTCTTCTGCATGGCGGCTATCGTGGTGCTGGGAAGTTGTAAGGACGACTTTCTCGACCGCAAACCGCTGGGGCAGCTGACGTTTGACACTTATTTTGAAACGGAGGATCACGCCGTCTGGGCGACCAATGCGATCTACCAGAAATTCAGAACCTGGGAGATGTGTGCTTTCCCGTGGATCGGCATTACCGACATCATCAGCGACGATGCTGACAAGGGCAGTACGGCGAACGACGGGTTGTACCTCCTGGAGCTGGACGAGTTTACCTTCGATCCCACCAACGCTGCGTTTTCCGGCGCATGGGCGGGGCATTACCAGACGATCTTCCGGGCGAACCTGGCGATTGAAAACATTCCCGGCATCGACATGAATGAAACGCTGCGGAACCGGCTGGTCGGTGAAGCGAAGTTCCTGCGGGCTTACACGTACTTCCGGCTGGTGCAGTGGTTTGGCGACGTTCCGCTGATCACACGTCCGCTGAATGATGATGAATATTTTGTGCAAACAAGAACACCGAAGGCTGAGGTCTATAATCTGATCGAACAGGATTTGCTCGACGCCATCGCCGTGTTGCCTGAAAAGTCGAAGTATGCGGCAAAGGACCTCGGCCGTGCGACAAAGGGCGCCGCCCGTGGCATTCTTGCCAAATTGTACATGGTAAAAAAGGACTTTGCGAACGCAGAGAAGTATTGCCTCGACATTATCAACAGCGGCGAGTATCAATTGCTGAACCGCTACGCCGATAACTTCCTCCCGGTGGGGGAAAATGCCGCTGAAAGTGTGTTTGAAATCGGCGCCGTGGCCATTCAGGCGCCGGTAGTCGGGCCGGGGGCTACGCCTTTCAATATGATTCAGGGCGTGAGAGGTGTTCCGAATCTCGGCTGGGGTTTTAATCGCCCTTCGGATGCGCTGGTGGCCAGCTATGAGCCGGGCGATCCTCGCCGGCAGGCTACGGTGATCTATGTCGGTGAGGTTTTGCCGGATGGTGAGACCATCGTGCAGGATAATCCGGAGATTCTGAATGAGCGCTACAATCAAAAGGCATGGGTGCCTAAGCATCCGGGCTTGCAGGACAACGGTCCGGGCAACATTCGCATTCTTCGGTATGCCGACGTGCTGCTGCTGGCAGCCGAAGCGCTGAATGAGAACGGAAAATCAGCGGATGCGCTGGTGTATCTGGAAATGGTGCGCAAGCGGGCCCGTGGCACGAATAATTTTATCCTGCCTCCTGTAACAACGACCGACCAATCGGAACTCCGTGAGATTATTTACCATGAGCGCCGGGTGGAATTGGCGATGGAACAAAACCGCTGGTTCGATCTCGTGCGCTGGGGCCGGGCGGCGCAGGTGATGCAAGGCGTAGGCAAGAATTTCGTGGAGGGCAAACACGAGTTACTCCCGCTGCCACAGACGGAAATTGACCTGAGCAATGGGATGTTGGGGCAGAATCCGATGTATTAGTGATTGGTGATTGGTGATTGGGGGACTGGGTTTCACTCCCATCACCCATCACCAATCACCAATCACCAATCACCAATCACCAAACATATTTAAAGCAAAGGCCCGGCTTCGAAAGAATGCCGGGCCTTTTTAAAAGCATTTTGGTTAAAAAGATCATACAACGGCGGCCATCTCACGGGACAACCGCACTTCGAGGTGCAGCACCTCGCCTTTTTTCATTTTAAAAACGGGGATGGTGTGCGTTGTGTAGCCGTTGCAACGCACAGTGACGTTGAGGTAGCCGAAAGGAACGGGTCTGAAAACAGCAAGGCCAACCGGGTTGGTCTTTGTGGTTTTGACGATGTTTTTTTCGGGTTTCACCACTTCCACTTCGGCATCGAAAATGCCCGTGCCGGTCTCGTTGCTGAGGACGACGAGATGGAGCTGGGTGGGTGTACTGGACGCTTTTTCTACTTTACGGGCCAGGAACCAGAGGTCGATAATCTCCTGATCGTTTTCGAGGGTGTAAACGAGCGGATCGGCCTGGTTTTTCAATATTAAGTTTGCCTCTGTGAGTTTTTTGTTGGCGAGAGCCCGGGCCTGCAAGATCTCATCCTGTTTGAGGTCGGCGAGGGGCAGAAAGGCTTTCCATTCATTGAGTTTGGTGGTGGCGGCCGTGAGGTTGGTTTGAGTCAGGTTGTAATCTGCTGCTGCCTGCAGGACTTCGGTGGCTTTGTCGATGATTTCTTTGGCCCAAGATGAGATATCTTCCTGCTTTATTTGTTCCATTTTGTAGCGTGAAATATCCATCGCTGTTTTCAGGTCGAGGTTACCGGTGCGATTGGCGTAGGAAAAGACTGGCCGCACAATCAATAACAGCGCATCGAAGAGCTCATCTTTGTGCGCATTTCTCATTTTAATCAGACCTCTTGTGCTTTCGTCAGCCACTTCGATCAATGCGATGATATCATCATACAGGTTAATGACAGACAGCATCAGTACAGAAAAAACAGGAATGGAGTCGAAGCGCTGTGCTTTTTTTGAGTAGAACTCCTTCAGGTTGGTGAGCATTTTCACCTTTGCATTGGATTTTGCTTCCATTTTAAAATAAGAATTTGCAGGTTAAATCCGGCTGTTTTGGCGTTTAGCTTTCGGGGCAAACACTCAAAGCTGTCGGAGCGTGAAAACTGTTTTCAGGCAAAAATAAAATCCGAAATTTTGTGCCAATTTTTACAAATATTAGCTTTATCCAAAAATTGTTTATCGCTGACAATTAGTACCTAACAACAAAGCTCTCCTTAACCTGGCAAAAGTTGCGCTCCTGTGCCCGGTTCCTGTTTTCCGCACCCTGAAAGCGAGGAACCGGAAGAAAGTTGTTGTCATTCTGCGAGTGTTTGCGGGCTTCGTGAACCCGGTTCTTTAGATGCTGCGAACGGAAGCGGCTACCCGGTGGAAGAAAGCTGTCGTTTTGAACACGGAAGCTGCTTTCCGGAATGTGAAAGCAGCTTTCCTGAAACTGAAAGCGGTCTTCCGGAACGTGGAAGCAGTCTTCCGGAAGGTGGTTGTTGACGGGCAAAACACGTTTATTGGCACTTTTGGGCTGTTTTTGTCAAAAATTTTTAAAAAAAAGGTTTGAATTGTTTGAGGGGTTTGAGGAGTTTGAATTGTTTGAGGAGGGGGGACAGGAATTTGGGATCGTAAAACTTAATCGTTAGATTTGACCGGTAATCTCCGTTCCGGCGTTCTTTGCAGGGTCATCCGTTCAACTGTTTTTCATTTTATCAAAGGCTGAACTTCAAAAACCGATCGATTAAATCGTTGATTTGAAAGGGTTTGGGGGGTTTTCTTTTGAAGAAATGTGGGAAGGGGGATTATGGGGATAGCAACGAGGGTGGTGATGTTGAGAAGTTGGCAACAATTAAAAAAGTAAACAATGAAAAGTCGAATTGTACTCACATTGGTTTTCGGACTACTATGTATTGGGAGTAGCTTTTCCCAGGAAGTGAATGTTAAGGTTGGAGTTAAGGATAGTATTCAATCCATGATTCTTAATGAAAACAGGCCATTGATGGTGTCTCTTCCAAGGGATTATGAAACCGGAAACAAAACGTATCCTGTTCTGTATGTGTTAGACGGAAATGAAACAGGTCTTTTGGAAGCTATTTTAGTTACTCGTAAACTCAGAGCACAAATGATCATTGTTGCGATTCCCAATACTGACCGTGACAGAGATATGATGCCCCTGAGTACCCCGACTTATGAAGTGGAAAAACCAGAAGCCGAAAAATTTCTCTCATTTCTTGATAGCGAACTTAAACCGCATGTTGAAAAAAAATATCGCTCGAATGGACAGGGAACAATATATGGAAAGTCATTAAGCGGTTTGTTCGTCATGTACGCTTTTTTAGAGAATCCAGCATCATTTGATCATTATATCGGCAATAGTGCAGGTTGGTACGCAGATATGCATCCCTTTTTTAGTGCCTTGATTGATAAGGCTTTTAAAAACAAAGAACAATTTAATGGGAAGAAATTGTTTGTTGCGAATTCGTTGGCAGACAGCTATGATCCTAATAAAGAAGTACATCATGAAATACTTCAATTTTCTGAAAGGTTAAATTTTGAATTAGAGGATAAAGTGTCGTTCGCATACAAAACTTACGAGATCTACGGACACGTTCCTTTTCCAGGTTTATATGACGGATTGAGGTATGTTTTAGCATCGGAATAAAAAACTGATGCCGGCATGTTGGATGGGTGTTTGGGTGTTTATGTATTTAGGTGTTTGGGGATATGATTTTCAATTGGTTATGAGAGGTTTATTCAAAAAATTGTAAAGGGTCTGTATCTGTGTTCATGCCGGGAAAAAACCAGTCAGGCCACATACACGAGACCGTTCTGCCTCATAAAACAGAAAGAAAAATGAACATTCAAAGAATATTGCTTCACAGCGCAAAAATGTTGATGGTCATAACGCTATCCATTTTGATAACCGCTTGCAACGGACAAGAAAATAAGCGTGATGTACAAAACACGCCATTACAGGGGCAAACGGTAGCTCAACATTCAATTCCTGGGAATGAATACTTGAAAAAGCAGATAAGCCAGGTGGTAAGGATGATGTTTCAGGATAGCAAAGGCACTATTTGGTTCGGAACTGAAAGCGGAGCGTTTAGACTTACTGAGGGGTCATTGATTCATATTGACAGCATAAAAAGTGAATCGGGAAAGGGAGTAACCATTAAGGATATAACCGAGGATAAAGATGGGACGATATGGTTTGGACATACGGATGGGGTCAGTAGCATCAAGGGAGAGACAGTGATGAATTATTACCAATCGGATGGTTTGATTCATAACGATGTTTGGTGCATTGAAGCGGCTACCGACGGGAAAATATGGATTGGAACCATTGATGGAGTTTGCGTATTCGACGGAAAGAAATTTACAAACTTCGAACTGCCGGAAGGCAAAAAAGATACAACTGTGGGCGTGTCAAGTACCCGGATGGTTCATGATATATTGGAAGACAGTAAAGGGAAGCTGTGGATTACTTCCAATGCTGGTCTTTTCTCCTATTCCAATGATGTATTGACCAACGTTTCAGAAAAGGCGGGCATCAACACCAATTTTGTGAATACAGTATTTGAAGATAAAAACGGTGGCTTGTGGATTTCTACTAAAGAAGGGTTACACTATCTCAAAGGAAATATTGCAAGTAACATTACGGGCGGAAAAATCGAAGTTGGAAAGGGAATAGGTAGTATTGCTGAAGATAAAGACGGGAAGATTTGGTTTGTTTCTAATCAACATTTTCTTTTTACCTATGACGGGAAAGACCTCGTAGAATTCCAAAAATCAGAAGACAATAAAGGGCCTGTAGTTTTTCAAATCTATAAAGACCAGGCCGGCAGGCTTTGGTTTGTTGGCTTTGGTGGTGCTTACCGTTTGGAAGACGGAAAGTTTATCAATATTACTAAGGATGGGCCCTGGTAAAAAATTTGAACGCTGAGTTGAATGGCAGGGAATGGCAGTTGACATTAAAAAACCTCAAGCCAACGGGAAGAGTTAAGGCCAACAGGCAAACTTCCAAAGCTAACCTCAAGCTAAATAAACAAAACAAGATGAATAGAAAAATCATATTCCCCATTGTATTTGCAATTTGCTGCCTGATGGCTTTGCAAGCTTATTCCCAAGGTTCGGAGAACTATACCGGGAAAACTTATCTCTTTCTGGGAAATTCTTTTGTTGAGAGATTTGACTCAAAAATTGACACTTCAAACTTTACGTCCGAAATACAAATCAGGGATGGAAAAATAATCAGGCGATACTACCCAAAGTATCAAGGCGAATTGGAAAGGACCGAGATTTATCATTATACTGAATTGGAGAAATTAGCGAAAATAGTGGTGGCGACAAAATCCAGGTATATGAATCGGCCCAAATTGGATTCTACGGTTTATCACTACAAAAAGGAGTTTGGTGAATATGATATTGAAGTAAAGGTTTACGGTGATGTTTCAGTTGAGCACTACTACACCATCATAGGAGATACGAGCTATATTGATGAATATATAAACGCCAACTACGCTTACACGGTACGGGAAATTAAAAAAGGAGATAAAATAAAAGAGCGGCAGATTATCAAACCTGAATTAAGTGAAGTGATCAATACGTTTTATTATGATGATTTTGGCAATGAATTGAAATATGAAAAAACAGAAAACGGAAAAACAGAAGTGACGATGTCTTTTGTGTATGAGTATGATCATTTCAATCGAATTACCAGGAGGCAAACCTTTTTTGAACCTGAACATGAACTCATGTCATTGGAGATAAGGATTTATGATTGACAGTTCCCGGCCGGACAGAGTCTTCTTCACCAGCCCGTTTCAGTTTGCATCTGAAACCCATCCTCACGGAAACCTCCGATAATCAAAGTTGAATTTTAAACCCAGCAGCAAACCGTAGTTGTAAGGGTAATAATCCCTGTTAAACCGGATGCGGTTGTAGTTGGTAATGGCGTGTTTGAAAAACAAACCGGAAATGAGGGACAGCCGCCACTTTGGGAAGAGTTCCAGGTCGAGGCTGCCTCTGTAGCTGAGGTTGTGTCTTTTGATAAGATAGTCGTCGTGGGGTGTGTTGATGTCCCACAGGAGGCTGTTGCCAAGATTGAGGTGGAGGAACTTGAAAGGCCGGAGCGTCAGCAGGTGCCCTGCGCCGAGGGAATAGAAATAGAACCGCATGGTGTAATCTTCAAAGAACACCTGGGTGGGTTCAACGAAATGATCGTTTTGAAACCCGAATACGGAATAGCCGGTGGTGGCGTAGATGGCGTTGAGTTTGTTGAGCCTCCTGATGAAAGTGAAATCGACATCCTGCATGTTCACCGGTTCCTGGTTGGTGCGTATGCAGTTCACGCAGTTATCAAAGATGACGAGGGGGTTTTGTAGAAAGGATTTGCCGAACTGGTACCTGAGCTGAATGGAATAGCGGTTTTCTTTGACGATCTTTTTTTGGGGAGAATACTTCTGCGAAAACGCAGCGCCAGCGCACAGCAGAATCAGGAGAACGGTTAGCTTCTGTTTTATCATTTCGTTTTGACTTCTGGTGCAAGTAGTGAATGTATGGTTTTTGATTTTAAAATACGAAAAAGGGGCAGCTTCGGTGGGAGCTGCCCCTTTTCCTATTTACCTACTGGCCTACCGGCCTACTTGCAAACTTGCTTACTGCACATTACTGCACCTTCACATTATCCACTCTGTAAGAAGTCGTCTGTCCACCCGTACCGCTGCCGACGTATTTGAAGGCGATGGCCACTTTTTTACCGATGTAAGGCGAGAGATCGATATTGCCGGAGGGAATCCATGCATGATCGGCGTCGCTTTGGCCGGCGAGTGTTGCGCCATTCAGCGGCGTCCAGGTGGCATTGAGCGGTTCGCAGGTGTAATCCGTGGAAATGAGCACGGAAAAGCCGTCGTGTACCCAGAAAGCTTTAGCGGTTTCAAAGCTCAGCGTTTTGGCAGCATCCACATCGATGAGCGGCGAGATGAGCCAGGTCTCCATTTCAGGTGCAGTATCATTGTAGGCAGTGGCCTGAGCGTAAAGGTTGCCGCTGAATTCCTTGAACTGCCAGTCACGGGCGCCTTTAGCAACGAAATTCTTCCAGCCGTTGATGGCAACGGAGTTGTTATTGGCTCCACTGGAAAAACCTTCGTTCAAAGTGCTGACGACTACGGGCGGATTGTTGATGCATGGATCGACAGGGCCGCCGCCGGTGCCGAGTTTGAGATTGTCCACCCGGAAAGTGCCGGTTTGTCCGGAAGTTCCGCTGCCGACATACTTGAATCCGATGGCAACTTTTTGACCGACGAGAGCAGAAAGGTCAATTTCACCGGAAAATATCCATTCGTTATCAGCGCTCCCCTGCCCTGCCAGCGTTGCGTTGAGCGGTTGCCAGGTTGCTTCCAGCGGATCGCATTCGAAGTCGGTTGAAATCCATGCCGTCAGGCCGTTATGCGTGTAAAAAGCTTTTGCAGTTTCAAAAGAAAGCTTGAGCGGCTCCGTCAGATCAACGACCGGCGTGACGAGCCAGGTTTCCATTTCGGCAGCATTGTCGTTATAGGCAGTGGCCTGGGCGTACACGTTGCCGCTGAACTCTTTAAACTGCCAGCTTCTGGAGCCTTTCACCACCGCATTCGTCCATCCGTAGATTTGAACAGGGTCATTGTTGGCGCCGCTTTCAAAATCTTCGTCTACGCCGGTCACAACAACGGGAGAGCCGCCGTTACAGGGATTGCTGCCGCCGCCACCGCAACGGGTGCCGTTCATTTCAAGGTCATTCAGGTCTCTCACCAGAAACTGGAAATCGTTACGGAATACGCTGAGTACGCCGGTGAAATTACCGTTGCCGTTCGGGACGCCTGAACCTGCAAAATCAGCGAAGCCGCTGGTGCGGACGATCACCTCTTTCAGGTTACAATCCTGCAGGTAGCGATTGAGGGCGGTCTGGTTGAGCGCATCGGCGAAGGTGCCTGCTGTATCGGCAGCCGTGAATTGTACACCTTCGAGGGTGACGAGTGTGCTCACATCAGCGAGGGTGAGTTCGGTGATCTTTTTGACTTTTGGCGCAGGCGGGTCCTTTTTCACGCCTTTCACCAGATAATCCGTCACCTCCACGATGGGACCAAGTGTAAGGTCCTGGGCGACATAACCACCCAACTGAATGAGATTGTTGTAATCGCCGAGCACAAGGCCGTTGAGTTTCACGTAAATTTCACGGCCTCTCGGGTAAAAGACGTAGGAATCACGCAAATCGGTGAGGACTTCGATGCCACCCGTTTCATCCTGAATCACAAAGGTCCGGTACCAGTTGCCGGAAGCATCATCAGCGACGACAATGCCCTTGATGATGAGGTCTTCGTTGATGGTTTCGTACTGTCCGCTCACGTGCTTAGCTTTTAGCTCCGCAATAGTGGTGGTAACGGTCAGGCCGGGGTCGGTTCCGTCGGTGGGCGGCTGATCAAAATCTTCTTTGATGCAGGAACCGAAAGAAACGACGAGGATAAAAGCGGGTAAAAATAATTTTAGTAAGGTCTTCATTATCAATTGATTGAAATTGTTGGTGATTGATTAAACGACTTTGATTAAAACCTGAGGGCGCCGAGCACAAAGAAGTTTGTGCCGTAGGCAAAAAACCTGCGCTCCGGGAAAATATTGATGCCGGACTCCTGCACCTGGGCCCGTTCGAAGCGAAGCTGCTCGTAGCCGCCGGTGATGACTTCGGCATTCAGCAGATTGGTGACGCCTGCTGTCAGGTAGAAAAACACGTCGTTGATTTTGAAGGATTTATTGGCAAAAAGGTCAACCGTGACGGCGCTTGGCGCTTTGGTCTGGTCAACAATGCTGTTGTAAAAATCGGAACCCTGCTCCAGTCCGAACACCATGTCGGCCGTGCGGCGTTCCGGGCTGATGTCGTAATACGTCCGGTCGAAGTAATTGGCAGTGACACTGAGCGACCAGTACTTTGGCGAACGGTATTCGAGGCCAAGGCTGCCAGCGGTTTGCGGTGTGCTGGGCAGGTAGAAGTTTTCGATATAAATCTTGCCACGGTCACGGATCACCCCGTCGTCATCCTGGATGAAGATGCCGTTAGGCCGGGAAGTGTAGATGTATTCGCCGATGGCGCCGGCGCCTCTCAGGCTCAGGGTGGAAGAAAGCTTGGCTTCCAACGCCACTTCGATACCGGCATGCCTGCGATCAAGGCCGGTGAGAATGTAGGTACCAAAGCGTGTCAGGTCACCCGGAAGGAAGAAGCGGTTCAGCTTCAGCCCGTCGTTGATCTGGGTATAAAAAAACGTGGCTCTTGCTTTCAAGTTGGGCGAACGCAGCTGGTAACCTGCCTCCGTGGAAACCACGTTCTCCTCCGTCAGCCCAGGCACGATCTGATCCCGGATACGGGAAGAGGCATAGGCATTGCGGGCGTCGGGAGCACGGTTGAGGTAAGCGGCATTGGCGTAGAGGTAATTCCTTCCGTCGATTTTATAGGTCAAACCGCCCTTGGTGGCGTAGTTGAAATATTGCTGTTTTTCGGAATCGCCGAGCGAGCTGTCGGGAAAACGGCCGTTGCGGAAGTAACCGGTCCGCCAGAACTCCGTGGTGGAAATTTCACCGGCCAGAAAGAAGTCAAAGCGGCTGAAACTGAACTGGCCTTGCAGCCATGAGCTGTACTTCCGGCCGTTGATGTCGAAATCATAGCCGTAAGTATCACCTTCCCGGACGATTACATCGTCATTTTCGAGGTTAAAATTGGGCGATTGCCCCGGTATCGCATTTTCCAAAGCAAAACGATCGAGGTTGACATAGTAGTCGCCACCGAGCAAATCCGCCAGCGTTCTGAAATTGTGAATTTTTTCATGGGCAGCGGTCAGTCCGAAGTTGATGGTCAGGTGGTCCGACACGACATTTTGATAGGTAGAGCTTGCATTGAAACGCTTCGTATCGGAACGCTGATCGGAAAGCACGTACTGGGACCAGTTTCCGGGTTCGCCGTTGAAGGATTGGCCGTTGTTCACGTTGGCTTCGTAGAGTTTATCCCATTGAATCTGTAAAAGGGCCGGGTTAGCAAGGTACGCCTGCCGGACTTGCTCTGCCGTTTCGGAGCTTTCCAGCGCATGGAAGGACGGAAGGTTGCGGTAGTAGTCGGCTCTTGGGTCCGGAGCGTTGAACCAGTCAAGCGACGTTCTGCCATAGTGCCCGAACATGTAGCCGGCGGAGGTCATGAGGGTGGCATTGTCACTCAGCTGCCAGTCATGCCTGAGCACGAAAAGCGGTTGATGGGAGTTCACGACCCTTGCGTTGCGTTTTTCACCGTTTTGGTAACCCCAGTTAGGGTTGTAAAAGTTGGTGCCTGCAAGTTCGTTGGCCTCCTGCACGGAAGCGCCCTGCGAACCACGCCTTGTGGGCGAACCGAGGGCGGTGAGGTTGAGCATATGGTTTTTACCGAGCTTCTTGTCGATGGAAGCGAAATAAGAGTAGGCGTCATAAAACGTACCCGGCACGTAGCCTTCCTGCGACCAGCGTTTTGAACCGGAAAAGGAAAAAGCCCAACCGCTGCTGAGCATGCCGGTGGACCAGGTACCCATCAAACGGCCATTGTACGACCGGTTGGAGAACATGTAGGAGAATCTTTTCTGCTTGCGTTGCTCCGAAGCACGGGTATCAAATGCGATGCCGCCGCCGATGCCGCCGAAGGTGAAAGCCAGCGGGCTGAGATCGATGGATGATTCCCGGTTACGGGTCACGTCGTTCAGACCACCCCAGGTGCTCCAGTACACAGCGTCGTTTTCCAGGGAGTTAAAAGGCATCCCGTTGAAGAGTACGACTGTCTCCTGGCTGTAACCCCGGATGTCGAAGCCGCCGGTGCTAAGGTTAAAAGACGCAGCGTTGACGAAGGGGTCCCTCGAAGCGGAAAGAATGCCGGAGATGTTCTGGCCGTCAAGTTCACTTTCCTCTTCGTCTGCTGAAAGCGTGATGACGGGGATGCGATCTTCATCCGTGACGATTTCACGGATGTTGGTGACAGGGTGAGCCATGGAAATTACGCCGAGATTGATTTGCTGGCGGCCATTGGGCACTACAGTTTGCTCGTACAGCGAGAAGCCCTGCTTGAAAAAGCTAAGGACGATGGTCTGACCATAAGCATCGAGCTTCAAATTAAAAAAACCGTTCTCGTCAGTGGTCGTTTCGGTATTGGCAGCACTCACGGTGACGCCGGGAACATCTGTACCGTTGTCAGCATCTCTGACCGTTCCGGTTATTTGCAGGGTTTGCGCCTGCACTGACAGACTTAATAAGGTGAAAAGGAGAAAAGAAGGGAAGAAATGTTTCATACACATAGTTTGAGTGGGCAAAGGTAGTAAGCCCGTTTTATCAAAATGGTAAGCATGGGAAATTTTACAATCGCTTAACTCCCCCAGGCTGTTGTTTTGTCTGATGGATTACCGGATTGAGTGCAGGTGGCGGGCTGAAGTGTGATTTGTTTTATCGTAAAAACACCCCAAAGACAAGCTCGCAGCTCATTTTCCACAAAATGAAAGGGTCATTTTTTTCTTTTAAAATAGCTGGGGTGACGCACAATGGTTTTCGTTGGTGTGAAATTTACCGGAGAATTAACTCCATATGCTGGAAGGTAAAAAACAGATTAGCGTAGATTTGCCGCCCTTGAATCATTATAAACTACAGCATGTTGAAACAGTACCTCACCCTGATCTTTCTCTTTTTTCTGCTTTCGTTTTCCAACGCACAAGACCAGCAGTACAAAGTTGCCTGCATCGGTTTTTACAACCTTGAAAATCTTTTCGACACCGAAGACGACCCTGCCATCAACGATGAGGAGTTCTTGCCAACCGGCACCCGCCTCTGGACGACCGAAGTCTACCAGGAAAAGCAGCGGAACCTCGCCAGGGTTATCTCTGAGTTGGGCACCGGCCTCACTCCTGACGGCGTGGCGATCCTCGGCGTTTCCGAAATTGAGAACAGACGGGTACTCGAAGACCTTGTGAAAGAACCCGCACTCGCCAGCCGAAATTATCAGATCGTTCATTACGATTCACCCGACCGCCGTGGAATTGACGTTGGGTTGATCTATCAGCCGAAATATTTTACCGTAACCGGCAGCAAGGCCATTCCATTGATGATTTATGGTGATGATGAAAGCAGAATTTACACCCGTGACATACTTTACGTCGCCGGACTGCTGGATGGGGAGCCCCTGCATGTGCTTGTCAATCACTGGCCTTCCCGTCGGGGCGGCGAGGCAGCGACACAGCCCTACCGCAATGCCGCAGCGCTGATCTGTAAAAATGTAAAGGATTCGCTGCTGCAAATTGACCCCAACGCAAAAGTCCTCGTCATGGGCGACCTCAACGATGACCCGACCAGCCCCAGCGTTAAAAAAGTAATGGCCGCCAAACACAAAAAAGATGCAGTGAAAGCCGGCGACTTTTTTAATCCAATGCATGAATATTTCAAAAAAGGCATCGGCACACTGGCTTATCGGGATGCCTGGAGCCTTTTCGATCAGATCATCCTGACGGAAGGCCTGGTGAATGAAAAGCAGAACGGGTTCAGGTTTTACAAAGCACAGGTTTACAACGAAAAATACCTCATCCAGAAAACCGGGCAGTTTAAAGGCTATCCCTACCGTACATTCGATTTTGATAATTACATCGCCGGGTACAGCGATCACTTTCCCGTGTTTGTTTATTTGATCAAACCGCTCCCGGACAGGCCATGACTTTTTGATCGTTGAGAGATAACCGGGCGGGCATGTGTGGCGTGCGCTCGGATTTTTATTTATGTTTGCTTGTCAGGCCGTGGGCACAAAAAACCTCCCGGCCCATTGTTCCCTGTATTATGTCTCTCAGCAAACCACCACTCGAGCTCAACGCCGACTTCAAGTACGCACTGGATGTGCTGGAAAAAACGGAGCGTAGTATGTTCATAACCGGCCGTGCAGGCACCGGGAAGTCCACCCTGTTACAGCTGTTCAGAAATACGACCAAGAAGAAAATGGTCGTCCTGGCACCTACCGGCATTGCAGCCCTCAACGTGAAGGGGCAGACTATCCATTCCTTTTTCGGCTTTCCGCCCCGGCTGATCATGGCGAAGGATATTCGCAAGAATTTCACCCGCAAGTGGTTCAAAAAGATTGAAGTCATGGTGATCGACGAGATCAGCATGGTGCGTGCGGATCTGTTGGATGCCATCGATCGTTCACTGCAAATACACCGGGAGAATCCGCTGCCCTTTGGCGGTGTGCAGATGGTTTTTATCGGAGATTTATTCCAACTGCCGCCAGTCATCGCTACGGAAGAGGAAAAGCGCCTGTTTGAAATGGCGTACGACACCCCGTACTTTTTTTCGTCAAACGTGCTGCAGGAACTGGAAATCGAAATGTTCGAACTCAGAAAAGTGTACCGGCAGGAGAACCGGCATTTTCTTCGTCTGCTCGATGCGGTCCGGCTCAATCAGGCCGACTGGGAAGATCTCGACGACCTGAACACCCGATACCTTCCCAATTTTGAAACAGAAAAAAACTACATCACGCTTTCGCCCCGCAACGCAAAAGTAGACCGCATCAACATCAGGGAACTTGCCAACCTGAACTCGCCCGAATACATTTTCAAAGCCACCATCGAAGGAACTTTCGACCCTCGCCTCTACCCTACCGAAGCTTCACTCCGACTGAGAAAAGGGGCGCAGGTGATGTTTATCAAAAATGATCCGGAAGGGAATTTCGTCAACGGCACCATCGGAAAAATAGTAGAGGTCAACGGCGATTCCATCAAAGTCTTTTCCGATGAAAAAGGAAGTCCCGGCGAGATTGAGGTCTTCCCGATGGAATGGGAAATTTTGCGGTACAAACAGGCAAAGGACGACCCCAACGACCTTGAAACTGAGATAATTGGCAGGTTTGAACAATACCCGCTAAAGCTGGCCTGGGCCGTAACCATCCACAAATCGCAGGGTAAAACATTTGACAAAGTCATCATCGACATGGACCGTGGCGCCTTTGAATTTGGGCAGACTTACGTTGCACTGAGCCGCTGCCGTACCCTCGAAGGAATTGTCCTCAAACAAAAACTGCAACACTCCGATATTCTCGTTGATGAAAGAATTGTGGACTTCTATGAGCGAAACATGAGGCGTTGAGCGTTCTTTAGGTCGAAAATTAAAACAAAACTTCAAATCGACATTCGTTCATCAAAATCAGGTTTTATGAAATCCCTCTCGATCATCACCCTGCTATTGACAATCTCCCTGACCTTTTCTTTTCAACCGGCCAGCGCCGCCATTGCAAAATCCAAACCTGCGCTGGAAGAGACAACCACCGCACCGCTATCCGGCAAAATTGTAAAAAAGGCTAAAAAACAGGAATCCCGAATTGCCAGACTAAAAGCAAAACTGGAAAAGAAGTTTGAAAAGCTGAGAAAGAAGTTGCTCAACGGAACAGCGAGCGATTACCTGATCATCAGTCTGGGTTTGCTCCTTGCTGCCATCCTGTTTTTTGCGTTGAATGGTTCTACCGGTGTTTTCAATGTGTTTGGCTCGGTAGCAGCGATTGCGGCAGTTGTGTTTTTCGTGTTGTGGCTGCTGGAGCTGAAAAAATAACCCGTCGCCTGAAACAAAAAAGCCCCGGTCGGTTGACCGGGGCTTTTTTGTTTCAAAGTTCCTCTTCTTTTTTGCGGTTTTTCCACCAAACGAATCCGATGGTGCCGACCAAAAGATAAGGAAGTGAAAGCATGTAAAGAATGCCGCTGTTCAGGCCTTTGCCGGCGCTGCCACCGTTTTTCAGGTTGCTCTCCGCACCAATTTTACACATGGGGCACTGAGCCGGAACTTCAGGTGAAATAACCGCAAGCAGAAAGAATATCGTCAGGATTTTTAAAAAATGCTTTTTCATAATTCAAGAGATTTTATGTGTAGTAGGGCTTGATCATGAAATACAGAACCGGTCCTGTCACCGCAACGTACAACCACACCCAATACACCCATCTGGCCATTTTCTTATGCCGGTCAAACTGTTTTGTGTAAGCCCTGATAAAAGTAAACAAAATAAAAGGGAAAATGACTGCCGCCAGGATTACATGTGTGATCAGCAGGAAAAAATAAACATACCGGATCGTGCCTTCCCCTCCGAATTTCGTCTCTTCCGTTGTGAAATGGTACAGCACATAGCCCAACAAAAACAGCAACGACGTCAGAACGGAAGCGGTCATCGCCTGCTGGTGTTTTTCGATCTGTTTATTTTTGATGAAATAAAGCCCGGCAATCAAAATGACAGCGGTCAACGCATTGAGCGTAGAATAAACCGCCGGCAAGAACGTAAAATCAATGGAAGTCTCGATTTTGACTCTTCGCATCAAAACCACCAACAGCAAGACTGCACCGGTAATGACCCAGGCAAACTTATTCAGCTTTTTTTCTAATTCGATGTTCGGTTGAATCGTACTCATGCTCAAAATTCAGTTAAATGAAAGCTGTATTCCGAACAGCCTAACGGCGCTTTTGTTCCGGAATAACAATCGAGATATGTTCCACCAGTCTGCCCATATCCTGATTGGCGTTGATGTCATAATATTTCCGGATGGTCATACTGGTATCGACCAGCGCAACGCCGTTTTCCGGGTTGGGTATTTTGTAAACCTCTTTTGCAAGGCGCTGCCACTCGTCGTTGTCAGTTCCGATCAAAAACCATTGCTTGTCATCTTTAATACCCATCGAATTTGCAATATCGAGCAGTTGAGCGCTTGAATCTGCGGGCATGAAAGAGAGAAAAATTACATCTTCTGTATCATCGAAACTTTGATGGACTTTAGCAATGCGTTCGGAAAGAGACTTACCCATTTCTTTGTCTTCTGGCAAAAAGTTAATGACAGAAACCCTGCCTCGAAGCATCTCGGGTGAAATCATCAGGTTTTTCTGATTCTTCAACTGAAAATCACCTGTTTTACCCAAATCCTGAAGCTCTGCCAGTGAAGCTTTTCTGTAATCCAGCCCTCGCTGCAAATACAGCCATGAACCACCGGGCAGAACAAAAAGAATAACCACGACCAGAACCGAAATCGCAATTCTTTTTGACCGCTTCATTTTCTTTTCTTCCATTTCAAAAATATAGTAACTAAAAAGGCGAGCCCGTTGGTCTCGCCTTTTCGTTTTGTGTTAAATCAAATTCTTTATCGTTTCATCGTCGAAGTCGAGATAACCGCTTGCAGGTTTCTTCTCAACCTCCTCGCTGTTTTTCTGTTCAATTTTTTCACGGCGCTTGCCCCATGAATCACCCTCCTGGAAAAATGCAATTACTGCCCATACGAGCAACAACATCGGAAGGAGAACACTCCAACGCAATCCCTGCACCTCATGTGCCATGTGCATAAAGTTGTACACGATATAATAAGCTTTGTACAAACTAAAAGCCACCATGAAAAACATATAAACATACATCAGAGCGCCACTAAACTCAACGCCGGGGATGAGGTGCCCTTTAGCCAAAAGAGCAATCAACACCTCCACAATGGTCACAGCACCCAGGATTTTCAGACCTTTTACGACCAGTTTTCTTTGGTCATCATAACTCATATGAGCATCCATATCTACGAATTTTTGATTTGTTAATTAGTTGGTTTACCCAAAATTCAGTTTGGTCAGTCGTTTTTACAAAAGGTAAAAAACAAGGAATACAAATACCCAAACCAAGTCTACAAAGTGCCAGTAGAGACCAATCTTCTCTACCATTTCGTAGTGGTTCTTTCGCTTTGCATAGATTCCGCTTGCTACGTTGATCATAACGATCAGAAGGAAACAAACTCCAGAAAATACGTGGAATCCGTGGAAACCTGTGATGAAGAAAAACAGGGCACCGAATGCTTTAGGACCGAATTCTTCTTTGGTAACCTCACCACCTGCTGTTTTGTATGCAGCAGTTTCGTAGAGGTGAGTGTTGTGGTTGTAAGTGATGAGATACGGATCTCCTTCATTGAAGGCTTCACCCACTTTAGAGGTTCCTGCGTGCGTTACTTTTTCAAAGTAGCGGTTCTCAGGAATGTCTGCAGTGCCCTTTTCGAGATAATAGGTGGTTTCAGCTCCGTGGATATCAGCCTGCACTTTATTGAAGCCCATTCCTTCCAGCTCTTGTCCGGACAGGTATTGGCCACCCTCCAGTCGCATAGAGAAAGGATTGGTTGTAATAGACACACCCTCTTCAGCAATCAGGGTCGTCCATTCCCAGGCCTGGCAGCCAAGGAACGTTGCACCTCCAAGGATGGTCAGGAACATCCAGAAAATAACACCCCGCTTGTTCTCACGGTGTCCTTCCTGTACCGCACGTACCATAGTCACCGAACTGGCAATCAGGACGAATGTCATAAAGGTTACGAAAATCAGCGGCCATTCCGTTTCACCATGATAAAACGGGATTTTGGAAAACACAAAATCCGGAATAGGCCATGTCGGACTGCTAAAACGCAGGGCGCCGTATGCGATAAGAAATCCAGCGAAGGTGAATGCGTCAGACAAAAGAAAGTACCACATCATAAGCTTACCGTAGCTCGCTTTGAATGGTTCTTTTCCACCCGACCACAGCTTTTCATCTTGCTCTTGCGTATGCTCTAAAACTGCTGTTTCTGAAGCCATTGTCTGTTTTGAATATTTAGTTGGTGAATAAACAGCTTTTTCATTAACCAGAGAATCAAGGCTTCTCTGTTAACGATAGATCGTTAAAAATACAAATAAGTAAACCCACAGCAAATCAACGAAATGCCAATAGGTTAAGGTTAATTCAAATCTGAGTTTGCGCTTCTGCGTCACACGGAAGCGAAGCCCGAATGCGTGAATCATTGCCACTGCAAGTACTGCAATGCCACCGATTACGTGGGCAGCATGGAACCAGGAGATAACATACACGAAATCACCGGATGGATTCAAAGTGAATGGAACTCCGTTATCTGTGAGTGCAAGCCATCCCTGATATTGAAATACAAAAAATAGCATTCCTAATAAAAAGGTCACAACCAACAGCCCCTGGTACAGATTCTTCTTCTCCTTTTTAAAAGCGACGTAAGAGGCGTGCAGTGCAACACTGCTTAAAAGGATTACAAATGTGCTGATCTTGAATACCTCAGGTAATCTAAATTCCAACCAATTGCCTGCAGACTGCCGGACGATGTAAGCGCTCGTCAATGAAGCGAACATCATCAACAGTGAAGCACATCCGGCAAACAAGGCAAACTTGTGAGGATGGATCTTATTCCTGCTGGTATTTTGTTCAATACTCAAGTTCATCATTAAATTTTATCCAGCCACAAAGCGAAAAGAGCCAGTGGCAAGTAGAAAAAGGAACTAAACATCAGCTGCATCGCCGACTTTCTGTCATTTTTCAAATGCAAATTCCAACCAAACCAGGCATAAACAAGCGCCAAAACTGAAGTTGCGATGGCAGATGCAATGCCTGTAGTTCCTGAAAAATAAGGAATCAAACCGACCGGAACCAGCAACAAAGCGTAAATAAACCCCTGCATACCAATGGAACGGTCACGTTCACCATCTTTCGAAGCTACAAACTTGAACCCTGCCTTTTGGTAGTCCTCGAATCCCAGCCAGCTGATAGCGCCGAAATGCGGGAATTGCCAGAAGAACTGAATGGCAAAAAGTGCCAATGCCAGGGAAGTCAACTCGCCCTGAAATGCCACGCAACCAATCAGCATAGGTAAGGCTCCGGGAAATGCACCAATCGCTATCGCGGACGGCGAAATCCTTTTCATCGGAGTGTAAAGAAATGCGTAGCTCAACAATGCCATCACTCCAAAAAATGAAGCCCATGGATTGAAAGTGGCAAGCAACATCAGTCCGATGATACTCAGCAAACCAGCGGTAAGCACGGCCTCTGAAATACTCATCCTTCCTGTTGCTACCGGACGGTTGGCGGTACGTTTCATCAGTTTGTCAAAATCTCTTTCGAGAACCTGATTCAGCGCATTCGCTGCACCAGCTACACAGAATCCACCTAAAGATAAAATGCCGACTTCAAGCCAGTTAACAGTTCCGACAGCGGCAATCAGATAAGCCATGACAGCAGAAAAAACAACTGTCAGGTTTAACTTGAATTTTACCAACTCACCGAAATCACGCACTTTTTGCGAGATGATGCTTACCGGCTTTGCTGCAACAGTTCTTGTTTGATTGATCACTGATATTTTTTTCGTAAAATCTATAGCTAAAAGTCAATCCTGAAATCCCGATCAAGGTTAATGCCCCTGATCGCTTTCACCTTCTTTTAAAGGTTCGATTTGAGGAATGAATTCACGTCCATCTTTACCGTAATCGTATGGCCAACGCTGTACAGTCGGGATATTGCCTGGCCAGTTTCCGTGACCTGGATTAATGGGAGTAGTCCACTCAATCGTTGTTGCACCCCATGGGTTCTTTGTTGTCATCTTTCTGCCTTTCCAGATGCTGTAGAAGAAATTGATCACGAATATCACCTGGAAACCAAAAGTTATGATGGCAGCGATTGTGATAAATTTATTCATATCAGCAAAGTGCGAGAAGGTATCGAAATTATCGAAACGGTAGTAACGGCGTGGAACACCTGCCATACCGAGGTAGTGCATAGGCCAGAAGATTGCATATGCTCCAATCAGTGTACCCCAGAAGTGAAGTTTACCCAATGTGTCGTTCATGAAACGACCATACATTTTTGGGAACCAGTGGTAGATCCCTGCGAACATTCCAAAGAATGCTGCAACACCCATCACAATGTGGAAGTGAGCCACAACGAAATACGTATCGTGCATCTGAATATCAATGGCAGAGTTTCCAAGGAAGATACCTGTCAAACCACCAGAAATAAACATGGACACGAATCCAATGGCGAACATAGATGCGGGATTATACCGAATGTTCGCTTTGAACATCGTAGAAATCCAGTTAAACACTTTCACCGCTGAAGGTACCGCAATAATCAATGTGAAAATCACAAAGAAATTGGAGATGAACGGGTTCACACCTGACATGAACATGTGGTGCGCCCACACGATGAATGACAGAAATGCAATCGCCAGGATGGAGTAAACCATCGCCTTATAACCGAAAATTGGCTTGCGGCAGTGAACAGAAAGTACTTCTGATACAAGTCCCATTGCCGGAAGAATGATAATGTAAACCTCGGGGTGACCCAGGAACCAGAACAAGTGCTGATAAAGAATCGGACTACCACCGACGTGATCCAATGCCTGTCCGCCAATGAAAATTTCACTCAGGTAAAAGCTTGTATTAAGGCTGCGGTCAAACATCAGCAGCAAAAAGCCTGAAACCAAAACCGGAAAAGACAACAGTGCGATAATTGCAGTGATGAAAAACGCCCAGATAGTCAAAGGCATCCGCCACATACTCATACCTTTCGTCCGCATATTCAAAACAGTTGTGATGTAGTTGATACCACCAAGACCAACTGACATTACAAAGAATACGAGACTCAAAATCCACAGAGTCATACCAGTTCCGGATCCGTCAGAGGCCTGTGGCAATGCACTCAAAGGTGGGTAAGCAACCCAGCCTCCGGAAAATGGACCGGTACTCAGGAACAATGAGTAGAACATGACAACACTGGCGAGAAAAAAGAACCAGTAAGACAACATGTTCAATAACGGAGAAGCCATATCACGTGCACCTAACTGCAAGGGAATGAGGAGGTTACTGAATGTTCCACTCAAACCCGCTGTCAATACGAAAAAGACGATAATGGTTCCGTGCATGGTCACTAACGCATAATAAAATTCAGGCGAAAGTGTACCCATTCCTGTTTCAGCATTAATCTCAATCCACTTACCTAACACCGGCCGCAGCCATGCAATGCTTTCCTCCGGAAAACCTAACTGGAGACGGAAAACAAGTGACATTGCTGCACCTATTATAGCCCAGATCATCCCTGTGATGAGAAACTGACGGGCAATAATCTTGTGATCAAGGCTGAAAACGTACTTCGTGATGAAGTTTGATTTGTATTTGTCACCGTGTTCATGCTCATGAAAATGGTCATCAAAACCCAACTCCTGTATGAGCTTTTCTTCCTGATCTTGAACGGTGGTAATTACATTAGCCATATTGCTTATTTTTTAACATTTTTGGTTAGATACAGAGCGTGTTTTTGTCAACAAAAAGAGCTTTTACTGCGTCAAAATCTTGAATTCTGTTCGACGGTTATTTGCCCTACCCTCTTCAGTATCATTACTATCAACTGGTTTAGACTGTCCGTAACCTTTTGCTACCAACCGGCTACTGTCAATTCCTTTCTGAACCAGATAGTTTTGAACTGCTGATGCACGTTGCTGAGAAAGCGTCTGGTTTCCTTCAGCAGAACCAACATTGTCAGTATGACCTGCCAGTTCAATCGTCATGTTCGGGTATTTGTTTAACGTAGCTGCCAGGTTATCCAACTCATACCGTGAAAGGTCAGTCAGGTTGGCTGCGCCTGTTTCAAAATATACATAATTGAGTTTTACAACCTTCTCTTCTGCAGCTGTTGCACTTAACGCCTTTTCAACAGCGAGATTAAAATCTTGTTTACGCTGTGAGATCTCAACTTCCAGTAATTCATCCTTACGTGGGTCAAAATCTTTTCCTCTCACGTTGCTCAGATAGTATGATTGCTGCTCTTTCAGCCATGCATTGTATTCATCTTCTGAAACAATCCTCACGATTTTCTTCATACTGAAGTGACCCTTACCACACAATTCCGCGCAAGCCAATTCATAATTAAAAGTCTTCCACAGCGGTTCACTGTTAGGATCGTTTGGATCAGTAGGTTGCTGGTACTCAGGGTAATTTCTCAATTCCTGGCGGTATTCTTCCGTTGTCTTTGTAGGAGTGAAAACGAAATAGGTAGGCATGCCCGGAACCGCATCCATTTTTACCCGGAAGTGTGGCAGGTAAAAGTTGTGCAAAACATCCATGGCTGTGATACGTACCCGTACTTTCTTATCGACAGGAAGAACTATTTCGGTAGGATGAAGATCATCCAGGTTTTTGTCATCCATCCAGTCTTGCCCCAGTGGGTTCTCACCGGTTTTAATCAGGCGGAAATTCCTTGTTCCCAATTTCCCGTCAGGACCAGGGTAGCGAAGGTGCCACAAGAACTGTTGGCCAGTTGCCTCAATCTCAATGTGATCCTCTCCTTCATCAACATCTGCCATTACTTCATTCCATGCAACCAATCCACGGATCACGAGAAAACACATTACAACCGCAGGAACTGCAGTCCAGATGATTTCAAGCTTGTTGTCATGGGCTATAAACGAAGAGATAACCCCTTTGCGTCCTCTGTATTTGTAAGCAAACCAGAAAAGAGCAATGTGAGTAATCACAAATACGATTCCTGTGAAAAATAAGGTTACGTTGAACATCGAGTCAAGCTCTCCGCCATGACTTGATGCCGACTCATGAGGTCCATATCCAAGCATCCAGTTTTTGTAATAAATCGCAGACCAAATGCACAGAACGAGAAAAACAGCAAGGAAAATCAGCATCAGAACACCTGCCCGCTTGTTTGTCTCGAATTGGACTTCTTCCTCACCACGGATCTTTGCAGCCAGTTCAGTGACCTTACCGATCTGAACGGTTACAATTGCGATGAGAATTAAACAACCAATGATAATTAATCCAGTACTCATTTATGATTAATTTAACAATTTTTAAATAGGTGGTTTGAGGTAGTCATCAAAAAGTTAGACTTATTCGTAAGCCTGAACTTCATGATGGAGGCTTTCGTCCAAATAAGGATCATTCTTCGGCACAAGTGCTGCTTTCTCAAGTTTACTGAACACGAAGTAGATGAAAAAGGCAGTGAAGCCAACGAAAATCCCCAACTCCAACAGACCAGGAATAGTAAACCCTGAAACAAAGCCCCTTGCATGCTCAGCGTGTTCACCTGCGGCAGCTCCGTGAGCCAAAGCTTCCTCTGCTGTAAGGAACGTACCTGGCTTGATCATGTAAAAATAATCCATCCAGTGACCAAAGAATACCAGCAGAGAAGTAAACACCAGTGTTCCATAACGGCGCTTGGTAGTGTTACGCATCAAAATCAGGAACGGAAGAACAAAGTTGATCACCAGGTTTCCGTAGAACAGTACAGGATAATTATCCAGTCGCTCACGGAAGTAAATAGTTTCTTCACCAACGTTTCCGTACCAAATCAACATATACTGGGAGAACCAGCAGTAAGTCCAGAAAATACTGAACGCAAACATGTATTTACCAAGGTCGTGCAAATGTTCTTTTGTGACCTCTTCGAAATATCCCTTCGATTTCAGGTAAACCAAAAGAATAATGGTCAGTGAGCAGGCAGCCAAAAACCAGCTGGCCATGCTGTACCATGCGTACAATGTGCTGTACCAGTGAGCATCTACTGACATCACCCATTGCCAGATCATTGCTGGTCCGGTGAAAGCAGCGATTGGAAGAAAAACAGCCGCCCAGAATCTTGTCTTTCTGTGAAAGGCAAAGTTGGAAACCTCGTGTCCGGACTCATCCTCTTCCACAGAGAGCTTACGGAACTTTGAAGCAAAAAATGCCCATCCGCCAACGAATACCAGCGTTCCGATCAGGTACCAGTTATTGTTGAGGAAGCCAGACTTGCCAGCCAGCAATTCATCATAATTAGGACTTGCTGGGTCAGTAATCCCTTCAGCAGCCCAATGGTACAAGTGATTGAGGTGCGCGTAATTGGCAATCCCAAGAATAACCATCATGATCAAGCCTGGAACCAGAAAAAGCGAAAACCCTTCCCACAACCGCTTGAAAGTCACATGCCAGCCGGAATAAGCTGTCGTGAATGCAGCGAGAACAAAAGTTATCATAAATGCCATTCCGGTGAAGAATACGGCATTATGCAGGAAGTTTGACCAGAAACGGCTATGAAAACCGCCTTCTGCAATTTGCTCCGGTTCGAACAGGAAAGAAAGAACAAGGCAGAGTAGCCCAAGCCCCATCGCTCCTATCAATACTTGTTTCTGTTTTGCTTCGAAAGTAAACTGCTTCATTATGCAGATATTTGAGTCCGGGTAAAAATTCCCGGATTAGATTTTGAATGATTTTAGTTCAATTAGATCAAATATTAGTGGCTACCTCCTGAATGTTCTTCACCACTGCTTTCCTCCACCGGGGTATCCACAGCCGGCTTTTGCATCACAGCTTCAGCGAGCTTTTTGGCCTGAACCTCAGGAACCCCGAATTCAGGTTTCAACTCGTTGGCCTCAGGTGAGTATTTCACCTTTTTGTCCTTGGCTTGCAAAGCACGGATGTAGTGAATTACCTGCCATCTTTCTTCGTAAGACAATTTGTCGGGGTAGCCACCCATTGCGTTTTTCCCGTACATGATGCCATGGTAGTATCTCCCATTGGTGGCATACACGAACTGGCTGTCGAGGAAGTTGGCAGGCTGAGCAGGATACTTTCCTCCGTTATCACGAACCAGGTAACCTCCTCCATCGCCTTTTTCACCATGGCAAATGCCACAGTAGATATTGTAGAGCTCCTGTCCTCTGGCCAAGCCATCAGCAGTGATCGGAAAAGGGTTGTACTTGATTTGCTCTGTTGCAGCAGTTCTACCCTCTTCCGTATCAGGGAAATAATAAGGAGCAGAACCGTTTGGCGTGTATGCAATCCCATCTGAACCGTGCATCTTTTTCATGGTATTGAGCACAGCGTCCTCAGCTGAACCGAAACTACCATCATGAGTTGCCACACCGGCATATCCTCTAGGCACGGTTCCACTTACCGGCAACCTTGGCTGAGACAACTCCCTGCGGGACTTAACGCTTTCCTTATCCCAGGTATTCAGGGAATAATTTGTAATGACATTTGCGTCATACGCCGTGGAATGTGCCATGTCAGGGATAAACTCACTTCCCGTGCTGTTTTTACCAGCCTGCTGGCAGGAATAATTACTCAGCAAGGTGAGAGTGACAAACGAACAAATCAGAAGATGTTTAATAATTTTCATTTTTGAAGTAGATTCTTCTTGAAAATTGTTTGACAAAATAACAGACAAAAGTCCATTGGGTTAACCCTTTTATTTTATCAAATTACTTTAAATTAAGTCTAAATAAAGCTGAATGACATTGATTTGACAACCTTCAATAAATGTGGTTATCAGATCGACTTTGTATGCACTTCCTCTGCACCTGTGCTTTGGAAGAAGCCTTTCAAACCGTCCATTTGCTCCTGGTTCATACCATTGGTTTGAAATGCAAGACAAAATTTATCATCAGTAATACGATCATCAAGTACCGGGTTGTTAACGCCGAAGCCCATTCCGCAAATGATATAAAAAATGACTGTCATACCAATTGCACAAAATAAAACCGTCAACTCAAAAGTAATTGGAATGAACGCTGGCAGCGACCAGTAAGGCTTACCACCGAAAATCGTTGGCCAATCACCTTCAAAAAGCATGGATCCGCCAAAGATCCAGGAAATACCGATCAAAGCCGTGAGTGTACCAATCATACCGAAAATGAACCCGACAATGTGCAGACGAGATTCCTCCAATCCGAGCACAGAATCTAATCCGTGAACCGGAAAAGGCGTGTAAACGTCCATGATATCGAGGTGCTGGCTGTTGGCTTTCTTGATGGCGCTCATCAAAATTTCCTCGTCATTGTAAAGTCCGAAAAGAACTTCTTTATGTTGACCTTTCATTGATGTTGATTTTGAATATAAAGCTGTTAGTCAATTATTTATATCAAGCCCCCTATTTAGTGGGAGTGCTTCTCTGAAACTTCCTCAGAATGAGCATGTGCCTTTGCATTTGGGCCGATGTACTGATCTCCGTAAGATTTCAGAATAGCCTTGATCTCGGCAGCTGCCACCACTGGCGCAACCCTTGCAAAAATCAGATACAACGTAAAGAACAATCCGATTGTACCGATGTAGATTCCAATCTCAACCCAGCTTGGCCAGTAGTAGCTCCAGCTTGAAGGCAGGTAGTCTCTTGCAAGTGTCGTAGCAATGATCACAAAACGCTCGAACCACATACCAATATTCACAAAGATTGACATGAAGAATGTCCACCAGACACTGCGACGGATTTTCTTTGACCAGAAAACCTGTGGTGACAAAAGGTTACAAGCCATCATACCGATGTAAGACCAGAAATAAGGTCCAAGAACACGGTTGTAGAAAGCAAATTGCTCATAAACATATCCTGAATACCATGCAACAAACAACTCGATCAGGTAAGCAGAACCTACCATCGTACCGGTTACCAGAATTACCTTGTTCATACTTTCGATGTGGTTCAAGGTAATGTAGCCCTCCAGGTTAAAACATTTTCTCGTAATCACCATCAAAGTCTGCACCATGGCAAAACCGGAGAAGATCGCCCCCGCAACGAAATATGGAGGGAAAATGGTTGTGTGCCACCCCGGAATTACAGACGTGGCGAAGTCAAAACTTACGATCGTGTGAACCGACAATACCAGCGGTGTTGAAATACCTGCCAGAATCAAAGAGAGGTACTCGTGACGCTGCCAGTGCTTCGCAGCTCCGGTCCAACCCATAGAAACAAAAGCATAGATTTTCTTACGAACGCCTTTGGCTCTGTCCCGAACGCTTGCAAGGTCAGGCACCAAACCGGTGTACCAGAAAAGCAGCGAAACGGTGAAGTAAGTTGAGATAGCGAACAAGTCCCACAGCAGCGGAGAGTTAAAGTTCACCCAAAGTGGTCCTCTCGTATTTGGATAAGGGAACATGAAAAAGTCAAACCACGGACGACCGGTATGCGTAGCCGGAAACAAACCGGCACACATTACTGCGAAAATGGTCATCGCCTCAGCCGCACGGTTTACACCTGTCCGCCAGCGTTGACGGAAAAGCAGAAGGATCGCCGAGATCAAGGTACCGGCGTGACCAATCCCGATCCACCAAACGAAGTTGGTGATATCGTAAGCCCAACCGATAGTCCTGTTGGCGTTCCAGGTTCCGATACCGAAATAAAAAGTCCAGATAAGGGCAAAGATTCCGTAAGCCAGAAGGGAGACGGAAAGTATGAATGCCACAATCCACATCAAATTAGGGGCTTTCTCGGTTGGCCCGATAAGATCTTCCGTAATCTGATGGTAATCCTTGTTACCGATTACTAATGGTTCACGAATGCGAGATACTGCTGCGCTCATATTTTTTGATTAGCGTTTTATCTTGAAAATTCAAATGCCCGTTCAAAAGACATAATGCCTGTTGAATTAGCTGATTGCTTCGTCTTTGTTGATCACCTTAGCCGTGTATTGTACAGACGGTCTGGTGTTCACTTCTTCCAAAACAATATAATTCAGTTCATCCTTGAATTTCTTACTGATTTCAGAGTCCTTGTTGTTGATATCTCCGAATGTAATTGCTCCGGTTGGACAAGCTGTCTGACATGCAGAGCGGACATCGCCATCACGAAGTGCACGACCTTCACGCTTGGCAGTCAATTTGCCTTCCTGAATGCGTTGTACACAGAAGCTGCATTTTTCCATAACACCACGTACACGAACCGTAACATCTGGATTGAGTACCATCCGTGTCAGGTTGTCAGCGTAAAATGGAATACTGTCTGTTTGAATTACCTCGTTCGCAGGGAAAAGGTCAGCAGTTGTGTAATCCAACCAGTTGAAACGACGCACTTTGTAAGGACAGTTGTTTGCACAGTAACGGGTACCGATGCAACGGTTGTACGCCATCTGATTCAAGCCTTCAGAGCTGTGGTTGGTTGCAGAAACCGGACAAACGTTCTCACAAGGAGCATTGTCACAGTGCTGGCACATCATCGGCTGATAAACCACGTTCGGATTTTCATAATCGCCGAAGAAGTAACGGTCAATACGCAACCATGTCATTTCGTGGTGGCGGTAGACCTCATGTTTTCCAACTACAGGTACGTTGTTTTCAGATAAACAAGCTACCTGACAAGCTCCGCAGCCGATGCACGAGTTGAGGTCCACATGCAATCCCCAGTGGTGACCCTGGCTGTATTTTTCTTCTGTAAACTGATCGTACGGATAAAGTGTCTGCTGATTGAGGTGCTCATGGTGCTCTCTTTCGTGGTGCAATTCTTCTACGAATTTACCCAGCTCACTGAGGTTTGAACGACGAATAATCGTACGATCTGTCAGTGCTCCCTGGAAACCTTTTCCAATAGTCATCAACGCTACCTCATCCACGTTCACTTTCTCCTCTTTGCCATTCACATTGCCGGTAACACCCATGGTATGGTGGTACTGAACACTGGCATATTCGTCTGTTCCGACTTTTTCTGAAACGTTGACGCCTGCAGCGAAATACTGCGTATTGCCATTCGCATCGAGGCTCATCCATGGGTAAACGTTGACCCCAACATTTTTACCGCAAGAGCCGGAAACTGAACGTCCGTAGCCAAGCGCCATGCTGATGGAATCTTTCTTCTGGCCAAACTGACGAACGCAGGTAACTTTTTGCTCCTTACCGTTGATAGTCAGATTTACCTGATCAGCTTCTTTGTAAAATTCTTTATCATTCAATCCGGCAAACGGTCCGACGCCATCAAAGCGGCGGTTGCCATCAAATTCGATTGGAATGTGGAGGTAGTTGCCCCATACACAGCGAGTGATCGGATCCGGCATTTCCTGCAACCATGGGTTGTCAGCATATTGACCGGCGCCGATATTAACTGTTTCAAAAAAGGCAATCTCCAGACCTTCGCCCGGCTTCGTAATTTTTCCTGCCGCTTGCGCAACATCACCGCCAAAGTCAAACAAACTGACTTCACCTTCCGGCTTTTCAAAAACGCCGTCGTGCAGTGCGCTGTCCCAGAATGCCTGGAATGTAGCATAATTATTTTGACGAGGGAAAATAGTGGCCTGCCAGTTAGCTTTCAGGTATTCGTAGTACGGCTGATCAGAAGTTACATCCAAGTTTGAACTTGCTGCCCAACGAAGCAGTGTTTCTTCAGCCTGACGAGTTTTAAACAGAGGAGAAATCGTTGGCTGAATCAGGCTGAAATGACCCCGCTTCGGCTCAGCATCACCCCAACTTTCCAACCAATGGCTGGCAGGTGCGACGTAGTCGCAAAGTGCAGTCGTTTCGTCCGGAGTACCGTTGAAAGAAATTTTGGTTTTAACCTTACTGAATGCTTCAGCGAATTTATCCGCATTAGGGATGTCAAATGCCGGGTTTGCACCCCACAAGATGACAGTATCGACAGAACCTGAACCCATTTCACGAATCAGGCCTTGAATTTCGCCGTCAATCCCTTGGCGCTGCAAAGATGCATTGGCAAAAGAAACTGTATTGCCGTAGCTATCCAGCATTGCGTTGATGGCGTTTACGAGAGTTTGTTCGCCAACATTGTTGGTTCCGCAAACAACCAGGCTCTTTCCACGATTTGCCCAAAGCTCATCCGCCAGTTTCTTCAATCCTGCAGCGGCTTTATCGTTCACTTTAGGTGCTGAAACGGATGCATTGCCGGCTTTTGCTGCAACAGCATTGTAAAGATTGGCAATAGCCGCACCCATTTCTGATGGCCTTACCAAAATCCGGTTGTCAGCGTTTGATCCGGTGAGTGTCATGCCGCTTTCTACCTGAATATGGCGGGACATCGAGGCGTTTTTCACGTCCTTGATCTTCCTGTTTTCAGCATACTGGCGGGCATACTCGACTGGAGAAATCCAAGTGCCGAGGAAGTCAGCTCCAAAGCTTACGATCACATTTGCCTGATCAAATCTGTAATTTGGAACCACCTTGCTGCCGAAGCAAATTTCATTAGCTTCGAGCAAAGCTGAACTGGAGACCGCATCGTAGGTAACGACTTTTGCTCCAGGGTATTTGGCAACGAACTCTCCCAACGCCTTTTTAGCGGTTGGGCTAAGATTTGTATTGGTAACAATCCGGATTTGGCTTGCAGATGCAAGTTTTCCGGACACATCCTTGTCAAGTTCAGCCCACGATAATTTGGTCCAGCTTCCTCCGTCATTTTTCATCGGAGACTGGTAGCGGTTCGTATCGTAGAGGCTCAGTACGCTTGCCTGAGCACGGGCGCTTGTACCACCTTTGGTGATGGAAGACAATGTGTTGCCTTCGATTTTGATCGGACGGCCTTCTCTTGTCTTAACCAGAACAGCGCAATAGTCGCCACCCTGAACGAAAGATGAAGCATAATAAGTTGCTACACCAGGCACGATTTCATCCGGCTTAACAACGTAAGGGATTGCCCGTTTTACCGGGATATCGCAGCTGGCAGCAATGGTAGCAGCACCAACGCTGAAGCCGAGATACTTCAAAAAGTCCCGTCTTGATGCGCCGGCATTCATGATTTCATCGCGCTCCAATGCAGGTGAAGAATCGAACTCCTTTTCAATGGATTCCAGAAAATTCGGATCGTTTTCCAAATGTTCGACCCCGACCCAGACTTCCGTATTCTTATTTTGATTTTTCATCTTATTATATAAAGGTGTGAATTCTTGTTTTAATGATTAATCGAAATCCACCGTTTACCAGACACCGGGTATTTCCCAGGTCATTGGCAACCGGTTACCATCAATTAATAGTGACATTTCTGGCACTCCGTACCTCCGATATCCTCCACGGTTACTTTGTCCCGCTTGTTATTTTTGATTTGCTCGTGGTACATTTCATAGTAGTTGTCGTAGTACTTGTTGTCGGCAAATTTCACTTCCGTCTGGCGGTGGCAGTTGATACACCAGCCCATGGATAGCGGAGAGTATTGCTTCACAACTTCCATTTCTTCCACTTTGCCGTGGCAAGTCTGACATTCTACCTTTCCGACAGAAACGTGCTGAGCATGGTTGAAGTAAACGTGGTCAGGCATATTGTGAATGCGAACCCACTCGATTGGACCCTGGATTTTGGTATCACCAGCCTCCTCGTTAGTAAGTGAGCTCACGATGCCGTTCCACTGGTTTTCGATCAGTTCTTCACCCTCGCTGTCGAGCGAACCTTTGTCAGTGATGTAAGTGTCGGCGATCCACTTGGTATAGATACGCTTGATGTCTTCCTCGCTCATGGACTCGTAGTCCTCAATATATTTGTCCGTGTTCGGATCGTAACCAACCGAAGCGTAGATCTTGGTCAATTCACCGGTACCATACTGAGAACCTACTTTGATTGCCTTATGGCAATTCATACAGGTGTTGGCAGCTGGAATGACAGAGTGCTTGCTACGGCGTGCGCCGTCGTGGCAATAGTTACAGTCAATTTTATGAACACCAGCGTGGGTGACGTGTGAAAATTTGATCGGCTGATCCGGCTCATAACCTTGCTGGCGGCCAAGGTTAATCGCATTGTTCACGGTAATGAAACCACCGATCACAACAGCAGCGAAAATTGCAAAGCTGATTACGCCCTTGCTGGTCAGAATTTCAACCAACGTCTTGCGCTCAGGAGCTTCGCCTTTTTCACGCATGACGGCCATGTAGTTAAGGTTGGAAATGATGCGAGCGAGGATGATAGCCAGCAGCGCAAGAATAGCCAACAGAAAAACATAAACGAGGCTATTGCTTTCCTGCTCACCCTTGGACTGGCCCGGAACACCCTGGTCAGCAGCTACCTGCACCTGCCCCGGGCAGTTACCTTCGTAGGTACAATTGATGTACGCAAGAATATTGGCAACATCCTCATCAGACAAAGTCGGGAAGCTGTTCATGACAGTTGGCTTCCACTCATTCCAAAGCTCAGTCGCTCTTGGATGACCCTGAGAGATCATGCTTTGTGAGTTGCGAATCCAGGTGTAGAGATCTTCCTGAGGATAGTCAGCCCAACGCTCTTCGACGCCGCCAAGAGCGGGTCCGGTGAGTTTACTCTTCATGTCTTTGTTGTGACAAGAAGCGCAATTATTCTTGAAGAGTGTCTTTCCAGATTCGATGGCAGCTTGGTCCTGCGCAATTACCGAAAGTGAAAAAATGGAAAAGAAGAGAACTAAAAATCTGTTTTTCAGACAGTTAAGAGTCATATCGCACATGGTTGTTATCTTCGTATTTTGCAGAAAACTTACATGTTTTCCCAAAATCGTGGCAAAGATAAAACTAGAAGGATTTTTTTAACAAGATTTTAAAAATGGTTGGGTTATTTAGATGCGTTCTAAATTCCAGACTCGGTTTTTGCAGGTTCCTCCGAATTTTATTTGCCTTCAAATGAACCGCAAAGGTGGCAAATGGTTAGCTAAATTTAGGTCTCAAATTGTTATTTCGAATAATTCTTAATAAAATCATCGGTATTTTGGGCCTCCCGTCAAGCCTTTTTTTAATAAATCACTGAAAAACAACACGTTAGAAACTTACAGGTAAAATTACCCGTCGCAGATCACTTTTTCGCAATGAACAAACTTCCTTTCCATTTCCTCATTCTTATCCTCACGGTCACGACCATTTGGGGGCAGGAAGTACCAAAGGTTGTTCATTTTTCCCGGCAGGATTATCGGGCACAGAATCAAAATTGGGACATTGCCCAGCGCAAAGACCTGCAAATGTTTTTTGGCAATTCCGGCGGACTGCTCAACTTCAATGGAGCTTCCTGGCAACTTTTCCCAGCGCCCTCCGGTCAGGTCATCAGGGCGGTTTCCGTCACTGAAAACAACCGGGTTTTCGTTGGCGGATATGCAACACTTGGGTATTGGGAAGCAACTGCAGAGGGCAAATTTGAGTACCATTCTCTTTTAAATAAAGTAGAAGGTGACGGCCTCGGCAACGAGGAAATCTGGCACATTCTCAACCTGGGTAACCAGGTCCTTTTCCAATCTTTTTCCACCTTATATATATACAATGGCGACACCGTAAAAAACGTAAATGTTCCCGGGAATATCATGTTTGGCAGGAAAATCAACGACTCGGTTATTTTTCCCGTCATCAATGAGGGACTTTACGAATTCGACAAAAAAGGCACCTTCCAAAAGATTCCCGGCAGTGATATTTTCAAAGAAAAAATCGTCGCCACCATTTTACCATTCGGAAAAAACGAAATGCTCGTTTGTACCCAGAACAGCGGGATTTTCAAGTCATCAAATGGAAAGTTTACCCCCTGGGAAGGCCCGGTTAATGAAGTTCTGAAACCGCTTCAACTGAACAAAGCCCTTCAACTGAGCAGTGGCAATTACGTTTTCGGAACCATCCTCAGCGGCATCTTCATCACTAGCCCGGACGGTAAGATTATCTCACACATCAATCAGGAAAAAGGTCTGCAAAACAACACCGTCCTATCGCTTTTTCAGGATCGGGCCAATGGACTTTGGGTAGGTCTCGACAAGGGAATCGACCTCGTTCTTTTCGACTCTCCACTCAAATATTTTCAGGATAAAACCGGCGAGATCGGCGCCGTTTACACCGCTGCTATTTTCGATAAAAAACTCTACGCCGGTACCAACCACGGAATTTTTTACAAAAACCATCTTGCTGACGGCTTCGACAAATTCCGGCTTCTGCCCGGCAGTCAGGGGCAAACATGGGATTTGCAGGTGTTTGACAATCAATTGATTGCAGGGCACAACTCCGGAAGTTTCAGGCTTTCCGGCAATCAACTCACGCCCTTGTTTACCTCCACTGGTGTTTACACAACCGTTGTGCATCCCGTCCGGTCAGATATTTTGGTCCAGGGAACTTACACCGGTATCGTAGTTCTGAAAAAAGACAGCCGGGGAACCTGGCAGTTCTCAAATGGAATTGAGGGTTTCACGCAATCTGCCAGGAAACTTTTTTTTGATAAAAATGAAAGACTCTGGGTGCTGCATCCTCGTCAGGGATTATTTTTGGTAACACTGGATAGCTCGCTTCGAAAGGCTACGGGTATCGAAAACTTGAGTACGGCAAACGGTCTGCCGTCAGCGTACAACCTCGACGTGAGTCGCATCGGCGAGGATTTGATTGTTAAATCGGATTCGCTTTTTTTTACCTGGGATGAAAAAACGCAACAATTCACCCGAAAAACTGCCATCGGGACAGAGCCGCTGAACCCGGGCAATTACCGCCTGCTCTCCGGCCGTGCTAATGAATGGTTTAAAGCATTTCCAACATTTGTCCAATATTTTAACACCAAAAAAAACACCTTGCGCATACCCCTCCCAACCGGCAGCGAGCAAATCGCCGTCCTGGCCGATTCGAGTTATTTGTTTTGCCTCGATGATGGCTACATCATCTTACCGCCCGGGGAGTACAGCAATATGAAAACCCTGAATGATTTCCCGCCGCCGCTCATCACGGCTGCGCATGCTGAAAACAGCCGACGACAACTGGACGACTTGTCGAACATCATTCAGCCTTTCGTTTTTAAGCCTTCTGAAAATCAACTCAAATTTTTTTTCTCCAGTCCGAATTTCACTTTTCAGCCTGCCATGCGCCACCGGCTGATAGGTTTTCATGAAACCTGGTCGCCATTTCAGCTGGAATCCAGCAAGGAATTTACCAACCTTCCTCCCGGCGACTATGAATTTCAGGTTCAATCGGAATTGACAGACGAAATCGCCTCCTTCCGCTTCACCATCGAGCCGAAGTGGTTCCAAACCGTTTGGGCAAAAGTCGTTTACCTCTGCCTGCTCCTCGCCACTTTCTGGCTACTGCTGAAGTGGCACGACCGCCGTATGCAAGCCCAGGAACGCAGGCTTCAACTCGAAAAAGAACGGGAATTGGAACAACACCGGATCGAGGCAAGAAATGAAATACTCCAAACGGAAATCCTCAACAAAAGCCGGAAACTGGCTGATACCACGATGAACCTCGTGCGTAAAAACGAAATGCTGATGAAAATCAAGGAGGAATTGGAGCAGGCTTCCCGATCACAAAAAAGTATCCCTCCGGCCCGGGCTTTCACCAAAATGGAGCACCTGATCGATGAGCATTTGACCAGCGAGGACGACTGGAAAGTGTTCGAGTCCAATTTCAACCAACTCCACGATCAGTTTTTCAAACGGCTCAAAGATCAATACCCCGACCTTACGCCCGGCGACTTGCGCCTGGCCGCTTACCTGAAAATGAACCTGTCATCCAAGGAAATTGCGCCGCTGCTCAATATTTCCGTGCGGGGAGTTGAGAATAAACGCTATCGCCTGCGCCAAAAAATGAACCTCGACAGCGAAGTGAATCTGACCGAATATTTGATGGGGTATTAGAGAGTGAGAGAGTGAGAGAGTGAGGGAATGAGAGAATGAGAGAGTGAGAGAATGAGAGAGTCAGAGAATGAGGGACGATTGGAAGGTAGCCATCACATGGCTGAACCGGCGAGAAATCCACCTGTCCAGGCTGCCTGAAAATTGAACCCGCCGGTGATGGCATCGATGTCAAGCACTTCGCCTGCGAGAAACAAGCCCGGGTGGATTTTACTTTCAAATTTTTTAAAATCAATCTCGTCGAGGTCAACCCCGCCCGCTGTGACAAATTCCTCCTTGAAAGTGCTCTTTCCGTTCACCTGAAACGAACCCGACGTAAGCTGCAAGCCGAGCTGCCGCAATTTTTCTTTGTTCAAATCCGCCCAGCGCATGCTCTCAGGGATGCCGGCCGCAACCACGAAACGCTCCCAAAGTCGCTTGGGTAAGTCAGGGAACGGCCCGTTGACAGCCACAATTTTTTTACTCCAGTCCAGTTTCAACTGGTTCAAAGTTTCCAGCGCTTCCCCTGTCGTGACTTTTCCCAGCCAGTTGACCTCAATCTCAAACCGGTAGTTTCGCTGATGCAGCGCCCGTGCGCCCCAGGCAGAAAGTCGCAGAATAGCCGGCCCGCTCATGCCCCAGTGGGTGATGAGCAACGGGCCCGCTGCAGAAAGTTTTTCACCTTTTACCTGTACCCGGGCCTCCGGCACCGAAATACCCAGCAACCCGGTTAGTCTCGGATCTTTGATATTAAAAGTGAAGAGCGACGGCACCGGCGGAACGATGCGGTGTCCCAGCCCCGCCAGCATTTCCCAAAAACGGGGACTACTGCCGGTCGCAATCATCAGTTTTTTACTTTGAAAAATATCGCCTGCCTGAGCTTTCAGGCGCCAGTGCCCGCTGGCATCCGGTGGTTGAATGGACACGACATTCTGGCCGGTTAAAACTTCGACGCCACTTCGGCGGGCTGCATCCAACAGGCAATGAACGATGGTTTCCGAATTATCGGTTACCGGAAACATTCGCCCATCAGCCTCCGTTTTCAGCCTCACACCTCTTCCCCGGAACCACTCAACGGTATCCGAAGGACTGAAACGGTGAAACGGGCCGATGAGCGCCTTGCTTCCTCGTGGGTAGTTTTTTACCAGCTCTTTCGCATCGAAACAGGCATGCGTTACGTTGCAGCGCCCTCCTCCCGAGACCTTTACTTTTTGTAAAACCTCCCTGCCTTTTTCCAAAATGGCAACCCTGACGCCGGGATTGGCTTCAGCAAAAGTAATGGCGGAGAAAAATCCGGCTGCGCCGCCGCCCACGATGAGAACTTCGAAGTTTTTAACCATGAAAAATATTGGAATCCGGCTTCCCAAACCGGGAAACTGACGGATGCATTTTTTGCATCATTTTTTCACAAAACGCTGCACCGATCTTGCACCGCCGGCCCGGAGTTCAATTAAATAAATACCGGAGCCCAGCCTGCTCAGATCAACACTCGTTGACTGCCCCTGAAACTGACCATTTGAAACCAGCTGGCCGATTGCATTGAAGATCCGGAAACTTGCCGTCGCAGCAGTCATTTCACCCAAACGGATGTGCAGTGCATCGCCAGCCGGATTTGGGAAAATGGCGGCCTCCAGCACGGGCCTGTTTTCTTTGGCTGAAACGAGGCATCCGTCCGTGATCGGCGAACTGTACATGCCCAGCCCGCCCCGGTAGTTGCCAACGACCATGTCGAGCAGGTCATCGCCGTTGAGCGAGGCAAAGGCGGGCCGTATGATTTCGCCTTCGGCAAACCCGGCAAAGCCGTTGTGCAGCAGGGTAAAACCGCCCCCGTCAAGGCTGTCGGAATTCACTTCGTACAATTTGATTTTGCCTTCCTCTGAGCCCGTTGCCAGCAGTTTTTGACCGCCGCAGCCGATGATAACCGGGGCGCTGTAACCCGTGACATAGCCGGGGGCCTGGGTGTTGATTTTACCAAAAAAACGATTGTTTGGCGCCTCGTCAGGGTTAGGGTGAAACGCAGGCGCTTCGGGAGTGCCCTGGTTTGGCAGGTAGTTGATATTGCCGATCCGTTCGCCGATGATCAGGTCGGGAAGGCCGTCGCCGTTCATGTCATGGATGTGCGGTGTAGAATACTGACCGACATTGATGCCCTTCCACTGCGCCTGAATTGGGCCAAAGCTGACCGGATTACCCGGCCCGGCGATGTTTTCAGCAAAAAACAGGCTTCCAAAGCGCTCACCGACCAAAAGGTCGAGGTCGCCGTCGTTGTCCAGGTCCCCAAAAGTTGGTGCAAAACCAAACGAAACGGAAGCGAACTGCTTGAAATTCAGCCAGTTTTCATCCACAACTTCGTAAGCAGGCTCGGTTTCCGTGCCCACATTTTTTAATAAAACCAGAAACGGGTCATTCTGAAAATTGGGCAACCAGCGATTGATGTTGCCGACGACGATATCCATCAGTCCGTCGGCATTGTAATCGATGAAAGCAGGCTGTGCGCCGGTTCCAAAATCGAGCATACCCCCGACAATGAGTTTCTGCTGCTGGAGCTCGAAAACGGGAAATTCGTTGGACTGCACGTTTTTATAAAACCAAACCACCCTCGAGTCGAAAGAACCGTCTTTTTTATTCGGGGATGTGATGAGGTCCTTGATCCCGTCGTTATCCATGTCGAGGTAGTAGGAGGCCGGGAAGTCAAAAATCTCTACCGGCACATCGTAAGACGGGAACGTAGAGTCCTGACTGTTCATCCATGCGGCCGTTGGGCTTCCGCTGTTTTTTCCTTTGATAATGTGCGGGTAGATGAGGTCGCCGTAGAGGAGTTCCCGTGCGCCATCGTTGTCTTCGTCAAAAGTGCAAAGCGTGGCGCCACCGTGAATGCCACCCGTCCGGACATCGTCGGGTTCTGGGTTTTGAAAATTAAAAACGCACTCGGCGGGGTCAGGGCTCAGCGTCAGCGATTCGGCGAATGGCAAAATGTAAAATTTACCCCAGCAGTCGTCGGTCAGTTTGTAGATCAGTGTGTCATCGGTGTAGCCCATTTCGGTGGCCATGTTCTGGTAGTAATTCATTTTGCTGCCCGATGAGCTGAGAGCGAGAATATCGAGGTCGCCGTCGTCGTCCATGTCGTCGATGGCCGGGTAGTCCGGTGGATTGATGGGCAGGTTGGAGAACCCGCCGCCTGCCGGAACGGGGATCACGTCAAAAGTCCATTGCGGAAAGCCGATCCGTTCAAAAACAAGTTGCCCGTTTTCAAAACTGCCCTTGTAAACCTTGATGGCCGGCAGCCCTTCGTTGCCGGCATGCGCAAAAAGATCCATGGCGCCGTCCTTGTTGTAATCACGGAGCAGCACAAAATTCCGGCAGTAGGGAAAATTAGCAGCAAACTGCGGAGCAAACTCGTAGCGGGTTTCACCGAAGCCGCCCGTATTCAGGAAAGTCAGGTGAATGTTGCCGTTGCGGTCAAAAGCGTAGAGGTCGAGCTTGCCGTCGCCGTCCAGGTCAACAGCTGACCATTGCGGAGCATTCAGGCCGCCCGCCCAGGGGTTGAGCAGTTCGACGCCGCCTGAAGTGACGGGGACATTGAAACGGGTAAAAACCTGGGCCGAAAGTGCGGCTACCCAGACGAATGCGAATAGACAAAGTGCTATTTTTTTCATTATCAAATAGTTATGAAGTGGTTTGGCTATGGTTTTTTCAACCTGAAAGAAAACCCAAAATTAGCCGATTCGCAACCCTCAGAATTTTTTTTGGCTGCTTTTGTTCAGCACCTTGCGAAGAATCACCTTTCCCCGAAAAGTAAGGTGCCAATCCGCACCATCGTACTCCCCTCCTCCACCGCAATGGCATAGTCGCCGGACATGCCCATCGAGACCTCGGTGAAATGAGCAGCCTCCGGAAAGTATCTGCCTTTCAGCGTGTCAAATATTTTTTTCAAAGTTTTAAACTCCCGCCGCACCTGCACCTCGTCTTCCGTGAAAGTGGCCATGCCCATCACGCCGGTGATGCGGACGTTTTTAAGTTTCTGAAATTCAGGTGATTGCAGGATTTCCTCCGCTTCCTCGAGGTTCAACCCAAACTTGGTTTCTTCCTCAGCGATGTGAAACTGAAGCAGGTAATCAACCGAACGGTCGTGCTTTTTGGCTTGCTTGTTAATTTCTTTCAACAGCTTCAAACTATCCACCGAATGAATGCAGGCAACGAACGGAGCGATGTATTTGACCTTATTCGTTTGCAGGTGGCCGATGAAGTGCCAGTCGATGTCTTTGGGGAGCACTTCCTGCTTAGCTACGAGTTCCTGCACCCTGTTTTCACCAAAAATCCGCTGGCCTTTGTTATACAGTTCGAGGATTTCGGCTTCCGGCTTTGTTTTGGAGACTGCGACAAGCCTGGTTTGTGTGGGTTGGAGTTCTGTCAGTATTTTTTCAAGCATGTTAAATATTCTTGGTGGAAAACGGCGGCAAAGATACAATCTCAATGCCTACCTTTGCCGCCGAAAGTCAAAGCTGTTCATTTTACAATTCAACAACTCATCCTTTTTATGAAATTTTTCATCGATACCGCCAACCTCAACGACATCCGGGAAGCTGCCGAACTGGGCATTCTTGACGGCGTAACCACTAACCCCAGCCTCATGGCCAAGGAAGGTATTTCCGGACAGTCCAATATTGAAAAACATTACAAAGCCATTTGCGAAATCGTGCCCGGCGACGTAAGCGCTGAAGTCATTGCCACTGATTTCAAAGGTATGGTCGAGGAAGGTAAGCGCCTCGCTGAACTGGCAGACAACATCGTCGTGAAAGTGCCGATGATCAAGGAAGGTGTGAAAGCGATTTCTCATTTTACTGAAATCGGTATCCCGACCAACTGCACGCTGGTTTTTTCTGCTGCGCAGGCGATCCTGGCTGCAAAAGCCGGCGCCACTTACGTTTCCCCGTTCATCGGCCGTATCGACGATACGAACTGGGACGGTATGAAACTGATCAAACATATCGCTGAGATCTATGCCATTCAGGGTTACGAAACGGAAATTCTGGCTGCTTCCATCCGCTCTTCCCGCCAAATTTCAGATGCTGCCCGCAACGGCGCCGACGTAGTGACTTGCCCGCTCAGCTCCATCATGGGCATGTTCAATCACCCGCTCACGGACATCGGGCTGGAGAAATTCCTGGCTGACTACCGTAAGCTAAATGGGTAATCTGTAGTTTAATGGTTTAAAAGTTGAAGGGTTTAAATTTTACAGTTAAACCTTTCAACTTTTCAACCCTTCATCTCCTCCCCTACTCCTCCACTTCATTCAAGGCCCGCCGGGGCTTTACTTCCAGCTTTTTATAATCGGTGACGGACATGCCGGTAACGGATTTGAACTGACTCGACAAATGTTGCACGCTGCTATAGCCAAGGTCCCAGGCTACATCGCTCAGGCTTTTTTCGCCGTAGGAGATCAGCTCTTTTACTTTTTCTATTTTCTGTAAAATGATGTACTTCTCGATGGTGATGCCTTCCTGTTTAGAAAAAAGTTTGCTCAGGTAGGCATAGCTCAGACCGAGTTTTTCGGATAGGAAAATCGAATTTTTGACCTCCGGCATAGCTCCGGCATGATGGATGAGTTGGATGACGGCGGTTTTGATCTGCTCGACGATTTGTTTGTCCCGGTCCTCGATCAGTTCGAAGCCTTTGCGGCGCAGGCGCTCGGCCAGTTGGTCGAAATCAATATCCCGGGGATAATGTTTGAGCGTCGCCTCACCTAGTTGGATGGCCGTCACCTCGAGGTTCATGTCCCGGAAGACGCCGAGGGCTGCCTCAATACAGTGCCGGCAAACCATATTTTTAATGGAAATTTTAATCATAACAAGTGCATCATTTCAGGTAAAACAACAGTGAAATCTCTAATGAATAACGTTAACCTTCTCCATCAGTGTGTCTGTAGTGGCAGCAAGCCGGTAGTTTTTCATAGATCTCGTCGTCAGCCTTCACCGATCCGGTATCGTGGCCTGCATCTGCGACAAGCTGCTGTAATTTAGCAAGGCTTGTGACCTTTGGGTTAAATTTTACGGTTACTGCCCCGGATTGCAGGTCCCAGGTCGCTTTGTTCACACCACGCACCTCCAGCGCTGATTCGATACGGTTTTTACACAAACTGCAATTGCCGGATGCTTTAAAAGTTTTGGTAACGAGGCTGACCGTAGTTTTTTGTTTTAAAAACTGGTAAACCATAATGCCCCCCATTAAAAGGTACGGAATTGAGCGAAGTCGTATCATCTTGAAAGATTTAAAAATGAACGGTGAAATTTGCCATTTTACCGGCGCCCGGTAGAGCCGATGACCGGAGTACTGTTTTTTTAGCCTAATCTCCCGCTTTCAATTTCTCGGTATCGTAGCCTGCATCAGCACATTTTTGATGGAGTTCGTCTATTGTGATGACTTCAGGATTAAACTTTACGGTTGCCATTTTCGTGGCCTGGTCCCAGACTGCGTGGCCAACACCTTCCTCCTTCAATGCATTTTCGATGTGGTTTTTACACTTGCCACAGTTCCCTAAAACTTTGAATTTTTCAGTAATGAGGTTTGCTTCGGAACCCTGTTTAAAAAAAAGAGGTTTAGCAGCAGCCGCAGAAAACTGGAGAGGTTTCATGTTTGAAAAATTTTGCTACAAAACTAATGCGCCGCAAGGTGGGAAGTTTATAGAATTCAGTTAATGAGTTGTGAATTGTTGGCATTTTAAAACACCAAAGGCAGTAAGGTCTTGGCAAGCACCGCCACCAGCAGAATTGTAATCAGATTTAACACAATCCCCGCCTTTACCATTTGTGAAATGGTCACATGCCCGCTGGCAAAAACGATGGCATTCGGAGGCGTGGACATGGGCAGCATGAAAGCACAACTGGCTGCAATCGTTACGGGCATTGCAAGGTGCGTCACTTCGATGCCTGCCCCCACAGCAATGGCGCCCACTACTGGCAGAAAAATGGATACAAGCGCCACGTTTGACATCACTTCTGTGAGAAATAAAGACACGGCAGCAAGGCCTAATATCACGAACAGTTCCGCATGCTGAATGCCGGCAAACTGCTGCCCGATGAGGTCGATGACGCCGGTTTTAGCCAGCGCATCGGCCAGGCTGAGGCCGCCGCCAAACAGCAGGAGGATGCCCCAGGGCAGCTTCTCCGTGTCCCGCCATTCAAGCACGAAAATACCTTCACTGAAATTGACCGGTACGACGAACAGCGCCACAGCTGCCAGCAGGGCAACTATTTCATCGGAAAGTTTGAACCATGGGTTGATCTCGTTGATGAATGCGCCAAAAATCCAGAACAGGGCCGTTGTTATAAAAATGGCAAGAGTGCGTTTCTCTCCGGTGCCGGGCTTACCAAGTTTTTCCACCTCGCTGTCGATTACGCTCTGCGCATCCTGAAATTTACCTAACCTGCTGGGATAGAGAATTTTAACCAGAAAAAAGTACGTCGCAAACAGCATGATCGCAGAGAAAGGCAGGGCCACTAAAGTCCAATCGAGAAAACTAACGTCGATACCGAAACTCGTTTTCAAAATACCTTTAAAAACCACGTTCGGCGGTGTACCGATCAGCGTTGCGACGCCCCCGATATTAGCCGCATAGGCGATGCCCAGCATCAGGCAAAGCGAGAAATTACGAACGCCTTTGTTACCGGCATCATCCCGTTTTTGAACTAATAGCCCGATCACGGAAAGTGCGATCGGCAGCATCATTAACGTGGTAGCGGTGTTGCTGATCCACATGCTGAGGAAGCCGGTGGCCAGCATGAATCCGAGGATAATACCGTTGGCATTGGTGCCGGTCCACTGCACAATGTTCAGGGCAATGCGGCGATGAAGGTTCCAGCGCTCCATGGCCAGCGCAATGGCGAAGCCACCGAAAAAAAGAAAAACAATCGGGTGAGCGTATGGTGCAGCAGCCGTTTTCATTTCGCTTACGCCGAGCAACGGCAGGCAGATCATGGGTAGCAGGGCCGTTACCGGAATGGGTACGGCCTCCGTCACCCACCAACCCAGCATGAGGACGGACATGGACAAGACCTTCCATGCTTCTGCCGACAGGCCCCATTGCGGAGGCAACATTAAAACCAAAACCGCAATCGCAGGAGATAGAAAAAGACCTGTTTTTTTAAAAAAATCCATTTTTTACGGCAGTTGTATGCCACAAAGAAAAAAAACTTTCCGGGTGCTTGCCGGAAAGTTTTTTCTGTGAAAAGAGATGGATTTTTTTGCGAGGAAATTTCCGTCTTGCTTTCAACAGGGTGTGAATTCAATTCACACCCTGTTGAAAGCAAGACGGAAATGACTGCTCAACCCTTGTTCATCTTTACATTTTCCACCACGAATTTTCCTACTTTTTTACCCTGCTCCACGCCAATGAAGCATGCCGGGCTGTAGTGAATACCTCCGTAAAGTCTGCTGATGGCAGCCTCCTCAGAAGCTTTCATGAAGGAAGCAAAATCACGGGGTGGCATACCAAACTCCACCTCAACCGAGTCAGTGTAAGCGAAGTTGTCACCAAATACTTCCGTCAGTGCAGTAGCTGCAGCGGCAGAAATCACACTGTGTCCGCTGGTGTATTCCGGGAACGGAGGCGTTTGCAGCACCGGCAGCCATTCAGGGTCGATGTAGGTGTTGATGACCGTTTCAGGACGAATCAGCTCACTGCGGAACTTTTCATCCCAACAAGAAATGAAACCGTCAGCCAGGGCAATCGCCGTCAGCGTGTAAGCCTGTGCGGATTTCATAATGTCCGCATTGGCCGTTTTGCAGGCGATCTGAGAGATACCCATCCAGTGACCACCGGGAGTGATTTTTTTGGTAGCAAACATCACGTGGCCCTTGTGGTGAGAAACGTAAGGGTTGCAATCCCAGAATTTGGCCACAGCCATACGCTCTTCTTTTTCAGCCTCTTCCACGTTCATCACGTTGTAAACTTCCAGTGCTTCTTTGTAGAACTGGCTGTTTTTATCCTTCATGTCAAACTTCGTAGGCGGCGGCGGTAAAAACTGCGTGGAAGAATCGATCACGAAAGGCCGGATCTTGTTCCAGTGCGGTTCGATGGCGTCCATATAGTCCGGAGGCGTAGGCTTCCAGCGGGAAGGATTGTCATCGATCGTATATTTGGGGAAAGTACGAGTTTGCTTGTAGTTGTCCTTGTCAGCCCATGCGAGGATGTGTTTTGCCACTGCTTCACCGTGGGCCAGCGACCGGTCGTACACGTCTTTTGGCATGTTGATTTTCTGGAAATCAGCGAGCAGCTGTTTTTCGAACTCTTCGATTTTTTCTTCAGAAAAAATGAGTGCCTTACCAACCACCAGCATGGCTTTCGTACCTGCAAGCGGGTAGCAGTATTCCTGACCGGCCTCTGGCTGAGGCACGTCTTTCAGATCGGTTAACTGGCCTTGCAGGGACTGGTACTCCGGGTGGCCCGGTACCATCGCCTCGTAGGCAGCTACCGTCGAATAAGCATAGATTCGGCTGGCCACCGGCGGAGAAAAAATATCGTGAACGATGACGTCCGTGATTTTCTTCAGGGAAGTATGCAAAGACTCCGGATTTTCGGCCTCCTGTTTCCAGTTAGGATTCGAGTTTTCGCAACCCGTCCATGCCACCAATGCAAGCAAGAGTAATAAGAAATGGGATTTGAAAAATACTTTCATTCTTAAAATGATTTAGTTTAAATACAGTGAAAAAGCTGGTAATTGTTGCTTTGAGGTGAGTGAAAATTTTAAACAATTTTTTAAAAAACGATGCAAAACTAAGAATGGATTTAGATTTTGGGTATGATAATACTAAGCTTTAAGTCAATTGGTTCACTTATTTAACATACGGTAGAAGTGCATGCAGGTTGCAAACTACCCATTCAGAGTACTGCCTTTCCAACTTTTTATCCTGAACTATTACCGGGTCAATTACTTTTGCTGTGCAAAATTTTAAAAACAAATGCACATGACCGGCAGTACCCTGAAGGGAGTTTTACTTACCATCGTTCTCACGTCAGCCTTTTTGTTATTCCACTACCAGCATGTTGTTCTGCATCTCGACGATCCGCTCCTGTTCGACCCCTACCGGGATGGTGTAAAAACTTACCTCAACGCTGCCTGGCACGGAAAATTCGGCACTTCTGCCACCTGGTTCGAGGGCATGAACTACCCGTACAGCGAACACATTGTGGCTGCAACGGAGCTGCCCGGCCTGGCTATTTTGATGAAATGGCTGACCCCGGTTTTCCCTTCCCTGCCCAAATACATCTTCGGCATCACTCACCTGCTGCTACTGCTGTGCATCCTGCTCTGCGTTCTTTTTTTGTACCTTATTTTTAAAGATTTAAACCTACCTACCTGGTTTGCACTTCCCGCTGCGCTTGGCATCACCTTCCTTGCGCCGCAGCACATGCGAATGATACCGCACATGGGGCTGGCGCCGCTGTTCGTCATGCCTGCAGTCATCTACGGACTGCTGCGTTTTGAGCGAAAGCAGCAATGGAGAACCACTGTATTCCTTGCCACTGTCGTATTCGTTTCCTCGATGCTGCATTTCTATTTTTTTGCCATTACGGTGATCATGATCTCGCTGTATTTCATGTTTTCGGTGCTGCGGCAATTCAGCTGGCAACGGCTGGGGCGGTGGGCATTTCACTACTTCGTAATGATCGGGGTGCCGCTGGCTTTCTTCGTTTTCTGGATGATCCTCGCCGACGAAGTGACGGACCGAAGCCCAAAGCCCGCCGGATTTTTCACCTACAATGCCAGATGGGAGTCCATTTTTTTATCCATGGAAATGCCGTTGTACCAATGGATTGATCAGCATGTTATCAAAGTTGAAAAGGCGGAATTCGAAGGTTGGGCGTACGTGGGCATGGTGGCGGATATTTTCATACTCGCAGTTGTTTTTCGCTGGCTGGGCCGCAGGTTCAAACAGCCGTTACTTGATTTTTTCTCTATAGAAAACAAGCAGTTTTACTGGCCTCTGATCTGGATGGGCGCCATTTTCGCCTTACTTTCCTGCAGCCAACCTTTCGCCACGAAAGGGTTGGAGTTTTTACTCGACTACTCCGGCCCGCTCCGGCAGTTTCGCTCGACGGGGCGCTTTGCCTGGGTCTTTTATTTTGTCATCAATGTGGTAGCATTCGCCGGTTTTTATCACTGGTCTGCCAGGTGGAAGCGTAAACCGTTGGCAATTGGCGTGCTCACAGCGTGTCTCGCCCTGCTGTGTTACGAAGCTGTCATTTTTCAAAAAAGCGATCGAAACTACCACCCCCAAAAGCTCCGGGAAGCACCCAACCTGTTGCCGGGGCAACGGTTTTCAGAAATTGAAAACATCGACTACGGGCGGTTTCAGGCCATTTTACCCATACCATATTATAATGTCGGCTCGAACAACTTTTTCGCTCCGGGCCAGAGCATGGTCATTCAGCAATCGCTTGTACTTTCTTACCAGACGGGACTTCCGGTAACAGGCGCCATGTTGACCCGCTCCTCCCGGCAGCAGGCTTTCGATCAATTACAGCTCGTAACAGAGCCTTACCGCCCCCCGGTTATTTTAAAAGATTACAAAAACGACAAGCCGCTGCTGATGATTTACAGCTACCTCTCTGTTCTTGACGAACTCCACTGGTACGACCACCTGCTGACGGAATCCAAACTCCTGCACAAAACGGACCACTGGGACTTGTACGAGGTGGAACTGGCATCATTTGAACGGCGAATCGAAAATCAAAAGGAGAAAATCAGGCAAGCCATCGCCGGCGATTCGTTGTTTTCCCACGGTGATTTTTTATCAACCGACAGCCTGCCGGATTTTGTTTTTATTGATTTTGATGAAAAAAAATCGTCGAAAATCTACCACGGCAGCGGCGCTTTTGCTGGAAAAGGAAGTGAGGAAAACCTGATTTTTGAAGGCCCTCTGAAATTTGGAAAGCAAGACTCGACTTACCACCTCCTGGCTTGGGTTTACGGTGATGAAGATCGTTTCAGCGACATCATTTTCAGGATCAGAGAAGAAAATCAGGAGGGACAGAAAGTGAGCGACTACCAGTTTGGTACCGGTTTTCAGGCTAAGGTTTTTGACCCCAATGGCTGGGTGCTTATCGACTGCCCTTTCACGCTGAAATCTGATGGCGGGCGCATTCAGGTTTCTTTCCGACTGAAAAACGATGACCGGGAAATTTTTACCGATGAAATCCTCATCCTCCCGGACGGCGCCGAACTCTACCGGCACAGCGATACGGAACTTTGGTGGAATAACCGTCACTGGAAAAAGTAGCCGGGTAAACAGTCAATTGCCTGATGACTTACCGCAAAAAAAAAAGGTGGCTCCTGCAAGCAGGGCCACCTTTCTCAAAAAACTATTCTTAAAAATTACTTTTCACTGTTCACTTCCTCGAATTCGACGTCAGTGACGTCTTCGGTGTTACTGTCAGCGGCACCCTGGTCAGGTCCTGCGCCGTTAGCGCCACCCTCAGCTTGCGCTTGCTGGGTAGCCTGGTACATTTCCTGGCTGGCAGCCTGCCATGCTGTATTCAGGTTGGCAGTAGCTGTATCGATTTTATCGAGGTCGCCGGACTTGTGCGCTTCTTTCAGTTCAGCCAAGGCACTTTCGATCGGTGCCTTTTTGTCAGCCGGAACCTTATCACCGTAGTCTTTCAGCTGCTTTTCTGTTTGGAAAATCAGTGAGTCAGCGGCGTTGAGCTTGTCCACTTTTTCACGCTCGGCACGGTCCGAATCGGCATTTGCCTGTGCTTCGTTTTTCATTCTTTCGATCTCCTCCTTGCTCAGACCGGTGCTGGCTTCGATGCGGATGTTCTGCTTCTTGCCGGTACCCTTGTCCATCGCAGATACGCTAAGGATACCGTTGGCATCCATGTCGAAAGAAACTTCTACCTGTGGCACGCCACGTGGCGCCGGTGGAATTCCATCGAGGATGAAGCGGCCAACCGTGCGGTTGTCACGAGCCATCGGACGCTCACCTTGCAGGATGTGAATTTCCACGCTGGGCTGATTGTCAGCAGCCGTAGAGTAGATCTTGGATTTCTTCGTCGGAATGGTTGTGTTCGCTTCGATCACCACGTCGTAAACACCGCCCATTGTTTCGATACCCAATGAGAGTGGCGTAACGTCGAGAAGCAGCACGTCTTTGGTTTCACCCGTCAAAACGCCACCCTGGATCGCTGCACCTACGGCAACTACCTCATCCGGGTTTACGCCTTTGTTTGGTTTTTTACCAAAAAACTCTTCAACCACCTGCTGAATGCGAGGGATACGAGTAGAACCACCCACGAGAATCACCTCGTCGATGTCGCTGGCTGTCAAACCGGCATCTTTCAGTGCCAAACGGCAAGGCTCGATCGTACGGCGTACGAGGTCATCCGTCAGTTGCTCGAATTTGGAGCGGCTGAGTTTCAGTACGAGGTGCTTTGGCACACCGTCAACGGCCGTGATGTACGGCAGGTTGATTTCTGTTTCAGAAGAAGAAGACAGCTCGATTTTCGCTTTCTCGGCAGCATCTTTCAGACGCTGGAGCGCCATCGGGTCTTTGCGCAGGTCGATGTTTTCCTGAGCCTTGAACTCGTCGGCAAGCCAGTTAATGATCTTGCGGTCGAAGTCGTCACCACCGAGGTGGGTGTCACCGTTTGTGGATTTTACTTCGAAAACACCGTCACCCAACTCAAGCACCGAGATATCAAAAGTACCACCACCAAGGTCATACACGGCGATGGTCATGTCCTTGTGACGCTTGTCGAGGCCGTAAGCCAAAGCTGCGGCAGTCGGCTCGTTGATGATCCGGCGAACTTTCAGGCCTGCGATTTCACCTGCCTCCTTGGTCGCCTGACGCTGAGAGTCGTTGAAGTAAGCAGGAACTGTGATGACTGCTTCGGAAACTTCCTGTCCGAGAAAGTCTTCAGCTGTTTTTTTCATTTTCTGCAATACCATCGCAGAAATTTCCTGTGGGGTGTAAAGCCTGCCGTCAATATCCACTCGAACAGTATCGTTGTCGCCTTTCACAACTTTGTAGGATGAATGCTCAACTTCCTGTTTGGATTCAGAAAAACGCTGACCCATGTAACGCTTGATCGAAGAGACTGTGCGTCCCGGGTTAGTTATTGCCTGGCGCTTGGCAGGGTCACCTACCTTACGCTCACCATTGTCAAGAAAACCGACGATGGAGGGTGTTGTCCTTCTGCCTTCGTCGTTGGCGATCACGACCGGCTCGTTACCTTCCATGACAGCCACACAGGAGTTGGTTGTTCCTAAGTCTATGCCTATAATTTTACTCATGCTATTAGTTTTTTAAAAATTTTGGTCAAAAGTTCACTTTGTGCCAATCAATGAACATGCCAGCGGGTTTTGACTGACTTTTTGTGTGTTTTTTGGTAAAAAATGAAAAAAGGTGGCAGGAAATGGGCGGGTGAGAGGTGACAAAACGGCAGGATGGTAGAACTTAAATGGAATGATCTGGCGGGTGCACTCTGAATGCGTTCAAAGCAAAACGGAGGTTCACAAGTTTTTTTCTGTTCATTCTCTGAGCATCTAGGTAGCTCTCCCCACAGGTGTTTGACCTAAAATTTCAGTCTGGGTTTCATTCCATTGAAAATGTTCTTTCCAAAATTGTGTCCGGGGATTGAAAAGAGGAACTGATTCGCCTGACACAGGATTTGTATAAAGAGTTTTAACGTGCTTGTGCCCGTTACATCCATGACAAGGGAGGGCAAGGTTGCTAAAATCATGGGTTCCTCCCTTTGCAATGGGTATGATGTGTTCGATACAAAAATTAGCAGAAGAATGAGAGCTGGGGCACATGCAATATTCACAGTGGTGCCTGGCACGGTAGAAAACTTTCAACCTGAGTTTACCGGTTATTTTTTTATCAGACATTGGGAGTTTGAGAAATCTTGAAAAGGTTCATGACTTCATTTACGGAGATACCTCGCAACTCGGCAAGTTGCTTTAGGGCCCGCACACGTTCGAGGTTCATGTCATCAATTACATCGACAATTGCCAGTAACTCTTCCTGCTCCTCATCCTTCAATTCTCCTTCTGATTTTTTCGACTGCAACTGCTCAAGGCGCTGCTGAGTAACCTCAGGGAGTTTTTCGTTGATTTTTTCCAAAAGCAGCCGCTCTTTTTGTGTCAAATCAACCTTGATTTTTTGATCATGCAACCGGTTTACCTTTAATATAAACTCATTCAGGTCCGAAGGGCTGAGCTGCTTGACGCCTTCGATTAAATCCTGAATTGTCACCCTGCTTTTTATTTGAACCGTAGAACTTGACATTTTTCAAATTTTTAAAACAATACGCTTATCCTGTTTTACAAAGCTAATCTTTCTGATTTTCTTTAACAACAGGCAAAGAAGACTGAGTGAATAACGCCAACAACTCCCCCACCCCATTCACCGCAGGCATCTTCCCGGCTACCACTGCTTGTTCGATGCTCTTGATGTTTTGCCGAACATTTTCGTTACTGAAAAACAGGCGCTTCAACTCGTGCTCCAGTTGCTCATGCAGCCAGCGTTTTGACTGTTCTTTTCTGTTTTGTAAAAACCAGCCAGTTTCTTTTGTAATCTTTTGAAAATCAATTAATAAATCCCAGATCGCTGCCATTCCGTCACTGGAAAGTGCCGAGCAGGTGACGGCTTTAGGCGACCAGCCGCTATTCTTTGGCGGGAACAGGTGCAGGGCACGTGCGTATTCCTGCCGTGCCGTTTTGGCCGGCTCGATATTGTCGCCGTCGGCCTTGTTGATAGCGATGAGGTCGGCCATTTCCACGATACCACGTTTGATACCTTGCAGTTCATCACCGGCACCGGGCAACAGCAGCAGCAGGAAAAAATCCACCATGCCATGCACCGCCACTTCCGATTGCCCCACCCCTACCGTCTCTATAAATAAGGTGTCAAAACCGGCAGCTTCGCAAAGCAGCATCGCTTCACGGGTGCGGGCCGCCACGCCGCCAAGTGAATCCCCCGCCGGGCTGGGCCGGATAAAGGCATTCGGGTCCGATGAGAGTTTTTCCATGCGGGTTTTGTCGCCGAGAATGCTGCCCCGGCTCACCTGGCTCGTCGGGTCAATGGCGAGTACGGCGAGTTTCCGATCCTGCTCATTTGTCAGCCAACTGCCGAAGGTTTCGATGAAACTGCTCTTCCCCACCCCCGGCGATCCGGTGATGCCGATGCGCAGGGAGTTGCCGGTGTACGGGAGGCATTTTTCAAGAATTTCACGGGCAATTTGCTGATGCTCGGAACGGGCACTTTCAATCAGCGTGATGGCCCTGCTGAGCAAAACCCGATCGCCCTGCCGGATGCCGTCAACGTACGCATTGACGGTCAAAATTCCCCTGCCGGGGCTTGTTTTTGATGGCTGTTTTTTCAAAATAAAAGCTCGTTGAAGTGTTTAACGGGTGTTAACATTTACAGATCAGCATTTTAACAATTCAACTAAAATACTGAACATCAACATTTTAACAAAAGAGCCTCCCCTTAACGTTTTCCCATCTGACAGACCAAGAGGTTAAAGTAAATATAAACGCCGCTTAACGGTATGGTTAGGTTTGGACAAGTATGCTGCTCCCTTTTTCTTTGCTGACATACAACAGGCAATACTTTTTTCATAAACGTAGCACGGTGAAGTTAAACCGTGCTATTTTTTTCAAAAAAAATCTAAAGCTATCAGTCAAAACGCTCTCTGAAATCTGAATTGACCAAGTTTAATAAACATGCTCTCACTTTTCATTCAACCATCCAACTTTTTCCTCATACCGGCAGCGGGCAATAGCAAGGCAGGTTAGTTAACTGGTAATTACTGAGATTCTCCCGAATATTGCCTTGCTGCCGTTTTTTCCTAACGATGAACTATGAACAGCGCTTCCCGGACATCCCTCGTTCATAGTTCATCATTCATCATTCCCCAGAGGATCATCGAGCGGTCGTCGCTGGCCGAGATGAGCAAGTTCCGGTGTTTTGACCAAAAAAGTTTGTTTACCGAATTGAAATGCCCGCCGTCACGAGCGCCTTCCAGCACTTTTTGCAACTCGAAATTTTCAGCATCCCAGATTTTGATGGTTTTGTCACGACTGCCGGTGGCAAACAGGTGGCCATCCGGGTGAAAAACTATGCTGTTGATGGTAAACCAGTGCGCCGGCTGGGAATAGATTTTTTTGAAATTTTGATCCAAATCCCACACGTTCAAATGTGCATCCCGGCCGCCGCTGAGCAGGTAACGGGCATCGGGGCTGTACCGTATGGAAAACACGGAATTCTGGTGGGCATTGCGAAGCACCTGTCTGAGTTCGAGCGTTTCAGCATCCAAAAAATATATGGCATTGTCGCTGCCGCCTGCTGCAATCTCGTTTCTTTTTTCGCAAAAATCGAGGCATCTAAGCGACTGATTGGCAAGGTGATAGCTTTCAATCGAGCGACTTTCCTCTACTAACCAGCGGGTGATTTTCCCTTCGCCGCCTGCTGTAAAAACTGCACCTCCGAACGTTTGGATATCGTACACGCCTTTTTGATGATGAGCGATATTTTTGGTGTTAGCAGCATCTGCAAGGTCCACCCAATGAACCCCACCATTCATATTTCCCACCACCAGCCGGTTTTCATTTTTTAAATAACAGAGGGAAAAAATCTGCGTGTCCACCTTGGCAGCCAGTTTCCCCAGGTCCGGATTGTCGAGGTCCCATTGGGCTACCCAGCCATCACCGGCGCCTGAGAAAATATGCCTCTCATCAGGTCCTCCGACGACGGAAAAAATGGCAGCATTGTGCCCGGTTAATTGTGCAATTTTTTTAAAATTCATGGACAAAAAATGGTTGAGCCTTCTGAAATGATAAAAATAGAATTAGCACCCTACCTTTGCCCCCGGCTCAATTTTTCAAAATTTAAAACGCACTAACTTCCGCCATGCCCCTTTGGTTAAAAAAAGACCTGGCTGACGACGCTTACCTCGGTATCTGGAAAATCGAGGAGGATGAATCTTATTTTCGTCAGTCGCTCCGATTACATCCGGTTGAGGAGAAAGAATTAGCACCTGTGAAAGGCCGCCGCCGCCTCGAATGGCTGGCGAGCCGTTTCCTTGTTCACGAGATGCTGCTGGACCATGGCCACGAAGATCGAGTGCCGGTGCTGAAGGACCCATTCGGCAAACCGCACATTTGGGGCACGCCGTTTCATCTTTCGTTCAGTCATTCCTACGATTTTGTGGCTGTCATTTTGGCAAATGTCCCAACCGGAATTGACATTCAGAAATTCGTAGCCAAAATCGGGGCCATTGCGCACAAATTTATGCGGGAAGAAGAAATGGCCAGCCTGGAGGAACCAACCCGGCTTGAGCACCTGCACATTTACTGGGGCGCTAAGGAAGCCCTCTACAAAGCCTACGGCCGCCGGGAGTTGGATTTTCAGGGAAATATTTTCGTAACTCCGTTTCATTTTCAGACCAACGGCGAGACTTCAGCCCAGGTTATCAAAGCAGAATTTAAGGGTAATTACCGGCTCGTTTATGAAAAAATTGAGAACCACTTCCTCGTCTATTGCATTGAAAACCAATAGTCTGCGTTATCTTCCGACATGCGTCACCTGCTCCGGCGTCAAAAGCGGCAACCGCCGGAAACGCATGAAAAGCTGCACGGTGGCCAGCACATCCTTCTCGCAGTAGAGCGCAATTCTGTCGATGTCTTGCTCTTCCCAGTAAACCCGGCCCACATCGCTGCCGTCGATGTCGTCTTTGGGCGAAGGAAAGCCAAGCACGGCGGCCAACAGTTTCAGTGAAGTGAAGTTTTTGATGTCGCCAAACTTCCAGAGCTCCATTGTGTCGAGGAGGTATTTGGTTTCCCAAGGTTTCTTGCCGTGAAGTTGCAGCAATGCCGGGAACTCCAACTGATGGATAACCAGACGACGGCAGATGTAAGGGATGTCAAATTCCTTGATGTTGTGACCACAAAGGAAGTGTTTGTTGGGGTTCTTGTAATGCTGGTTGAGCAGTTGGCAAAAATCAGTCAACAATTGTTTTTCGTCGAGATGAGAAAAAGATTTCAGCCTGACATTCAACTTTTTTTCAGCGTCCCGGGTCACAAACCCGACGGAAATACAGATGATTTTACCAAACTCAGCATAGATCGCTGCCCGGTTTTTGTAGAGGTCCTCCACTTCCTCCCCGGTCGGTTCGTCGTTACCGGTTCGCCGAAGCAGACTTTTACTTTTATGATGCCAAAGTTCCTGCAACGTTTCGTCCATTTCATCGTAGGAAGGCTGGCCGGAAACACATTCGATATCAAGGAAAAGAATATCTGCGATGTCAATTGAGTCAATCATATTTGGCGTATTTTAAGGAAATTTTCAGGCGAAGTTAATCAATCAGCCATTGAAAACAAGCGCAAGAAATCATCTGGAATGACGTTCAAAAATAGCGAATCTGGTGTCAGGCATTAATATTATTTTAAATTTGCGACACCTGACAGAAACTCGGGTAAAATCCTCCCACAGAAAAAATTTACATTCACACACGAACAACTTTATTCAAGGTAAAAGCTAAATTTTAAAAACATGGCATCTAATAACTCCTCCCAACAACGTTTGCTCGCCATTGCCGCAGTGGTAGTGGTTGCTTTGCTTGCGATCAACGCAATTCTGCTGTACAACAAAGTCAGCCAGGGCAAAGTCATCGAAGCACAAAAATCCGAACTGGCGGAAGCCGATAAACTGAAAATCGAACTTGAAAAACAATACCACGAAGCACTCTCCGAGCTGGAAGAAATGCGGGGCAGCAACGCCGAGCTTAACGCCATCATCGACCAGCAAAAAATTGAGTTGAAACAACAGCGTGACAAAATCGACCAGCTCATCCGCGGCGGCAACCAGATGGGCAGGGCCAGAGCGGAACTCAACAATCTCAAAGATCAGGTCGAACAGTACATCGCTCAAATCACCCGTTTAAAAGCAGAAAATGAATCGCTGCGTGATGAACGGGATCAACTCTCCGAACGCAGCCGTTCCCTCGCTGAAAACCTGGACAGCGCAAGAGTAAAAAACCAGCTCCTCTCCGGCGAGAACGTCGCCCTGAGCACGGAAAAGCAAAAGCTGGCCGATGAGCGAGCAAGGCTGGCCGACAAGGTCAATCTTGCCTCTGTCATCAAGATTCCAACCATTGACGTGACGCCGCTCAAGGAGCGAAACAGCGGTAAAACCGTGAAGAAAAAATACGCCAAAAATGTAGATCAGCTGAAGATTTGTTTCAAAACTTCCCAGAATAAAATTGCCAAGCCAGGCACCGAACAATTTTACGTGCGCATTCTTACTCCAGTGGGTGAAACGATGGCGGTAGATGGCCTGGGCAGCGGCAAAATCTACAGCCGTGACACCGGCGAGGAAGTCCTCTACTCTTTCATGGAAGAGTACGACTACACCAACGACGAAAAGGAAATCTGCCACCACTGGGACCCGAACCTGGGCGCATTTTCAAAAGGAAAATACACGGTGGAAGTTTACAACAAAGGCCACCTGGCAGGCTCAAGCGAGTTTATTTTGAAATAGTTTTTTTCAAATAAAAAATGCCGGGGTTGGAGTCCAGCCCCGGCATTTTTATTTGAACCAAATCGCCCCTCGTTTGTCCGAAAGCAGGGAAACGGAAACTTTCCGAAATTTGCACCCTGACCCGTATCGCTAACCCAATTTAACATCGTGAAAGAGCAAAAAAAAGAATTCATCAATCCGATCGACAAGGACAAAACCACTGAAACGCCCCACCTGCTGCCCTACGCCCATACCGTCGGAGGCGCCGTCATCAAGCCCATCGACAGGGGAAGAGTGAAAGGGCTTGCCGTCACGGCCATGTACGAGCAAACCGACATGCAGCTTGACCAAATCCGAAAGCAGGTGGAACTGTTGGCCGAACAGGCCCAAAAAATCCACCGGCGAGTGGAAATCTCCGAACGGATTTACAAGGCTGAAATGAATTTCAAACCACTCATCAGCCATACCTACCACCTCTACACCCGCAAGGACGGCACCGAATTCCTTTCCATGGTCGGACCCAATGAATGGGGACGCACATCGCCCGTTGAGTTTCAGGCTACCATAAAATTACTGGCTGACCACACCTGGGAGATTCTTGAAGGAACGACGGAAAAGGAATGAGGAGTTTTACAGCTTTCGCTTACTTTTGGTGAAATTTTCAACATGACGGCATTTCTTTTCCCATTTTTATTTTTGTTAAACGTACACTTCACTGATGCCACAGTCGAATGGATTTCACCCACGACTCACGACTTTGGCGACCTGAAACTGGGCAAGCCCGTCACCCACAATTTTCGTTTTAAAAACACCGGAGATGCACCGCTGACCATTGACAATGTCCGCTCCACGTGCGGCTGTACGGCGACTGACTGGTCAGAGGAAATAGTGCCGCCAGGCGAAGAGGGCGTCATTAAAATTGAGTACGACGCCAGGAAGGAGGGCTATTTTTATAAAAAAATAACGGTGTTTTTCAGCGGTCAGCGCAAGGCCGAAAAGCTCTACGTCGAGGGCTATGTCGAATGATCCTGCCAATTTGTCTTTCCATCCGGTTTTACAGCTTCCATTTTAAATTATCTTTGCGACCTTTCGAGGATCGCAGGATCGATTGATTGATGGATTGACGCCGGCTCGGCATCGCCCACAAGCTTTCCATCCTCCAATTCTCCAACTCTTTAAAAAAATGGCAATACTGATTTTTCTGATCGTTTCTTACGTTTTGTTCAGCATCACGATGATGAAGCTGTTCGAAAAAGCCGGTGAACAGGGCTGGAAAGCGCTCGTTCCGGGATTGAATTTCGTCGTTATGTGCAAACTCGTGGGCCGCAAGCCGGCACACGCTGCCTGGCTGCTTTTTCCCATCGTTAATATTTTCATCTATGTCGGCTTGTGTGTGGACATGGTGCGCTCATTCGGGAAATATACTTTCTGGCACAGCGCCATCGCCGTCATTTTTGCGCCGGCCATCTTTTACATGATCGGCCAAAACAAGGGTGACAAATACCTCGGCCCTACATTGATCGCCGAAAAAGAATACCACGATAAAATTGTAGAAGCACAAAAAAACAACAACAGCCGGGAGTTGCAGAAGCTAATCCGTCAAAACCCCTTTACCAAAACTCCGGGAAGAGAATGGGCGGAAGCGATCATTTTCGCTGTGTTTGCGGCAGCGTTCATCCGGATGTTTCTGATCGAGGCATACACGATCCCGACTTCGTCCATGGAAGGCTCTCTGAAAGTCGGTGATTTCCTTTTTGTCAGCAAAGCCCACTACGGCATCCGCACGCCGAAAACGGTTTTGATGCTGCCTTTGCTGCACAATCAAGTGCCGGTGGTTGGTGGTGAAAGCTACATTTCAAAACCCAACCTGCCCTTCTATCGCCTCCCTGCCCTGACGGATATCAAACGCTACGACCCCGTAGTTTTCAATTACCCGGAGGGTGACAGCGTGTATATTTTCCCGGAACGAACCTGGAGTATCCACGACTTCCGGCGGGGAGCCATCACGCCTCAGCGTTTTATGCAGATTAAAAGCGGTCAGGCTGACCTCGTCGTGCGGCCCATCGACAAAAAAGATCACTACATCAAACGTTGCATCGGCCTGCCGGGCGATAGTCTTCAGATTATCAACAGGCAAGTCTTCATCGACGGAAAACCTGCCCAAAACCCAACGCACATGCAATTCCTCTACAGGATCACCTCGCCGAGCGGCCCGGTCAACACAGATAAACTGGACGAGTTGGGCGTGAATACTGCCGAGAGTAACCCGCAGGCAGGCATTTTCTTCCTCGACTCAACGCAAGTGGAAAAGATCAAGGCATTTGGCCCGGACATTACGATTGAATTTTTGGAACAACCAGCTCCTCAGCCTAATCACCTTTTCCCTCATGACAGCGAACACTTCTCCGGCTGGACGGTGGACAACTTTGGTCCGGTTTACATCCCTAAAAAAGGTGCTACGGTAAAAGTTAGTCCGGCAAACATTGCCCTGTACGAGCGTGTCATCAGCGTTTACGAAGAAAACGAACTTCAGGTGAAAGACGGAAAAATTTTCATCAACGGCCAGGAAACTGACTCTTACACCTTCAAAATGGACTACTACTGGATGATGGGTGACAACCGCCACAATTCGGAAGACAGCCGGGTTTGGGGATTTGTTCCGCACGATCACATCGTCGGGAAACCACTGTTCATCTGGTTTTCAACCAAAAATGGCAACATGTTTAATGGCATCAACTGGAGCCGGATTTTCAGCTCTGCCAATAAAATGTAATTTGCTCCAACCGTGAGTCAACCAATGGCTACGCCAAAAACGAAGGCCTCGCAATGAAACCTGCGGGGCTTTCGTTTTTGGGTGCGAACCTGGCGCTGTGTATTTTTGCACGAAATTTTCTCATTGAAAAGGCAACCGGAAACTTCATTTTCCGGTATTTGTTTGAAACAAGTCCCGCAAACGGGGCTACCAAAATCAAAACTCAACAAAATGACACGTATTCTTACTGTAATTCTTCTGTTAGTGGCCTTCCCGGCTTTTGTTTTTTCCCAAAAAGTTGGCTATCAAATCAAAGTAAAAATTGATGGTTTTGATCAAAAAGAAGCCTACCTCGGCTATTACTTCGGCGATAAGCAATACCTGAGAGATACTGCATACGTCGAACCGAACGGCTGGTTGTACTTTGAAGGCAACGAAAAACTGGAAGGCGGAATGTACCTCATCGTACTGCCACCCGACAATCAGTTTGTTCAGTTGCTGGTCGATGAAAACAACCAGTGGATTACGCTCGAAACAAAAATGCCTGCCACAGATTTGACCAAAAACATGAAGGTAAAAGATGCGGGCGACAACCAGCTATTTTACGGATATCTCAACTTCCTCGAAGAGCGCCGCCCAAAAGCCGAAGACCTGCGCAAACAACTCGAAGCCGCAGGCGCCGATGAAAAAAAGAAGGAAAAAGTCCAGGAAAAAATATCCGCCCTCGACCAGGAGGTACAGAGTTACCAGCAAAAAATTATTGCAGAGCACCCAAAAACCTTGACCGCCGCCATCATCAAAGCTAATCTTCCTGCGCAAAATATGCCCGAATTTCAGGGTGACCAGAAAGACCTGAAAGCATTTTACTGGATGCGGGACCACTGGTTCGACAACATCGACCTGAAAGATCCGAGAATGTTGCGCACTCCGTTTCTTTTTCAAAAAATCGACCACTTCGTTAATAAAATGACCGTGCAGCATCCCGACTCCATCAATATTGCCGTTGACAAGTTACTGGAAATGGTACGCCCGGCTCCAGAGACGTTCAAATTTTACCTCATCCATTTTCTTAATACCTATGCAAAGTCGAATATTGTTGGGATGGATGCAGTGTACGTCCACATCGGTGAAAAATACTACTGCGCCGGACAGGCACCCTGGACAGAGGAAGAACAATTGAAAAAAATCTGCGACAACGTGGATAAACTGGCGCCACTACTCATCGGACGGGTAGCGCCGAACATCGAAATGCAAACACAGGCCGGTGAAAAAATCACTCTTCACGGCTTCAAGTCGCCACTGACGGTTCTGTTTTTCTGGGATCCTGAATGCGGGCATTGTAAAAAATCCATGCCCGACATGGTGAAGTTTGCCAAAGATTACAAAAACAAGGGCGTTGCTGTTTTTGCCATTTGTACCAAACTGGTGACACGTGACAGTGAAGGCAATTTTTCGATGAAAGAAATTGACTCCTGCTGGGAAACGATTAAGGAACGGGAAATGGATGTTTTCTTCAACACGGTAGACCCTTACCACCGCAGCCGGTACAAAACGCTGTACGACATCCGAACCACTCCGCAGATTTTCGTGCTGGATGAGGATAAAACCATTCTCTCGAAGCGCATCGGACACGAGCAATTGCCGGAAGTCATCGATCACATCCTGAAAGTGAAAGAAGAGAAAAAAGGCAGGTAACAAACTAACGCCTTGTCTGAAAAGCCGGCTGGAGCCTTCCAACCGGCTTTTTTATTTTCTGAAATCATAAAAATCTGAATGTAAGTAACTTGTGAAAATTCTCTCCAACTGACAAGTAATCAATCCCTGACAAATTACAATTTGGCATTATATTAGATATTATTTAAATGTTAAACATTACCAGGGATAGCTCGAAAAATCAGTTCCCCTTCTCAGAGCAATTCCCGAAGAAAACCGCACATCCCGATCTCCGATTGATCCGCTGTGTTGCCGAGTGCAGCACCAGAGGCTGGTATTTTATTAACTAATTATACTCCAGATCATGTTCAAAACAACTTATTCACAAAGGCCGGTTGCAAACCAATGGAGTTTGGCAATTTTGATGTTATTCGCCCTCCCGGTTTTGCATTCTACACTTTTCCACCAACCGATTGAAGAAAAACCCGTGGCTGCAAACCCGATGCAAACGAGCTACTTCATGCCCGCTTTGCAGGCTGCACAGCACATTGCCGGAGTAGCTCCTGCCTCCAGCGGATTGGCAGGACGCTTTGATGTCATTGCCGAAGTCATCGTCACCAACATTGGTACGGACGACCTCACAGGCCTTAGTATCACCCAGGCATTGAGCGCTCCATCGATGTTGGGTACTGCTTTTGTCAACATGACAAGCGTACCGCAACTCGTGCCCGTAGGTGCACACGGCACTTTGGCAAATGCCACTATCCCACCTAACGTAAATCTTGCGTTTGCTGGCAATGGCGACCTGCTCAGCGGAGGAGGATTGCTCCTGCCGGGACAGACATTCATCGTTCGTTTCCGTTTTGAGGTAAGACCGGGTGCGCCGGGTGCACCGGCCATTCCAAAATTTCAGGCTACGGCTTCCGGAACTGCCAGCGGACCGGTAACGGTGAGCGATCTTTCAGATTCCGGGTACAACCCGCAAAGCTCCAACCCCGGCTGGCCAGGCAACTCAGGCGGAACCGACGATCCGACTCCCCTGACCAACTGCTCAACCCTTGTAAGCGGAGGAATCACCTGCAACAGCCTGCTTCAGGTTTCCCTCAATCAGGACTGCATCGCAGCGCTGACGCCTGAAATGGTGCTGGAAGGCGAATATCAGCAATGCAACGGCGACGCACTATTTCCGCTTGGCGGTTACTACCGCATTCAGATGGTGACCACACAATCGGGTGCAATTGTCCCGGATATGGTTCCGTCCACCGTTAATATTTATGAAATCGACGGCAGCTACATCAACCAGACACTGACCGTAAAAGTCAAGGAAATCGTCAATTCGAATAATTGCTGGGGTAATATTTTAATAAAAGATAAACTCAAGCCGGTCATTGATTGCGTGTCGCCGCTCGTGGTAAATTGCAATGAAAATATTGCAAACGTTCCCCCGCCAACAGTCTCCGACAACTGCGATCCCAATCCAGTACTTTCGCTGGCCGGCAGCCAGATTATTGACAACAATATTTGCGATGACGGTATTTTCAGAATCCAACGCACCTACACGGCATTGGATGCCTCCGGCAATCAGGCTGTCAATTGTGTGCAGGAACTGCAGGTGATTCGCCCGGCAGTAGATTTTCCGGAAGACATTGTCTGGCGCTGTACGCAGTACAACACACATCCAAACATAGTAAATCCGACTGCGCTGAATCCTCAGATTACAGACACGAACCCCGCCACGACGGAAATTGACGTATCCCCTACCCTGCCAGCCAGCGTTTTGAACAACACCGGGTCAGGCGTACTGAACGTCAGCGGTTCACCCATTTGTTCGTACAACATCCTCCCGAATGATGAAATCGTGACGACTTGCGGCAACAGTTTCAAAATCATCCGGACATGGACGGTGTTGGATTGGTGCACCGGTACTTTCATCACAACCGGAGTTGGAGGAGAGGACAATGTGCAGGTGATTAAAATTGAAGATAAAACAGCGCCCGTCATCACTCGCCCGCCATTTCAGGTGAGCGCAAACATACAGGCAGTCCCGCCAAACCCTTGCCGTTCGCAAGGTTTGCTTTTACCACCATCCGTGACGGACAATTGCAACAGTTTCACCGTTCAGATTTTAACCCCCATCGGCGAAGCCGTTTACGTGGGTACGGACGGTTCTCAGGGTGGATTTATTCCGCCTCCAGGCCTTGGTGTCGGCAACCACAATATCACCTACATTGCAACCGATGCCTGCGGCAATCAAAGTACGCTCAACGTAACGGTAACGGTTGTGGACAACATTTCACCAACAGCCGTCTGCGATGAACTGACGGACGTCAACCTGAACTCCAACGGAGTGGCTACCGTTTTCGCCACCACTTTCGACGATGGCAGCCTTGACAACTGCTGTATCCATCATTTTGAGGTGCGCCGCATGGATGACCCCTGCAACGACGGACACGACGACACCGTATTTGGATCATCGGTCGTATTTTGTTGCGAGGACGTCACTAACAGCCCCGTTATGGTCGTGTTCCGGGTATTCGATTGTTACAATAATTTCAATGACTGCATGGTGCAGGTAGTGGTAAATGACAAAATACCTCCGTTCCCTGTTTCATGCCCTTCTTCACAAAGAATTACCTGTGACACTTATGTTGACGAACTTGAATTGGAACTGGCAGCCCTCGCCGGCGATCCCGTAGCGCAAAACGAATTGCTCGATCCCGATTTTGGCACGCCTACCTTCATGGATAATTGCAGTTTTACCCTGACTAAAAATATCAATATTTCGATCAACCAGTGCAAGGAAGGCTCCATCACCCGTACCTGGCGGGCTGTCGATTCCGGCGGGTTGCAGTCGCAGGTTTGCAGCCAAACCATCTTTGTAGATCACGTTTCCGATTGGGCGGTTACATTCCCTGCTGACATCACCGTCATCTGCGGTGATACGCTGCCAAGCTTCGGACAGCCACAGATATTTTTTGAAACTTGTGAAATGATTGGTATTTCATACGCCGATACCGTTTTTTACTCGGTCGTTGGGGCTTGTTACAAAATCGAGCGCACCTGGAATGTCATCAACTGGTGTGTGCTGGGTGAAGATATCGACCAGGAGGTTGTAGAATCTTCCGAACGGGCCTTCCAGATTGCATTCCCCAACGAGCCCTGTGATTTTAACGGCGATGGCAACTGCGACACCCGCACATTCAGGGACAGCTGGCGGGTTTCACCCCTCGCAAAACCCGGCGCAGCACAGGCCAACCAGGCTACCAACCCTGACACTGACCCAGACAGCGACCCCTGGGACGGTTTCATCTCCTACGTTCAAACGATCAGCGTGATCGATAACGTGGCCCCTGTTTTTGTTAGTTGTGAAATTGGTACGATCTGCATCACGGACAGCCTGAACTGTAGTGCTACCGTTGTTATACCCATGCCGGATGTAATGGATTGCAATCCGCAGGTCATCATCACGGCCAATGGGGATTTGGGAACCGGTTTTGGCCCTTTCACCAATGTAGCGCCCGGCACCTATTCCGTCACATTCACCGCCAATGATGGCTGCAACAATCAGACAAGCTGTACCACAACGTTCGAAGTAGTCGATTGTAAAAAACCAACGGTTTTCTGCATGAACGGACTGATCGTGGAGATCAACCCAGGGTCCTCCACGCCTCCGCTATCTCCCCCGATGGTAACGGTGAACGCCAGCGCACTTGATGACGGCAGTTTTGACAACTGTCCGGGCGATTTACAGTTTTCTTTTTCATCCAACGTAAACGATACGACGAACACCTACGAGTGCTACCAAATGGGCATCGACTCCGTCGAAATTTGGGTAACCGACGCCGTTGGCAATCAGGATTTTTGTAAAACAGCCATCATCGTTCAAGCCAGCAACGGTCAATGCCCCGACGACACACTGGTTGTCAACGTGGGCGGTTTCATCGGAAACGAAAACAACGGCCCCACGGCCAACGTTACCGTCAATATGAGCGGTCAATCCAGCGGATCCATGGTTACCAGCTCCGGCGGCAGCTACAATTTTGTTGGCGTTCCCATCGGAAACGACGTGACTGTAACGCCTTACAAAGACGACAATCACCTGCAAGGTGTGACCAGCTATGACCTGGTTCTCATCAGTCAGCACATCCTGGGTATTCAGTTCCTCAATTCGCCGTACAAACGCATCGCTGCCGATGCCAACAACTCGAAAAGTATCACCACTTTCGATCTGGTGGAAATCAGGAAGTTGATTTTGTACACCACCGATAAATTTCCGAACAATACCTCCTGGCGGTTTGTGGATAAAAAATTCGTATTCCCCTCCCCTGCCAATCCGTGGCTGACACCATTCCCGGAAATCATCAACATCAACGATGTGCCGGCGGATGTTCTGGATGCAGATTTCGTGGCCATCAAAATCGGGGACGTGAACAACTCTGCCAATTTCACAGGCAGCAGTACGGATGAACGCAGTGCTAACGAAACCCTTGTTTTTGAAACAACTGATCAACTCCTAACAGCCGGCGAAACGTACACCCTGGATTTTACCACACGCAATTTTGAAGTATCCGGGTTTCAGTTCACACTGGATTTCGATACCGACCAACTTGAGTTTGTGGAAGTTCTCCCTGCCGTGGCAGATGCCGGCAACTTCGGATTCGCACTGTTGAGAGAAGGCGCCATCACCGCAAGCTGGAATGAAGAGTACAGGAATACCCTCAGAGACGAGACAATTTTCCGACTGACTTTCCAAGCAAAAACGGATGGCCGTTTAAGTCAAATGCTCCGGCTGGGTAGCCGGTTTACAACTGCAGAAGCTTATAGCACTGATGGATCATTGCAAAATGTGAAACTTCAGTTCAGCGGCGGTGAAAACGCAGGCGAGTTTGTGCTTTACCAGAACAAGCCCAACCCATTCAGCCGGGAGACAGTGATCGGGTTTTACTTGCCAAAACCATCGCCTGCTTCCCTGACCGTCATGGATGTTTCCGGCCGTTTGGTGAAAGAATTGAAAGGAAATTTCAACGAGGGATACCATGAATTCAGGCTAAACCGGCAGGATTTGCCCGCCAGCGGAATATTTTATTACCGTCTTGGGACACCAACCGATTCAGCCGTAAAAATGATGATGCTGACGGACTAAACTCCTCGAATCAGGAAACTTACGCCTGACTAAAAACTTTAATGTCGGGTAAAACAGAATTTTATTTTAAATTTATTTTTAACTAATAAGTTCAACATCCATATTTTGGCAACAATTTTGGTTTTTATGATACAATAGACACCTATTTCCGCCTATTTAAGGCTATAATCCTATGAAATGCTAAACCCCTTCTCCGGTGTCGGAGAAGGGGTTGCCTTTTTTAGTAAAACCAGCTGATCAGATTCAGCGCTTTTTTTACCACCACTTCTTGATCAGAATTTCCACTTCCGTTCCGTTAGGCAAAGTCAAAATGGCTTTCCGGTCGCAGATACCGTTTCCGTAGTTTATCATTACGGATTTATTCATCACATTTAACTCAGCCTGACCTGAAACAATCCAGGGACACAAACTCTTTTTCACCAGTGGATCTGTAATTTCGAGGGTGTAGGCATTGCCATTTCGGTTTACGCCATTAGAGCTTCCGGTGATTTCAAAAACATTGTCGAAAAAAGTGATCGTGTTGCCACCTTCCGTTTGCGTAAGCAGGTGGTCGGCCTCCCAGGTTGCCACATCGCCATTTGGGAAAGTAACCTTACCGCCCGTCACCGTGCGGGAAAAAGTTACATTCCCATCATCGTCGAATCCTTCGTTAAGAATGGTTCTCGTTCCTTCGATCTGCGCATCGTCAATGAAAAAATCAACAAAAGTAGCCGTACGGGACGTACCTGCCGTGATGATTTCACCGGTAACTTCCACTACGATTTTCCCTTTGCGAATGCGGCCGTTCGGTCCTTCGCATCCATCGCCAAAGTCGATTGTGACCGTTCGGGGATAGGTTTGAAAGTCAGGGTCTGCGGTAACGGTCGGGCAATTACCGCCGCCGCCACGGGTTTCGATTGCCTCGTCCACCTGGTAATCCACATCTTCAAAGAGGTCCTCAGCGGTGGTTTGATCTTCACTGGAAACAACAATTTGCTGGGTAGTTTCCACCGACAGGTCATTGTCTTCGTTCTTTTTACAAGCTGAAAAAAACAGGCCCATGAACAGGGCAGAAATTGCAAGCCATTTGATGGTTTTCATGTCAATCAGATTTTTGATTAAAAGTTTTTGATTAAAAAACAGAGCAGCGCTTTGATCGCCAAACCGAGGCCTCGGTCTGTGCTTCATGAAACTGCCGGGTAAAATTGAGTCATACACATGTTTGATTAAGACAAAAAGTAGACTGGCGAAATTGCCGGACGTTTAATCGATGTTTGCTTTTTTTAAAAAAAAAGAACAGAATCTCGCCGTCGGTGTAGTAACGCCCGTGGAGGATTTTACCCTAACGGAAAAGAGAAGTTAATTTCCGGGAGTGGGAGTAAAAATTACGCAAGACATTGAAATTCAGGAACTTAAAAAGAGTATCAGAAAAATGATACAGAGGCAGGATAATAAAAAAGTTGACGGAAGCATTTCGCTCACCGTCAACTTTTTTCATTTCGTTCAGCACTAACCACTATGGGAAGATACCCATGGATTGGTAGTCCTGACCAATCAGCTGAATTGCATTCACAAATGCAGCTGTACGCAAGTCAATATTTTTCTCTTTCTGAATGTTGCGGGTAAAGTTGTAGGCATTGATCATGGATTCCTCCAAACCGGAGCGCACCAGATCCACCTCATCCGCACCTTTGACAAATTTGCTGACGATCTCGACCGGCGCTTTTCTTCCGGTCATTTGTTCGATCAATGCAATCATGTCTTCCCGGCCTTGTGCACGGTAGCGTTTGTCCATCCGTCCAAAGCGCATGTGCGAAAGGTTTTTCAACCACTCGAAGTAGGACACCGTCACACCTCCTGCGTTCAGGTAAACGTCGGGAATGATGAGTGTGCCTTTTTTCAAAAGAATTTCTTCAGCAGGAGAGGTAACTGGACCGTTCGCTGCCTCAGCTATAATTTTCGCTTTGATATTCTTTGCATTGTTGATGTTGATCACCTCTTCCAATGCTGCGGGTATCAGGATATCACACTCCAGTTCCAACACATGACCACGTTCCTCTTTCGGGAATTTTTTAGCATCGGCATAATTCATAATGGAGCCGGTTTCGGCCTTCACCTGAATCAATTTCTGAACATTGATACCTTTTTCGTTGTAGATGTAGCCATCAGCTTCACCTACAGCGATGATGACAGCGTCGCCTTCCTCCTGTGCAATCTGAGCAGAATACGAACCTACGTTACCAAAACCCTGGATAACTACTTTCTTTCCTGCAATGCCGGGCTCAAGTCCCAGTTTTTTCATGTCCTCGGCATGGTCGCATGCCTGGCGGAGGCCATAAAAAACGCCCCTTCCGGTTGCTTCCGTTCTTCCACGGATACCGAATTGGTTAACCGGTTTACCGGTTACACAACCAGCTGCATCCAGTTCATTTTCACGCAGGGTGCGGTAGGTGTCGTAAATCCAGGCCATTTCACGCTGGCCGGTACCGTAATCCGGCGCCGGCACGTCGATAGACGGGCCGATGAAGTTACGGCGAACCAGTTCGTAGGTGTAGCGGCGGGTGATTTTTTCGAGCGTCTCCTCGTCGTAATCCCACGGGTTGATTCTTACCCCACCCTTTGCACCGCCAAACGGTACGTGCACGATGGCGCACTTATAGGACATCAGCGTGGCCAGGGCCATCACTTCATCCTGGTTGACGTGGTTGCTGTAACGAATACCGCCTTTGGTTGGCAGGCGGTGGTGACTGTGCTGCACACGGTAGGCCTCGATGACCTGCACTCTGAGTGCACCGGTTTTTTTATCACGAACTTCCACCGGAAAACGAATGGCGTAAACTGCGTTGCACACCCGGATTTGATCAAGCAATCCTCTTTCGAGGCCGGTATGAGGTGCGGCTTTTTCAAAATAATTTTCAACGCTTTCATAAAATGTAAGCGTCTTTTTGACTTTACTCATGATGAATAATTTGGTTCTCTAATCTGGTGAGCTTTCTGTCCAGGTAAACGAGAAAAATGACAAGCCCGATGAAAATGGCTGCAATAACGGCTACAACAACATACATTTTCCCCATGCTACGCATGAAGTCGGCGTCTTCCTGAGCCATTAAAAAGGTGAATGGAAAGAGAAAAAGGGAAAGTGTGGTGAAGGCTTTTCTTACAGCTTTTAACATGGTTTTATCATTAGGCGGATTCCTGTCCAAATTCGGGCGCTAAAGTCGGTCAAATTTTTGTTCCGGCAAAGTTTACCGCTCCGTTTCCCTGAATCTGACAAAAATATTTTTTTAAAATTCATTCCTCCAGCAGGCGGTGTTTCAGGCGATTCATTCTGAAAATAAGCTGTGCCATCCACACGCCCATCAGCGTCCAACCGATAATGGCCGGGTAAAATACCATCCGCATCGTATTGTCGAGATCCTGACTTCCGAAGGCGATATTACCGCCGGCGCCGGGATGCAGGCTGTCCGTTAATTTCGGGATGACGTACAGCAGTGGAATCAGTGTTGCGAAAGCAAAAATATTGTACACGGCACTGATGCGAGCCTTTTTTTCCGGATCTTCAAACGAAGCACGAAGCACAAAATAAGCGCCGTAAATCAGCAATCCGACCGCCGTCATGTTTTGTTTTACATCAAAACTCCAGTAAGCTCCCCAGGTGTGCTTGGCCCAGATGGCTCCGGTGACGAGCCCGAGAATTCCGTACAGTATGCCCACGCTCGTCAGCGCTGCGGCCTGTTCGTCATACCGCTGATCAAAGTTTCTGAGGTGCTTCACGCTGTAAACCACGGCGGAGATAAATAAAATAAACATGGCAAACCAGAGCGGCACGTGGTAGTAGGTGTTACGGATTGTTTCACCTAAAATATTTCTGAAAGGAAAAGTAATCGCCGCCTTTTCATGTAGGTTAGCGATGTCTGCATTGGGCCAGGCCGTTTCCCCCAACGCAGCATTGATACTATCCTGCGTCACGAAAACGCCGGACGGGAGTACCGAGGCGCCATCAGCCGGGCTGTCGAGGATGAGGGTGAAATCCTGCACTTTTTTATCGACAGGCAGGAAGGCGGGAATGTCGAAGGTAAGTTTCACCAGGCGATCGTCCACCACTTCGACCCGTCGGGCAGCCAGTGCTCTTTCACTGTCCATTTTCAGCCAGGCCCTCAGTTCATTCTGAGCCTGGGTGTAAAATGAGTTGTAGCCTTTCACTTCCAGCATCACCTCCTGCCCTGTGCGAACGCTGGCAGGATTGGCTTCGAGAATCCCGGTTTTCAACGGGGTAAGCAGCCCCATGAAAAAGCTGTAAAGTACAATGACCACGCCGAGGGCTTTCCACCAATGTTTTTTCATAAAATTCAAATTTATCACTGCTTCAGTCCCGCCAAAGGTAAGGAAACAGCACCAATCCCAGCGCCACCAGGATCAAATCCACCGATGCCAGCAGCATGATATCACGCCCGATCATGGTGCTTTGCAACAAACCGATGGAATGTGCTGAGAGGTTTACCAGCAGCAATAGGATCGGTATCACGACCGGGAAGCTCAGAATCGCCATCAGTGTGCTCGAATTATCTGCCTTTGCGGCAATAGCCGAAACAAACGTAAACGTAATGGAAAAACCGAGGCTGCCCAGCAGCAGCGCCAATGAAAACTGCCCTGCTTCTTCCACCGGATTTCCTGCGATAAAACTCAGCGCCGAAAATGTCAAAACACTTAACAGCAGCAACAGGCTGGCATTGTACAGCATTTTTGACAACAAAATGGCAATCGGATTGGCCAGCTGGTAGTAGTAAAGCTGCCGGTGGCCGCTCTCCTGCACGAAACTTTTCACCACCGCATTGATCGATGCGAAAAGCATGATGATCCAGAAGAGCACGTTCCAAAGTTGCGGACTGACCCGCTGAAATGAAATGTAAATGATGAAAACCGTCGAAAGTACGTACAGCAGAATGCCGCTGAGGGCATATTTCTGCCGCCACTCGAGCTTGAATTCCTTGCGTAGCAGGAAAATTATTTCTTTGAAAAGATTCATCGGTGGGCAAAGGTAGCAGTTGCGTGACAGATTTTAGTTTGAAAACCTCCCCAGCAAATCCGCCAGCCGCCAGCAATCTTCAAAACTATTGTACATCGGCACGGGCGCCACTCGTACGACATTTGGCTCCCGCCAATCGGCCACCACGCCGTTTTCCGTGAGGAAGTCAAAGAGTTTTTTGCCTTCGTTACCGGTGAGGATGGATAGTTGACAGCCACGTTGCTCCGGGTCTTTCGGTGTGATGATGTTGAAACGCTGCGCTTTCCGGTTCAGGTTTTCAATTAAAAACTCCAGGTAGCCGGTCATTTTCACCGCCTTCGCCCTGAGATTATCCATGCCTGCCTCCTCGAACATGTCGAGGCTTACTTTGTGGGCGGCCATGCTTAAAACCTGGGCATTGCTCAGTTGCCAACCTGCTGCGCCCGGCATCGGAATGAAGCCTTTTTCCATTTTGAAACGGCTCCCTTCGTCATGACCCCACCAGCCGGCGAAGCGGGGAAGGTCAGCATTGTTGCCATGGCGCTCGTGAACGAAAATGCCGCTGGGGCCTCCGGGGCCGGAGTTCAGGTATTTGTAGCTGCACCAACAGGCAAAATCCACCCCCCAATCGTGCAATTGCAGTGGAAGGTTACCCGCAGCGTGAGCGAGATCAAAACCTGCTACGGCGCCTGTCCGGTGCGCCGCTTCGGTGATTTTTTTCAAATCAAAAAACTGCCCCGTGTAGTAATTCACCCCACCAAACATCACGGTTGCCACCTCATCGCCGTGCTCCTCAATTGTAGCCAGGATGTCTTCCGTCCGCAGCGTCTCCTCCCCCGCCCTCGGTGCTACCTCTACAATTGCGTCAGACGGCAAAAAACCGTGAAACCGGACCTGACTTTCCATGGCATACTGGTCGGATGGGAAAGCATGCGCCTCCATGATGATTTTGAAACGCTTCTTCGTTGGCCGGTAAAAGCTGACCATGAGCAGGTGCAGGTTGGTGGTTAGCGTGTTCATCACCACGACTTCCGACTCTTTGGCCCCCACGATACGAGCGCTCTGCGGCAGCAAAAACCGGTGATAGTACATCCACGGCATTTCACCCCGGAAATGTCCTTCCACGGCGTGTTCCCGCCAATGGTCTAATTCACGCTCCAGGGCTGCCTGCACGCCCCTGGGCTGCAAACCAAGCGAGTTACCACAGAAGTAGAGGACTTTTTCATCCTTATGTTTTGGAAAAAAAAACTGCTCCCGGTAAGAGCGGAGCGGATCAGTTTCGTCAAGTTGGCGGGCGAAATCGAGTGTTGGTTGGTAATTCATATTTGGCCTGATTCAGTTAAGGCCGCAAAAATAGTCAAAACAAACTACCCTGTTCTCCGAAACTCATGGGGTTTTCCAACTCCAGCAGTTTACGTTTCATGTCGAGGCCGTAAAAGTAGCCTTGCAAGTCGCCGTTTTTTGCAATGACACGGTGGCAGGGAATGATGATGGCGATAGGGTTTTCCCGGTTCGCCTGCCCGACGGCCCTGACGGAGTCGGGGTTGTCGAGCTGCTTCGCAATGGCTGAGTAGCTGGTCGTGTGGCCGTAGGGAATTTTGAGCAGTTCCTGCCACACACTTTGATTGAAATGCGTACCTCCCGACAGGTCAAGCGGCAGGTCAAAATTCTGGCGTTTGCGTTGAAAATATTCCGCCAGCTGACGCACCGCTTCGACGATGTGCTCGGGTGCATCCTGATAGTTTTCAGGAGGAACTACTTCGTCCTGCAAGAGTTTCACGGAGGTGATGCTCCGCTGATTGCCTTTGATTTCAAAGCAGCCGAATGGAGAATGATAATGGGCAGTGTGAGACATGGTTAAACATTTTACTCAAATTTCAAATTACCAAACCGATACCCCCTGTTCCGTTCGCCAAACACGGCCATTTCCCTCTTGCCGATCTGCTTGCACATTTTCGGCCGGGTAATAACACCCGCATCCCGGTTGGTAGCCATCGGGAAAGTACTCACTTCCCCGTCCTTGCTCACCTGCGCCAGTACAATCACGCCATCGCCACCTGAATAAGTGTAAAAACGGTTGGAGCGTTGGTTTCCGGCAAAGTTTTTCACGTTGTCATTGTAAAGAAAAAACAATTTATCCCTGACGATTGACATGGCGTAAGAAGAATAGTACCCACCGTCGTTGCGGGTTTCCTGCCGCTTTGGGATACGGGACGCCCACTCGATTTCGCCGTTTGGACGAATGTTCACGACGAGGATGTCATTGTAGTGGTAGTAATAATCCGTCTGCGTCCGGCCGAATCGATTGTTATAAAACGGATCATAAAAGCCGTAGGGATAAAAACCATATGGATAATCCCGGTAAACATCCTGCTCGATGAAAAACTGTTCGGCTACCAGCACTGCACCGCCGTCGCTTCTCAGAATGAGTTCGTCAAGCGAGTAGTCGAACAGCTCCGGCGCACGGCGCACATCATTGTTGGCTTGTGCGGTTTTGGCTTTCTCCTTGTTTTTTTCAGACATAAATTCCGTCAGGAAGTTGAAATCAAAAGGCTGGTAATTCCGGTTGGTAATCTCCCTGGTTTCAGGGTTCAAGCGAAAATAAGTCGCCCCTTTCACACTGTAGGTTCCTCTTTCTGAATAAAAACCGGCACAAATCAGGGTCCCGTCCTTTGCAGGCCGGAAGGTCAAATCCGTAATAAATTTATTTTCTCCGTCAATGCGATACTCCTGGGCGTCGTTGCCGCTGTCGGTGTAGGATAGAATGACATATTTGTAAGTCGGATTACCCCGCCTCCGCCACTTTGCATTGTCTTCGTACAACACACCGAGCAGGTAAACATTTCCCCGGTCATCCACCCGGTAATCTTCCACTGTAAACTGGTTGTCAGGGTAAGGCAGGATGATGTTTTTCTCCCAGATCAGGTCAAAATTTTGATCAAAAACCCGGAAGCCAAACCGCTCGGGGTTTTTCTTTTCATAGGGCAATTCGTTGTAAACCAGCAACTTGGTACTATCATTCGAAATGTGAAAACCAAACTTACCCTCCACTTCCACGTTCCTTGCCTCGTTTTCACAAATCATCTCCAGGCTCCTGGAAGGTGTCAGCGTTCGCATGCTGATTTCCTGTTTGAAAAGGTAATTCCGCTTCTTCGCCGTATTGTTGAAAGACGTAAGCAGGTAAAGCTGACCGTTCAGCAGCACCACATTTTCAAAATCACGCTGTTTTCCTTTGTACTTCAGGTCCATCTCTTCCGAGCGTTGAAGCTTCATTTCCTTTGAAAAAAATTCAACCCAGGCTCGGGGGCGGGCATTGGCGCTTGCCATCACTTTTTGACGCAGCACGTAAAATCCATCAGGCACAATACCGATGACCTTGGTGGCAACCGTATTGTTGGGTTCATTATAATCATTGCCCCAATCGAGGCTCGCCGGGGTTTTGATCTGAGCCGTCAAAAAGTTTGTACAAAATAACAGGACTAATGCGGATAAAAAGGATCTGAAATATTTTGGCTGCATTGTTTGAGCTTTTATTTTCGATTTTTCAAAAAAGCGTTCAAAGGTAGAAAAAATTGAAATGGGTAAATCCTAAACAAGCTGGTCGCCTCACAGGGTCAGTATTTCTATAAAATTAACAGGACATTAAGGCATTTGATTTTGTTTGCGGAAAAAATCAAAGGGTTTCCCCAGCGAAATTGACTAACTGCAATGAAAAAAACAATCTACACCCCGGCGGTACTATTCCTTTTTATCTGTATGCAGGCACTTGCCCAGGAGGATACTACTGCCCTTTTGCAGCCCCGGATTCTGGTTCAGGACGACATACAGACGCCACTGGCCAATTTTAACAGCAAAGTTCAGATTATCTCAGGCAGTCGTTTCCCCATCGCAGCGACGGACCTGCCCTACTCCACTTACATTATAACAAAAGAGGAAATTCGTCAAAACAGCTACGAAACTCTGGTGGATGCGCTGAAAATGGCACCCGGCATCCGGGTAAGCCAACCGGGGTCAGCGATCGAAGGCGAAACTTTTCTGATGCGGGGCCTGCTTGGCAATGCATACACCAAAATCCTCATCAACGACGTCCCGGTCAAGCCGTCATTCGTGGCCGGCATGCCCATCGGCGCCCAGCTCCCGGTCAAAGAAGCCGAACGCATCGAAGTCATCTACGGCGCAGGCGCTGCGCTCTACGGGGCAGATGCTTCGGCCGGTGTCGTCAACATCATCACCCGGCAGTCGGAGAAACCGGTTTTCATGCAGGCCGACCTCTCTGTGGGAGGCGGGCTTTACAGCAGTGTCAACGTAATGTTCGGCGGAAAACTGGGGCGTGACCGCCGCATTTTTAAGTATTACGCCTACGGCAGTAATGTGCTTTTTGAAAGACGGAATATTTTTTACGACGTTGGTTTCAATTATAATCCGGAGAGTTACCCGTTGCTGACCGGAACCGATAGTTTGTTCATCAACCTCCCGAACTACAGCAGGCGCAGCGAAGATTCCCTGCTGACCAATACGCCGCACCTTAGCCGTAAATTTGGCATCACGCTCAATTTCAGGGGAATTACCCTCTCCGCCGAAACAATGTACCGCCGGGATCACAGTGCCCTCGGCTTGAACACTGCTGCTATTTCCTACCGCAACCCGCTGACTTTCACAGGAGAACGCATTACCAGAATTAACCTCAATTTTTTCAAACAGAAAGAAAATAAAAATCACAAAACAGACCTGACTTACCTCAGCTACCAGATGGACAACCAGTCTTCAGCTCTGTTTCTGCAGAATACCCTGGCAATTGAATTGAAAAACGCAGCACTCGCTGAAGCCAACCGCCTCGACAGAGACTCTTTGGGGCTTGCTTTACAAAAATATTTATCAAGTTATGACCAGTATTTCACGGGGCTGCGGTTTTTTCATGGTTGGTCGGATGAGTGGCGCATTGAGCATGTCCGCAATTACCGCCTGATAAAAAAAATGACGCTGACGGCTGGCGCTAATGGCAAAATCACTGCCGGTTTCCCCATGACCAGCCTGCTATCCCGCCCCTCGGAAAGTAACAACTCACTCAACAGCACCAGATTGGACAGTTTAAGTTTTGACCCAAATATATTTCCAGTAGAGCCAGAGCCGCGGCTTCTGCTGGAATCGAATCTTTTCGGTCAGTTGTTTTACAACGGAAAGCGCTTTAACCTGACAGCAGGCGTTAACTATGCCAGCTATTCAACACTTGAAGGTACTGATTCCATTTCCACGATTTCTGTCAGTGAATTGCTGCCTCGCCTGGCTGGCATCTGGAAAATCACCGATGGCCTCAACATTCGAACATCCTGGGGAAAAGCATTTAGAATTCCCAATGAATTTTACCTTGCCAACACCTATTCCATCCATTCAGACCAGGCTCCACAGGTCAGCCGCCCGTTTAATCCATTGAAGGCCGAGAGCACCACGTCCTGGGAAAGCGGCATCCGAATCAACCCGAAAGGCGACCGTGCCAGCATAGACCTGACCTGGTTTCTCAACGAAACCTCTGATTTGATCAGCTTTGGCAGAATGGCCGCATATAATCAGGACTCCTCACAATACGACGCAGTGCTGGGGTATCGCAACAATCTCAACTCAACCATCCGGTACAACGGCGGACAGTTGGCATTTGCTTATGAATTTAATTTTGGGGGTAAAAAATGGCTTTCAGGTCAGTATAATTTTTCATGGACAAAAGCGAGGCTTAGTATTGAAGACCAGAGCGAAACTATATCGCTACCCCAGTTTGCCGGGCGCATCCATCAACTCAGAGTCGTATTTTCCAGATTGAATAAAACGACGATCGTTGTTGATTACCTCCGCCTCAACGGGTTGGGCCGGACGGCAGGCCCCAACCCCCAAACCAAATTTTCAACCGTGGACGTAGTACTTCGCTATGCCTTCAACGACCGGTTCGATGCTTACATTAAAGTAATTAATCTTTTTGACCGGCAGTATTCCGGAATTCCGGCCAGTCGGACGCCGGACGATTTGATCTACAATCCGCAGACCGGTTCGTTTTTCAGGTTGGGCATGAATTACTACATAGAATAAATGCTTATGAAAGACTATGCAACGCTAAGACAAAGCCGGCGTCTTTTGAGAAAACTTAATCACCTGAAAAAATCAGTTTACGGTCTGATAGACGGACCTGATCTTTTGTGTAAAACCCATTTCAACCCAAGAAAAATGAAACTTGCTTTATCTATATTTTTGCTGTTTTCGTGGTCGGGTAGTGCCTTGGCCGGGCCTTTGGATACCATTAAAATTACGCAGGAAAACGTACTCCAGTCACCAGTGGTAAATGAGTTAAGGTTTGCGCTGGTTGATTTTCACATTGCTGAAAAAAAACAGGATCAAACCGAAATCCTCAATGCCTGCCTCACCGTCGGCGACCTTTACAACCGGGAGCTTTTTTATGAAAAAGCCATCGAATACTATAACAAAGCGGAAAAAATGGCAGAAAAGCAGGCCTCCGACCCCACCCTGACGGCAATACAAACCAAAATTGCCGAAGCACTGCTGAAAGCCAACAAACCCGCCCTGGCTCATGATGCATTTTTAATTTTATTAAAAAAGCATGAACAAAGAAATGTCTACGAACCGCAAATCCGGACGCTTGAGCGCCTGGCCGATGCCTGCCTGGCGTCAAAAAATTTTACGAAAGCAACCTCCTACTATTTGAAACTCAAAGACCTTGCGGAAAAAAACAACGACCGAAAAACCCTGGTGACCGTTTACAATAACCTTGGGTTTGCCGCCAACCATCTCAATAATTTCAAAGCTGCTGTGGAGTATTTCTCACTGGCGGAAACGACCGCCGCCGCCGGAGACATCACCATGCCCAGTTACGTTTACACCAACCTCGGTATTGCATGGAACAACCTCGGCAATTCCATCCGCTCGGTTGCGAATCTTCAAAAAGCAGAAGAAACCAGGAAGGAGGAAAGCCAGAAGTGCTACCTTCAGCACCTGATTTCTGCCCTGCATTTTAAAAATGAAGACATCTACAGCGCACTTCGCTACAACGAGCAGGCTTTGAAGTCAGCACAAAAAATGGGCAATGCCGAAGTGCTTAGCGATGCGCTTGACATGGCCTCACAGATTCACGGAAAACTGTTTGAATACGACAAGGCACTCGATTTTTACAAACAACACCTCTCCCTCAGAGACAGCCTGATGAGAGAAAAACTCCTGAAGCAACAGTACCTCGAAGCCCTGCACAGCTTACTCGCTCGCACTGAAAGTGAAACCCTCCAGAATATCGCCGACGAAGAAGTAAGGCAACTAACTTTGGAGCAGCTTCAGAGTAACAACGAACGTCTCCAGCTTGAGGCCGACAACCAGCGCCTCGAAAGCGAACGGCAGGAAAAAGAAGTCGCCCTGCTGCTGCGTGAGCAGGAAGTGAAAGAGGCCAACCTCCGAACCGCCCAGTTGGAAGCGGAGCGAAATCGGCAGGAACTCAACCTGGCCCGCCAACAGCTTTTGGCCGAAAAACAAAGCCGTGACATCTCCAGTCTTAATCAACGCCGCCGGATCGACAGCCTCGAAGCTGCCAACCAACAGGCCGAACAGCAGCAACAAATCGCACTGCTGGAAAGCCAGAAACAGGTCAATGAACTGAAACTGGTGCAGGAGGAAGAATTTCGCAGAAATGCCTATTTACTCGGTGGGCTTTTGGGGCTGATTTTGCTCGTCATCTTCGGGAGTTGGCTGTATTCCCAACGGCTCAACAGACGCCTCGCCCTCCAAAACCAACAAATTGAAGCCCAAAAACAGGAAATTGACAGCGAGCGCAGCCGGGCGGAAGGCTTGCTTCTCAACATCCTGCCCGGCGAAGTGGCACATGAGTTGAAGTCCAACGGAGCAGCCACCCCGAGGCATTACAAGTCCGTGTCGGTACTATTTACCGACTTCGCCGGTTTCACAAAAATCGCATCGGGTATGCCACCGGGCAAGGTCGTGCAGGAATTGAACGAGTGCTTTCTGGCTTTCGATGAAATCAGCGAGCGCCACCGCCTCGAAAAAATCAAAACCATCGGCGACAGTTACATGTGTGCCGGAGGCCTTCCGGCTGAAAACAAAACGCACCCCGCCGACGCTGTGGCAGCGGCCATCGAGATGCTCGATTTCGTTGAAAAACGAAACCGGACGCTCGCAAGCCAGGGCAAACCCGAATGGCCCATCCGCATCGGCATCCACACGGGCGAAGTGGTGGCGGGCGTGGTCGGCAGCAAAAAATTCGCCTACGACATCTGGGGCGACACCGTGAACGTGGCCAGCCGGATGGAAAACAACGCCGGACATGGCACCATCAATATTTCAGAAGAAACCCACCGGCGCATCGGGGGACAATACCACTGCACCTACCGTGGGGAAGTTGAAGTCAAAAACAAAGGAAAAATGGGAATGTACGTCGTTGAAACAAATCACCACCCAATTGCCTGATCGCATGAAAATTCAGACTGACCGAATCGCCATCGTCCTGCTTGCCGCCGGCACTTCCAGCCGCCTCGGCCGGCCGAAGCAATTGCTGAAAATCGGTGAAAAAACGCTGATCGAAAAAATGGCAGACGTAGGACTGGCCACGGGCTGCCAACATGTGGTAGTCGTGCTGGGGGCTTTTTTTGAAAAAATCAAACCGGCGGTTGACCACCTCCCTGTCAACATTTTAATAAATGAAAACTGGTCCGACGGCATGGGCAGCACGATTGCCTGCGGCATGGAGTTTTTGATGAAAAACCATCCTGAAACGGAAGCTGTCCTGCTCATGGTTTGCGATCAGCCCCATGTCAGTCCGGCTGTTTTGAAAAAATTGATGGAAACATGGCGGAAGACCGGCGCTCCCGTCGTCGCTTCGGAATATGGCGGCGCTTTCGGTGTACCGGCTGTTTTTGATCAAAAACTATTTGCGGAACTGGCCACCCTCGACGGTGAGAAAGGAGCGAAACCGCTGATGTTGCGGTACAGGGACGAGATGAAACTGGTAGCGTTCCCCGAAGGGAAAATTGACCTCGATACGCCGGAGGATTTCAGCTGTTTAAAAGATGAGTTTGAAAAAAATTAAGCATCCGATTGGTGGTCAGGCTTGGGAAATTGAACCCGGTCGTAAATGTCGCTCAATTTGATTTTACACTGAGTGATCAGGACATCCTCTTCCGGTTTGGAGTAGGAAGCATAAGTCCAGAGCGTAGATTTTTCCTCCTGCCGGGTGTAAACTTCGACGAACATTTCAGTTTGTGAAACGAGAACGTACTGTTGCAATGATTCAATTTGCTGGTAACAGCGCCACTTGGCGTCTTTATCATTTTCCTCTGTTGACTCGGAAGCTACTTCCACCAAAGCGACCGGATAAAGGTCGGCTTCCACTTTTTGTTTGTGAATAAAGGTACCGGCTTCGATGGGTACAATCACGAGGTCGGGATAATAAAAACTTTGGCAATTGGGGACGTGGAGCATCCGGCTTTCCTGAAACACTTCGAGTGTGGCCCCTTTAAAACAAAGGTTCAGATGAGTGTTGAAATTTGAGGCGATTCGCCCGTAGTTTTTCGTGGTGTATGGCATAGGTATGAGTTTTCCGTTCACGTATTCGTGGCGAATTTCAGCATCGTATTCGAAATCGAGATACGCTTCAATCGTCATCCTTTTTTGGGCTGTGGCTACCATTTGAACTTGAAATTTTGACAAAAATAGAAAAATAACACCTCAAAAACCAGATCAGATTTCTTCCAGCACCGCCCTCGCCAGCGTCCCCTCCACACCCTTGATTTTCAACGGCAAACAGATCAGCCGGTACTCGCCCGGCGCCACTTCCCGCAGGTCGAGTCCTTCGACGATGGCGACTTCGTTGGACAGCAGGATCACGTGCGTTTCAAAAGAATCGTGGTAAAGCTGAATGGACAGGTAATCGATGCCCACCAGGTGTATGCCGTGATCGACGACCCATTGCGCAGCATCGGCAGTGAGGGCGCAGAAATCCTCGTAAAACGGGTGGGTCATGTCGTCCCAGAGGCGGGAGTTGTCGGTTTTAAAGAGGAGTTTTCCCGTGCCGGCGGGAATGTTCAGCGCTTCCAGATCGGCAGCGGTGATTTTCGTTTTACCCTGTAAATCTAAGACGAGGCAAGGCCCGACGAGTTTTTCCAGGGGCATTTCCAGGGTCGTTTTCGCATCGTCCACGAAGTGAAGCGGGGCGTCGATGTGGGTGCCGGTGTGGCTGTTGGTAGCCAGCGAAGTGACATTGGCATCCGCACCGTTTTTCATGCTTTGCAATTGGGTGACGGTAAATGGTTTGTTGCCGGGCCAGACAGGCAGGCCGGGTTGAAGCGGGACGGAGATGTCGATGAGTTTGGGCATTGGCTGTGCTTTTGAGTAAATTTTTTTATGAAAACCAGTTAACTTGCACAAAAATACGATTGAAAAGCAATGGGTTCTACCACTTCTGAAAAGCAATCATTTCCATTTCCTGAAATACTCCAATTTGGCGGGGAGGTGATCGTGCGTGGCCTCACCAAAAAGCAGTTTATAAAAATTGCTGGCAGCTACCCTGAATTTCAAATGGAAAGAGAAACAAACGGAGACATCACTATCATGGCGCCAGTAAAAGGAGGATCGGGCATCCGGGAAAACAATTTATCAACCAGGGTCAAAATGTGGCAACTTCAAACCAAAAACGGTGAAGTATTCAGCCCCAGCACCGGCTTCGACCTGCCCGACGGAGCTACCAAAAGTCCTGACGTAGCCTGGGTCAGCAGCGAAAAAATGGCCCAACTCACTCCCAAACAGGTTGAGGAAACTTACATCCCCGTCGTGCCGGATTTTATCGGGGAAGTACGCTCGAAGAGCGATGTTTTGAAAAAATTGCAGGATAAAATGCTCAATACCTGGGCGGCAAATGGCGTCCGGCTCGGCTGGCTGATCGACCCTTACGACGAGCGGGTTTACGTTTACAAGCCGGAAGGTTTGATTGAAATTGTCGTGGGTTTTGATAAAAAAATAAGTGGGGAAGATGTGTTGCCGGGGTTTGAGTTGGAGTTGCAGGAGTTTAAACTTTATGGGAAAAAATAACCGCCGTCAGGCATCCATTGCTTTCAGGTCAAATTCAAAGCCGGGCAGCACGTCCTCGCCGCTCATCTTCTCGGAAAAGCTTACCTCTTCCGAAGTCCCGTCAGCCCGGTAAATCCAGGCTTTTTCTTTAATCGGATCGATCAGCCAGGCGAGTTTCACACCGTTGGCGATCCAGGTGTCTTCCATTTTCTTTTTCAGTTTGCTGAGGCGGTCGGTTTGTGAGCGGACTTCCATAACAAAATCTGGGACGATGGCGGCGATTTTTTTCCGTTCCGTTTCGCTCAAACGTTCATGTCTTTCCATAGAAACCCAAGCCCCGTCAGCCTTGCTGGTGGAACCGTCAGGCAAATCAAAGGAACCTGAAGGACTTAATACTTTTCCAAGTTCGGGATGCTGTTTTGACCATAATTTAAGGGCAAAGAAAGCCTCTCCTTCCAGGTAGCCATCATCAAGACCTAAAAATGGTGATATCGAAATAACTCCTTGTTTGTCCCGCTCAATTTTAAAATCACTGTTGCGCAGCAAAAAACGATGGAAAGCTTCACGGCCCATGCTGCTCTTGAACACAACAGGACCGTGACGAACGAGCATCGAGAGTGGATTTTCTATTTCGAGGGTTGGAGTCATGGATTTTACTTTAAAAGGTTGTGCAAGATAAGCATTCATTTCAACAAACAAAACCGGCGCACAGTTGGCGCTATTTAGCCACGTGCTGGTGCGGAATGTGTATATCCGTGTAGTCAATCCGCCGCCGTTCCCTCCCTTTCGGGCTTTCTTTTTTCACCACAAAACCCTTCGGATAGTAAAAGCGCTCCCGCACCTGGTTGTCCATCAAATAGGAAGCTTTATAGCCCCGGTAAGTACCCCAGAACTGGTTAAAACGGAAGAGAAAAATATTGAAAAACTCTTTCAAAAACACCTTGTCGTGAAGGGCTTGCTGCCAGTCGTGGAGGCAGTTTTTCCAAAGTAAAGTCAGGAAAGTCAGGAAGTTGAATGTCTCATTTTTCTGAATCAGGCGCAGCGCAATCGCCTCCCGCCGGTAGCGGTTGAACACATCGCTCCATTGCTCTTGGTGAACATGAATGATCGTCGCTTCAGCCTGGTAGGCGATTCGGTAGCCTTTGGCCAGGATTTTTTTGGCCCAGTCGAGGTCTTCGAGTCCGGTCAGGATTTCGTCGTAAGGTTGTTCAATCCACAGGCTTCGGCGGATGGCACAGTTGGCGTTGTTACAGAATGGATGAGGCTGATTCATCGTGCTTTCCTCGGGAAACCACTTGTGGAAGATCTGATGCTCGGAATATTTATTGAGGTCATTGCCCCGCTGCTTGCCGTACACAAGCGCCACTTGTTCGTCTTCAAAGGATTTCAACATCAGTTCCAGCCAGTCGTTGTAGAGCGGGTAAACATGGGCACTGGCAAACAGCAGAATATCGCCGGTAGCTGCTTCGCAACCGACGTTCAGAGCGTAGCCGAAGGAAAAATCCTGGGGCTTGATCTGGATCACTTTTACGGGAAAATTGGAAGCGATGCTCACGGTCGCATCCGTCGAACCACTGTCCACGAGGATAATCTCGACGTCTTCCACCGTTTGCTCCATGATGCCTGCGAGCAAACGGCCGATGTGCTTCTCCTCGTTGAAGCATCGGATGATGATGGATAATTTCATGTTCGGCAAATAACAATTAGGGCAAAAATCAGCCTACAATATCTTGACTTCCAAAATCTTACGAAGGCAAAACCCAATCACATATCACCTGGTCTTCCCTCGGTACTAACTTATTGATCTGGTAGCCTTTCCCGATTAAGAACCCGAATATCTCCGTAAGGTTCGTTTCAAATGAAGGCAAAAACACCGGATGCAGCTCCACCCAGATTACCCTCGGTTTTTGTGCGCCTGACAGCAGCTCCGACATACCCTTCAGGGCCATCATTTCAGCACCTTCGATGTCAATTTTCACTACGGTGGGCGCTGGTATTTCCCCTTCGGCAATCAACCCGTCAATTGTTTTGATTTTCACTTTCAGGGAGGTTGCAATTTTATTGACCGGCCTTAAACTCGGCGAAGCGGCGTACGCCCCGGCTGTAAAAAGTTCGAGTTCCCCCTCTTCTTCGCCTACGGCAAACGGCATGATCCGGAAATTGGAAATATCGTTCAATTCGTAATTGCGTTGCAGTCGATCCTGGTTCTCCGGGTCTGGTTCGAAGCTGATCACGGTGCCTTTCGCTGCTTTTTTCGCAGCCGGAATGGACCATGCCCCGACCGATGCGCCAATGTCGAAAAACACATCGTCGGCCCGCAACATGTCAAGCAGGCCCTCCAACTGATCTTTTTCACCACCAAATTTTTCAAGCCGGAACTGCTCCACCGGATTGTTGACGTGAAACCGGATCGTTTGCCCGCTCACCAAACCGGAATGGGTGCAGATGTAGGGGTAACGGATTTTGTGGTAAATCTTTTTTGCAAATTTTTTCATGCATGAATTTTAATACAGCGGTGAAATTTCACCGAAGCAAAGTCAAATCACCCTTCCTGATCTCCTCCGAGCCATCGTTCAAGACGAACACCACGTAATAGGTAAAAACATCAGAAACCACCGGTTTACCTCTGTAGGTACCGTCCCAGCCCAGTGCCGGTTCATTCGGCTGAAAATTCTTTCTTTCAAAAACTTTCTCACCCCAACGGTCGAAGATGCGCAATAACCGTACCTCAGAAATGCCTTTGCACAGCGGGTAAAATGTATCGTTAATGCCATCGCCATTCGGACTAAAAACATTCGGAACGTCGATGACTATTTCGGCGGCGAAGGTATCGGTTACTTCCGAACATTCACAACCGGGGATTTCAAACTCCGGCAAATCCGGAAACTGAGCGGAGGGCGAAAAGTTGGCAAAAACGTAATCCGGAGAAAAACCAGCCGGTAGCCGAATCCCGTCGTATGGATTTTCAATCACCGAAGCAAACAGATTCACAGTTTCGACCAGCTCACATTCCAGGCTGTCCGTCACGCCGTCCAACGGAATTTGACCAAAAAGCAAGTCGTTGGTTGCCCCATTGTCAAACTGACTGGTTTGCGCAGCAAAAACCACGAAATCACCCGCAACCACGGAGAGCGGCTTGCCGAGGCCCGCAGCCGTTTCCGTGTTAATTTGTTTCGCCCAAACCACCCCGCCGTTTTTGTTGAGCCGGGCGAAAAAAAGCCTGGGCGTGCTCCCGTCTTGCAGGTACGATCCCTGAATGATATAGCCACCGGAAACAGGGTGGACTTTATATCCGGCCACCTCGCTACCGCCGGGTATGGTGAAACTTTTTGCCCAATGCAACTCGCCTTCCAGGCTTGTTTTGTAAAAAACTAAAACGGAGCTGCTCAAATCGCCCCCCGCAAGGCTACCCCTGCCAATGCTGACGATAGTGTCATTTTCGACGATCAAATCATGGTTGTAAAGCCGGGAGGGTTGTGATGGCGAGCGCAGATGAATTTTTGACCAGAGCATATTCCCGGCATGGTCAAATTTGGTCAGTGTGGGCCGGATATCTGTCAGGGCGCCGCCAAGCCGCCCCTGCCCTGCAAAATATACAGCATCCGACGTGACAAAATGCCCCTGCAACACATCGGCTTTAGCTCCATAGTCCGACTGGAATTGCCTTTGAATATTTCCGGTATTCCGGTCAGCTTCGACGATGTAATTATCGATTTCGCCGGTAGCAAGACCATGAAACACGTAATTTCCGTTGGCGGGATTTTCAAAAACACCGTCCAAGCGGATGTATGCGGGGTTGGTGATGCGTTTTGACCAAACAAACTGGTCATTGGCCCAATCATATTTGAAAAGTATGTTGATCGTGTTGGTGTTGAACTGATCCCGGGCCGAGCCGATGATAAACCCCTCACTATCAACCCTTAAATTCGCAATGAAGTCATTACCCTGGGTGAAATCAAAGGACCGCTTTCCCAAAACATTCCCCGCCTGATCGATCAAAAGCAGGATGGACTGACTACCTTGGCGGCCGGCGAGGTAAAAATTGCTGTCGGGTGCTGCTGCCAGGAAAAAACTTTCTTCGTCGGCACCGGGATTCCCGAACAGCCGCAGGAATGTCGATTCGCATTTTTCACCTCCAGTTAAAACTGTGGTCGTAGAAAGTTCAGTTGATTTGATTGAAAACGGCCGGTTTTCAACAGCATTTTTTTCATCATGGCGAGTGGTTTGAAGCGCACAAATTCCTGCAAGGAGGGCAAATATCAGGAGACGCATATTTCAGGATTGAAAAAGTTATTGGTTTTGGTTTGAATCTTTTTGGACTTTTGCCCGTCGTTTAACGGAGCAGTGTGCAAGGTAAACTTCCCAAACCCCACGACCAAGCCATTTCAGTTAAAAAATATCGACTGCAAAAAACGCATGGGCGTAGTCAAAAGACAAGGAATCAAACAGAGTGTTGTCACCTATTTCGGCGTGCTGATCGGCATGGTGAATGTGCTTTTCATTTACCCTGCATTCTTGCAGGAAGCAGAAATCGGCATCATCAATTACGTACGGGAGACAGCTGCCATGCTTTCACTTTTTGCTTTTCTGGGTAGCACGGAACTGATCGTACGCTTTTTTCCCTTTTTTAAAAACGATGAAAAAAAGCACCAGGGATTCCTGTTTTTGCTCCTCGTCATCCTCGGATTGGGGTGCCTGCTGCTGGTAGCAGGATTCCTGTTGTTCAAGGATATCATTTTCGCCTATTTTGATCAGAAGGAAGACCCGGCGCTATACCTGCAGTTTGTCTGGTTTATTCCGGCGTTTATGGTTTTAATTGCCATTGGCAATCTTTTCATGCTGTATGCTTCCAATTTTCACCGCATCGTCATTCCCTCCATTTTCAACGAATTGTTCCCAAAAATCGGGGTGCCGCTGCTCGTAGCTGCCTACTTTTTTAATTACGTCTCCTTCAAAATAATTTTTTGGGGGTCGCTGGGCATCTACGCAGCGATTATGTTTGGGCAAATCTGGTATGTGTGGCGTCTGGGACATCTCCACCTCCGGCCCGACTTCAGTCTGCTGAAAAAACCGATGCTGAAAGATATGGCCAGCTACAGTTTGTATGGATTTTTCGGCAGCCTGGGCAGCCGTTTTTCATCCGAGTTCATCAATATTTTTATGGTAGGTACGCTCTCGACCCTGGCGAATACCGGCATTTACGTCATCGCTTATTTTATCAGCAACGTCATCGATGTGCCCCGCAAGGCCATTTCCCGCATCGCCTCGCCCCTGCTGGCAGAAAAATGGAAGGAGAACAAACTCGAGGAAATCCAGGAAATTTACCATAAAACCTCGTTAAACCAACTAATCGCCGGGCTTTGGATTTTCCTGGCCATCTGGGTTTCCATTGATGAAATTTACGAGATCATGCCCAACGGGGAGTCCTTCGCCGCCGGCAAGTACGTCGTGCTGATCCTCGGCATCGCCCGTGTGGTCGACATGATGACCGGCGTCAACTCCGAAATACTCAGCTTTTCAAAATATTACCGCTACAATTTCTACCTGATCCTTTTCATGGCAGTGGTGCACATTTCAGCCAACTGGATTCTGATCCCGCAGCTACCAATTATGGGTGTTGCGTTCGCCACCCTGCTTTCGCTTTCGCTTTTCAATCTGGTGAAATTTATTTTACTGAAATGGAAACTGGGCATGCAGCCCTTTACAAGGGAAACGCTTCTGGCTTTGGTCATGGCCGTAGCAGCCTACGCTGCAGCTTCGCAGGTGCCTTCCACCGGCTGGTCGCTGATAGATGCCGGGTTAAAATCGGGCTTGCTGACCTTATTGTTTGGCGGAATGATTCTTCGATTTAATATTTCACCGGATTTGAATCAACTCTGGGAAAAAGGACTGGACATATTGATCAAAATGCGAAAGCGATAAGTCTATCCATTCTCCCATTTTTCCACTTACCTTTGTCCCATGGCAAAATCAAGAAGAAATACCCGCAAACCGGCGAACCAGGCCGAGCAAAAAGAACCGGCCAAAGAACCGGCCAAAACTCCAAAGAAGCGGAACACCCGCAAAAAAAGTGCGCCCGCTCCCAAGCCCGAACCGCCTAAGGAGCCTGTAAAAGAACCCAAAAAAGAAGCTCCCAAGGAGGCCCTTAAAAAAGAGGCCGTCCTTACCACGCCGGAAGAAAAACCTGTTGTCATCCTCGACCAATCCGTTGCCATCCTCATCGACGGGAACAATATCGAAATGAGCCTGCACAGCGTCTCCGGGAAAAAAGGCGCCATGATCAACTTCGACAAACTCGTGCCTGCCCTGCTCATGAACCGGGCGCTCTCCCGCCTCATCTACTTCCGGGAGGGCAAAAGCATTTCACAAAAACTCGCCGAACGCCTCCAAAAATTATTCCACGGCTCGGTTGTCCCCTGCTACAAATCAGCGGATATTCCACTGACAATCAAGGCCGTACAGGTTGCCTCCAAGGTGGATACCATCATCATCCTCTCCGGCGACGCCGACTACGTGGAACTCGTCCGCCACCTCAAACACGACGGCATCCGGGTGGAAATCGCCGCCTTCCCGGAAACGACCGCTGACGTGTTGCGTAGCGAAAGTGACTTCTTTTTCCCGATCTCGGTAGATTACAGTTTTGTGTTGAAATAACCTGACAGACCTGCACCTGCCGTACAGTTACCTGTTTTAAAAAATTTGAAGACTCCGGAGGTCAATACGGCACTTTGCAACCAAAGCGCCCTTCCTTATCTTTGCAGGCCGAAAAAATCATCACTGATTTTGGGTCATTTTTTGCAAATGCACCTCTTTAGCTTGAAACCAGGTTTTTCCCGAAGTTCCTTCATTAAAAATTTCGGGCGGCGCCGTCCGACCACGTCAGTGTCAGGCAAATTTTTATTTCAAAACCATATTATTCAATGAAAAAAGTAAGCATTTCTCTTTTCGCAAGCTTCATCCTGCTTGCCATTGGGACATCTTCGCTTAACTCTCAAACTATGAATACTTACACTCCTCCCGTTCCTCAGAACCCAGCTAATCCTAAAGTTTTCTTTGACATCACCATCGGAGGCGAAGCCGCCGGACGCATCGTTTTCGAACTTTTCGCCGATGCTGCTCCGCTGACCGCCGAAAATTTCCGGGCGCTTTGCACCGGCGAAAAAGGCACGGGCACATCCGGGAAGCCCCTCCATTACAAAGGCAGTGGTTTCCATCGCATCATCCCGCAGTTCATGTGTCAGGGTGGTGATTTCACCAACGGAAACGGCACGGGCGGCGAATCCATCTACGGTGCCAAATTCAAAGATGAAACTTTCGCCGGCAAAGCGGGCGTACACGCAGGTCCCGGCATTTTGTCGATGGCCAATGCCGGCCCGAACACCAACGGTTCGCAGTTTTTTATCTGTACGGTTGAAACACCGTGGCTCAATGGCCGCCACGTTGTTTTCGGTCAGGTAATCGAAGGTTACGACGTTGTTCAAAAAATGGAAGCTGTCGGTAGCCGCAGCGGCGCCACCGCAGCGAAAGTCGTAATCGAAGATTGCGGACAGCTGTAAGCTGCTATTAAAATCTTACCTCCCGCAGATCACGCAGATTTTCGCAGATGAATTTGACGAAAATCAGTGAAAATCTGCAAAATCTGCGGGAGTTCTGTTTCTCTTACCTGCTTATCAACCAGCCCGTCTAAGAATCAACTGTCAGGAATGACAAATCTCCAGCCTCCTCGCTGACTTTTCTCACCTCACATCAGTCTCCACCTTGGGTAGTTTTGCCGCTGATTTATTAATGAAATGCCAATCCTAACCAGCATTTCCAAACGGTAAAATCGCCCAAATCATGGTACACCAACTCAATAAAATTTTCAAACCGAAATCTATCGCCCTCATCGGCGCATCCACGAAGGAAAACTCCGTGGGCAACTCCATCTTGAAAAATCTGATTGATGCAGAATTCAAAGGTGAACTTTATCCTGTCAATCCGAAAGCGAAGGAAGTGCTTGGCCTTCCGGCATTTGACAGCATCAAAAACACGCCCGGCCCTGTTGACCTGGCAGTCATCGTTTTACCTTCCAAGTTTGTCCCGAAGGTAGTCGAAGAGTGCGGCGAATCAGGCGTTGGCGGCTTGCTCATCATCTCCGCCGGGTTCAAGGAAGCAGGCGAAGAAGGCGAAAAAATGGTCGAACAGGTCCTGGCCACCAGCCGCCGTTACGGCATGCGCATCGTCGGGCCTAACTGCCTCGGCATCATCAACCCAAAACTGGGTATGAACGCCACCTTCGCCAACCGGATGGCCTTGCCGGGCAACATCGCCTTTATTTCACAAAGTGGCGCCCTCTGCTCCTCCATCCTCGACTGGGCCTGCGAGCAAAACGTTGGCTTCAGCCACTTCGTGTCCATCGGTTCGATGATTGATATTGGTTTTGCGGAGCTGATTGACTATTTCGGTAGCGACCACGAAACCTCTTCCATTCTGGTCTACATGGAGTCACTGACCGAAGCCCGCAAGTTCATGAGTGCTGCCCGTGCGTTCGCCCGTTCGAAGCCGATCATTATTTTAAAAGCAGGAAAAAGCCAGGATGGTGGAAAGGCTGCCATGTCGCACACCGGTACGCTGGCCGGGAACGATGCCGCTTTCGATGCTGCCTTCCAGCGGGCCGGCTGCATCCGGGTGGAAACGATCTCCCAGCTTTTTAACTGTGCGCAGGCACTGGCCATGCAGCCACGGCCGCAGGGCAACCGTCTTGCCATCGTCACGAATGCAGGCGGACCGGGCGTTTTGGCCACCGACTACCTCACCACGAGGGGTGGAGAATTGGCGCCCCTTTCGGAAGAAACAATGGCTAAGCTCAACGAAGCACTGCCTCCTACCTGGAGCCACGGCAATCCGGTGGACGTGATCGGGGATGCCACCGCTACGGAATACCGAAAGGCGCTGGAAGCCTGTTTGGCTGATGAAAACGTGGACGGCGTGCTGACCATTCTCACCACGCAGACCGTAACCGACCCCGAAGGCACGGCCAAGGCTCTCGTTGAATTAGGTAAAAAAACACGCAAACCGGTTCTCGCAGCCTGGATGGGCGAGCGTGACGTATGGGAAGCCCGTGAAATTTTAGAAAAAGGAAAAATACCTAACTACCGCTACCCGGAAAGCGCCGTCGATGTGTTCCTGCAAATGTGGCAATACACCCGCAACCTGGAGCTGCTCTACGAAACGCCGCCCGAAGCGCCCAAGCGCTTCGTCCCCCAACGGGACGCTGCCTGGCACATCATCCGCACCGCCCTTACCGAGAAGCGGGATTACCTGCTCGAAAATGAGGCGAAGGAACTGCTTGGTTGTTACGACATGCCCGTCGGCGGAAACATGGTGGCCAAGACCACCCAGGAGGCTGGCGAGTTTGCGGAAAAAACCGGTTTCCCCGTCGTTTTGAAAATCATCTCACCGGACGCTCTGCACAAAACGGATGTCGGCGGTGTGAAACTCAATATTTCATCGAAAGCTGAAGCTGAGGCTGCATTTGATGAAATTATTGCTTCCCTCAAAAAACACAAGCCTAACGCCCGTATCCAGGGGGTTTTGATTGAAAAAATGGTAAAAAAACGCTTTGAACTGCTCATCGGAGCGATGAGGGATCCAATTTTTGGCCCCCTCATCGTCTTCGGGCAGGGCGGCGTGGCAGTCGAAGTGATTCGGGATACCAACTTCGGCCTCCCGCCACTCAACATTGCACTGGCCCGGCACCTTATTCGGGGTACCAGGATTTACCAGCTTTTGAAAGGATTCCGTGGCATTCCGGGTGTCGACCTGGACGACCTTGCGTTCCAGTTGGTGAAATTTGCCTACATCCTCATGGACTTCCCGGAGATACGGGAAATGGACATCAACCCCTACTTCTGCGACGAAACCGGCGGCGTGGTTCTCGATGCCCGCATTCTGCTCGATCAATACCAGCCTCGGCGCAAGGGTCACCCGTACCAGCACCTCGTCATTTCACCCTACCCGGAGAAATACGCCAAGCGGATACCGCTGAACGACGGCCGGGAAGTGCTGCTGCGCCCCATCCGCCCGGAGGACGAACCGATCGAGGCCGAAATGCTGAAAACGCTTTCTGACCAGTCGCTCTACTTCCGCTTTTTCGGATACGTTCCGAAGGTCACGCACGAGTTTTTGACCCGCATGACGCACATCGACTACGATCGTGAAATGGCGCTGATTGCCTTGCTTGAAGAAGGCGATAAAAAACAGATGATCGGCGTGGTGCGCATCATTTCGGATGCATGGGGAGAATCTGCCGAATTTGCTATTCTCGTAGCCGATCCATGGCAGGGAATGGGACTGGGCAGTCGCATGACAGACTACATGCTGGAAATTGCACGTGACAAAGGCATCAAGAAAATTTACGCATCGGTGCTGCGTGCTAACTCGAACATGATCCGAATGTTCAAAGACCGGGGTTTTGACCTGAAATCGGAAGACGAAGGCATTTACTCCGCAGAACTGGACCTGGAACATGCTATCCCGTTTTCTACGGAGTTGCCGTTCCAGCCGGTTTAAAATAAGAGCGGACAGCATGACTGCCGAAAGTATGTTTTATTGCTTTCCGTAGTTGTGCGAAAAACGCAGAGCACATAGTTCAAGCAAGTGTTCTTAACCTTTCTAAGGGACGCTTGCTTGAACTTAGCTGTTCTATTGAAGTTATAACCGCTGCTACCACTGGCGGAGTTTTCATTGCATTTATAAAAAACTTCATTTCGGCGGCATAGGCCATCCTTTTGCAGGGCTGCAAAATCTGAAAAGCGCTGTCAATTACCATTTTTTAGTAAAAACCCTTTGGAATTAGGCGGGAATATTCCCGACGGGTGTGCGAAAATTCTACAGGCGTCGGGAATATTCCCGATGGGTGTGCGAAAATTCTACGAGCGTCGGGAATATTCCCGATGGGTGTGCGAAAATTCTACGAGCGTCGGGAATATTCCCGATGGGTGTGCGAAAATTCTACAGGCGTCGGGAATATTCCCGACGGGTGTGCGGAAATTCTACAGGCGTCGGGAATATTCCCGACAGTTTTGAAAACACCAGACTGGTATTAAGAGAAGTTTATACAGTGAAACCAGGCCGCAGGCAGGAAAAAAAGCGGTAGTTTCCCGAAAATGACAGGATAGCTCGAAGCAACCGTACCGGTGCTGTTGTTGCCCACTCTTTTTTTAAACGCTGATCACTCCTGTAACCCCCACACCCACCGGCCTTCCATATCGAAGTAGCCGATTTTATCTCCCTGCTCCACCCGGATAAGGCCCTCGCCAGCGTAGCTGATGTATTCGTAATCCGGCTGGACGATGAGCTCGCCCTGAAGGTTGGTCAGGCCGTTGAAGCCTTTGATGCGGACTTTGGCGAAGCCGTTCTCGAATTGATCAATTTTATCGTATTTCGGAGGGATGATTTCCACGCCCTGCTGATTGATGATAGCCCAGCGGCCATCGACCTGAACGACAGCCATACCGTGACGAAATTGACCGGCTTTTTCATAAAAACCGTCGTAAAAACGGTTTTGCTCGGTAATGTAGTAAAACTGGTAGTGCTCGTCACGCACCAAACCACGGCCGTCCGTAAAATCTATCAGTCGGTTGATGCCGGGTTCGATCAGGAAATTGCCCTGCGAGTCGATGAGGCCGGCCCTTTGATTACCTTTAAAAACAATGGCTTTTCCTTCCTGAAAATCCATACATTTGGAAAACTGCGGTTCGACGATCAACTTCCCGTTCACGTCAATAAATCCGCATTGCCCATCCAGCCAAACAGCTGCTTTTCCCTCAGAAAAATCGCTGGCTTTAAAAAAACCGGGTTCGATCACCAACTTCCCTTCCGTATTGATAAATCCGTAACCATCCCGGTATTGCACCCTTGCCAAACCTTCGCTGAACGGGAAAATGACCCGGTACGGAAGCGCCGTGATAATATTTCCCTCGAGGTTGACCAGTGCATATTTCATCGGGCTTCCGCCGATTCCGGCGATGGCCAACCCGTGCTGGTCAAACGGAGTCAGACTGACGAATTTTGCTTTCACCATGTAATTCCCCAGCGTGTCGATGAGCCCGGTACGGAGGTATTGACCGGAAAGTTCTTCGACCCTGGCCACACCCCTGTCGAACTCAAAAGCCTTTGGAAATTGTGGCTTGATCGCCCACTCACCCTTGCGATTGATGAAACCAAAATGTGGGCCGTCAGCTTTTGCAGGCGCAAGACCATTGTTAAATGATCCGGCTTTTGAAAATCGGAAATCGACCTCCACATGGCCGTTTTTATCGATAAATCCCCATTTACTGCCCAGCCTGACCGCTGCCCAGCCTTCGCTGAAGGTGCCCACCTCGTCGAAACGGCAGGGAACAACTTCCCGGCCGTTGCGATCCACAAAACCCCAGGCGCCGTTGCGCTTCACCGCCAGGCGGCCATCGCTGAACGAGCCGATGTCGTCATATTGAAGGCTTACCGCCAAACGGCCCAGCGTATCGATGAGCCCGTATTTTTCTTGTTTTTTAAATACCCGCAGGACTTTGTTTCCTGACTCTTCGAGAAATCCAAGCCCGTCATACCGGCAGGGCAGCAGTTGTTTACCCTTGCTGTCCACCATGCCCCAAAGTTCATCCTGGGCAACAATTCCCACTTCGTTCACAAAATCTTTGGCAAAAGTGTAAGCCGGCGCAACTGCCAATTGGCCGCTCGTGTCAACATATCCCCAACTACAGCCCTCACAGGTAAGCATTCCGGACTTGTCAACGTTCAGGTCGTGTTGCGTGTAGTCAGTCAGGGTAATCGGAGCGGAGTGTGAATTGAGATAGCTTTGCAATTTTCCAAGATCATTGACTGATGCTTTGCCGGCAGAGTACTGCGCACTCAGCCGGCCTTTGACGCTCGTACGGGCCATGCCGTTGTGAAACTCGCCGATGTAGGCGTAGTCCTTGCAAAGCACTTTACCGATTCGATTTATCAAACCATGTTTTCCATTTGAAAAAACACAACGTGCAACCGGCAGGCCCTGCTCAAAATCACTCAACCGTAGATCAACCAGATTCACCTCGTGGACGAGCAGCCCGGTGTCATTTTTAACCAGCCCGTATGCCATTTCAAAACGGTAGGAAGTGCGGTCGAACTTTACTTCCTGCATGGTTTCAATGCCGACCAGCGTCATACCGAGGTCTTTTTCCACGCTAACTTCATGGAAAGAAGGTTCAATCTGAACCGTCCCGTTATCGAGGCGGCGCAGCCCCCATTTATCGTGTTTTGGCGAGTAAAACCACTCGAACTTTTCCAATTGGTAGGGGCTGTCCTGACTACCCCAGGCATTGCCGGAGGCATCACTGCCACGGGCAACTTTGATGGTGAAATGTTTCGTAAAATTCCGCTCGTCTTCCAGCCTTCCTTCCCGGTCAAAGTTGAACATGGTCAGTTCCTCCTTTTGCCAGGCCTTTACCTGCTGTTCATTCAGGTCAATGCGATCGTATTGCGCAGCGACGACCACCTGCCCCCGATGGTTGGCCACGCCATAACGCCGGTCACGGATGACGACACAAAGACCACTCTTCATCGGAGCGATGTAGTCGTATTCAAAAGGAATAAGTACGAGGTCGTCCGTGGTGACGATACCCCACCTTCCATTCAGGTTAGCTCTGAACAAATCGCCATCATAGGCCTGAATTTCGTTGTAGCGGGTGGAAAGCACCAGACTGCCGCAGTGGTCCAGCAAGCCGAGCAGCCGCTGTTTTTTACATAAAACATAATCACCGGAAAACGGATAGTAAGCTTCATACTCGCCGTTGGAAACCAACGTATTATAAAATAGTGAAAACAGGTAAGATTTGTTGTTGGAGGTGAGTTTGATAAAATTTTCGGACATGCGGCTGAAGTGATCGTAAACTGCCGTGAGCAGAATTTCGCCGTTTGTGTTTACAGCTCCCCACTTTCTCATTTTTTTAAAAAAAACAAGTCCGGCACTGAATACCCGGATTTCTTCGGCCTGTGGCGTGAGCACTTCAAAGCCTGAACGGAGCAGCAATCCAAAAACACTACCGAGTTTTGTCTGAAAAAATATGTCAGTTACTTCTTCGGGAACGTCATTCAGGATGGTGATTTCGTCATATTTTGGGGTTGCCAGGATTTTTCCTTCTTCATCAACAATGCCCCATTTTTTATCCAGCATAAAAGCCAGGTAACCAGCCGTCAGTACTTCCACCCGCTCGTAACCTGGTTGAAGGATTACTTTTCCTTCCAGGTTGATAACTTTCCAGTATCCATTTTCCATTACAGAAATGAGCGTACTATCGAGCGCCTTGAGGTCAGAGAAGCGAGGCGGCACAACCTCACGGCCCTGAGAATTAAGCATTCCTACCCTGCCCTCACGCTGCATGACGGCGTATCCGAATTGCTTGAATTCCCCTATAGCATCGTATACCGGCTGTTGCACAAGACGACCTTCCGTATTCATCAGGCCCCATTTTTTGTTCTTTTTTACAGGGAAAAGAGACTGTGCCCCCATCATCAAAGGCAGCAGCAAAAGAAGTGTGAAGAAAATAGGCGCAATCAACAGTCGCATAGGAAAAAGTTACGGTCGTGGTTTGAAGGCATTAACGAAGTATCGGGGATGGTCGGGCTTTTGAGGGTTCTTTTAACGTTTTAAACAGGGAATATTTTACAAAGAAAAGAAAACTCCACAGGAAATAACGGAGGGGGAAGGAAAAAGTGTCGATTGGGCTATTAACTGAAAACGGGCGGACCGAATATTAAAAGTATCCAGTCCGCCCGTTTATTTCAGAATTCTGTTGAAATCATATCTTTAGAAGTTTCACCACCTGCTCATACACATTCTCCCCGGTGAAACCCAGTTTTTCATCCAACACGGTATATGGCGCCGAATGACCAAAATGATCAAGTCCCCAAACCGAGCCACGGCTTCCAACCAAACCCTGCAGAGTCACCGGCAGGCCGGCCGTCAAACCGAAAATTGGAACATTGCCGGGAAGTACTTCCCGCTGGTATTTTTTCGATTGGTTGCGGAACAGCCCCTCCGATGGCGCTGATACGACCCGTACTTTGAGGTTTTTCTCGCTCCGCAATTTTTCGGCACCAGCCACAAGCGTTGCCACTTCCGAACCGTTGGCGACGAGCACTACATCCGGTTTGCCTTCGCTATCCTGTACGATGTAGGCGCCTTTGGCTACCTCGCTGGATTTGTTGACGGGCAAGTCCTGAATGTTTTGACGAGAAAGAATGAGGCCGGAAGGTGAGTGTTTGTTTTCCATAGCCAACTTCCAGCAGGCCACCGTTTCAGGACCGTCGGCAGGACGAAGAGCGAGGAATGCATTGCGGCCGGAGTGATTTTTCAATTGTTCCAGCAGGCGGATTTGTGCCTCCTGCTCCACTGGCTGGTGGGTCGGGCCGTCTTCACCAACCCGGAAAGCGTCGTGCGTCCAGATGAAAATCACGGGCTGCTCCATCAGCGCACAAACCCGGATGGCGGGTTTCATGTAATCGCTGAAGGCGAAAAACGTCGCACAGGCCGGGATCACGCCGCCATGTAACGCCATACCCGTCGCAAGTGCCGCCATGGTAAGTTCGGAAACGCCCGCCTGCAGGAAGGCGCCGCTGAAATCGTGGTGCTTGAACGGGGCTGTTTTTTTCAAAAAATTATCCGTCTTGTCGCTATTGCTGAGGTCAGCGCTGGCAACGATCATGTTCTCGACGTGCTCGCCCAGGTAAGCCAGCACCGAACCGGAAGCGTTGCGGGTAGCGCCGTTGGCTTTCGGCTGGATGGCATTCCAGTCGATGTCGGGTGTTTTACCTGAAAGGAATTGCTGGTATTTTGCAGCCAATTCCGGGTTGTCTTTTGCCCAGCTTTTAAAAGCAGACTTCCGGCGTTTGGCCGCTTTTTTCTTTTGTTCCAAAATGGAGGCGTAGTGTTCGGCCACATCCGGGAAAATCACGAAAGGATTGGCAGGATCGCCGTCGAGGCCTTCGATGGTTTTTTCAAAAGAACCGCCAGCGCCGGTGAGCGGCTGTCCGTGCAACTCCACTTCGCCTTCGAACATGCTGCCGTCGGCCTTGCGGGTGCCTTTGCCCATCAGCGTTTTACCGATGATCAGCGTCGGGCGGTCCGTTTCGGCGATGCCGGCCTTTAGCGCCATGCGAATGGCGTCATGGTCGTTACCGGGGATGGTGATGACGTGCCAGTTCCAGGCTTCATATTTTTTAGCAGTGTCTTCGCTCGTCACGTCGTCCACTTCAGTGGAAAGCTGGATGTCGTTCGCATCGTAAAACATGACGATGTTACCCAGTCCCAGGTGCCCGGCGATACGGCCGGCAGCCTGTGAAATTTCTTCCTGTACGCCGCCATCTGAGATGTAGATAAAAGTTTTATGCGCAATTGTTTCACCGAAACGAGCCGCCAGGAACCGCTCTGCAATAGCCGCCCCGATGCCAAATGTATGCCCCAGACCGAGCGGCCCGGAGGTGTTTTCAATACCCCTCTTCACATCGAGTTCCGGGTGGCCGGGCGTCGGGCTGCCCCACTGCCGGAAGTTTTTGATGTCATCCATTGAATAATTCCCAAGCAGGGTTTGCTGGGCGTAAAGCATCGCCGACATGTGGCCGGCATCGAGGAAAAAGCGATCCCGCAGCGGCCATGCCATGTCGGATGGATCGTAATTCAAGAACTCGGAGTAGAGAATATGAACGAAATCAGCGCCGCCCATCGGCCCTCCGGGGTGGCCGGAATTAGCTTTTTCGACCATGGCAGCGGCCAGGATTCGAATATTGTCGGCGGAACGTAGGGACAGGTCAGCGGTAGGTGAAGTGGACATGTTTTTGAAATTGTGAAATTTGGAAAACCGAAAATTGGAGAGGAATTTTCCAGAAAACAAATCCTCCAATTCCGGATTTCAGTTTTATCTGGCCGCAAAGAAAAGAATTCTCCGGCAGAGGCTTAGAAAAAGTGGCACTGCATTTTTCCACAGCTTCTGTAATGGTATTACGTCAGGGATACTTCAAAATAGTAATCTTCGTAAATCTCCCACCTGCCATTTAGATGTTCGAGCAGGGTGATTTTTTCGGCGGTGAAAGTCTGGTAGTATTCCATTTTTGAAAAATATGCCCATGCTTCAGAGAAAGCATGTGGTTTCAAATCCCTATGAGCGATCGTCATGTGTGGGTGGAAGCGGCTGCCCCGTTCGTCTTCCAATCCAACAGACTTTTTCAGATGATGAAACAGGGCGTATTGCAGACCTTTAAGCGACTGATTTTCAACCACATCCACAAAAATAACCCGGGGCGGGAAGCTGCTAAAATTTTTAAGTTCGATGTCGAACGGAGTTTGATCGAGGGTAAAATCTTTGAGCGCTTTTCCCAGTTCGCCGAGTTTGGATTGCGGCCACGGGAACGGCGGAATGAGCGTCAGATGAGGCGGTGATTTCAACGAATGACTGGCCTTGAAGCGGCGAGCGCATTCCTGCTTGAAGCCGGTCACCTTCTTTTGGATCTCCTCGCCGGGAAGAATTGCGATAAAAAATAATGGATCTCGCATTGAGTGGCTTTTGATTTTGCAACTTCACATCCACGCACGCTCGTCTGTCTCGATTTTATACAAAACAAAATCCCGCACGGCCTGCGCTTTCACCATCGGGATGTACGGCACGCTTACTGCCCCGGCAGCCGTGTAGAGCACGATGTGAGCCAGGCCCACCCTTCGTAGGAAAATGCTTTGCCGGATGGTCACGGCCTGTACTTTATACCATTGCAACAGCACGGATGTACGGTTAACAACGCCCCACGTAGCCCGTATGCCTTCCTCGCTGACAAACCAATGCCAGTTTTGGTAAAACTTCACACTCAGCCAAAATGCAGCCGGCAGCCACAGCGTCCATATCCAGATCGAACTACCTAACAATGAGCGGGTTACGAGCATGAGTAAGGCCACCGGCAGGATACCGGTAAGAAAAAACTGCCGCCGGATGATGCGTTTGTCCACGCCGTGTTCCTCGTGTTCCAGCGTTTTTTCTTCGGGAAAATACGCTTCCCGCACGGCGTCGAGTTGCGGCTCGTAACAGCCGGGCAGGCTTACAGCCAGCTTGCGGCTCACCTGCACGCTCGCCGCCTGCGGCATTCGCACGGCAACCATGTTGAACAATCGCATGAGCGGACTGCTGCTCCAGCGCACGAGCTGGATCTTGCGCAAATTCGCAGACACCTCCTGCCGGGTGAACAGGCCTGATACGATCTTGAACCCCCGCTCCGTCCGCCAGAATTTCAGGTCAAAATGCTGCAAAGCCGTCCTGACCAAAGTGATCAAAAATGAGACGATGAGCAGAAACGGTAGGCCAAGCAGCAGGTAGTACAAAATGTCCATGCCTTCCGCCGTACCCAGCCATGCCTCCATTTTTTTTGAAAAATTCAGATCCAGCGCCTCTTCCACGTCATCGGCGAAGCCCAGGAAAAAGGCCATGATGATGCCTGCCGTGCGAAGGTGGTTTTGGCTGACGCCGATTTTGAGGAGGTCGAGCGGGGAGAGCTGGAACAGCAGCGTTTGAGAGGGATGAGGGGTGAGGGGTGATGGATGAATGGCGCCGGGTTCTGCTGGTTCTTCGGTCTGGGTGTCAAGTGCTTTTTCGGTGATTCTGAATTGATCTACAAATTGCCGCAATGCCTCTGCCTTGTCTTTTGTGATGGCCTGCAGGCTGAATTCGTTGCCCGTTGAGCCTGCCGTATCAATGTCCACCGCCACCACGTTGAAGGCCTGGTGCAGTACATTTTGTTTGAAATTCACCGTCTGAATTCGGTCGAGCGGCACATTGACTTTTATTTTTCTAAAAACGCCCTTCTCCATCACCAACTCGCCGTCCCGGATGTAAAAAAAGTAGTTGAAATAATTGATAATAGAAGTGATGGCTCCGAACCCGGCCAGGCCGATAAAAAACAGGGTAAAACTGTTGAACACCTGCTTTTTCGGATTGAATAGCACCACCAGAATGACGATCCAAAGTTGCCGGATAAGCAAGCGGAAGACATTCCCCAAAATGAATATGATGGCAACGGAGGATTGGCGGGTAGGTTGTGGGAAGGGATTTTGGCCGGTCATGAAAATTTAAGGGAGCTTGAAAATATCGTTAACGGAAAGCACGAAGCCTGGAATGACCTTTTCGGCGGAGCATTTTTCGTCGCCCCGGCAGATGGAAGATCCGTGGGCGTCTTCGTAGATGTGGACTTCCTTGAGTTCTGGGAAAATATGCCAAAGGACTTTCACCCCAGCGTTAAAATATTCTACAACTTTTCGGTGGACCCGGTTGATGTTGTCGCTCTTTGAAATAATTTCAATCGCAAAATCAGGAACCATAATAGGCTCAGTTATGGCATTTTTCACTTGACTTTGTGTCAAATAGGCTATATCAGGCCGTCTGTGCATTTGTTTCGTCAGCAAAAAATCAACTTCTGAGTAAAGGTTGCCCAAAGCGGGGCTTTCTGACCTTAATCCGGCAAGGAAATTTCCAAGATTCGATTTGATGTAAAGTTGGTTAGTATTCATTGTGCGGGGAGTTTTCTCAACGATGCCGTTAGTCCATTCATAGTTAAATTCATCCTCTCTTAAAAGGTATTCTTTTTGAAACTCCTGCCATGTTACGAGCTTCGGCTGCGTCTTTTTGTTTGCCTTCTTTTTCGTAGGGTTCACTGCTGCTATTGCACTCATATCGTTTGATTTTCAGCAAAAATAAGTTTTTAAAAAGCCAATTCAAAGCTCCTCTTTTCGCTCGCCGATTTTTTGCGTAATGAACTCTTTGATCCGCTGCGCCTCCTCCACCGGCAGCCCTTCGATGCTCAGATCGCTGCTGCTGCCGCCCGCTGTGAACACCCGCAAAGTCGCCAGTCCAAAAGCACTCTCCACCGGCCCCCGGCTGATCTCGCAGTGCTGCATCCTGTTGAACGGAATGGTCGTTACCGTCCGGAAAAGTACCCCGTGTTTGTGGATGATGTCGTGTTCCCGGAGCGCATAACCGGCCACCTCCCAACGCTTCCAGGACAAATACATCGAGAAAGAAAAAAGTACAGCCCACAGACCGAGCGCCGCCCACACCGGCCAAACAACCGGCAACTGATTCAGCAGGGAGAACATCGCCCAGCCAAACAACAGGACGGAGAAAAGAATCCCGGTTGCAATAAACTCCACCGTGCGATAGGCTGGCGCAAGCCGCTGAAAATCAACGCCTTCAGCGTTTGGCAGCTCTGAAACCTGGATTTGAGAATTTTCAAAAATCATAATAAAAATTGCTTGCGGTAAAGTTAGCCGTTGCTTAAAGAAACAAGCAGGTTCTGAAAGGTTTTTCCAAAAGCGCTGAAATATTTTTTTTAAAAAATGACACAACAAATTTGACTTTATCCAATGCATACCCTTTACTTTGCGGCCATCAATTACCTCTTTTTCAGGAAAAATAATGATCGCAACTTTCAAATATCAGCATACTTCAACCGCTCAAAATTGGTGGTGGTGGCACTTTCAGGAACCTGCTTTCCGTGAATAGCCGCATGCCTGTGCTGATTTAAAAAATGTTGCAAAAAAGGCCTGCCGTACTTCACGGCAGGCCTTTTTTGTTTCACCTAATTTACCAATTTACTAATTCACCAATTCACAATGATCACGATAAAACCACAAATAAAAACCCTCCTCGCCGACACGGTCACCCCCGTCAGCCTCTACCTTCGTTTGCGTGACCGCTACCCCGGCGCCCTGCTGCTCGAAAGCTCCGACTACCACGGTAATGAGAACAGCATTTCGTTCATTTGCCTTTCGCCAATTGCAGACTTTCTAGTTGAAAACCAGACGATTACCGAGACGATACCCGGAGAGCAGCCCGCCATTTCACCCATTGAAAATGGCCGGGAGGTAGTGGATCGGCTGCATGCATTTTTCAAAAAATTCCACCTCGAAAGCGACGAACCCGCAGCAAAGAAACTCAACGGGTTCTTCGGCTACGCCAACTACGACGCCGTTCAGTTTTTTGAAAAAATAAAACTCGAAAGCCCGGAAAATCCCGAACGAACCACGCCCGCCCTGCATTATCAACTCCCCCGTTTCATCATCGCCATCAACCATTTTAACCAGAAAATGACCGTGCTGGAAAACCTGCTGCCCGGCCAGGAAAGCCGCCTGCCGGAACTCGAAAACCTGTTGCAGGTCGCTCCCGTACCATCGTTTCCTTTTCAAAAAATGGGCGATGAAACGACCAACATGACCGATGCGGAGTACATGGACATGGTGACCCGTGGCAAGCACCACTGCCAGCGTGGAGACGTGTTTCAAATCGTGCTGGCCCGGCAGTTTTCACAAAAATTTCAGGGTGACGAGTTCAATGTGTACCGGGCTTTGCGAAGCGTGAACCCCTCGCCGTACCTGTTTTATTTCGACTACGGCAGCTATAAAATCTTCGGCTCCAGCCCCGAAGCGCAGGTACGCTTGAAGTCCCAATTACCAATTACTAATCACCAATCACCAAAAACCGCCTTCATCAACCCCATTGCTGGCACCTTTCCCCGTACCGGCGACGACCACGCCGACCGGGAAGGCGCCGAAGCCCTCGCCGCCGACCCCAAGGAAAACGCCGAGCACGTGATGCTGGTGGATTTGGCGAGGAACGACCTCAACCGCCTGTGCCAGAATGTGAAAGTGGAAACCTACCGGGAAGTGCAGTTTTACAGCCACGTTATCCATCTCGTTTCGGAGGTGTCGGGCGAGTTGCCGGGCGATATTTCGCCGGTGAAACTGCTGGCCGAAACCTTCCCGGCAGGCACGCTCAGTGGCGCCCCAAAGCACCGGGCCATGCAACTCATCGACGAAATTGAGCCGAACCGCCGGGGATTTTACGGCGGCTGCGTAGGCTTTTTCACCTTCGACGGCAGCGCCAACCACGCCATCCTGATTCGCAGTTTTTTAAGTAAAAACAATACGCTGCACTATCAGGCTGGGGCAGGCATTGTCAAACATTCGGTGGAGGAGAAGGAACTGGCGGAGGTGTTTCACAAAATTGGGGCGCTGCGGCGGGCAATTGCCGAGGCAGGCCAATAACTCAATCATTCTTTCATTCAATCATTCACTCATTGATCCATGAAAATCCTCGTTCTCGACAACTACGACTCCTTCACTTACAACCTCGTCCAGTACGTGGAGGAAATGTCCGGCATCCGGCCTGATGTGTTCCGCAATGACGAAATCACCGTCGACGAAGCCAGCCGGTACGATAAGATTTTGCTCTCGCCCGGACCCGGCCTACCGTCTGAGTCGGGAATCCTTTGCGACCTTATCCGGGAGCTGGCGCCGGTGAAAAGCATCTTTGGTGTGTGCCTCGGTTTGCAGGCCATCGGCGAGGTGTTCGGTGGCAGTTTGGAGAACTTGCCGAGAGTCTTCCACGGCGTCGCTACGCCCATGCACGTGCGCAAGGCGGACGAACTGCTTTTCCGTGAAATCCCGGAAACCTTCGCAGCGGGCCGCTACCACTCCTGGGTCGTTTCAAAAAAAGGACTGCCTGACTGCTTCGACCTCACCTGCGAGGACGACGAGGGGCAAATCATGGGTTTGACCCACAAAAAATACGACGTGCGGGGGGTGCAGTTTCACCCGGAAAGCGTGATGACGGAGCATGGGAAGGTGATGGTGAGAAATTGGATAAAAAATTAGCCATTGGCTACTGGCCGTTAGCGATTTGCTGACATGGCCAATAGCTAAAAGCCAAAAGCTAAAAGCTAAAAGCATGAAAAAGATACTCAACAAACTCTTCGAGCACCAGCGCCTCACCCGTGAGGAAGCATACGAAACCCTCACGGAAATCACCCGTGGCGAGGTCAATGAGGCACAAATCGCCGCCTTCCTCACGGTCTATCTCATGCGCAGCATCAGCGTGGAGGAACTTGACGGCTTCCGGCAGGCTCTGCTCGACTTGTGCATTCGCCTCGACATGAGCCACGCCGAAACTATCGACCTCTGCGGCACCGGCGGCGACGGGAAAAACACGTTCAACATCTCGACCCTCGCCAGCTTCGTGGTGGCCGGCGCCGGTGGCAAGGTGGTGAAACACGGCAACTACGGCGTCTCCTCTGTCTGCGGCTCCTCCAACGTGCTTGAAGCGATGGGCTACCGTTTCAAAAACGACGAAACCGCCCTTCGCCGGGAACTCGACGAAGCGGGCATCTGCTTCCTGCACGCCCCGATGTTCCACCCTGCGCTGAAAAACGTTGGCCCGGTGCGGCGGGCGCTGGGCGTCAAAACCTTTTTCAATATGCTCGGCCCGCTGGTCAATCCGGCCTTTCCCGATTGCCAGTTAACAGGGGTTTTTAACCTTGAATTACAGCGGATTTACGGGTACTTGCTGCAATCAGCTGGCGGACGTTTCAACATCGTCCACACCCTCGGCGGCTATGATGAAATTTCGCTGACGGAAGCTGCCAAGACGGTGAGCAATCTCGGTGAAAAAACGCTGACACCCACTGATTTCGGCGGCAGCGTCACGGAAACTGACATTTCCGGCGGCAGCACCGTCGAAGCCAACGCCAAATTGTTCACCGCCATCCTCGAAGGCCGGGGAACGGCGGCGCAAAACCGGGTCGTGGCAGCCAATTCCGCCCTCGCCCTGCAGTGCATTTCACCGGAAAAATCGCTGGAGGAGTGCATTGCCCAGGCCAACGAATCGCTCGAAAGCGGACGAGCGCTGGGAGCTTTGAAAAAATTGATTTCCCTGCAATAAAAATTCAATCATTCTCTCATTCAATCATTCTCTCATTGAAATGAATATTTTAGAAAAAATCATCGCCCACAAACGCAACGAAGTCGCCGAGCGCCAGTCGCTCTACCCAGCCAAACTGCTCGAACGCAGCATCTTTTTTGAAACGCCGACCGTCAGCCTGACGAAGTACCTGCGCCGCCCCGACCGGCACGGCATCATCGCCGAATTCAAGCGGCGCTCGCCGTCGAAGGGCGTCATCAACGCCTACGCCAAGGTGGAGCAGACGACTATTGGCTACATGCAGGCGGGCGCTTCGGCGCTGTCTGTGCTCACCGACGAGCATTTTTTTGGTGGTAAAAACGAGGACCTGACGATGGCCCGGAAGTTCAATTTCTGCCCCATCCTGCGCAAAGATTTCACCATCAGCGAGTACCAGATTATCGAGGCCCGCAGCATCGGCGCCGACGCCATCCTGCTCATCGCCGCCGTGCTGACGCCGCAAGAGGTGCGCCAACTGAGCACTTTTGCCCGCTCGCTCGGCCTCGAAGTGCTGCTCGAAATCCATGACGGCAGCGAACTCGGCCACCTTTGCGACACGGTGAATGCCGTAGGCGTGAACAATCGCAACCTGGCCGATTTTTCGGTGGATGTGCGGCGCTCTATCGAACTTGCCCCGCATATTCCGGATGATTTTGTGAAAATAAGTGAGTCCGGCCTGAGCGACCCGGCGTCGATTGTCGAGTTGCGGAAGGCAGGTTTTCAGGGCTTTTTGATTGGGGAGAATTTTATGAAACACAGCAGGCCGGAGGAGGCGTGTAAGGAGTTTACCACAACACTTGTTTCACTCGAAAAACAACGAACTCCGGCCATTTGAAACAACCGTTAGCAACGCAAAAAAGAAAAATGAAACTCAAAATCTGCGGTATAAAACACCCCGACAACGCCCGTCAGCTACTAACGCTGGCGCCCGACTACCTGGGCTTCATTTTTTATAAAAAAAGCCCCCGCTACGTGGGCGAACCGACGGATTTGGATTGGGTGAAAAACCTGCCCGGACCCACCCAGAAAGTGGGTGTGTTCGTGAACGAAGAGGTTGAAACGATGAAAAAAACGGCGGAAACACTGGGCTTGCAAGTCGTCCAACTGCACGGCGAGGAACCACCGGAGGTTTGCAGTTTTTTGAAAAAAGCGGGTCTGGAAGTCTGGAAAGTCTTCGGCGTGGACGAGGATTTTGATTTTGAAAAAACGAAACCCTACATCGGAGTGGCAGATAAGTTTTTATTTGATACCAAAGGCAAAAACCGGGGCGGCAACGGCGTGGCATTCGACTGGTCGCTGCTGGAAAAATACGAGGGGGAGACGCCGTTTGTGCTGAGCGGGGGCATCGGGCCTTTGCCCCTGACCCCTAAAGGGGAACCCACAGACGCACAATTATCGGAACTCCAAAATTTTCGAAGTTCAGATGCTTGGAAATCTGTGGGTTCCCCTTTAGGGGTCAGGGGCCCAGCCGTCCTCGACATCAACTCCCGCTTCGAAACCGCACCCGGACTAAAAGATTTTAACCTGGTTAAAAAATTTAAAGATGAGTTATTTAGCTGAAAAACAGGAAGTTAAACCTGTTAGCGCTTCAAGCGCTAACAGGTTTGGGGCTTTGCAAAACCCCGACCCCGATGGTTTCTACGGCCAATTCGGCGGCGCCTTCATTCCCGAAATGCTGCACCCTAACGTAGAGGAGCTGCGCAATTGCTACCTCCAAATTCTCGAATCGGAGGACTTCCAAACCGAGTTTCGGCACCTGCTGAAGGACTACGCCGGGAGGGCCACGCCGCTGTACTACGCCAAGCGGCTGTCGGCGCATTACGGCACTAAAATCTACCTGAAGCGGGAAGACCTCTGCCACACCGGGGCGCACAAGGTGAACAACACCATCGGCCAAATCCTGCTGGCGCAACGGCTGGGCAAGCGGCGCATCATCGCCGAGACGGGTGCCGGGCAGCATGGCGTCGCCACGGCCACGGTCTGCGCACTGATGGGGCTGGAATGCGTGGTGTACATGGGTGCTCTCGACATCGAGCGGCAGGCGCCGAACGTAGCCCGAATGCGTATGCTTGGCGCTACGGTCGTGCCGGCAAAGAGCGGCAACCAGACCCTGAAAGACGCCACCAACGAAGCCATCCGGGACTGGATTTGCAACCCCACGGACACACATTACATCATCGGCTCGGTCGTCGGACCGCACCCATACCCGGATTTGGTGGCCAGGCTGCAATCGGTCATCAGCGAGGAAATACGGGCGCAAATGCTTGAAAAGGAAGGCATTGCAAACCCGACGGCCATCATCGCCTGCGTGGGTGGCGGCAGCAATGCGGCGGGGGCATTTTACCACTACATCGAAGAAACGGACGTGCGGCTCATCGGCGCAGAGGCGGCAGGGCATGGCGTGGACACGGGCGAAACGGCGGCGACTATCGCCCTCGGTAAGCCCGGCATCCTGCACGGCAGCCTGAGCATGCTCATCCAGGACGGCGACGGACAGGTCATCGAGCCGTATTCGATTTCGGCGGGGCTGGACTATCCGGGCGTCGGGCCGTTGCATGCGTCGCTGGGCGGGTCCGGTCGTGCGACTTACCTGCCGGTGACGGACCAAGAGGCGCTGGCGGCAGCGTTCCAACTGGCACGGTTGGAGGGCATCATTCCGGCACTGGAGACGGCGCATGCGCTGGCGGTTTTGGAGAAGGAAAAATTTGAGAAAAATGACGTGGTGGTGATTTGCCTTTCGGGGCGGGGGGATAAGGATTTGGGGACATATACCACCAATTTGACTCCATAAAAAATTATCAAGATTTGATAATTTTTTTCGAAATTGCACCATGAAAACCAACGTTAAAGACACTGCTACGGGAAACCTTGTGCCTGCGCTCATTTCGGAGGCAGTCTCCGGCGACATGCCTTTGAAAAAGGATGGGTGGAATTTTAATTGGCGGCAGCTTTATAAAACTGAAGGAGCGAAGTTTTACAAACTGACGTTGGAATCCAGCCCATCAAAAATAGAAGGTATGTTGATGCTTTCAAGGCGATTTGATAAAATGGTTTTTATGAATGACCTCGAAACAGCTCCACATAACATCGGCAATGGAAAGAAGTACGATTTTGTAGCAGGTTGTTTATTAGCCTTCGCATGGCGGGAGAGTTTTCTGGAAGGCAAAAACGGTTACAAAGGCTACCTCTCTTTTGAAAGCAAAACCGCCTTGATTGACCTTTATTGCCGCAAATACGGCGCAAAGCAGGCGATGGGGCAAAGCTTATTTATTGACCCGGAAGCGGGCAGGGTACTTGTTTCAAAATACTTACAGGACCACTTTTAAATTCATTCAAATGGCAAAGAAAAAAATCACAGCCGAAGACGGCATTTTTGGTTTGGGTAAAGGAACAGTAGACACTGACAGCGAGGAGTTTAAAATCTTGCAACATAAAATCCTTGAATCCTCTCAAAAACGAACGCCCGAACAGCAAGTCAGCGACCGTTTGCTTGAAATCCGATTCCGGATGGAAGATTATCTGGCAGGGGATAGTATAGACCAAGCGGTTAAAACAGTGGGGCAGTTCCTACGTGAGTGTGTCGAGGCAGTGCAAATCAAAAACAAAGACTTCGCCTCCTATATCGGTATCGAAGAATCGAACCTAAGTGCGATGTTCAATGGCAGGCGGCGCATCAGTCCTGATTTTGCGCTGAAACTGGAGCAAATTTTCAGCATTCCACCGGCACTTTGGCTCGGTATTCAAACCAAAAACGAACTGCTCTCCATTAGGCAGCACCGAGGCGTCAAGTACCATCAATTTGACCTCAAAGACCTGCTGGCAAAGGCAGGGTAAGCTTTAAATATGTCACACGTATTCCAGATTTTTTGCGATGCAAAACCATATTCTCGATACGCCAGATTACGACTTCAATGAGGTTCGCCAGAATCTGCTTAAGGTAGGCTTGACCGACGTTTATGAAAAGAAGGGCTACATCGTTGTCAGGAAGACAGAGACAGTACAGGTGAAAATCAAGAATAATGGACAAGGTTATCAGGTCATTCTAATGTTACCTCAAATCGGAAACGGAGCGCAGGCTTTTTTCAGCATTGTTAGTATTTCACTCTTCATATACCTCGATATTCCTTATGCTTTTCTTACTGGAATTGTTGCAGGATATGGGGCTTCCATCCTCTTTTATTGGCCTAAATCCAATAAGTTAAAAAATAGGGTGGAGGAGGCAGTTCGAGGTATTTATTGAAATAATCAGATTCAAAATGTTTGGAAGAAAAATTTAACAAATGCAAATGAACCGCTTAGAACATAAATTTCAATCAAAGTCCAATAACCTCCTCGCCATCTACTTCACCGCAGGCTACCCCTCCCCGGAGGGCACCCGCCAGACCATCCTCGACCTGGACGCTGCCGGGGCGGACATCGTCGAAATCGGCATGCCCTTCAGCGACCCGCTGGCCGATGGGCCGACCATTCAGGCAAGCAGCAAGGCGGCACTGGAAAACGGCATGTCGCTGGAAAAGCTGTTCCGCCAGCTTGACGGCATCCGCAGCGAGACAGACATCCCGCTGGTGCTGATGGGCTATCTGAACCCGGTGCTGCAATTCGGCGTGGAGCGTTTTTGTCAAAAATGCCATGAGGTGGGCGTGGACGGCGTGATTTTACCCGACCTGCCGCTGGCGTTTTACGAAAAAAACTACCGGCCGCATTTTGAAAAATACGACCTCTGCCCGGTCTTTCTCGTTACGCCGCAGACTTCGGATGAGCGCATCAGGGAGTTGGATGCGGCGAGCCGGGGATTCCTCTACGCTGTTTCCACGGCTTCTACGACAGGCGGGGCAGGCGGGTTTGGCGAAACACAAACGGCTTATTTTCAGCGACTTGCAAATTTGAAACTAAAAAACCCAGTGATGGTAGGCTTCGGCATCTCCGACCATACGGCGCTCGAGACAGTGTGTAGTTACCTGAACGGCGGTGTGGTGGGCAGTGCGTTCATCCGGGCACAGGAGGAGGGGGTTTCACCAAAGGATTTTGTTAAAAAACTGACCAGCGTGGCAGGATTGGAACACGGATGACACGGATGACACGGATTGGGCGGATTAAAACGGATTAAATCCGTGTAAATCAGTCCCATCGTGTCATCCCTGTTCCAATCCAGTCACGGTTAAAAATCAAAAGATGATCATTCAACTCGAATCAAAAATAACAGAGCAGGCCAAGGCCAAATTGCTCGAAAAAATCAAAGAAACCGGCTACAAAACCAGCGAGGTACGTACCCAGTTTCGCAGCTACCTGGTCGCCACAGGCTCGAAAGAATTCGACATCCGCAGTATCGGCAACCTGCCGGGCGTGGCGGACATCCACCGGGTGAGCGACCCTTACAAACTCGTCAGCCGGAAGTGGAAAGTGGAGGATACCGTCATCGACTTGGGTGACGGAGTGGTCATCCGCCGGGGCGACCTGGCCATGATGGCCGGGCCCTGCTCCATCGAGAGCGAGGAACAGGTTTTAAAAACGATTAACCACCTGAAAGACAATGGGTTGAGCATCATGAGGGGCGGCGTTTATAAACCCCGGAGTTCGCCGTATTCCTTCCGGGGATTAGGTATCGACGGGCTGAAAATGTGGCATGACCTGGCACAGGAAAACGGCATTAAAATCATCACGGAGGTGATGCACACAGAGCAAATCGAGGAGATGTATCCCTACGTGGACATTTTCCAGGTGGGTGCAAGAAACGCACAGAATTTCAACCTGCTCGACGCCCTCGGACAGGTAGACAAACCGGTGATGCTGAAGCGGGGCATGTCGGGTACCATCGAGGAACTGTTGCAGGCGGCGGAGTATGTTTTTTCAAACGGCAACGAAAAAATCCTGCTCTGCGAACGGGGCATCCGCACCTACGAAACAGCCAGCCGGAATACGTTCGACATCAATGCTATTCCCATTTTAAAAGACAAATCCCACCTGCCGGTGATTGCCGACCCATCGCACGGCATCGGCATTCGGAGTTATGTGGAGCCGGTGGCATTGGCTGCGGTGATGGCTGGCGCTGATGGCGTAATTGTGGAAGTGCATGAGACGCCGGAAAGGGCGGCTTCGGACGGGCAGCAGACACTGGATTTTGAGGAGGCGGGGAGGTTGTATGGGAAGATGCGGGGGGTGATGAAAATACGGAATTCCTGAAGATTAAAACAGCAGGCTTACAACAACAGGGGGCGGCGTTGTGGTGCGTGATTTTCCTCAGAACAATTTCACCTGTCTCGCATTCTTATGGTCGTTGACATATTTTGAAAGCTTGCAAAAACCATTTCAACATGTGCCCGAAACTGTTTCACCATTCATAAAATCGACTGCGGAATGCCCACTTGTATCATCATTGGCGGCGGCCTTGCCGGACTGACAGCCGCCCGGCAACTTCACCAAAATGGCATTGATTTTCTACTGCTCGAAGCGACTGACCGCATCGGGGGACGGGTCAAAACCGACCTCATCGACGGGTACCGGTTCGACCACGGCTTCCAGGTGCTGCTGACGGCCTACCCGGAAGCCCAACGCTGGCTGGACTACGAAAAACTCGACCTGAAAACTTTCCTGCCGGGCGCCTTGCTGCTGTATCCCGATGGAAAAATGGACCGCATCGGCGACCCGCTGCGAGATTTCGGGAGCCTGTTTCCAACGCTGTTTTCCAGCGCCGGTTCGGTGATGGACAAGCTGCGCATTCTGCAATTGAAAACGAAACTGGCCGACATGTCCATCGAGGAAATTTTCCGGCAGGAGGAGCAAACGACCCGCTCTGTTTTATCGGAAAAATACGGTTTCAGCCAGCGCATCATCGACCGTTTTTTCGCCCCGTTTTTTGCCGGTATTTTTTTGGAAAAAGACCTGACCACGAGCCGCCGGATGTTCGATTTTGTGTTCAAAATGTTCGGCGAGGGTGACGGCACCGTCCCGAACCTGGGCATGGAAGAAATTCCGAAACAATTGGCCTCGGCATTGCCCACCGGCTTCATCCAGACCAACGCCAAAGTGGCCGAAGTCACTGGCGACACGGTGCGGCTAACCGATGGCTCCACCTTCTCCGCCCCGCACATCATCGTGGCGACGCAGGCTACCGGATTGGTGAAGGAACTCGCCACGGTCAACACCCGGCACCAAAGTACCACCCACCTGCACTTCGCAGCGGAGGAGGCGCCCATTTCAAAACCCATCATCGCCCTGAATACCCGGCGGGAAAGATGGAGCAACAACATTTGCACCATCAGCCTGGTGGCACCCGGCTATGCCCCGGCAGGTAAAAATCTCGTCTCCATTTCCGTGGTGGGGCAACATGGCATGTCTCCTACCGAACTGGAAAAGTCCGTCCGCACGGAACTTGCGGCCTGGTTCGGGAAACAAACGGAAACCTGGCAGCACCTCCAAACCCGAACGGTGGAGTACGCACTGCCAGACCAGACATCCGTCACCCACGATGTGGAATTTGAAAATCTGAAAATCAGGAAAGGGCTGTATGCTTGCGGAGATTTTCAGCTAAATGGGTCGATTAATGCGGCTATGCGGGTGGGGCGAAATGCAGGTGAGCTGGTGAGCCGGGAGGTGGCGGCATAAGTAACAAATGAATGCTGATTTTCCCTTCTTTCACTTCCACTCGCAGCATATTTTATCGAAAGACCTACCTTGCAGCAGCTTTGCCGGACGAAGATTATGAAAAAAAAAAAGCTTCGCCGGCTGTACTGAAATACAAATCTATGAGTAAATATATCGCCAAGTCGCCTGAAATGCTTCGCAAAGAAGCCGAAATCAAAGACCTCCGGGCACAACTTAAAAAACGCCAAACCACCCTGAAAAGCCTCAAAACCCGCCTGAAAAATACCCAATCGGATATCGAGGAAATTCAGCGCAAGGTGCATACGGGAATGTTGCACAAAGCGGAAGCAGTGGATGCCCTGCGCATGGAAATTGCAGAGCTGGCCCGGCAATTAAAAAAAGTAAAAGGCATGAGCCGCATGGACAAAGAGCAGCTTCAGATGATGGCCGATGAAATCAGCAGCGACGAAATGTTTGGGCCTGCTTATCAGGAATACAAGGCCTACAAGGAGAAGCAACAGTCAGCAGATTTCGATTTCGACGAATATGAAAGGGCCAGGATTCACGATGTATTTCAACAATTTCAGGTGAAACCCGAAGAAAAAGAGCAGCGTGACATTCGCAAGGTGTTTTTGAAGCTGTCGCAAAAATTTCACCCTGACCTTGCTAAAGGCGAAAAGGAAACCGCAGATTTCCACTCGCTGATGCAGCAAATCAATGAAGCCTACCAGGCTAACGACATCCAGACTTTGCTGGAACTCGAAAGCTTGTACCTGGCCGAAGAGCTGGATTTTACCACCAAAGCCGTCACGGTGGACGTGCTTCAGCAGGAAATTGATCGCCTGAATCGGGACCTCAATTTTATCGATCACCAAATCGGCCGCACGAGCGAGGAGATCAAAAACTTGCGCCAGTCCCAACTGGGCGTTATGCTGACCGCTACAAACAGAATGGAGCGGGAGGGTGAAGGTTTCGACACCATGACCGCTTATTTTGATCAAATGATCCAAATGTTTACCCAACTGCGGGACGGGCTGAAAGACTCGATCGAACTGGGCCGTATTTCCCCAAAGCTGATGGACACCATCATGGGACAGGAAGAAGATTTCGAGGACGAGGAGGACGACTTTATCCCCGGCGGCAACCCTATGGACATGTTCATGAAAATGATGGATGACGACGAAGAAGCGATGGAATTTTTAGGTGGCCTTTTTGACAAAGTTGAAGTCGAGAACCCGAAATTCCCCATTGGTTCTTCTGTGCGGGTGAAGGCAAATGTCGGAACGCCATATAATCGAAAAATAAAAATGAAGGGCTGGGAGGGCCGGGTGTTAGACGCATTTTATAACAGCAATGAGCAGGTCATTTATGTTGTGTCATTCGACAGCATAACCATCGGGCAGATGGCTCCTGATTTCATTAAAAAAGCGCTGGATGAAGAAGGAGACTTTCAGGATTTTGAATTACTGGAACCGCAACTGGAAGCCTGTCAGCCACGTGATACACTATTTGAAGCTACCAAAGCCTATAAAAATGCTTATCACCAACATTACTGGACGGATTTTGTGGAACCTGATCAAGCAAAACGCTTTAAAAAAATCATGGTGAAACACCCCGATTTGTCAGACGATGAAAACTGGAATGAGCATTTGGAACAACGCCTTACATTTCCTTTTGAAGCTAAAACGAGGGGATTAATAGACTCCAAAGCCGATATTGCTGTCAATGTTACCGACTTTCAACTGTACGATGAAGAATACGGCTATATCATGGAAATTAAAATGAAAGGCAGAAGTGGAAAGCGGGGATACCCTTTGTTTGACCTTCGAATGGAAGATACCAAAATTGCACAGGCACAAATACTGGACGATTATTCTGCCTGGGTATGGCATTCGCTGGTAGGGTGATTTTTGGAGATCGATTAATTGCCAAATTTCTAAGTTGCAGGGTTATCCTAACAGGGGAGGAGGAGAATATTCTTCAATAAAATTTTAATATAAAACTATGGGAGTAACACTACACTACCGTGGCCGCCTGCGCCAACCTGCTGATGTACAGCCGCTTACTGCTGAGTTGGAGGATATCTGCCGCACCTCCGGCTGGAAATTCAACCTACTTAACTTTCCTGATCCTGAACCGGACGACGAACCCTTCTATGGGATTACTTTTCAACCGCACCCGGAAAGCGAAAGTGTTTGGATGCTTTTCAACGAGCGTGGCGAGCTTTCGCACCCCTTTGCCGGAAAGCCGGAAGACGGCAGCCTGCCCTGGTCTTTCACCAAAACGCAGACGGCAGGCGTAGCCACGCATAAAGCCATTTGCGACCTGTTCCGCTACCTGGAAGGCAAATGGTTTGAAGTTTTTGAAGTACAGGACGAGACGAGCTACTGGAAATCCGGTGATGCGAAGCTATTGCAGGAATATTTTGACTATCTCAACGATGCCATTCGCTTCATGGACGATGCACTCAATTCACTGCCCGAAGGCGAAGCAAACATGAGAAAAATCAAGGAAATCGCCGAGCAGTTCAGGCAACGACGGAAACCGCCGGGCACCTGACCTGAGAACTGTCAGCTTGAAATTCTGGATGGAAAGCCTCTTCTATTTTCTAATTCCTTTCTAATTTATTTCAATCAACCCAACTGCATACCTGCTGTTTTTGAGATGTAACTTATTTAAAATAAATCCCCTGCCGGCAGGTAAAATGAGCCTGCCGGTAATTTTGATGAGCCGGGCCAACTAATCATACTTCAGAACAGGGTTTACTGACCGATAAAATTTAAAACCCGATCTTATAAAATTTAAATCTGTTATATCATGAAAAAAACCATTGAGTTTCTAACCATTCTTTTAGTCATTGTTGCGCTGTTTTCCAGCTGTACTGTTGTTCGTGAAGGTGAAGTAGGCGTAAAGCGCACCTTCGGGACGTATAAAAACAAGCCATTTGACAGCGGCTTGCGGGTATTCAATCCTTTCACCTCAAGGATCGTGAAAGTCTCCACCCAAACGGAAAATCTGGAAGTCAGCCTTACGATTCCTTCCAAAGAAGGGCTAAACATCGGCGCCGAGGTATCAATTCTCTACAATGTCCAACCACGCAAAACACCGGATATTCTCAGAAACATTGGCAAAGATTACGAGCAGAATATCATCCTGCCCGTATTCCGTTCGGCAGTAGCCGACGTGAGCGCCCGCTTTTTTGCAAAGGACATGCACACAGGCGAACGTGCCCAGATCGAATACGCCATCCGTGACCAGATGATGAAAATTATGGGCGACAACGGCATCACCATCGAATCCGTGTTGATGAAAAGCATCAAACTTCCACCAAGCCTTGCACGTGCTATCGAAGAAAAACTGGAAGCGGAGCAGAATGCACTTCGCATGGAATTCGTCCTGCAGCAAGAAAAACAGGAAGCCGAAAGGAAACGTATTCAGGCCGCCGGGGTGCGGGATGCCCAGATCATCATCGCAGAGGGCCTGAGCCAGGAAGTTCTGCAATTCAAAGCAATCGAAACTTTTCTTGAGCTGGCCAAATCGCCCAACGCCAAAGTCATCATCACCGACAGTAAATCCACTCCGCTGCTGATGAATCCTGAGATGACTGAAAGTCCACAGTTGAATACCGGTTTAAGGAAAAATTAGTAGTAACGTGATCCAAAAGTTGAGAGTTTTAGCCACGGACAACTAGTTGTTCGTGGCTTTTTTATTGTTGAAATTTTGGGAACAAACGATTTCACCCTGTACGGAAAGATTGGAGTCGCAACCAAATTCTCCCAACTTTTTACCTTTGACCATGCATTTTAAAACTTCGACATTAACATGAAAATACTTGTTTACCTATCTGCTTTTTTATTGTTGGCATCCTGCAATCCTAATGAGACAACTCGCAAGGAAAAGCGGGTTCTTCTGCTCACCGAACAAAGCCGCATGCTCAATCCATCGAACATGCAATTCGTCGGGGCGCTTGTACAGCTGGCTTACAACGGCCAATTTAAGCTCGACACCATGATGAGGGTACGCAGCGTGGAAGAGAATTTTTTGAAAAATTATTCCGCCATCGTGCTGCTCGATGTTTACCAGGAGCAATTCACGAGTCCGCAAAAAACCAGTATTCAACGCTACACTGAAGCCGGAGGCGGCACCCTTATTCTCGATCGGCCGGGCACCCCGGAAGACTGGCCCTGGTACGAAGCACTGATCGGAAATGAAGATTACTGGGGCTCTACGCCCAATTTTTACCGCCATGAGCAAAATGGCGCAGGCCGGGTATCCGCCTTCCGCCTCGACCGCTGGAAAATGTATGACTTCAGCTTTGTTCAAAGTGATTTAACCAAAACCATTGACTGGTTAATTGGAAAAAATAAGTACAATCCTACCCTCGCCACAACTCCGCCAAGTCCTGGACAAAAATAAATTCAACTCGAAAAAAATTATGGAAGATAGCAACAGCCGGGCCCATCAAAGTAAGCCAGATAGTTTTTAAAAAAACGCCGGAGCCGGGATGAGCAAGGAGTAATAAAAATGAAAAAGCCCTGAACCATCGACATGGAACAGGGCTTTTTTTTGCGCCCCCTCTAGGACTTGAACCTAGGACCTACGGATTAACAGTCCGGCGCTCTAACCAGCTGAGCTAAGGAGGCTTTTTATGCCTGAAAGTGATTAAATTCTTCTTTAAGAACTGACCATTTTCAAATGGCGAGCGCAAAGGTATTATTCTTTTTAATAAGTGCGCAAGTGCTCGCTAATTTTTTTTAAAATTTTTTTCAGACACGCCGGAAGGCTTGAAAAAACTGTTCCAAATCTGCGTTTCCCGACGGGGAAATTTTTGCCGGACAGGCTTTTAAACCAGATTTAATTCAAAATAGTGCCTGCCCACAGCTGCCAACCAGCATTAAAACGAAGCCGGACTTTTCTATTTTTTTATCTTCGCCCCCGAATTAATAAACCAGTTTTTTAACAACCATCTAACGAATAATTTCATATGAGTCTTCTCACCGTTGGAACTGTCGCTTTTGACGATATTGAAACCCCGCTTGGCAAGGCCGACAAAATTGTCGGTGGCGCCTGCACCTACATTTCACTGGCTGCTTCTTATTTTGTTTCAAATATTAACCTCGTTTCCGTCATCGGCGACGATTTTCCGCAGGAAACCCTGGATTTGTTGAAATCAAAAGGCGTGAACCTGGAAGGTCTGCAAATCAAGGAAGGTGAAAAGTCCTTCTTCTGGGCCGGCCGTTACCACAAAGATCTCAACAACCGTGACACGCTGGACACCCAGCTCAACGTCCTCGCTGATTTTGACCCGGTTCTTCCTGCCAGCTACACCGAAAGCGATTTCGTCATGTTGGGCAACCTGACGCCTGCCGTGCAGATGCGGGTGCTTGAGCAAATGAACGGCACGCCCCGCTTTGTAGCCATGGACACGATGAATTTCTGGATGAATGTGGCGATGGATGGCCTGAAGGAAGTGCTCAAAAAAATTGATTGCCTCGTCATCAATGATGAAGAAGCCCGCCAGCTCAGCAATGAACTTTCGCTCGTCAGAGCCGCTGAAAAGATTCTGGCAATGGGTCCGAAATACCTCGTCATCAAAAAAGGCGAGCACGGCGCTCTGCTCTTTTACGATGACAATATTTTCTTTGCCCCTGCCCTTCCGCTGGCCGAAGTTTTTGACCCGACCGGCGCAGGTGACACTTTCGCAGGCGGCTTCGTTGGCTACCTTGCTCAATCCGGTGATCTGTCTTTTGAAAATATGAAGCGGGCTGTGATTTTCGGCTCTGCGATGGCGTCTTTTTGTGTTGAAAAATTTGGCATCGAACGCCTGAAGAACCTTTCTCACCTCGAAATCAAGAACCGGGTATCCAAATTTGTGGAACTGGTGAACTTCGACGCACAGCTGTAGGCAGTCTCAGGTTTTAGGAAAGTTGGGAATCCGGGAATTAAGCCATTGAAAATCAGTAGCTTAGTTTTCTGATTTCCAATTTTCCACTTATCCTCATTCCTTATTCGCCAACTGTCCGCAGGCCGCATCGATATCCTTCCCCCTGCTGCGACGCACCGTCACCATCACATCGTGATCCCGAAGATACTGGGCAAAACGGTCGATTTGATCCTCCGATGACTTGTGGAAAGTAACGCCTTCGACCGGGTTGTACTCAATAATGTTCACACGAACCGGAAAGCGGGTACACAACTTCACGAGCTGCCGTGCATCCTCCACGCTGTCATTGAAATTTTGAAATGCGATGTATTCGAAGCTGATACGATTTCTTGTTTTACGATAAAAGTAAGCGATGGCGTCCATCAACACCGGTAAGTTGTTCTGCTCGTTGATGGGCATGATTTCATTTCGCTTTTCGTCGGTAGCAGCATGTAAGGACAGTGCCAGGTTAAACTTCACCTTGTCGTCAGCCAGTTTTCCGATCATCTTCGCAATGCCCGCCGTGCTCACGGTGATTCGCTTGGGCGACATGTTAAGTCCGTCTTCCGCCGTAATCCGTTCAATACTTCCGAGCACATTGCTGTAGGCCAAAAGCGGCTCGCCCATTCCCATGTACACGATATTCGTGAGCGGGTGACCAAATGTTTCCTCCGACTGGCGGTTGACGAGCACCACCTGATCATAGATTTCTGCGGCATCAAGGTTGCGCACCCGTTTCATCTGGCCGGTAGCGCAAAATTTGCAAGTCAGGCTGCACCCTACCTGGCTCGAAACACAAACGGTGAAGCGTTTTTCATCCGGTACCGGAATCAGGACCGATTCGATCAGATGGCCGTCATGCAACCGGAACCGGGATTTGATGGTGCCGTCCAGGCTGCGCTGCACCTTGTCTTCCGTGATGGCATTGATGGTGAAATTTTCATCCAGAAACTGGCGGAGAGACTTGCTGAGGTTGGTCATTTCATCGAACGAGTGAGCTCCTTTTTTCCAAAGCCATTCCCAGACTTGCTTCGCCCGGAATTTTGCTTCGCCTTGCTCCGTGAAAATACCTTCAATCTCCGAAATGGTAAGCTGCCGTATATCTTTTTTGATTAAAATCGCTGTCATCGCATTACTGTGAGCCATAAAACTAAAAACGATGAACGTGACACACAGTTCATCGTTCATCGTTTTTAGTTCATAGTCTAAAAAAATATGGCAAGCGACTACATCGCACCGCTCAACCATCTACCCTTGCTGCATTTCTGCCCTGGGGGAGTTCAACAGGAGCTGGTCGTGTAGCGCTCGCCGGGCGCAAAGGTAAAAAAATGTTTGATTGTTTGAATGCCAGAACTTCCGATTATCAAAAAGTAGTTACTAACTACCTGACAATCAACCACTTCAGCCGCAATGATTTTTTTAACTAAAAAAACAACGGCTCACAGAATTGTCGCTGCAAACCGTTGTTTTCAGAGCAAAAAGTAGCTTCCTTTAAGTTTAAAGGATTGAAAATCAACTGATTTCCAAAACTTCCGGTGGTTATTTTTTCACAAATCGGTCCGTCCGGACTGCTTCACCCGATCTGAAAGTAATGAGATAAACACCTGCATTCAGCGTTCCAACCTCCAGTCTGTTGCCCGGTTTTTTGACCAACATAATCTGCTGGCCAAGCGAATTGGAAATGATGATATCGTCAATGATAATTTCCGACTGGATAAAAAGTGCGTCACTCGCCGGATTGGGATAAATCCTGATTTTTTCCACCAACAATTCCTCCCCTGTACTGCTTAATGGAATGATATCCGCAGCATATCGAGGGAAAAACTGGTACCCGTCGTCGCATGGCGCACTGTCGAACTGGCCGCCAATGCCCCTTGCATGAAACATGCCCGTAGGCGCCGGCATGGAATAAAGCTCGCAATCATTGTCGATGCGCATGATATTGGTGAAAGTGCCATTCGTCACTTCGACATTGAAGCCTGATCCGGTCCCCGTCCATTGGGCAGGGTCAACCAGTGTCAGATTGGTCAGTTCAACGAGTTCTGACTCAAAACTTTCATTGAGGAAAGTCGTGATGATTGGATCGACGAGGGCATTTCCCGAAGAAACAATCCAAAGCGTATCCGGCGTCACCTGGGTCAGGCAGTTGAATTGAGAAATAACCCCCTGGATGATCAGCTCATCGCCTTCCGTGACGGTGTAGCCAAAATTATTTCCGCTGAAAACACCGATACCACCCGTGGCGTCGATGAGAGCAAACTGGATGGATGCTCCTCCCTGGAAGTCAATTCCGTGCACGATGCCCTGCAATTGACAGGATCTGCCGATTGAATCAGGCTGGCCCATTGCATCCACGGTTGTTACAGTCGCAATGTCATAGGCCGGATAGCTGACCGGGCATTCCACCGTAACGGTCACCGTCGCTTCATCGCAACCCTCCGCATCACAGATTTCATAGGTAAAAACATCCGTGCCGCAGAAATCCGTGTTGGGCGTGTAAGTGATATTGTCAATGCCGTTGGCTGTTGCGTTTCCATTGGTTGCATTCACCGTTACAGTCATGGAAGTCAGTGCATTTGGCAACACATCGTTGCCCAAAACATTGATCGTAATGGCTGTATTAAAAGCTGTCACGATGTTGTCATCGTTAGCGACAGCCGTGACCGGCGCCGTTTCGGAGTAGGAACATACCGGAAAGGGATTAGGAGCGCTGCCATTGTTTGGCACAAGATCAAATGCATTCTCTCCGCTGAAAGTCCAGTTATCGATGGTAAAAACAGTGCCATCCGGTCCGGTCCCGCTGTTACGGTAAGCCCAGCCATCGAGGTAGCTCCAGGGAAGTGCGCCACCGGTATGATTGATTTCACCAAAAACATCAATCACGATGTTGTTTTCAAAAAGTTCAATGGCATCATCGCCGTTGATGCTGGCAGCACTGGATGCTACGGTTGGGTAAAATCCGAAAAAGTTAAAAAACAGCGTGCTGTCATTGGCTATCCAGATGCAATCGCCGGCCGATACCGAAATAGCTGGAAGTACGACTTCGATGCCGTCCGTACCGCCCCCGTTATTGGCGAAGCCGACGCCAAAAACACTTAAATCCGGAATATCTTTAATGGCCTGAAACTCTGCACCTTTCGCCCAGGTACCGCCTGACTCCACCTGCGTATCAAAAACACCGGTGATGAGCATGGCATTTGTTTGCGCAGCGTCATTATCGAGAATGGTAAGTGTAAACTGAGATGCATTCGGCGCAACCGTCCCTCCGTTCGTCGGGTTGGATAGATTGAGGATAACGGTTTCGTTGTCTTCAAGTTCCATGTCGTCGATGATTACGAGCTCCACGGTTTGGGTGTCCTGTACAGCCCCTGCCGGGAAGGTAACGGTAAATGGAAGTGTGAGGCTGAAATCATCGCCTGGCGTCGCTGTGGATGCTGCATCGAGCGAGAGAGTGACCTGGGTCGGGTTGGCATTTCCGCCATCAATAGCGACCCTTACAAAAACAGTTCCTGCATTTTCCAGCAAGGTAAAACCTGAGTTAACGAAGCTGATCACCGAACCGGTGGGACATTCAGAATCGGCACCGGGATTGGCAAGAATCTCGACGCCGCTGACGCTAAAACCGGTCGGCGTGATAGCCGCAGCCCAGTTAGCCGGGTCGTTATTGTCTCCGTCGTAATCGCACAAAACCAGCGAAGGGCCTCCACCATCGGCAGCTGTAGGCCAGGGGGCGGAGTCACTGTAGGCTACGGAATCAATCACACTGCCGGAGGCATTGCTTAGCACAATAGTTTCGCCGGAGTTGTTAAGCACGTTGTTGCTTGTTTCGTTCCAGTCGAGCACGTCGCCGCCAAAAGCCGCCTCGAAGGCCGCCTTGTTGAGCGCTACCACGACATATTCTCCGGCGTTCAAGGTGTAAGCCGGAAAAGTAAAGTTGATGGCATTCGAAATAGTCCAGTTTTCCAACTGCACGGCAGCTGTTCCCTTGTTGTAAAATTCAATAAATTCGTAATCATCAGCACCGGGATTGTTGTACATGATCTCGGTGATGATAACATCATTTTGAGTGAATCCAATATTGAAAATGGAGAAAAGGCTGAGGAGTGAAATGTAAATTTTTTTCATGAATGAGCATTTTGAATGAAGTGTTTTTTGTTTGATGGTAAAATTAGCCCAACAAACCGGAAGTGGTTAAACGAGGATATGAAATTATTGTAAAATGCCATTTCGGGCATTACTGCTCATGCTCCCGCCCTTTGATTTCGCCGGATTTCACGGCTTTGTCCAACTCCGCATCCATGGAATCCTGCACAGCTACCGGCACTGAACTGACATCCCGTAGATCAGGCTGTCCCGCCAACACCCATGCCGTGTACCACGCACTTCCCACGGCCCGGATGGATGCCTGCATACGTGCCTCCACCATGCCACCGAGGCGCTCACTGTAAGCAGCAGCAAATTCCTCGCATTGCACTTTCACCAGTGCATTTCCCCGCATTTCGTTGCAAAGTTGCCGGTCAGCCGGGAACTCACGCCGAAGCGCCATTTCAATGCCGAGCACGCTGTCCACCAGCGCATGGCTTTCCAGGACGATGTTCCAAAAGTAATCCTGCGGCTTTTCAATCAACTCTGCCCTGCCCACCCAGAAATCATAGTTTTCATCGGCAAAAAGTTCCGGCAGGCGGCTCTCCCAGAAGGCATGGATGCCATCCTGCCCGGTCAGCTGGCCGTTGTAATTCTGCGTTGTGTGCAGCGGCACGTGCGCATCGGCGATGTAGTGGCCGATGTCGGCGGAATGGCGCAGGATTTTTTTGACATCTTTTTCCCGGAAGGCATCCGTGAGGCGGCGCAGCATGTAGTCCAGGTGGTAGGGCACGATGCCGTGACCCGAAAATTCATCCACGGCGAATGCGTTCCGGCAATTTATTTTATTGAAATTCAGCAGCTTGGAGAGACTGTCTTTCTCTATCACCCATTGCTCTTCGTAGTATTGCTGGAAAATATTATTGATGAAAAAAAGACGGAAATCCCTGCGGGAAACGGCGGTAGCCGTGTCTTTGAAAAGTTTGGGATTGATAGAAACGAAGCTGTCCTTTTCCATCACCGGCGACAGCAGCAACGGCAGGGTGTCCCGTTTTTCATTGATAAAAAAATAGGCCGTGTGCTGCATCAGTGCATCCGTCCAGTTGCGGGGCAGGTTTTCAAATGGGGCTTTGCCGTAGCGGTCAAGGTCCATGAAGTGACGGGGCGCTTCGTGCAACGTTGCGTAGCGGCGTTTGTCAGGGTCCACGGCATGTTCCGTGACGTAGTCGATGTGTTTTTTATAAAAAACAATCAGCTCGGGCGGCAGGGTGAAGACAGCCTGGTGGTTGATTTTGCGGTGGCCGAAGAAGCCCCAGGCGGGGGGCAGAGATGGGCGGAAGGCAGCGAAAATAATTCCCAGCACAACGGTTATCGTTACGGGAAGCAGCAGCGGGTGTTTGCTCATGCAGCGGGTTGTTTATTTTGAAACGATGATCTTTCGGGAAGTAGTTTTACCACCGGTTTCTACCTGTAGAAAATAAGTCCCATTCGGCAAGTCCGATAAATCCAGTTCGGCATTCTCAGTTCTATAAAGAATTTGCTGACGCTCCAATGGCTGCCCGATGGCGTTAAAAATACGGAGTTTAACCTCTCCGGTACGGAAATCAGCGCTTTGAATGTTCAACGTGTTAGTGGCAGGGTTTGGAAAAACCAGGACAGCCACCTCACCTTCAACTACATGACAGTCAGCCCCTTCCGTGTATTCGTAAAATGAAACGCTGCCTTCCGACCACGTCGAACGCCTTAAGCCGTCGCAATAGTAATCAATGTTGGAAGAATCGGCAAACTCGTGATAATCGCCTGTTTCAAAATCGTGGTAGCGGTAATAGCTCGTCTGTTTCACCACCTGCTGCAAGTCGTTAAACTCGTATTCGTAATCATATTCCGACCTGAAATACAATTTCCAATTGCCCTGGTATTCCAATCTCCAATACTCCTCAGATTTCATTTTTCCGTCCGGGTGCCAGGTGTAGATTAATTTCTCCGGGCCGATGTCTGTTATGGTACTGTAATCCTCCAGCAACCGGCCCTCGTCATCGTAGGTTTTGATGTTGATATTTTCAATGGTATAAAATGTGTCCAGGATTTGATCCCACTCATGATAGCTGCTTCGCACTGTTTTCCCGCCATTGAGGTATTGGTCAGTCCACATATCTATCAAGTCGCAAGGCGAAGGGGCCATAGCAGGATTACAACGGTAAACCCACATGGTATCCCGCTGGCAATCAGCACCATAGGAATAAACCTGCCTTGAATAATCTCTCTCGATACCGGCAGGGAAAAGGTTCCTTGCCTCATGCGAGGAGATACAGCCATTCGCATCGTATTCCGTAACGAGTTGCCAATACTCGTAAATTTGACCGGTACTGTCCCGGCGCAGTTGTATCTCGCTGACCACTCGCCCGGCATCATCGTACTTCCACCTTTGTCCGTTGAAATATACACCGGCATCCTCCGGCTCGCCGCCGTACTGGTAAAATGCAGTTTTCCGGTTTTGCAGGTCGTATTCATAAATTTTCATCCACACAACGGGCCAAGTGCCGTCTGCTGCCTGCGCTTTTGAAATGATACGGGAAATCTGCGGCTGTGCGCACATCCAAACGGAAGGAAGGAAAAACAGTATAAAAAGGTAATTTTTAGTTTTCATGGAAGTCTGGTTTTAGCTTTATATGATGGCGCTATAGCTTTAGAAATGAACAGTGCCAGGACAAATATACAGCAAAAAATCAGCGCCTGAACTCACAGTGGGTTCCGGCGCTGATCCCTCACGGCTTCAACAACTTCTTCAACTCCCTCACCGCCGCCTCCAGCTGCTGATCCTGCCCCTTGCTCACAGCGCCCGGATCATTGGGCACCTTCACATCCGGCTCAAGCTGCTGGTTTTCAAGGTATTGTCCGTCGTTTCCGACCATGCCGACCTGCGGGATGCCAAACACCATTCCGTTTTGCAGCGTCTCCCACCAAACGGCTGTACCCGTTCCGGGAACCGGCATGCCGACCAGCTTACCAATGCCCAGCGCTTTGTAAGTGTACGGGAACATGTGCGCATCGGAGTAGTTGCTCTCGCTCATCACGACGATGCTCGGGCGGCGCCATTTGAACTGCGGCTCGCTGCCCAGGTTCTGGCCACGAGGCATGAAAGTCATGTATTCCTTGCCATTGAGGAAAGTGGCAAGATCGTCGTGCAGCCAGCCGCCGCCGTTGAAGCGGGTGTCCACAACGATAGCTTCCTTGTTGGCGTTTTTGCCCAAAGCTTCCTCGTATACCGTGCGGTAACTACCATCGTCCATACCCCGGACGTGCACGTAGCCGATCCTTCCTTCGCTGAGGCTGTCCACCAGAAAGCGGCAGCGCTCCACCCAGCGCCGATAGCGCAATTCGCTCTCCTCGCCAAGGCTGATGGGTTTCACCACCTCGTCCCAGCGCTGCTTCGAGGCAGGGTCGAAAAGGGAGAGCAAAGTGTTTTTGTCCGACTTGCGATTGAGCAGGCTGTGGTAATTCGTTGCAGCCGTTATTTCCTGGCCGTCGATCTTTTCGATTACTACACCGGCCTTGATTTTTGAGTCGGATTTTACCACCGGACTTTTGGCCATCACTTCGGCGATTTTCAGACCGGGGCCTTTAAAATTTTCATCGTAAAACAAGCCCAGCGCTGCCGTCTGGTCGGCGTTTTCCATCTTCGGGCGGTAGCGGGCGCCGGTGTGCGAGGCGTTCAGTTCGCCGAGCATTTCGCTGAGCATTTCAGCAAAATCGTAGTTGTTGTTGATGTGCGGCAGGAAGCGGGCGTATTCTTTTTTATAAAAATCCCAGTCCACCTCGTGCAGGTCAATTTTGTAAAACTTTTTAACCACCTGCCGCCAGGCATGATCAAAAAGGTAGGCACGCTCGACTGCCTCGTTCAGCACCATTTCGCCTTTCACATTCACGCCTTCTTTTTTGCTGTCCTCAATTTTCACCTGTGAAATCTTACCGTCGGCGAGGATGAAAAGATTCTTGCCGTCCTTGTCCATCACAATATCGCCGACGCTACTGGCGCCGAGTTTTGCCAGGATTTTCGTTTCCTTCGAGCGCAGTTCCGTTTGCCAGAGATCGTAGCCTTTTTCAAAACGGGCGAGGTAAAACAGCTTCTCGCCATCTTTCGATAAAATGGCGTCATTGAGGCGGGAAGAGTGGATCGTCAGGCGGGCCTTCCGATCTTCGATGCCGTCGGGTTCGATTTTGATGGGTTCGATTTTTTTCTCTTTGTCGTCCTTTTTATCATCTTCTTTCTTCTCCTCCTTTTTCTCGTCTTTCTTGTCGTCGTCTTTGTTCAATTCGTATTCCTCTTTGTCCAGTTTGTATTTATCAAATGCTTCCTGAGTGAAAAACATGGCGTAAACATCCGCCTCGCCGCCCCAGCTGGCGTCATTCTTCATCCCGTCCCGGTCGCTGAACCAGGTCATCATCTTGCCATCGGCGGACCATCGGGGGCGTGAGTTATTATAACCGCTTTTGGTCAGGTTCAACGGCTCCTTGCCTCCTTCTGCGCTCACCAGGCCCGCTTGTGAAATCCACTGGTTGGGCTGTAAAAATTCCACCAAAAACCACTTCCCGTCCGGCGACCATGCATACCATTGATCGCCATCGGAGTAGCTGTAATTCTTGTCGCCGGGCAGGATAGTGCGGACGGCTTTGGTTGCCAGGTTGACTACCCGCAGCGTGGTGCGTTCTTCCAGGTATGCCACTTCTTTGCCGTCGGGCGAGTAGGCGGGTTGAAACTCCTCGGCAGGCGTTTCAATCACCGGTTTTTCTTTTAAAATGGTCGAGTTGAAAAAATATTTCTCCTCCTCTCGGGTCAGGGAGGTTTCATAAATATTCCAGCTGCCGTTGCGCTCGCCAGCGTAGAGGATAGAGCGGCCGTCTGGGCTGAAACTTACCGAACGCTCCTGCTCCGGCGTGTCAGTGATGCGGCGGGTGGTGCCTTCTTTCACGGAAGCAACGAACACCTCGCCACGGTGAATAAAAGCGACTTCCTTTCCGTTGGGTGAAAGCGCCATTTCCGTGATATCCTTGTTGACGGATACGATCTTTTCAGGATTGTAGCGGCTGTCGTTGATGATGTTCACCGGTACTTTGCGGGGCTGGCTGCCTTCTTTCATCGTATAAAGTTCGCCGTTGAAGCTAAAGCAAAGCGTACCATCATTGCTCACCGTCAGGTAGCGAACGGGATGCTTGTCGAAGCTGGTGATTTGCTTTTCGGAACCGCCATCGAGGCTCATTTTCCAGACGTTGAAGGTCCCGCTTTTTTCACTCAAAAAATAAATCCCCTGCTGGTCGGGCGTAAAGACCGGATTGCGGTCTTCGCCCTCGAAGGTGCTGAGCTGGGTGTACTTTTTTGTTTTCAAATCATATTTCCAAACGTCCCTCGTCACGCTGGAGGTGTGATGTTTGCGAAACTCATCCTCGTACCCCTTGCGGTCGTGAAAAACGAGCACCGAGCCATCGGCGTTGAACCGGGCATCCTGCGCCGGGGTGGTGAGCAACTGGCGTGGCATACCGCCGTCCACGGAAATTTTATACAACTCCGGCAGCACGCCGCTCGGATATTGCTGGTTCGAAGCCGCATCCAATTGGCTGGAAGCGTAAATCACTTCCTGATTGTCAGCGGTAAAATCACTGGGGATTTCACTGGCGGAATGATACGTGAGCCGGGTCGCCTGGCCACCCGCTGCGGGCATCACGAACACGTCGAAATTGCCATAGCGGTCGCTGGCGAAAGCGATGCTTTTGCCGTCGTGCGACCAGACAGGGTTGAAATCCTGTGCCTCGTGGACGGTAAGCAGGGTGGCTGTTCCGCCTTCCGCTGCCACTTTGTAAAGGTCGCCGCCGTAGCTGAATACGATGGTTTTGCCGTCGGGCGAAATGGCGGGATAGCGAAGCCAGAGGGCTTCCGTCTGGGCGTTTGCCAACAGGGTAATAAGGGAAAATGCGAGAATGTGAAAGATTGATTTCTGCATGGTCAGGTGAAATTTTGTTTTGAAAAAAAATGGACGTGAATATAGACAGGCAAAAAGAGAATTGAATGCAGCAGAGTGGCAAAATTCGACGTAGGCTTGCTTACGGCCAGTTTTCACCCGAATTGTTTAGAGTAAACAAATTAATTATGGGGTTTACATGCTCATTGCAGCTTCGCCTCTTGCATACGGCGCTACGAAGCCCAGCACAATATCCTTTTGTGCGACACCTTCCTCCGTCAGCACTTTCACCAGGTCGATGTCTGTACGGTTTTCGTGAATCCAGACTTTGCCGCCAATGATTTGGAAGTGAAACATCAGGCTGTGCTTGTATTTGCTTTCAGTCCAGCCGAGCCAAAGCAGGACGTATTCATCTTTCTCCCGGTCAATAATGAGGTGAGCTTTAGCCCCTGGTGAACTGGCAAGTTGAAGGGACGCCCGGTGAGAAAGATATTTATCGAGTATCTGGCGATATTTATTTATTTTATCCATTTGTCAATTTTTTTGGATGCAATATCAACCACAAGAAACTGTAACTGGTATTGCAGGCTGCGCCGTTGAATGAACTTATATTCGTTTAGTCGCTCCCAGCCCTCCTTTGAAACAGCCAGAAAAAGCTCCATGTTTAAACCTTGCTCTTCAATGGCTGCCTGGTAATTCAAAAATTGTCCGAGAGCCTCATGAAAAGCGTTGATGATTGAGCCTCCTGAAAATGATTTTACTTCTATTGCCACAATCCTTTGAACATCAATTAACTGCGCCTTTTTTTCTGCGGCAAGATCCACATCAAAAAATGTGTCATCTTCTGTAAGATCGATTGTCAATGGATCGGCGACAACATTCCATCCGGCATTTTCAAGGGCTTTTACTATCGCATAGTGAATCTGGTCTTTCGCCATCTCATAGTTTGTTTTTCGTCTTTCAAATAAAGGTAAGTCAATTTCATCCAATCTTCAAAACATACAATTTCGAGAACCCGGCAGTGTACGTTTCAAATTCCCCCCCTCCTCATCTCCCCCACCGCATAATCCGCCGCCCGTGCCGTCAGCGCCATGTATGTCAGCGAAGGATTCTGGCAGGCACTGGAAGCCATGCAGGCGCCGTCGGTGACGAAGACGTTTTTCACCGCCCACATTTGATTCCAGCTATTGAGTGCAGAAGTTTTCGGGTCTCGGCCCATGCGGCAAGTGCCCATTTCATGGTTGGAATGGCCGGGTGGATTGTTTTCCAGGTCGTTAAACGGACGGATGTCTTTAAAACCCGCTGCTTCCAGTATTTCGGCGGCGGACTGGGCCATGTCGGGGCGCATGCTTTTTTCATTTTCACGCCATTGGGCATCCACTTTCAGCAGGGGCTGACCCCATTGATCAGTCTGGCTGGTATCCAGCGAAACGTGATTGTCGAAGTGCGGCAGGCACTCGCCATATCCGCCAATCCACATTTGCCACGGACCGGGGTCGTGGAGTTCCTGTTTTAATGTTTCACCAAAACCCTCCTTCCAGCCGCCCCTGCCCCAGCCTTGCCGGCCAGCGCCGCCCTGAAAACCGTAGCCACGGATGAAATCTTTCATCGGAGCCTGCCCGGGCAGATTGCGGAAGCGTGGAATATAAGTGCCATTGGCCCGGCGGCCTGTATAGTATTGATCCTGAAAACCATCGTGCGTGCCATTCGCCCCGGCCTGTTTGTGGTGATCCATGAGGTAGTGGCCGATAACGCCGCTGTCGTTGCCGAGGCCGTTGGGAAAGCGGCCGGAAGTGGAGTTTAACAAAATAAAAGCCGTGCCCAGCGTGGAGGCATTCAGGAAGACGACTTTGGCAAAATACTCTTCCATCTCCTTCGTGTTGGCGTCGATGATGCGCACGCCCGTTGCCCGTTGTTTTTTATCATCATAAATCACCGAGTTCACGATCGCCTCCGTCCTGACGGTCAAATTCCCGGTACGCTCCGCAGCGGGTAAAGTAGCGGACACTGTGCTGAAATACGCCCCGTACGGGCATCCCCAGTGGCAGCGATTGCGATACTGACATTTGCCCCGGCCGATTTCCTGATGCATCGCTTCCGCACGGGTGAGATTGGCAGTTCGCCCGATGATCATGCGGCGATCCGCCCATTTGATTTTTATGCTTTCAGCCATGTGTTTTTCAAGGCAGTTCATTTCCATCGGCGGCAGGAACTTTCCGTCCGGCAGGTGGGGGATGCCGTCGTTATGGCCGCTGATGCCTGCGAATTCTTCCACGTAATCATACCACGGCGCCAAATCTTTGTACCGGATCGGCCAGTCGACACCGTGGCCGTCCCTTGCATTTGCATCGAAATCGAGGTCGCTCCAACGGTAGCTTTGGCGGCCCCAAAGCAGCGACCGGCCTCCCAGACGGCCCGCCCGCAACCAGTTGAAGGGTTTCGCCTGGATGTAAGGCTCCTCGGCGTCTTTCACCCAAAAGTCCGCATTGTCCTCGGCGAAGGCGTAGCATTGGCTTTGAATCGGATATTGCTCACGAAGCTCCCGTGAAATGCGGCCCCGGTACTGTAAACTCCAGGGGGCATTCATAGCGCCGGTGTAGTCACGGCCGTGGGTCAGGTTTTTACCACGGTCGAGCAGGAGCACTTTGAGGCCTTTTTCACATAATTCCTTGGCTGCCCAGCCGCCGCTGATGCCTGAGCCGACGACAATGGCGTCGTAGGTGCGCTGGGGTTTTGCCTGCGTGTTTAAATTGAAACTCATGCTGTTTTTTTGGGTGTTTTTGTGTTTGTGTGTCTGTGAGGATTGGGTTTCAATGCCCACAAACACATAAACACACAAAAACACAAACACCCCCATTTCTATTTCCTTGTCAGATACCAACCCAGCCAGGCGCCGACAAGGCCCCATTGGCCTATCAGGTCAATGATGTAACCTGTTGTGTTGCCCTCAAACCAGATGCTGTTCATGTAAGGAATGGTAAGGTAAGCGATTGCGCCGACTGCCAGCGAGCCAAGCATGGCGGTTTTAAAAGTAAGATTGGAGAAGTTCATCAGAATCCAGACCAGTAAAAACGCTGCCAGCAGGTCTACTACGAATCCACGGAACAGATTCATTCCCATTTCCGTAGGCATGGAAGCGTGGTAACTGACTACTGCCCAGGGCTTTCCGCCGTACTTTTCCAGGGCGGCCATTTGGTCTTCACCGGGGGCTGCCTGCGGAATGTAATAGGTGCCCGGTTCCAGGTTTTCACTAAGCATTTGAATGACAGCGTCCTGATTTGGTGTGTACATCTGTTCGGACTTGTGGAAGTTTACGGCGGCCCAGGAGATGAACTGCCAAACGAACAGAATGACTCCGGCGACGATGGTGGCGATCAGTTGATTTTTCATAATGATTCGAGTTTGGTGAAAAAATTAACTCGAAAATTAGGAAAAAATATGACAACCAAGCGCTACGCTACCAGATTTTACAGGCACCAAGATTCACCCGCATTAATCCTTCACCTTTTTTGCCGCCTCCTCAAAGAAGCTATCATACGGCCAGAATACCTTCTCGAACACCCGGTGCTGTACCAGCATCCAGTCGCCGTTATTGATAGCGGCAAAATAGCGCTCGACAAAATCTGTTCGGCGCTCGCCTGTCTGCGTATCGTTTCGGTAAGTCGGATAAAACGCAGCCATGCGTTCCTCGCCTTCCGTATTCGTCACGGAAATGATGGCAAACGGGATGGTCTGCGTAACGGAATCTTTTTTAGCATAATTATTTTCAAACGCTTCAGCAACCAGGCTTTTAAAACCTACGAGGAAAGCCTCGACGCTGGCTTCATCCACCTTGCGGTTGATGGGCAGCACGTTGTCGTAAAAAGGCGTCACTTCAAACCCGCTTCCTTTCCGGCTGAGGCGAAACGATTTATTCCGCTGCTTAGGATACTCGATACTCACGGCCTGAATTTCTTCCGGTTGAAGAGCAAATACGCTGCGATCACGCCAGGCATCGCCCACGAGATCGAAACGGGTGCGGATCTGGCCTTCCATCTGCGGGATTTCCATGACCATCGGCTGCTCCGAATTTTCAAGGATCATAATAGTGCCACGGGCGTCGGGTGTCACACCACCGACGTAGTAGGCTTTTATTTTCTCTCCTTTTTTATTGTAAATCTCCACCTTGATGCCTCTTGCTGCCAGTTCCTTGACAACATTATCGGTGGCAGCTTTTGGTGGAACAAACTTCAGCTCCACACTCGTGATGACCTCCATGAGGTTGTCCACCGCTCCGGGGCTTGCCTTGGAGGTTCCGTTGACGATCCAGTGTTTGCCCTGGCGCTCGAGGGTGGTCGTTTCGCCGGTGCGTTTGGCAATAAAAATCTTTTGAATTTCTTCCGGGTTCTCGACCCTGAATTTACGGTCCCAGCCGAGGGTTGTCGTTTCACCCTTGTTTTGGGTAAGCACGTACCAGGCAGTTGCGCTGCCCAACACGATAAAAATCAGCAGTAGCCAATAGTTTTTTTTCATTAGCTCGATATTGGTTGTTTGCGTGTTTGCGTGTTTGGGTGTTTACGTGTTTGTGACCGTTAAAAAATCGACTTTCACAAACACATCAACTCCCAAACACACAAACACAATCAATTACTTGTACAACAATTCATAATATTCATCCAGCATCCGTTTCACGGAAAACTGATCACGGGTGCTCAGGATGCTTTGCCGCATCATATCCTCCCACTTTTCACGATTGTCGTAATAAGTCGGAATGACTTCCTGCGTGAGTACTTTGTAAAGTTCTTTCAAGTCGTGCATATCCTGAATGGCCTGGTCTTCATGTTCGAATCCATCGCCGAATTGCCAGCCGTTCACCCCGTGGTTGCAGGCTTCGGGCCACCATCCGTCGAGGATACTGAAATTCAGCACTCCGTTCATGGAAGCCTTCATGCCGCTGGTTCCGCTGGCCTCTTTCGGCCGGACGGGATTGTTTAACCAGATATCGGAACCACGGGTAAGGGCTGCTCCGATGGTCATGTCGTAATCGTCCAGAAAAACGACGGAATTCGGGTATTTCCTGCCCATTTCCACCAGGTTGGCAATGATCTCCTTGCCACCGTCGTCCAATGGGTGCGCCTTGCCGGAGAACACAATTTGAACGGTTTGGTTTTTCAGCAATGGTTCGATCACCTCAGGCGCCCGGAAGATCAGGTCGCTGCGTTTGTAAGCCACAGCCCGGCGGGAGAAACCGATGAGCAATTTGTTTGGATTCAGCTTCGTGCCGGTGCGCTCTTCGATCAATTTGATGAGCGCTTTTTTATTTTCCTGATGCGGCTTCCAGAGGTTACCGCCTTTCCGGTCGGCAGCTTTCAGCATGGCTTCATCCACCCAGGTCGGTACGTGAATACCGTTGGTGATGGCAACAATTTCGGAGCGGCCGTCCACGTGTTCCCACATTTTATTGGCAGTTTCGCCGTGCAGTTGGGCAACGGCGTTGCTTTTGCGGGACATGCGCAGCGCTGCCACGGTCATGTTGAAGGGTTCGCCGCCGAGTTTCCTCAGTTGTTTTTCAGTCAGGCCGAGGTTGGCGCCCATGTACATGATACGGTCGATGGGATGGCTTTCGTTGCCCTGTATGACCGGAGTGTGGGTGGTGAAAACGATTTTCTCACGCACCTTTTTGAATGCTTTTTTGAAAGAAACCTTACCGTCGTCTTTCTTCTTCTTCTTCTTCTTCTTTTTGCTTTTCTTCTCCGGCTTGTCTTCCATTTCTTCCCGCAGCAACTCGAAGCCTGCAAACAAGGCATGGCCTTCGTTGAAATGATAAACATCCACCTCAATTCCCAGCGCCCGAAGCGCTTTCACACCGCCGATACCCAGCACCATTTCCTGCGCAATGCGTTCTTCGCCAAACCAGCCGTAGAGCTGTCCGGTAATCCACGCATCAGCGTTTTCAGGCAGATCGGTGTCGAGGAGGTAAAGCGGCGCATTCCCGAAGGTATCGGCCAACCACACTTTGCATGCGACATTGCGGCCACGGATTTCAACATCCACTTTCACGCCGGTGTCTTTCAGAAAATCATAGTTGCGGTTGCGGTAAGCATCGAACGGCTGCCCGTTTTCATCGATCATCTGATCGCCGTAGCCTTGCTTCCATTTGATACCGATACCAACGATGGGAAAATCGTGGTCTTTGGCGCCTTTCATGTAATCGCCCGCCAGGATGCCGAGGCCACCAGCGTAGATTTTGAAAGAAGACTCGAGCCCATACTCCATACAGAAGTAGGCGGTGCGGGGGAGGTGAGTTGTTTTTTTAGACATAAGGAATGAATGAGAACAATGAGAGAGTGAGAGTGTGAGAGTGTGAGAGAGTGAGAGTGTGAGAGAGTGACAACGTGAGAAAACCAAGTTTTTCATTTGCTCGTTGTCTCATTCATTCATTCTCTCATTCATTCATTCTCTCATTGTCTCATCCTCTCATTGTTCTGATTAATGTAATACGTAGCGGTCTTTCACGGCCAATGCCGCCATTTGTTCGTTGCTCTTTTCAAATTTACCATCGGCTGTCTGCGACAACACGGTAAAGTTTTCTTCTGTCACGTTCCCGTTTTCATCCGTTGAACGGCTGTGAAGGACGAGTTCGAGCGTACGGTCGTCGTCGAGATCGGTCAGCCAGGCATCCTGCTGGTGACAAACGCCCTCGTCGCAGGCGATGCTGGCGAGGTCCTGGATTTTCTCCAGTTTATTGGAGGCCGGGTTCCACTTTGCCAAAGCCAGGTCACCGGAAACGTATTTGCCGGGCACCCTGAGAATGTAAAAGTCATTGTTCTCAGTATGATAGCAGGCATACACCTTTCCTGTTTCGCCGGGTTGCAAACCTTCGCCCAGATATTGCAAAGCATCACCTTCGATAGCTTTGCCGGTGTAGGGATACATCTCAGCGTCCGGCATCTCATCCTGGGTGCCGAAGAGGTGCATTTTCACGACGATCTGTTCTTCGAAAAGGTCTTTGATGGGGTTCATGGCAACTGTTTCATCAGCAGCCTGCTGGTTAGCGGTGTTTTGCTGGCAGGCAAATGCAAAAACGAATGGGAGCAGGTAAAAAAGTTTTTTCATGACAAAGATTAAATAGTTGGTGAAATAGTCAGTTTAGCGGTCACAAGGTAATTCTCAGGCGGCAAAATTAGCCTTTTTGAGAAGTTTGGGAAATGAAGCGGCCAGGTATTACGATTAGAAATGTCTTTCCGAAACCTGTTTCTCGTGCTACTTTTGCCAAAAACTCAATACATCATGTTCAAAATCCTGGCTTTTGTCATCATTGGTTTATTTGCTGCTATGTTGTTTCTCAACGTTTATTTTCGGGTAAAAGTGATGAAAACATACAAACGGCTCATTCAAAACAGGGTGGAATTTGGCGCTGCCCACCTTTTTAACCGGCAAAAAATGGAGTCGGAAATTTTACCCAAATACCCGCACATGAAGCAAGACATTCTCGACTTTTCGAATCACATGCAGTATTCCATCAAAATGGCTTCCGTGTTGATTGCGTTAATCACGGCGTTCGGGGCGGTTTTGATGTATTTTCGATAGACGATGAATGGCTTACGGTGGACGGCTTACGACGGGAAAGAATCTTCCACTGCCCACCGTTAACCGTTGGCCGTCCACCGTAAGCCGTTCATCGTCCACCGTAAGCCGAAAAAAATTTCCAATGAAACCCATCCTGAAACTAACCTCCATCCTCCTCCTAATCTTCTGCTTCTCGAGCTGCTTCGAAATACGGGAGGAAGTAAACATGAAAGCCGACGGCAGCGGCGAGGTGATCTGGGTCGCTAATTTCAGCCAAAGCAAAGACAACGTGCGGCGTTACCTGACGATGGACATGGTAGAAGGCTACAAAGTGCCGAAACCGCAGGAAATCGAAGCGTTTCTCAACCACGTGAAAGTAACGCTGGGCAACGTGGAAGGCATCTCCGGCGTGTTTACGAAGGCCGATTGGTCGAGCTACATTTTTACGGTCAGTGCCCGGTTTTCAAATGTAAAATCGCTCAACAAAGCCATCATTACGATGAGCAGGCACCTGGATTACGTGACCCTGGAGCCCGTCGAAAAAGCGAATTTTAGTTTTGAAAATGAGCGCTTCAGCCGCCTGTTCGATTATCCCGGCAAGCCGAAGGAATTCCAGGAGCTGCCCTCCATGCAGCGCTACATGCTCGAAAAGGCCCGCATGATCAGCATTTACCGTTTTGAAAAAAACATTGCCGAGTTTTCCAATAAAAAAGCGCAACTTTCACCCAGCGGCAAGGCTATCATGTTACAAGTTCCGCTCGCTGACCTGACCAAAGGCACCGGCACCCTTGAAAACTCCATCAAATTCAAAGGTGAAAAATGAAAGAGCTTTTCGCAGCATTTTTGTTTCCTACCTTTGATACCGCCAGGATTTTGCAGCCAGGGCTGCACTACTTTTTTTACTTAAACCAAGATCAATGAAAATTATCATCCAAAATTCCGCTGCCAAAATAGCTGCCGTTTTCAACCGGCGAAACATGCTGGCGGCCATCGGACTGCTCATAGTTTCAGGTATTTTCAGCCAAACCTGCCTGCGTTATGTGCCGTCGAATGCGCCGGTCGTCGTATCCATGAATTTGAAAAACCTGGATAAAAAAGTGAACCTCAACCAGCTGAGACAGTACAATTTCTACCAGGAAATGATCAGGGAACTGACAAAGTCCGAAACGATGGACGAATTTGAAAGCGCCTACTACGAGGAGTTTATGAATGCCCCGGAAAACCTGGGCTACAACATGCTCGAACCGTTTTATTTTTTTGTAAAAAAGGAGGGCGACCACACGCACTTTACCCTCGTCACCAGACTCGCCGACCGCTCAAAATATGAATCGGGGTTAAAACAACTTACCCGGGAAAAATACCTGCAAAACCTTCAGCAACTGGAAGGCTACCAGCTTTACCAGCACGGCGGCGAAACTTACGCCTGGAACGATGAGGTCGTGGTGAATGTGTGGACTGAAACGACCTACGATCCCTACTCCAACCTGGATTTCGACGAGGAAATTTACAACGAAGAGGGTGTGGAAGAACCCTGGGATGTCGAAGAAGAACCCACGCCCACGACAGAACCGGAAGAAGAAGTTTCGGAAGAAACGCCCGTTTTCGAAGAATACGACACGGCAGAATGGACGGAATGGACAGACCCGGAGACGAAAGCTGCCGCAGCAGCATGGGCCGGCAAAGTGCTCCGGCGGGAGTTCCTCCAACCACTTTCAGCCAACGAAAGATTCAGAAAAGGCATCGAAAAACCAGCCGACCTTCATCTTTGGGTGGACTACGAGTACATCATGACGTTTTTGCAGGAGGATGGCTCGGCAGCTAATCTGGGCCTGGGCGGCGAAATGGAACAGGCGATGACGTTCCTGAAAAGCTTTACGGAAATTTTTTACGCTGACACCTACCTGTCGATGGGTTTGAATTTTGAAAATGGCAAAATGGCCATCGATTACGACCTGTTTTTTAATGATGAAATGCGCAGCCTGTACCGAGGCATGTACGACGTGAAATTCAACAGAAAATTCCTGCGCTACGTGAAAGGCGGCGACCAGCTCTTCGGCTATCTTTACCTGAATTACAACATTGAAAAAACCATCGAGGAGGGCAAAAGTCTGATGTACAAACTGTTCGAAGCCACGCCTGAGTATGGTGAAATGGCAGCGGATGCGATGCAAATCCTGGGGATTTTCATCGACGAGGAAGCCATCGGCAACCTGCTGAAAGGCGATATGCTTCTGGCTGTTTCCGGGCTGCAAACGGTGCCTGTTTCCATATCCACTTACGACTTTGACGAGGATTTTAACATTACGCCAAAAGACACGACCGTCCTGCAAACCCAGCCTATTTTCACCGGCATGCTTTCCTACGGAAATGAGAAGGACATCATGAAGTTTATTAACCTGGGCTTGCATTCCAAGGTACTGACGAAGGAAGGGAATTACTTTAAATTAAGCATTCCCGACGAAGGACTCAACATTTATCTGGCGATGAAAAAAGGAGTCCTCATTTTCACCAACGACCTGAGCCTGATCGTCAACCGCCTCGGCAAAGGCTACGCCCGAAAGGAGCGCCTGTCGAAAAAACACCGAAAACTGCTGTGCGAAAGCTCGACCGGTTTTTATTGGGACATCCCGAACACGATCAAAGCTGTCGATAGTGATGATCCTCCCGGAGCCTCTCCCATCCCCTACCTCGACATGATCAACAAAGAATTCGAAAGCGTGGAAATGTCCACGTTGAAAAAAGTGGACGATCGTTTGCATAGCAGAATCGATTTCAACTTCAGGAATAAAAATGTCAATTCGCTCCAGCAGTTTTTCAACTTTTTGAACGACGTGTACCTGGAGGTAATTGGCGGGGCGAAAATTTAATTATTGATGAAACCACACGACTATCTCGCCCACGTCAAATCCGTTTTTCAACAAAATGGCGACTCCGAACGGGCGCAAAACCAGATGCGCTACATGCGCAACCAGTTCGAGTATTTCGGTTTAAAAAACGGTGAAATGCGGGCGCTGGCCCGGCAGATCATCGCTGAAAAAGGTATTCCGGAAACGGAGGAAATGAAATCACTGGTCCGGCTTTGCTTCCAGTCGGAGTACCGGGAGTGTCACTACTTCGCCATTGAAATGGTGGAAAAAGTCCACAAAAAACAGCCGGAGGATTTCATCCACTTCCTCGAAGAACTCATCACCACCAAAAGCTGGTGGGACACCGTGGACTGGATCGTGAAACTCGTGGCTGCCCATTTCAAAAAATACCCGCATCTCACACTGCCCGTCACCGAGCGCTGGATGGCCTCCGGCAACATCTGGCTGCAGCGGGTCTGCCTCATTTTCCAACTCGGCGCCAAAGACAAAACGGATTTTGAACTGATGAAAAAATACATCCTGCAAATGGCCGGCTCGAAGGAGTTTTTCATTCAGAAAGGCGCCGGCTGGGCGCTCCGGCAGTACTCAAAAACCAACCCGCAGGGCGTGGTGAATTTTATCGAGAACCATCCGCAACTGGCCTCGCTCACCAAACGGGAGGCTTTGAAATGGCTGAAAAATCAGGGTAAAATTTGACCGCTTCCAGGGAAAATATCAACGTTCAGAAACTCGTCGTCATCGTTGGACTTGTGTTGTTTGCCATCAAAATCGTGGCCTGGCACATCACCGGTTCCGTCGCCATCCTCACCGATGCGCTGGAGAGTACGGTCAACGTCGTGGCCAGTTTCATCGGCCTTTACAGCCTCAACCTTTCGGCCAAACCCCGGGACGTGGAGCACCCCTACGGCCACGGCAAGGTCGAATTCATCTCCGCCGGTATCGAAGGTACGCTGATCACGGTGGCCGGACTGGTCATCATTTATGAAGCCATCAACAACCTGCGCCATCCGCACGAGATCGGGCAACTGGACTACGGGATTTTACTTGTGGCCGGGGCGGCGGCAGTCAATTTTGCCGTGGGCTATTTGGCGGTGAAACGGGGCCGTAAAAACAAATCCCTCGCCCTCATCGCCAGCGGAAAACATTTGCAATCAGACACTTACACCACCATCGGTATCATCGCCGGTTTGATTTTATTGAAATTCACCGGCTGGCTGTGGGTGGACAGCGTGGTGGCGCTCATCTTCGCTTTCGTCATCATTTTTACCGGGTATAAAATTCTGCGCAGCTCCATCGCCGGCATCATGGACGAGGCGGACAAGGAGCTGATCGGCGAGTTCGTCAACTACCTCAACGAGCACCGGCAGGTGAACTGGATTGACCTGCACAATCTGCGCATCATCAAATACGGTAGCGTGCTGCACCTCGATTTTCACATGACGCTGCCCTGGTATTTCAACCTGCACGAAGCCCACCGGGAACTGGACCAACTCGAACGTTTGATCAAAGAAAAATTCGGGGACAGCGTGGAGATGTTCGTCCACACGGACGGGTGCCTGGATTTTTCGTGTAAAATTTGCCAGAAAACAGATTGCCATGTCCGGCAGGCCGATTTTGAAACCAAAATCGAGTGGACAGTGGAGAATATTTCATCGAATGAAAAGCACAGGGCCTGATCGTCTGCTCAGTTTTCCTTTTTATAAGTCAAAACCGCCTCCCTGTACGTCCCGTCCTTCTTTTTCATGGCCAGGTATTGGGTGCAGGTGTCGCCTTCCCGTACCATCGTCAGGCCGTTGAACCACGCAGTGTCAGGTTCCAGTTTTACCAACGGAAACGTCACGTAATCGTCCTTCTCCTCCCAACCCGTCAGGTCGGGGTTGAAATGTTTCACCTTGTAAACCAGCGAATTACCTTCCGGGGCAATGAGGCAGATTTCATAAAAGTTGGGTTTGCCTTCTTTAATTGAACGGAACGTAGCGACCATCGCACCACCGAGCGGCGGGTTCCAGTTTTCTTCCAAAATGCCGCCGAAGCCTTCACCCAGCCAGCGGCCGGAAAGCCAGGCCAGGTCGTCGATAGAGGCGGCGGGCATGTTGGCGGGGTCGTCGAGGCGCAGGGTGTTTTCGGTGAGTTTGGATTGCGCCGTTGCGGCAGCACAAAAAGCAAGTAGCAGCAGGGTGATAGCTTTATTCATGTTGAGCATTTTTAGGTAAAACAACTCAGATTCCAGTCCGCAATTTAAAAAACCGATCCGGTTCATACGCTCGTGTTTGCAAATCACCCCACAAATTCCACAGTTCATCTTTTTCCGCCTGACAGGCTGTAGATTTGTTCGGATACTTGCATCGTGTTTCACAATTCTTACAAACCAAGTGTTATGCATCTTCACCCGACTGTTTTCTTTTTGGCCTGCTGGCTGTTCAGCCTGCCGGTGTTTTCTCAAAATTCGTTACTCGACGCCCACATCCGCCAGGCCCTCGACGCCAACCATGGCCTGAAAGAGCAGCAGTTTTTACTCGAAAAAAACTTGCTGGCGCTGGAAGAAGCCCGGCGGCTCTACCTGCCGGAAGTCGGCTTCGGCGTCTCGTACACGCTGGCGGCAGGCGGACGGAATATCCAGTTTCCCGTCGGCGATCTGCTGAACCCGGTGTATTCCACGCTGAACCAACTCACGCAAACGAACGCTTTTCCGCAAATAGAAAACGTGAATGAGCAGTTCCTGCCGAACAACTTCTACGACGCCCGCTTCCGCATCACGCAGCCGCTGATCAACCGGGAGATTTATTACAACCGTAAGATCAAGGAGACCTCCGTTTCACTCAAACAGCTTGAAATTCAGGTGTTTAAACGGGAGCTGGTGAAAGACGTGCAGACGGCTTACTACCAGTATTTGCAGGCAGGCGAGGCGGTGCGCATTTATGAAAATGCTCTCGGCCTGCTCGCCGAAAGCCAGCGTACCAACGAGAGTTTGCTCCGCAATGATAAAATCATCCCCTCCGTGCTGTCGAGGGTAGAAAGTGAAATCACGACCGTGAAAGCCCAGCAAAACCAGGCCCGCACCAACCAGCGCAATGCCGCCGCTTACTTCAATTTTTTATTAAACCGCCCGCTTGAAACGCCCATCGAAACGGACTCCGTGTCACTGGACGAGGCGCTGGCGCTGGCTGCCACCACGTCGTCCGGCCAGCGGGAGGAACTCGACCAACTCGCCACTGCCCGTGAAATCAACGCCCTGGTGGTGGAGATGGAAAACAGCTACAAGATCCCGAAAGTGGGGGCGCAGGTAGATGTCGGTTCTCAGAATTTTGATTTCAAATGGGGCGGCTACGTGCTCGGCGGACTGTCGGTGCAGGCGCCCGTCTGGGCGGCGGGCCGCAACAAGTTGCAGGTGCAGCAGGCCCAACTCGACGGCATGGCCCTGGGTGAAAAAACGCAGCAAGTGCAGCTACAAATCGAACTGCAAACCCTGACCTCCCGAAATGCCCTCCTCGCCGAAGTCGAGACCTGGCGGAGCTACCAGGCCCAACTTTCCAGCGCCCAGCGGGTCTATCGTGACACCGAACGCCGCTACCGGGAAGGCGTCGCCAACTACATCGAACTGCTCGACGCCCGCACGCAGGTGACCAACGTGGAATTACAGCAGAGCCTCGCCCGGTTCAATGTTTTGATCAAAAAAGCGGAGTTGGAGAGGGCGCTGGCGGTGTATCCTTTGCCGTGACTCGCGAGGAGGATTGGATCACGGATTGGGCGGATCAGACGGATTAAAACGGATTTTTTACACTGAAGAAATCCGTTTTAATCCGCCCAATCCGTGTCATCCGTGATCCAATCCTCCTCGCGATGGCTATCAAAGTTTCAAAACAACAACTCAAAATAACATGAAGAATATCGCATCCATTTCCCTCCTGACTTTGCTGTTTTTTGCCTGCGGCAAAGGAGGCCCCGAAGAATCAACCCAGCCCGTCAACGGCGAAAAACCCATCCCCGTGCGCACCGCCGCCGTCGGGCGGGAGGACGTGCAACTGACCATCCGGGCCACCGGGCAGGTGTCCTCCGAAACCGAGGCGAAGCCATCTTTTAAAACCGGCGGCGTCATCAACCGCATCCTCGTCGAGGAGGGGGATTTGGTGAAAAAAGGCCAGTTGCTCGCCACGCTGGATTTGACCGAAATCAATGCCCAGGTGCAGCAAGCCAGCGAAGCCGTCGCCAAGTCAAAACGTGACTTGCAGCGGGTAAAAAACCTCCACGCCGACAGCGTCGCCACGCTTGAAAATGTGCAGGACGCCACCACCGGCCTCAATGTCGCCGAGGAGAATCTGCGCATGGCGAAGTTCAACCAGGGCTACTCCGAGATCCGCTCGCCCATCAACGGGAAGGTGATCAAAAAACTGGCAAACCAGGGCGAGATCGTCGGGCCGGGCATGCCTGCATTTTACATCCTCGGCACCGGCACCGGCGACTGGGTGGTGAAGGCCGGCCTCGCCGACCGGGACTGGGCAAGGCTCAAAGTTGGCGACCGTGCCACCGTGCACTTCGACGCCTACCCCGGTAAGACGTTCGAGGCGAAAGTTTCACAACTCGCCGACACGGGCAACCCTGCCAGCGGCACATTCGATGTGGAGTTGAAACTGACTACTCCCCCACCCCGTTTAGCTGCCGGGCTGATCGCTTCGGTGGAGATTTTCCCCAAAAATGAAGGCCTGCAAACTGTCATCCCGCTCGATGCGCTGATCGAAACGAACCGAAATGAGGCGACTGTTTTCACTATAAAAAATGGCGTGGCGCAGGCGGTGCCGGTGAAAATCGCCTTCCTGCACCAGGATAAAGTTGTCGTACAATCCGGTTTGGAAAATGTGGAGAAGGTCGTGACGGCTGGGGCGCCGTATTTGACGGCTGGGGCGAAGGTGGCGGAGGTGGAGTGAGTAAATTGGTGAATTAGTAAATTGGTAAATTAGGCAGGCCTTTAGCCAATTTACTGGTTGAAAATTCTGACTACCACTTTCTCCTTGGTGTACGCAAATGCTCGTTGTACCATTCGTCGAGGGTTTCCTGTGTCCAGCCATGTTCTTTCCTTTGTTCGGTTAGCATTTTTTGCAGGCGTTCATACCTGAATTTGATAATCAGTTTCCGAAGTTCCCTCAATTCTTCGGGAGTCAAAGGCTCGGCGAGGAATTGGAGGATGGAACGTTGCTCTTCATTTAACGATGAAAAATCCATGATCTAATTTTTAAAAAAAACTGTCTGGACAGCAGGCAAGCGAGAGAACCGGCCAGGCAACCCAATTAACCAATTTACCAGTTCACTAATTCACCAAAGAATGAAAATCTCCGAATTCTCCGTCAAAAATTACCAGTTCACCATCGTCCTGTTTCTCATGGTGCTGATGTTAGGGCTGAGTTCCCTTTTCACCATGCCACGGGGTGAAGACCCGCCTTTCAACGCCCCGATCTTCGTCATCACAGCGGTGTACCCCGGTACCAGCCCCGCTGACATGGAGGAACTGCTCGCCGAACCCATCGAGCAGACGATGTACGAACTGGAGGACATCAAAAAAATCTCCACCACGCTGGACGATGGGCTGATGGTCATGCAGATCGAGTTTTACTACACGGTGAACACGATGGAGCGGTACAATGACGTGAACCGGGAACTCAACCGCCTGCGTCCCGACCTGCCGGAAGACCTGCTCGTGCTCGACCTCATCCGGGCGCAGTCGAGCGACGTGGTTATTTTTCAAACGGCGCTTGTGTCCAGCGGCGCCAGTTACGACGATCTGGAAAATGAGGCGGACAAGCTGAAAAACCGTTTGGAAAAAAACAGGGACCTCAAGCAGGTGACCATCCAGGCTTACCCGGAGCGGCAGATCGATATACAAATTGACCTGGAAAGAATGGCCCAAAACCGCCTCGGCCTCAACCAGGTACTCGGCCTCATCGACGCCAGCAACGTCAACATTCCCGGCGGTAGCATCGACCTGGGTTCCAAAAAATTTAATATCAAAACCACCAGCAGCTACGAGGACATCGAAGACGTGCGCAACACCATCGTCCGCACGACGCCGGAGGGCCGCATTGTTTACCTGAAAGACATCGCCACCGTGCGTTTCGACGACGAGGACGAGACTTACCGGGCACGCTTCAACGGCGAGCGGGCCATCTGGGTGAACATCCGCCAGAAGGATAAGAAAAACATCGTGCAGGTCGCCGATCAGGTGTACCCCATCCTCGAAAGTTTCAAACAGGAACTGCCCGAAGGCATGCGCCTCGAAGTCGCTTTCGATCAGGCGAAGAGTGTGAAACGCCGCCTTTCCGGCCTTGGCCGGGACTTCCTCATCGCTATCGGACTGGTGTTGCTGACGCTGTTGCCGCTGGGGCCGAGGGCTTCACTCGTCGTGATGATCTCCATCCCGCTGTCGCTGTCTATCGGCGTGGCGATGCTGGATATGATCGGTTACACGCTCAACCAACTCAGCATCGTCGGGCTGGTGGTGTCGCTGGGTTTGCTGGTGGACGACAGCATTGTGATCGTTGAAAACATCGAGCGATTCATGCGCATGGGGTACAGCCGGATGGAAGCGGCCATTGCCGGTACGAAGCAAATCGGCATCGCCGTGATTGGCTGTACGGCGACGCTGATCCTGGCTTTCCTGCCGCTGACGTTTTTGCCGGAAGGTTCCGGCGATTTCATCCGCAGTCTGCCGATGGCGGTGATTTTGACGGTGATTGCCTCGCTGTTCGTGGCGCTGACGATCATCCCGTTTTTATCGAGAATGATTTTGAAAAAACATGAGCAAACGGAGGGCAATTTCTTCCTGCGGGCTTTCAAAAAATACCTGAACGAACCCTACCAGCATGTACTGAAATGGTCTTTCAAACACCCGGTGCTGACGCTGATCGGGGCGCTGCTGATTTTCGTGGGCAGCCTGGCACTCATTCCGAAGATCGGTTTCAGCCTTTTTCCGCTGTCTGAAAAACCCATGTTCCTCGTGGACGTCGAGACGCCGCTCGGCTCCAACCTCGACCGGGTGGATACCATCGTCGCATCGCTGGAAGGCCACCTGCTGAAAGACCCCACGGTCGTGAGCGTGAGCGCCAACATCGGGCGGGGAAACCCACGGGTGTATTACAACGAATTCCAGCAGCAGGTGTCTTCGAACTACGCCCAGTTGCTCGTGCAGGTGAACCCGGAACTGAAGGTGCCGGAAATAACCGCCTTCGCCGATCAACTGCGGGAGGATTTCAGCAACTACCCCGGCGCAAAGATCACGGTGAAACAATTCCAGCAAGGCCCGCCGGTGGTGGCGCCGATCGAGTTCCGCATCGTGGGTGAAAATCTCGACACGCTGCGCCGCCTCTCGTTTGCGGTGGAGGATTTGATCAAAAACACCGAAGGCACGATGTATGTGAACAACGACCTGCAAACGCAGAAAACCGACCTGGAAGTGGTGGTGAACAAGGACAAAGCCGGACTGCTCGGCATCCCGCTGGCGGAGGTGGCCCGCACGGTGCGCCTCGGCATCGCCGGGCTGGAAGTGGGCGAGTTCCGCAACGACGAGGGCGAGGAGTTTGCCATAAACGTGAGCATTTCAAAAAATGAAAAAGAGGCGCTCGAAACCTTCTCCAAAATCTACATCACCTCGCTGAGCGGGGCGCTGGTGCCGCTCTCGCAGATCGCCCGCATCGAACTGACGACCTCGCCGCCGGTCATCCTGCACTTCAACAAGGAGCGCTACGCCAGCGTGAACGCCTTCGTGCGCACGGGCTACAACACCGCCGCCCTCACCGATCAGATCATCGAAAAACTGGAAGCTTACCCTTTCCCCGGCGGCTACAGCTTCGTCGCTGCCGGCGAGCGGGAGACGCAACAGGAGAGCTTCGGCGGCATGGGCACGATCATCATCGTTTCGTCCTTCCTGCTGCTGGCGATTCTGGTACTGGAATTCCGCACGTTCAAGAGTACGCTGATCGTGCTGTCGGTGATCCCGCTGGGTATCATCGGCTCGCTGGTGACGCTGTTTTTGATCGGTGAAACGCTGTCCTTCGTGGCGACGGTGGGCATGATCGCACTGGTGGGCATCGAGATCAAAAACTCCATCTTCCTGGTGGACTACACGAACCAACTCCGGGAGCAGGGCATGCCGCTCGACGAGGCCATCCTCGAAGGCGCCGAGACCCGCTTCCTGCCCATCTTCCTGACGACGCTGACGGCCATCGGCGGCCTGATCCCGCTGGTGCTGGAAGATTCGCCGCTGATCTCGCCGCTGGCCTGGGTAATCATCGGCGGGCTGATCAGTTCGCTGCTGCTGAGCCGGGTGGTGACGCCGGTGTTGTATCGGTTGTTGCCGCCGAGGGTGGAGGTGGGGTGAGGTATTTTGCCATTTGAAAGAATGCGACTATTTTAGCTAAAAATATCAGCGACATGAATACGCAGACCATACCGCAGCCATTTACCAATCTTCAATTGGAATTGCTGAAACTATACGCCCGCCGGGTACCGGAGCAAGACTTGCAGGAAATTAAAAAATTACTGGCGCAATACTTTATGGACAAAGCCTCCGACCTGGCAGATGAGATTTGGGATGAAAAAGGTTTGACGGAGGAAAAACTGCTGAAAAAATAACCAGCACATTTAGGAAGTTCGCAAGGGGCAAGTGCCGCTGCGCTCAACACTTGCCGGAATAAAAAAAATGCAGTATGCTTGCAAGAACTGAGTAATATATAATTTACATGCAATTTGAATATGACAGACAATCTTCGAATATTTAGAGAATTTGACCAAATAGTAAGGGACCAATATAATACTATCCCGCTCCAAGATCTTGGTGACATTAACTTTGGAGAAGAAAATTCTGTGACTTTTTTTAGTAGAATAGTAAGATCAAAACAGAATATAAAACCATTTCCGTACTCGGACTTCAAAATTCATGACGAGTTGCTTTTTATTTCAAAAGACATCAAATATTACACAGCACTATTATTCTACTTCAAACCTTACATTACTGACTCGTCAATAGATGGCAAATACCACCAGACACTGGAGGACAGACGATACATGATGTTTGCAAGTATTTGCTTCCAATCTATTTACAATTTCTGGGATAGAATTGGTGACTTGTTAGATTTATTCTTTCATACTGGCCTGAATGACAAAATATATTTCTCTCGGGTACTAAATAATTTCCCAAAGAAGTACAAAGAATCAGTAAATTTCAAATGGCTTCAGACACACTATGACCACGAAATCAAAAGCCTATTAGGACAAAGAGATGACATAGTACATTCCTATCAACTTGAATGTGAATATTATTGGAAAGTAATTGAAGCTAATACGGATGTTACCAAAACACGAGAAATCCAAAAAGAAAAAGAATCATTTCCCAATAAATTCAAAAGACAAATTGACCTTATTTTAGAAGGTTTTGAAAAAGCTTTAAAACTCATTGAGGAATTACCTGATAAATCAGTTATTGCAAGTCTTGAACCACCTAACTCTGTTGGCCCACAGTCTTGCCAATAATCATTGGTGTTGTATCGGTTGTTGCTGACGAGAGTGGAGGTGAAGGATATTTGAAAGTGGGGAAGGCGCAGGAGGTAATTGCCGCTGCGTTGAACTCTTGCCGGAGCGAAAAAGATGCAGTATACTTGCAAGAACTAAGAAGGGCGTTTTTTTTTAATAACTAAAAAAACTTAAAACGATGAAACCAATTCAACTTATTGGATTCTTCATTCTTTCCTTTATTATAAAATGGATAAATACCTATATAACTGGGGGATCAATTAATTACGCCCTAATTTTAGGAAGTGCTTTAGGACTATTCGTATTTGCTTTGATAACAGTGTTCGTTATAAAAGGATTATTCAAATTGGCAAAGGCAAATTTTTCTGAATCGGCTTTCTTTAAAACCTATTTAATTACATGGTTGCTATTTGCCTTATTTGGATTTGTAGGTTCGTTGAAGGATGATAGTAAAATAAAAAATGAAGAGCAATTATTTATTTATTCTCCAGAAAGCTGTTTGTATGAAATTACATTTTCTGGAAAACCAATTATAAAAGCTGCATCAGTTTCCACAAATGATGCTTTTTTTAATGGTGAAATAGCTGAAATTAATCTCAAAGACAGGGGTTTTCAAAGAGTTGAGTTTTATTTAGTAGACTCTCTTACTTTAGAAAATATTGATAAGGAATCGCTTATGGAAATTTTAAACCAATATTCTGTACAAAATGGCTTGCATAATCCCGAATTTACGTACCGAGAAGGGGATTATGGAAAAAATTTAGAAATGAGAGCTTATAAAACACTAACGAACAAACAAAATAAAGAAGTAAATATTACTTACATAGCAAGTCTATACACTTTAGGAAATAACTTAGTTACACTGTATGCAGGGTGTGAATCTGAAAAATTTCCAACAAGTGAGATAAATAGATTTCTTAATTCAATCAAAAATAAATAAGCATTTGCCCGCTGGCCCACCATCTTCCGCTCCTGCCAGTCCCATTAATTTTCCAAAAACAACCCACCTCTTTGTTTCTCCACGGAGATCTGTTCTCGTCAAAAGTAAAGTCCCGTTTTGTTTAACAAACGTGGCGTGGACGGATCTCCGAGGAGAAACAAAGGGGCGCTGCCCAAGCCATGTAGTATGTTCTCAAACTTCCTGCCCCAGCCGGTTATCCAAATACGAAACGATATAAACAAACTTGTCTCTCACTTCATAAACGAGGGAATAATGCTTTGCAATCACGCATTTTCGATAGCCTGGTTTTTTATCGGAAGCTTGAAAGGAAAATGGGAAAGCTGAAATTTGCCGAATCAATTTATCAGTCTTTTCATCCAGTTTTATTGCAGCATCAAGGGATTTACCTGAGAGGTTTTCAATGATTTCAGCATAATTCCGCTGCGCTCTTTGCGACCAAACAACAGCAAGCATGGCCATCAGTTTTTATGGAGCATTTTCTTTATTCCGGCGCTAACTTCCTCATGTGGAACAACCTTTCCTTCTTCTATGTCTTTGGCGCCAGCTTCAATCATTTCTTTTTCATAATCGGAGATTTCGTCCCACCAGTCGGCAGTGACCTGGTGCTTTTTGAAAAAATCCATGACTTGCCTTAAAAAGTCAATGTCATCGGTATTGACGATCACTTTTATCAAATCATTCTTCAAATCTGCTGTACTCATTTTTCAATTATTTTATTCAAAGTTAAATCATTTTTCAAAAAAGGAAACGGTAGTTTTATTCTGTTCTTGCAAGTGTTGAGCGCAGCGGCACTTGCACTCAGTGGTGCGATCCTGTTAGGTAGGCGGTTTGCGGGGAAGTTCACAGGGGGCAAGTGCCGCTGCGCTTAACACTTGCCGGAACGAGAAAGATGGAGTATACTTGTAAGAACTGGGAAACCGCTTCCTCAAACTGTTTTTACCTCAACAAAAAAAAGCGGACCGCTTAAACAGTCCGCTTAAAAAATCAAATGAAATAAAATATGCCAAAAGCCAAATTGAAAGCTATTAACTCTCCAACGCCTCCGTCACCGATAGATCGAACTCTGCCGTGATCGTCCCCGTGTTTTTTACAATAATATAGGAAGCGCCGGGCGCCCAGCCTGCTTCGGCAGCGTTGGTTAGTGCCGAATCCATCGGCAACACGGTGGTTTTGACGGGATTGTCGGCAGCGGAGGAGCTGGCGGAAAAGAAAAATTCCAGTTGCGCCACGTTCGATTTATTGGCGAAAACGCAACTGTCGGCAGCGCTCAGGTTTAACCTGGCGGGCACCTGCACCGCCGCCGTCATGCCTGCTTCCACGGCGCCGCTGTGCACGAAGCGGCTGTCCGCATCGTTGGATGGTTTGCGAAGCTCAGCCAAGTCGAAGTAGTTCTCCACAACTTTGATGTTGTTGCGGTACTTGATTTTCAGTTTGCATAAATTATCGTCCAGCAGATCCGCCAGTACTTTGCGCTGATCTTCTACCATGCTTGACGTAAAATCCTTTGTACCAAAACTCTGCGTTTGTACATTCCGGGCATTTTTCAGCAGCGCCAGCCTGGTGGCTACATTGGTTGCCGCATCACTCAGCGACGGATAAGTGAGCAGCGTCGTGTGCAGCGCTTCCACGGCTATCATCCGCATATCATATTGGGTGCGCAAAAACGGCTCCTTGCCATTGGGAAAAATGGCGATATACTCCGGCGTATTTTTTTCATACTGCTGCCGTACCATCGTTTGCCATTCGTCGATCCATCCTTCGCTCATTTCATTTAAATACTTTTTCCACATGTGCGTGTTGCCCTGGCTTATATTTCCAAAACTGGTGAAGTCGGACATCATGGTTTGATAAAGTACCGCAGCAGGTTCAAAAATATCGAACATTGCCAGAATGTCAGGGTCTGTTTTCATGGCGTTCAATCGTGCGAGGTGGTGGTTGGAAATGCGGAGCATTTTGCGCTTGGAAGTTCTGGTGTTAACTTCAAAGGTGTTGACCAGATAGAGCCAAAGATTTTTCATTTGTAGAAATCAGGATTGATTGGTTAAGGGGCGCCACGTCCACTTTTTGAGAAAGCGTTTATGGTGTCCCAGGGAAAATGCCCGGAAGCGCCCGGCCATTTTTTGCTTTTACGAATGGTTTTAAAAATGTTTTACTTTTTTTAAAATATTTTTTTCAGGTTCTTTTTACTACCCTACAGCGCTGATTTTTTGCCTATTTTATTCTTTAATTTCAGCCCAAACGTCTCGAATTTGTTTGGAATATTCTGAACACCTGTGCAGTTTCCGCACACCTGTTTGGAATATTCTGAACGCCTGTACAGTTTCCGCACACCCGTTTGGAATATTCCGAACGCCTGTGCAGTTTCTGTACACCTGTTTGGAATATTCCAAACGCCTGTGCAGTTTTCGCATACCTGTTTGGAATATTCTGAACGCCTGTGCAGTTTCCGCACACCCGTTTGGAATATTCCAAGCCAATTCAGGTACTTTTTAGCCATAAAAAGCCCGCCGGCCGGGCTTTTCAAGCTTTGCAACCGCTTCAAAAGCTTGTAAAAACAATGTTACAAACAGCTGCAATCTTTCTTTTTGCATTGAAAAGCCTCAATCCAACACCGGCAACCGCTTCAACATCCGCCTGATTTCCGGCAATTGTTTCAGGCATTTTTCCTGGCGGGCGTAAGTCTGGGTATCCTTCAACATCGGATCAATATTGACCACTGCAAACCGGTATAACTTTTCGATGGTGGAAGCGGGCAGAGGGTTTTCATCTTCTTCTCTGAATCCACGTAAGACCTGGTCCCGCCAGGAAGAAGCAAGCAAACGCCCATAGAGATCGTAGGCGATGTAAAGGGTGTAAATTTCCCCGTCGTTTAACAGGACGGTTTTATCCGGCTCCACTATATCAAGTTTTTCTGAAAGAGCAGACGCATCAGCCAATAATGTAGGACGGATGTTTAGCAGTGCAGCCATAAAATCTTCGGGTAATTCATACGATGTATATTTTAAGTTGGCGACAATCCAGCGATTGGCACTTAAACGAAGATCCTCAAAGGTCATCGGATGGAGTTTTCTGACGGTTTTTATTTTCATAAAAGGTTTTTATTGTTAAAACGTGAAATAATATGCAACAGCTTGACGGACCGCCGTCCGTCAGGGTCTTTGCCGCATCTTATCCGTTACGCCGGCCAGTCTCGCAGGCTTTCATCGGGGATGCCCTGCAATTCAGCCTCCTCCGCTTTTTTTTCAATCCTGGACTCGGAAAACCGGCCGAGCTTCTCGACATACTTATCAAAATCATCCCGAAACTCCTTTAATACGGGGTTTAAGGGAGCGAGGATATCTTTATCGTAAAATCCGCAAATTTCAAACATCGTTTTCCAATCGCCGTTCACCTTATATTCAAGCATAATGGTAAGGCAATAATAACTGCCTTTCAGGTTAAAAAACATCGGAAACTTCTTGCTCATGAATTCATTTTGCTTCAAAAAAGCAGCAACAGTTGCTTTTTTCCGGAAGGTATCACCGGTGATGTCATTCGGCAGGTGGTTGAATATTTTGATAAAATCATCGGGATGAAAGGCTGGATACCTCATGTTCTCTTGTTTGAAAAACCAGAACAAATCACGTTGCAGGGCGATCATGACCGACAGGAAATAATAAAGCATGAACCTGGAAATTATCACTTCCACCCGATTGTACACTTTTATTTCCAGGTAAGGAGGAAGGATCAGCGAATGCAGCTTTTGATACGTTTGGGTTGCATATTTTTCATCTTCAAAAACTTTTTTCAGAGCCAGTTGGTGTGCCGTTCTGCCAACCATATCGGTAGCCATCAGGTCGGCGCCCTGATCCAGCAAGTACTTCACGATGTTCACGGCGCCGGCCATCGTTGCCAGCATTAAAGGCGTAAGGCTAAGTTCATTTTTAACGTCGGGGCCGTATTTTTTAACGAGCGGCTCAATTTGTTTTACCGAGTCATTGCGGTAAGGAGCCAGCATTCTTGCCATAAGACTGGCCCGTTCCTTTTTAAATAAAATAAAATTCCTGTTTTGCGAGAATAAATGCAGCAGGCTGACCTGGTCGTTATAAAACAAAGCAATTTCGGACAGGCGCTTTTTATGGCGGAAGAGAAACCTGGCTTCCGATTCAAAAAGCATGCTGCGAAGCGATATATAGTCGAACAGTGTTATCACCTCCCAATCCGGTTTATGATATTCCAGGTGATCTTTTTTGATAAGTTCCGCCTGCTCATCCCGGCCAGATTTTATGAGGCGCAGGGCTTCCTGTTCCCATTCTTCTTTGGTAGAATCCTGGTTGTGCATTTCCATGGTTTTGCGCAGGTTCTTCGCTCCCAGCAACGACAACAGCGGGTGTTTTTCACACGACTCTACGATGTAAATATTGTCTATAGCACGGGTGATGCCGACGTACAAAGCATTGATGTAAAACTTATAGGCCTCCAGCGTGCGGTCTTCCTTGTCTCTGGGGCGGCTGAACGACAGTTCCCCGGTCAGGTTTTTTGAGGTAATGCCTTCGCAAATGGCCCCGTATTCCTTTTCGGCGCTGGAAATGAAATTGTATAAAATAACATACTGATATTCCAGCCCTTTGGCCTCCCTGATGGTGAAAACGAGCGGCGTGGTGAACAGCTTTTGCGCAGCTTTTTTGTCTTCCTCCCGCAGTACAATGATGGCAATACGGGCGGAGTTGCAGGTACGTTGCTCGATTATTTCCAGCACCTTTTCATTAACCCTCACGAACTGCACCTTACCTTCTTCGGTCGATTTGGACACCACCTCAAAGGCGCTTTCCTTGTCAAAAGCGCTGAAACGGGCCTGTTTTAATGAAAGCAGGCGGTTGGCCAATCGAGTGACGGCGATGGAGTTGCGATAATTTCCCGGCAGGAATTTGATAATCTCCCTGCCAACCTGCTGCCCGTGCAACAATCTTTTGACGTTGGCCCAGGAGAAGAAATTGGGATGCACCACCTGGTTGGCGTCGCCGCAAAAAACGAAATTGCCGGGCCGTTTGAGGGTGCGGAGAATCAGGCTCAGCTTCACGCTCGTCATGTCCTGCACCTCGTCCACCACCACCAGATCGTATTCCGGCTGGATCAATTTCCTGCATTCCCAGGAAGCCATATCGAGGTCGTACACTTGTTCGGATTTCATCCAGGCGAGGTATTTTTCAAAAATGGCGTACACCTCCTCCCGCTCTTTTTTGAGGAACACGGATTGCCTGACTCCCAGCGCCAGGTATTCGTCTATTCGCAGCCAGGGTTGCTCCGTGCCCGTCGTTCCACCGATCAAAACGCCCCGGATTTCTTCAAAAAGTTTAAAGCTGTCCCGGATCTTGTAATTGCTGCGATGCCTGCTGAACCATTGGTCGAAGGTTTTGAAATTATTCTCCTTTTCCTTCGACGGGCAATACCTCGCCACAAATTGCGGGTAACTGAAAAAATCGACCTGCCGACTGCCTTCGTTCGGGCAGGGCGACGAATCGTATAAGATGCGGGCTTTTTCTGCCAGGTAATCGGAAAGCGTGATGTAAAGGACTTTCCCCTCGGAGTAGTTCAGCTTTTCCAGCGTGAGGATGGTCTTTCCGCTGCCGGCCGGCCCCATCAGTATCAGGGGCGTTTGGGAAAAAAGCAGCTCTTCCTGCGTTTCATCCAGGGAAATGATCTTGTCAAGATAAGTAAATCCGGAGCTTACAGGGTTCAGGTAAGTAATCTCTTCAAAGACGGAATCATCCATGGCGGAAGAGTTATGTTCCGGCCACAACTTGCTTTCATCGATGTGGGCGCCCCGCAGGAACTTGCTTTTGGCGTAGTCGTGATTGAGGATCACTTCCAGCAGCAGCAGGTATTTTTTTCCGTTGTAAACGCCGATTTTAAACAACAGGCGGTTGGTGTCATCCAGTTTTGCCCTGTAAAAACCCAGCACGTTCCGCATTTTACGGACATCCGCTGACTTGAAATTGCCTTCTTTTAAATAGGAAACTGTTTTATCAAATTGTTTTTTGACAGACTGTGTTTCAAGATGGTTGTAGTAGAGGATTTGCATCATAAGTTTATAGAGGCTACAATGGTAAAAAAAGGGATAAATATTAAAATTACTTTTATTTGAAACCGGGAAAATTGTTGCAGCAAATTGAAGAAATATTTTGCAATTTTTTAAAATGTCAGAGGAAGCTTTTTCACCAGGTTAAAAAGCCGGCATAATCAGTCCCCATCCCATCCGCTTCTTTCAAATAGAAATTGTCAAAAAAGCAGGAAATACTTACGTTAGCGTCTCAAATTAAAATCTGACTTCATGCAAGACCTCACACAAAACATGCTCTTTGAAAAAATCACCCGTGACATGCAGTTTTTGACGGATTGTCTGAAAACCGTGTTGACGGATTTGGGTGAAAACAAGCTGGTGGACCTGCTCAACCAGGAGTTGAACGGACATAAAACCGTCGCCGCCGACGCTGAACTGGAGGAAAAATACATCCAGGCACAAAGCATTTACCTGCAACTGATGAACCTGGTGGAAGAAAACGCCACCGTGCATTACCGCAGAAAACTCGTCGATCAATCGGGCATGCAGGCCATCCGTGGCTCCTGGGCCGATACTTTTGAAAGGTGGAAACAGCAGGGTTTAAGCGAAAACCAAATGCTGGAAATCATCCGGCAGGTAAAGGTAAGCCCCGTTTTGACGGCTCACCCGACCGAGGCCAAGCGGCTTTCCATCCTCGAACTTCACCGGGATATTTATTTGGTTTTAGTGAAACTGGAAAATCCCAATTTTTCAAACATCGAACGCAATACCCTGAAAGATGAAATCACTGCATTGATTGAAAGGTGGTGGCGCAGCGGGGAGGTTTACCTCGAAAAACCCACCGTCGCCGCCGAGCGCAACAATGTGATGCATTATTTCACCAAAGCCTTCCCGAAAGCGCTGGCGCAAAGCGATATTCAACTGCGGCAGAGCTGGATAGAAGCGGGTTTTGATAAAAATGCGCTGAAAAACCCGGAAGATTTTCCGCAGGTTCAATTCGGCAGTTGGGTCGGCGGCGACCGGGACGGCCACCCTTACGTGACTGCGGAACTTACCGGCGAAACCCTCTCGGCACACCGGCAGGCGGCTCTGGCTTTGATCAGGGAACAATTGGTGGAACTGGCCGCCGATATGAGCTTTTCGGCCATCCGGAATCCCGTCCCTCCCCTGCTGACCTCCGAGATTCAAAAAAGAGAAGCGCAATTCGGCGAAGCCGGCAAGAAAGCCGTGCTGCGCAACCAGTACGAACCATGGCGGCAAATACTCAACCTGTTTTTGCTGAAACTGGATAACACGATGCAGGACAATTTGTCCGATGAAGGAATGCATTACAGCGACCCGGACGAGTTGCTGAACGATTTGAAAATCCTGCGGGACAGCCTGCATGCCATCGGAGCGGGCCGGGTTGCGGAAAACCTGCTGTTTCCCGTCGAGCGGCAGGTGCAGTTTTTCGGGTTTCACCTGGCTAAGCTGGATGTCCGTCAAAACAGCGCCTTTCACGACAAAGCCCTGACGCAAATATTGAAAACGGTCAACCCGGATTTGCCGGATTACAGCACCTGGGAGGAAGCGGAGCGCATCCGTTTTCTTTCGGAAGAACTGAAAAGCGAACGCCCCTTCGGCATCGCCGGAAAATCATTCGGTCCCGAAGCGGATAAAGTGCTGGACAGCTACCGGGCCGTCAAAGCCCACACGGATAAGTATGGCAGCAAAGGCGTCGGCTCTTCCATCGTCAGCATGACGAGAAATGTGAGCGACTTGCTGGCGGTTTACCTGTTTATCCGGGAAGCGGGTTTGTCGAATGAGGTATTTCAGGTCGTCCCCCTGTTTGAAACGATCGAAGATCTGATGCATTCGCACGGCATCATGGACGAGTACCTGTCTCATCCTTTTGTGAAACAACATCCCGCCCGGGTGCAGGAAATCATGCTGGGTTACAGCGACAGCAACAAGGACGGAGGCATCGTGCCCAGCCGGTGGAACATTTATCAAACGGAGCAAAACCTGACGAAAATTGCGCAAAAACACCAGATCAGGTTCCGGTTCTTTCACGGCACCGGCGGAACGATCAGCCGGGGCGGCGGGAAATATCACCGCTTTCTGGAAAGCATGCCGCCCGGCAGCCTGACCGGCGAGATGAAACTGACCGTGCAGGGCGAAACCATTGCGCAGCAATTCGCCAACCTGCTCAATGCTACCTATAATATAGAGATGCTGCTCTCCGGCGTGGCGCTGCAAACCGGCTACGCACTGTATCCGGCGGCGTTGCCCGATTACCCGGTGAAAGCATTAAGCCTGCTTTCCGGCTACGCTTTGGAGCATTATAAAAAGCTGATCAAACACCCGTCGTTCATTGCCTTTTACGGCGAAGCCACGCCCATCGACGTGCTCGAGTTGAGTAAAATAGGCTCCCGCCCGGCCCGCCGGACGGGCACCCGTACGCTTTCGGATCTGCGGGCGATACCGTGGGTGTTCAGTTGGAGTCAGTCGAGATTCAACCTTACGGGATGGTTCGGGATGGGAACTGCATTGAAAAAACTCCGGGAAGCGCATCCGGAGGAATACGGGCAGCTCAAAGCTTTCGCCAACACCTGGCCACTGCTGCGGTACATTCTGATTCAACTGGAAACGAACCTGATGAATGCCCACCCTGGGTTGATGAGAGCTTATGCTGATTTGGTAAAAGATGAAAGCGTGAGAAAAAGCATCTACGACCTCATCCTCAGCGAGCATACGGAAAGCCTGGACGAAGTGGCCGCCATGTTTGACCGGCCAAGAGAAAAACGGCGGGTCAGCCAACTGGACAATCTTCAGCGGCGGGAGAAAGCACTGCTTGCATTACACCGCCTGCAGATTGAAAATCTTGAAATCTGGAGAAAGAAAAAGGAATCCGGTTCGGAGGAAGCGGATCTTCTGGTTAAACGGCTGTTGGGCATTACCACGGCGCTGGCGAGTGGGTTGAAGAATACGGGGTGATGCCAGCGTTGATTTATGATTCTTCGATTTTTGATTTTAGATTTTTGATTTTAGATTTTTGATTGAAAAACGGCCCCCAATCAAAAATCAAAAATCAAGAATCGAAGAATCTTAAATCATCCGACTCCGTTCCTGCAAGTGTTGAGCGCAGCGGCACTTGCACCCTGCGAACTTCCCGATATCCGGCTCATTATTTCCTTTTCAATCGACAACTCACATCCAAAGCGGTATCTCCAGTAGCTCAATTCTAAGCGGGCATTCTGCCGCCCTACCTGCATAGGCGCTTGCCGAAGAATACACATATTCCGCCGGCGTGAAAACGATGCCTGCCTCCACAGGATTGTTGTGTAGATAATCCAACTTTTGTTTCACAAACTTTAACGACACCAATTCCACCGGGTGATTATCTTGTACCCATAACTGATAGCGGGAATTGTTCGGATTGTTATTGCCTGCCTTTTCAAAAGCCCGCAGCAACCATTCCCGGCGGCTTTCCGGTATCTCTTTCACAGCCTTGATCAATTTGGCTGAAGTATATTTCTTAAAATCACGGATAATGCCGGACAACTGTTCGCCATTTTCACGTCTTGATACTATCAAATGCACATGACTGGTCATAATGACAAAAGCATGGACCACTAAGCCTTTTTGTTCCTGACAATGTTGTAAGGAGTTGATCAACAATTCTTTATATTCTTTTCGGATGAACAGGTCAATCCAGTGAATTACCGTGAAGGTTACAAAATAGAGCCCTTCGGGATCTTTGATTTTTAAAGCTCTGCTCATAGTAGTTTGTTTTGCTAAAGGGTTTATTCAATGTGTTTCTACGCAGGCAAAAACTAATACATCGCACGATCGGTTGCAAATGCCGCTGCGCTCAACACTTGCAATAACGTCTTCGATTTTTTGAAGCGTAAAAATGTCGATTTTCTTACAGTTGAAGAATACTTGAAAGAATTGAAAATGAGATGAGGAGAATCGGGAAGTTCGCAGGTGGCAAGTGCCGCTGCGCTCAACACTTGCCGGAACGAAAAGACACAGTATACATCTAAGAACTGAATACTCGAAAGAATTGAAAATGAGATGAGGGGAATCGGGAAGTTCGCAGGTGGCAAGTGCCGCTGCGCTCAACACTTGCCGGAACGAAGGCCCGTTTTTCAATCAAAAATCAAAAATCAAAAATCGAAGAATCTTAAATCAAAACTTCAACTAAGCACCCAGCCACCGCAACGCCCAGATCCCTCCCACCACCAGCAGAATCCACAGCGCCCATTCCATCACCCAGGCCAGCAGCATCAGCACGATAGCCGGAAATGCGACCGGAAACAGGAACCACTCCCGGCTGCCGCCAAAGCGGACGTTCAGGAAACCGAAAAGCTGGTGCAGCGACTGTTCGATCTGCCAGGCGTAAGGAATTCTGACAGCGAAGACGGGCACCACCCAGCCGAAGGCGTCTTTGTCTACCTCACTGGCCCTGCGGCGGTAATCGCCGGAGATGCCTATTTTCACAAAAATGACAAGGGGAATGTTCAGGTAGAGGTAAAGCCACTGCCGCTTGTGTGTACCGTTGCCGGATTTGGATTTTTTCTTTCCCATGCCTGACTTTTTTGATGTGAAAGCCTAACTTTACAGGCTCTTCTACGGGGAAGGACTCGGGAGGTTTCGAAAGCCCTTTCGCCTTCCGGAAATTGCAGTTGCCACTGTTTACAACACCGTACACCTCTGACAAAAAAGATTGAGCAAGTAATAAAACATAAGCTTTGCTTATGCCGGGATCAACTAATTAAATAAAAGTTATAGTCTGATTCCACTATTTTCGCAGCGATTTCGGTCTTTGGCGCCAGCCAACAGCCAAAACCCAAAAGCCGGAAATCATCCGTGTTACAGAACAAATCACATCATTGCTAAAATCAAAAGTATGGATTCATCAAACAGCAAAACAAGTTACAACGTCAACAGCGAAAGCAAATGCCCGTTCATGAGCGGCGAGCTTAAGCGTGGCGCAGGTGGCGGTACTTCCAACCGTGACTGGTGGCCCAACCAGTTGAAGTTGAACATTCTCCGCCAACACTCTACCCTGTCCAACCCGATGGACGAAAATTTCAACTACGCAGAGGAGTTCAAATCCCTCGACCTCAATGCCGTAAAAAAAGACCTTTACGACCTGATGACCGATTCTCAGGACTGGTGGCCGGCTGACTATGGCCATTACGGACCGTTCTTTATCCGCATGGCATGGCACAGCGCCGGTACTTACCGCATCGCCGACGGTCGTGGCGGCGGTGGCTCCGGCACCCAGCGCTTCGCCCCGCTGAACAGCTGGCCTGATAACGCTAACCTTGACAAAGCCCGCCTGCTGCTCTGGCCGATCAAAAAGAAATATGGTCGCAAGATTTCCTGGGCTGACCTCATGATCCTTGCCGGTAACTGTGCCCTCGAATCAATGGGCCTGAAGACCTTCGGATTCGCCGGAGGCCGTGAAGATGTTTGGGAACCGGAAGAAGATATCTACTGGGGCTCTGAAACCGAATGGCTCGGCGACAAGCGTTACACCGGCGACCGGGAACTCGAAAACCCGCTCGGCGCTGTGCAGATGGGTCTGATCTACGTAAACCCGGAAGGCCCGAACGGTAACCCCGACCCGATTGCAGCTGCCCGTGACATCCGTGAAACGTTCGGCCGCATGGCGATGAATGATTATGAAACAGTAGCTCTCATTGCCGGTGGTCACACCTTCGGTAAAACCCACGGCGCTGCCGATCCGACCAAATATGTTGACCGTGAACCCGCCGGTGCGGGCATCGAAGAGCAGAGCATGGGCTGGAAGAATACTTTCGGCAAAGGCCACGGCGCCGATACCATTACCAGTGGCCTGGAAGGTGCATGGACAAAAACACCTGCCAAGTGGAGCAACGACTACTTCGAGCACCTGTTCGGCTTCGAGTGGGAACTGACGAAAAGCCCGGCAGGAGCCCATCAGTGGAAACCGAAAGGCGATGCCGGCGCAGGCACGGTACCGGATGCACACGACCCAGCGAAGAAGCATGCACCGTTCATGCTCACAACGGATCTTTCCCTGAGAATGGATCCTGCTTACGAGAAAATTTCAAGACACTTCTACGAAAACCCGGATGAATTTGCTGACGCATTTGCCAAGGCCTGGTTCAAACTGACCCATCGTGACATGGGACCAAAGAATCGTTACCTCGGTCCGGAAGTACCTGCGGAAGACCTCATCTGGCAAGATCCCATCCCGGCTGTCGATCACGCACTGATCGACGACCAGGACGTTGCCAAGCTGAAGCGGATGATTCTCGCTTCCGGGCTGAGTGTTTCACAGCTGGTATCTGCTGCATGGGCTTCTGCTTCCACATTCCGTGGTTCCGACAAGCGTGGCGGCGCCAACGGCGCACGCATTCGCCTGGCTCCGCAAAAATTCTGGGAAGTGAACAATCCGGCCCAACTCTCTAAAGTACTGGATACACTGGAAAGCATTCAGAAGGAATTCAACGGCGCTCAGTCCGGCGGCAAGAAAGTTTCTCTCGCCGACCTGATCGTTCTGGGTGGTTGCGCTGCCATCGAGCAGGCCGCTAAGAATGCAGGCCACGACGTAACGGTGCCTTTCTCGCCCGGCCGTGCCGATGCTTCAGCTGAACAGACTGACGTGGAAGCGTTTGCCGTACTCGAACCGGCTGCCGACGGCTTCCGCAACTACAAGAAGCGCCAGTACAAAGCCTCTGCTGAGGAAATGCTGGTGGACAAAGCACAACTGATGACCTTGACCGCTCCTGAAATGACGGCGCTCATCGGCGGCATGCGGGTACTCAACACAAACTACGATCAGTCAAAGCATGGCGTTTTCACCGATCGTCCGGAAACGCTGACCAACGACTTCTTCGTCAACCTGCTCGATTTCAGCACAACCTGGAGAGCGACTTCCGACGCTCAGGATGTGTTCGAAGGACGTGACCGGATCACCGGCAAGGTGAAATGGACCGGCACCCGTGCCGATCTCATCTTCGGCTCGAACACGGAACTGCGTGCCATCGCCGAAGTTTATGCCTGCGAAGACGGCCACAAGAAGTTCATCAATGACTTCGTGGCAGCATGGAACAAAGTGATGAATCTCGACCGCTTTGATCTGGCGTAAAATAAAACGCTGACCGGCCCTGACGCCGGGAAAGTGGTTACAGCAATAGAAAGGATATGAAGGCGGCCTCGAGACGGGCCGCCTTTTTTTTGTAGACTTGAAATGGTTGATACTGAAATGCTCCGTCTGTGACAAGCAGGAGGTAACTTTAAACTTCTGCTAATTATTCTCAAGCATATATGCATCGATTTGTGAATCTATGTCCCTGGCTTTTTCCAGTAATCCTTATTTCCAGTTAAAGTTGGTCCAGACAGCGGCTTTCATCAGGCTGATGCGTTGTGCGAATTGCTGCACCTCGGGGTCTGACAGGTCTTTTTCGAAGAAAGAAAAATCGAAGGGATTGATTTCTACATTCCATTGCTCCGGAAGTCCTGTTTCTATGAAGGAGTTCATGTCCAGTTTTTCATCGATTGAATTTCCTCTGTTCGTCATGATGTATTGGTTGTTGATTTCCTGGCTTGTCACTACCTTGTTACTTCGGTTGTAATATTCCATGATTCCATATCGCAAAGAGTCCAACCTGATTAAATTGAGCTTACCGGACGATTTCATTTCTTCAAAAACGGTGTTTGGGGGGTTGAAATAATTGATAATGGAACTGTGGTAAATGATATTTCTGACATTCTTTTCAAAAAAGGAGCCCCAGCGGGGCGGCTATCGATTGATGACCGCTCCGCTGGGGCTCCATTTTTGGTTAAAATTAATGCCACAAACATGATCGCCCCTCCTGGGCTAAAATGTTAGCAAAATTCGGGATGACTCATGTTTTTCAGGCTTTGAAATTTTATTGTTAGAAAAAGCTATCCCAACAAACTTCAATTCCAAAAAACCACCAACTTACTGACATGTCGGACAAAACGAATTCCGGCCGCCGCCTGGCGCAAAGGTAGCCAGCATGCGTGAAGACTGCCCGGCCGAGAACATGTACATGCAGGCATCGTAGGTGTAGTCCATGTAGTTCATCGTCATTTCTACCGGAGTGCCGGAGCAGGTGCTGTAGTGCGGGTAGGCAGGGCAACCGCCATTGGAAGAATTATGGACCGGCGTATCGCTTACGAAATCATTGCCGCAGGTTGCATCTCCCCAGATGTGACGCAGGTTGAGCCAGTGACCTACCTCATGTGTTGCCGTACGGCCAAGTCCGTAAGGAGCCTGTGCGGTTCCGGTGTTCCCTGTCGCATTGTCATCGAGTACCACGCCGTCCGTGGCGGAATTACCGCCAGGGAACTGTGCGTAACCCAGGATGCCACCTGCCAGGTTGCAGACCCAGATGTTCAGTTTAGTCGTCGGAGTTGTGGGATTGATACCACCTTGCGATGCCTTTTTCATAGAATCATTCGCTTGCCAGCTGGTTTTATTCGTCTGCTTGCGGGTTACACCGGTATTTGAATCCCAGCTGAAAGCGACGCCAATATCACCGGCCAGCGAAGGCACAAACAATGCAGGAGTCTGTCCGACGTCGGCATTGGTGGCGCCGAAGTCTTCATTCAACACATCAATCTGGCTTTGCAACTGCGCATTCGAAATGTTTTGCGCAGCTGTTTTGTAAAGCACATTAAAGTGTACCGGAATCGTAACAACACTTCCCGAACGGGGCTTCACTTCCCGGATGTAAGCCTCCAGGAAAGACTCGATTTCAGCACGCCGCATGGCAAACGCTGGGTCTGCCGCCAGTTGCTGTTCATACACTTCCTGCGCAGCACAATTGCGGAGATGGCTCAGGTTCTCTGCAATCGGCTCCGGCTGTAGTTCAACCTCCCTGAGCGTTTCTTTTGTACAGGAAACAAAGAATACGGCCATAAGGAAGGTGGCAAAAACAAGGTGTTTTTTCATAAAAACTGATTTAAAGTGAATGATGAAAATGTAGAGGGGAAATACGGCTCAAATCTATTGAAAAGTTGGAATTTTTATCTACCCGTAAAATAATTTTTGTTGATCTGCAAAAATAAAAGTGAAGGCTATTGCGAAACGGGAATTACCACAATAAAAAAGTAAGAGAGCGAAGAAATAAGCGAACTCAGGTCAAACCCCGGCCTTTCACCCGATCTCCATCCGCCGCCCTTCTTTTGCTGACCGGTAAACGGCCTCCACCACCCGTATATCCTTCAGGCCTTCCTCTCCCGGCACCAGCATGGGCTGGTCGTTGAGAATAGCGAGGGCGTCGTCGTCCATCTGACGGGCCTGCTGATTGGGCACTACCATGTCGAGCACCTTGCCCCGGCTCGTCACTCCCTGAATGCCGCTGTATGATTGAAAGGGTTCAAGTTTGTACCAGCCCTGGGCAGCAGTGACATAGAGGTAGTTCATGCTCATGCCGAAGCTGGTGGCGCAGTTGGCCACGGCGCCGCTTGGAAATTCCAGCTGAAACAGGGTCGTTTCATCCACTTCGGTGTAAATCTCCGGTCGGTTGGTGAATTGCTGCGCCATCACGGCGACAGGTTCTTCGCCGGTCACGTAGCGGCAGGCGTTGAGCGGGTAAACGCCCATGTCGTACATGGCGCCGCCGCCCATTGCCTTTTGCTGTTTCCAGTGGTTCGAGCGGCCGTCGAAATAACCGGCGTTGGCGTTGACGAGACGGATTTCCCCAAAAGTCTGTTCCCGGCCGTAGCGGATGATCTCTTGCGTGTTAGGCTCATGCTGCATGCGGTAGCCGATGCTGAGTTTCACTTTATTTTTATTGCAAGCGTCGATCATGGCCTGGCAGTCGGCGACGGTGGGCGCCATGGGCTTTTCGCACCAGACATGTTTACCGGCGTTGGCGGCCCGCACGGTGTACTCCCGGTGCATGGCATTGGGCAACACGACGTACACGACGTCGATGTCGGGGTTATCGGCGATGCGATCGAAGTTTTCGTAGTTGTAGGTATTTTTTTCGGGAATGCCGTATTGCTTTTGCCAGCGCAGAGCTTTTTCCGGGGTGCCGGTGACGATGCCGGCGAGGTAACAATGTTTGGTCAGTTGAAGGGCCGGAGCCAGTAAATCAGTGCTGTAGTAGCCAAGCCCGACGAGGGCGACGCCGAGTTTTTCTTTTTTCTTTTTGGTTAAAACCTGCGGGCAGGCAGCTCCGGCAAAGGCGAAAGTTGCGGCTCCGGCAGCTAATTTGTAAGTGAAATTGCGGCGGTTCATTTTTTTCATGGTAAAATTTTTTAGTGTGAGTGGTTGCCAGACAAAGTTTGATATTTTCACCTCAAAATCCAATTACCATGTATAAACTCCTGACTTCACTCTTCCTTTTACTTTGTTTTTTGATCAAACTTCCGGCTCAAAATTCCTGCTCCCAGATCTCTCTTATCCCTATCTACCCTTGCGTGGACACCGTAAAAAACATACAGTACGGCCAGGGCCGCCACGACTATTTCTTCCCCGACCCGGTTAATGGCTGTGCACCCTTCGAGCCTTTGTTCACGGATATTTTCCGGCCATGCGTGGGCAATGAAGCACCCCGGCCGCTGGTCATTTTCATCCACGGCGGAGCCTTTGCCGCCGGCAATAAATCCGACTTTTGGCCGCAGTGCGCCGCTTTTGCAAGAAGAGGCTACGTGGCCGCCACCATCCAGTACCGCCTCAGTGTGAACCTGGTGTCGCTTAACCGCCATGCCCTCATCCGGGCGGGTTTCAGGGCGCAGCAGGATGCCAAGGCTGCCGTGCGTTTTTTTAAAGCCAATGCCGCTGAATTCAACGTGGATACTTCCAACATTTACCTCGTCGGCTACAGCGCAGGCGCTATCACTGCGCTCAACGTCGTGTACGCCCGTGACGAAGACGAACGCCCGGCAGAAGCTGATTACGAAGCCATCTGCGGCAACTGGTTCGGCTGCCCCTTCTGCCCCGACCTGGGAACGCTGGAAGGTGAAGGCGGCAACCCCGGTTTTTCATCAAAAGTCAACGGCATTTACAGCTTCGCCGGCGCCGTGATGGACCTCTCCATGATTGACGACACAGACGACACGCCCGTAGCCATGATCCACGGTACCGCCGATCAAACCGTCGACTACGACTCGGCGTGCTTCCTCAACCTTATCCCCTGCGCCAAACTCTACGGCTCCAACAGCATCCAGCAACGGACAGAGGCGCTGGGACTTTGCACACAGCTGCATACCCTGCCCGGCGCAGGGCACGACCTGGGACCTTACCTGGACACCATCGTTGCGCAAGCATCGGCGTATTTTTACGAGCTGGTTTGCGAAGGCAATCCGTGTGTGGTGAGCAGTGTGGCGGAGACCGGCGTGCACGGGCTGGAAGTTTATCCAAACCCGGCGGGGGATTGGGTAAAAATGAAACTACCGCAACCAGCCAGCGGCGAGGCGGCGCTGATCAACCTGACCGGACAAGTCATTTCAACCAAAATATTGGGAAGCGGACAGGCCGAGCTGACTTTTTCGCTGGAAAACGTGCCGGCAGGTATCTATTTTTTAAAATGGAAATCCCGGGACGGCGGGCAATCAGCGACGGTGAAGTTTTTTAAAACCAACTGAGGTATACCTAAAGTAGGCAAGTTTGCGAGTAGGCCAGTAGGCGAACAGACTGATTTTCAAATGCTTAAAGCCGATCATTTTCGCAAACCATTTTTCTTTGAGTATAATTGAGTAGATGTTTCGCTATATTCCCAGCTGACAGTGCACGTTTACTAAACTTTTGGAAGTTTAGTAAACGTCAACCCATGCCTTTGAAAAATGACTGAAAATGTACAACTACCTTCTTCCCCTTCTACTGCTGCTATCCTGTTCAACTGCCGAGCAGAAAAGTGAACCTGCCGGCCCGTTTCAAAACAGTTTCCAGTTGGTCGTCGTCACCAGTGCCGGTGATGACAGTACGGCAGCACAACTTTCGTATTTTGATAAAACGACAAGCGGCTGGGAGCCAGTCAGCAGTGGCATTGACGTCATGCTCGGCCGCACTGGCCTTGCCTGGGGCCGGGGCCTCCACGAGCAACAGTCGGGCCGGCAGAAACAGGAAGGCGACGGCAAATCGCCTGCCGGTATTTTTCAATTCGGAACCACATTCGGAAAGCTGTCGCCCGGGGAAATCACCTGGAAACTTCCCTACGTTCAGGTAACCGGCTCATTGGAGTGCGTGGATGATTCAGAGTCGGAATTTTACAATCAAATCATTGACAACCAGAAAGTTGAAAAGGACTGGAGCAGCAGCGAACGCATGTGGGAAGTTGGCGAGCAGTACGACTGGGGTGTGTACGTGGAGCATAACAATCCGGCGCAGGCGCAGAGCGGGTCGTGCATTTTCCTGCACGTCTGGAAAGGCCCCGGCGAAGCGACGTCAGGCTGTACGGCCATGAAGGAAGAGGATCTGCTGGCCTTGCTACACTGGCTCGATCCGGAAAAAAAGCCGCTGCTGGTGCAGGCGACTTCTGCGGGCTATCAGTTGTTGAAGGAACAATATGATTTACCGGTTGAAAACTGAAAATTATGTCCAACATCCGCCTTGCCACACCTGCCGATGCCGACCGAATTGCTGCCATTTATAACCAATGCGTCGGTCAGCAAACCCTCGACACTACCCTGCGCTCGGGGGATTATTTTCGTGAAATACTGCAACAACTCGACGACCGGGAGCGCCTGCTGGTCATCGAACTCGACGACGAGGTAGCAGGCTATGGAACTTTGCGAAAATACAGCTGGAAGGAAGGCTATCGGTTCGCCGGAGAGACGTCTGTTTTTCTGGATGAAAAATACCGGGGCAGGGGCTTGGGCAACCTTCTGAAAAAAAAGCTGGTGGAAGTGGCTAAATCGTTGAACTACAAACACCTGGTCGCCCGCATCATGGCCCGCAACAAAGTCAGCATTCATTACAACATGAAACTGGGATATGAAATGGTGGGCATCCAGAAATCCATCGGCTACACGGAGGGAGAATGGGTCGATGTGGCGATTTTGCAGCTGGTGTTCTAAAAGAACTCCCGGACGCAAAATTACGACCGGGAGCAAGGGAATTCCGGGAATTATGGTTTAGAAGCAAGTTCGACACCAGTTCGTTTCAATTTGTGAGTGCTGTCCCAGACAAGCTCCCCTTTTTCGTTGTAGCTCTGCCAGTCCATGACCAAATAACCATCGGAATGATGGTGGATTTTACCGGTACTGCGGCCTTTTTCGCCAGGTTGTGTCATTTCGAGTACGAGGGCACCGTCTTCGTTGAATTTACCGGTCCCCATGTAAGCCTCCGACCATCCCGACAGCGGAAATATGCGGGTGGAGAAGGTTCCGATCATACCGGTACTCATGTGAACAACGTAAATATCTTCGTCCTGAAACGTTCTGTACTCTCCTTCTTTGTTCGTCAATTCCCATTTTGAGCACATTTTGATACCAGCGGCTGTTGGTTCAACGGTCGAATGGACAGCGTAGAGCCTCCAGCCGGGTTCACCTTTGCGAAGCTCCAGGCTGGACATGTCCATGTCCCAGTCGCCTGCCATGCGTTGCAGGGCGTGAAGTTGCCGGAAATTTGAAAAAGCCTTGGAGTGAAGCGCTTCCATGCGCAGCACTTTCCACTGGCCGTTGACTTTTTCCATGACCCGGACTTCTTCCACATCCTGACCACCTTCTTTGAAAGTGACGTAGGCCATATTGCCGTTGACTTTGAACTTGTAGTCCTTTTTTTCGGCGTTTTCATTTTGAGCCGGCCACTTGGCCATAAAAGCCTTGAATTGTTTGGAAACTTCGTCCCAGCCTTTGGCTTCAAATACGGCATTTTCGTCGGAAAACGGCGTCGTCCAGGAATAGTAAGTCATGTCGTCATGAGCGACGCATTCGGCCCATTTCTCGAAATTGCGCTGGTTGAACCAATGGGTCTCATCCTCGATGACTTTTTTGATGGCAGCCTCTTCAGGGTTGGGAGTCGTGGCTTTTTTTGCCTGTGCAAAGAGGCCAGTTGTGAAGATGCTGAGGAGTAGGAAAAGCAAAAATCTTGTTTTCATTGTAAAAGTATTTTGGTGAAGAAAAATAGTTGCGAAACAGTCTGAATGTCCGGTGAAGAAGTGCAGGACGCAACAACGCCCTGCCACTCTGAAAATAACTTCAATTCCTCACCGTAACCATTCGTTTTCCGGGGGGGGGGAGACTCAAGTTGTCGAACAAACCTCAGTTTTTTAGTATCCAAACCTGGTTACTCAAATCCTGACGGCTTTTCTTTCAGTAAATCAGGAGTAGTCAAGAAGCTGGTTCAAACTCTATCAAATAAAGAAAAGGGAAAGCATGCATTGAATTTGAAACTTTCAGCAAAAGAGCGGAATGGGTTTTAGATTTAAGGTATCGCTGTTGCCGCTCAACTCATGGCAAGAATGGATGAGCTATCATAAGGAGCAACAACCCGAATTAGTGTGAAGATGTGGATTGTCTCCATTTGGTTAAGCCTTTGTGTAGCTTGGGAAAAAATGCAGATGTACGTAGCGGGTCTTCATTTGGTTTTTGGAGCTATACTTGGGTGTGTCCATTTGATTTCCTGTGTTACATTGGGTGAGTCTAATAAAGTTTAATCACTCGGTTTCAAATTTTCATTTGTCTTTTCACAAATTTAAAATACAGCAGATTGAACGATCTGGATTAATCGTGCATTCTTCTGGACAAATTTTGCATTTGTTGATTTAATTGCTGGAAATGGACAATATCATCCAGTTTGCTGTCATATTTTAAAAAAAGATAAATTCATTTTCACCATTCAGACTTTCGTGCCAATGGTTAAAACCTGAAGACCTAAAAACGAAGCCTTTCTTGTCCGGGCCTGCCGGCATATTGGTTCAGTAGCTTATTTTCGCAGGGAACTGGGTGGCACGTCAAATTCTTGTTGAAAAATCCTCGAAAAGTAATTTGGGTCGTTGAACCCGGATTGGTAGGCAACTTCGGCAATGTTCATATCCGTTGTTTCAAGCAACCTGACAGCCTTCTGCAGCTTGATTTTTCGGATAAAATGGGTGGGCGATTCGCCGGTCAGCGCTTTTATTTTGCGATAAAGTTGAGTGTGACTGAGGTGCATTTCCTCACAGAGGTCAGCAATATGCAGGTCAGGCTTTTCAATGTTATCCATAATAAAACTGCGAACCTTACCGATGAAAATATCGTCCAGTGAGGGTTGATCACCGTGTTTCGAAGCTGCAGAAGTTGCAAACCCTCCGAGCTGATTTTCGCTGTAAGCTTTCTGAAGAGTCCGCCGTAACTCCACCAGTTTATCCAACCTTACAAACAACTCTTCCTTATTGAAAGGCTTCGTCAGAAAAGCATCTGCTCCTGCTTTCAGGCCGGCGAGACGGTCCGCCTCCATTGCTTTGGCTGTCAACAGAATGATAGGAATGTGACTTGTTCGTTCATCCGATTTCAGTAACCTGCACACTTCATAGCCATCCATTTCAGGCATCATCACATCGCAAATAATAATATCTGGAATGACCTCAATCGCTTTTTCTACACCAATGCGGCCATTGGAAGCAACGCATATCTGGTATTTATCACCCAACAAAGTCTTGAGGAAATTGATAACATCCGGGTGGTCTTCGATCAACAGAAGGACAGGCAATTCTTCTGATAAAACAGCAGGGGTTCCTTCTTTCTCCGGACTACTGTGCATTTTGGGAAAGGCAATGATGGGCAGAGAGTCGAGTTTATCGCTGCCGCCGGCAGTGTCGATTTGGTGGAGGTGCCGTCCCGGCTTAGGGAAAAGCGGTAGCAAAACGGTAAACGCAGAGCCCTCATCCGGCTTGCTTCCAACAGATATTTTACCATCCATTAAACGGACCAGTTCACGGGTTAAAGACAATCCGACACCGGTGCCGCCGTTTTTATGCTCATTCTTTTGAACACCCTGATAAAATCGATCGAAAATATGCGTGAGTTCTCCGGCCGGAATACCAATTCCGCTGTCGCTGACAGTGAGCTTTAATGCCGGTTGATTTTCAAAAACGACTTCATCGACAAAAATGGAAACCGTTCCGCCCTCCGGAGTAAATTTTAAAGCATTTGACAGCAGATTATAAACTATATGACGGAGTTTCTCTTCGTCAAAATTCATGGTAATCAGCGGTTTCCTACTTTCAAATTCAAGGTTCACCTGATTGGCTTTTGCCAGTGGACGTAATGACTCACCGAGGTACTGCAAGTAGCTTACAACATCCCCCCGTTGCAGTTTGAGGTGGAGTTTACCGGATTCAAGCTTGGCAAGGTCAAGCATTTGGTTGATCAGGTGCAACAGGTTGTCAGCATTCCGTGAGATGAGTTCCCGGGTGTGCGGATCGTTGTTGATTTCTTTAGCCATCCCTTTGATGATGGAAAGCGGCGTGCGGAACTCGTGGGTAATGTTGGTAAAAAAACGGGATTTCAAGGCATTCATCTCCTTTTGGCGCATGGCTTCGGCATGTTCCTGTTCCTTGAGGATGCGATTTTTCTCCGATTGGAAACGGGCAGTCTGCTTTTCCTTTTCATTTTCCAGTTGGCGGTAAGCAAGACCAATGGAAAAGGCGACGATATCGAGGATGGTGCCTATTTTAAACCAAACCAGCGTGAATTCATAGGATTGAAGTCTGGCAATAACTGTCATCAGCACACCTGCGCCGAGGAAAGTAATACCTGCAATGATATACCGGCTTTTTTTGTCGTTGGTTTTTGCCAGGGGCCAGGTCAAACCCAGAATTGCAGCCAGAAAAATGAAGGTATTGGAAATCGTAGCCCGGTCAGAAATATTGTAACTGAAATTGCTGGTAAGCATCAAATAAATATCCATCAGTAAAAACAGAATGCTCAGCGCAATGATAATCCGGTAAGCTTTGTCCCATTTGGGCAGCAGTACTTTAAGATTGGAAAATGTGCGGATAAAAGCCAGGTAAGCAGCAATGGTGCAGTGGATGGATAGTTTGGCAAAAGTAATATACTCAGGATGCGCCGGAAAAAGCCTTGGCTCAAACACATCCCCCAAATCACCATTTTTATAAGCGACGTAAACGGACAGAGAGAGCAGGTAAAGAGAGTAGTAGAGATAGGCTTTGTCTTTGATGAAAACAAACATGACGAGGTTGTAAAACAACATCATCAACACAAAACCGAGGAACATGGAATTATCCCGTTTTTCATCTTTCAATATTTTGTAAAACAAGGTTAGGTGCCGGAGTGAAATGTCGAACTCCGGCGGCAGTGCTTCCCGTTCGGCCAATGCCCGGAAATAGATCACTTCCCGCTGACCGGGCAGCAGGTTTATTTTAAAGAAGTTACCTTCGCTGGTAGGTGCAAATGATTTTTTGGCAAGCGGTTGGTGAGTGCCGGAAAAATGCACCTTGAAATCTCCTGAGCTTCCCAGCTGGTAAAGCCAGATGTTCGTGAGAGAGGTTGGAAAACTCAGTACCCATTCCGTGTAATTGGCCGCATCGGGCAGCTGGTTGCCAATTTCCAGTTTCCCCCAGTACGAAGTGTTAGTTTTCAGAGGGCTGTCCCATTCATCAAAGGGAGTGAAACCCTGCATATTTTCGCTGCTGACAGCAGAAATATCCAGAATTCCGGCACTATCCTCCAGCAGGTATATGTGTTTTTTTAACTCATACACCGGTATCAGGTCCTTCAGCCATACGGTATTGGCAGATAAAATGCCAGTACAAATTATGAGTGTTCCAAATAGAAAATATCTCAAGAAGTTGATCATAAATAGCCGGTAACACATCCACTGCCAAACGGATGCTGACAAACAAATCTGTGCGAAAAATGAACCCACAGAGAAAGCGAACTCTCGTTCACATACATCGACAGCTTTGAACTTTAGCCATGATGGATGTAAAAGATCACGTGCAACTGCTTTTCACAGCTTGTCTTATTTTAGTTGATTTACAGCCGGAATTAAAGACCAAACAAATATTGTGGAGCTTTGGGAAATGAATTTGATTTGTTCGATTTTGAACAACAGCGATCAAAAGTGCAAAAAAAAGGGCAAACTCCCGGATAAAATCGGGTTTCAGCGCCTGTAAAAAGCAAATACCTGACAGGATCGTTCTAAAAATCACCCATAAAATCAAATTGCCGGGTTAATTTTGGCCACTAAAACCTGTAAAATGCTTGAACATTACTTCCACCCTTTCCGCAACAACATCATTGGCATCGACCAATCATTCTCCACGCCTTTTGGTGAAAAACGCATCCTCTACGCTGACTGGACAGCCAGCGGCAGGCTCTACCGGCCCATCGAGGAATTTCTTTGTTGGGAAGCCGGACCGTTCGTCGGGAACACCCACACCGAGACCACCGTCACCGGCTCCGCCATGACTAAGGCCTACCACGACGCCAAACACATCATCAAAAAGCACGTTGGCGCACGGGCCGAGCACGTGCTCATTTCATCCAACAGCGGCATGACGGGGGTGGTGAATAAATTCCAGCGCATCCTTGGCCTGAAAATCCACGAGCGTTTCGTGCCTTACCTTCAGTTGCCTGACAGCGAGCGGCCCATCGTTTTCATCAGCCACATGGAACACCATTCCAATCAGACATCCTGGCTCGAAACCATCGCTGATGTGGAAGTCATCCCCCCCGGCGAAGACGGCCTGATAGACCTGAACAACTTTGAAACCCTGCTGAAAAAATACCGCCACCGGAAAACCAAAATCGCCGCCGTCACCTCCTGCTCCAACGTCACCGGCATCATCACACCCTACCACGAAATCGCCAAAATCATCCACCGGGAAGGAGGACTTTGTTTTGTCGATTTTGCCTGCAGCGCACCCTACATCGACATCAACATGTGCCCGGAAGACGAGGAGGCTCACCTCGACGCCATCTTCTTTTCACCGCACAAATTCCTTGGCGGCCCCGGCACCACCGGCATCCTCATTTTCGACCCAAAACTCTACACCAATAAAGTACCCGATCATCCGGGCGGCGGCACCGTCGACTGGACCAACCCCTGGGGTGAACACAAGTACCACGACCAGATCGAGGAACGGGAAGACGGCGGCACGCCTGCCTTCCTCCAAACCATCAAAGCCGCCCTCTGCACCATGCTGAAAGATGAAATGGGCGTCGAAAACATCATCGCCCGTGAGCACGAACTGCTCGACATCATCTGGCCCGGCCTCAAACGCCTGCCCAATCTGCACCTGCTCGCCGACAATGTCCCCGACCGGCTCGGCGTCATCAGTTTTTATATTGAAAACCTGCACTACAACCTCGGCGTAAAGCTACTCAACGACCGCCACGGCATCCAGGTGCGGGGCGGCTGTTCCTGCGCAGGCACCTACGGTCACTACCTGCTGGGCGTTTCTTATGAAAAATCGCACGACATCACCGGTAAAATTAACCTGGGAGACCTTTCGGAAAAACCCGGCTGGATCCGCCTCTCCATTCACCCTACCATGACCAACGAAGAGGCGCACCTTCTCGTCGATGCGATCACCGAACTGTGCGAAAACCACGAAGCCTGGGCCAAAGAATACGAGTATCACCCAAAGGTCAATGAGTTTTACAGAAAAGGAACAAAAGCAAAAACTGTGGATGAAATGACGGAGGAATGGTACGAGGCCTTTCGGGTAAACTGCCGGATAGAAAAAGCGGACACTGTCGCAGTTTAAGGCCGGCAGCTGAATACAATCAACTGAAAATCAGCTATTTTCATTTACATTTTCCTGTAAGTCAGTTTGCTTTTCTGGTAAAAACACTGCTGACACTCACTGGAGTATAAAAATCGTTAACATGAAGTCCATATTAATCATCAATGCCCTGATTTGGGCAGCCGTAATTCTCATCGCTTCCTGGTTTTTCAGGGACAGCGAAAATTATAACTACCTGCTTGGAGCCCTGGTCGTCGGGTTTACTTTGCAAAATGGTCTGACCTATCAGTTTTTAAAGCGTCAGCAAACTAACCATCAGGCGTAACCCGGAAAAAGGGTGAATGGTACCTGCACCGCCTTTAAGGCATGTGTACTTCGTTACTGCACTTTTTACCTCCCCAACATCAACAGCTTTCGCCCGTCCATCTGACCTGATTTATTTTTTCAAATAACCTGAGCGCTCCGGCCTTCACTGCCCATACAATGGTCAGAACGCCTCACTGTTTTCATAAAAACCCGGATTCAGGCATGAAAAAAAGATATTACCTCTCCATGTTAAGCATGTTCCCGCTGGTCATTCTGTTTGACGCAGTCTACCTTCCGGCGCATAAAACAATGGAACTGTTTCTGGTGCTGGCGTTGGTGCATTTTGTGCTGTACGGTTTAGTCAACCTCTTTGGGATTTACTTCCTCTTCCGGCCTGTTGGAGAAGCATTTGATCGCGGGCAAAGCACGCCCGAAGCAAAAAAGCGAATTCAAAACCTGACCTTGTATTCTACCGGCTGGATATTTTTGCTGGGGGTAGCTTATTTCGGCTGTATGCTGCTGCTATTTTTCCTCTTACCCATGAACACCGGCGATATTTCACTGGAAAAAATGCCCCCGGTACTATGGCTGACAATCATCCCCTCCACTCTGTACATCTACGCCATCCTGCCGGCATTTATCACCTGGTTTTTGGTCAATAACTTCACGCTGGACCTCAAGGCTTCTGCGTATTCACAATTAAATCTCACCTATCCGGCAGGCAAAAAACGGATCGGGGTGATGCTGCTGGTAACTTTCATCATCCTCGGTTTTTTCCCGTCCTTACTGGTCACCCTCGAATTGATCGCTTCCAGCACCGGCGATGAATACGCCAAATTTTCGGGCATGACCCCACTCGAAGCGATTCTCCCGGACCGGATTATCGTTTTCATCGGGATGATTTTCGCCGTTATTTACATCACCCGGTCTTTCACAAAACCCATCTATTCCATGCTCGGAGAAATCAACAAGGTGCGGGAAGGCGACTACTCAACCCAGGCTGCCATCATCACGCAGGACGAAGTTGGGGAGCTGACGAAAGCATTTAACGAAATGGTGAAAGGGCTCAGGGAGCGGGAGTTGATCCGGGATACTTTCGGTAAATACGTCACCAGGGATGTTGCCAATGTCATTCTCAACCAAAAAATAAACATGGCCGGCGAAACCCGCCAGGCAACCATCCTGGTCACAGATATTGCAAATTATACGAGCATTTCGGAGTCATTGAGCCCTGAGGAAGTCGTGTTGATGCTGAATGAGTACCTGTCAGTGCTCGTAAAAATTATTCAGCAGCACAACGGCGTCGTGAATAAATTCATGGGGGATTCCGTCTTTGCCATGTTCAATGTGCCGCTTGATGATCCCAACCATGCTGTGAACGCCATCCACGCTGCACTTGAAATTGAAGCTTTCACCCAGACATTTCGATTCAGAGAAGACCGGCAGTTGACCACCCGGATCGGGATTAACACCGGCCAGGTCGTTGCCGGCAACATCGGTTCAGCCGAACGCATGGAGTACACCGTCATCGGCGACGAGGTGAATGTTGCTGCCCGGCTGGAACAATTGAACAAACAACACGGCACGCCGATCCTCGTGGGAGAGAATACCTTCGAAATCGCCAAAGCGCATTTCAACTTCACTGAACTCGGCGATTTTCACCTGAAAGGAAAGGAAAAAGCGATCAAAGTTTTTAAAGTCAGCCGGCTGTGAGGACATTGCCGGTTTTTGTTTTTCAGAAGATGCAACCTAATCAGGCAACAAATCCCAGCCACTCCCCTGCCCCGTCCATGGATTTACGGTAAAACACCGCACCAGCCCCGCATTCGTCGCATACACCCAGGTGAAGCCGGGGCCATCCACTGCCATGTCTGAGTTATCTACCACAAAATTCAGGTAAGGATAGGCAGTGCCGTTGAGTTCACAATTTTCACAAAAACCCTCCTGGTAAAAACCGCCGTTGGCGGGCGCTGTCTTCCACCCCTGCAATTGCATTTCCTGGCTGGTAATTTCACTCAGCGGCAGCGGTATTTCACGGGTAAAAAATAAACGGCTGTAAACGATCTCCCCCGTATTGTCCGGGGATCTTCGGGGCCGCAAAAAGTTGTTTTCAACACTGAGATAATAGTAAAGTACGGAGTCCTGCTCCGTCACATCATCATGGGGCGACGACCCCGGTGTGATGCACTCTCTCACCAAAAAACGGATGCCTTCTTTATTGATAATTTCCATCACCAAAGTATCCGGGTGGTACTGGTAGTTCTGCCCGGTGGTGTCGAAATAGTTTTCGCCGGTAAAAAATACGAAGCGGCTTTTTTGCCCGACCGCCAGCGCCTTGAAAAATACCGGCTGAATGCCCGGCGCTGCCGTGCAGGAGAGTGTGTCGAGCAGTGGAGGATCGTTTTGAATCGGAGGATCTTCGCTCAGGTCGCAAGCATTCAACAACAGAAAACTGCCAAAAACCAGCAGCGGAAGTAAGGTTTTCATGATGGATTGTTTTGAGTAAAAGTAAGAGAATATGGACACTTGCGCTGTAAGAGATCAATTCCAAAAGTGCTGGAGGTCAGCATCCAACAGGTTATCGTTCAGTTGACAGGCTTTAAAAACCCGAGCGCACCAGAGATGCGGACGAATAAAGAAGCGGGAATATTCAGGAGCAGCTCCTGACACGTTGTGTTTAAACGGAGATGCCGGCCAGCAGGTCGTCGAGCATTTCAGCCAGTTCCTGGCCATTTGCAGTATCGAGTTTAACTCCGCCTGAGTAATCTATTTTGATTGACTGAAGACTAAATATTCAATAAACGACCCAACCAAGGCACAGACATACACCCGGTTGGTTCATCGTATCAACGCAATCGCCAGACTGAGTCTTCCACCAGCGGTTCTTTCAGCCTCTTTTTTTCCTTCAGGTAAAGCTGAAGTGCCAATGCAGCGGCCACCTGACTCTCCGCTTCCTCTCCTGCCAGGAGGGCTTCTTTAGTGAAATAATTTTTCACAAAATGAGTGTCAAATTTTCCGGAAACGAAGGCATCGTGCTCCAGAACAAACTTTCCGAATGGCAGCGTGGTGGCGCATCCCTCGATATCGTACTGTGAAATAGCTTCGAGCAGGCGCCTGATCGCCTCCGGACGAGTTTTGCCGTAAGCGCAAAGTTTTGAGAGCATGGGGTCGTAGTAAATCGGAATATCCATGCCTTCCTTGTAGCCGTCATCTACCCGGATACCTTCCCCGCTGGGAGGGCGGTAGGTGGTCAGTTTCCCGATGCTGGGCAAAAAGTCATTGTGCGGGTCTTCGGCATACACCCGCAGCTCTATGGCGTGACCGTTAATTTGAAGATCGTCCTGGCTGAAAGATAATTTTTCGCCCCTTGCCACCCGGATCTGTTGCTCCACGAGATCGATGCCAGTGATAAGTTCCGTCACGGGATGTTCAACCTGCAGGCGGGTATTCATTTCAAGAAAATAATAATTCAGGTGCTCATCCACCAGAAATTCTACCGTACCGGCGCCGGTGTAGCTGCAGGCCTGTGCTACTTTCACTGCATCAGCGCCCATTGCTGCCCGTACTTCCGGAGTCAGGATGGCGCTCGGAGCTTCTTCCACCACTTTTTGGTGGCGCCTCTGCACACTGCATTCCCGCTCGAAGAGATGGACTGTGTTACCGTGCGTATCTGCCAGCACCTGGATTTCGATGTGGCGTGGCGAGCCGATGTACTTTTCAATAAAAACAGAACCGTCGCCAAAAGCGGAAACAGCCTCGCTGATGGCACGCTCCATCTGGCTGGCCAGTTCTTTTTCGTTTTCAACAATGCGCATGCCCTTGCCGCCACCGCCGGCAGATGCTTTGATGAGGATGGGATAACCGATTTCTGCGGAAATAGCCTTAGCTTTCTCCACGTCTGAAATGGCATCTTCCGTTCCCGGCACCATGGGGATGTCGAATTTCCTTACGGCATCCTTGGCGGCGAGTTTACTCCCCATGACCTCAATGGAGTAAGGCGAGGGGCCGATGAAAGTAATGCCCGCAGCCGTTACGGCCTGGGCAAATCCGGCGTTTTCACTCAAAAAACCATAGCCGGGATGAATGCCATCTACACCGAGGTTTTTAGCCACCTCAATGATCTTTTCACCGAGCAGGTAAGAGCGATTGGAAGGGGCCGGCCCCACACAAACAGCCTCGTCAGCAAAGCTGACATGCGGCGAGTGACGGTCAATTTCCGAGTAAACAGCAACGGTTTGAATGCCCATTCTGCGAGCAGTGCGCATGACACGCAGGGCTATTTCACCACGATTGGCGACAAGTATTTTTTTCATGTGTTGATTTGGCTTATTTCATTAGAAGGGGCCAAAACTACTGTGAAATTCAGGGAATCTCAAAATCGAGGAGAGAAATGCTGCGGATAAAAAGTTTAGCGGGTCCATTAAGGCTCCGACTGTGAAGGAAACGTTAAAGGCACATTTTTTAAAAAATTTTTTTCGGTGATTTTCCATACCCGTCCCCTCCGGCAGTTTCAGCTTTTCCTTTGGTAAAATGGCAGATTGCCAAAATTACTCCCTTTGAAACCATCGTTTTTGGTAACAGGATTTTGGATGAAAAAATCTATAAATCATTGATTATAAGTTAGTTGCAGGAATTTAAATTGCTATTGACCCAACAAACAAAGGTCGAAAGCGTTTTTCACATCAGCCACACCATTTAGAGCCATAAAAACAGGGATGCTCCCTGAACATTTTTTTTAATTTAAGATTTTTTAATGGTCATAAGATTGTATTTATCAACAAGTTATGGCAAATTGGAGCAGTTTTTGAGCTCAGTCCGCAAAAATAAACATCCAAAACCGAGTCCCATGAAAAAGTTTAAATCAGCATTAATGCTGGCTTTACTGTGTGTTTCAGGCATATTCTTTCACAATTTCACATTGCCTGAACCTGATGACTCACTCGCTTGCTTGAACTTACCTACCGAAGATTTTTCACCTGTTAAAAGAAATGGAAAACTTGAGTTTGCAGAAAAACAATATAGTGTTTTTACGCAAATGCCGCTCGACCAGGCAGGTTTCCCGGTCATCACTGACGAGTTGGTCATTGCACTGAAGCAACAACTGCGTGTACTCGATAACGGCGGTTTTAAAGATGGCCGTTTGGCAGGAGACCCCGGCTTCACTTATGAAGGCATGAAAGAGGTCATTGAACTTTTGATCAGCCGTGCAGGCTCTCAACCCAATGATCTTCACCATTATTTGGACGCCTGGCAGTCTTGGGGCGATGATAAAAAGAAGAATGTCTATTTCACCGGCTATTACACACCAACGATGAAAGTGAAAAAGACTAAGGATAAGAAATACCGTTTTCCTCTTTACGCTTTTCCCACTGATTGGGAGGGAGCACTGCCAAGCCGGGAAGAAATCGACAGCAAAAAAGTATTGGAAGGCAGGGGCCTTGAACTGGCTTATGCCTCTGATCCGTTTGACATTTACGTCATGCAGTTGCAGGGCTCCGGCATGGTAGAGTTTGTCGACACCAAAGAGCGCATGCTTTTCCGCTACGCCGGTGAAAATGGGCACCGCTACCGCAACATTCAGCACTTTTTCAAACAGCGTGACGACCTTTCAATCAGCAATGTATCCATGACCGGTATGCGCCGTTTCATTGCGAAGCATCCTGAACTCCGGGATACGGTGCTGAATTTCAATCCGTCCTACACCTTTTTTACCCCGGCGACCGGTTTAGCAAAAGGAGCCGGCGAAGTGCCACTGATGGAAGGAATTTCAATTGCTTCCGACCCCCGTTATTTTCCATTGGGAAGTGTTGTACTCGCTGCAATGCCGGTTGTAAAAGATGGAAAAGTAACGCACCACGAGTACAAGATTCTGCTGCCTCAGGACGTAGGTGGAGCAATCAAAGGTGCAGGGCACGTCGATGTTTATTGTGGAAACGGCGATATGGGCCGTAAAAAGGCTGCATCACTTCATCATTATGGCCGAATGTGGGTGCTTCTTCCAAAGAAAAATGAGCAAATGGCGATGTTGGAATAATCAATTGAAATGAAATTTATTTATCTTACAGTTTTTTCAGATTAAACTTCACACCGGGTTCTTTCAGAAAAATGTGTGTGGTAAATAAATTCAAAATAAAATATGGCAAGATCACAAGAAACGTATTCTAAAAAAGAAAGAGAAAAGAAAAAGCAAAAGAAAAAGAAAGAAAAAGCAGAAAAAAGAGAACAGCGTAAAGAAGAGGATGCAAGAAGTTTTGAAGACATGATCATGTATGTGGATGAGAACGGTCATCTGACCTCTACTCCACCGGATCCGAGCAAGCGAAAAAAAATCAGGAAGGAAGATATCGAAATCGGTATCCCTAAAAAAGAGGTGCAGGAACAAGAGGCGGTCAGAAGCGGTGTCGTGAAATTTTTCAATGATGAAAAAGGTTACGGTTTCATCGTCGACCAATCTTCGAAGGACAGCATTTTCGTTCACGCTAACGGTCTTGTTGATCAAATCAGAGACAACGACAGAGTAACTTTTGAGGTTGAAATGGGAGTTAAAGGCCCCATTGCGGTCAATGTCAAAGTTACAGGTTAAGATTTAGGCGCTTTTTTAAGGAAAAATTCAGACAACATCCCTAATGCTGGAAATTAGCGCAAACACAAAAAAGCAGTTGGTAGCCAACTGCTTTTTTCATTTGTTTCAGTCCCTTGAAAAAATGCTGCGTCAATTGTGCAGCTTCGCTACAAATCCAGCCCGATTCTCAACCCGAGCATAAACTGCCGCCAATGCGTTTGGTCAAAAGTGCCGGTCATGTTGCCGTCCGATACAACTTCCGTAAAATTTTTCCATCCAAGTTTAGGATAGTACCGGATGCCGGCCAAAGGTGACAAGGTCATTAGGCTGGAAAGCCGGAATTCAAGCAGTAAGCAGGCGCTCGCATGGAAAGCCAGACTTCGGTCCCTGTGTTCTGTAATCTGGCCTTCGAAAGACCCACTACCTCCGGCAGGAGCATCATATTTTTTCCAGACGACATCAAAGCCGGGAGCAAGCTGAAGGAAAGGCCGGAACGGGGCAGGTTTGCCGTCTCCATTCGTTGCCGGCAGTAGAGCGAAGTTCATATTTCCTTGGACACCAAGGGCGTAAACCTCAAAATAATGCGGGTAAGAACCCCAGGAACTGCGAACGTAGTGCAGGGCGGGCTGAAACCGCAGAGCTTCGTTATTCAAGATAAAAGTATAGTCAACATTGGCCGTAGTGCCATAGCGCAGAAATTCCACATGCTGCTGTGCCACATAATTCTCCACTACTACCTGCCAGTCCGGCGTCGAACTGAAGGTGGAAGCCACCGTAAAACCGAGTTGAGCACGGACCTGAATACAGATGAATATGAGAAGGCATGGGATCAGACATTTTTTCATGAAAACGGATTTGACTATTTTGCAGCATTAACGTTTTTCAACAAAAGGTAGTGCCAGCGGTGTTTTTGTTAACGAAACACAGGCTTGTTACCGCCGTTTAATCAACATGACCACTGATCAACTTCATAAAGACCCGTCTTTCCAGCTTTTACTCATGCTCCAGCACGATGACCTGCTGCCATTTCTGCAAGATCAGCTGACCGGCAAGTCAAAAACGATTCGTTACTACCTCATTTTCAATGTGTTAATACTGGCAAGCATGATCCTCATCGGTTATCAGGACATTCAGGCCGGAGTGATCGGGTGGAGCGGTATTTTGAAAAGCTTTGGATTCGGCACCCTGCTAGTTTTTACCATCCTGATCGTGGCACATGAAGCAATTCATGGCATTGCCTACAAAATTGCTGGAGCTCCGAAGGTGTCATTTGGTGTGAGTTGGCGAAAGTTCTACTTTTACGCCGTCGCAGATAAATTTATTGTAAGCGATAAATCATTTCTAATCATTGCCTTAGCACCTTTCCTGGTAATTTCTGCCGGAGCTATTAGCGGCTTGTTTTTTGCAGATGTATCGGAAAAATGGATATTGCTGAGTATTCTTTTCATCCATACGGGAGCCTGCGCAGGCGATTTTGCCATGCTGGCTTTTTATGAAAAACACCGCCATCTGGGCAAAATTTTAACCTTCGATGATGTGGATAAAAAGATTTCTTATTTTTATGTAAAAGATTAAAATGATGTTGACGTTCAATGACATGAATCATCAACATTAATTTTTCAAAACCCATAAGCCGGGAAACCAATCTCCCCCTTTTTTGTAAATGAAGATTTTTTCTAAAAATACCTGGGCAGCATGCCTGCTAAGTATGCTGGGAATGACATTGTCGTTTCATTCCTGCCACAAACCTGCCGAAACGCAGGTGGAGCAAATCCTGCTCCCCTTCGAAGGCGTGGACAATGCCCAGATCGAAGCCGTGCTGGAGGGGCTGACACTGGAAGAAAAAATCGGGCAACTCATCGTTTGGCAGCCTGACACCGGTGACTCGCTGCAGATACAGCAGCTTTACGCAAATGCCGCCAATGGCCAGATAGGCGGCGTACTGCTGGAAGGATTAACAATAGCAGACTACATGCACGCAGCCGACAGCCTGCGCAGATCGGTCAAACTACCGCTTTTTTTTGCCACCCGTGAAAAAGTTTCCCTGCACAATCAGTTCTCAGGATTGCCCCGCTTCCCATTGCCAGCTACCCTGGCTGCTATAGATTCATCCGGCCTGCACCGGGTACTGGAGCAGCATTACGTCCGGCAATGCAAAGCGCTTGGTATCAACTTTTCATTGAGCCCGACCCTGAAACAAGATGACCCCGGCACAGAAAGTTTTGATTTTCAAACATTTGAAAGCGATAAAAAAAGTATTGCCGAGCGATCCCACTGGGTGGCTCAAAGATTGCAACGAAACCGGATTTTCACAGCGGCTGATTGCTTTTCAGAATTTCTTTTTGTTGAAAATGACACCATCCGGGACAGTCTGCTTCACCATTTTTTAATCCATACCAAGGTGGGCCTAACCGGCCTAAAGGTTGGAGATGACATTTTTAAAACTGACACGCTGCGGTACGCTCCTGCCGGATTTGTGCATGACTTTCTTCGTGAGTATCTCGATTTCAATGGCCTGATGATCGTCACGTTAGCGCCCAACGAGTCGCCGGAGCAAAAACTACTTAAAGGTGCTGATATTTTTGTGACGCCGGATGCCGAAAGAAATTTTTTGGTCATGCGGAAACTGGTCGACAGCGGCAAAGTTTCAATAACTGACATTGATCAGAAAGTAAGGCAGATCCTGAAGGCCAAAGCTTGGGTGCACGGCGGCAAATTACCCATCGAAATGACCGTCTTCCCGATGGATTCCACAAAACAACACCGGGTAAAGCTGGTATCCGTCGCTAAAAAAAGCCCGCCGGGCATATTGCGAAGGCAACTTCCCCGGCCTGATGACCTCTATTATCGCATCGGAGAAATCGAGTGTTATTTCGAAGACCCGAACTGGGGTTTTTTCATCGGAAATCTATTTGAAAACTCTGTCGTGCTGGCCCGTGACGGACGGAAAGTATTGCCCTTTAAAAATATCTACGATACAGATTTTCAAGTGTTTGGATATGGGCGCCGGCCTTTCCGGCATTTTCAAAACTTTTTTCTGAAATACGCCGGTTTCAAGCACCACAGTCTTCAGATTCCTCCATCAGGAGAGCTGGCACCGGTCACGTTGGCGAATGCCGGTGAATCGACCGCCGCCGTCGTTTTGCTGGACAGTATTGACCTGAAGGCAGGGTTTCACAAAAAATTTATCGAAAGCATCAACACGCTGGCCCGTACCTCCCAAGTCGTGCTGGTGAATTTCGGGAACCCGAAAAACCTGCAACATTTCACCGCCGACATCGCCTGCGTCCAGATTTTTGAGCGCAATGATCATACTGAAATTTACACTGCCCAGATGTTGTTTGGAGGAGTCAGCTCCGAGGGGCGGATGCCGGTTGCCGTGTCGGAAAGCCTCCCGTACGGTATCCGGGTGAGCCATGCGCCCGTGCGTCTGGGGTTTGCGACAGCAGAAAAAACCGGCATTCTGCAGGAACGACTGGTCAGTATCAACGCTATTGCCGAGTCAGCCATCGACAAGGGCGTATTTCCGGGTTGCCAGATCGTAGTTGCTAAAGACGGGAAGGTGATTTACTCTCAGGCGCTTGGATATCATACTTACGACAAAAAGAAGAAAACCCCCGTGCAGATCGATGACCTGTTCGATATCGCCTCCGTCACAAAAGTGGCCTCGACTACCCTGGCAGTGATGAGATTAACAGAGCAACAAAGAATCGACCTGAAGCGAACGCTCGGGGAATACCTGCCAGCCTCTGCCAGGACTGACGTCGGGGAAATCAAAATCAGGGACTTACTCCTTCACAACTCAGGCCTTCAGGCGCAAATGCCGCTGACCCATCTTTTTTCTTACAAAAATGTGCCCTCCAGAGGCTGCAACACCTACTTCTGCCGCAAAAGGCAAGGACGCTACAGCGTGAAAGTAGCAGACGGCCTCTACCTGCGCCAGGATTTTCAGGATACTATCAGCCGGCGGGTTTACCGCCTACCGGTAAACCGTCAGCGTTTTCGCTACAGTGATGTAAATTATTTTCTACTTCAGAAACTGGTTGAAAATACGACACGGACAGACCTTGATCAATACGTTTTTGAAAATATTTACCGGCCGCTCGGCTTGCGGTTTATGACTTACAACCCGCTTGAAAAGTTTGAAAAGAAACAAATTATCCCGACTGAAAATGACCGCTACTGGCGAAAAACGCTCGTGCACGGCTACGTCCATGATCCGGCCGCAGCATTGCTGGGAGGCGTAGGCGGCAATGCCGGTGTTTTTTCCAATGCCGAAGATTTGACGGTGCTTTTCCAGATGTTGCTCAATGGCGGTGATTACGGCGGCACGCAGTTTTTCGAGCCCGGTAATGTCGGCGCTTACACGGAGGCTAAATATGGAAACCATCGGGGCCTCGGCTTCGACAAACCGGTCAACCGCCGCTACCCGACTTACTCGAAAGATGCCTCTCCCCAAAGCTACGGGCACACCGGATTTACCGGCACCTGCGTTTGGGTGGATCCCGAAGAAAACCTGGTTTACGTTTTCCTGTCGAACCGGGTGCACCCCAGCGGCCGCAACGGGAAAATTTTTACCGAAGCAACCAGAAGCCGCATCCACGAAGTGGTGTATGATGCGTTAGGGTCGTTTCGGCACGAACTGCCGGAGCTGACCGGTGAAATGATTGAGGAAGATTAGGAAGAGGTTAATGGGTTAAAAGTTGAAGGGGTTAAAATGCGTGCCATTTTAACCCCTTCAACATATAAACTTTTAAACCTTTCACCCTTTCACTGATGATTCCAGTCGAATTGATCCATGTTCAGCAAACTTGCCTTCAGTAAATCAATACAATTCCGGATATCCTCTTTGTGCGCCATTTCAATGACCGAATGAATGTGACGGGTAGGAATTGAAATAGCTCCGGTGATGGCTCCGCTCTTTCCGGAACGCTGCATGCCGTAGGCATCGGTAGCGCCGCCGGTAAGTATTTCGGGCTGCCATTTTATGGTATGTTTTTTAGCTAAATCCTTAAGGTAATTCACCATCCGGTAGTCGCAGATGACGCCTCCGTCCATGATTTTAATGGCAGCGCCGTGGCCAAGTCGGCTGATCATTTCATGAGGCTGGGCGCCGGGTACATCGAAAGCGATAGTCGTGTCAACGGCAATGCCAAAATCAGGATCAATGCGATGGGTAGCCGAGATGGCGCCCCGAATCCCTACCTCCTCCTGCACAGTGAAAACGCCGTAGACGTCGAAGGGCAATTCCTTGTCTTTCAGTTCCCTCAGTGCCTCGATGAGGATGAAAACCGATACCCGGTTATCGATGCTTTTGCTGTTCACGCAGTCGCCCATTTCAATCAATTCCCGCTCACGGGTGATGGGATCGCCGATAGAAATAATCTTTTCGACCTCCTCTTTTTTCATGCCGACGTCCACGAAATAGTCGTGAATTTGCGGGGCTTTGTTGCGCTCCTCGGGTTTCATGATGTGAATGGGTTTACTGCCCATGACGCCGACGACGTCCTTCCTGCCATGCACGATGACACGCTGTGCTGTCAGTGTTTTCGGGTCAAAACCGCCGAGGGTATGGATGCGCAGGAACCCATCGTCGTCGATGTGGGTAACGATGAAACTGATCTCGTCAAGGTGGGCGGCGACCATTACTTTTTTAGCGTTTTTGCCTTTTTTTACGGCGATAATGCTGCCCATGCTGTCTACGGAAACTTCATCCACCAGCGGCGTGACTTCCTGAAGAACAAATTGGCGGATGCGCTGCTCAAACCCCGGAGCACCGGGGATTTCACAGATTTTTTTGAGTAGTGAAACGTTGATCATATTGGCGCTTAATCGCAGCCGGCAGTTAATTCAAACGAGGGCTGCCTGCACTGCTCCTGATTATGATTTTTTTAAATCCGGTTCTTAAAATGCGGGCGAAGTTAGTTGAATGTTAAGTTTTTCCCATGATAATTAGCTGATTTTGAACAAATTTGCCGGATGAAATGAGGAGTAGGCAAGTAAGCCGGTAGGCGAGTAGGCGAGTATGTCTGCGCCCCTACTTGCCTGCCGGCCTACTTGCCTACTTGCCTACTCAAACCATGTCGTTACTTAAAAAGCTCGCAGGCGAAACCGCCATCTACGGACTCTCAAGCATCATCGGACGGGTACTAAACTACCTGCTCGTGCCGCTCTACACCCGCATTTTCACCGATGCGGAGTATGGCATCGTGTCCGAACTTTATGCTTTAACGGGCTTCCTCATGGTGCTGTTCATCTACCGGATGGAGACGGCATTTTTCCGCTACGGCACGGACCCTGAGCGCCGGGAAGAAACGTTTTCCACGGCACTCTGGTCGGTTGTGGGCAGTTCGCTGGTGTTGTCCACGCTCATTTTGGTTTTTTCAAAAAACATCACCGGCTGGCTCGACTATGCACCGGAAATGAGCAGCTACGTCACCATTTTCGGCCTCATCCTCGCTTTCGATACGCTGGCTGAAATCCCGCTCGCCCGGCTGCGGCTGGAAGGCAGGCCGGTGCGGTTCGCCATCGTCCGCCTCACCGGCATTGGGCTTAACATCGGTTTCAACCTGTTTTTCCTGCTGCTGTGCCCCTGGTTGCTGAAGCAGGGCGTAATGACGGATTTTATCGAAAAAATCTACCGGCCGGAGTTTGGCGTAGGGTATATTTTCCTGTCAAATCTCATCGCCAGTGCCGCCGTATTGCTGCTGCTTTTGCCTGACATACTGCGGGTGAAATGGGAGTTCAGCCCCCGCACCTGGCACACCATGTTTGTGTACGCCGCACCGCTCATCCTGGCCAGCCTTGCCGGTATCGTCAACGAAATGATCGACCGGGAACTGCTCAAACACCTGCTGCCCGGCGACACCCAATCCAACCTCGCACAGATCGGCATCTACTCAGCCAGCTACAAACTCGCCATGCTCATGAGCCTGTTCACGCAGGCGTTCCGGTACGCTGCCGAGCCGTTTTTCTTCGCCAATGCCAAACACCAGGACGCCCGCAAGCTCTACGCCGACGTCACCAAATATTTCACCATCGCCGGGGCGCTGGCCTTCCTCGGCGTCATGCTCTACCTCGACATCGTCAAACATTTCATCGGGGAAGACTTCTGGGCCGGGCTGGGCGTGGTGCCCATCCTGCTCATGGCCAACCTCTTCCTCGGCCTCTACTACAACGTTTCCATCTGGTACAAACTCACCGACCAGACCATGCTCGGCGGCTGGATCGCCGTAGGCGGCGCCGTCATCACCATCGCCCTCAACGTCTGGTGGATTCCCCGCATCGGCTACATGGGCAGCGCCTGGGCCACGCTGATCTGCTACGCCTCCATGACTGCTGCCTGCTGGTGGTGGGGCCGGAAATACTACCCGGTGGATTATGATTTTAAAAAAATCGGCGGCTACATCGCACTGGCGCTGGGGCTGTATTTTTTGAGTGAAATGTTTGTGAAATACGCAGGGCTGGGGCAGGCGGTCACGCTGGCTTTCAATACGATTTTGCTGGCGATATTTTTGCTGGTGGCATGGCGGTGGGAGCGGACTTCGCTCCGAATGCTGAGATAATGAAACCCAACACTTCCCAGGCATACCGCTGTCTTTTACAAAAAAATAAATAGGTATATGAATACACGAATTACCTTGCTGTTGCTTTTTCTCGCAACTTTTTCTTTTGGTCAAAATAAAAACCCGGAATCGTTCCCCCGCCTGTTCCTGGAACTGAACGGTGGAAGCCTGATACCCGGACTTCGTAACTCGCCGGTTCCTTTTTTCATCTGTGACGAAGGTTGCGAAACAGTCCGCCAGTCGCCGGTTATGACGGTGAACTTTGGCCTGTTGGCTGGATATCGTTTCGCAAAAAGGCACCAGGTTCAAATTGGCATCAATGCGGGCGAATACCGTTTTGATAATGAACTGATCGATGGTTTTTTAGGGAATAATTTTTCCGAAGAGTCGTCTCATCGTTATCTCGGACTGTCGCTGCAACATCAATTCGATCTGATCCGGGGGCGGCGGGCTGCTGTTTTTATCAGAAACGGGTTGTCGAGGGATGCCAACCAGAGCGATTATATTTTCAATTTGAAAAAAAGCAGTCTGAGTTACGAGGGCCAGGCGGGCGTTGCATTTCACGTGGCAGAAAAATGGGACGTGTCGCTGTCCGGGCAATTCCGGGCGGCAATTACCCGCATGTCGGAAGACTACCCCGGTGATTGGGACAAAGCCTATTTCCCTTATGCCTACGGAATGTTGGTAGGCGTGCGGCGGTGGATTTGAACAGGTTTTGACCATCTTTGCGTTTTTTGAAACGCAAATTGATACTGCATGAAATTATTGAAATACACCTTTCTGTTGCTGGCCCTCACATTTTCAATCCGTTGTCAGCAGGATAATTCCGCTTCCGCTCCTGATCCCAAAGCCGATCCCCACTCCTTCGCCCAGCCCAACGAGGCCGTCACCAAACACCTCGACCTGAACCTGAAAGTCGATTTTGATCAAAAAATCCTCTCCGGTTCCGCCCGCTGGACGATTGAAAACCAAGGAGCGAGCGAGATCATTTTTGACACCAAAAACCTGAACATCGAAAGGATTACCATCGGCGAGGATGAAAAAGAAACGCAGTATTTCCTCGTCGATCCCGACGAAATACTGGGCACGGCGCTGCGGGTGCAGATTGAACCGGAAACTGAAATCGTCACCATTTACTACTCCACCAATCCCGATGCCGCTGCCCTCGGCTGGATGGAACCTTCCCAAACGGCAGGCAAAAAACTGCCCTTCCTCTTCACGCAGGGCCAGGCCATCCTCACCCGCACCTGGATTCCCTGCCAGGACAGCCCCGGCATCCGGGTCACTTACAACGCCACCATCCAGGCGCCCACGGGCATGTTGGCGCTGATGAGCGCCGACAATCCGCAGGAGAAAACAGCGGACGGCGTTTACCAATTTAAAATGGAGCAACCCATTTCACCCTACCTCATCGCACTGGCGGTGGGCGACATCGCTTTTCAGCCGGTAGGCCCTCGCACCGGCGTGTATGCCGAACCGCCCATGCTCGAAAAAACAGCCCGTGAATTCGCCGATATGGAAAAAATGGTAGAAGCTGCCGAAACGCTCTACGGACCCTACGACTGGGGTCGCTACGATCTGATCGTGCTGCCGCCGGGCTTCCCGTTCGGGGGGATGGAAAACCCGAAGCTGACCTTTGCCACGCCGACTGTAATTGCAGGCGACCAAAGCCTGGTTTCACTGGTGGCGCACGAGCTGGCACACTCCTGGTCGGGCAACCTGGTGACCAACGCCACCTGGAATGATTTCTGGCTGAACGAGGGCTTCACGGTTTATTTCGAGCGGCGCATCATGGAGGCGCTGTATGGCGTGGAGTATGTTGAAATGCTGATGCAACTGGAATACTGGGAACTACTCGACGAGGTGAAAGACCTGGGTGAAAAAAGCCCCGATACCCACCTCAAACTCGATCTCTCCGGCCGTGACCCCGACGACGGGATGAACAATATCGCCTACCAGAAAGGCTCGCTTTTCCTGCACCTGCTGGAGCAGAAGGCAGGGCGGGAGCGCTTCGATGCATTCCTGAAAAGCTGGTTTGAGCAAAATAAATTCCAGGCGAAGACCACGGAGGAGTTCGTGGATTTTTTAAAGAAAAATCTGTTGGAAAAATACCAGCTCGATGTGAACGTGGACGAGTGGGTGTACGGTCCCGGCCTCCCGGCGAATGGGCCGGTGCCTGTTTCACAAAAACTGGAAAAAGCTGAAGCTGCCGCAGATGCCGTCAGCGAAGGTCAATTGCCCGAAACAAAAGACTGGACTTCCCACGAGTGGGTCCATTTCATCCGCCACCTGCCGGAAAGCACGGACGTGGAGACGCTGAAAAAACTGGACGCTCAATTCAATCTCACCAACTCCGGCAACTCAGAAATCCTGTGGGCCTGGTACGAAACCGCCATCCGCCGGGGCTATTCGCCGGAAATTTTACCGAAAATCGAAAGCTTCCTGGTGAACATGGGCCGCCGCCGCTTCCTCATGCCGCTGTACGGGGCCTTCAGAGAAACCGGCCAGCTTGAAACAGCCCGCCGCATTTTTGAAAAAGCGAAAGACGGCTATCACCAGGTGAGCCGGGGAAGCGTGGAAGAACTTTTGTTGAATGATGAACGATGAATGATGAACGATGAACACCTCCAGCTCCTCGGGAAAGTTCATCATTCATCGTTCATCGTTCTTAAAAACCGAGCATGTCTTTCATCTCGAAGCTTCCTTTTTTCCCAATGATCCACTCGGCGGCGGCGAGGGCGCCTGCGGCGAAGCCTTCCCGTGAGTGAGCCGTGTGGCTGATCTCGATGGTGTCGATGTCAGAGGCCCAGGTGACGACGTGGGTGCCGGGGGCGGGGTCGATTCTTTTTGAAACGATGGAAAGTTCGGCGGGGGCCGGAGCGGTTTCGGGTTTGCCGAGCGATGCCGTCCAGGAGGACTTGCGGCTGAGGTTTTTCAAAATACCTTCCGCCAGGGTGAGGGCGGTGCCGCTGGGGTGGTCAAGTTTTTGGGTGTGGTGGACTTCCTTCATGCGCACGTCGTACTGCGGCTGTTCGTTCATCAGGCCGGCGAGGTAGCGATTGACGGCAAAAAAAATATTCACCCCGATGCTGAAGTTGGAGGCGTGAAAAAAGGCCCCGTTCCGTTCACTGCAAAGTTTTTTCACCGCATCCAGCTTGTCGAGCCAGGCCGTTGTGCCCACGACGACGGGAACGCCTGCTTCCAGGCATGCCACGATGTTGCCGTAGGCCGTTTCCGGCTGGGTGAATTCGATGGCCACGTCAGCCATGCGTAGGTTTTCCTGCGTGAGGTCGTCCGCATTTTCTTTGTCGATTTTCAAAACAATTTCGTGGTTGCTTTGAAGTGCTAACCGCTCGATAGTTTTACCCATCTTACCGTACCCGATCAAGGCAATTTTCATTTTATTTAATTTTATTTTAAACATTTAGTGACCAGCGGCAACAACATAAGTCTTAGGTTTAGATTTTTGTTGTTTTACAAGCCGTTCTCTGGCTATAAAACATGGCCCCTCCCTGTGAGGGGCTTTGTTTTTTCAGCCCCAAAAGTAAATTTTCTTTCCACGGCAGCGGCCATTTCGGGCATATCCGTTCACTTTCTCATCGATGTGTTTTCTCCGACGAATTCTTTTTTTCTGTCATACCTGCCGGTTTTTCCTTTCATTTCCATATTTTACCATGACAATTTGTCTAACAAAACTATTTCAACATGAAAAAAAACTTACTCCTCTCCTTTTTCCTCTCCTGCAGCTTCCTGTTAGCTGCCCAGGCTCCACCAAATGACAACTGTGCTGACGCTATCGATGTAGCCACCAACGAAGTGGTCAGTTTTAACACGACCGAAGCTACAACCGACGGACCGTTACACCTTGATTCACCTTGCCCTTCCAGCGACAATGACACGCTTTTCCGGGATATCTGGTACCGTTTTACCCCTGATTTTACAGGGCTTGCTGACTGGACGCTGTGCGGCACGGCGGATTTTGATACTAAAATTGCGGTGTACAACGCCGGCGCTACCTGCCCGCTTGAGGATGGCGACCTGCTGACTTGCAATGACGATTTTGGCTCTTGCGCCAACAATACTTCCCGCATCGTTTTTGACGTAGAAGCTGGCCAGTCTTACCTCCTGCGACTGGGAGGATGGGGAGACACTGCGCCGGGCGAAGCAGGCTCCGGCACCTTTGTCATTGAAGAATTTGTGTCTTCCGTCGCCAATGACTTTTGCTCCCAGGCAATTGATATCGGACTGGTGGAAAACTACCAGTTCAGCAACATCGACGCAACGACTGACGGACCCTTACAACCCAACAACTCCGCCTGTTTCGGTTTCGGTGACCCAAATGTGCAGGCTGATATCTGGTTCCGTTTCACTTCACCCATCACCGGCTCCGTGGAATGGACCACCTGCGACCAGATCAACTTTGACTCCCGCCTTGCGGTGTACGGCCCCAACGTCGGCTGTACGCCTACCGGCGACCAGCTTTATGCCTGCAACGACGACGGCTCAGGCTGTTCTTTTTACACTTCAAGGGTTATTTTTTCCGTGCAGGAAGGCGATACCTACCTGCTGCGTTTGGGCGGTTGGAACGGAGACCAGGGAACGGGCACCTTTGACTTGCAGGAGATCATCCCTCCTACCCCACCGAGCAACGACCTCTGCACGACACCCGACTCTGCCTGGATTGTAACGGCGATGATGGCCGATGATTTTGAAGGCCAGATCAGCGGCTCCAATTCCAACGGAACCTTCGATCAGGATAATTTCATTTTCCCGAATGCACAGTGTTTTGGCACCAATACTGCCGGCGGCGAATTTTCTGACGTGTGGTATTGGATCAATACCTACGGCAATACCGAGCTGGAAATCCGTTTTTACAAAAACGCCGGTTCGGAAGGCGCTTCCTTTTACCTGGACATGTACGACGCCTGCGAAATGCCGGTCGATACCAACGTGATTACCGGCTCCTGCCTGTATGCAGACGCCAGTACGGCCGAGGCCGTCACCATCGTATCAGGGCTGCCGGCCGAGCCGACACTTTACCTTCTGCGGGTAACGACCCGTCTGACCACGCAGCTTCCCGGCGACTTTTTCTTTTTTGTAATAGGTGAAATTACAGAGCCGCCTACCGCAACCAAAGAAACTTTCCCCGGCAACTACCAGGTATTTCCGAACCCGGCAGGCGACAGGCTTTACCTGAACCTCTTGCTCGATGAATCCGCCAACACAACGCTCGAAGTTTTCAATACACTCGGACAACGGGTCATGAGCGAAAGAAAAGGCAAACTCCATCAGGGCGCTCATCAATTCAATTTTGATGTATCCGCATTGAAGGAAGGCGTGTATTTTCTCGTGCTGCAATCTGACCAGGGACGGGGGATGGTGAAGTTTGTGAAAGAGTAGTGATTGGTTGAGAGTGGTTGAGAATGGTTAAGATTGTTGAGAATTACATCCTCTCAACCCCACCTGACCGATGACGGTGCCAGATATTAATAAAAGCACAAACAGGCCGGACGCTTTAAAACGTCCGGCCTGTTTGCGTTAAAATCCCTAATATCGTGGCGTTTTTCATAATGTTTCATCAAAACTCATTAAAATGAAAGCTATCCTTACCCAGAGATTTTTCCTCTTTTCCCTTTCAATACTCATCTTTGCCGCCTGCAAAAATGATTCTAACCAAAGCAACGAAAATATGACGACATTGTACGAAAACATGACTGCGCAGCCGCCGGCTGCGGAGAAGCAGCCCAAAGAACTCACCGAACACGGCAATACCCGCATTGATAATTACTACTGGCTCAACCAGCGGGAAGACCCCAAAGTGATCGCTTTCCTCAATGCCGAAAACGAGTACAAAGACGAGGTAATGGCCGGCCTGAAAAACCTTCAGGATGAATTGTTCGAAGAAATCAAAGGCCGCATCAAAGAGAAAGACGCCTCTGTGCCACAACTCGACAACGGCTACTGGTACTACTATCGCTACGATGAAGGACAGGAATATCCCGTCTATTGCCGCAAAAAAGGTACGCTCGAAGCATCCGAAGAAGTGATGCTTAACGTAAACGAACTGGCCAAAGATTACGATTATTACAACGTATCCGGCCTCGAAGTCAGCCCGGATAACAAATGGCTGGCTTACGGCGAGGACACCCTCAGCCGCCGCATTTACACCATCCGTTTTAAAAACCTGGAAAGCGGCGAAACCATCGAGGAAACCATTCCCAACACGGAAGGCGACGTCGTCTGGGCGAACGACAACAAGACCGTTTTTTATGCAGTGAAAGATGAAACCCTGCGGGCTTTTAAAATATTCAAACACAAACTCGGTACCGACGCTTCCCTCGATCAGGAGGTTTTTCATGAAAAAGATCCGCAGTTTTACCTGGGGCTGGATAAATCCAAATCGAAAAAGTACATCATCATCGCCTCCTGGCAAACCCTCAGCCGGGAGTATCGATACCTCGACGCCAACACGCCCGACGGCGAGTGGAAGATCATACAGCCACGGGAGCGCAACCTGGAATACAGCGCCGACCACGCCGGGGGAAAATGGTACATCCGCACGAACCTCGGCGCCAAAAACTTCCGCCTGATGTCGGCGGAAGAAGGCAAGACGACGAAGGAAAACTGGAAAGAAGTGATCCCGCACCGGGACGATGTCTATTTCCAGGATTTTGAGTTGTTTAAAAACCACCTCGTACTGACGGAACGTATCAACGGAATCCGCAAAATCCGCATCAAATCCTGGGACGGCAACAGCGATTACCACATTGACTTCGGTGAGGAAACTTACGTCGCTGGCCCATCCAACAATCCGGAATGGGACACAGAAGTGGTGCGCCTCAGCTACCAGTCGCTCACTACGCCGCCGACGGTCTATGATTTCAACATGGCGACGAAGGATAAAAAGACGATGAAGGAGCAGGAAGTGCTCGGCGGTTTTGACAAAAACAACTACGTCTCGGAACGCATTTTCGCCACGGCACGGGACGGCGTGAAGGTGCCTGTGTCCATTGTTTACCGCAAAGGTTTTAAGAAAGACGGCACGCAACCGCTGCTGCTTTACGCTTACGGCAGCTACGGTTACAGCATCGATCCGAGTTTTAACGCTGCAAGATTGAGCCTGCTCGACCGGGGTTTCGCCTTCGCCATCGCTCACATCCGGGGCGGGCAGGAGATGGGACGCCAATGGTACGAAGACGGCAAATTGCTGAAGAAGAAAAACACCTTCACCGACTTCATTGACTGCGGCGATTACCTCGTTTCACAAAAATACACGGACAAGGAACACCTCTTCGCCATGGGCGGCAGCGCAGGCGGACTGCTGATGGGCGCCGTGGTGAACATGCGTCCCGACCTGTTCAAAGGCGTGGTAGCTGCCGTACCGTTCGTGGACGTGGTGACGACTATGCTTGACGAAAGCATCCCGCTCACCACCTTCGAGTGGGACGAGTGGGGCGATCCCCGCAAAAAGGAATACTACGACTACATGCTCAGCTACTCGCCCTACGATCAGGTAAAAGCGCAGGATTATCCCGCCATGCTGGTAACCACGGGCCTGCATGATTCGCAGGTACAATACTGGGAACCCGCCAAGTGGGTGGCTAAGCTGCGTGAAATGAAGACCGATAAAAATCCGCTGCTCCTTCACACGAACATGGACGCCGGCCACGGCGGACAGTCGGGCCGCTTCCGGGCTTACAAGGAAACGGCGATGGAGTTTGCATTTATGCTGGATTTGGCGGGGAAGGTGAAGTTGAAGGGGTAGGGAAGATGTCAAAAATGGGTGGGTTACTTGAATGGATTAACGATTTTCAGCGTTTTTTCAATCAGTAACCCATCTTGCATATCTTCTGTATAGAGAACTGTGCAGTTTATAGCTAATGCTGCTGAAACGATCATGCAGTCAAACCAACTCAGTGAATAGGCGGTTTTCAGTTTAAGTGCTTGCAGAGTTATGTTTGCCGTCAACGGAACGATTTCAAACTCTTTGCAAATCTCATCGATGAATTCACTCGTGCGGGTTTCTGTGAAAGAAAATTTCTTCATCAGAACATTTGCTACTTCATTTAGCACTTGCACCGATGCTGCGATTTCAGGCAGGTTCAAAATCAAATTTTCGACGATTTTTTGTTTGCGCAAATCATCTTGGGATTGATTTTGAGCTTTGAGGTATATCCAAAGATTAGAGTCGAAAAAATATTTATCTGGCATTGCGGGCTTCCCGGTCAGGGATTTCGATTTTGGTTGTGATAACGCCGCTTGAAACAGCTTTTTTCAAAAAGTTTTCTCTGCGCTTGCGGAGGTCAGAGGGAGCAGGTTCAGGCAGACCTTTGACTTCAAACTTTACAGCAGCGGCCTTGAGAATTTCGACAATCTTATTAAGCCACTGAAGATCTTTATCTGATTGAAATTGAATTGTGATCACCATCTGATTTCTTTTTTAAGTGATACAAAACTACAAAAGAGCCGGGAAATTTGTTCCGGGATTTTTTAGAAGAAGTTACCGACAACAATGCCGTTACCCCCTTCAACTTTTAAACCTGATAACCATTGCCCTATCGTGAAACCACCATTTTACCCTTACCTATGCCGCTGCTCTGGATCTTAGCTTTCCAAAAATAAAGGTCCGGCGGTGTTTCCGATCATGCTATCTCACAACACCACAGCCGTAAGCGTGTAGCGCAACTCCGGACGGAGCGGCGGCATTTTACGTATCAAACCCAACCACTTCCACCGGCGTACCCCACATAAAAATGGACATGCCTCCGTCCACTTCACGAATGGTGAGGGATACTTTCTTGCCTTCCTGTTTCAGCTGTTCCGGCATATTTACCGGGCGCCACTCGTTGCCTTTATCATCTACAATGCCCCAAAAGCCGGTGGCAAGGTTTTGATAAATGACCGTTCCTTTAATGCGTTTTGATTTCATGATATGGATGGTTATGGGCAGTTCACCGGCGGTATTTACGGTCGCATTGCATGCAAGTTTATCAGGATTTATCAGGCTTTGCAAAATCAACCCATCTCAACCTCATCAACCCTTATCAACCTATCAACTTTCAATGCAAGCAGCTATAATTATTACCGGGCCGGTTTACTTTCCGTTGTTCATTTTTTCGTTCAGGTTTTCAATCAGCTTGCTTTGTTCCCGCAGCATTTGCTTCAGCTCTTTCACCTCGGCCCGGACGTAATTTTCGATGTTGTTCGGCGAAGGCAGAAACGGACTGATTTTCGCCCGAACGTACCAAACCTCCCGTACATCGCCCACTGGCACCGTATAGGTATCGTAAAAATCATTATCGGAACGCAGCTCCAATTGACGGCCTTCTTTTATTTTATTAAAAACCCGCTTCACTACCACATCTCCACGGGTCACCACAACGTACACGTAATTGTCCTTCAGCGCCGTTTCCCAAAGCCCCGGCTCAAGGAAGCTGCACACCACTTTGTCGCCTTCAAATAAAGTCGGCTCCATGCTGTCGCCCGATACGTCGAAAGACCGGTGCGTGCCTACCTTATATTTATAGTCGGGCAGGGAGAACGTGGGAAGGTCTTCGATAAAAGCCGGATCCAGCATTTCCCCGGCATAACCTGCCTGCGCCGGTATCGGCACGTGCACAATTCGCTCATCCCTGGTGTCGTCCGTAACAACAGTAAGCAGGCGGAAGCCCTGGCCTTCGTTGCCGGTTTGAAACATCGTTCCCTCTCCGGTAAAAATGTAGAGCGGATTGAGGTTGTACTCTTCGACAGCCTTTCGGAGCAATTCAATGGTCACATCCCGGCGGCCTTTCAGAATTTCGCTGAGGCTCTGCGGCAGGTAATCCAGTGAAAGCGCAAATTGCCGGCTGGACCGCACCTTGCCTTCTTCCCTGAGTTTGTCATGGCATTTGATAAAACGATCGGTTACAATGCTGTTCATGTCGCTTTTTTGTGAAAGGATACAGGGCGAATTTAGGAAAACCGGCGACACATGGACTGAAATGATGGACAAATTTTAGCAAAAAAGTGATGGAATCAAATGTGGAGTGGAGAGTTGATAGTGGAGAGTTGATAGTGGATAGTAGACGGACATGTGGTTTGACAGGGAGGCTGAATGTTTCTTTGTCCACCATCAACTCTCCACTATCCACTATCAACTATCCACTATCAACTCTCTGTTTTTCGTATCTTCGCACCCGTCAAATTTTTAATTAAAATCAAATTATCGATAATGAAAAAACTCATCCTTTCCCTAACCTTTTTGATCGTATTACGCTTTGCAGCGATTGCGGTTGAGGGCATGTGGTTGCCCCTTTTACTTGGGCTTTTGAATGAAACGGAAATGAAAAGTATGGGCATGAAAATGTCCGCTGAAGACATTTACAGCGTCAACAAAGGCTCGCTGAAAGATGCCATCGTGCAATTTGGCGGCGGCTGCACCGGCGAAATCATTTCACCCAAAGGCCTGCTGCTCACCAACCACCATTGCGGCTACGGTCAGATTCAGTCGCACTCCACGCTGGAGCACAACTACCTCGAAGATGGCTTCTGGGCAAAAACCATGGACGCCGAGCTTCCCAATCCGGGGCTGACCGTTACGCTCATCTCCCGCATCGAAGACATTACGAACATGGTGCTCAACGGCGTCACTGACAAAATGGACAAGCGCACACGCCAGTCCACCATCGATAAAAACCTGGATGAAATCCGGAAAAGCTGGAAAAAAGAGGCTTACGAGGACATCCTGATCCGTCCGTTTTTTCACGGCAATCAGTATTTCCTTTTCGTAACGGTGACCTACCGTGACATTCGCCTCGTCGGCACGCCGCCTTCCAGCATCGGCAAGTTCGGCGCTGATACCGACAACTGGGTTTGGCCACGACATACCGGCGATTTTTCGATGTTCCGGATCTACGCCGGCAAAGACAACCTGCCTGCCGACTATTCCAAAGACAATGTGCCTTACCAGCCCAAACATTTCCTTCCGATCTCCCTCGACGGTGTTCGGGAAGGTGATTTCACCATGGTATTTGGCTTCCCCGGCCGCACCAACGAATACCTGCCGAGCTATGCCATCGAGCAGATCGTTGACGTACTCGACCCGGCCAAAATTGCCGTGCGGGACAAAACGCTCGCTATCTGGAATGCCGCCATGCGCTCCGATGCGCAGGTGAAAATTCAATACGCCAGCAAGCAGGCAAGCCTCGCCAATGCCTGGAAAAAATGGCAGGGCGAAGTACTCGGCCTCACCCAGACAAAGGCAGTGGATAAAAAGCAAAAGTTTGAAGCAAAATTCAAGGCAACGGTAGCTGCCACGCCTGCTTTTAAAAAGTACGCCAACATCCTCAGCGACTTTCAGCAACTCTACGCCGACATTGCCCCCTATGCAGAGGCCAAGGATTATTACGATGAAATTACTTTCCGCAACGTGGAACTCCTTCGCATTGCTTCCCAGGTTAACCGCCTGGTGAAGACGTATGAAAACGAAGGAGAGGCCGGTTTTGATAATTTCAACAAACGCCTGCAGGCTTATCTCGATGGTTTTTATAAAAACTACAGCCCGGCGATCGATCAGGAAGTCTTCGGCGAACTGATGCAAATGATGGTGGAAAAGGTGGACAAGGCATATCTGCCCGAGGGTTTCATCAAAAAGACGGCGGAGTACGGCAATTACGAGCTCATGGCCAAAGATGTTTATCAGAAAACATGGCTCACCGACGCCAAAGCTGCCATGACCATGCTCAGCAAATCGCCCAACGATGTGATGATCGCCATACAAACCGATCCGGCCTGCCAGCTTGCTTCCGCTTTTGACCAGACTTACAATGAAAAAATTATGGTCAAATACAATGAATACAACGAGCAGATCGACGAATTGCAACAGGTTTACATGAAAGCGTTGATGGAAGTTTTTCCCAATGAAAAATTCTACCCCGACGCCAACGGAACACTGCGTGTCAGCTACGGACGGGTGCAGGGTTATCAGCCGAGAGACGCCGTCAGCTACTCCAACACCACTTACCTCGACGGTGTGATGGAAAAATATGTGCCCGGCGATTATGAATTCGACGTACCCGCCAAGTTGCAGGAGCTTTACAAGGCCAGAGACTATGGAAAATATGGCGAATCGGGCAGAATGCCGGTTTGTTTCATCGGTTCCAACCACACCACCGGCGGCAACTCCGGCAGTCCGGCCATCGATGCCTACGGCAACCTCATCGGCCTGAACTTCGACCGTGTCTGGGAAGGCACGATGAGCGATTACAACTACGACCTTTCGCTCTGCCGGAATATCATGGTGGACATTCGCTACGTACTTTTCCTAGTGGATAAATTTGCCGGCGCCACCAACCTTATCGAAGAGATGAAGCTGGTACACCCGAAAGGCGATGTGAGATATAAAACGCCAAATAGTCAAAAACAAAAACCTGATTCGACGATCAAATCAATCAAACCAGACAAGATTGAAAAGATTGAGAAGCAGTAATTGCTGTTAAAATTGACGGTAACTTGCCAATGCAGGCCTGAAACCTCCCAGCGGCAAGTTACCGTCAACTTTCAACAAGCATCACCTCTCCTGCTCCGCCGGCATATTTCCGCAGCATCGTTCCGAATTCGTTCAGCACTTCTTCCAATTTTTCACTTTTATTAAAATCAAAAAAGACGGCAAGAAACCACTGCGTTTCGGGCGTCACCATCGTGCGCAGGCTGTCGCTCGTGGGGCTTCCGAAAACACCGGAATCATCCCGCAACACCGGCAGCCCCTCAATGTTGAGCGCTCCCCTGCCGATGGCTTCGTAAGGTTCTCCCTCCCCTCCCCTTCCCAGGCGGACAGGCCCGTTGATCTTTGCAGCATCATAGCCACCGATGGAGAAGCCGGTTTTTACGGAGATCAGGTTCAGGGCATCCACCACATTGTTAATTTCATACAACCCCTTGCCTTGCACTACCCGCCGAAGGAGTGCCTCAGCGGAAGGACGGTAGCGACTGGGATCTTTGCCGAGGGTTTTGTAGGCCGCTCTCGTGGCGTGAAGCTGGGGCAGGTCGTGGATGTTCTCCAGGGCCAGCCGTGCGACGATGCTTTCCAGTTCCTTTTGGATGAAATGTTGCAGCACTTCCCCGGCAGGTTCAATGTTCACCGGACTTAACAGACAGCCCAGGCGGGCGCCCGGACAGTTTTCATGAATTATTTTTTCGATGGAAATGAGTGGGAATTTCATTTGTCAAATTCTTTGAGAATGATGAATTTGGCGAAAAATAAAGTAAAAAGCACTAACTCAACAACTCCGCATGTCATCCACGATCAATTGGGGCATCATTGCTCCGGGGCGCATTGCCCATAAATTCGCCCACGACCTCCAACTAGCAGAAGGCGCACGGCTTCACGCCGTCGCTTCCCGTTCGATGGAGCGGGCCAGCGCTTTTGCCAACCAATACGGCGCTCATCATGCCTACGGCAGCTACGAGGAAATTCTGGACTGCCCGGACCTGGACGTCATCTACATCGCCTCCCCGCACACGGAACATTTTGCGCACACCTTGATGTGTCTTGAGCGGAAGATTCCTGTTTTGTGTGAAAAACCCCTGGCCATCAATTCCCGGCAGGCCCGTCAAATGGTGGAAACGGCCCGTGCCAATGATACTTTTCTGATGGATGCCATCTGGACGAGGTTCATTCCGGCCTTCGAAGAAGCTTTGCAACTGCTGGACGACGGCATTGTCGGTCCGCTGAAAACCATTCGTGCAGACTTTGGCTTCCGGGCAGACTTTCCTCCCGAACATCGGATTTTCAACTTAGCCCTCGGTGGCGGCGCTCTGCTCGATGTCGGTATTTACCCCATCTTTCTCGCTACACTCCTTTGGGGAAAACCCGATAACGTAAAAGCATCAGCCGCCTTCGGCCCGACCGGCGCCGACCTCAGCAGCGCCATGATTTTTGAATATACCGGCAACCGGCTGGCCATTCTTGACGCTTCCATTGCCGTAAACACCAGTATCGAAGCATTTTTGTATGGTGAAACCGGTACGATGCATATCCACAGCCGCTTCCATCATCCGGCCAAAGTGGCGGTTTCCTATTATGAAAAACCTACGGAGTACTTCGGCCACAATTTTACCGGAAACGGTTACTACCATGAAATTTTGGAGGTGTGTGAGTGTTTGAGAAACGGACAGAAAGAAAGTAAAAAACTGCCCCTCAGCTTCAGCCTCCAACTGATGGAAGTGCTCGATTGGGTCAGAAAGGAGGCCGGAATCGTGTATCCGGGAATTGATTAAATGCCTTAATTTTGAGTTAGCAACAAAATCACCTGTTTTTAAATAATTGCAATGTCAAAACGGCACCTCATGCTCACAGCCTTCGGGCTACTCTTGGTTTTATGTCAACTTCAGGCACAGTTAAACTCCTCCAACCTGCCCATTCTCGTCATTACGACAGAAAACGGCCAGGAAATTCCCGACGAACCCAAGATCAAAGCTCATCTTGGCATCATCTGGAACGGCGACGGCCAAATGAATTCCCTCAATGACCCTTACAATCATTACGACGGACAGGCCGGCATTGAAATACGGGGCAGTTCTTCCCAGTTTCTTTTTCCCAAAAAAGGCTATGCGCTGGAAACCCAAAACCTGGACGGCACCAACAACAATGTTTCCATTCTTGGCCTTCCCGCCGAAAACGACTGGGTACTCAACGGCCCTTACAGCGACAAAACCCTCATACGCAACGCCCTGGCTTACATCATGGCCGGCTGGCTCATGGATTACGCACCGAGGGTCCGGTTTTGTGAAGTCGTTATCAACGACGATTACCGGGGCGTTTACATTTTAACAGAAAAAATAAAGCGGGATAAAAACCGGTTAAACATTGCCACGCTGAACCCTGATGAAAACGAAGGCGACGACCTGACCGGTGGCTACATACTGAAGTTTGACAAATTTGACGGAGCGGTTTCCGATGGTTTTCCTTCGCTTTACCCGCCGTTCCCCGGCTCTAACGGTCAAACGGTTTACCAATACCACTATCCTAAGGCGGATGAAATTTCGGATGCACAAAAAAATTACATCCGCAATTACATAGATGAAATGGAAATGGTGATGAAATCATCAGGCTTTGCCGACCCGCAGAGTGGATACCGCAAGTACTTTGACGTACCTTCCATCCTGCATTTTATTTTTATCAATGAAATCAGCCGCAACGTAGATGGATACCGCCTCAGTACCTACCTCTACAAAGACAAAGACAGCAAAGATCCTCGACTGCACCTTGGCCCGGTTTGGGATTTTAATCTTGGATTTGGCAATGTAAACTATTGCACGGGGCCTGGCACAGCTGGTTGGGCGCTGGATTTCAATGATTTCTGCCCGGATGATTATTGGTTAATTCATTTTTGGTGGAAACGCCTGTGGGATGACCCAGCTTTTCTGGCGGAAATGCGAGACCGGTGGTTTGAATTAAGAGAAAACCAGCTCAGCAACGAACGCATCTTTCACCTGGTCGATTCGCTTGAAAACCTATTGCAGCAGCCCGCAGCCCGCAACTTCCAGCGGTGGCCTGTGCTTGGTGAGCATGTTTGGCCCAATCCATATGTTCACAACACCTATCCTGCAGAAATGAACTACCTTAAAAACTGGCTGACCAGCCGGCTGGCTTGGCTCGACAACAACATGGAAATTGTGGCAGACACACAGTTTGTACCCGTGCAGGGCAGCCTGCCACAGGCGCATCCCAATCCATTCATCGAGGAGGTGACTTTCTGGTATTATGCCGCAGGATATGAAACTGTCACCATTGAAATGTACAATTTACAGGGCCAGTCGATCGGAAGGATGATAGACCGTGTGCATCCGGAGGGTGTGCACAGCATGACCTGGGACCAGCCGCTGACGCCGGGGTTTTACTTTTATAAAATCAAAATTGGCAAGAAGGACTCTGTAGGTGGGAAGCTGCTAAAGTTGTAGAGGCTGGATGTCCAGCCCCAGGTTTTCGAACAAAAAAAAATCCGGCAAGAGAAACATCTCTGCCGGATTTTTTTCGTCGAATCGGTAAGGACTAATTAGTTACCGATGTTAAGAATTTTACCTGTCTTAGGCTCAGGCTTCGCTACGGTGCGGCGGTTTTGCGCTTTACCGTCACGAGTGTCGTTAGGAGCGATCGGAGAAGTATCACCACGACCTGCAACAATCAACTGCTCAGGCTTAACACCGTTGCGGATCAGTCTTTTTACTACAACCATCGCACGGTTGACGCTCAACTGCCAGTTGTCCATACCGGAACCGGCAGGATACTTGGAGCTGTCAGCATGACCTTCGATGAGCACACGCATGTTTGGATTGTTCTTCAGCGTAGTAGCCAAAGACTCAACTGCCTTGCGAGACTGACGGTTCAGGCGTGCAGAACCGCTGCGGTACTGGACTGGGTTTTCCAGCGTTACAACCATGTCGCCATTCTGCTCAGTAACAGCTACGTCGCTGCCCATACCGAAAGCGTCTTTAACGTCTTTCTTGATTTGAGCAATTTGAGCTTCTTTCGCTTCGAGGTTTTTCTTAGCGCTTGCAAGATCAGCTTTTGCAGCATCGAGGTCTTTGCGGATTCCGGCGATTTCGCCGTTCAATCTGGCTTTCTCAGCTTCCATCTCTGATTCAAGAGAGGTCACTTTGTCTTCCAGCATTTTTACTTTCTGCTGGCTTTCAGCAAGCGTGCTTGCAAGTGCATTCTTTTCATCCTGGAGTTGCGTAAATTTTTTCTTCGAAACGCAGGAAGGAAGAACGAGCGCAGTCACCAAAAACAAGGCAAGCATTTTAAGTGAAAAGTTCATACTCATGTCGTTGTAAGATTTTTGTAATTAAAAAAATTTTATAAACTAGAAAAAGATAATGGATCATGCACTATCTATCCTCTAGTTTCTAAAGTAGGTTAACACCTTTTTGTTCAGCTAGCAAAGGTAAAAATTGGCAGAAAATTTCCTCAAATAATAATAAAATAGTTCGATTATCTTCGAATAATACTGAGAATGGCAGGGAATTAAGTGTTTAATCGATAATTTGGAAGGAACGTGTTACGTATGCGAACTGGCCTTTGTCCTGTATCGAGGCTGTAATTGTAAAAACTCCACCCTTTTTTATTTTCCGGACAAGCATCTCCTGTTCGTCGGATATTTCGCCTCTGCTGATGGCATTGAGCAGTTTTCTTTTTCTTTCAAACGTAAAAGCCAGTTGGTCTACATAGCGGGGATCGCCCTCGGGGCCACGCACAAATAACGGGTTTCCGAGATTTTCCATCAATTCGTTCACCGTTGCAGAGTTCCCTTTCAGAGTGCCCCAGGTCAGCGTGTAGCGCTCGGCGAGTTCGTTGGCTTTGTTACGAAGTGAAAACTGGATGGGTATATTCAGACGAACCTTTACGTTTTGGCCTTCGTGCATGGCAGGCTTCCAGCGTGGCATGGCAGAAATTACATCCAGGGCAGCTTCTCCGCACCCGTCTCCAATATCCATGAGCAGGGCGGGATTCTCCACTTCACCTGTTTCATTCACCACAAAACTTACATAAACTGTTCCCTCGGTATTGCTGGCCTGCGCTTCTTCAGGATATACGAGGTGTCGTGAAATAAACTGTACCAGCTCACGATCGGAACATTGCCGGCGGGTTTCTGAAAGCTCCGGGAGTGACTCGCACCCCGGAAAGCAGGGCATAATTTCAACTTTGGTAAATATTGTATCAGCCTGATATTGTGCATGGAGGCATTGCCAAAAGATCATTCCGGCCAGAACGGCGATAACTTTTCTCACAGTCTCGTTTTTGATGATAAAATCTGTCTTTGAACCAATATTATCTTCCCCATTGATTCATAAGCAAATTTATTCAAATTGTTGAAAACAATTATTTTATCCGGAAAAATCTATGCCAGCTTGCCGAGTTGTTTCATTAAATGTTGGCCAGGCACAGCAGTTACCCGAGAACTTCCTCCAAAACTTCGTGTGAATGGATGGTTGGGAAGTGATCAATGTGAAGGCGGTAATAATTGAGGAGCTGATTGAGTAGAAATTTTCGCTCCTCCCGGGACAGCGGTACTTCGTGGCATTTTTCAGCAGGCGATTGAAGCAACTGGCTGATTTTCTGACTAAAATGTGGTGACAGACTGTGTGCATGAACCGGCTGCAAGTCTGTAAAAAAACCTTCCTGAAGATCAAAATACGGCGTTTCATCACTGAATGTACCTCCCGGCTGAAAGCCAAGATAATCGGTCAGATTCAGGAGAAAATGAAGGTGAAGGTTGGCAAATGGCTTTGTTGTTTCATCCAAAAAAACAAAAGTGTTCAGCAGAAAATCAAACAACTCGGGATGTTCTTCGTGCCCGTGAATGGTTTTACGGGCAACCTCCGTCATGAACATACCAACGGCGCCTTTCCGGATGTCAAAAGGAATCGAGTGAAAAATAAAACTGGGTTTCACCTCCTTCAGGCGGGTAAGTTCCTGGTCATCCCGGTGGTAAGCTACAATTTCCAGTGGCGTCATGATTTGAAACAAACTGGCGCTCATTCGGGCATTTTGAGTGCGCACGCCACTTACAATGTATGACCTCAAGCCTTTCAACTCGGTGAACATATCCACGATAACACTCGTCTCCGAATATTTTTTGGTCCTTAAAACGATGCCTTTGGTCTTGATGAGCATTTCGGATAATTTCCAGAGTGCATCAGTTACAAAGTCAGTTTTTTGCTTTTGTAACCTATGCCGCCTTTGATTCGTCACACAGGCAAAAGAAAGTTGTTTGACAAAGGTAAATCAAAAAATCTCACCGGATGGGGCTTGGCAGCTCGTGCAGGCTGACCATTCGTCGAGAAATTCTCTACACATCTCCGGTCAAATTTGGAATGAGGCAACCCCTTGGGCATACCTTTGTCTTTATAAACAAGAAATCATCCGACATATACATTTTGGCAGTGGGCAGGTTCATCCTGTACCACTGCCACCCCCAAAAAAATCAAGTTAAAATTTAAAGTACCCTACGATGAAACGATCTGCATTAATCCTCATGCTGTCACTCATGGTGACGGCTGCCTTTTCTTTCCAGTACATAGCACAGGAAACCCTGGATTGCCGGGAAACGGTACTCAACCTTGAACTCCCTACCGCCAAAATCATTAAATATGACCTGACAAACGGACTCTGGACTCAAAATGACGAGTTCGGGAACAAACGTATTTATCAGTTCAACGAAACGGGCGAGATGATTATCAGGGAAGAACATGCCAATGGCCACACCTTTTTCCAGACTTTGACGTGGAGGGTGGAAGACTTGACCCCTGCCCCATTCCTTGTACTTTCCGGGAACAGTGCTTTTAATGAAAAGATGTTTTTGGTTAAACTGAACTGCCCGGGCATGGTCCTGACCGACCTCAGCAACCGGGAAGAGTTATCTTTGAAATACCTGCCAATGACAGGAGAAGCCAGCCTCAACCAGTTAAAATCCAACCTCCTCGGAGACTGGACAAACATCACCTACGGTGTTGAGCATCCGCAGTTGGCATTTCAAAATATCTGCCTGAGACCTGATGGAACTTTTTCAATGGTGAAAATGGATGGAAACGCTGAGAAAGGAAGTTGGGAAGTTTCAAAAGACGGAAAATTCCTGTTTCTGAAGCTGAAAGAAAGCCGGAACAACCGAAACCCGGGCTCAATAATCACAAAAATCAGTAATGTGGATAGCCATGGCCTTGTGCTCGATCAGACAGTAGCGCTGGGTGAAAATGATTTTGAACTGAGAACTTTCACGTTTATAAAATAGGAAATTTGAGCCACAGGACAGGCAAAAAAAGGTTCGATATAAGGAAATTACCGGCAGCTTGATTTTCATTTTCGGGTTCAGAATAATCTCAGTTACCTTATCGATAGAAAGCAGCCTGACGACCTGCTACTTACTGCCAGCTAATCAATTTTGTGTATAGTATTTGAATATTAACAAGGCTGTATCAAAAGCTCAGAGCGACTCTTTATTTAAACATTGAGTTCTGTTGATCAAATGATACAGCCTCTTTTTTATTCCGGATTTTTAGAGGATGACGGATTATTTCCCCGGCCACGGCCACGGCCTCTTCCTCCGCCGCTTCTGCCACGACCTCTCCCTCTGCCACCGCCTGAACCACCACCACGGCTGCGGTGGGATCTTCTCCGGTCTCCGCCGCCCCTGCCGCCTTCTGATTGCGCAGCTTCTTCAAATCCAGGAGGCAAGGGTAATTGTTTCACGGAAACACCCATCAGTTTTTCAATGCGGTCAAATTTTTTCCTGCCCATTCTGCTGACCAATGTCAGCGCCACACCCGTAGCATCGGCCCGGGCTGTACGGCCAATACGGTGGACATAATCTTCCGGGTCGCCGGGCACATCAAAGTTGATGACGACTTCTATGGCCTTGATGTCAATTCCCCGTGAGAGAACATCCGTGGCGACGAGAATGGGTACAGATGCATTTTTGAAAGTCATCAGGGTATCTTCCCGTTGCTTTTGCTCAAGATCAGAGTGAATATCGGCGGCTTTGAAACCTTTGTTTCTCAGGTGGTTGGTAAGATCTTTGACCGCCCGTTTCGTTCCTGCAAAAATGAGTACCCGCTGTTCTTTATTTTTTTGATTACTTAAAAGGTGTTCGATGAGTTTATTCTTCAAGTGGTCTTCCACATGGTAGTAACCTTGCAGGATTCCTTCAGCCGGCTTTGAAATGGCAATGCTGATCTCCACCGGGGTTCCACGGAGAATATTTTGAGAAAACTTCCGGATTTCCGGAGGCATGGTTGCTGAAAACAGCAGGGTCTGACGTGCCCGGGGCAGTTTATTTACCACCGTCATGATATCTGTGATAAAGCCCATATCAAGCATCCGGTCAGCCTCATCCAGAACAAGGTGACGAACAGAATCAAGCTTCACATAGCCTAACTGCAAATGCGCAAGAAAGCGCCCCGGCGTTGCCACTACCACATCTACGCCTTTTTTCAGTGCCCGCATTTCCATTTCCATGGAATGGCCGTCGCGGCCACCGTAGATGGCTACTGAACTAACGGGTGTGAAATAGGAAAAACCCTCAAGTTGCTGATCAACCTGAATGGCAAGTTCCCGGGTTGGTTCGAGGATGATGGTATCAATGCCATCGATAGGCTCTTTGGTGAGCCTGTTCAAGATAGGAAGTAAGAAAGCAGCGGTTTTTCCGGTTCCGGTCTGTGCGCATGCAAGTACATCTTTCCCTTGCAAAATAGCCGGAATTGCCTGCTCTTGTACCGGCGTTGCTGTTTGGAACCCCATGGCTTCTAATCCTTCCATGAGTGAGGGCTCCAAGCCTAATTCATCAAATGTCAATGTGATTTCTTTTTATTCTGGTTCTTAATCATGTAAACTCCCTCAGGAAACGAGCGCTGCCCAAGAAAGTTCGTTTTTTCGTAAAGCACTGCAAGATGCAGTTATTTTATCTAAAAACTATCAGACACGCAAATTCTTAGCCAACGAACCGGGTATTAGAACGGAATATCCTCCTCGTCATTCATTTTTGAGGGCATTGTCATAACGTTTGACGATTCAAAGGGCGCAGCAAATGGATCGCCGGATGGGAAGCTGTCAAAGTTAACTTCTTCCAGGTCAGAGAACTTGGCAAATTGGTCTGTGAAACGAAGTTTTACGGTATCAAGCGCACCGTTACGGTGTTTGGCCACGATGATTTCGGCAATGCCTTTGAGCGACTGGCCTGTTTCATCTTCCAAAATCTGGTAGTATTCCGGACGGTAAATAAAAGTTACAATATCCGCATCCTGCTCGATGGCTCCGGATTCCCTCAAGTCTGACAACTGCGGCCGCTTTGACCCGCCCCGGGTTTCTACCGCACGGCTCAACTGAGACAGGGCAATGACCGGCACGTTCAGTTCCTTGGCCATTCCCTTCAGCGCCCGGGAAATGGCGCTGATTTCCTGCTCACGATTTCCGCCACGGTTGTTTTCCATGCCGCCGCTCATCAACTGAAGATAGTCGATGATGACCATTTGAATGTCGTGCTGCATTTTTAAACGACGGCACTTGGCCCGTAACTCAAAAATATTAATGCCGGGCGTGTCATCAATGAAAATAGGCACCTCACTCATGCGCTCGATGGTTGTGTGCAGCTGCTGCCACTCGTATTCTTCAAGTTTACCGGAGCGAAGTTTGGTAGCCGAAATTTCTGACTCCATGGAAATGAGACGCTGTACCAACTGCGTACTTGCCATTTCAAGAGAAAACAATGCGACCGGCTTCTGAAAATCTACAGCAGCGTTTCGGGCCAGTGCCAGTGTAAAAGAGGTTTTACCCATACCCGGCCTCGCCGCAACGATGATCAAGTCAGAAGGCTGCCAGCCGGAGGTGAGACGGTCGAGCGCAGTGAATCCGGTAGGCACACCGGTAAGGCCCTCCTCTTTATTTTTTAATTCTTCCAGAATTTTCAGGGTTTTACTTGCCAACTGCCCCATACTTTCGTATTGCCGGCTGAGGTTATTTTGTGTTACCGCAAACAGGCCCTTCTCCGCATCGTCGAGCAGGGTAAAAACATCAGTTGTATCTTCATAAGCATCTCTGATGATTTGGGTCGAAACCTTGATCAGCTCCCGCTGAATGTGTTTCTGGGCAACTATCCTTGCGTGATACTCAATGTTTGCACTGGAAGCTACCCGGCTGGTGAGTTCTACGAGATAATAAGCGCCACCTATCGTGTCGATATCGCCGGATTTTTTGAGCTCTTCCGTTACCGTGAGCAAGTCTACCGGGTGTGATTTTTCAAAAAGACGCATGATTGCACGATAGATCAACTGGTGAGCCTCTGAGTAAAAACTTTCCGGCCGCATAATGTCGAGCACGATGGGTAATGCATCTTTGTCGAGCATTAAAGCGCCGAGCACAGCCTCTTCTAATGGCACAGCCTGGGGTTGTACCTTACCGAAAACATAGTCTGCCAGCTCGCCTTCCCGCTTGCGAAGCTTGGACTTTATTTCCGTTATTTTCTTTGCAGTATTTTCATTCTCAGCCATAATAGATCTAATTTCAGCCGCCTGCCAACGAGGCAACTTTTCTGTTTCACATGCCTGGGCGCTCCGGTTGTTATTTTTACATGACAAAGCTACGAGAAAAATACGCAACCATCTCTGCGCCCCAATTCAGCAATGTGGAAAAATTCCTGTCAACTGTTAAGACTCCTGAATTTTTACAAATATTTTGAATTCTCTAAAGTGGCCTGACTGACTAAAAACAGCTGCAATTATTTGATAACAAACAAATTACAAGAGATAATTTTACAGCCTTCTTTCAAAGCTTACCTCACTGATCACCATGAAAAAATGTTGATAATTTATCACAAAGCTGTCGCTGAGATTTCCAATCCACTTCCGGAAAATTTTTTTTGTGCTAAATTGCCGCCCAATTAGAAAAAGAATCTCAAATCTTCTCGTTGATTATCTGTATTCTTTTTGTGATTAAAACCTGACTTTTTTTTAAAAAAACAATGGATTTAGCCCATTTTATAGATCATACCTTATTAAAGCCAGACTGCACGCTATCAGAAATCAAACAATTGTGTGAAGAGGCCCTGCAACACCAATTTGCAGCAGTATGTGTTCCGCCATACTATGTGAAAGACGCAAACAACGTCCTCGAAAAAAGCGAGGTTAAAGTTTCAACCGTCATTGGATTTCCGATGGGTTACGCTTCTACACCTTCAAAAGTTGAAGAAATTAAGCGGGCCATTGATGAAGGCGCTGACGAAATGGATGCGGTCATTAATATTTGCGCCGTTAAAAACCAGAACTGGAATTTTATCAGAAATGAAATGGAATCTCTCGCCACCGCCTGTCATATGCGTGGAAAGATTCTCAAAATAATTCTGGAAACTGGCCTGATGAGTGAGGCAGAAATCATCAAACTGTGCGAAATTGCTACCGATGCACAGACAGATTACGTTAAAACATCCACAGGTTACCTAGGCCAGGGTGCGACGGTTGAAGTTGTCCGATTGATGCGAAAAGTTTTACCGGCGGCTATTAAAATTAAAGCTTCCGGCGGCATCAGGGACCGGCAGTTTGCAGAACAACTCGTCGCAGCCGGCGCAAATCGCCTGGGTAGCTCATCCGGCATTGCGATTCTGGCCGGCTAAACGTCCAACTAAAATAAGAGTCATGAAAAAATTATTTCTCTGTTCCGTTTTATTCTTAGCGAGCCTTTCTGCTGTTCATGCTCAAGGAGTAGTCAGCGAAAAGGTAGAACCGAACATTGCCAGTCTCATGACTCGTTTTGTTGAACTAAATAAAGCCACCACAACCGTAAAAGGCTGGAGGATTCAGATATTGGCTACTACTGACCGGCAACGCATGGAGGATGCCTTGCGGCAATTTGCTTCACTCTACCCCAGCATTCCCTCAGACTGGTCTCATACCAAGCCCTACTACAAAGTGCGGGCGGGCGCTTTCACCTCTAAAAGAGAGGCCCTGCGCACCCTCTACATCCTGAAAAGAGACTACCCGACCGCCTACCCCGTGCAAGATGACCAAATCAAACCAGAAGAACTAATTAGGTAAACCAGAACCCGTACGTCCGGGAGTTTGAAAACGGACACCATCCGTTCAACTTTGTTCAAGGCTCTGCAACTATCAGATCCAAAATCTTCTGGTAAACCACGAAGTCTGGATATTGATCTTTCAATGACCGCCTTGCGCACCGCTGAACTGATTACTGCCTTTTCAATCCTTTGGATGATTAAATTTTCAAATACATTTCATGCAGTCACTCGAAAATATTATCAACCAGGCATGGGAAGACCGATCCATGCTCACTCAAAAGCCGGTTCAGGAAGCTATTCGCCAGGTCGTTGATTTGTTGGACACCGGCAAGGCAAGAGTCGCCGAGCCGGACGGAAATGGCGGCTGGAAAGTCAACGACTGGGTAAAAAAGGCCGTAATTCTGTATTTTCCAATTCAAAAAATGGAGACGATTGAAGTTCCTCCATTCGAATTTCATGATAAAATTCCGCTTAAGAAAAACTATGCAGCGCTCGGCGTCAGGGTGGTTCCTCATGCCATCGCACGATATGGCTCTTTCCTGGAGTCCGGCGTCATCATGATGCCAAGCTATGTAAACATTGGCGCCTGGGTTGGAAGCGGCTCGATGGTGGATACCTGGGCCACGGTAGGCTCCTGTGCTCAAATCGGCAAGAATGTTCACCTCAGCGGTGGCGTTGGTATTGGCGGGGTACTTGAGCCGCCACAGGCCGCACCGACAATTATCGAAGACGAATGTTTCATTGGCTCACGCTGCATCGTAGTCGAAGGCGTCAGAATTGAACGGGAGGCTGTGCTGGGGGCCAATGTCGTCCTTACGCAATCAACTCACATCATCGATGTTACCGGTCCGGAACCTGTCATCATGAAAGGAAGAGTTCCTGCCCGCTCTGTAGTGATTCCAGGCTCTTACACGAAAAAATTTCCTGCCGGCGATTACCAGGTAGCCTGTGCCCTGATCATTGGCAAGCGCAGCGAGACAACTGACAAAAAAGTGTCGCTGAATGACGCATTGCGTGAGTACAATGTTGCAGTCTGATCTGAGAGTTTGACAGCAGCCGTAATTTCAGCAAGGCAGACTCCGTCAGATTTATTCAATAAAATTGCCCCGTCTCTGCAAATGGCAAATGACGGGGCAATTTCGTGCTTGGGCTAATGGCCAGTAAGGTATTTTGATATGAACAAGGGAGATCGAAAATAAAAAAACTACCCCTACCACCGTTAAGGCTTCGGGGTAGTCCCACACACTATTAGAACACCCACTATCTATTCAAATTGAGGATTGGGCTTACCGGTTGCAGGCTCCTGAATTTAACAGGGAAAGAAAAACCAGCCTTACTCCCCGAAGGTTTCAGGCTGGTCCCACACACTATGAGAACACCCAATATATTTTGGCAGCGAGCTGTGAAAAACAGCGGTTATTTTACACAAGCTGCTATTATTCAAGTCTTTAAAAGAACGTTTGGGGTTATAAAGTTAGTTTTTATTTCACAGTTCCGATAACCGTAAAATGTAAAAAAACTGCCCTCGCCGTTCTAAAACGGCGGGGCAGCCCACACACTATGAGAACACCCAATTATATTTTGATTGATTGTGAGTTAGCCGGTTTGAAAAAAGCTTTGGCTTTTTGATTGACAGTAGAAGCTTTCTCATTAGTTTTTGTTTTTTGTTTTGTGCTTTTCCGTGTCAAAGGCTTGTTAATCGAAAAGACACCTTTAAGACGCATTATCAAAAGAAATTGCACAAAATTACTTCACAACAAATTTTGCTATCGTAAAAAAAAGTTTTGTAGAATTCTGATTCTCAATTGGTAAGTCCCACTGTGGGTGGTTGGTTAAAGAAATTAACGTGGTGTTAAAGAATTTTAAAAGTCGTTTTGCGAAGGCTACTCGTTCGGAGTTTTAGAAAAAATCTAATTTTGAGGCTCGCTCGTTTTAAATAAAATTTTGCAAAAATAACGCAGCGCATTGCTTTTTAGTTGCCTGAAACTACGATAGCTTAAGAATATTTTATACCAAAGGTAAAAAATTACTTCCATTGATTCCGCAAAAAACGGTAACGGAAATATTGGAAACGGCCAAAATAGAGGAGGTCGTTCAGGATTTTGTGAACCTCAAGCGACGTGGGGTCAACATGATCGGGCTCTGTCCTTTTCATCATGAAAAGACGCCCTCCTTCACGGTTTCTCCAACCAAAAACCTGTTCAAATGCTTCGGATGCGGCAAGGGTGGAGACCCCGCCCGGTTCATCATGGAGCACGAAAACCTGGCTTTTCCGGAGGCTCTGAAATACCTGGCCCGGAAATACCGCATCGAAATTAAGGAGATTGAGCTGACACCGGAGGCCGTAGCGCAACAACAGGCCGAAGAAAGCCTCTACATCGTCAACGAGTTTGCCCGCCAGTTTTACCAGGACCAGCTTTTCACAACGGACGTCGGTCGAAGCGTGGGGCTCAACTATTTCAAAGAAAGAGGCTTCAGGGAAGAAACCATCAAAAAATTCGGCTTAGGCTTTGCGCCCAAAGATGGCGCTGTTTTCACCGAGAAAGCCACAAAGACAGGCTACAAACTCGACTATCTGAAAAAACTGGGGCTTACCTCCAGGTACGACAAGGATTTTTTCCGGAACCGGGTCATGTTCACCATCCACAACCTGTCGGGCAAGCCGATTGCGTTTGCCGGACGGATCATGGAGAAGGATGTCAAGGCTCCCAAGTATATCAATTCGCCTGAAACAGAGATTTACACCAAAAGCAAAATCCTCTACGGCACTTATTTAGCCAAAAAGGCCATCCGGCAGCTGGATGAGTGCATTCTCGTGGAGGGTTACACAGATGTAATTTCTCTGCACCAGGCGGGTATCGAGAATGTGGTTGCTTCGTCCGGAACTTCGCTGACGGAAGGGCAGATTTCCCTCATCAAACGTTTCACTCCCAACATTAAAATTCTTTACGATGGCGACCCCGCCGGGGTGAAAGCTGCGCTGCGAGGCCTCGACATGGTACTGGAGAAGGACATGAACGTGAAGGTGGTGCTCATTCCGGACAAGGAAGACCCCGATAGCTACCTGCAAAAAGTGGGCGCTACCGCATTCCAGGAGTTTATCGATCAAAAAGCACAGGATTTTATTCTTTTCAAAACCAACCTACTCCTCTCCGAGGTGAAGGGCGATCCTGTGAAAAAAGCCGGGCTGGTGCGGGATATCGTGGATAGCATCGCCAGGGTTCCCGATCCGTTCAAGCGTTCATTTTACGTCAAGGAATGTGCACGGGTGATGGAACTGGAGGAGGAGGTACTGGTGACGGAAACGAACAAGGCCGTTAAGCAGATCTTACAGAAGCGCCAGTTTGACCGGCAAAAACAGGAGGGCACCCAAATCAACATCGTTCCCGAGGATGGAGAAGGCAGCGCTACTCCGGATGTGGAAGTATTGCCGCCTCAACCGGGCCGGCAACGTACGACCGGCCACGAATTTCAGGAGCGTGATATCGCCCGTATTCTCGTCGCTGCCGGCGGCGAGATGTATGACGAAAAGGAAGGCATCAGCGTCGCTGAATACATCCTGAGTAACATTGAGGAGGTACTGGAAGACTTTGACAATGCCATGTATCAGCGGATTGCGAGGGAATGCCTTCAGCTTTTAACCAACAACGAAAAGATTTCACCACAATATTTCATTTCACACAAAGAACAGGAAATCAGCTCATTAGCTGTGGATCTGCTCTATTCCCCCTACGAATACAGCCCCGGCTGGGAGGAACGAGACCTTTACCTCAGCTCTCAGAAAATGCCGGATGAAAATTTCACGAAAGACAGCGTAAGCTCCCTGATGAATTTCAAGCTGCGCAAGATCATCCGCCTGTGCGAAAAAAATCAACAGCGCCTGAAAGAAGTGCAAGCCACCGACGACGGCACACAACTCATGCGTTTACTGAAAGTTCAGGCAAGGCTGAATGAGATTAGAAATGACCTGGCGAAACAGCTCGGAACTGTTGTTTTAAAATAAATTTTTTGATGAAAAACTGGCTCATACTCTTACCCATGCTGCTGTTGCTGGCATGTGAAAACACACCCAAAAACACCGTCACCCAACCTGCCACACCGGAACCGGCAAAACCTGAAACCCTAACTGACCTGGAAAATAACCCGCCTGCCCCACCCTACGAGTTTGCTTTTAGACTGGATAAACCGGATGCCACGTTCACCATGCCCGGAAAACTTACCGAAATCTCCGGTCTCAGCCTTACCACCGACGGGCAGTTCCTCCTGGCCAACAACGATGAGGAGGGTAAAATTTTTTACCTGAGCAAAGAAAACGGCAAGGTGGTGGATGAAATCAAATTCGAAAGCTCCGGCGACTACGAGGGCATCGAAATGGTGGGCGAAGAAATCTATGTCGTTAAAAGCAACGGGACGATTATCAGGGTTAAAAATTCCGATAAAAAAAAGGACCGGGCCAAATCCTACAAAACCAGCCTGAATTCCGACAATGACGTGGAAGGGCTGGCATTTGACCCCAACACAGGCTACCTGCTGCTCGCCTGCAAGGGAAAAGCGGGGAAGGGCGAGGAATTTAAACGGAAACGTGCCGTCTACGCTTTCGATCTAACAGGCAATAAACTACTGGAAAAACCGGTGTTCCTCATCGGCCGTGACGAAATTCAAAAATGGGCAGGCAAAGGCAGCGCCAGCCTCACCCAAAAACTGGCGGAATTCTTCGAGCCGAGCCTTGCCGATGATGCTTTCGCCCCTTCCGGCATAGCCATCCACCCAATGACCCGGGAAATTTACATACTCTCCTCCGTGGGTAAAATTCTGGTTGTGCTCAACGGGAACGGTGAAATCCTGCACATCGAACCGCTCAACCCGAAGCTGCACCGGCAGCCGGAAGGCATTTGCTTTGACCGGGACGGAACGCTTTTTATCGCCAACGAAGGGAAAGACGGCTCCGGTAAAGTTTTCCGTTTCGCCGTCCACTGAACCGGGTAAAAGCGCTGTCACGCAACTGGGCCGCTTGCCGACTGTCTCGTTTTGACTGTTTGAACAAAATGAAAGTCCATTTGTATTTTTGAAGGTTCTTCGTTTTTCCATCCAAAATTTAACTACCTCTCAACATGATCACTACGAGTACTTCCGGCCTCCGGCAACGTTTTCTTCAAATACGCCAACAGACCGAATCACTCTGCCAGCCGCTGCAAACCGAAGATTTTGTCGTACAGCCCATCGTCGACGTCAGCCCGCCAAAGTGGCACCTGGGGCATACGACCTGGTTTTTTGAAAATTTCATTTTGGTGAAATATGCTGAAAACTACCAGCCCTTCAATCCGGATTACAACTATTTTTTCAACAGCTACTACGAAAGTCAGGGCCCCCGTGTATTGCGCAGCAACCGGGGCAACATGACCCGCCCTTCTGTAGCAGATATTTTTCGCTATCGCCAACACGTCAACGAGCACCTTGAGAATCTTTTGGAAAAAAATGAACAACTGCTTGAAAACGAAGAGTTTGCACTCACCCTGGAAGTCGGCCTTCAGCACGAGCAGCAGCACCAGGAACTACTGGTCACCGATCTGAAATACATCCTCGGCAACAACCCACTCTTCCCGGTTTACCTGGAAAAACCGGCGCTAATGGCCGACCACGGCCGCCCTGCCGCCTGGCTGGAATTTGACAGCGGCCTGCATGAAATCGGTTACGGCGGCCAAGAATTTTGCTGGGACAATGAGCGAAGCACCCATCAGGTTTACCTCGAAGCTTTTGCCGTGCAGGACCGGCTGGTGACCAACGGCGAGTACCTCGAATTTATGAACGACGGCGGCTACGACCGCTTCGAATTCTGGCTTTCGGAAGGCTGGGAATGGACCAAAACACTGGAAGAAAAAGCCCCGCTTTACTGGTACAAAGTGGACGGAGAATGGTGGAACTACACCCTGCACGGGTTTGAAAAAGTGAACCCGGTCCTGCCTGTCACGCACCTCAGTTATTTTGAAGCCGATGCATTTGCCAGTTGGAAGGGGTTGCGTTTGCCCACAGAATTCGAGTGGGAAATCGCCTGCAAACTCACCCACAGCAGCATTCCGGCAGATGCTAATTTTGTCGAAAACAGACATTTTCACCCCAACATCGCCAGCGGCACCCAGCTTTTTGGCGACGCCTGGGAATGGACGGCGAGCGCTTACCTTCCCTACCCTCGTTACCCTCGTTTCAAAGGCGCTCTCGGTGAATACAACGGTAAGTTTATGATCAACCAGATGGTTCTCCGGGGTGGTTCGGCAGCCACTCCACGCTCGCACATCCGGGCGACTTACCGCAACTTTTTTCACACCGACAAGCGCTGGCAATTCACGGGCATTCGGCTGGCGAAGCATCTTTAAATTATTTGCCCCAGGCGAAGCCACTGCGGGATTTTACGGGTATCTTCATCTTTCTTTCAAACCAAAAAAATGGATTCTACCTTTTCGACTGAAAGCACAATCAACCAAACCTTCGCCGAAGACGTGCGGCAGGGCCTGACGAGCGACCCCAAATTCCTGCTGTCCCGCTATTTTTACGATGCTGCGGGCGATAAGCTTTTTCAAAAAATCATGGAGCTGCCGGAGTATTACCTGACCGGGTGCGAGTTTGAAATCCTGCAAACGCACTGGTCATCCATTCTCCGGCAAATGGATGGCCTACCCTTCGACCTCGTGGAATTGGGCGCCGGCGACGGCCTGAAAACCCGGATACTCATCCGGCAATTCTTGGCTCAAAAAGCCGACTTTCACTACCTGCCTATCGATATTTCCGGCAGTGTACTCGCACACCTGCGGAATGTTTTGAACGAAAAATGGCCTGAGCTGCCCGTCACCCCGGTCGAAGGCGAGTATTTTTCGGCACTACATGAGATTGACCGGCTCTCTGACCGGCGCAAATTGGTACTGTTCCTTGGATCGAATATCGGGAACATGGACCAGGAGCGGGCCGCCGGTTTTTTGCAAAAACTCCGTGACAGGCTTCATCCTGACGACTTGCTGCTCGTTGGCTTTGACCTGAAAAAGGACCCGGAAGTCATCCTTGCTGCGTACAACGACAGCCAGGGCGTCACCAGGGATTTCAACCTGAACCTGCTGCGCCGCATCAACCGGGAACTGGGAGCAGACTTCGACCTCTCCGCTTTCCGGCACTGGCCGGTTTACAACCCGCTCAGCGGCGATACAAAAAGTTATCTCGTGAGTGAAAAAGAGCAAACCGTCCGCATCAAAGCCCTGGAACTTGAAGTGCCGTTTCGAAAATGGGAATCCATCGACATGGAACTTTCTAAAAAATACGACCGTCCTGAAATTGAATGGCTGGCAGAGCACGCCGGATTTGAGGTTGAAAATTGGTTTTTCGATGAAAAACAATATTTTGCGGATGTGCTTTTCCGGGCGATCTGACCCTTGATTTTTTTGGTGAAACAAATCACCGGAATTTAACCACCTATCAAACTTTTCAGGAAATGAGTTTAAAAATGAAAACATGTAGGCACCTCACTGCCGCCACTGAAATTCTCCCACCCAAATCATACGCATGCGAAGAATGCGTAAAAACCGGCAGCTCGTGGGTACACCTCCGCACCTGCCAAACCTGCGGCGTCACGCTGTGCTGCGATTCTTCACCGAATAAACATGCCACAAAACATTTTCACGAAACCGGCCACCCGGTTACTGCCTCCGCCGAGCCGGGCGAGCGCTGGCTTTGGTGCTATGCTGATGAATTGTATGCCAAATATTGAGCAAACAACTGAAAACCATTGTCTTCAATCTTTAAACCTCCGCCATGCATTCCATTGAAAAAACGCCTGTGCTGATTGAGCAAATTCGCTCCTTCGAGCCCTTCCAAAACCTCGGAGAAAGCGACCTGCAATGGCTCGTTGAGCGCTCTGATTACGTACTTTACAAGGAGGGCGAACAACTTTTTTACCCAAAAAAACCGGTAGATCACATGCAAATTATTGTGGATGGGGAGTTCGTCTCGAGGATCAAGCAAGGCAATGACTTCAACGAAGTGGGCACCTGGAGTACAGGATATATCACCGGCCTGCTACCGTTTTCGAGAATGAAGGAAGCCATGGCCTACGGCACGGCGCTGCGGGATACTTATGTGCTTGAGTTGCACAAAAAGTATTTCACCGAAATGGTTGAAGTGAGTTATGAAATGACGCAAAATCTTGTTGCCCAGATGTCGAACCGCATCCGGGATTTTACGCACATCCGTTTGCAGAATGAAAAACTAATATCGCTCGGCAAACTCTCTGCCGGGCTGGCGCATGAACTGAACAACCCTGCCTCTTCCATCGTGCGAAACGTGGAAGAACTCTACCGGCGGACGCATCAGACGCCGGAACGCTTCAAACGGGTGATGACCATGCGCATCACGCCGGAGCAAACCGACCGGGTGAACGCCATTTTGTTTTCAAAAATAGGCGCCAAACGTCCTGAACTCACGCTGATGCAGCGGGAATCCCTCAAGGACGACCTGCTCGACTGGCTGGAAGACCGGGACGTGGACAATGCAGAAGCAATTGCCGAAACCTTTGTGGAGTTCGGCATGACGGAAGACGACCTGGATGAAATCTTTGACATCGTGGACGGAAAACACCTCGACGGCATCATGCCCTGGCTGGAAAGCACACTGAGCATGGAGCAACTCGTCGGAGAGATCAAGGAGGCCTCTGGGCGAATTGCGGATTTGATCAAATCCATCAAATCCTACTCGCACATGGATCGGGCCAAAGACGGCGAACTGATTGATATTCAGGACGGTATCATCAGCACACTCACAATTTTAAAACACCAGTTGAAAGACAAATCCATCGAGGTGAAGCAAGACTTTGATGAAAACCTGCCGAAAATACTTGCATTCCCCGGACAGCTGAACCAGGTCTGGACGAACCTGCTGGACAATGCCATCGACGCAATGGATTCAGATGGTGTCTTAATCATAAAAACCTACCACAAACGGGACCGGGTGTTTGTGGAAATTACCGACAACGGACCCGGCATACCGGACGATGTGAAGTCGAAGATTTTCGATCCGTTTTTTACGACCAAGGGTGTCGGGAAAGGAACAGGCCTCGGGCTGGAAGTGGTACGCCGCATTGTTGACCATCACAAAGGAAGCATCACGGTGGATTCCGTGCCGAGGAAAACTACTTTTACGATCTGTTTTCCGGTGGTTTGAATTCGCAATACATTCAATTTAAACAACGAAAAAGCAAAATATGGCAGCTAAAAAACCCATCATTCTCTCCGTCGATGACGACCCGCAGGTATTGCGCTCACTGAAGGGCGACCTTCGCTCCGCTTTCAAAGAGGAGTACCGGATCATCAGCACTACCTCTGCCAATGAGGCGCTGGCTTCACTCCCTGACCTGAAAAAGCAGGGGGAAACCATTGCGCTTTTCATCTCCGACCAGCGCATGCCGGAGATGCCGGGCGTTGATTTTCTGGAAAAAGCCAAACCGTTTTTTCCGGAAGCGAAGCGGGTGCTGCTCACGGCTTACTCAGATACAGACGCAGCCATCAAAGCGATCAACGATGTGCAGCTCGATTATTACCTGATGAAACCCTGGGACCCGCCGGCAGAGCGGCTCTACCCGGTCTTGAATGACCTGCTCGACGATTGGAACAGCAGTTTTGTACCGGAATTTCAGGGGATACGGGTGTTGGGTTACCAGTATTCGCCAAAATCGCATGCCATCAAGGATTTTCTGGCAGGCAACCTGTTTCCCTACCTCTGGATGGATGCGGAAAACGACCCCAAAGCGAAAGAGATGCTGGAATTGCACGGACTGGATACTAAAAACCTGCCCGCCGTGCTGCTGGAAGACGGCACCGTGCTGACCGACCCAACGCCACAGGAAGTGGCCGGAAAGCTGGGTCTTCGTACGACGGCTGCCTCTGAGTTGTACGACGTGGTCATTGTCGGGGCAGGGCCTGCCGGACTGGCAGCTGCAGTGTACGGCGGTTCCGAAGGCTTGAAAACTTTACTCATTGAAAAACGGGCGCCGGGCGGGCAGGCAGGTACGAGTTCAAGGATTGAAAACTACCTCGGGTTCCCGAAAGGGCTGAGCGGTGCCGATCTTTCGAGGCGGGCAATTTCGCAGGCTACCCGGTTTGGCATTGAATTTCTTTCGCCACAGTCGGTGACGAACATCGAGGTGGATGGAAACTATAAAAAACTAACGCTGGCCGACGGTAGCATCGTCAACACCAAAAGTGTGATCCTGGCCACGGGCGTGGATTACCGGCGGTTGCCGGCAGATGGAGCCGACCAGTTCACCGGCGCCGGGGTTTATTACGGTGCCGCCATGACGGAAGCGCAGGCTTGCAAGGGTAAAAAAGTATTCGTGGTAGGCGGCGGCAACTCAGCCGGACAGGGGGCTGTCTACCTCTCACAATTCGCCGAAAAAGTCACCATTCTCATCCGCCGGGAAGATCTGACTTCAAGCATGTCGAGCTACCTGATCGATCAGATCAACGCCATCCCCAACATCAAAGTGGCCGGAAAACGGGAAGTGGTGAAAGCCACCGGCAGCGACCACCTGGAAGCTCTGCACATCAAAAACCTGGACACCGGCGAGGTCGTTACCGAATCTGCCGACGTACTGTTCATTTTCATCGGGGCAAGACCGGTGACGGAGTGGCTGCCCGACAACTTGTTGTTGGACAAAAAAGGCTTCCTTTACACCGGCCGGGATTTGCGCCAGCACACCGACTACAAAAAAATCTGGAAGCGGGAGCGGGAACCGTTCCTGCTGGAAACCTGTCAGCCCGGCATTTTCGCCGCCGGTGATGTGCGTTCCGGGGCGATGAACCGGGTCGCATCTGCAGTGGGAGAAGGCGCCATGGCAATTAAATTTACACACGAATATTTAGCTGAAATCTAACCTGTTCTAAACTCATGATTTTATACAAAACCAATCAAAACTGGTTCGGCGACCTGAGCCATCTGGCCAAGAGCTGGACCATGGTACGCATCATGCGCAGTGTGTTTGCCATCGGCGTTTACACTACCGTGGTTTGCATCGTAGTGGATTATTTCAACTGGCACAATGAAATCAGCATGAACACGGGCGTGTTCTCGCTGCTCGGTGTGATGCTGAGTATTTTGCTGGTTTTCAGGACCAACACTGCTTACGACCGCTGGTGGGAGGCCCGCAAACAGTGGGGCGCCCTCGTGAATAATACCCGCAACCTTGCGATATACACGCAGACCATGTTTCCGAAAAACGACCATGATCTCCGGCATTTTATGGCCGTCCGGATCGCTAACTTTTGCTACGCACTGGTGGAGCATTTGCGGGAAGGGACGAACCTGGACAAGCTGATTTTTTTATCAAAAAATGAACGGGCGGTCTACGAATCGAATGGCCACATCCCGAACCACATCGCTTTGGAGATTTTTGATAAAATCGCCGAGGCGCACCGGCGGGGGGAGTTGAACGAAGGCGACTACATCAACATCAAGGCGCAGCATCAGTCGCTGCTCGACATCCTGGGCGCCTGCGAGCGCATCAAGAAAACCCCGATCCCGTTTTCGTATGCCGTTTATCTTAAAATTTTCATTTCAGCTTACGGATTGCTGCTTCCCTTTGCCCTGGTGACGACTTTCCTCTACACGACGATCCCGCTTTCGATGTTGCTGTTTTTTGCGCTGCTGGGCGTAGAGTTGCTCGGAGAGGAAATCGAAGACCCGTTCGGCCTCGACTGCAATGACTTGCCGACAGGCGATATCGCCCACACTATCAAAAAAAATGTTTTTGAAATCCTGGATCAGAAGCAGCCGGACCTCGAGAAGCGGGAGCGGGAGCTGTACGAGAAGGTATTTTAAAATGACAGCCAGACAGGGACAGCAGGCCGGCAGACGTGAAGTGTGCCCGCCTGTCCTGTTTCGGGGAAGGGGCTTAACGCTTTTTCCAGTTCAGCCGAAATTTCAACCCGCCCATATCGCCGCTGCTGATTTCAAGCACTTCCTCACGTATCGTGTATGACTGGCTGTTTTGCAGGATTTCGAGGTAGCTATTTTCCCAATCGGACACGCCTTCACAATACATTTCGGTGCGGATGACGCCCTCGACGATCAATTTCCGGCCATCGTTGAGGTAATTGCCACCATAGCCGTTGCAACCTCCGAAACCTTCGATTTTACCCGCTGAAAATTTGATGGTGATTGGAACGGACAGGGTGTCAGGGACTTGCACGGGCTCAGGACAGACGAGGAATTCTGTGAGTTGCCAGACGGCAGTTTCGAGGTTGATAGCCGGGTGCGCAGGCTGAACAGTTTTGTTTTCACAACCGGAAAACAGGGCTAAAGCTGCCAACAGGCAGGCAAAGATTTGGTAAATGATGTACTTTTTCATGGTCTGAAAAGTGGTTGATGGTGAATTTTTTATGGCCGGTTGAAAGTTTGTTATTGAAAAATGAGCAGCTGCTGCCGGCGCAGGTGACTCAGGTCATCCGCCATGACGCTGATTTGCTGCTGGTAAATGGTTTGGTCGAGGTGCGCTAAATCCTTCCGTATTTCTTCCAGTTCGGCTTGTTCTTCCGGAGCAAGTTTCTGTTCTCCAATTATCCGGGCTTTGACTTGCAGGCGCTCCTGAGGAGTCGCATTTTGCCATCGAAGGCGTTGCTGCGCAACTTTTGAGGCGGCGTCGAACACGACCTGCCGGCCTGCAGGACTTAGTGTTTCCCAGTTCCGGGCGCATTGCCGGTAAATTTCATCACGCACGACGGCATTGGTTGGTTCGGCCTTGCGGCCAATGATTTCAACATTAAAAAAATAATCAAACTCCAGCAATGCATTCACCAACTCAACTGTCAGGTGAGGGCTGCCTTCGGCAATGGGCGGATGCGAGGCGTAGTAGAATTCGAGCATGAGCAGAGCCTCCGGGTTGCCGGTTTTGGCTTGTTCCTCACAAGCAGTCAGGAGATTGGCCCGCTGCAACTGAATGGCAGCGGCCCGATCGGCAGGCGACATGATCAGGAGGCGGTCGTAGGTCTCCAGTTTCTCCTGAAAAGCCGTTCGCTCATGTTCAGCGCCGGTGCGGTAGGCTTCCATGAAGGGACGGAGCAGCGAACGCTGATCATCGCTGAGGCGAAGGTCGAGCAGCATTTCGAGAAGGGCGGTGTAGCTGCGCTCTTCGGGGTTGGCAATCATTTCAGAGGTTGTTTTTTGCTGCCGGTCAGTGCATGCGAGTGCCAGTATTGCCAATGGCAAAAGGAGAAAAAATAGCTTTGACATGGTTGATGAAATTAAGTGCGAGTTGGGAATTTGGGGTATGCAGATTAATCCGAAGCAAACGCCGGCTTTAATCAACTCAACGATTTGAATCAACGGCGGCCTCTTCAACATCGGTACGGAGGAGCAGACCGGTGGCGACGGCAGCGATGACGGTTTTTGTTTCTGCATCCAGGCCGGGTTCAATCCAGACGGTGCCTTTGTTGACGGTTGAAACAGCCGCAACGACTTTGCCATCGATGCTGAATTCGTGGCCGTAAACGGTGAGTTCTTTCATCCAATCCGGCTGACCTTTGAGGCCCCGGATGGCTTTGATATCGATGGTTCGGGAGTCGTTTTGAACATAGCCTGCGGAGGTTTGATCCCGCAGGAAGTCGCCGTTGGGGTTGTAGAGAATGAAATCCCAGTTGGAGCGGTTTTCACCAAAAGCAATGTTGCCAGCAAAGAAATTATCGATATCGACGGGAATGCTGAAGTAATCCCTGGCGGTCATGATTTCTGTGCTTTTAAATTTGCTGATGCAGGCGACTTCCGCCTCCTGCCCGCCGGGACCGAACTGGGTAAAGCTCAGTTTCTCCTTCGCTCCCCGAAAGCGAACGACGAAAGGCACGTCGTAGCTTTTGGTCCATCCCCGGCGAACCTTGCCGGTTTGGTATTCACCGAAAGAAATTTTCTGGCCGATCTGGAAGCCGTTGCGGCCTTTCACGGTCATGGCCGGTGCATTCAGTGAGCTGTCGATGGCAATTTCGGCGGGCTTGCAGGAGAAAAAGCCGGCAGCGAGGAGGATTGGGAAAAAATGGATGAATTTCATGATTGCAGATGGTTGGTGATTGGTTAATTGTGGTCGTCTGATGAGATTTGAAGGCCTGAAGCGGCTGTGCGAACCTTGTTCAATTTTATAAAAAGGTCAGCGCACAGCCACTTCAAAGCCCTCAATTTACGACTTCAATTACTTTCGGGAAGCTTTTACCCGCACTGTTTTACCGTCCTGCTGGCCTTTCCATTCCATTTTGTTGCTGGTAGTAAAGACGACTTCAACGGTTTCCGTTTCTCCGCCGGAGATCATTTTTACCTTTTTACCGGCTTCGTCCACTTCGTATTTACCGGTGATGTTGTCCTTTTCGCCGTCAGCGTAGATGACCGTTTCCCGGAAATTACCTTGCGTGCCGGTGGTGAAGGCGTCGAAAGTGACACGAGCCGTGTCGACGAGGGTTCCCATGTACTCGGAAGTATCCACTTTGAAAGAGGTGAACTCCCAGGTACCGACGATCTGGTTTTTGATCGTTCTGGGGGCTACGTCATCGTCCTTGTCGCAGGAAGTAAAGGCAAACATGGCGAAAGCGCTGACCATAAGTGTGAGCATGCTGGTTTTCAAAAAATTCGTTTTCATGATGTAGATTGATTTAAAATGATTTAAAAAAAAGTGATAAACGTGTAGTGTTTTAAGCATGTAAAACATTTGGAATGGCAAATAGACGGACTGGCAAACGAATTGATTTTCAATCATTTACAACACATCTTTTTGCCGGGTATTTTTAGTTGGATGAAAAACCCGGGACGGACCACAGACCGCCCCGGCCGAGCCTGATGAAGAAACTATTGTTTGATAATTCTGCCGGCGTAATAGCCCCCGGCGGTAACTGCTTTCAGTTGGTAGATGCCGGCGGGCAGTTCTTGCAGCTCGAGCATCATTTGTCCCGGATGCAGTTTTACCTGCTGTAAAAGCCTGCCGTTCAGGTCAAAAACCTGGACATTGGCAGCTTCCGTCAGCTGTATGCGAAGGGTACCGGAGGCCGGATTCGGCGACACGACAAGTGGCTGAACAGACACAGGCTCGTGCGGCGTTTCGGAGACGGTATCGCCGGAGTAGTAGTAATATTTTCGGTCGATGAGGACGAATTCATCGAGATCAAAATCAAAATAGTAGTTGCTTTCGAGGTGGATGTATTCAGCTTCCCGGTAAGCGAAGGTGATGCGCTCGATGTAATTCTCGTTGTTTTCACTAAAATTGGTGGTCACGACCTCGACCAGACGGTTTTGGTTGTCATAGCCATAGTCTTCGCCAAGTACCTCCAGCCATTCATTTTGATCAATATCCCAGACATAAGTGCGGATCGTTTCCACATACCAGGCTGCGTTGTAGTTAAAAGTAATACGATCCTGCGGAATCATCCCGCTTTGCCAATCGCCATTGAAAGTAGTGATGGAGGTGACGAGGTGGTTTTCGTAAGTCAACTCCTGATATCCGCCGGGAATATCGCCCGAGCTATCCACCAGAAAGCTCTCAATGATGGTGTTGTCGCCATTAAAATCGTAGGTGTACAAATCTTTGAATTGCAGGCTCTGACCGGCAAAGTCAATGGTGGTAATGCTGAGCTTGAGTCGTTCAGCGGCATCGAATTGATTGTGTATCGTCATCAGTCTTACCCAGTCGTTGAGGTCGGTGGACCAGGCATCCACTAAGACGGAGTCCTGCAGTTCCTCGCTATCGCCCCTTGGGAAAATCTCAATTCTTGAATCGGGCACCCAGGCATTCGAGGCCAGGTCAAAATAAGCTGCGGCGATCCCGACCGTCCTGTCCTTTTCATCACGAACCGTCGTGGTGCGGAAGGCCGGATTCCAAACGCCGGCATCGAACTGATCTTCCACCACCACTTCCGTATTCATTTGCGCAAAATAGGTATGAACGGAACGGAAAAGCGGCGTAGAGTCCAGGCTGCCGGTGGGATCGTAGTCAAAAAACAGGATGGTTGAGTCCAGTTGTAATTCGCTGCGATTTTGTACGGCTTTCGGGTTTTGGGGTCTGTTCTGTAAGTAGGTTGTTTCAAAACCAGCTTCTTGAAGCAGGTTTTTCACGTTGCCCGTCCAGTTGGCTACGTGGGCAGCGGCACTGGGTGCGAGTTGTTTTTGGGCAAAAGTCTGGCTGAGCGCCAAAGCCCAGAGAAGGGCTGGCAAATAGAAAGTTTTCATAAGTCGGATGATTTAAAAATGTAGATTGATTTAAGCGACATTCAACAAAGCGAACGGCTCCATCTGCATGTCTGAAATCTAATACCAAAGACCAGCGGGGCACCCCCAAATGGTTGGGATTTATTTTTGTTAAAAAAATCTTACCGGCCGGAAAACAGGTAAAAATTAAAGCCTAAAATATTGATAATGAGATTTTTAAAAAATAATAACCGACTCACTTTTCTGTAAAATATACTTTCACCTTCGGCGAATTGCCACCCTGCAACCTTTTTTTGATCACTCCGTCCCCTCCCCTTCCGTCAATATTTGTCAGTCCAACCTCTAACCCGCCGAAAACCATTTTGCCCGGCAAAAAAATAGTTTTTTGTAACGCCGGCATGGGGGAAGTCCGTCCCAGCTATCATCTGACAATTAACAATCTACATTTTAAAACTCCCGGTTATGCTTATCAATTACCTGAAGATCGCACTTCGCAACCTCAGAAAACAGCGCTTCTACGCAGGCATCAACATCCTTGGACTCAGCATCGGCGTGGCGTGTTGCCTGCTCATCAGCCTTTTCGTTTGGGATGAGCTGAGCTACGACCAGCACCACGACAAAGCGGACCGCATTTTTCGCATCAACTCCGATATCAACTTCGGCGGCAAGCGGGAAATCTATGCCGTTGCGCAGGCGCCGATGGCGGCAGCCTTGCGGGAAGAAATTCCTGAAGTGGAAACGGCCTGCCGCTTCCGCCGGTGGGGTAACCGCCTGCTGCGCAGGGAAGGCACGAAGCAGAATTTCAGCGAGGAGAAAATCGTCTGGGCGGATAACGAGATTTTTGACGTATTCACCCTCCCGCTGGTTGCAGGTGAAAAAGGCAGACTGCTCAGCGATCCGAACACCATCGTCATTAGCGAAACCGCTGCCAAACGCCACTTCGGCGACCTCAACCCGGTGGGCCAAAACATGATCCTGGACAACGAAACCCCGGTGAAGGTGACCGGTGTTTTCGAAGACATCCCCAAAGCCTCACATTTTCACTATGACTTTTTCCTTTCGATGGCCGGGCTGGATGAGGCGAAAAGCACTGCCTGGCTCAGCCACAATTTCAATACTTACCTCGTTGCCAAACCCGGCACTGACCCAAAAGTCATTGAAACGAAAGTCGCAGCCATGTTCAGAAAGTACGCCGGACCGCAGGTGAAACAAGCGGTCGGCATTACCCTCGAAGAACTGGAAGCGCAGGGCAGCTGGGCTCGCTACACGCTTTTCCCCCTGAAGGACATTCACCTGAAATCTGATGAAATAGCAGAACACGAACCCAACAGTGACATGGCGTACATCTGGATTTTCAGCGCCATTGCCGTTTTCATCCTGCTGATCGCCTGCATCAATTTCATGAACCTGGCCACGGCCCGTTCGTCCAACCGGGCGAAAGAAGTGGGCATGCGAAAAGTATTGGGGTCTGTGAAGCAGCAGCTCGTCGGACAATTCCTGACCGAGGCATTTCTGATGAGCGCCATTGCATTCACTTTTGCCATCGTCCTTGGCCAGCTGGTCATGCCCTACTTCAACCGGCTGACCGGTAAATCGCTGGAAATTCCATTTTCGAATCCCGGTTTCCTGGGAATTCTGCTGGCAGGCACCCTGGCGGTGGGGCTGCTGGCGGGCAGTTATCCTGCATTTTACCTGTCGTCTTTCCGCCCGCTGGAAGTTTTAAAAGGAAAACTCCAAAGCAACATCCGCAGCGGATGGTTGCGACATTCGCTGGTGGTTTTTCAATTTTCCATTTCCATGTTGCTGCTGGCAGGCACCGCTGTCATCTACCGGCAGCTGAATTTTATTCAAAACAAACGCCTTGGTTTTGAAAAAGAACAGGTGCTACTGCTCAGTGATGCAGGCTCGTTGCGTGAAAATTTCAAAGGTTTTAAAAACGAACTGGAAGCCATGCCTGAAGTCAGCAACCTGACGGCATCCTGTTTTCTGCCGGTCAACTCCTGCCGAAGCGACAATACCATGTGGATTGACGGGAAAAGCATGGACCAGTTTTCACTGAACATACAATGCTGGTGGGTGGATGAAAATTACCTCGCCACGCTGGGGATGTCGCTGCTGGAAGGGCGTTTCTTTTCCGAGGAGTTTGCAACCGACAGCACGGCAGTGGTTTTGAATGAAACTGCGGTTAAAAAATTTGGCTTCGAAAATCCCATTGGTCAGCGCATCAACCAATTCGACGACAACTCCCTGGCGACTTACACCACTTACACAGTCATCGGTGTCGTCAAAGATTTTAACTACGAAAGCCTGCGGGAAAATATCGGGCCGCTGAGTTTTTACTACTCACCAAACCAGCAAAGCAACCTATCCATCCGTTTCGATGCAGAGGCCGGCGTGGGGAATTTTATCGAAAAAGTCAGGGCAAGCTGGGATGCTGTTTCGCCGGGACTGCCTTTCGATTATGCCTTCCTCGACGACCGCTTCAACCGCATGTACGAGACTGAGCAGCGACTGGGTAATATTTTTGTGATTTTCGCCGGACTGGCGATTTTCATTGCGTGCCTGGGATTGCTGGCGCTGGCGGCCTTCACAGCCGAACGCCGCACCAAGGAAATCGGTGTGCGAAAAGTGCTGGGCGCCACCACTGCCAATATTTTCACCCTGTTGACCTCCGAATTCACCCGCTGGGTGCTGATTGCAAGCCTGATCGCACTGCCTCTCTCCTGGTGGGGCGCTAAAAAATGGCTGGAAAACTTTGCCTATCAGGCAGATTTGAGCTGGTGGATTTTTGCTCTGGCCTTGGTCGTAGCCCTGCTGGTAGCCTTGCTGACGGTAAGCTTCCAGGCACTGAGAGCTGCCTGGGCAAATCCGGTTAACTCGTTGCGAAGTGAGTAGATTTTGAGGTTTAAAAGTTTAAAGGGGTTCACATTCCAGCTTTCGTACGACTCCCTTTAAACTTTTAAACCTATAAACTTTTAACCCCTCCACTTAAACGCCTTCCCATCCACCGCTCGCATCGTGCACAAAACGCCGTCGAGGTGGTCGTATTCATGTTGGATGAGTTCAGATAGCGCATCCTCCACTTCCCAGGATTGCGGCTGCCAGTTTTCATCGAGATATTTCATGGTTAAACGCTTGTGCCGCCTGACTTTCACCAGCAGATTCGGGAAACTCATGCAATCGTCCCACAACTCAAACATTTCATCGCTCAGGGCTTCAAACACCGGATTGATGACGACGACGGGCCTGTCGACATTCAGGTAAAACAGGCGCTTCATGATGCCCAGTTGCGGGGCCGCAATGCCACGCCCGAAGCCGTATTTTGCCCGTACTTCTTCCATGACGTTGTGAAGGTCAGCTACCCAGCCGGGGATGAGATGCCGCTCGCTTTCGAGGACGGGATCACAGGTCTGGTACAGCCGTGGATCACCCAGCAGCAAAAGGTCGGCTAAAGTTTTTTTCATGCGTGTTGTATTTTGATAAAATGACTCCCGAAGATCAAATATTTTTCGAACTTCCCGCCAACAACGCAGCCCACATGCCTACATCCAACCACCAACAGCCAGCAGCCGGAACGTCCACCTGGCACCTTCACCTCGAAGGGCAGGTGCAGGGCGTCGGGTTCCGGCCGTTTGTGTACCGGCTGGCCGGTGAGCACGGCCTCAACGGTTGGGTCAACAACACCGTGGATGGCGTGCATGTTGAAATCAATGCCGGTGAAGCGGCTGCCCGTACTTTTCTGGATGATTTGATCGAAAAGGCGCCCCGCCTATCCCGCATCGTTCGCCATCGCATCGAGCCGGCAGAAGAGCAGGTTTTCACCGGCTTCAACATCATTCAAAGTCACGCCGAAGGCCCTGCCAACCTGCTGCTCACGCCCGATTTTGCCATCTGCGAGGATTGCCGGAAGGAATTGCTGACGCCGGAGAACCGGCGATTTGGCTACCCTTTCATCACCTGCACCAATTGCGGGCCTCGCTTCTCCATCGCCCGAACACTGCCTTATGACCGGGAAACGACGACGATGGCCGTTTTCAAAATGTGCCCTGTTTGCGAAGCAGAATACGAAAATCCGCTCGACCGTCGCTACTACTCACAGACCAATTCCTGCCCGAAGTGCCCGGTTGAATTGCAGTTTTTCACCCATGCCGGGGCGTTGATCCCGGAAGAGCCCGGCCGCATCATCGAATTGGTATCCCGGCTTTGGGAGGAGGGTAAAATCATTGCCATCAAAGGCATCGGCGGCTACCTGCTCACCTGCGACGCCGCCAACGACAAGGCCCTGGAGACTTTGCGTCAGCGAAAGCATCGCCCTTCCAAGCCGTTCGCCCTCATGTTTCCCGATATCGAAACGCTCCGCCGGACTGCCTCCCTGCGCCCCGAAGAGGCAGACCTGCTGCTCGGACCGGAATCGCCGGTTGTTTTGGTGGAGAGCGAACCCTCAATGCTCATCGCCCCCGGCCTGTCCCAAACCGGCGCAATGCTTCCCTACACCCCACTCTACGAACTGCTGCTTCGTTCCTTTGGCAAACCCATCGTCGCCACCAGCGGCAACCGCAGCAACTCCCCCATCGTTTTCAGGGATGAAAAAGCGTTGGATGACCTTGGCGGCATTGCCGATTTCATCCTGACCAACAACCGGGAAATTGCTGTGCCGCAAGACGACAGCGTGGTGCGGTTCACCCCGTTTCACAAAAAGAAAATCATCCTGCGGCGTTCACGGGGCATGGCGCCCACGTTTATCAACAGCACCCTCGCAGGACGAGGCCAAAACGTCTTTGCCGGCGGCGCCATGATGAAAAGTACGTTCGCACTGCTGCACCGGCAAAATATTTACCTCAGCCAGTACCTCGGCGACCTCGAAAGTTTTGAAACCGAAGAAAACTACCGCCACACAGTTCAGCATTTTTTCAGGTTGCTGGGCGCAAAACCTGACTGCATCGTGGCGGACAAACACCCGAATTACCCGTCCACAATTTTTAGCCGGCAACTGGCAGCGGACTTGGGTATTCCTTTTAAAACCGTGCAGCATCACCTCGCTCATTTTGCCGCTGTACTCGGTGAGTACCTGCTGACCGATCAACCGGAGCCCGTGCTCGGCGTCATCTGGGACGGCACGGGCCTCGGCGATGACGGAATGGTGTGGGGAGGCGAGTTTTTCAGCTTTGCAAACGGCAGCTTCCGCCGATCCGGTCATTTCGGTTATTTCAACTTCATTCTTGGTGATAAAATGCCCCGTGAACCACGCATTTCCGCCCTCTCGGCTTGCCACGGGTTGGATGGGGCGGAGCTTGTTTTACGAAAAAAATTTACCGAAACGGAGTGGCGGCTCTACACCTCCATGCTGAACAAAGGCAGCGCCCTGCAAACTTCCAGCGTGGGCCGCATCTTCGACGCCGTGGCCTCCCTGCTTGGCGTTTCGGACCTGCAAACCTACGAAGGCGAAGCCGCCATGCTGCTCGAAAACAGGGCTCTGCGTTACCTCAGACTGCATGGTTTGGCATTCTCCGACCACTACCCTGCCGCTCCTGCCAAAGATGGGGTCATTCCCACCGCAGCGCTGATGCAGGGCATCCTGCAGGACCTTCAGGCAGGCTTGAGCCGGGATTTCATTGCTGCCAAATTTCACTATTCACTGGCGGTTTTGGTGAAAACGGTGGCACGGCAATCCGGCCTGCGAAAAATCGCCTTCAGCGGCGGCGTTTTTCAAAACAGCGTGCTGGTTGATTTCATCATTCACTGTTTGGGGCAGGATTTCGAGTTGTATTTTCACGAGGCGCTTTCCCCAAACGACGAAAATGTGGCCTTCGGGCAACTGGTACTGGAACAATCCGGCTTTGATGAGATGCTTTTATGAAAGATTGATATTACTTTCGCCGGCATGTGGAAGATTGGCAGGATTTTACGGTTCCGGGGTGGCAATTGTCACCATGTAAACATTTGGGAATCTCACTAAAATTTCTTTTTTTAGCTGATTCAATCATCGGGTTCATAAAACTATCTGGTCATGAAATGGGCATACAGCATCCGGCAAAAAATAAAAGTAGCACTGCTTCTGGCAATCGTATGTCTCATCATCGTCCTGAAAAACATCTACGACAAACACAACGTGGATGAGTTGGGCACCACCTTCTCCTCGGTGTACGAAGACCGCCTGCTGGTGGAAAGCTACATTTACGAGCTTTCCGGCCACCTCTACCAGAAAAAAATGATGCTCGACAACCTGAGCGAACAGGACGAAGCCAACCTCCTTGCCCAGTTTGAAACACGGAATGCAGCGATCAGCACGATCATTTCCGATTATGAAAAAACCAAGTTCACGGAACCGGAATCCATCTGTTTCAATGATTTCAAAAACAATGTGGCGACCCTCCAAATCCTCGAATCACAATACCTATCGCTTGCCGGAAACGATGCAAAACTTGCCGAAACCAGGCAACAACTAAACAAAACCTTCACAGTGGCCGCCAACGACCTGCACAAGCTCTCCGACATCCAGGTCTCGGAAGGAAAACTGCTGAGCGACAATTCCAAAAAGATCGTGGCAGGCTCCTCCCTGCTGACGCAACTCGAACTTGCCATTCTGATTGGCCTTGCCGTCATGATTCAGGTGCTGGTCATCGCCTCCAGGCCCATCATTCCCAAAACGCACCAACGGCCCAGTTTGAATTAAAAGTTGTAGTTGAAGCGGCCTGTGCGTTCTCTTTTCCTGACCCAATAATTGACAACCACTACGCCGATAATTCGTTTCTTTGCATGCCGTTCAAGAAAAACACCCGGCATGTCAAAAGAAAAAATCTACTCCCCGTCCTGGCGCATCCGCAAAGCCTACGCAACGGCCCTCGCCGTCATGTGGAGCTACATCTGGCTGCTGTTTTTAAAAAATATCTTTGGTAAAAAGTACTACGAAAAACGCATTCTCGCCCTCCACATCCGCAATGCGGAACGGGTGAAAAAAGCCATTCTTGAGCTGAAGGGACTTTTCATCAAAATCGGTCAGCTGCTTTCCATCCTCGGCAATTTTCTGCCCGAAGCATTTCAAAAACCACTGGAAGAACTGCAGGACCGCATCCCCGCCCGGCCCTTCAGCGAGGTGCAGGAACGCATCGTGCGTGAATTGGGGAAAACGCCCGGTGAACTTTTCACCCGTTTCGATGACACACCCCTCGCCTCCGCCTCCATCGGGCAGGCGCACCGGGCAACCCTGCCGGATGGCACCGAAGTGGTCGTCAAAGTGCAACATGCCAACATCGAGGAAATTGCAGCGGTTGACCTGCGGATTATCCGCAAAATCAACGGCGTGGTGGCCTGGTTTTTTGACATCAAAGGCATGGATTTCCTCTACTCGCAGGTGAGGAAAATGATCGAAGAGGAACTGGATTTTACGCAGGAGGCCCGCTCCATGCAGCGCATCGCCGAAAGCCTGAAGGACGAACCACGGTTTGCTATTCCCGAAGTGTATGCCCCCTACTCCACCCAAAGAACACTGACCACCACCTGGCACGAAGGCGTCAAAATCTCCAATTTAGCCCGGCTCGATGAGTGGCAAATCGACAAGCGGGACCTCGCTACCCGCCTCATCCGGGTGTACTGCCGCATGGTGTTCCGGGATGGATTTTACCACGCCGACCCCCACCCCGGTAATATCCTGGTGAAACAGGACGGCACCATCGTGCTCATCGACTTCGGCGCCGTGGCTGAACTGAGCAAACAAATGCAGGAAGGCATTCCCCGGCTCATCGAGGCTGCGGTGAAAAATGATTCGGACGCCATGATCGAGGCCGCCCGCTCGATGGGCTTCATTGCCAAGGGACAGGAGGCCGAGGAAATGGCCGAAAAAATGATCGACGCCATGCGGAATTTTCTGCAGAATGAAATCCAGCTCGAAGGCCTCAATTTCAAAGACATCAAAGTCAATCCGCTGAATAACAGCATGCTCGATCTCATCCGGGAAATCGGTTTCAGCGGTGTCTCCGGCACCGTGCAGGTTCCCAAGGATTGGGTGCTGATGAACAGAATGATCACCCTCCTGCTCGGCCTGAGCACCACCCTCGACCCAAAACTGAATCCGCTCGATGTGGTGCGGCCCTACGTCCGGGAGTTTGTGGTGGGTGAAAAAGAAAACCTCGTGGAATTCGTCGCCAAACTGCTGCGGCGCACCGTTGCCACCTCGCTCGGCCTGCCCGACGAGCTGCATCGTGTTTTACAAAAAATAGAAAAAAATAAACTTGAAACCCGAACCCCCGACATCCGGGAGGGCTCCAAATTGCTCTACCAGGTTGGCCAGCAATTCGTACTGACGTTGATGATCATCGCCTCCGCCACTTTCGGCTACCTTTTTTACGATTCCGGTGAAATGAATGGTGCAAAATGGGGCTTCGGCGTATCCGCCTTTTTCCTCCTGCTGCTGCTCCGGTCATTGCGCACCGGCAGTAAAATCAGGAAAAAAATGGAGGAGCGGGGGTGAGGTTTGAGGGGGTTGAGGGGTTTGATGGGTTTGATTTGTTTGAGGTGTTGCGGGAAGCTCCTCAAACCCCTCAAACAAATCAAACCCATCAAACTCCTCAAACAAATCAAACAAAACAAAAAAGCATGTCCATAAAAATTCAATCACTCGAAAACACGCCGCTACCGGAAATCACCCGTTGCTTCAACGAGGCGTTTTCCGATTATTTCGTAAAATTTAATGCCACGGAAGACTACCTGCGCACCCGATGGCTGGTGGCCGGCGTGGATTACAGCCTATCTTTCGGCTGCTTCATTGACGGGCAGCTGCGGGGGTTCATCATGAACGGTATTCGGGAACGGGACGGGCGGCTGACCGCCCACAACACCGCCACCGGCATCGAACCGGCCTACCGGGCGCAGGGGCTGCTGGGTAAAATTTATGATGAGGCAATAACCGCACTCCGCCGGGCCGGCGTGACGTTTTCCACCCTGGAAGTCATCGCCACCAATGAACGGGCCATCCGGGCCTACCAAAAAACAGGTTTTCGGAAGCGGCCGGAGTTGCTGCATTGTTTCCGGGGCGAACTTGTTTCACAAAAAACAGCAAACAGCCTGGCAGAGCTCCGTATGGCGACCACTCCCGATTTTGAAAAATACGCCGCCTGCCGGGACTTCGAACCCAGCTGGGAATTGACCGGCGAGGCGCTTTCCGTGCATCCTTCGGAATTTGAATACCGTGAACTGTACAATGCAGGTGAGTTGGCCGGCTACCTGATTTTTGCGCCGAAGACAGGGCTCGTGCAGCAGTTTGGCGTCCATCCGGCGCACCGGCGGAAGGGCTTTGCCACGCTGCTCTTCGACCGGCTTGCCGCTGATTTTCCGGCTGTCAGGGTGGTCAATATTCCGAACAGCGCCACAGGTACGCTGGCTTTTTTGAAAAAAATCGGCATGGAAAATCACATCGATCAGTATGAAATGGAGCGGGAGATCTAAATCCGGTCTTCCAGCCGTTTTTCCAGCATCATAAATTCCAGCGGATGGACGGGAACGCCATACCTGGCGTCCACCTGAAAGGCTTTGCGCTCGCCGGTGGGCTGATAGCCGTGCCGGAAGTACCACTCGTTGAGTTCGGTGCGTTCGGTGATCACCCACATAAAAATGGTGTCGCAATCCTGCGCACGGGCGTAGTTTTCCGCCGCTTTTAAAAACAGCTTCCCGATGCCCCGGCCCTGCTGATCGGGCCGAACGGCGAGTTTGCCGAGGAAAAGCCGGCTACCGGTTTTGATCGAATGCACGCAACCGATGAGGTCGCCGGATTCGTTTTCGCATTTCAGCATGGCTTCGTTTTCCGCTTCAAAAATCGCTGCCAGTTCTGCTTCGTCGGTACGGATGTCGCCTTGCAGCAGGTCGGCTTCGTGCGTCCAGCCCTGGCGGGAAGCTTCGCCCCGGTAGGCCTGGTTGAGCAGGGCGACGAGGGCGGGGATATCGGCAGGGGTGGCAGGTTGAATACTATTTTTCATCACTATTTTTTGATTGTAGGAGGTCACGGTGGTTTATCACTTTTGACAGGGACAGGCCGATGAAACACAGCCTTTTTTCATCCCGCAGGGAACTGTTCCATCACGAGGGCTGCCTTGCCTGGCTTCACTTTTGACGGAACAGTTCCCTACGGGATGAAAAGGGGGCCGTTGCACCGGGCCGTCCTCGTCACGCATACAAATTAAAGGCTTTACCCTTTCTCAAATCCGTATTCCCTTTCCACCTTGCAAATCCGGGTTTTATACGCCGAGTACCACATTTCCCTTCCTTTTTGCTGCGCAACGAGGTGTTCGGCCTGCTGTTTCCAGTGGCGGATGGCTGCCAGGCTTTCCCAGTAGGAAACAGTGATACCGAGGCCGTCACGGGTGCTTTCGAAGCCGAGGTAGCCGGGTTGTTGGGCGGCCAGTTCGACCATCCGTTGGGCGGTTTCGGCGTAGCCTTCGTCCACGTCCGTGCGGAGGTTGGTGAAAATGACAGCGTAGTAGGGCGGGGAGGGAGTATTTGCGATCATTTTAGGAGTAGGCCGGTAGGCGAGCAGGCAGTACCGTGGATAATTTAAATACCGGAGACAAACCAATTAAAAATCAGCCTGTCCGCCTACCGGCCTACTGCTTACTTGCCTACTTGAATTTTAATCTGGTGAACAAAGCCGAAAATTAGAACATCCAACCATTATCCCCCGTTGTTTCATCAAACTATTTTCCAGATGAGAAATGCCAGCTTACTCCTCCCGGTTTTTTTCCTTTTTTCAAATGCGGTTTTTCCAGCCACGCTCCACGTCGGGGTAGGACAGACTTACGCCAATTTCGAAGCGGCGGCAGCGGCGGCGCAGCCCGGCGACACGATCCTGTTTCACGGCGGCACCCACAGCGGCGGGCAGTACGCCGCCAACCTGCAAGGCACGGCCAGCCAGTGGATTTTCATCAAAAACGCAGCGGGGGAAACGCCCATCCTCGAAGGCGGCTCCAACGCCATCCAACTCAGCGATGCCGCCTACCTGCACATCAGCGGGCTGACCTTTCAGCACCAGACCGGCAACGGCTTCAACTGCGACGACGGCGGCACTTACAATACGCCCGCCCACCATATTATTTTTGAAAACTGTACCTTCCGAGACATGTCCGCCTCCGGCAACAACGATCTGCTGAAACTCTCCGGCCTCGACGATTTTGAAATCCGCAACTGCACCTTCCTCAACGGCGCCAATGGCGGCAGCGGCATCGACATGGTGGGCTGCCACCGGGGTTTGATCAAAGGGAATTTTTTTGAAAACATGGGTTCCAACTCCATCCAGGCCAAGGGCGGCACGCAGCACGTGCGCATCGAGGGCAATTTCTTCCGCAACGGCGGCCAGCGCACGCTCAATCTCGGCGGCAGCACCGGCCTGTCCTTTTTCCGGCCCATCGACGCCACGTTCGAGGCGGCGGATTTGCAGGTGTATTCCAACATCATCGTGGGATCGTGGGCGGCGGTGGCTTTCGTCGGGGCGGTAAACGTGGAGGTGGTGAACAACACGATCTATGCCCCGGAGAACTGGGTCATCCGCATCCTGCAGGAAACCGTGGACCCCGACCGCTTCGTGGAGTGCGGCGACAATACCTTCCGGAACAACATCGTCTGGCTGGCCGGCAACCTGCCCACCGAAACGAACACCGGCCCGAACACCCGTCCGGAGACTTTCACCTTTTCAAACAACCTCTGGTACAACGCCGCCGACCCGAACTGGAGCGGCCCCGACGTGCCGGTGACGGACGTGGACGGCATCGTGAACGAAGACCCGATGTTCCAGGACGCCTGGATCGGGGATTTCATGATCCCGATGAACAGCCCGGCGGCGGGCGCAGGCTACCCGGTGAGCGAGCCGCAACTGGATTTTTATGAAATGGGCTTCGACACGCCCCGCTCCATCGGCGCCATCGAGGCGAACCCGGTGTCCGATGATTTTGAAATTCCCTCGCTGATCGGGTCGTTCGACCTATTCCCGAACCCCGGCGGGCGGCACCTGACGACGACTTTCACACTGGCAAAACCCGCCTTCGTAAAAATCGAACTCATCAGCCAGACGGGCCAGCGGCTGGCGCTGTTGCCGGGCGCTCCGTTCGGGGCGGGCACTTTTGAAAAATCATTCGAGGTAAAAGCCGCCGCCGGCTGGTACCTCGTGCGGATGTGGGCGGACGGGGATTTCACGGCGCAAGGGTGGATGCAGGTGGGGTTGAGGCCGTGAGTGGACACTTCACCCTCTTCTCCTCTCTGTCCAGAAGAGGAGTGAATCTTATATAGATGACAAAATTTGAAAAATGTGAGGTAAAAAATACTGCCCCATATTTCAAAGAATGATTCTTTTTTTTGGATATTGTGCGGATTATTAATTCTTAAAACCGATTTTTTATGAAAACACCATTCACCATTCACCATTTTAGCATTTTTACTTTTCTTTTCTTGCTCTAATGAAGACCTTCGGGTTTCGGATCAACCACCTCAAAGTGCTGCTTCTCTTATGCAAAAAGCCAAACAAGATGCACAAGAAGAATGGGACGCCTTTTTGGCAAAACACGTAAGTCTTTCAACGAACGGCCAAATCGGCGACCGCTCGGAAACTTCATCCTGCAATTGTGCTTTCCGTATCGAAGACGTTCAAATTCAAACTCCTCCCGAACATCCAGATTTTACAATTGAATTCATCTCCAGTACTGAATGCCAACCAGGTAATCCACGTGGAAGTACGTATTTTCAAACTATGGGGATACAGCTAACTGGATGCGGCTGTGAACCGGAAATAGCACGTTTGTAATATTTTAATTAAAACTCCCTCGGATTGAATAGTCCGAGGGAGTTTGTTGTAAAATAATCAGCCCATGAATATTAATAGCCGCATTGTAATATTCTCTTTTATCTTTTTCCTTACCAATTCTTATACTACACAGGCCCAACCCTCCTCGTTTCAAATTTCAATGGATATTATTGGTCACAGATTAGGCGATGTAATGGTTAATGAGGAAGATAAAATCATGGCCTTATTTTATGGCCCTCCTTTTACCATTCAATCGCCACAAATTTACCTGATGGATCTAACGGAGGGCGTTTCATCGGAATATGCGGTTAAGCTTTTTTATCCGGATCAATCTAAAGCTTGGGGCCCCAGTAGATCTGTCTATTTTCATGATAGAATTACCATACTTCAAAGTGTTACTCAAGGACCGTCTACTCCGCTTACCCTTATCAACTACAATGTAGTATCTGGAGAGAGTTGGGCTCGAAAGCCCGTTCATTGGTCACCTTTATCCTACGGGGATTTTATCCATAAAGACGATGGTAATATTATTTATTTACAGACAATCGATCCTTATATCCTGGAACTCTACCACCTCGATAGCCTTGGTAATGATATCTGGCATATAGGTCTGTTATTCAGCAAACCCGGCTTCAATACTTTTCAACTTTTATCAGATGAAATCGCCTATATTCCGAATGAGGGTTATTACATCAGCGGCAGGTTTGATAATTATAATAACACGGGCAAGGATGAATGTTTTATCCTAAAAACAGATCTCGACGGCATGCCGGTAACCATGAAAACACTCCCGGAATTAGATGAAGGCCAGATTTATGCGGTCAATGACGGTATTTACCTGCTCGGCAAAACAAATGTCGCTTATCCTTTTACCGATAACAAAACCAACGCTGTCCTGGCCCGTTTTACCCCTGATCTGGAACTTGAGTGGGCTAAAGTTTTCCATGCCGATGCCTTTGAATATGCCAATGCTACCATGAATATTTTGCCCGACGGCAACCTCGTGTTAGGCTATTCCACTTACGGCGCATTCCCGGTCGTACTGGCCAGGCTGGACGCCGCCGGTAATATCCAATGGCAAAGAGGCTACCCGCTTTATGAACCCCAGATCGACGCCCTGAGCGACGGCTCGCTGCTACTGACGACCCGGTTGCATTTCGATTCTACCGGCGCAGTTTTTCCCCGAATGATCGTTTCAAAAACTGATCCACTGGGTTTCATCGAAGGCTGTCCGGTATTACCTTCCTGCTTGAAAAGCAACCCTGTTTCCCTGACTTTCGGGACTATGAATGTCGATACATTTCACAATGACAGCCTGGCACTGGCGAACATTGCCACCGGAACGGCTCAGTTTAGCTTCTCCGATTTTTGTGAAATACCAGCGCCACCTACGGCCTACTTCGACTTTCCGGATACGCTCTGCCTCGGCGACAGCGCCTGGACAACCGGCGTTTACAATCAACTTGCCCATAAAGTCGAGTGGCAACTTACCGGTAACAACACCGATATCACTCTTGAGGATTCGCTGACGTTTGGACACCGGTTCATTCAACCGGGTGAATATCATCTCTTGCAGCGGGTCTGGTTCCTTGGCTGTGCCTACGATTACGAGCAGACTATTGTCGTGCTGGATGACCTAAAGATAAACATCGATCCATCGGGAACAGTATGCGATCTACTGCCTGTCTCATTAAGTGTTGCCTCCGGCAGGCCCTTGAAAAGTTACCTTTGGAGCAATGCAGTGAACAGCCCCTCTATCGAAGTTTCGCAGAGCGGACAATACGCTGTCACCGTAAGTGACGGTTATTGTACTGCCGCCGATTCCGCCGGGATTGTATTGGTCGCTTCGCAATTCGGCGGCCGGCCACCTCTGATCCTCCCTTCCGATACAGCGCTGTGCCCGCAGGACTTGCCCTGGGAACCATCTTTGTTCAGCGACTTCACAGATGTCTTTTTGATCAACGGAGAACCCACCATTCTTCCGCTCAAACTTTACGACCAAGGCGTTTACAGTATGGCCGTTAACATAGATGGGTGTGATTACGGTGACGTAGTTTCTTTGCAAGTAGATGACTGTACCACAGCAGTATATCTTCCCAATGTTTTCAGCCCTAATGGCGATGGCATTAACGACGGGTTTTTCCCGCAAGGAAAAAATTTCGAACCTATCAAATTGGCAATCTACGATCGATGGGGTGGTTTAGTGAAAGAAATTAAATTAGCCCCTTTCATGTGGAATGCCCACGACATACCACAAGGTGTTTACGTCTACATATTTGAATACCTTGAAACAATAAGCAGAAAAAGACACCGAATTGAGGGAACTGTTACGGTGCTTAGGTAGGAATTTTTTGAGATATTTTTAGAAAAATATGGTTCTTGCGACGAGTGTAGCAGACCTGCCGCAAGAGCCGCTTCGCTAAACGCTTGCTTAAACGGTGGGATATTTTGAATGAAAGAAGCTGGCGGTACGTTTATGAAGTGAAAGACTTGTAACAACTGAAGAGCAAAGTTTGTGACGAGTTGGACTGTTCTTCGATTTACAGGTGGTATAAAAGTAGGTTAAAGGTTATTATCATCCATATAATTTTTCAACCACTTGTTCAACTTGATTCTTCCATTTATACATTTTCTAAAATTCTCGTCTCTCTTTTTTGTAAATTCAATATTTCTGTAATCAATGATTGCCTCACCAATTACAGCAAAAACCGGCTTTTTTAATTCTTGTACGAATACCAACGCTACCATATCATAACAATCAACATATCCTTTCTCGATTGTAGTTGTAGGCACGAGCTTTCCCTCTTGATTTTTAACAAAAAAATCTAAAAAAATGATTACAGTATCTTCCTTTAGTTCTAAGCCAATTAAATTTAAATCAAGGGATAACAAATCATATCTTTTATTACTTGGATCTGTATCGCTTGTACCCTCAACTATGCCTTGACAAAAGCAATCGAACTCTGCTATGAGTTTGTAAGCTTCGAATTTTGCTGATTATATCGGATCGCGTAGCTGCCTAAATCCACCTAAAGACGAGGCTATAAGCAGATTTTGCAACCAATCCTGATGAAAAATATATCCATTTAACCTTGCTGCCGGACTGATCAACTCAGGGAACCTATCCGTGACAGCAGGACAAGATGGCGAAAAGTTATAAAGCAGG